>NZ_SLWX01000009.1 GCF_004340525.1 Chromatocurvus halotolerans | reverse complement strand
TCTGTTCCAAGGGCTTACTGCAAAAGGCAGAAAACATGAAAAATAGCACATGAAAGTTGGAAGAATGCGATTGACAGGTCACAACATATCAGTGGGCCACTAGGGCCTGAACTCCTGCTCCAGCTCGTGCATCAGTGATTCCCGCACCAGGGTGACCGGCAGAAAGCCGATGCGGTAGACGCGATCATGGAAGTCCTTCAGCTCGCCTTTCTGGTCGAGTTCGCGCATCTTCTTGAAATAGTCCTCACGCAGCAGCATCCACTCGAAGTAACCGAGCGTCGCCGGCGACATATAGCCGCCAATCTCGGTGATCGTGTCGATGTTGATCTGGCCGCCCTGGCGCACAAAACCAATGCGGTCGGTCTCCAGTTCCACCGCCTCATCATAGCTCATGCGCCCGGTGTGCAGCCCCGAATCGATAATGACGCGACCCATGCGCCACAGCTTGAGGCGCAGCATCTCCAGCGTGTAGAGCTCCTGCTTTTCCGGTGGATAGAAACCATAGTTGGGCGTCAGCTCCCATTCAATGTAGTAGCACCACGCCTGGTTGGAATAGCTGCTTTCATAGACCCGCAGCTTGCGCGGGTTTTCGTTCTGGTAAAGCCGCTGCAGGTGGTGGCCCGGGTACACTTCATGCGTGGCAATGGCGTACATGAAGCTGTAATCCTTCTCGCTAAGATTCGCTTCCTGAACGTCCAGGGGCCAGTCGGGATTCACCGGAATCACCGTCCATGCTGCCTTGCGCGAGTCAGAGCCGGCGGGCACGCCCGGCCCCCAGCCCCACCACTGGGTCATCCACTGGTTGGGCGCGGCCGCGACCATGATTGCATCGTCATCATCCCAGGGGATGGAGACCAGGTCCTGCTCGATAACCCACTCCCGTGATCGACGCGTCGCCTCATGGTGCGCAAAGACCAGATTCTCCGCGCTGGGGTGGTCCTGCTTGGTCTCCTTGATGATTTCCAGCCAGCTCTTGTCCGGATCGATCTTGCGCGCCTGTACCTCCAGCTGTTTCTCGACAATACCGAACTGGCGCCAGCCCCAGTCGTGGTAATCCGGCACGCGCATGAAGCCGTCCTGGGCGCGGGCAATGCGCCGCATGTCCATGGTCTGCGTGAACATCTGCCTCGTCTCGAGCATCGTGTTGAACAGCTCGGCGCCGATGCGCCAGTCTCCCGTTGGCTTGTCGGGCAACTCGTTGTTCAGAAAATCGCGAAAATCGGTGATCGCCGCGAGCGTCTTCTCGTTCTCGGCGAGCAGCGCCGCTCTGTGCATCGGGGCACGCTCGGCAAACGCCGGTACCTGTGTCTCGAGAATCGCCTGAATCCCATCGAGCATCGGATGCGTCAGCTCGACCCAGCGCGGTATGTGCTCCGACAGGTTCTTCCGGCCGTTGGCCATGCGCACCTGCAGCAGCCGCAGGTCATCCACCATCTCGGCGGCGCGCATAGCGGGCGGTCGCGGGTCGGCGTCAAGGCGATAGTTAAGATTACGGATTTCCAGGTATTCGCGCGGATTCTGCTGCCAGCGTTTCACCTGCTCGCTTTCGGCGATACTGGAAACGAGAAGACTCTCGAGAAATCGATAATCGATGTCCTGCTCAAAATTCAGGGTTTTCCGGTCAATGCCGCGCAGTGCCTGAAGAATCTCACGCCGTTTGGCCAGGTCCTTTGCAAAGCTCTCCGCACTCATGTCGCTGGGTTCACGCCCTTCAATACCCCTCACCTCGACCAGGTAACGATCGACCAGGGCCTCGAACTGCGGGTTGAGCGCGTCCTGCGCCTGTGCCGACGCCAGCGTGACGATGAGCCACGTCAACCCGGCAATCAGCGACAGGAAAAGCCGCCCGGCGGTGTGCTTCGTGATTGTCTCATTCATGATATGCCCCTGCTTGTTATAATAGTGAACACATGTGCGGTAGTGCCCTTCACCGGAAACTTTTACCGCCAGCAGCAGGCCGTGTCAATTGTCCATGGCGCTGGCAGGCTGGCCGGCCAAGGTCCACCGCAGCCCGCGCCGGCGCAGAAAAAATCCGCGGAACAGGAGGATTTTCATCGTGAAGGACTTGGCTCTCACTGGCGCTCCGGACACGTTCTCACGCATTCTGCTATCCGCGGTGCTGGCATCCTGTCTGGCCTTGCCCGGAATGGCGGCAACGCCCCCGGCGGGCGACGATGAACCACCGCGTCACGGCGCCGCTGGCCGCGAGGGTTCGGGCCCGGACACGCTGGCGGACTCCCCGCAAATTCTTCAAGAGAAAAATCGGAACCTTCGGGTAACGCCGCTGAAAGGTCTCGAGCGGCCCTGGGCGCTGGCTTTCCTTCCCGACGGGGCGATACTGGTCACCGAGCGTCCCGGCCGGCTACGCCGCGTGAACGCCGACTTCACGCTCGACCCGCAGCCCGTAAGCGGTATCCCCATTGTGCTGAATTCCGCGTACAAAGGTCTGATGGACGTGGCGCTGCACCCCGACTACGCCGCCAACCGCTGGGTCTACTTCACCTACTCGAGGCGCCTGCCCGGCGAAACCGACGACAACTGGGACAGACTGACCGGACCCGCCGGCACTTCGGTACTTGCACGTGGTCGCTATGACGGGGCACACCGGCTTGAGGATGTGGAGGACCTTTTCATCGCCAGGGCAGCCACCAGTGGCGTCAGTGCCGCGCGGATCGTTTTCGGCAAGGACGGCAAGGTTTACATGAGCATCGGTGCACCGAGCTACAATCTGGCGCACGGTGGCACGAATCGTGTCGGGCACGTGGACGAGGCGCAGGACCCGGCTTCCCACGCCGGCAAAGTGCTGCGCCTGAACGACGATGGCTCGGTGCCCGCGGACAACCCCTTCTTCAATGTGTCTGGCTATCTGCCGGAGATTTTTGCCCTCGGGGTGCGCAACACCACCGGCATCGTGGTGCACCCGGGCACCGGCGACATCTGGGAAGTCGAACACGGCCCGAACGGCGGCGACGAGATCAATATTGTCCGTGCCGGCCGCAATTACGGCTGGCCACTGGTGTCCTACGGCCGCGCCTACAGCGGCGAACGCAGCGGCGCAGGTTCCGGTCCTGTACTACCAGGCCCTTCGGCGCCTGGCATGGAAGAGCCGCTCCTGCACTGGTATCCAAGCATTGCCCCCGGCGGCCTCGCCATCTATGACGGCGATCGCTTCCCCGAATGGCGCGGACACGCCCTGATCGGCGGCCTGCAGAGCACGCAGCTGCACCGCGTGGAGCTGACAGCGCAGGGTCTGCCTCGCGAGCATCACTCGCTGTTGTTGCGCCTGGGCCAGCGAATCCGGGAAGTGCGCGAAGGGCCGGACGGGCTGCTGTACCTGCTGACCGATCACGACCGGGGCGCGATACTGCGGGTGGCGCCAGCGAGTGACTGAGGTCTACTATCTGCAGGAACGACCGCGACGAAAAACGGAGACAGCAACATGTTTGTAACCCTGCATGGAAAAACCCTGCGATCCGTCACGGCTGCCGCCTGCCTGGCTGTCATGGCCGCCGGCCCGCTGCGTGCCGATGTCGAGTTCCTGAACGCCAGCGGCATCATGCCGGATGGCGTTCCGTTCTCCGAGGCCGTTCGCGTCGGCAATACCTACTATCTGTCGGGGCAGGTAGGTGTTATCCCGGGCAAGCTGGCGCTGGTTTCCGGCGGCATGGAGAACGAGGCGCGCCAGACCCTGGAAAATATCGGCACCGTTCTCGCCCGCTACGGTCTTGGCTTTGACAATGTCGTGAAATGCACCGTGATGCTTGCCGACATGTCCGAGTGGGGCGCGTTCAACGACATTTACCGCACCTATTTCACGCCACCGTACCCGGCACGCAGCGCCCTGGGTGCAAACGGCCTGGCCCTGGACGCCCGCGTCGAAGTGGAGTGCATCGCAGCTGCCGATCAGTCGCCGGCCTCGTAGACCTTTTCACCGCCTACCCAGGTGGACAGCACCCGGTTCTTCCAGATATCGGCTTCCGGTATCCGGAAGTAATCATCCCGCACCAGAATGAAGTCCGCGGCGTAACCGGGCAGCAGCCGCCCGACCCGGTCTTCGGCATGTCCGGCGAAGGCAGCGCCTTCCGTAAACAGCGCGAGCGCCGCATCGCGGGTCATCTTCTGCGTCGGCAGCCAGCCCCCGGGGGGCTCGCCCGCCTGATCCTGTCGCGTAACCGCCGAGTACAGACCGTGGAACGGGTTGGGTTGCTCTACCGGAAAATCGGAGCCGCCCGCCAGGCGCGCACCACTCTCGAGCAGTGACTGCCAGGCATAGGCCGCCTCCAGGCGATCATTGCCAAGGCGGTCGGCGGCCATGTTCATATCACTGGTAGCGTGGGTGGGCTGTATCGACGCAATGACGCCCAGCGCCGCGAAACGCTGCAGATCCTGCGGGCGCAGTATCTGTGCATGCTCTACCCGATGGCGCAGCCCGGCGCCTCCACCCTCGGTCTGCATCTGCTCCAGCACGTCAAGCACCAGCCGATTGGCGCGATCTCCGATCGCGTGCGTGTTCACCTGGAATCCGGCCCTGGCCGCGCGTCGCATGGTGTCTGCGAGCACGCTCTCCTCAAGCAGCAGCAGGCCACGGTGGCCCGGCTGGTCCGTGTAGTCCTCTTCCAGCGCCGCGCCGCGTGACCCGAGGGCGCCATCACTGGAAATCTTGACGCTCTGCGCTGCAAGCATGCCGCTGGGATCGACATGCGGACCCTGCGCCAACAGCGCGTCGCTATCCGGGCGCAGCATGGCATAGACTCTTATCGGCAGCGCCGAGCGCGCCAGCAGCGAGCGATAGGCCGTCAGCTCATCGGCCGTGACGCCGGCGTCGTGAACGCCGGTCATCCCCAGCCGGGCCAGATCGTGCAATGCCCGTGACTGGTGGGTCGCGATGACCGCCGGGGCCTCGTCAGGGAACGCACCCAGGACCAGCTGCATCGCGTTGTCGATCAACACGCCTGTGGGCTGGCCATCGGTATCGCGGAGTATCTGACCCCCGGCCGGATCCGGTGTATCGCTATCGATGTCAGCGAGCTCCAGCGCGGCGCTATTCACCCAGAGCGCGTGTCGATCCACGCGGCTGAGCGCAATTGGCACAGACTCGCTGACCGCGTCGAGCGTCCTGCGATGGGGAAATTGCTTGCCCGGCCACAGCACCTGGTTCCAGCCACCACCGGTCACCCGTGCGGCGCCCGGCTGCGTGCGCAGGAAGTCTGCCACCCGGGCCGCTGCCGCCTGCTCGCTGGCGACCCCGGCCAGATCTACCGAGGCCAGCAGCCGGCCGTGCCGGGTCACGTGTCCGTGGGCATCGATCAATCCCGGCAGCAGCGTGGCACCCGCACCATCAATGCGCCGCGTCACTGTGGCCGCCGCAGCTTCCTGCGGATCGGTATAGATCGCTGTCACGAGCCCGCGGTCAAATGCCATCGCGGTGAACGTCACGCGTTCGCCATCCTTCAGGGTATAGCCGTGGACGTTCTCGATCAGCGTCTGGGCCTGAAGGGAGAGCGGCAAAAGCGCCACGGACATGACCAGGGCGATGCCCGTCATGCGCAAACAGGTTGGAATTACACGGGACATGCGCTCTTACCTCTGCCATTGCAAAGTCGCCAAGTCTAGCAGAGCACGGGCTGACGGCAGACAACAGCGTGATAGACTTCCGGACACCATCCAACGGGCCAGCACAGGGGTACACAGGCCATGGCAGACGTTGCAGAACTCCTTGAGCAGATTGCGTCGGCGCCCACGGGACCCGAAGTCTGCGCACTGTTTGATTTTGATGGCACAGTGATCGCCGGTTACTCGGCGACGGTGTTTATTCGCGAACAATTGCGGCGCGGCGATATCACAGTGCGTGACCTGATCGAATTGACCTCGGCCATGAGCCAGTTCGGTATGGGGCGCCTGGGCTTTTCGGCGATGATGGCGGCGACAACGCAGTTCATGCGCGGTATCGAGGAAGCCACCTACCACGACGTCGGGGAGAAGCTATTCCAGAAGCAGATATCGCGTCTCATCTATCCCGAGTCACGGCGTCTGATCGAGGCGCACCTGGCGAGGGGACATACCGTTGCCATCGTCTCCTCGGCAACCCCTTACCAGGTGGCGCCGGCCGCGCGGGACCTCGGTATCACCCGCGTCATGTGCACGCACCTGGAGGTCGAGAACGGAAAATTCACCGGCACGGTAAAGCGTCCCACCTGCTTCGGGCCGGGGAAGGTCGACGCCGCGGAAGTGCTGGCGGCAGAGGTCGGCGGCGATCTCGATGATGCCTTTTTCTACTCGGACAGCACCGACGACCGGCTGCTGCTGGAGCGCGTTGGCAGGCCCTGTGCGCTCAACCCGAGCAGCAGACTGCGGGCACTGGCGGTGGCAAACGACTGGCCTGTCGCCGACTTTGGCAGCCGCGGCCGCCCCACCGTCAGCCAGTTCATGCGCTCGGTGGCTGCCACGGTAAGCCTTGTTCCCAGCTTTGCCGCGGGCCTGCCGATCTATGTTCTTACCGGATCACGCCGCAATGCCCTGAATTTCTCGCTGTCCCTGTTTGCAGACACTGCCAGCGCCCTGATCAATCTGGATCTGCGGGTCAAGGGCGAGGAGCACCTCTGGTCGCATCGCCCCGCCGTGTTCATCTTCAACCACCAGAGCAAGGCCGACGTGGTGATCGCGGCGCGCCTGCTGCGCCAGGATCTGGCGGGTGTCGGCAAGAAGGAAATTCGCAAAATGCCGGTGATCGGGCGCGTGCTCGAAATGGGCGGCGTCGTGATGATTGACCGTCAGAACGCCTCCAGCGCGATTGAAGCCATGAAACCCCTGGTTGATGCCATTCGCAACGAGGGCAAATCCGTCGCACTGGCACCCGAGGGCACGCGCACCATTTCACCGCGCCTGGCGCCCTTCAAGAAAGGGGCTTTTCATCTCGCGATGCAGGCGGGGGTACCCATCGTTCCTATCGTGATCCGCAATGCCGGTGACGTCGCGCCCAAAGGGGATTTCGTGTTCCGCCCGGCGACTGTTGAGGTCGAGGTTCTGCCGCCTGTGGATACCAGCGACTGGACTGCCCGGGATATGTCGCGGCAGGTCAGAGACGTGCGCAACATGTTCCTGCGGACCCTGGGTCAGCCGGAGGAACCCGCGGAAACCCCGGTCCGTGAAAAAACGAAGCCGGACGCGGAAAGCAGACCCGCAGCGCGCAAGGCAACCAAGCGTCGAAAGACCGCCGGCAAGCGCAAGGCAACCACAGGCAAAAAACCCGCAGCGAGAAAATCGGCATCCGGCAAGTCGACGGCCACGCCGTCGAAGAAGAAAGGGACCCCGAAAAAGAGCAGCACGACGCGCAAGACACCGGCCGCCTCCCGGGCAAAGGCAAAGACTGCAGCGCGTCCTTCGGTGCGCCGCGGTTCGCGGAACCCGCCGCCGTCGGTCAAACCCAAGCTGCGAGCGCCCCAACAATAACGACCGGCAGCGCCTGTCAGCGCCCTGCACCGGCATCCGCCCAAGGAGAAACGGCATGAATGAACTGAATATCGGCGTACTCGGTGGAGGCTCCTGGGGAACCACCGTCGCGTCACTGGTGGCGCGCAATACGCCGGTCACGCTGTGGGCAAGAAACCCCGACACCGTGGCGGAGATCAACGACAGACACAGCAACGAGACCTATCTGCCCGGGGCAAAGCTCCCTGACAACCTGCGCGCGACCGCCGATATCATGGATGTGGTCTGTCACGCGGATGTCATAGTCATGGGTGTACCATCTCAGAACTTTCGCGAGGTGCTCATGGAAGTGCGGCGCTGCATCCGCGCCTGGGTGCCCGTCATCAGCCTGACCAAGGGCCTCGAGCTGGACACGCGCATGCGCATGACGGAGATCATCAACGACGTTCTGCCCGGGCACCCCGCCGGTGTCCTGACCGGCCCTAACCTGGCGCGGGAAATCATGGCCGGGCAGGCAGCTGCAGGCGTTATCGCCATGGATGATCCGGTGATCGTGCGAGGCCTGCAGAACGTGTTCAAGAGCGGGCTTTTTCGCGTTTACACCAACACCGACGTCATTGGCTGTGAGCTTGGCGGCGTGCTGAAAAACATTATCGCCATCGCCGTGGGTATGGGCGACGGCCTGGGAGCCGGTGACAATACCCGTGCGGCGCTGATCACGCGAGGACTCGCCGAGGTCACCCGGCTCGGCGTCGCCATGGGCGGACGTGCAGAAACCTTTGCTGGCCTGGCCGGGATGGGCGACATGATCGCCACCTGCACCAGCTCCCAGAGCCGCAACCGGCATGTCGGCATGGAGCTGGCGAAGGGACGCAGCATGCAGGCCATTATCGATGACATGTTCATGGTTGCCGAGGGTGCCAAAAGCGCGCCTGCCGTCATGGCACTGGCCGAGCAGCACGACGTGGAGATGCCTATCGCGCGCGACGTGTACCGGGTAGTCACCGGCGAAACCAACGCGCGCGGCGTTTATCGTGGCCTGCTGCGGGTATCCGCGGGTGCGGAATCCGAGCCGGGCTGAATCCGGCACCACTCACTGCCAAGGAGACACAGCTTCATGCAACAGACCCTCACTGCCATTGCCGCGCTCAGCATCACGCTGGCGGCGTGCGCGGGCACGTCGAACTCGCCGACACCGGTGAAGCTCGCCGGCAATGCCGACGTTCTCCCCGCGTATCAGCGCAACAGCGACTGGTACCGCATCGGCGAGGAACATCTCGCCGCTCGGCAGGCACGCGATACCCTGCCACGGGCAAAAAACGTGATCCTGTTCGTCGGCGATGGCATGGGGATCTCCACTGTCACGGCAGCGCGCATTCTGGATGGCCAGCGCAAGGGCATGTCCGGCGAGGAAAACAGTCTGAGTTTCGAGAAGTTCCCCTTTACCGGCCTCGCCAAGACCTACAACACGGATTCACAGACGGCCGACTCCGCCGGCACCATGAGCGCGATGGTTACCGGTGTAAAAACGCGTATCGGGGTTTTTGGCGTTGACGAGACTGCCCCGCGCGGGGACTGTGCCAGCGGCAAGGACGTGGAACTGATCACGGCACTGGAGCTCGCCGAGCGGGCGGGCAAATCCACCGGCATTGTGTCCACGGCTCGCATCACCCACGCGACGCCGGCGGCGACGTATGCCAAGGCCGTGGATCGTGACTGGGAAAATGACAGTGACGTCCCGCCAGCGGCGCAGGACGCCGGCTGTACCGATATTGCGCGCCAGCTGGTCGATTCCACCGCGGCAATGCAGACCCGCTTCGGCAATCCCCGCATCGATGGCATTGACGTGATACTGGGCGGCGGACGCGCGAATTTCCTGCCTGGCGACGCCGGTCGACGCGGCGACGGCGAGAATCTTGTGGAGCGCTGGCTGGCAGGGAATCCGGGTGGCGTTTTTGTCGACGACCGCGAGGGTCTGGGCAATGCGCCCGTAAACGCGCCCCTGCTGGGCCTGTTCACGGATTCACACATGAGCTATGAACAGGATCGACCGGACAGTGAGCCCTCACTCCGTGACATGACGCTGGCGGCACTGGATCGCCTTGAAGGCAACCGCGAGGGCTATTTCCTGATGGTTGAGGGCGGGCGGATCGACCACGCCCACCACGCCGGCAACGCCAGCGCAGCGCTTCGCGACACGATTGCCTTCTCTGAGGCGGTGCAGGCGGCAGTAGAGCGCACCGACAGCGAGGACACGCTGATCATCGTCACAGCGGACCACAGTCACGTCTTTACCATTGCCGGCTACCCTCGCCGCGGCAACCCCATTCTCGGCAAGATGGTGCCTGTGGGTGAGACCGAACCGGCTCTCGCGGCAGACGGCATGCCCTACACGACAGTGAGCTATGCCAATGGCCGGGGCTTCCGCGATCTCGGCGATGAAACCAATGCCGACCGCGGTTACGCAGGCGCGCCGCTCAGCGGTCGCGCAGATCTTTCGGAGGTGGATACCACGCAAACGGGTTATCACCAGGAGGCCCTGGTACCCCTGTCCGCAGAAACGCACGGTGGCGAGGATGTGGCCGTGTATGCCTCCGGACCGGGTGCGCAGCTGGTATCGGGAACCCTGGAGCAGAATGTGCTGTTCCACATCATGGCAGCCAGTGCGGGCCTGATCCCGGCAGCCTCCTCACGCTGAGCCGCCGGCCAGGCAGTAGCAGACAACACCCGGCTTCGGACAGAGGTCTGCCGCGACGGCGGCCCTGCTGCAGTGGCGGGCCTTCTGCTATGCTGGCCCGTCTGTCAGGACCTTACCGGAAGGAAAGCCATGCACTGGAAAACTGTTGTCGCAGCCGCATTGACTGTCGTCACCATGAGCGCCTGCACGACCAGCCCCACGGGGCGAGGCCAACTCATGCTCATTTCGCCGGACGCCGCCATCGTGGAATCGCGAAAGGCCTACCTGTCCACCGTGGGCGAACTCGACGCCAACGACCAGCTCCTGGATGATCCTCTGGTGGCAGACCGCGTGGCGACCATCACCGGTCGGCTGGTGACCGAGGCAATCGCCCAGAACCCACGTACCCGCGACTGGGAATGGAGCGTCGCACTGATCGACGACCCCGACACCGTTAACGCCTGGGCCATGGCGGGTGGACGTATGGCGGTGTACACGGGGCTGCTTGAGAAACTCGAGCTGACCGACGCGGAATTCGCCCATATCATGGGACACGAAATTGCCCATGCCCTGGCCAACCACACCGCAGAGCGCATGTCACGGGCAATTGCCACGAACCTCGGTATTGCCGTGGTGGGTGCCACCTCCAGGACCCCGGAAATCACGACCACAGGGGCGGTGCTGGCAGCCAAGTTTGCTCTTGAGCTGCCCAACAGCCGCACCGCGGAATCCGAAGCCGACGAGATTGGCATTGAACTGGCCACCCGCGCCGGCTACGCGCCCGAGGCGGCCGTGACGCTGTGGCAAAAAATGGGCGCCCTCGGCGGACCCCGGCCTGCGGAGTTCCTCAGTACGCACCCGTCACCGGAAAACCGGCAGGCGGCGCTGGCGAAGCTGGCGGATAAGGTGCGCAAGCTCAACCCCGACGGTCGCCTGTCCGCCGTTCACCCGGTGGCCATCATTCAGGATGGGGAGAGCCAGCAAGGAAGCTGACGTCGGGCAGCTCGCGGGGAAGGCTCTCGCGAAGATAGCGCGTCGCCGCAGAACGCACCGCGGGATCCGCGTGCAGAACGCTATCGAGAAAGGCTCGCACCGCCACCTGTGTGATTCTCTGCTGTCGCAGCACATGCATGGTTGGCGGCAGGGTATCGTCACTGCAGATATCCAGCTCCACGCCGTCGTCCACACCCGCCTCGGCCACATTGAGCAGTGACGACCAGCTGGCGTCATCTTCAAGATCGAGATTGCGTTTGACCGACCAGCAGCCTGCGGCATCGGTGTTGCGCATCCAGCGCAGCAGCGCAGTCCCACCTGCGAACCCCGTGTGTGAACCATCGGCCAGCGTCAGCAGCTGCGCGCCGGGAATACGCTCCAGGACGGAACGCGCGTTTGCCTTCCACGGCACAAGTGCATCGGCATCACCGGCCAGCATGAGGAACGGCAGGGATCGCGACTGGAAAAACGCGGGGGCCAGAAATGCCGTGGGACCGGCTATCGATACCACGGCATCGATGCGCCCATCTCCCAGCTGCGGATGGTATCCCGCCAGCGTTGCCGTGAGCCCGCCCAGCGAAATGCCCATGACGGCAATGCGATCCACATCGACTCTTCCCTGCAGTGCCGGATCGATCTCCCCGGGCCGAGTGCTCAGGGTGTCGATGAGAAAACTCACGTCACCCGGCTGGTTGATCACGTCGCGCGCGTTGGGATCACCGGGAGCGAGCATGTGCGTCAACGGATGGTCTACCGCGACAACCACGTAGCCATGGCTGGCCAGATGCCGCGCCAGGTAGGCCCCGTTACGGTGATTCGAGGTGAAGCCGTGAACATGCACGACCAACGGATAGGGCCCGCCCACATCCGGGTACCACGCGGCACCCTTGAGCGGGCGCGTATCGGAAGCCGGGAAATCGCGATTGCGCGGTGTAGGGCGACCGGGATCGACAAGGTCAATGGCCGCGCGGGTGACGGCGAGAGGTCCTGGCGCGAGCCTGGCGAGGCTGTCACTGCCTGCGGGAAACGGCTCGGGCTGCAGGCCGAAGGTCAGCAGCAGCCACAGCGCGAGCGCCAACAGCAGCAGAGGAGCCACCAGCCACAGCAGTATTTTCCGTATCAACGCTTCCACCCCACTGCCAGCCAGCGCAAATTCATCAGTATACGGCAGTGAGCGCTACAGCGAGGCGTCGTATTCCAGCGGCGTGACGTGGCGGTCGTATTCGTCCAGCTCCTGCTGCTTGAGCAGGGTGTACACGCGCTGGAAATCACCGCCGAAAGACGCCGCGATGAAGGTGGAATCCGCGAACAGTGCCAGGGCGTCGGGGAGATAGCGGGGGAGGGTCGGCGGGAGCTGATCGTAAGCGTTGCCGGTAAGGGGCTCGGGGGGCTCGAGCTGACCTTCAATGCCGTGCAGAATGCCCGCGAGGAAAGCGGCAATAGCAAGGTGGGGCTGCGCGTCGGCCCCGGGAACGCGGTGCTCTATGCGGGTTGCAGAGGGCTTGTCCAGCGGCACGCGCAGGGCGACGGTGCGGTTCTCGAAGCCCCAGCTCGGCGCCAGGGGAGCATGCGTGCCGCTGCGGAAGCGACGATAGGAATTCAGGTGCGGCGCGAACAACAGCATGCATTGGTCGAGGGTATCCAGACAACCCGCGACGGCCTGGCGAAGCATCGGCGACCCCTTGTGAGCAAACACATTCCTGCCATCGGCATCGAGCAGGCTGCAGTGCAGGTGCATGCCGTTGCCGGCGAGATCGCCGAAAGGCTTGGCCATGAATGCCGCGCGCATCTCATTGGCCACGGCAACGCCGCGGATGGCGCGCTGTAGCAGCATGCCCTCATCGGCCGCCGCCAGCGCGTCCGCCCGATGATAGAGATTGATTTCGTACTGCGAGGGCGCACTCTCCTTGATCAGGGTGTCCACGGGCAGATGCTGGGCAGCGCAGGCCTCGTGCACCGCGCGCATGAAGTTGCGCTGGGACGCCATCGCCTCAATGCCATAGGTCTCGCCACTGCCGAGCGCACCACCAACGCGGTCGGCCTGCGTATGGGCAGGCCGACCCAGGTCGTCAGACGACGGCCCCAGGAGAAAAAACTCCATTTCTGTCGCGACAACCGGCGTCAGCCCGTGTTCGGCAAAGCGCTCCATCAGCCGGGACAGCAGCGTGCGCGGATCAATCGGGCAGGGACGGCGATCCGGCTCCAGCAGGCTGATGACCACCTGTCCGGTACCCGGTGCCCAGGGCACCGGGGCCAGCGTGCGCAGCTCCGGCTGTGCGTAGCCATCACCGTCGCCGGAATCAAAGACCCAGGCATCGACATCCCGACCCCAGCTGTCGAAAGCCAGCGCGCTGACCGGCAGCTTGAGGCCACCGGCGAACAGCGTGGGCAGCTTGTCGCGGGTGATCCACTTGCCGCGCAGTCCACCGGCAATATCCGGCAACACCACCTCGAACATGTCGATGTCGGGATGCGCCGCGAGAAAATCTCCCACGTCGACCGCCTTGCCGTTCATCCCTGTCATTCGCTATCTTTCTCCACCAACGCCCCCGGGGTACTGGTTTCGTACCCGCGCTGTGCCACACTCTACGCCGAATCGCTGCGCCGCAGCCACAACATCAGGGCAGAAGCGTCCGATGGCTGGAGGCGCCAACCGCTACCGAGGCAGCATTATGACTACATCCATTGACACCGCGACGCTGCGCCAGCTCGACCAGTCGCACCACCTGCACCCTTTTACCGATTTCGGGAATTATGCAAGGGACGGCGGACGCATTATCAGTCGCGCGGAGCATATCTATATTTACGACAGCGACGGCAATGCCATGCTCGACGGCATGTCCGGACTCTGGTGCTGCAATCTGGGCTACAGCCAGAAAGCCATTGTAGAAGCGGTATATCACCAGATGCAGGAGCTGCCCTACTACAACAATTTCTTCCGCTGCTCGAACCAGCCCGCGGTGGAGCTGGCCAGCCAGCTGGCCAGGCTGTCGCCGGCAGACTTCAACCACGTGTTCTTCACCAACTCCGGATCGGAGGCCAACGACACGAACATACGCCTGGTGCACCGCTACTACGACCTGCTTGGCAAGCCGGAGAAAAAACAGATCATCAGCCGCAAAAACGCCTACCACGGCAGCACCATTGCCGCCTCTTCACTGGGCGGCATGCAGGCGATGCACGACCAGGCGATCGGGCTCGACTATGTGCACCACATCAACCAGCCGCACTGGTTCGAGCTGGGGGGTGACCGCAGTCCCGACGAGTTCGGCATTGCGGTAGCCCGGGAACTGGAGACAAAGATCGACGAGCTGGGCGAGGAGCGGGTCGCCGCCTTTATCGCCGAGCCCATCCAGGGCGCCGGCGGCGTGATCATTCCCCCCGACACCTACTGGCCGGAAGTACAGCGCATCTGTGATGAGCGCGACATTCTTCTGATTGCCGATGAGGTCATCTGCGGCTTCGGTCGCACGGGCACATGGTGGGGCAGCGAGACCTACGGCATCAGGCCTCACCTGATGACCTTTGCCAAGGCTATCACCAACGGCTACATGCCTCTGGGCGGCGTACTGGTCAGTGATACCCTCAGTGATGTGCTGCTCGGCAGCGGTGGCGAATTCACCCACGGACTGACCTATTCCGGCCACCCGGCCTCCTGTGCCGCGGGCCTCGCCACCCTTGGCATTCTCGAGGAAACCGGCATTATCGACTCCGCCGCACGGGATATCGCGCCGCACTTCCAGCGTCGATTGCGCGAGTTCATTGATCACCCGATCGTCGGCGAAGTGCGCGGCCGGGGCATGTTTGCCGCCGTGGAGCTGGTGCGGGACAAAGGCTCGAGAGAGCGACTGGCAGCGAAGTCCGCCGGTGCGGTCTACTGCCGCGACCAGGCCAACAACAATGGCCTTATGGTGCGCCAGACCGGCGATGCCATGATCACGGCGCCGCCCCTGGTGTGCAGTATCGAGGAGATCGACATTCTGGCCGACAAGCTGGGCCAGGCGCTGGACGCCACGGCCTCCCATTACGGCATTGGCGGCTAGCCGGCTTACACGTCTGCATACAGTGCAGAAATGTCGGCGAAAATACGATAATCCCGCACGAGGCCGCTGTCGACTGACAGTATGTTGGCAAAGGGTACGGTGAGCGTGCTGCCGCTATGGCGGGTGTAGGTCACATGACCGTGGCAGATCAGTGTGCCCGGCGGCTGCCAGACCTCGCTAAGGGTATGTTGAACCGCGGCTATGGAGGCAAAGAATCCACTGACGCTCTCCGCAATGGCATCCCGGCCGCGCACTGCCGGCGCATTGCCAAATTGAAAGATCGCGTCTTCCTGCAGTAATGCCGCAAAACGGCTGGCATCCCTGGCATCAATAGCTGCAAACAGCTGCCCGGTCGAGAAGGTTTCCGGCACCGACGAACTCCACCCTGTCACATCCAGTGGGGCAGGCTATCGCCGGTAACGGCGAATGGCAAACGGAACATCTGCGGGCGTCGCGGTGTCGTATATCGGAGTGAAGCCGTGTCTCGGTATCAACAATCAAGGAGTCTTCCCTATGCAACGCTCAGGAAACAGCGATAACCGGGCGCGCCACTGGCTGCGGGCCCTGGCGCTGGTCGCCGTCGCGATAGCGCCGCAGCATGCGCTGCAGGCAGCGAGCGAGCTGGAAAAGGTTGGCGAAGCGCGCCTGAAAGTGATGTTCTGGTCTGTGTACGATTCACGGCTTTACGCCGAAGATGGGGTCTACCGCCAGGGAAAGCGCCCACTCAAGCTGGAAATCCAGTATCTGCGCGACATTCGCGCCGAGGACCTGGTAAAGCGCACCGGCAAGGAGTGGGAGGATCTGGGCGTCACACATGAACGCCAGGACGAGTGGATGGACAAGCTGCTGGCGCTGTGGCCCGATGTCAACAAGAACGACATTCTTACGCTGGAGCTGGATGCCGACAATCACGCCACCTTCTACCGCAATGAAGAACGCCTGGGCACGATAGAGGACGGAGATTTCGGTCGCAATTTCATCGATATCTGGCTGTCTCCGGATACATCGCGACCCGATATCCGGCTGGCCCTGATTGGCGGCGAGTAGCGTAGCTGACGGTCGGCTAGCCGACGTCGCGCAGACGCGGACCCGAATTCTGCGCCAGATAGGCCTGAAGCTTTTCCTCCGACTCACCGGGAAACAGGATTTCACAGGCATGGCGCAGACCGGGCGCGGCGGCGATGGTTTCCCAGCGCACCACCTGTTCAATCTTGGAGCGGCGGCGCATGAAGTCCTCCAGCGTGACAATCATCTCGCGGCGTGCCGCCAGTTCGATCTCACAGCGCGTATATTCCGCCGTCTTTATCAGCAGCCTGACGCTGTCCCCATCTTCACGAATCCGCTCCAGAAGCTGAAAAGCGGCATCGCCGTAACGGCGCCAGAAACGCTCTGACAGGGGCTCGGAAGAGCCGGGGTCGGTCATCGCATCGAGGTTCATGAGGCGCGCCTGAGTCATGAAGCGCTCGCGGGATTCAGCCCCGGGCTCGCCGTACCAGCGCACCTTCGGCTCGGGTAAGGACACGCCCAGTTCCGCAACAAGCGCGGCAACCTCATCACCCACATTGAGACAGTCGGTCAGCTTGCCGCCAAAAATGCTGATCTGGCGTTGATTACGGTCCACCTCGATCTCGTGTTTCCGCGACAGCTGAACCCAGTCGGCATCATTCTCGCCCCCGGCCACGGCGAGCGGTCGCACACCCACCCGCTCGGCGATCACATCGGCTTCCGTGAGCGGTCGCTCCAGATCCAGCAGCGCGTTGACGTTGTCCAGCACGAACCTGCGATCGCCTTCGGTCACGCCGACGGTCGGATCCTCGACGCGGGTATCAGTGGTGCCGATGCAGGTTTTCTGGCCCATGGGAATCAGAAAAAACAGGCGCCCATCGCTGGCAAAGAACGTCAGCACGCGCCTGTTGTCCGTAATGCGATCGACGATCAGGTGGATGCCCTTGGACAGCAGATGCCGATGACGGGTGGCTGTACCCAGCTGCCGGTTGAAGGGGTCGACCCAGGGTCCGCAGGCGTTCACCAACACCCTCGAGCGCACGGGAAAGGTCTCGCCGGTCAGCTCGTCACGCGCGGTAGTGTGCCAGTACTCACCATCGAATCTGGCACCCTGGGAGCCCACGTAGTTGGCGGCGACGCAGCCGAAGTCCAGGCTTCTGCGAATGAAGTTGAAGACAAAGCGGGCATCGTTGTCGTACAGGTAGCAGTCGGAATACTCCAGACCGCCGGCAGCGTTGCAGGTATTGACCACCGGCTCCGCCGCCTTGATGGCGCGCGCCGTAAGATAGCGCGGCGGCCGTGTCTTGAAGCGGCCGATCATCCAGTACAGCACGGCGCCGAGAAACACAAAGAACGACCAGAAACGGAAACCGCGCTGGATCGTGGTGAAAAACCGCACCTCGCGCACCGTGGAAGGGTAGGCGCGCATGAGCTCGTTGCGCGACTGGCAGAGCTTGTTGACCAGCAGGTATTCGTGGCTTTCGAGGTACTTGATACCGCCCCAGGCCAGGTTGCTGGAATTGGAGCTGACGCCGCTGGCAAAATCATCGCGATCGATAAGCGCGGTGTGTACGCCACGGCCGGCGAGTGCCGCCGCTGCAACCGCGCCATTAATGCCCCCGCCAACAATCAGGACATCAAAGGTCTGCGCCTGCAGACGCCGTATATTGCTGCTGCGCAACGTCGCTGACATAGTTTATGTGCGTGCCGCGTGCATGAACAGAACTGGACACGCCTCCCTCCCAGCACCCACTATAGACGCTTTTCCGCAGCGAACAACCGAGCCATGCCCGCACACAACCCGGAAAACTACCGCGGCTTGACCTATCCCTACGGTCGCCAGATCAACCCCGAACCCGGCGTGCCCGAGCGGATTGCTGACGGCGTCTGGTGGGTGCGCTTTCGCATGCCCATGAGCCTGGACCATATCAACCTGTGGTTGCTGGAGGATGACGACGGCTGGACCGTGGTCGACACCTGCCTGAACCTGCCGGAGGCGCGTGACACCTGGCAGCGCCTGTTCGACGGCTTCATGGCGGGCAAGCCCGTGGTCCGCGTTATCTGCACGCATATGCATCCGGACCATGTCGGGCTGGCAGGCTGGATCGTCGAGCAGCACGGCTGTGAGCTGTGGATGTCACGGGAAGAGTTCCTTATGTGCCGCGCTCTGGTGGCGGATACCGGCCGCGAGGCGCCCGCGGTAGCGCTGGATTTCTATCGCCGGGCGGGCTACACCGAAGACAATCTGGCGCAGTACAGCAAGCGCTTCGGATTCTTCGGCAAGGCAGTCTACACGCTGCCCGACAGCTTCCGGCGGCTGGTGGACCGCCAGACCCTGACCATTGGCGGACGTTACTGGCAGGTGATCGTTGGCAGTGGCCACTCTCCGGAGCACGCCTGCCTGTACTGTCCGGAACTGAAACTGATGATTGCCGGCGACCAGGTACTGCCGCGCATCTCGCCGAACGTGTCCGTATTCCCCACCGAACCGGAGGGCGATCCGCTCAAGGACTGGCTGCGCTCCGGTGCCCGCATCCGCGAGACGCTGCCGGACGATCTTCTGGTGCTGCCGTCACACGAAGCGCCATTCTACGGGCTGCACGTGCGCCTGAGTCAGCTGCTGGAGGGCCACAACCGTGACCTCGACAGACTCTACGACTTTCTGGAGCAACCGCGACGCGCCGTGGACTGTTTTCCGGCGCTGTTCAACCGGGAAATCGATGGGCAGTCACTGGGACTGGCCACGGGGGAGACGCTGGCGCACCTGAACTGCCTGCTGTACCGCCGCCGCGCCAGGCGCACCCGGGACAGTGACGGCGTCCACTGGTACGAGCAGATACCGCATACCGTCGGTGACGGGGAGTAATGCCGCCGCTGTCGCCCAGGCGCCCTGGCGTCCCGAGCCGGAAGACCTGGTAACCCGACGCTCGCCGGCCGGGCTCAGTGGGCGGCGATTTTTGCCAGTATGGCCCGTGTGTTGTGCCTGTCGAGCAGCTTCGGCACCAGATAGCCGCTGCCCTCGGCGACCGCGAGATCCACCAGATAATCGAAATCCTCTGCCCTGACCTTGTCAGAGGTCCCGGCAATGCCCACATCGGACCGCAGCTGGCGAACCGCGTCAATGAACGCCAGCGCCTGCTCCGCCAGCGTCTGGCCGTCCTCGGCGACGCCGACCAGCTGCGCCAGCTCGGCAAGGCGCGGCCCGGCCTCTTCGCGGCAATACTCCAGGACATGTGGCAGCACCAGCGCATTGGCATAGCCGTGGGGAATGCCGTACTTGCCGCCGAGCTGATGCGCGATGGCGTGCACGCTGCCGACGTTGACCTGGTTGATCGCCATTCCCGCATAGTAGGCGGCCATGCTCATGCCGTCCCTGGCGTCGCGATTCTGGCCATCGCTGTAGGCCGTGCGCAGGTTATCAAACACCAGCTTCACCGCGCGGCGTGAGCACTCGGTGCGGGTGCCCCGATCCCAGATGGAAATATAGGCTTCGATGGCGTGGGTCAGTGCATCGATGCCGGTGGCGGCGGTGATCGCCGGCGGCAGGCCCAGCATCAGATCGCTGTCCAGTGCCGCGGCTGACGGTAGCAGCCCCGCCCCGGAGATCACCCCTTTTTCATGGTTTTCGCTATCCGAGATGACAGCCCCCATCGTGGCCTCGGAGCCGGTTCCTGCGGTTGTCGGGATGGCGTATAGCGGGAACACCTCGTGTTTCACTTTGCCCAGCCCGATCCAGTTGCGTGGATCCTCGTCGCTGCCACCGCCCGCGGCGATCACCTTGGCCGCATCAATCGATGACCCGCCACCCACCGCGAGAACGGTATCGGCCCCCGTGGCACGCAGCGTGGCAATGCCTTCGGCAACCTGCGCAAAGGTAGGGTCAGGCTGCACGCCATCGTACCAGGCCAGCTCGACACCGGCATCCACTAGGCCCTGCACCGCACTGTCGGCGATGCCCAGCTCACGCAGGGGCTTGTCCGTCACCACCAGCACGCGCCGGGCACCACTGCGTGCAATGTGGCCGCACAGCTGCCTGGCGCTGCCGGCACCGGCAAACACCACGTAGGACAGCGGTGGCGCGAAGCGCGTCAGAACACGCACAAGCGCAAAATACAGAGAATGCTTTAATTTGGTGAGCATGATGATTAGCCTTATTGTGGTCGATTGACGCGTCGTTGCGACGTCGTATTGCCGTGTTGACAGCGCACACAACGCGTCGGAAAGAGTAGCAAGCCATGGCGCCAGCGGAAAGCCACCGCGAAGCGCACAAGCCGTGACAGGGGAAGCACAGCATGCAACACCAGGAAGCACCGCCAGCCGAGCGCTGTGTCGTTACCGTTGACCCCGATGACCAGTCCCTCGGGCTGGCCCGGGAAGCCATGCCCGTCCCGGCGGCAGACCAGGTACTTATCCGGGTGGATCACGCCGGCCTCAATCGCGCCGACCTGCTGCAGCGCAAGGGGCTCTATCCGCCACCCGAGGATGCCTCACCCATACTGGGTCTTGAGGTCGCCGGCACCGTTGTCGCCCGCGGCGATCAGGCAGGCGAATGGCAGGTCGGTGACCGGGTCTGCGCCCTGACCCACGGCGGCGGCTATGCGGATTACACAATTGCCCCTGTCGGTCAGTGCCTGCCCGTTCCCGAGGGTTTCAGCCTGGCGCAGGCGGCAGCGCTGCCGGAAGCGCTGCTCACCATCTGGCACAATCTTTATCAGCGCTGCGGCCTGCAGTCTGGCGAGACCGTCCTGATCCACGGCGGCGCCAGCGGTATCGGCACCCTGGGGATCGGCATTGCCAGCGCCCTCGGCGCCACCGTGCTCACCACCGCCGGCAGCGCCACCAAGTGCAGCGCACTGCTCGACCTCGGCGCGAGCCACGCGTTCAATTACCGCGCGCAGGATTTCGCGGCGGAAGTTGAGGCACTGGGCCTCAAGGGCGCGATCAACGTGATTCTCGACATGGTCGGCGGCGACTACATCCAGAAGAATCTCGACGTCGTGGCAGCGGAGGGCCGGATTGTTTCGATTGCCTTTATTCGCGGGTTCCAGGCCGAGGTCAACTTTGCTCCCCTGCTGCTGAAGCGCGTCACCCTGACCGGGTCGACGCTGCGCGCGCAGACCTTTGCCCAGAAGGCTGTCATGGTTGAGGAACTGCTGGAGCACGTTTACCCACACCTGAACCGCGGTGCGATTCAGCCGGTGATAGACAGTGTCTTCCCCATGGCGCAGGCCGCAGACGCCCATGCGCGTATGGAGAATGGCGAGCATATGGGCAAGATTCTGCTGCGTATGACGGCGGACTGAGGACGGTGACAGCCGGTCGATCCCCCCTGGCTCACGGCAGGCGCCGCGAGTGCGCCCCGCATCGACTGACCGCGCTAGCGTTCGCTGCCATGCTGTCTGCCTGCGGGGGCGGCGGTGGTGGTAGCGGTGCCAGCGCACCGGCCGCTGTCGCCAACCTGTCTCCCCGGGTACTCATCGAGGCGCCGGAAAGCGCCAACTCGGGAGAGACGGTGACTCTGGATGGCGGCGCCAGCAGCGATCCCGATGGCAGCATCAGGAGTTACGCCTGGTCCCAGACCAGCGGCACAGCCGTTGTGCTAAGCGGCAGTACCCAGCCAAGCGCCAGCTTCACGGCGCCGGCAGTGAGCGAACCGACCTCGCTTGCCTTTTCTCTGACGGTGACGGACAACGACGGGGCCGCAGGCACCGGCTCCGTATCGGTCAGTGTCCAGCCGTCGGCGGACACGCCCCGGTTCACGGTCAGCGGTCGTCTTGGTGCCAGCGTCAGCCAGTCGCTGGACCTGACCACGAATGATCCGCTCAACGCCAACGCCGCCAACGACAGCTTCGACAACGCCCAGCCGCTGCCCAATCCGACCACCGTCGGTGGCTACCTGAACGAGCCCGGCAGTGGCACCGAGGGACGCTCACTGGTTGCGGGCGATGTCGAGGATTTTTATCGAGTCAACCTGTTTCAGGACCAGAGCATTACCCTGCTGGTGGCCAATGCCGCCAGCGCCGATGCCGACCTGTATCTTTACGACGCCTCGGGCAATCTTGTGGATTTTTCCATCGACACCGCGGAGCTCGAGTCAGTATCCGTGCCGGCAGACGGCGTCTACTTCGTCAACGTCTCGCTGTTTGCCGGCGCAACGCTTTACAACCTCGCCATCGGCAGCGGTGTGCCGGTGCTGCCAGCGGCGCAGCGCTACGCCAATGTCCTGCCGGACCAGGCGATCATTCATTACCAGGCGGATGATGCCGACCCGGCGCTGGATCCCGAGGCGACGGAAACACGGCTGTCAGACAGACTCGCCACGCGGCGTATCGCCGGCGGCCGCGGGCGCGATGGCCTGTTCAGCCTGCCTGCTGCCAGTCTCGACGCAGCCAGCGCGCGCAGTCGCCTTGGCCGGCTTCGCGAGCGCCGGCGGGCGATCGCGGACGACAATCTCCGCGACGTCTGGCGCACGCTGGTCAGCATCAAGCGGCTGGCGCGGGAACCCGGCGTCGCAGCCGCCGAACCGAACTACCGTGTGTCTGTGCGGGCCACACCCAACGATGAGGCATACCCGCTGCAGTGGCATTACCCCCTGATCAATCTGCCCGCCGCCTGGCGCATCACCAACGGCAGCCCCGAGGTCATCGTCGCCGTCGTCGATACCGGGATACTCAGTGGCCATCCCGATCTCGCGGGACAACTCGTTCCCGGCTACGATTTCATCCGCGATCCGGAAAGCGCGGGTGACGGCGACGGCATCGATCCGGACCCCGAAGACGTGGGCACAGGGAATCTCAGCGGAAACTTCCATGGCACCCACGTCACCGGCACCGTGGCGGCGGCCGGCAATAACCGTATCGGTGTTGCCGGCGCTGCCTGGGGCGTTCGCGTCATGCCGCTGCGTGCGCTCGGTACCGACGGCGCCGGCACGAGCTACGATATCGGCCAGGCCGTGCGCTTTGCCGCCGGCCTGGCCAACGATTCCGGCACACTGCCAGCGCAGCGCGCCGACATCATCAACCTGAGCCTTGGGGGCGAGGGATTCAGTCAGTTTAATCGCGAGCTGTACCGGGAAGTACGTCGCCGCGGCATCAGCGTGGTCGCCGCCGCCGGTAACGAAAGTCGCAGCGAACCGGACTACCCCGCAGGCTATGCCGACGTGTTCTCCGTCAGTGCGATAGACGCCCAGCGCAACGTCGCCCCCTACTCCAACCGTGGCAGCAGCATCGACCTCGCGGCCCCGGGGGGCGACAGCGGCAATGACGTTACCGGGGACGGCTATCCCGACGGCGTTCTCAGCACCGGTGCCGCCGACGGCGGCTTTGCTTACACATTTGCCAGCGGCACCTCAATGGCCGCACCACATGTGTCTGCGGTGCTGGCGCTGATGAAAAGCGTCAACCCGGGGCTGAGCGCCGACAACCTGGCCAGCCTGCTGGCAGCCGGTGAGCTGACGGACGATGCCGGTGATCCCGGTCGCGACGACGACTTCGGGATCGGCATTATCAATGCCGGCAAAGCCGTCGACGCTGCTGTTGCCGCCCTGGGAGACAGCATTGCACAGGCGCCCTCAATCAGCGTGTCCAGCGATGTCCTCAACTTCGGCGGCCGCGCCGAGACACTGCAGCTTGTGGTCGCGGGGACCGGCAATGCGAGGGTGACCTCACTGGCGACCAACGCCGACTGGCTCACGGTGCACGCGCAGACCACGGATGGCGACGGACTCGGACGCTATCAGGTCCGGGTGAATCGCAGCGCGCTGGAAGATGGCATTTATCGAGGAGAAATTCTCGTGCGATCTACCGCCAATACGCGGCGCGTCAAGGTTCTGCTGGCCGTCGGCAGCGGTGAGGACGCCGAGCTCGGCACGCTTTACGTACTGCTCTATGACCCCGCGGCAGACAGCGTGACTGCGCAGACGGCAACTCGCAGCAGCGACGGCTATCGATTCCGTATCCCGCGTGTCCCCGCCGGCGACTATCTGCTGTTTGCCGGCACCGACCTCAACAACAATCTGAGAATCTGCGACGCCGGGGAAGCCTGCGGCGCGTTGCTGACGCTGGACCAGCCGCTGCGCCTGCGCGTGGACCGTGATATCGACGATGCGGATTTCCCGGTGGAATACCAGATTGCCATACCCGGCCGACAAAGTGTCGCGCCTGCGTCGTCGGCAGCACGCGCGCTGCGTCGCGCGCGGTAATCAGGTATCGCGCGGGGGTGTCAGCGCCTGAAAGCACAACCCGCCGATCGCCCCGGCAGCGCCCTGGGACAACAGGCCGGGCAGAGAGCGTGTCGCCGCGATCCCGCTGACCCCAAGAACCGCTTTCATGATCATGTGCAGCGCGACAATCGCCGTGAAACCCGCCAGCGTATACAGCAGCGCGCGCTGACGCGACAGACGCCGACACAGGCCGGCGGCCACAGGCATTGCCAGAGCAAAGGCCACAGCGATCAGCACGAGATAACTCGAGGCCAGACCCAGCAGATCGTGAAGGCTGGCGGACAGGCGATCTGCCAGGGAAACGCCGACCCCCATCGCAGAGACATGCGACAGCACGACCTGCGTAGCCGCAAAACTGGCCAGCAGATAAGCGATGAAAACAGACGCAACATAGGCTTTGAGCGCACGCAGCATGCGAGACAATCCAGACACAGATCAACCCTATCATGACCCGTCGGGCGACCGGAGAAAAGCGATGCCGATAACAGAAAGGACGTTTCGCGCAGGGATGCTCCTGCTGCTGGTGCTGTCTGGTGTGACAACACTTGCACACAGCGCGCAAAACTATCAGCTGGAAACCGTGGCCGAGGGGCTGCACCATCCATGGTCCATGGCACAGCTGCCATCGGGGGAATTCCTCGTGACGGAGCGCCGGGGTCAATTGCTGCATATCGATGCAGACGGTCAGACCCGTGTCATCCGCGGCGTGCCGCAGACCTATGTCGCCGGCCAGGGGGGATTCTTCGATATCGTTCTGCATCCCGGGTTTCCACAGAATGGGCTGGTCTACCTGAGTTATGCCGACGGCAGTGCCGCAGCCAACAGCACCGCCGTTTTTCGCGCGCGACTGCAGGGCGGGGCGCTGGTGGATGGAAGACAGATCCTGAGGGTTTCGCCGCGCAAGGACACGCCACAGCACTACGGGGGGCGACTGGCGTTTCTGCCCGACGGCACCCTGCTGCTCACCACCGGTGAAGGCTTCGACTACCGCGAGTCCGCGCAGTCACTCAGCAGTGAAATGGGCAAGGTTCTGCGTATCCATGAAGATGGCCGCGTTCCCGCGGACAACCCTTTTCCCAATGAGGGCAGTGAGCGCATCTGGAGTTACGGTCATCGCAATCCCCAGGGACTCGTTGTCGATGCAGATACGGGCACCGTCTATCTGCACGAACACGGACCTCGGGGTGGCGACGAACTGAATATCATTCTACCCGCCAACAACTACGGCTGGCCGGCCATCACTCATGGCGTGGATTACAGCGGCGCCTACGTATCGCCATTCACCGAAGCACCCGGCATGCAGCAACCTGACTGGCTGTGGATTCCGAGCATCGCGCCTTCGGGCATGGCACTGTATCGCGGCGAACACTTTCCACAGTGGCAGGGTGACCTGTTTGTGGGCGCGCTGGTAGACCAGGAAGTGCGGCGCCTCGTCATGCGAAACGGCGAAGTGATCGCTGAGCATGCATTATTCGAAGAGGTGGGTGAGCGGATTCGGGATGTGCGCTTTGCGCCGGATGGTCACCTTTACCTGCTGACCGACAGTAACGACGGCAGGCTTATTCGCGTTATCCCCGGGAAATAACGGAGTGAGCATTCGGCGCGACGATTGAAGGCGCTGGCCGCGCCTGCACTGTCAGGGCAGGCACGGATGACTCAACCGTTCAGCTGTCTTCCGGCTGCTTCGGTGCCGCCTTTGGCCGTCCCGGTCCACGTCGCTTCGCGGGTGCTGCCGTTGCTGATGCGGTTGCGCTCTTCTTCACAGCCGCCGCCCTGGCAGCGGCTGTCGCTGACGGCGCTTTCTTCGGCGCCGTCTTTTTTGCGGGCGCTTTTTTCACTGCTGTCTTTTTCGCGGGTGTCTTTTTCACTGCCGCTTTCTTCGCCGGCGCTTTCTTGCTTACCGCGGCTTTCCTGCTCGCCACGGTTTTTTTCTTTGCCGCGGCTTTCTTCGCGGGCGCCTTTTTGCGCGTTTTTACAGCGGCGGTATCGGAAGCCGCCGTGCTGTTGCGCTGACGCTTCGCCGCCTTCTCAACAACTTCCGCGGCGCGCTCTGCCGCCTGCGCCCTGCGGGTTTCCAGTGCCAGGTCTGCGCGGATGGGGACCAGCCGTTCTGCGTAGTCGTATGCCGCTCGCGCCATGCTGCCCATGCTGTCTGTCAGCTCCTGCACCTGCTTGAGCAGGTCGTCAACGCGGCGTTGATTCACGCTGGTGGACTTCGAGCGCATCGCAGCACGCGCCTGATTCAGACGTGTCGTGGCCGCACTGTGCTTTTTCCGCGCGGCTGCCAGGTCGCGCTTGAGTCCTGCGTGGGCTTTTTCCGTTTCCTTCAGAAGCCGGCCACGCAACTTCTCAACACGCTTGTTCGCCTGTTGTGCGAGCTTTGTCGCCTGAGCCATTTCTTTATCCAGCATGATGTGTGAACTCCGTTTTATTGCTCTGAAACACCCTCTTAGTTTAGGTGCTATGTGCCCAGAAGTAACGGTTATTTTCTGAACAGCGACAACGGCACTACAGCGCCGGCTGACACCCGGGGCACCAGTAAAGTCGTCGACCGCCGGTTTCCGCACGGGCAATCTCACCACCACAGCGATAGCATGGCTGACCGTCGCGACCAAACACGAAAAACCGTCGCTGCTCGCGCCGAAAACCCTGTGAAACAAGGCGTTTTGCGAGGCGGGGCGGTAACGTGATGCCGGCGGTGGCGTAACTGCGACGGCTGACTGCAAGCGTTGCACGCGCCAACGCACCTCGCTCTCCGCGGCCAAGACTGGCAGCATTGCGCACCGGGTTCAGTGCGGCAGCAAACAGAATTTCCGCACGCAGGTAATTACCGATGCCCGCCAGAAAGCGTTGATCCAGATACAGTGCCTCAAGTCGACGGCGGCGGAATTCCGGCGACGCGAGTCGCGCCGCCACCTCCCGCCAGTGCAGATCCGGCGCAAGAATATCCGGTCCGATTCGCGACAGGAACGGGTGCTGGTTTATCTCGGGCGTGGGCCAGACGCTGATGTCGGATGCGCTATAGAGCAACGCGCTGTGGGTCTTTGTATGCAGCGCGATACGCAGTGAACGGCCCGTCTCTGGCAGACAGTCCCGCGCAACGATTCGCCAGACACCGTACAGCTGGTTATGCGAATAGATCGTCCAGTCATGCTCAAAATGCGTCAGCAGCGCCTTGCCGCGTGTTTCCAGCGCCTGTACGCGCTGCCCGCGCAGAATCTTCGCGTAGCGCTGCAGTCGCGGCAGGCCGAAGTTGATCGATTCTATGACGCGTCCGGCGAGCACCGCCTCGATACGGTCAGCGGCGCGGCGTATTTCAGGTCCCTCTGGCACAGCAATCCCCCTGTTTCGCGTGTCGACTTTACGCAGCGCAGGCGTCGCCGGATGCGCACCCCTTTCAGGATCAGGTCTGAAGCGGACCGGCGCCTGACAGAGGGCTTTACAGGCAGTCAGACGATGGCCAGACTTCGGGAGCTCTTGGGAAACCGTTTCATGCTGACAATAAAATCCCGCGTGGCCTACGGCGCTGGCGGTGCGGTCTACGCCATCAAGGAAGCCGCGTACACCATGTTTGTGCTGCTGTTCTATACCCAGGTACTGGGACTGAACGGCACCATGACCGGCATCGTTATCTCACTGAGCCTGGTGTGGGATGGCATTTCCGACCCACTGGCAGGCACATTGTCCGATCGCTTGCGCAGTCGCTTCGGCCGTCGTCATCCATTCATGCTGGCAAGCATACTGCCCATGGGCCTTGGCTTCATCGGCCTGTTTTCACCGCCTACCACGGTCACCGCGAGTACGCCCATGCTTGCCGGCTGGCTGCTCTTCTGGTCACTCTGGGTACGCACTTTCATCACCACCTTCACCATTCCCCACCTCGCGCTGTCAGCGGAAATTACCCGCGATTATCACGAGCGGAGCCAGATACTCGGCGCCAGGCTGGCCTTTCTGTTCCTGTTCTCGGTGCTGATTCCGGCCGTCGCGCTGCTTCTGGTCTTCACCGGCGAGGGCGGGTCGGACGGACGCTTCGAGCGCGACAACTATCCGTTGTATGGCGCACTTTCCTGCGCCGCCGTCTGGCTCATGGCTGGCATCACCACGGTCGGCACGCGTCGACACATACGCAGCTCGCTGGACATTGCGGGGGCGCCCGCGAACCGTGGCACACTGCGTAATCTGACGCTGGATATCCGGCGCACCCTGGCCAACAGCTCCTTTCGCCTCGTCCTGGGCTACGAGATTGCCAACATGGTGGCCTATGGCACCGTCGCCACACTGAACATGCTGGTGTGGACCTACTACTGGGAGTTCTCGACGCGGGAAGTCTCCATCATTCTGTCTGTACCGAGTCTGCTGGCGGTGGCACTGGTAATGATGACGCTGACGCCGCTGAGTCGCCGCTTCGAGAAATTCCAGCTCATGCAGCTGTCTGTGGCCGGCATCATTCTCAACTGCCTGTGGCTGTATCCACTGCGCATGCTCGACCTGCTGCCGCCGAACGGCACCGCCGTGATCTTCGCACTGAACTTTCTCTTCATGCTGATCTTCATGTACTGCTTTTTATTGCGCGCCATACAGACGCAGTCGATCATCGCCGACATTACCGACGAGCATGAATTCGAGCACGAGCTGAAGCAGGAAGGCGGTTTCTTCGCCGCCGCCAACTTTGTCAACAAGTTTGCATCGATTTTCGGACCGGTCTATGGCGGCGTCGTTCTGGATGTGATCGGCCTGACGGGAGACATGCGGCCCGGCAATGTGCCTGCGCCTGTGCTGGATGGGCTCGCCTGGGCCTTCGGCCTCGGTACACTTCCGGGATTCGTGATAGCGCTGCTGCTGGTGCTGCGTCTGGATCTTACACGTGCGCGGGTGGAGGACCTGCAGCGCCGTAACCGTGAGCGCGAAAGCGCCCGGAGGCGCGCCTGACTGTCACCGCCGGCAGGACGGTCCTGGGCACGCCTGCCAGCGCTACCAGCGATAGCCGATCCGGAAGCGATAGATCTGATTCAGTTCCTCAACCGTGGCAACGGCGCCCGAATCGTATTCCCAGGAGACCTCGGCAGACCCTTCAATATCGGCAATCAGGGGGAATGACATACCGGCGGTACTATTGATCACCACATCCGACCTGTCGTCGAGGTCCCAGATACCGTTCTGACGCACGTAGACACGCAGGTCGTCACCGAAATAACGGCTGGTTGCATCCAGTGTCCACACCGCACCGGGATACTCCTCATCCGGTGAACTGGTGAACTGCTCGGAAACGTAGGACAGGCCAAGTTCCGTTTCGAGTATGAAAAAAGGGGTCCGGTCGAACTTTTTGCCGAGATAGGGGCCGACATAGGCCCGCAGGTCGATGTTGGAGAACTGGTCGCGCTCCGCCGACGCACTCATGCCCCAGTACCAGTCGTTGTCGAGAAAGCGGTCGTACTTGGACGTGAACGTCACGTTTTCCGCGCGACGTGTACCGTTGACATCCCGCACCTGGCCATACACCCGTGTGGAATAGCGATCATCCAGCCCGGTCCAGCGCGACTCCACGTTGTAATCCAGCTCATTGGTTTCCGTGTTACCGCGCTGCGCGGACAGGGCACCGCTGGCGAGGCCGTTCCAGCGGTAGCCTTCACCGGTCTCCCAGGGTTCGGGGTTCACACGCAGCAACTGCGACAGCGCATAGCTGCCACCCCCCTCCTCAATGGCTTCCGGTAGCACCAGCCGCTCATCCTCGACCGCAAGTGGGCGCGCCTCGATAATAGAGCCATCCGCCATCTGCAGCACCATAGGCGTTTCCGTATACATACTGGCAATCTGGTCGAGTCGCACCTGTATCGTGCCTGCAAAATCAGTCTTTACGCTCAGCGTTCCGTTCTCGGCATCCACCACCTCGCCATACACCGTGGAGCCGTTCTTCAGCTCAACCCGGTCCATCTCCTGTGCGACAGCGTTGACAGCCAGCCAAAACGTGGCCAGTGCGGCAATGATGCCCGTGCGACGGCGGGACATGGCGGTGTTCCTCAGGGACGGCAAAAGCCGGCATAGTACCGGATGGCGAGGGCCGAATAAACGCAACAGTGCGTCGAAGGCAGTCTCTGTGGCGCTCAGTCCAGCACGCGAACCGCATCACCCAGGCGCAGGTCGCCAGTATCAGCATGCAAGAGGTTCTGGCCGAAGAGAACGGCGCCATCGATGCGGCGCGTTGCAGCGAGCACCCGATTCAGGGCCGGATGTACAGTCCCCGTGTCCGGGTCCAGCGCCGGGATGGCGCAGCGCGTGCAGGGTTTGGCGACGGTAAAGCTGTGCTCACCGATCTGCAGGCGTCGCCAGCCGTCCTCGGCGAAGGGCGCACTGCCGCGGATCACCAGGTTGGGGCGAAAGCGGCGCATGCTCACTGGCGCATCGAGCGACGCGTTGATGGCTGCCAGCGAGGCTTCGGTGGTGAGCAGCAGGGGAAAGCCGTCGGCAAAGCTGACGGTCTCGCCATGCGCCGCGTAGTCTGGGTCCACCCGGCGCTGCGCGTCGTTGCCCATATACACCAGGCGGCAGGGTTGCCCGAGCATCGCAGAGAACCACCTCGCCGCCGTCTCGCCCGCGTCCAGGGCCTCGACCTCATCGCCCCAGACTTCAACACGCCGTCGCTCGGCATCGGCAGCCGGCGTCTGCACCCTCAACTCATGATCTCCATGGCCCAGCGTCAGCCCGTCGGCATGGATGGCTACCGACACCTGCCCCATTGCGGGAAGGCTGCGCTGCGACAGAAAGCGGTTTGCGGCATCCACCAGCAGCCAGCGGCGGTCGCCAGCGAGGCCGAACCGGTCGAGAGTGGCAGCGGTCAGCGCAATACCGGCGCAGGATTTCACGGGGTAAATAAAAAGACCACTGAGGGTCATGCCGTCCGCCATCAGCGCAGCGCTCCCGCCCTGGCCCGCGCACCGGCTGCCCCGTCGACGACGTCATTCGTCAAGCCCTCAACCAGGGCGGTGAGAAATGCGGGCACGCCGGTATCCACGGACGCATCAGACAACCCCAGGCGCACCACGACCAGCTCCTGCTCCGGTAGCACCAGCACATACTGGCCGGCGTTGCCTCCGGCGTAGAACAGGGTTTCCGGCAGTCCCGGGAAGGCCTCGCCGTCGCTATTCAGCCAGAAGCTGCGGCCATAACTGCCGTCATCGCCGGTCGGCGTCACCGCGGCGCGCTGCCAGGCCTGAGAGAGCAGCGCAGAGCGCCCATGCCAGGCGTCCAGCCAGAGCTGGCCGACGGTCAGCCAGTCCCGGGCGCTGAGAAAGGCGTAGCTGGAACCCACCTGCACACCGCTGGCATCCGCCTCGGCAACCAGGGATGAAAGCCCGAGCGGCAGTGAAAATGCCGTAGCCAGCCACTCTTCATAGCGATCTACCGGTAGTGCAGACTGCCAGATGGCAGCCGTGAGATTGGCGTCGCCGCTGGAATAATTGAAGCGCGCGCCCGGCGCGTGGGCATGACCGCTGCGCGGCGCTGACTGCCACATGGCGTGATCACGATACAGCATTCGCGTCGCATCGCTGCCCGGCTCGTAGCGTTCCTCGAAGTCAAAGCCACTGCGCATGCGCAGCAGATGCTCGAGCGTCAGCTGCGGACTCACCGCGGCAACGAGATCCCTGGATGCACCCAGCTCGCGCAGGCGCGGTGCCACTGGCTGATCGAGACGCAGGCGGCCCTCCTCCACCAGCAGCGCCACCCACGTGGCCAGCAGACTTTTGTTCATGGACCAGCCCTGCAGCGGCGTCGCCGCGGTTACCGGTGCAGCATAGCGCTCTGCTATCACGCTACCGCGGTGCGCTACCAGCATGGCCAGGGTCTGGCGGTCGCCCTCGGCGGGCTCGATAAACGCGGCATCCAGCGCCGCCATCAGCGGCGCGGACTTTGCAAAAACAAAGGGTGAGTGCGGCTGCGGCCGCTTCTGCGGATTCGCCACTGGCGCTGCGCCGGCAGGCGCATTGCCGGGGAGGTGCAGGGTGCAGCCCCGGGCCGGTGACTGGTAGCCCGCAACGGCGCTGGCGGCGAGCAGAGACGCACGCGCCTCGCCGCGCGCCTCGTCCACCTCCAGGGACAGCAGCCCCAGCGCCGGCCCCAGGATTGCCATGCGCGGCAGGATGTCGCGCGTCACCACAAAATCCCGGGGCATGGCCGATACGAACACACCGGAGCATAGCTGTTTGGCGCTGTAGCCAACCGCCACCTGCGTGGCGACATGCACCTGCCAGACAAACCAGGCAAGGCCCGCCAGCACCAGCGACAGTAAAAACACCTTTAACTTGACCATGCCTACCTCCCGTCTGGGCCACGATGATAGACCATGCACGCGCGCGATGCCCCGAAGCTGATAGAATCGGGATTCACAACCAGGAGGACCTCATGAGCAATCTGGATTTCGATCTGTTTGTTATCGGCGCCGGCTCCGGCGGCGTGCGCGCCGCACGAATGGCGTCGTCGTTCGGCGCCCGCGTTGCCATTGCCGAGGACCGCTATATGGGCGGCACCTGCGTGAACGTGGGCTGCGTTCCGAAAAAGCTTTACGTGTACGCGGCGGAATACGGCAAGGGCTTTACCGATGCCCGGGAGTTCGGCTGGAATACCACGGTGAATGGCTTCGACTGGGCCACCCTGCGGGACAACAAGAAAACCGAGATCGCCCGCCTCAATGCCATCTACCGCAAGATGCTCAACGGCGCCGGCGCCACGGTCTTCGAGGGCCGCGCCAGCATTGTCGATGGCAATACGGTGGCCGTGGGCAAGAAACACTACCGCTGCGGCAAGATTCTTATCGCCACCGGCGGCTGGCCGTCGGTGCCGGATTTCCCCGGGAGTGAGCACGCACTCACATCCAACGAGATCTTCGACCTGGACAGTTTTCCGAAGCGTATCGCCATTGTCGGCGGGGGCTACATCGCGGTGGAATTCGCCGGGATCTTCAACGGGCTCGGCGCGAAGGTCACCCAGCTTTACCGCGGACCGCTGTTCCTGCGCGGCTTCGACCCCGACATCCGCGCCCACGCTGCCCAGGAAATCCGCAAGACGGGTGTCGACCTGCGCTTTGAGGTCAACGTCGAGTCGATTGAAGCCACGTCGAAGAGCTACCGCCTCAAGCTCACCGACGGCAGCACACTGGAGGCCGATGCCGTGCTCTACGCCACGGGGCGCACGCCGCACCTCGATGGACTGGGACTCGAGAATGTCGATGTCAGGCTCACGGCACGCGGCAGTATCGAAGTCGACGAGTACTACTGCACCAGCGAACCCAGCGTGTACGCAGTGGGCGACGTCATCGGCGGCATGGAGCTGACGCCGGTGGCCCTGGCCGAGGGCATGGCCTTCGCGCGCCGCGAGTTCGGCGACAGGGAAGCGCAGGTGGATTACGAGTTCATCCCCACCGCGGTCTTCAGCCAGCCGAATATCGGCACGGTTGGCTTCACCGAAGAAGAAGCCAGTGCCGAGTTCGGCGACATCACGATGTACAAGGCGACCTTCCGACCGATGAAGCACACGATCAGCGGTCGCGACGAGAAGACCTTCATGAAGCTGATCGTGGAGGACAAGACTGACCGCGTGGTGGGCGTGCACATGATGGGCCCGGACGCCGGCGAGATCATGCAGGGCATCGCCGTCGCCATGAAAGCCGGCGCCACCAAGGCAGACTTTGACAACACCATCGGCATTCATCCCACCGCCGCCGAGGAATTCGTTACCATGCGTGAGCCCTGGGCTCCGTCGGTGACGACCTCGGTAACAGACGGATGACGCTGTCACTCCGGTGATCCGCCGAGACCCCGCAATGCGCCGCGACGCAACAGGACCTGCTGTAGCTGCACATGATTGACGTTCAGTCCGTGACACGCCGCTTTGGCGCGCACATCGCGGTAGACAACGTGTCGTTCCGGATAGGGGAACGCGAGGTTGTCGGCCTGCTGGGCCACAACGGCGCCGGCAAAAGCACCATGATGCGCATGCTCAGTGGCTATCTGGAGCCATCGGCGGGAGTTCTGTTCGTCAATGGCTGTGACCTCGATACCGACGCTCCGGTCATGCAGCGCCAGCTCGGCTATCTGCCCGAGCACCTGCCGGTCTATCCGGACATGCGGGTTGCCGAATACCTCGATTACGCCGCCGCACTCAAGCGCATTTCCCGCGCCGCCAGACCTGCTGCGATTCGCCGTGTGCTGTCGCTCACCGATCTTGGCGACCGCTGCCTCGACCGCATTGGCACCCTGTCCCGTGGCCTGCGCCAGCGGACTGGCGTGGCCCAGGCACTGCTGGGCAAGCCTCGCCTGCTGATTCTGGATGAACCCACCAACGGGCTGGACCCGGGTCAGACCGCCCAGATGCGCGACCTCATCCGGGCGCTCGCCAGCGAGGCAACGGTGATTCTGTCGACCCACATCATGCAGGAGGTGGAAGCCGTGTGTGAGCGGGTGCTGGTGCTGCACAACGGTCAGCTGGTGCTGGACCAGCATCTCGCCACCCTGAAAGACAGTCACACCCTGATGGTGCGCGCCAGCGGTGACGCAACCGCCATCCGGCGCACGCTTTCACAGCTGCCGCAGGTGCTGCATGCCCGTATCGACTCGACACAGGGCGATGCAGCCACGCTGCGGCTGGAACTGCATCCGGGGAGTGAGCGCGACCGCGCGGCCGGCAACATCAGCCACGCCCTCGTCGGCACCGGCGCCAGGCTGCTGGAACTGCGGCCGCTGCTGCGCGATCTCGACAGCGTGCTGCAGGAACTGATTGCAGGGGGGCCGGCTCGTGGGTGAATTCCCTGCGCTGCGCGTGGCGCAGAAAGAGCTGCGACTGTTTTTCAACTCGCCGGTGGGCTGGAGCTTCCTTGGCGTCTTTCTCCTTGCAAGCCTGTTTGTTTTCTTCTGGGTAGAGGCGTTTTTTGCGCGCAATATCGCCGATGTGCGACCGTTGTTCGAGTGGATGCCGCTCATGCTGATCTTCCTTGCCGCGGCACTCACCATGCGCCTGTGGAGCGAGGAGCGCAGCCACGGCACGCTGGAATACCTGCTGACCCAGCCGGTTCCCCTGTGGCAGTTTGTGCTCGGCAAGTTTCTTGCCTGCGCCGTCCTGCTGGGTCTTGCGCTGCTGGCCACGCTGCCGCTGCCGCTCACGGTGGCCGCCATCGCCAACCTGGACTGGGGCCCGGTGCTCGCAGGCTACCTCGCGGCCGCCCTGCTCGGCTGCGCCTACCTCAGCATCGGGCTGTTTGTATCCGCACACAGCGCCAACGCCATGCTCAGCCTGATAGGCAGTGTGCTGATCTGCGGCGCACTCTACCTGATCGGCAGCCCGCTGCTGACCGGTTTTTTCAATGACGACACGGCCGCCCTGCTTCGCCTGCTCGGCAGCGGCTCGCGCTTTGACAGCATCACCCGCGGGGTCATCGACCTGCGCGACCTGTATTACTATGCCGCGCTCTGCACCGGATTCCTGGCACTCAACGTCTACACGCTGGACCGGCAGCGCTGGGCGACAGATTCACGGCAGCGTCGGCACCGTCTCTGGCATGCCGGCATTGCGTTGCTGCTGCTGAACCTTCTGCTCGCCGGCATCTGGCTGCAGCCCCTGACTGGCCTGCGCGTGGATGTCACGCAAGGCCGTCTGTATTCGATTTCCGAGCCCACCCGTGACCTGCTTGAGCAGACGCGGGAACCGCTGTTGATCCGGGGCTATTTCAGCGAGCGCACCCACCCTCTGCTCGCCCCGCTGGTGCCGCAGATAAAAGATCTGCTGCGAGAGTACGCCGTTGCCGGTGGCGAGCGCGTGCAGGTGGAATTTGTCGACCCGGCGGAGAACCCTGAGACGGAGCGGGAAGCCAGCGAGCAATACGCTATCGACCCCACGCCCTTCCAGGTGGCGGATCGTTACCAGTCGGCGCTGGTCAACGCCTTTTTCCACGTGCTGGTTTCCTATGGCGGCGAGCACGAGACGCTGGGCTTTGCCGACCTGATCGAGGTGAAGACCGCCAGCGGCAGCCAGCCCGAGGTCGCCCTGCGCAATCCGGAGTTCGATATCACCCGCGCCATCCGCGATGTGCTGCACAGTTACCAGGCCGGCGGCAACCTGTTTGAGCAGATTGATCGTCCCGTGCAGCTGACCGCCTATGTGTCAGCCGACGACAGGCTGCCGCAGCTGCTTCTGACCTACCGCAGGGCCATTGAAAAAACGCTGGAAGCGCGCGTCGCGCGTGCCGGGGGTAAATTTCGCGTCGAGTTTGTCGAGCCCGAGGCAGGCGATGGCGCGGTTGCTGAGCGCATCGTTGACGAGTGGGGCTTCCAGCCCCTTCTGGCCTCGCTGAATGATCAGCGGGAGTTCTATTTTTATCTGACGCTGGAGGACGATCACCAGGTGGTGCAACTGCCCACCGGCGCCTTTGATCCCGATGCCTTCGAGCAGACCCTCGATGCCGGGCTGAAGCGCTTTGCCAGCGGATTTACCAAAACCATCGCCCTGGTGTTTCCCGAAACGGGCAGCGGACAGTTCCGGGGCAGGGCGCCGGCAGTCCATACCTTCCAGACCCTGGAGCAGGAGATTTCCCGCGACTACAGCATCGTGCGCGAGGACCTGGGCGACGGCGAGGTCGACAGCAGCGCCGACCTGCTGCTGGTGCTCGCCCCCGAGAACCTCGACGACACCGCGGTATACGCCATGGATCAGTTCCTGATGCGGGGTGGCACCGTGGTTCTTGGCACCTCCGGATTTTCCGTCGAGGCACGCGGCGGTGACCTACAGATGCGCGAGGTGGACAGTGGCCTGGCGTCGTGGCTCGCGCATCATGGCATTGACATCGCCCCTGCCATGGTTCTCGATAGCCAGCATCGGTCATACCCGGTGCCCGTCATGCGCCGCGTTGGCGGCTACGAGTTTCGCGATATGCAGTTCGTTGATTATCCCTATCTTATTGATATTCGCGGTGACGGGCTGAACAGCGAGCATCCCATTACCCGCGGCCTGCCAAGCCTGGCGCTGGCCTGGAGCTCCCCGGTGGCAGTATCGCGCGAGAGGAGCGACATCAGCGCGGAATGGCTGCTGCGCTCCAGCCCCGACGCCTCGCGATCCAGCGCGCGCAACGTCATGCCCGGTGCCATCGAGGACGACACCCGGTCAGACAGCGACGGAAAACCGCAGCGGGAAACCCTGGGCCTACTCATGCAGGGACGCTTTTCCAGTGCGTTCAGCGAAGTGCCCGGTGACGACCCGGGCGACAGTGCAGGGGTTGAGGAGCGAGCGGCTGCCCTTGGCGTCGAGCGAATCCGCAGCCACCTCAACCAGTCGTCGGACGCGGCGCGCCTGATCGTCATCGGTTCCAACGACTTCGCCAGCGACCAGGTCATGAGCGGACTGGTCGCCGCCAGCGGCACGGAATTCCTGAGCCCGGTGGCGCTGTTGATGAACACGCTGGACTGGTCACTCACCGATGGCAGCCTGCTGCAGATTCGCTCCCGCGCCCACTTCAACCGTACCCTGCCACCACTGGATAGCCGTATCCGATCCCGCCTGGAATACACCAATTACGCGGCAGCACTGCTCGTCCTGGCAGTCTTCGGGCTGCTGCACTGGCTGCGCGAACGCCGACGGCGCACCTACTGGCGGAGAGTACTCGCATGACCGCGCGCCTGGTTGCGCTGCTGGCCCTTGCCGCCTGCCTGCAGCTGTCGGCCGTGGTGTTTCTGCACTGGCCCGGAAGCACGCGCGAGTCCGATTCTCTCGGGAGCGACACCCACCTCCTGCCGCTGGCCCGTGAGGACGTAACGCGCATCACCGTCGCCGACGCCAACGGCCGGGAGATAAGCGTGCTCCGTCAGAATGGACAGTGGCACATTGACAATGCGTCGCTGCCAGCAGCCAAAGGCGTGGTCGATCGGCTTCTCGACGCGCTTACGCGTTCTACCGGGTTTCCAGTGGCGCGCAGCGACAGCGCCCGTGCAAGATTCGAGGTGGATGACGCGCACTTCCAGCGCCGCATCACTCTGGCGAGCGGTGCGGTTGACCTGCAGATGTCCGGCGAAAGGCAAACTATGGACGCGGTAACGATCTACCTCGGGACATCGCCCGGAATCCGCCAGGTGTATGCGCGTCGCGGCGACAGCACGGCGATACAGGCGATCACGCTCAGCACCTTCGACGTGCCGGCAACGGTTGACGGCTGGCTGGAGCCCAGGCTGTTGTCACTGGAAAGGATTGACCGTGTGCGTTACGGCAACAGCGAGTGGACAAAATCGGATAGCAGCTGGATTTCGAAAGACGCTGCGCAGCCGCCTGGGGAACAGGCCCTGGAAGCGCTGCAAGCCCTGGAGCAGTCATTTCGCACACTACAGGTCACCGGCACTGCGGCAACGATACGCGCAGACGGGGCAGCAGAAACGGTGACGCATCAGGTTACCATCCGGCACGATAACCGGGACCTTACCCTGCGTCTTTCAAGCGGATCGACCGCCGGGGAGAACTACATCCATCGCAGTGATTTTGATCGCTGGTTCGCGCTGAGCCGCTATGACCACGACCGCCTGGCCGACGCCCTCAGGATTCTCAGCGCAGAGATTGATGCAGAAAAAACCACAGCAGAAACAACGCGTGCGATAGAGTTGCCAGACTGATTAAGCCTCCCATCGAATAACAGGCGCGGCACGCACCCGCACGGAGAGACGCATGAACCTGATCGACGACATACTCCTGCCAGGCTCGCTCTGGTTCATCATGTTTTCCATGGGACTGAGCCTCACGCTGCACGATTTCGGTCGCATTTTTGCTAACCGACGTGCGCTCCTGGCGGGGTCTGCCAGCATGCTTGTCATACCGCCGGTTATCGGCATCGGCATTGCCGTGCTGTTTGCTCCGACCCAGCCACTGGCAGTCGGCTTCGTGCTGCTGGCGACCTGCCCCGGAGGGATGCTGTCAAATCTGATGACTGACTTTTCGAAAGGCGATCTCGCCCTGTCACTCTCGATGAGTGTTGGGGTCAGCTTTATTTATATTTTCATCGTGCCGCTCTACGCTTACGCTGCCCTGCAATTCTTCATGGGGTTCAGCGGACCTGTGGAGGTTCCGCTTGGCGGCTTTGTCTGGAAGGTGTTCAGCATCACGCTGGTCCCGGTCACACTGGGCCTGATATTCGCGCACTTTCAGGCGGGCGCGGCGGCGTGGCTTCGTGGCAAACTAAAATTGATTGCAACGGTGGTGCTGGTGTCGGCTTTCGTCATCATTCTCATCGACCAGATTGACGTACTGAGGCAGAACTTCTGGGTCCTGTTCTGGATGACCCTGGGTGCGAATCTCATTGTGCTGGCGCTGGCCTTCGGCGTCACCCGGTTATCGCATCTTAATCCCAGGGAAACCTCCGCCATATGCATTGAGCACATGATCCGGCAGGAGGGCACTGCCATCTACATCGCCGTCGCCATTGCCGGCAGCCGGGAAATGTCGCTACCCATGATCATGAACACCCCGGTGGCGCTGGTTATTTGTATTGTTCTCGTGCTCGCCATGCGCAATTACGTCAACCGGCACAGCGCGACAGAGCAAAGCGCATGAAATGGCCGGAGGCAAGAGACCAAGGCGCTGCTGGCAGAGCACCAACATCTTCAGGACCGCCCACGGGAGCACACATGGGTCCACTCGAGGCCACTGGCTGCTCTAACGGGAATCGCCGGATTCGTCGGCCAGCATCTCTGACTGGCGCATGCCCTGACGCTGGACCACATAGCGGATGATCTGCTCCCGTGCGACGTCGTCCTCATCAAACCCGAGCCGGATTCGGCGTGATTGATCCTCATTTTCGCTGGGTTCGTTTGCCATCACCGTGCAGTTCAGCTGCAAAGGTACCTGTGACGGCTGCAACAGCAGACTCAGGCGTCGCCGCGTGCCCACCGGAAATGACTCGTCGCTATCGAACGCAACTCCACTGCCACTCAGGCTGACCGGCGTGGGAACGTGACGCTCACCCTCCGCCGCACTCTGTCCCGGCAGCATCGATCCAAGCATGTCGATTTTGCGGTTGATCAAGCCAAGAGCCTGCCCGATCACCGGGTCGGCACGAAAGACCTTGTTGATGGCATCACTCAGTTCACCTTCCATATGGACGAGCATAGCCTCGTGGTCGGATGGCGGCTTCTCGGTGTCAGGTTCCGGAATGGCTGTGTGGTACAACGGGAGTCGATCAAGGATCCGGTAGTATTCTCTGCGCTCCTCACTCACTCTCAAAGATACTCCTCTGATTCTGCAAGAGCCTGGCGTATGACGATTTCCACCCTGCGGTTCCTGGCGCGGCCCTCAGCGGTGTCATTGCCAGCGAGAGGCTGTGTGTCGGCATAACCCACCACCATCATGCGGCGATCCTCCAGGTTGGGCTCGCGCAGCAGTTCGTGGGTAAGCGACAGGGCGCGGCCGGCCGACAGGGCCCAGTTGGTGGGGAAGGGGCCACCACTGATAGGGACGTTGTCGGTGTGTCCTTCAATCGCGACCTTTCCAGGGATCTCCGCCATTGCAGATCGCAGTTTGCTTATTACAGGCAGAAAACCGTCCGTCAGACTGGCAGAGCCGGAGGGAAACGATCCGTTCTCGCGGATGCGAATAGTGATGAAGCGGCCTTCTGACTCGATATCGATGTTTTCGTTGGCGATTTCATCGGCGAACAGCGCGCGGAGCCGCTGGGCATCGGCAGCGGTTTCCTGCTCCAGCGTGGCGACTTTCTGCTCCAGGAGCGCACGGGCCTGCTCGTCGTCCATTTTGGCCTGAGCCTGTTCCTGGGTGCCCGTCTGCAGTGAGGAACGGCTGCTATCCCGGGTCACCTGCTGGATCTGCTGGATCGGGGTGGGGATGGTCCGGCCCGGGCTGAATTCCATCGCGATGACGCTGGTACCCTTGGGCGTGTCATCTGCCTTGATCTGCTGCTGCACGCCGAACGCCATTTTCATTGAGCCGGCAATGGTCTTGTAGCGCTCCAGGTCCATTTCGGAGAAGGACAGCAGAAGGACAAAGAACGCGAGTAGTAGCGACATCAGATCGGCAAAAGTCGCCATCCAGGCTGGAGCGCCGCGATTGTCACCCTCGCCCTGGTCGAAGTCGATCATGCGTTGACGTCTTCACTGCTGCGTTTTGCAGGCGCTATGTACATTTTGAGCATTGACTCGATGACTCGCGGATTCTGACCGTCCTGAATGGCCAGGAGACCATCGATACAGATCGCTTTGATTCGACCCTCTTCCACCTTGCGCAGGTTGAGTTTGTCGGCAATCGGGAACGCCACCATATTCGCCAGAATGGCGCCGTAAAGGGTCGTCAACAGCGCCACCGCCATGGCCGGCCCGATCGTCTTCGGATCGTTCATGGTCGACAGCATCTGAACGAGACCGATCAGAGTACCTATCATACCCATGGCTGGCGCTACATCACCCGTGGCGGTGAACACCTTGGCACTCCACTGGTGACGGTCGATTGTGTGCTGCAGGTCCTTGGTCATGACATTGCTGACAACTTCCGGTGAATTGCCATCCGAAACCATCTGTACGCCACGCTGAAGAAACTCGTTGTCGATCTGCGCATTCTCGAGCGCCAAAAGACCTTCCTTGCGGGCAATCGTCGCCAGTTCGACGATTTTCTGCACGACCTCCTCCGGGTTCTCCATCTTGTTGGAGAATGCCCTAAGGGCGACTTTGAAGGCGCCGAGAAAATGGGCCATGTTGAACTTGATCATCACAACCAGCATGGTGCCCGCAATCACGATGAGGACTGACGGTATATTAAAAAACATGATGGGAGAACCACCCGTGATGATGGCAGCCATCACTACCCCAAGGGCGCCTACCAGGCCCAGTAATGTCGCCAGATCCATGCTTCCTGTTCCCTTTGTTTTTTTGCCGCGGACTGCCCGGAGGGTGAACGCCCAGAAGTATATCCCAATCTGCTGCACGGTATGTATTGTTGATGGCATGGCACTTGGCGGGCGAGGACAGTACATCACCGGGACAGCCGCCCTGCATCACGATGATGGTGGCTTTACCCACCGATAAGTTTGATACTGTTGCCTCAGTCTTATATCACTTGCTGCGGACTTCTGTCGGCGCAGTATCAGAAAACCGAGCTGGTGACAGAACTCACGACCCTGACAACCCACGCAGAGCCACTGATTTCACGACACAGGTTGCCCATGACACAGCAACAGGATTCGGACATGGCCGTGCCTTGCGAAGACGGTGTGGTAGAGCAATACCTGAAGCATGTGACCGAGGTCGGTGATCGACGTGCAATCACCGCCACCGAGGATATCTGCAGCACCAGTGGTGTAAAGCTGCTTGCAGCCGGCTACCAGGTCAACAGCAGCCTGCTCGACAAACTCCTCAGGCACAAGCTGCTCAAACCGATTGACCACAGCTGTGTGGTGGAAAACGCCATTGACAGCGCTTATCTCGTATCACGGGCTCGGGAGTTGCTCAACGAGCAAAAAGAATTCGCCGCCCTCATCGAGCAAGAGACAACCGGCGATTTTCTTCACGCCTGTTTCGGGCACATGCAGCTTCCCACTGCGATTCGCAACAAGCTCACGGTGCTGGCAGAACAGGCGCCCCGACTGATTGATCACAGCCTCTGGTGCACCATGGGATCGATATTTCTTGGACAGAAACTCGACATGAACATGGTCGAGGAGCGTCATCTTGCGAGCGCAGCGCTGCTGCATGATATCGGCCAGCTGCACATCGACCACCGCATCCTTGACCCGAAAGAACGCCTGGACGAGGCGCTCCGGCGACAGGTACAGACACATCCGGTGATCGGCGGCTCTATCATTGATGCCCTGGATGTCTACGACAAGGCCGTTTCACGCGCCGTCCTCGAGCACCATGAGCGCGCGGACGGCAGCGGTTACCCTGGCGGCCTCCGGGGGGACCAGATGAGCCTGGCAGGGCGCATTCTGTCGTTCATCGAGTTCAGCCTGGGGATACGCCAGTCGGCAGGAGCGCGCCATCTTGCCATCGTGATCAGAACCTATGCGCATCAGTTTGATCCGGTGATCACGCGAGTCTTCTGGGAGCACTTCAATGTCGCCGAACCCCTGGAGAAATACCCGTTCGATACCCGGGACATCCCGGCACTGTATGCCCGCCTGAGCGACATTCTCGAAGGCTGGGAGGCCGTGCAGGAACACGCATCGGCACAGGCGTGGACGCTCGCAGAGCGGGACTTTCGCGCCATACGCAGGGCGTTTTCCAGCGTGGGTCTGGCGCCGGACCTGATTGAAGACCTTGAGGCGAGCGAACCGGACTCGGAGGCGCACCTGGAGGCCTGCAGTGTTCTGCGTGAAGGGCTGCGGCAGGCGCGTGAGGCCACGGACATTCTGTCCAGGGCCGCACAGGACGACCCGGACATGCGCAAGGATACGGTTGTTCTTGAATGGCTGGAAAACACGACGCAGGCGCTGAACGCCCGATAAGCCGGCATTCAGAGCGCGGTCGGTATCTGTTACCGCGTGTGCAGGCGCTGCATGATGCTGGAGAAATCCATTGCGCCGTTACCCTCGGCCTGGTGTTCGCTGTATAGCGCCTGCGCCAGCTGGCCCATGCGGTTGGCAACGCCGCCGCTCTCGGCAATATCCATGGCCAGGCCAAGATCCTTGACCATCAGGTCCACCATGAACCCCGGCTGGTAATCGTTGCTCGCCGGCGCTGCATCCATGACCCCCGGATAGGGGTTGTAGACCTCCAGCGACCAGTTGCGCCCGGAGCTGGCGCTCATGATCTCCGACAGCACCTTCGGGTCGAGGCCGTGACGCGCGCCCATTTCCAGCGCCTCGCAGGTGCCGATCATGTGGATCGCCAGCAGCATGTTGTTGCAGCCCTTGGCCACCTGCCCCGCGCCGGCGGGCCCGGCATGAAAAATGTTCTTGCCCATGTCCGCAAGGATCAGCCGCGCCTTTTCAAAAGTCATGGGGTCGCCGCCGCACATGAAGGCAAGCGTGCCGGCAGCCGCCGCTGCAACGCCGCCGGAGACTGGCGCGTCCATGAAGCCGATGCCCAGCTTTTCCGCGGCAGCGCCCACATCCCGCGCGGTTCCGGCATCGATAGTGGAACAGTCGAGCACGGTGGTGTGTGCGTCGAGTGCTGCCAGCAGGCCCTCGTCACCAAGATAGACTCCGGTCACGTGCTTGCCCGCGGGCAGCATGGAAATCACGTAATCCTTGTCGGCAGACGCGGCCAGGGCCGACTCCGCCACACTCGCGCCGCGCTCCGCCAGAGCTGCAGTGGCCTGTGCAGACAGATCGAAGACAGTGACATCGTGGCCGGCTTTCAGCAGGTTGCCGGCCATGGGACCGCCCATATTGCCAAGACCGATAAATGCGACGCGTGCCATGTTCTGTTCTCCGGAAGTTGTTGACGGTTGCGAGCGCGGCGGGCTGCGCTCGCGCTAGAGATCAACCAGGGGGTTGGTATCCCAGGGCGCGACAAAGAACCCGTCCAGTACCTCGGCGGGAACGTCACGGGTGGTGGCGTACTGCCAGGCCGGATTGCGGTCCTTGTCGATCAGCAGAGCGCGCACGCCCTCGGCAAATTCCGGATGGCGGACAATCTGGGTGGCCAGCTGGATTTCCGCCTGGAAGACCTGCTTGAGTGAGCTGTGACGGGTAACTGTGAGCTGACGGTCGATGCGCAGCGCCGCCAGCGGTGATCCGTTGGCGAGGCTGTCCCGCGCCCGGGACAGCCACGTGTCGTCGGTGTCCAGCGCGAGGATGTTGTCCACCACGCCGTGAATCGTGTTGGCGTCGCACAGGGTGGCAATCTGCGCGCGGTGTGCCGCGACCTGGCCCTCGGGCTGCTGCGCGGCACTCGCCTTCGCCGCCGCGCGCAGCACATCCTGCACCAGGCCGTGATTCTCCCCGGGGTCCTGAGTCCAGCTCTGGGCGAGCAGCTGCTCCATGACGCTGTTGCAGCGATCACTGGTAATGAAGCGGTCTGCCAGACCGACATACAGGGCATCCGCCGCATTGATGTGGGCGCCGGTGAGGGCGAGAAAGCGTCCGATGCTGCCGGGCATGTGATTCAGAAACCAGCTGCCGCCGACGTCCGGGAACAGGGCGATGGTGATCTCGGGCATCGCAATGCGCGTGGTCTCCGTTACCACCCGGTGGCTACAGCCGGACATGATGCCCAGGCCCCCGCCCATGACGATACCGCTGCCCCAGCAGACAATCGGCTTGGGGTAGGTGTGCAGCGTGTAGTTCATGCGGTATTCGTGGGTGAAGAAACTCTCTGCGTAGAGGCAGGGCCCCCCGGGCTTTTCCACAGCCGACGCGTGCAGGGCCTGCACATCGCCGCCGGCGCACAGCGCGCGGTCGCCGCTACCGGCGATAAACACGGCGGCAATATTGTCATCGCGGCGCCAGCGGTTCAGTGCCCCCTGGATCAACTCAACCATCTCCAGCGTGAGCGAGTTGAGCGTTTTCGGCACGTTCAGCGTGATGACGCCGAGCGCGCCCTGGGCGGAATCCTGTTCGGTGATCAGCACCGGTGAATCTGACATGTCGTATCCTGTCTGTTGTTGGCGTCTCGCGAAACTTGGCGTGTGGAGAAAACTAGCGTATCACCGCCAGCGCCCCTTCCATCAACATTCGGCGGCTGATAATCACGCGCATGATCTCGTTGGTGCCCTCGAGAATCTGGTGCACGCGGGTGTCGCGCACGTGCCGCTCCATGGGGTATTCCTTGATATAACCGTAGCCCCCGAAAAGCTGCAACGCGTCGTTGCAGATATGGAAACCGGCGTCCGTGGCGAAGCGCTTGGCCATGGCACAATACGTGGTCGCCTCGGGTGCCTTGTTATCCAGCTTGCTGGCCGCCAGGCGGATCATCTGCCGGGCAGCGACCAGTTCGGTGAGCATGTCGGCGAGCTTGAACTGGGTGGCCTGGAAGGTGGCGATGGACTGGCCGAACTGCTCCCGCTCCTGCACGTAAGCCGCGGCCTCCTCCAGGGCCTGCTGCGCAGTGCCGACGCTGCAGGTGGCAATGTTGATACGTCCGCCGTCCAGCCCTTCCATGGCGATGGCAAAGCCCTGCCCTTCCTCGCCAAGGCGATAGCGAACCGGAACACGCACGTTGTCGAAGGTCACGGCGCGGGTCGGCTGGGCATTCCAGCCCATCTTCTCTTCCTTCTTGCCGTAGCTGATGCCCTCGGCATTGGCTGGCACGAGCACGGCGGTCACGCCTTTGGCGCCCTCATCACCGGTGCGCAGCATCACCACCAGCACGTCGGTTTCGCCGGCGCCGGAAATGAACACCTTGCTACCGTTGATAACGTAGTCATCGCCATCGCGCTCGGCGCGGGTGCGCAGCTTGGCCGCGTCAGAGCCGGCACCGGGCTCGGTCAGACAGTAGGAGGCCAGCTTTTCGCCGGTAACCAGCGACGGGCACCACTCCTCGATGGTCTGCTCGTTGCAGTACTTGCCGATCATGCTGGTGGCCATGTTGTGGATGGTCAGGAAGGCCGCGGTGGTGGTGCAGCCCCTGGACAGCTCCTCCACGATCAGGCTGGCATCCAGCCGACCCATGCCCAGGCCACCGGCAGACTCCGGCGTGTACATGCCCATGAAGCCGAGTTCACCGGCCCGGGCCAGGACGTCTTTCGGGAATACCGATTCGGCATCCCAGAGCGCCGCGTTGGGCGCCAGTTCCTTGTCCGCAAAGGCCTTGGCGCTGTCGACATAGGCCTGCTGGTCTTCACTCAATGCAAAATCCACGTATTGTCTCCCGTCCCGCCTGGTTTACCTGGCTTCAGCGCAGGTTGATGCTCATGTTCGGCTGCCCACCCCCAGTCGCAGCCGGCTCCTGGAAGCTCCACTTCGCGGTAATGGTCTTGGTTTCGGTGTAGAAGCGAACCGCCTGCTTGCCGTAGGCGTGCAGGTCGCCGCGGAAGGAACCGCGCCAGCCGGTGAAGGAGAAGAACGGCAGCGGTACCGGAATCGGGATGTTGATCCCCACCTGCCCCACCAGGATCTCGTGCTGGAACTTGCGCGCCGCACCGCCTGAGGCCGTGAACAGGGAAACCCCATTGCCGACCTCGAGACTGTTGATCTGGGCGATGGCCTCCTCCAGCGTCTCCACCTGCATGCAGCACAGCACCGGGCCAAAGATCTCTTCCTTATAGATGCTCATCTCGGGAGTCACATCCTTGAAGAGGGTGGGCCCAACCCAGTTACCGTCGGGATAACCGTCGACCGTGCAGTCACTGCCATCCAGCAGGCAGGTGGCGCCCTCTTCCGTGCCCTTGCTGATCAGCCCCAGCACGCGCTCGCGCGCCTGCGGAGAAATCAATGGGCCATAAGACGCCGATGCGTCGTCCCAGACACCCGGCTGAGCCGTGGCAAGGCGCTCGGCCAGGGCGTCGATCAGCTGGCTTGAGTCACCCACGAACATGGCGACCGAGATGCCCATGCAGCGCTGGCCACCGGCGCCCACCGATGAACCCACCAGGGCGTTCAGTACCGCATTCGGGTCTGCGTCCGGCATGATTACCATGTGGTTCTTGGCGCCCATCATGCACTGCACGCGCTTGCCCGCCGCCGTGCCGGTGCGGTAGATGTGCTCGCCCACATGGCTGGAGCCGACGAAGGACGCCGCCCTGACGTCCGGGTGCTCAAGCAGCTGGTTGACCTGGTCGGGACCGCCGTGAACCATGTTGAGCACGCCCTTGGGCGCTCCCGCCTCGATGAAGAGTTCCACCAGCCGCACCGGCGTAAGAGGAACCTGCTCGGAGGGCTTGAGCACGAAGGTATTGCCGGCGGCGATGGCCAGCGGGAACATCCACAGCGGGATCATGGCCGGAAAGTTGAACGGCGTGATGCCAACGCAAACGCCCAAGGGCTGAATATAGGTGTAGGTATCGATGCCGTTGGCAACATTCTCCACCGTCTCACCCATCATGTTGGACGGGATATTGGCTGCCTGTTCCACCACTTCGATGCCGCGCCAGACGTCACCCTTGGCATCCTCGAAGGTCTTGCCCGTGTCGTGGGCAAGGATTTCGCCGAGTTCGTCGTGGTACGCCTTGAGCAGCGCCTGGTAGCGCATCATCAGGCGCGCGCGCTCCGCCACCGGCACATCGCGCCAGGTCTGGAAGGCGTCCTTTGCGCTGGCGACGGCCACGTCCACCTCATCGGGCGTGGCGAAGGGCACTTCGGCCAGCACGGCCTGGGTGGCGGGATTGAGAACATCGCGCTTGTCGTTACTCGCACTCTGGACGAACTCGCCGTTGATAAACAGCGGAACCTGACGGGTCATGCAACACCTCTGTGACATTATCGTGATAATCACCCAACTCTAGCAGTTGCATCGACCCCCTGCCATTGACGAAATTGCGGGATACATGGACTATCTTGCTGACGCCCACGCCAGCGGGAGAGAACCCACGATGAGTGCACCATCCGAGTGGCCGCTGCCACACAATGGCATACGCTTCGTCTCGCCCGGGTTTATCCTGGCGGCCCTGCAGCGCAACCCCCTGACCCAGGATTGCTTCCCTACCGCCATGGGATTCTATCCGCATGCACACGGCCACCGCATGCGCCGGGAGCGCCACGACGACAACCTCGTGATCTACTGCACGGCCGGTCACGGTGTCCTGCAGGCTGGCGGCTCAACCCATGCCGCCGGTCCCGGCAGCCTGATGCTGCTGCCCCAGGGGCTTGCCCACGAGTACCGCGCCAGCAGCCGGGACCCCTGGCACCTGTACTGGGTGCACTGCCGCGGCGACAATGCCGGCGCCTTCATGGATTACCTGGGCTATCGTCCGGGGAAACCGGTAGTCGAGGTGGACGTGCACCCCGCGCTGATCGCCAGCTTCGACAGCCTGCTGGCAGTACGCAGCACCGGCTACAGCCTGGCCGCCTTTGTCAACGCTGCCAATCACCTGCGCCACCTGTTCACCCAGTTTGCGCTGGCCGCCAGCCAGCGTCGCGCCGCGCAGCCCGGCGAACTGGACCTCACGCGCCTGCAGGACTACATGCGCGCGAACATCGACAAACCCCTGTCACTGGACGACCTGGCCCGGCTCGCCAACCTGTCGCGCTTTCATTTTGCCAACCGCTACAAGGCACTGACCGGCTACTCGCCGATCAAGCACTTCCTGCACCTGAAAATGGAGGCGGCATGCCGCATGCTGGATACCTCGCGGCGCAGCATCGGCAGTATTGCCCAAGAGCTGGGCTATACGGATGCGCTGTATTTCTCGCGGGCATTCAAGGGGGTGGTGGGTGTGTCGCCGAAGGGTTATCGGGAGTCGGTAAGACGGTGACGTGAGTATCACCAGGGCCACAATTTCCGTGAACATCAGATCTGATCCGGTGTAAGGTTTCCCTGGTTGGCCGTAGCCACCGAGGAAAAAACGCCATGCCAGACTGCCTGCTGAAAACCGTTGCACCGGTCGCGACTCTGCTCGCAACATTGCTCACCTTCCCTGCCCTCGCTCAGGTCGCGGCTGACCCCGAACGCATCCAGGCGCGCATCGACAGGCTCGCAACCTTCGGCGGCACGCCGGACGGTGGCACCTCCCGGCCGGGCTTTGGCGAAGCGGACAGAAGGGCGCGGGAATGGCTGCTGCCAGAGCTTGCAAACCTGGGCCTGAGGATTCGCGTGGATGCGGCCGGCAATATCATCGCCACGCGGCCCGGCACCGACCCCCAGCTGCCCGCGGTCGCTTTCGGCTCGCATATCGACTCCGTGCCCAACGGGGGCAGTTACGACGGGCAGGCCGGTACCGTCGCTGCCATGGAGGTCATGTCCATGCTCAAGGAGGCAGACATCGCCACCCGCCATCCCCTGGAGCTGATCGTTTTCGTGGCCGAGGAGGATGGGCTCTTCGGCAGCGCCGCGATGATCGGCAAGCTCACCGCGGACGAGCTGGACTTTGTCACCAACAGCGGCCGCAGCGTCGCCAAGGGCATGGACTTTGTGGGCGGCATGAGCGGGAAGGTGTCCATGGCCGAGCGCTCGGCGGATGAGCTCGCTGCCTTTATCGAACTGCACATCGAGCAGGGTCCCTACCTCGACGATGCCGGCATCGATATCGGCGTCGTCGAGGGCATCGTGGGTATCGAGCAGTGGTCCATCACCGTAGAGGGCAGCGCCAACCACGCCGGCACCACGCCGATGAACGCGCGGCAGGACGCCCTTCTCGCCGCCTCGAAGCTGGTGGTTGCGGTGAACGACTCCGTGAACGCCGTGGGCGGGCGGCTGGTAGGCACGGTGGGTGAGCTTGCAGTGCAACCGAACGTATCCAATATCGTGCCCGGCCGCGTGGAACTGGTGCTGGAGATGCGCGATCTGGACAGCACGCAGATTGCCGACGCCTTTTCACGTATCCGCGAACGCGCCGATGCCATTGCAGAGGCCGGCGACGTGGAGATCACCATTGAGCACGCTCTCTCCCATACTGCGGCGCCGACAGACCCACAGATTCAGGCGGCAATCCGGGCCGCGGCGGACGAGCTAGGCTACAGCAGCATGGCGATGCCAAGCGGTGCGGGCCACGATGCGCAGAACATGGCCGCGCGTTGGGCGACGGGGATGATTTTTGTGCCCAGCCGGGATGGCGTGAGCCACTCACCGCGGGAATACACAAGCAAGGAGGCGCTGGCGAAGGGGGCGGAGGTGCTCTATCGGGCAGTACTGGCGCTGAGCGAGTAGCGAGTAGCGAGTAGCGAGTAGCGAGTAGCGAGTAGCGAGTAGCGAGTAAAATGAAGGGTCGACAGAACAGCTTCGCTCGACCACTGCGCCGAGCAAGCCAGTTGCGCCAGATACGTTCCACCGCGTGCCGGAAGCGGCCGGCCATGCGTAATCCCATCACCTATAGCACATGAGAGAGCTCGGCATGACTTACACTTTGATACACAACCCCGGCTGTGGATCCTCCAAGAAGGGTCTGGCCCTGCTTGAGTCGGAGGGTATTGCGCCCACGATCCGCAAATACATGAACAAGACAGAGCAATTGAGTGAAGCAGAACTGCGGGATATTGCTGTCAAGATGGGCAAGGTGAGCCCCCGGGCGTTTCTGCGTGACAAGGATGCCGCAGCTGCAGGGCTGGCCACCGATGCTGACGATGATGCGGTCTTTGCTGCCATGGCCGCCAACCCCAGGCTCATTCAGCGCCCTATCGGTATCAACGGCAAAAAGGCCGTACTTGGCCGACCTAACGAGCGCCTGCTGGAGATTCGCTGAGGCGCGGCTTGAAACCTGGTATGACGACGGCGTCAAACCCAGCCTGCTGCAGGCGTCCAACGATGATCGCGTGCTGAATTCTGCACTGAGCGCCTGGATGCCGTGGGTAGGTGAGATGCGGTGGCTGGCCGTCGAGCCCGACAGTGGCAGCGCATTAGGGGCTTCAGACAGTTTGCAGGGGTTGAGGTGCGAAAGAGTGAACGTGTGTTCCGCCCGGACCTTCCCTGACCCTGTAGACAGGGGATGCTCGGGAAACGGCGCATGAAAATCTCCGCGGAGATTTTTGGTCCGGGATCTGTGGCGGATACAGATCTCCGCGGAGATTGCTGGTCCCAGATCTTTGGCGGATGTCGAGCTGCCCGCCTGGTTACTCGCCCAGCGACCACTCCGCCAGCTGCTGATCCGACTTCAGCCGCGCACGCTGGTGACGCATCGCTTGGTAGATATCGTCCAGCGTGGGTGAATCCGACAGGCCGGGCAATGCGGCCACCGCCTCAAGCCGGAAGCGCTCCTGCCATTCTGTCGTCGCATAAGCCACTTCCCACCAGTCCACGATCCGCCCGCGGGCGTCGCTCAGTGTCTCAGCGGAGGGCAGGCGATCCCCACCAACACCACCACCGTCTCCCACTCGAGATGTTCACGTCCGTTCGTGTCCGGACGTCGCTCGCGCAGCGTTACGACCACGGCGCGGGATCGCGCGAAGTTTTCGATTTCCCCGGCATGCACCGGATGGAAACCGCGCCGGTGATTTTCTTCCTCGTCGGAGCCGTGACGCAGGGTAATGATCAAATGCCCACCGGGCTTCAGCAGTTCGGTGAGGATGCGAAAGGCACGCTCCCGGGAACCCGGCGCCACATGCATCCACACGGCACTCAGCAGCACCAGGTCGAAACGGTGTCCCATCGCTCTAAGTGTCTTCAGGTCCGGCAAGCTGTCGTCCAGCCAGTTGACGTTAGGATGGGATTGACTCATGGCCTGCTCGCGCATGCCGGCACTGGGTTCCACGGCGATAACATCCCAGCCCTTTCCCGCCAGCCAGTTGGCGTCGCGGCCGGACCCGGCGCCGATGTCACAGGCAAACCCTGTGGTTCGCTCCTGCAGCAACGAGAGCCAGGGCGCGTGAACGACTTCCGGATTCATTGCGTTGTAGCGCGCAGCGCGTTCCGCTGCGTGACTGTCATAATCATCGGGCATGCGCTGGAGCATACGGTTTTTCGGCAGCTGATCAAGCCTTCCGGGATCAACCAGACACCGTCCTCAACCGGCCGGATGTCTGGGGCGAGCCATGGACAGACGCAGGGGCGTTTACAACGACTTTTTCTGGAAGTAGCTCACGCCGGGCAACCCTTCAAAATGATTATCAGAAGTCACCAGCTCTGCATCGTACTTGCGAGCACTGGCGTAGATGACCGCATCGGCAAAAGCGAGCTTGTGGGATAGCGACAGATCTGCGGGGTCATGCATGTACGGAGTGAAACTCTCTGCCAATATGCCCTCGGTAAGCCAATCGATCCAGCCGCAGGTATCCACCAGGGTCATTTGTAGCGCTCCAGGCGCTCGCCATGGTCTCGATATTTACCGGGATTGGCCCCCTTCAACAGCCCCCGCACCTCGTCCAGACGGCGAATGGGTGCCAGTACGATAGTGTCGCCCTTGGTAATGATCGCGAACTTCTGGCCAGCGTGAAGCTGCATCTCCTCGCGAATGGCCTTGGGGATAGACAGCTGGAACTTGCTGGACAGGGTGACAGATGGCATGCCGCCCTCCTTACGAAACTGTGATCATTAAGCATGTCGTAAAACACATCAGTTGTTGCTTTGAAGACAACGGGGTTTATGCGCGCCATCAGCCCCCTGACAGGCGCAACATTCCCTCCCGCTGAATCCGCAGTGGACGCGGCGAGCGGTCAACAGACAGCTTCACCTCCAGCCGGTAGGGCAATCCGCTTTGCGGCGGGTTGCTCATCAGATCGCGCAGCAGCGCCAGAGAGCCCAGCACGCCGGCGCTGGCTTCCAGGTCGACCACGTCCTCCCCGTAGCCGGGAATGCGCACCGGTTCGGCGCTGACCCCGGACAATACTCGCTGGTCGCGAAGGTACACCTGATAGTGCAGTCCATCGACATTCAGCGGCAGCGTATTCGGGTTGAGAACGCGCAGCTGCACCGCGAAGCGGGCCTCCATGCCGCGGGACGTCAGGGGCTTCAGTCCGACGAGATCAATCTCGGGCGCATCAAAATTGACCAGAGACGTGGCGCAGCCGGTCAGCAGGGCCAGCAGCGTCCCGAGGGCCAGTGGGAAAAGAGTCCGTCGCATGGTGCAATCCCGCAGGAAATTCGCGCACAGTGTAACCTGTAACGCTGTCACTGCGGGCAGCGCCGAAAACACCTATACTCGCGCAAAAACGCGCCGTGGTGGATGCACAAATGCCCCAAGCCCAGAAAAAACACATCCTCGAAACGCTGACAGCGCACCTGCAGAATTCGCCGCTGACTGTCGTTGAATGGGATCGCGACTTCCGCGTCACCTTCTGGTCTGGTCAGGCGGAGCAGATCTTCGGCTGGCAGGAAGAGGAGCTTCTCGGCAAGCACCCGACCGACTGGCGTTTCATGCACGAGGACGACGAAACCTCCGTCTCCGAGGTCATGCGCAACCTGGTCGGCGGCGGGGTCCCCAGAAACATCAGCAAGAACCGCAACTACACCCGCGACGGTCAGGTGCTGCACTGCGAATGGTACAACTCGGTGCTGACCGATGCGTCGGGCGAGGTCGTCTCGGTCCTGTCCCTGGTGCAGGATGTCACGGAAAAGGTGACGATGGAGGAACAGCTCCGTCAGCTGCAGAAAATGGAGGCCATCGGGCAGCTCACCGGCGGCGTGGCGCACGACTTCAACAACCTGCTCACTGTCATTCTCGGCAACGGCGAGCTGCTGACAGAAATGCTGGGGGACCAGCCGGATCTGGCTGTGCTCGCAGAGACGGTGACCAACGCAGCGCGTAAAGGTGCGGACCTGACTCACCAGCTACTGGCGTTTGCGCGACAGCAACCCCTGCAGCCGCAGCCAATCGACGTCAACACGCTGCTCGAGACCACGCGCGAACTGCTGGGCAGAACGCTGGGCGAACACATACAGCTGACGCTCGACCTCGGCAGGGATCTGCCGCCCGCGCTGGTCGATACCGGGCAGCTGGAGTCCGCTATTCTTAATCTCTGCCTGAACGCTCGCGACGCCATGCCGGAGAGTGGCCACCTGACGATCGAGAGCAGCTTCATCTTTCTCGACCAGGATTATGCTGACATGCATACAGAGGTCACCCCGGGCAACTATGTCCTTGTGGCGATCTCGGATACCGGCGAGGGCATCCCGTCAGACCGCCTCGAGAAAGTCTTTGAGCCGTTTTTCTCGACCAAGGGACCGGGAAAGGGCAGCGGGCTGGGACTGTCCATGGTGTTCGGTTTCGTCAAGCAGTCCCGCGGACATATCAAAATCTATTCCGAAGTGGGCGAGGGCACAACCGTGCGCATGTACCTGCCGCCGTCTCCGGAGAGTGCCGCACCGACCACCCGGCGACCCCCGGCCAATCCGAAGTCCGGCACGGAAACCATTCTGCTGGTGGAGGACGACGAACTGGTGCGCCAGTACGCCAGCACGCAGCTGTCGATGCTGGGCTATCGCGTCATGGTCGCAAGCAATGGGCTGGAGGCCATGGACATCGTCAACCAGCACGATGACATCGACCTGCTGTTCACGGATGTGGTCATGCCTGGCGGCATCAACGGTCCGACCCTGGCACGCCAGGCCTGCGAGCGGCGCCCGGGCCTGAAAGTTCTTTACACGTCGGGCTACACGCAGAATGCCATCGTACACCATGGCCGACTGGACGAGGGCGTGCTCCTGCTGAGCAAACCCTATCATCGCGCAGAGCTGGCGCGCATGGTGCGGCAGGCACTCGAAGAGCAGGCATAAGCACGCGTCAGCGTTTGTACTGCGTCGGGCAGTAGCCTCGACTGACCGCCGGATCGCGCAGGGCGCCGTGCTTGGTCTTGCGACCACTTACCCGCGCGCGCCACAGCCGAAAGGATCCGGGCTTGAGCTGGCGACGCATCAGTCGGATGACAGCGGCCTCATTGAGCCCGTAGAGGGCCTCGATGGCTTCAAACGGCGTCCGGTCTTCCCAGGCCATTTCGATAACGCGCGACGTATCGGCGGGGGAAAGACGTTTCATGACAGCACGTCAGTCATAGACCGAAGCATTCGCGCAATGCGGCATGCGCTCCCCCGACAGTGCCGCCAGCGCGTTGTCCACCGCCATATCGGCCATGCGCCGCCGCGTGGCGGCTGTTGCACTGCCGATGTGCGGCGTGAGCACCACATTGGGCAGGGTCAGGAGCGGATTATCCTGCGCTGCCGGTTCACGGGAGAAGACGTCGATACCCGCAGCCAGCAGGCGGCGGCCGGCGAGAGCGCTGGCCAGGGCCTCCTCATCCACAATACCGCCGCGCGCGGTGTTCACCAGCACCGCATCGCTTTTCATGAGCGCGATACGGTCGGCATTGATAAGGTTGCGCGTGTCATCACTTAGTGCCACAGTTATCACGACGAAATCGCTTCGTGCCAATAGATCTTCCAGTGACACCCGGGTGACATCCGGCACATCCCGCGGCGAGCGGTTCCAGCCCAGCACCTGCATGCCGAAACCGCTCGCGCGCTGCGCTACAGCAGTTCCGATGGCACCGAGCCCGACGATGCCGAGTGTTGCACCGGCGATATCCTTGCCGACAAAGAAGTCCGGCGACCAGGCGTTATCCGGTGTCCAGTGGCCCTGACGGATAAAGCGGTCGGCCTCGACCACGCGGCGCGAGGCCGCCATCAGCAGGGCAAAGGTGGTGTCGGCGGTGGTCTCCACCAGAACGCCGGGCGTATGCCCCACGGGAATCCCGCGTTCTGTTGCCGCAGTCAGGTCTATGTGGTCGACTCCCACCGACATGCTGGAAATGAAGCGCAGTTTCGGGAGCATCTCCAGCAGTGCGCGGTCGATGCGATCAGTGAGCAGGCAGACAACGCCATCGGCGTCGCTCAATTCCTTGCGCAATGCGGCGCCGGGAAGCAGGCCCGGGCCGAGCCAGACGTTCATGTCGCTCTGCTGGCACAGCGCGTGAATACGCTCGCCGGGGAGCTGATGGGTTACAAACACTTTATGCATGGCGGAAGCTTAGCCTATTCCGCCACGCAACATAACTGGAACCGGGCGTCTGTCGCACGGTCCCACAACGAGAGATAGCGAGTTATCAACACTATGGACGACAAGGTTTTTCTCAACGCCGACTTCTCCCGGCGAGTGGCAGTCGATACAGAAAAGATGGAGTGGACACCGAGCCCGGGTGGACATGTGCTCCGAAAGCGGCTTCACCTGGTGGGTCGCGCGGAAGCGGGGCAGGTTACATCGCTGGTACAGTATCTGCCGGACTCCGAATTCCCCGAGCACAATCACCCGGACGGTGAGGAGATCCTGGTACTTGAGGGCGTCTTCTCCGACGAGACGGGCGATTACCCGGCGGGATCCTACCTGCTGAATCCGGAGGGCTTCTCACACAAGCCGTTTTCCCGCGAGGGTTGTCTGCTGTTCGTGAAGCTCAGGCAGTACCCGGGGCAGGACCGCGAGCGCATTGCTGTGCAGACCGCCGACCAGCCCTGGCGCTCCAGCGTGCGCAAGGGCGCCAGCTGGAAGAAGCTCTATGCCCAGGAGCCCTATACGGACTTCTCACGCCTGGAGGCCTGGGACGAGCCGGCATCGCTGGGCCGCCTCAATTTCCCGGGCGGCGCGGAAATACTGGTCATTCGCGGCGAATTCAGTGATGAACACGGACACTACGGGCAGTACAGCTGGCTGCGCGTGCCGCAGGGCGGCAGCATCACGCCGACCTCGAACAGCTACTGCGAGGTGTTCATCAAGGAAGGCGGATTTGCTTACCTGCGCGCCGCCTGAGCTCGCCTGAAGAAAGACCTGCGGCCACACGCCGGGCGCGTTACTCACCCTGCCAGCGCGATACCGCCTCGCTGTGCAGGCCGAACAGGTCCAGTGCGCGCCCCACGCTCTGGGTGACCATCGCGTCGATGGAATCGGGCCGATTGTAGAACGCCGGCACTGGCGGGGCGATGATCGCGCCCATTTCGGTAACCTGGGTCATGCTGCGCAGGTGACCGAGATGCAGAGGGGTTTCGCGCACCATCAACACCAGGCGTCGCCGCTCTTTGAGCACCACGTCTGCAGCTCGGGAGAGAAGGGTAGAGGTCACACCGGACGCGATCTCCGACAGGCTGCGGATAGAGCAGGGCGCAATCAGCATGCCCTCGGTAATGAACGAGCCGCTGGCGATGGACGCACCGATGTTCTTTACCGCATGAACCTCACTGGCCAGTGCTTTCACCTCGGCGCTGGACATCTCCATTTCGTAATGCAGCGTGAGTTCCGCCGAGCGGCTCATCACCAGGTGCGTCTCCACCTGCGCGGCGCGCAGAAGCTCCAGTGCGCGAACGCCAAGTGCAATGCCGGACGCGCCGGTGATGCCTACGATGATTCTCTGGGTCATGGGGGTATTCGACGCTAGTGTTTTCCGCCAGCAATGGATTCTAGCATCTTTGCCATGTGCGCATGCAGCATCTGCATGCCCTTGAGCGGCCGCACCATGACCTTGAACTCGCAGATACGGCCATCCGGCGCAAAAGTCATGATGTCGACGCCATTGATCTCGATGCCGTCCACCGTGCAGGTGAATTCCAGCACCGCATGGTCTTTGGTGACCACCTCCTTGTCGTAGCGGAAGGTGTCATTGAACACGCTCATGGCGCTGGTGAGGTACATGAGGGTGCGTGGTTTGCCGACCTGGGGCGTGTGCACCACCGGCGAATGGAACACGCAGTCGTCAGAGATGATTTCCCCGAGACGGGCCGTATTCTTGCTGGCGACAATCTCGTGCCAGATGTCGATGGCCTGCATGCTTGGCTCCTTGGCTCATGGGGTCAGGTCCGAATGGGGCCGAGCCCCATGCGGACCTGACCCCACCAGAAAGGATTGTATCGCCTGCAGCGCCACCGGTTCCATGAGCGTGGGCGCATGCCCGACCCTCGGCACTTCCACCACCTGAAGGTCGGAATCCATATCGCGCATGCGCGCGACACAATCCGCCGCGAGAATGTCGGAGAGCTCGCCGCGTACCACCAGCATCGGGATATCGACAATGGCCTCGAACAGTGGCCACAGATTCGGAGGCACCGCGCCGGAATCCGCATCGGTCATGGCCTTGGAGATTGCGGGATCGTAGGCAAGCACCGGCACACCATCGCGCTCCACATACAGCGCCCGGGCAAACGCCAGCCAGTCGTCATCCGTGTAGTCGGGGAAGGCCTCGCCGTTGATTTCCCGGGTGCGGGCCACGGCATCGTCCCAGTTGCGCGCGGGCGCCACCTTGCCGACGTAATTCTGAATGCGCGCCAGGCCCCTGGGGTCGATCTCCGGTCCGATGTCATTGATGACCATCCCAACGATACGCGAGGGCTGCTGGCTCGCCATAATGAATGACATCAGGCCGCCCATGGAGGTCCCGATCAGCACCACCTTGTTGATGGCCAGCGTGTCCAGCAGATGAAACATGTCGTCCGCATAGGTGAGCGGGGTGTAGTTGGCCGGGTTGCTGTCGTAGTCGGAGCGGCCACGACCGCGCTGTTCGGCCACGATTACCCGGCGATCCGCGGCCAGGGTGGCGGCAATTCCCGCGAAATCCGCGGAGTTGCGCGACAGGCCATGCATGCACAGCACCGGCGGCAACCCGGAGGTCGCCGGCCCCGGGTAATCCCGGGCGTACAGACGCAGCCCGTCGGGACTCTGGTACCAAACGTCGCGGTATTCACTCATAAACGCGCTCTCCATATTGTTGCCGCAGTTCGCGTTTGAGTATCTTGCCATTCGGGTTGCGAGGCAACTCATCCACCAGCAGCAGGTCCGCCAGGCGCTGCTGCCTGCCCAGGCGCTGGTTGGCCCAGTCCAGCAGCTCCGCGGGCACAAGCGACTGTGCCGCCACCACGAGCGCCAGCGGCGTCTCACCCCAGCGGCGGCTGGGCACGCCAATAACAGCGACGTCGTCCACACCCGGGTGGGTATAGAGCTCGGCCTCGATATCCTGCGGGTAGATGTTCTGGCCGCCCGAGAGAATCATGTCTTTCTTGCGATCAACGATATACAGAAAGCCCTCGGCATCCACATAGCCGATATCACCGGAGCGCAGCCAGACCCTGCCATCACCATCCCGGTAGCAGGCATCGGCATTGGCCGCGTCCCGCTGCCAGTAACCGGGCATGGTGATGCGTCCGCGGGAGACGATCTCGCCTGCAGTCCCCGGCGCACAATGTTCATCATTATCGTCGATAATGGCGATATCTGTTCCGATCAGCGGCCTTCCCACCGACTGCCAGCGACCCTCGGCATCCTCCGGATCCAGCGTTGTGATAATGCCCTCGGTCAACCCGTAGAGCTCGATAATGCCACAGGGAAACTCGGCGAAAATAGCCTGCTTGAGGGTCTCGTGCAGCGGCGAACCGCAGCTCATCATGCCCTGCATGCTGGACAGGTCCCGGGGCCGTTCGCGCTGGGCGGCGACCACGCGCTGGAACTGGATCGGCACCATCGCGGTGTGGGTAATACCCAGATCCTGCACTGAATCCAGGAAACCCTCCGCATCAAAGCGCTCATGCACGACCAGGGTGCCACCGGCAAGCACCGTACACAGCATCGCCACCCAGGAGATGTTGGAGTACAGCCCGATGGTCAGCAGCGTTCTCGCTGCCCCGTGGTAACGCAGCGCAATGGCCAGGTCGTAGGCCCAGTCACGCCGACCTCGATGGGTGTGCAGAATACCTTTCGGCAATCCGGTCGTGCCCGAGCTGTAAATGATGTTCAGCGGCGCCTCCGGGTCCAGCGCGATGGCTGGCAGATGCGCCGGCTGACCCTCGCACAGGGCGCTCAGGCGCTCCCAGCCATCGGCCCCGCCATCAGCCCATGCATACGCTCCATCGTTATCACTGCACAGCAGCAGCACCAGCGACGCCGGCAGCCGGTCGCGCAGGGCATCCACCCGTCGCCGCTGGTCTGGCGTGACCACCAGGGCGCGCACCCCGGCGTCCTCGAGCATGGCGAGCATCGCGTCATCGGAGACCGACAGGTTCAGCGGCACGGAGACCGCGCCTGCGGCCAGAGTACCGAACAGGGCCTGGACCATCGGCAACCCGTTGCTCATGACGACGCCGACGCGATCGCCGGGATGAATGCCCCGTGCCGCGAGGCCGTGGGCAAAGCGGTGGTTGGCCGCGCAGAAGGCGCGCCAGTCGAGCCGCTCGTCGCCGCAGATCACCGCGTCGCGGCTGCCCCGCCACTTGCCGTGGAGCGCAAGAATCTCGGGCAGCAGCGGGGCCTCAGAAGGAAAGACTGTCACGGTGTGGCTCCCCGCGGGCTAGAAGCGGTACTCGACCGTGGCCGTCCAGGTGCGCGGTGGCGCGAAGAACACCGTCGTGTTGTTCTCAAGACCCAGTCTCGACGGACAGCCACCGTCACCGAAACAGTAGCCGGCAGTCTTCACGTCCTCGTCAGTCAGGTTCTTGCCGTGCAGGCCAAGCATCCAGGACTCGTCCATGCTGGTCCAGACCACGCTGGCATTGATCAGGTCGTAGGCCTCCTGGTCGATGACCGGCGCCGGCAACTCGAACTGGGTAATGTCGCCCTTGTAGGACCAGTTGGCCATGAGGCGCAGGTCACCGTCGCGCAGAGGGGTCACGTAGGTGGCGCCGATGAACGCCATTTCCTCCGGCGTGTTCTGGATAGCGCGCTGGTCCGAGACATCAACACCGTTCACCAGCCACTCATCAATCGAGGTGTCGAGCAGGCTGGCTGAGAACTGCATGCTGAAGTTTTCGGTCAACAGCACGTTACCCTCGATTTCCAGGCCGGAAATGGTGGACTCGGCGGCATTAGTGACGGTGCCGACAAAGGTGTCATTGACGCCATCACCGTCGCTGTCCGCACCGACCGACCCCGGAATCTGCATGTCCGAATACTCGCTGTAGAACAGGGCAATGTTGGTGATCGCCCGCCCCTCCAGCCAGGTGGCCTTGAAGCCCAGCTCAAAGGAATCCAGCTCCTCGGCGTCAAAACCGCGCTCTACCTCGGGGGTGGCGAAGTTGGCGCCCCGGGGATCGAAGCTGCCGGCCTTCCAGCCCTGGCTGTAGCCCGCATACACGGTCATGTCGTCGTTCAGCAGGTAGCTGACGTTCACCCGTGGAGAGAAATCGTAGAACGTCCGGCTGGCCTCGAAATCACTGGTCGCAGCCAGCAGCACAGCGCTATCGTTGCCGAGGAAGGGCGAACCGGTCCCGAGATAGTTACCGCGGAAGATATCCGCATCGCGCTGATCCTCGGTGTAACGGCCGCCCACTGATACCGACAGCTGCGGCGTGAGGTTGTAGGTGACGTCGGCAAACGCCGACCAGGCCTCGGTTTTCACCGTACCGCCGGTGTAGGCGGTGATGCCGCCGGGGGCGAGCTGTCCGAGCACCACATCAAAGTCGTTCGCCGCCTCGACGTCGAGGTAGTAGTAACCGAGCACGGCGTTCCAGCGATCACTGTTGAACAGCAGCTGGAATTCCTGGCTGGTCTGCTCGTTGTCGTAGATGACCGGCGCATCGAAGTCGGGCACGGCGAGGCCGTCGAAATCGATCACGGATTCCGTGTAGTCTTCCCGCGCAGAGGTAATCGAGCGCAGGGTAATCTGCTCATTGAGCTGGTAGTCGATGGACAGGGACCAGCCCTCGGTCTGCACCTCGTTGTTGCCATTGATACCCGCAGTGGTCGGCAGAACGCTGGCCCCCGCCGTGGTGTCGCGCACGTTGTTCAGCACCGGCTGGCCGCTGACCGCGCCGGGGAAAGGCCGGTAGCCTGCAACCGGCGAAGAGTCGTCCTGGGTGTTGTCATAGGCGGCGCGGATCAACAGGTTTTCCGTTGGCTCGAACTCGGCGCTAAGGCGGTAGCCGAAGATGTCCTTGTCGTACTGTTCGCCGCCGGTGAAGAGGTTCTTGCCAAAGCCATCGCGGTCAAACGAGGCCACGGTCGCACCCACACGGAAGGTGTCCGATACCGGCACAGACACGGTGCCCACCAGATCCACCTGATCATAGTCACCATAGGAGGCACGAACACTGCCCTCCAGTTCGTTAGACAGGCGTCGTGTCACGTACTTGATGGCACCGCCGACCGCGTTGCGACCGTAAAGTGTACCCTGCGGACCGCGAAGCACCTCGATGCGCTCGACATCGTAGATATCCAGCAGGGCGCCCTGGGGTCGGGCGAGATACACATCATCCAGGTAGAGGGCCACGCCCTGTTCGAAACCTGCCAGCGGGTCCTGCTGGCCGATGCCGCGGATGAAGGCGGTCAGCGTCGTGTTGGTGGCCCGCGACGGCTCGAGCGTCACGCTCGGTATGGACTGCGCCAGTTCCGTGATATCAGAGGCGCCGCGCAGTCTCAGCTCAAGGCCCGAGATCGCGGTTACCGCAATCGGCACATCCTGCAGGTTTTCCGAGCGACGACGCGCGGTCACCACCACTTCCTCCAGGGAAAGACCGGGACTCTGGGCGAGCGCTGGCAGCGTCGGCAGATACAGCGCAGAAGCCACCGCAGTGGCGAGGACGAGCGGTTGTCTAACAGGCTTGTGTGTCATGGCGATGTCCTTGTGTCGAGCATTATGCGTTATTGGGTCGGGCCGCGTAGGTTGGGCCGCACAGGCCGGGCCGCGTAGGCTGGGCCGCACAGGCCGGACCGCTTCGGCCGCGTTTCAACAGTTGTTGAATGGCTTGAGCGTATTCAACGCATGTTGAATTGTCAAGCAGATCGAAGGTGAGCTTGCGGATGATCCCGCGCATTGCCGGACGCCGTGACGCCCGGCAATCAGGTCGCTTTCAACGGGTGCGTTGTGCTCTCAGGATAATAATACCGCCCAGCCCCCCCTCCGGGGTGCCGCCGATGATGCCCTGGGAGGGCAGGCACAGAAAAAGCACCTGCGGCTCGGCAAAGCCCACCGCACGGCACTGGTCGAGGATGTTCCACCCGGGAATCGTGAATACCAGCACGCCCTCGCGCTTGACCGGGTCGCCGTGGTACTCCGGCGGCAGCAGGTGCTCGATACTGCCGTCCTCGCGCAGGCGCGCCCGCTCTATCCCCTCGTCGCGCTTGAAGGCAAAGGGAAAAGTGGACAGCAGCACCCCGCCGGTGTCGAGCACGCGGTGGATTTCGCCAAGCACCTTCGGCAGGTCGGGCACATGCTCGAAGATGTCATTCACCAGCACGGCGTCGAAGCTGCGCTCGGCAAAACTCAGCTGCCCCAGGTCTTGGTGCGGCACCGAGGAGAAGTGGCGCTGCACGGGCTTGCCCTCAAGGTACTCAGAACCCTGAAAGCCCGGATAGTGCTCGCGCAGTCTCCTTGCGAGTGTGCTCAGGTACTCCGGCGCGTAGACACGGGCGGAGTCCGCCGACAGCTCACGCTCGCGCAATTCGCGCTTGAGTTCATGCCAAACCGCACGCTGGCGCGAGTTGAGTCCATGCGCGTTCAGCCCTTCCCGATAGGACTCGCCCAGACCCTCAATCGCCGAGGGGCGTACCCAGTCGCCGTCAAACTGGAAGCCCTGTTCCAGCACCCCCTGTGCCGTTGCATTCACGGCATCAGGCAGGTAAAAACGCCGGTTCCGGGCCATGAACTGCTGCCAGGCCGCGCGACTGTCAAAGGCCATGCGGCAATCCTGATGATCTATCCCTCCAGCCAGCGGCCGTGGCCACCGCTCGATCATGCGCTGCAGTGGCGCCAGTGCGGCATCGCCAGTGCGCAGCTCTGCCTCCGCAGTGTCCTGCCAGAACGCATCCAGGCGCTCGCGAACCGCGTTGATCTCGGTGGCCTCGAGCGCGTCGTGGACGTCCAGCCACTGCTGCTCGCGCCGGTCGATGCTGCGCTCGGACACGGGCTGCGGATCCGTGGCCAGCTCGCGATCACCGTGCACATGCTCCTTCGGCGTCAGCCGATGAAAATCCAGCATTTCCGGAACAAATGGCAGGCGCACCGCGTCACACAGCCGGCGCAGCATCGGCTCCGGGGCGCGGGTCAATGCCTCGTAGGCGTACACCGCGGAGGGATGGCGCCGATACAGATCCGCAAGCAGCAGCGTCGCCTCGCGCGACCGCGTAACCCAGCGCGTATAGCTGCGCGGGTTGAGGGTCATCTGCTCGTTCCCCCATTCCTCCCGTCCGGTCTGGATAAACGACAGATAGGAGTGGCGATAACAGCGCACGGTCCACAGCACATCAATCCGGCAGCGGCTTTCATTGTGCTGCAGAAAGCGCGCCAGCCACTGGATACCGAGAAAATCCACCGTGGTTTCCTTGAGCACCAGCACCCGGGCATTGCCGCGGCGAGGAAGTTCAAAGTGCGTCAGCAGCGCGTCGGGGCTGAGCTCGGGGGATGGACGCTGCTCGCGATTGCGATTCCATGGCTCAAAACAGGTGTCAACGTCGGGGTGTGCGGCAAGCAGCGAGGTCACCAGCGTGGTACCGGAGCGGGGCAAGCCAATAATGGCGATGATCTTGTCTATCACGAGCGGCCTTCTGTCTAATGAGGCAGGGTGGTTTGAATCTGACTGTCCTGGGGTTCGGATCGGAGCTGACGCTAGCGCAGTGTGATGACACATCGCCGGTACCGAGAATACCACAAGCGGCGCCAGCACCGGTCTGCGGCATGCCACGGAACGTGGGTCGCAGCGGTTCCGCAGTGTCGGTAAAACCCGGGTCGACACGCATGAGTGCCGTCATGGAAGAAGTGCCCCAGATCGTGGATTCGGGGCAGTGCTGGGGGACGCCCGCTGGCGTGAAGACGGCTGAAGCGCGGGTCAGGTCCCGAGGGACCTGACCCGGCAGGGGTGGGGACTAGAACTGTGGCAGCAACACGCTGTCGATCAGCCAGACAACACCGTTATCCGTTCGCACACCCTGACAGGTCACCGCAGCACCATTCACCCGTGTATGACCATCCACGAACTCGTACGCGACACGCTGGCCTTCCAGAAGGGTGTTGCGCCGTACGGCGGACCAGTGAAGGCGCGGATCGCGTCGACCTGCGGACACGTGGTAAGTCAGGACCTGCGTCAATACGTCAGGATCCGCGAGGATCGCATCCAGGACACCCGGCGGCAGGGCGGCAAACGCATCGTTGGTGGGTGCGTAAACCGTAATGTCCTGTGTCTCGGCCAGTGCATCGGCGAGTCCGGCGGCAACAACGGCGTCGACCAGCGTCGACAGCTCCGGAGTCGCAATTGCCGCATCAACCACACTCCCGTTGAATACGGCACGCGGCGTTGAGACGCAGGAGGCGAAGGCTTCATTGGCCTGGGCCTGCACGCCGCCCATCAGGCCCACTGCAGTGGCGGAGCCGAGGACGAACTGCTTGATTGTTTTTCTGTATGACATGCTTGATCTCCTTGACACTGGTATGAAGAACAGGTTTCGAAGGGCATCACCGGTTGCTGATGCGTCATAACGCCTCAGAACACGGCAAGCCACTGATGATTACGCTTCACGGTTGCGAGTCGATTGTGCGCCGGAAATATCAACAGAAGTATTTTTTTATTTGTATATTCAGAGAGTTACTTTATTTCAAGCGCAACCTGACACGGTTGTGTCCGCATTTTCACAAGAGGCACAGACCTATGGAGTCAGGTCAGATTCGGGCCTGACCCCGTAAGCGGAAATCGGCCGCGTCACCAGCAATCCCATCAGCCCGAAGGCCAGCGACGCAAGAATGCCATAGGTGGCGGAGATCGCCGGATTCTCCACGCCCAGCGCCAGGTTGAACAGCAGGTGCAGCACGAGCCCGATGGCCGCCGCACCCAGCACCACCCACAGGGGAATGTGCCGCCTCACCAGCACCCCGAACAGCACCGGCACCAGCGATGCGGCGGCCAGCCCGTAGACGCCCTTCTGCGCAAACAGGCCGATCAGCGGCGGTGGGTTCCACGCCAGCGCCAGCCCGATCACCCCGACCCCCACCAGCACCCAGCGCGATAGCGCCAGACCATCGCTGCCGCCCTCGCGGGCAAAGGGCTTGACGATATCCGTGACCACCATGGCCGACAGGGACACCAGGATGCCGTCCAGGGTGCTCATTCCCGCCGCCAGCAGCGTGACGAAAATGAAGACCAGCAGGTATTCGCCCCAGACCGATGTGCCGAACTCGTGCAGCAGATAATCGCGCACCACCGTGTCCTGGGAATCGATCTCCAGTCCCGCCAGACGCGCGTAAAAGCCGATCATGAGCATCAGCGTGAACAGCGCACCCACCACCACCGTGGTGCCGATAAACCAGCCAATATCCCGCTCGCTGCGCAGGTATAGCACCTTGGTGAGAATGTGGGGCTGCAGCATGAGCGCAAAGGTCACCACGAAGCCGCTGACAAACACGGAGAAGAAATCGAAGTAGAGCGAGCTGTCCTCGTTGAACGCCGACGCATAGTCAGCGCTCACTCGCGCGAGAGAGCCTAGAAAATCTCCCTCGAAATACTTCACACCGAGCACAAACAGCAGCACGGTGACCAGCAGCATCATGATGCCCTGCAGGGTGTTGGTGTAGGCGTGGGCGTAGGTGCCACCCATGAGCACGTAGGAGAAGACGAACAGCAGCACACCGACCAGGGCGGTTTTCTGGTCCACCGGGAACAGGCCCGTCACCAGCAGGCTGCAGCCGACCAGGATCAGCACCACAAAGGTCACCGACAGCAGATTGATGAACGCGAAGAACAGGCTGAAGCCGCGGTGGTTGTAGCGGTAGAAGATCCACTGGGGTATTGTCAGGGCCTTGTGCGTCTCACCCAGGCGCAGGAACCCGCGCGTCAGGACCAGAAAAGCAGCGGTAATGCCCAGCGAGCCGGCGACGCCAAAATGCAGGTAGGCAGACAGGCCATGCTGGTAGACAAACCCCGGGTTGATGACAAAGGTCGCGGTGGAGGCAATCGATGCCGCCAGCGTGATACCCACCACCACCGGGCTCATGTCCTTGTTGCCAATGGAAAAGCCCTGCACGCTATCTGTGCGCCGCATGCCGATTATGGACAGCCCGTAGACCAGCAGCGCGTAGCCGCCAACCAGCAGGTATTTGAACAATTCAGGTGTCATCGTCACTGCGCTCGTGTTATTTTCCGACAGCGTATTCAACAAGTGTTGAATACGCAACCACGAATGCCGCGGAGCAAGGGAAACAGCGCATGACGGTGGCCAGAAATCGCAGCAAGCGGGAACGCATCCTGGATGTTGCGGAGGAACTCTTCGCCCTGCACGGCTATGACGGCGTCACCCTGCGACGTATCGCGACCAGTGCCAGGGTGGACGTGGCGCTGGCGAGCTACCACTTTGGCAAGAAACTCGACCTGTTCAAGGCGGTGTTCGAGCGCCGCGCGGCCTACCTGAACGAATCGCGACGCGAGGCGCTGCAGCGCTGTCAGCGGGAGGCTGGGGTCGAGGGACCCAGCGTGGAGCAGATTATCGAGGCCTTTCTGCGGCCGCTGGAGCTGGCACAGGAAACCGGCGACGCGGGCTGGCGCCATTACCTGGCGCTGATCGCCTATATCAACAACTCGCCCTACTGGGGCCCCAAGATGATGTCATCGCTGTTTGATGACCTGGTGCTGGAGTTTATCGACGCGCTGCGCAAGGCCCTGCCCGGTGCCAGCGACGACAACCTGTACTGGTGCTACAACAACCTGTCAGGCGCACTTACGCTCACGCTGGCACAGACGGGGCGCATCGACAAACTGTCGGGGGGTACCTGTCGCTCGGCGGATTTCCAGGCCGCCTACGACCACATGATTCCCTTCGTGGCGGCAGGCTTCCGGCAAGTCTGTGCCCCCGCCACCGCGGGGGCCCCGGCAGAATAACGCCGGCTTCAATCCGCGGCGCGGATGAACGCCGCCAGATCACGCCGGTACTTCTCCAGTGACGGCTTGTGCAGGTACATCATGTGGCCCGCCTCGTAGTAGGCCTCAGTGATATTCCCGCGCAGGGACTCCGGCAGTTCCATGTGGTCGAGGAAATAGCGCGTCGCGCCCACCGGCGTAGCCAGGTCGAAGTAGCCCTGCTGGATCAGCAGGCGCATGTTCGGGTTCTGCGTCATGGCGTAGGCCAGGTCCACCGCGGTGTTGCCCACCGGCTGCATGCCTACCGGCCCGGGATGGCGGTGTTCCTGCCCCCAGTCGCGCCACAGGCCGGCGGAGGTGACATAGGTCATGTCGGTCTTCACGCCGAGGACTTCGCGGTAGTAATCGTTGAAGGCCGCAACGAAGGCCGGACCCACCGAGGGGAAAAACGGATCGTAGCTGAAGCGCTCGCCGATGTGATTCAGGGCATCGCCGACAAAGCGGGAATCGATGCGTCCGACCGTCTTGCGCTGATCGCGCAGCAGTTCCTTGGCGAAGCGTGACTCGTCGATGCGCAGGTTGGCGCGGTCCCAGTAGTCGGCGCTGATACCGGTCAGGCGCTGCAGCCCGTCAAGGGCGGCCTGACGCTCCTCGTCAGTGGCGCGCCGCCCCTTCATCAGCACCGGGGCATAGGTATCCATGGCAAAGGCTTCCGCCTCGTCCAGCATGGTCTGCAGGTCATCGGGGCGGAACTCGCTCACGCCGTGATACCAGGCGGTGGCCGCATAGGTGCTGATGTAGTTGATATAGGGCAGATCGTTTGCTGTACCCGCGTTACCGGCGATGTAATCCATGTATGGCGACACCAGGATTACACCTTCAAGCGCGATACTGTGACGGGACAGCAGGTCGTAGGAGACACCGCCGCTGCGAATACCGCCGTAACTTTCGCCCAGCAGGTACTTCGGTGACGCCCAGCGGCCGGCCTCGGTGACGTAGCGCGCGATAAAGTCGGACACGCTGCGGATATCGTTATCGACCCCCCAGAAGTCCTTGCTGTCGCCCTTGCCCACCGCGCGGGAAAACCCGGTGCCCACCGGGTCGATCATCACCAGATCGGCGCGGTCGAGAATGCTGAACTCGTTGTTCACCGACCGGAACGGGCCGTTGGTAGTGAAGGCCGTGTCTTCCACGTCGGCACGCTTCGGCCCGAGAATCCCCATGTGCAGCCACATGGAAGCGGAGCCGGGCCCGCCGTTGTAGGCAAACAGAATGGGACGCTCACCCTTGTCGACGCCATCGCGGGTATAGGCGGTGTAGCCAAAGTGCGCAATGGGGTCGCCGTCATCATTTTTCATGACCAGCGTGCCGGCGGTGGCGGTGTAATCGATGGTCCTGCCATCGATACGCACACTGCCGCTGCTCTCGGCGTGCAGTGGCTCGGGCATGTCGGCGGCAGGGGATTCATGCTTGCCTGCAGGCTTCTCACCATGACTGTCATCGTGATGATCGGCATACAGCGGGCTGGACAGCGCCAGCAGCAGTGCGAAGGGCAGCAGCAGGGATCGTTGCAGGACTGGTGTCATATCAGGGTCTCTTGGTGTTGAGGTGAAACGGAGTGTAGCAGGAGCCTCGGGGGGGTTGCAGAGCGCGGCAATCATGACGAGCGCGGCCCTGGCGAATTCACTGCGAGGCCCGCTAAAGCTCCTGCTCGGACTGGAATTCCCGGGTAATACGCATTTCCGCCTCGAAGCGCCGGGCGCCGCGGTCCCGCGACAGCGAGCCCAGGCGATCGCGAAAGCGCTGCCGGCGATAGTGCGCCACGAGCCGGGGAAAGCGCTCGGGCTCTTCCTCACCGGCAATCAGTGCCTCGATCAGCGCAATATCAATGCCAACGCGGTAGGCAATGCGGCTGGGGCGGATCTTGTTGGCGTGAAACTCAGCGACAATGCGCACCTGCTTGTCGCGGTCGTAGTGGCACTCCCGCGAGTAACCGAAAGGGGGTGACGGGGTGCGCGTGTCCTGTGTCGGCATGGTCTCTGTCAGGGTCCTGTATCGGTGCGGCGAACTACCGCATCAAGTTAAACACAGTGGCGGGTTAACCTGCCACGCTGCAGGGCCTATACTGAAAAACTCAGTGCCAGAACAGCAATCGTCATCTTCCCGATAACGGGCCCAGGAGGGCAGTCATGAACGCGCCAGCATCAGCGACCCAGGATAACGATATCGCACACGAACTGCAGGCCATGCTCAAGCGCCAGCAGGAGGCCTACCTCGCCGAGGGTGCCGTCAGCGCAGAGGCGCGGATCGACCGCATCGACCGCGGCATCGACGTGGTCTATGCCAATCGCGACCGCATTGTGGAGGCACTGAACAGTGACTTCAGCTGCCGGTCCCGGGAAGTGACGCTGATGACCGATGTCGCCGCCTCGCTCGGCCCCCTCAAGCACGCACGCAAGCACCTTCGCGACTGGATGCGTGGCGAGAAACGCTCCACGATGTTCCCGCTGAACCTGCTCGGCGGTCGCTCGCGGGTGGAGTACCAGCCCCTGGGCGTGGTCGGCGTGATTTCGCCCTGGAACTTCCCGGTCAACCTGACCTTCGGGCCATTGGCGGGCATTCTGGCTGCCGGCAACCGCGCCATGATCAAGCCCTCCGAATTCACGCCCGCCACGGCCGAGCTGATGGCGGAGATGGTGGCGAGCGCCTGGTCACCGGAAGAGGTGGCTATCGCCACTGGCGGGCCCGAGGTGGGCCAGGCCTTCTCGGCGCTGCCCTTTGACCACCTGCTGTTCACCGGCGCTACCGGCGTCGCGCGTCACATCATGGCGGCCGCAGCGAAGAACCTGGTGCCGGTCACGCTGGAGCTGGGCGGCAAGTCGCCGGTGATCGTCTCGCGCAGCGCGGATATCGACAGCGCCATGGAGCGCGTCATGCTCGGCAAGACGCTGAACGCCGGGCAGATCTGCCTGGCGCCGGACTACCTGCTGGTGCCGGAAGAGAAGCTGGAAGAGGTGGTCGCCGCGGCGCAGGCAGCGGTGCAGCGCATGTACCCGCGCCTGCTGGACAACCCGGAGTACACCGCCATCGTCAACGACCGCCACTACCAGCGCCTCACCGGCTACCTGGCGGAAATCGCCGAACGCGGTGTCAGTACCGTGGTCATCAACCCGGCCGACGAGGATTTCGACGTGCAGCAGGGATCGCGCAAGATCGCACCGACGCTGATCCCGCAGCCACCGCTGGACACGGCCGTCATGCAGGAGGAGCTGTTCGGCCCGCTGCTGCCGATCATGACCTACAAGGACTTCGACGAGACCATCCGCCACATCAACAGCCAGCCGAGACCGCTGGCGGCGTATTATTTCGGCAGCGACGGCGAGGAAGAGCGCGCTGTGCTGGAGCGCACGACCTCCGGCGGCGTCTGTATCAACGATGTGATGATGCACGTGATGCAGGAAGACCTGCCCTTCGGCGGTGTCGGCCCCAGCGGCATGGGGGCCTACCACGGTGAGGACGGCTTCCGCCGCTTCAGCCACGCCAAGGCAATCTACCGCCAGACAAAGCTCAACATCGGGCGCATTGGCGGCATGCTGCCTCCTTACGGCCCTGCCACCGAAAAAACCATCAAGATGCAGGTCAAGCCCTGAGGTGAGCCCCGTATGCGATGCCCCTCCTATGTTACGCGCGTTCTTGGCGTGCTGCTGTCCCTCGCGTGTACGGCGGCCTTTGGTGCGGCAGCGGACGCCAGGCGGGAGGACGGGAAACCCATGACAGCGGAAACCCGGCCCATTGTCATCGCCCACCGCGGAGCCAGTGGCTATCTGCCGGAGCACACGCTGCCGGCAAAGGCGCTGGCGCACGGTATGGGTGCCGACTTCCTGGAGCAGGATATTGTCCTGACCAAGGACGCGGTACCGATAGTACTGCACGATATCCTGCTGGACAGCACTACCAACGTCGCCACTGTTTTTCCTGACCGGGCACGGGCCGATGGTCATTTCTATGCCATCGACTTCACGCTGACCGAGATCCGCGAGCTGCGCGCCCACGAACGCCGCGCACCGGGCGAGGGTGACAGCACGGCTTTTCCCGCCCGATTCCCCGCAGGCCCAGGGCTCTCCGGCGTACCGACGCTGGCCGAGGAGATACAGCTTATCGAGGGCCTCAACCGCAGCCGTGGCATGCGCACCGGCCTGTATATCGAGCTCAAGGCGCCACAGTTCCACAAGGCCGAGGGCATGGACATTGCCCGGGCGGTGCTGGATGTCCTCAAGGACGCGGGACTGGCCGAAGCAAGTGACCGAATCTACCTGCAGTGCTTCGATCCGCCAACCCTGCAATACCTGAAGGACACGCTCCAGACCTCACTGCCACTCATTCAGCTGATCGGCGACAACAGCTGGGGCGAGGACGGGGACACCAATTACGATTATCTGCGCACGGACGAGGGCCTTGCAGAGATAGCACGGTACGCCGATGGCATAGGCCCCTGGATACTGCAGATCTACAGTGGCAGGGACGAAAGCGGTGAGGCCATGGTCACCGACCTGGTGGCACGGGCCCATCGCGCCGGCCTGCTTGTGCACCCCTTCACTTTTCGTCGTGATGCCCTGCCTCCCGGCATCAGCACGTATCGGGAACTGCTCGAACTCTTCATCGGCCAGGTCGGCGTGGACGGCGTCTTCACCGACTTCCCTGACCTGACCGTCAACTACCTGGAGTCTGTTACCACCCCATGATCCGCATACCTTTGCCGCCCAACCGCCCTGCAGGCGCGGTAGCATGAGCCGGCCCGTCAGCCGGCGCACCAAGATTGTCGCCACCCTCGGTCCCGCCAGCGACAGCGACACCACAATCGCCCAGCTGCTGCGGGCCGGCGTGGATGTCTTTCGCCTCAATTTCAGTCATGGCGAGCCCGGACATCACGCCGCCAGCGCCCGGCGAATCCGCCATCAGGCCGCTCTCGCTGGCAGGCACGTCGGCATTCTCGCCGACCTGCAGGGACCCAAGATCCGCATCGGCGGCTTTCGCGATGGCAGTGTCGAGCTGACACAGGGACGGCGCTTCCGCCTCGACGCCCGGGTAGATGATAGAGAAGGCGATCAGCAGGCGGTCGGCTTCAGCTTTGAGGCACTCACGCAGTATCTGCGCCCGAGGGACACCCTGCTGCTCGATGATGGCCGCATACAGCTGACGGTGGATCATGTTGAGCAGAACGCCGCGGACTGCACGGTCCTCGTAGGCGGACAGCTCGGCTCCCACAAGGGCATCAATCGCCTTGGGGGCGGCATTGCTGCGCCGGCGCTCACCGCGAAGGACATTGCCGATATCGAGTCCCTGGGGTCGGTGGATCCCGACTTTGTCGCGGTTTCCTTCGTGTCACACATTCGCGATATCGAGCATACGCAGGCGCTGCTCTCGCGCCACGGGCTCGACGCTTCCATCATTGCCAAGATCGAGCGCGCCGAGGTCGTCGCCGACGCGACGATTCTGGATGACATCCTGCAGGCCTCCGCCGGCATCATGGTCGCCCGCGGCGACCTCGGTGTCGAGGTGGGCGATGCGGAGCTGATCGGGATTCAGAAAGATCTGATCTCGCGGGCGCGGCGCGCCAACCGGCTGGTCATCACCGCAACGCAGATGATGGAGTCGATGATCAGCAACGCCATGCCGACCCGGGCCGAGGTCTTCGACGTTGCCAACGCTGTACTCGACGGCACCGATGCGGTCATGCTCTCGGCAGAAACGGCCGTGGGGCGATACCCCGTCGCTGTGGTTGCCGCAATGTCCGACGCCGCGATGGGGGCTGAGCGCCATCCCGTGGCGCGCACCTCGCGTTACCGCATTGATCGGGAGTTCCATTCCGCCCAGGAAACCATCGCCATGTCGGCCATCTATGCGGCGAATCACTATCGCAACGTTCGCGGTATTGCCTGCCTCACCGAATCCGGGGCGACGCCGCGGCTGATGTCCAGGCTGAGCTCCGGGCTGCCGATCTTCGGCCTGGCAAACAATGCGCAGACCCTGCAACAGCTGTCGCTGTGCCGTGGAGTCATACCGCTGTATTTCCCGGCGAATGACGAGGACCGGGGCTCTCTGGAGACACGCGCCATCGCCTTCCTGCGCGATCTCGATTACCTGCAGGGCGGTGACGACATTCTCCTTTCCATGGGCGATGAGCATGGACGGGCAGGCGGCACCAACATCATGAAAATCGTACGCGTTGATTAGGCAATGTAAATTTTGCAGCTTTTTTGACCGACAACTACCCAGTCCTTACCAGAGTGCTACACTCATAGTGTTGCACACACAATTGTCAGGGTTTTATCGGGCGTGGTGTGCATCAGTTTGTTTATGAATGCGAGCGAAGATCAGTCCTGTTCCTCTGTTCGTCAACCATAAATAGTCAACAGTAAAGCGGCGGCCACGGTCGTCATATACAGTTAGAAAGGTATGTATGTATGTCTACAGTAACCGGTACGGTAAAGTGGTTTAACGAGAGCAAGGGATACGGCTTTATTGAGCAGGAAGGTGGTCCAGATGTCTTCGTTCACTTCAGCGCCATCAAAGGCGATGGGTTTCGCACGCTGACCGATGGGCAGAAAGTTGAGTTTACCGTGGCTGACGGTCAGAAGGGGCCTCAGGCAGAGAATGTTGTGCCTGTCTGACGAACAACGTCAATGATATAGAATGAGCAAAAAAGGAGCCTGTCGGCTCCTTTTTTGTCTCTTGTCTGTCGGACGTGGCGCTTGGCGCCACAACCATCATCAACCTTCAGCGAGCTTCTGCTGTCGATCGATTTCCGAGTCCATGTACCTGATCCACTGCTTGGCATACTGCTCGGAACGCTCGTCGCGCCCTGCCGCCCTGAATGCCTCGCGGGCCTGTTCGTACTCTTCAAGGTTGAAATGCGCCATCCCCAGGACGAGACGCGCCGTATCGGGCCGCTTCACCCCGCCCCGCTGAAGTGCGGTGTTGATGGCGTCAACGGCCTTTTCGAACTGATCCCCATCCAGGTAGATGTTACCCAGCTGTGAGTAGAGCTCCCCGGAATCGGATTTTGACGCGGCAGTCTCCATCACCGGAATGGCCTTCTCCACTTCCTGCGCCTGTCTCCAGGAGCCTGCCAGTAGCTCATAATTCTTGACGTCGTCCTCGACGAGCCCATCTTCAAAACCCTTCTCGAGCACTTTGCCGGCCTTGTAGGGAACGCCCTGGCTGAGATACAGCGATGCGAGGTTGCGCAATTCGCCATCCTTGTCCAGCATGTCCTGGACGTAGGCGGTCTCCATAGAGCCCAGCTGCCGCTTCTCGTTACCCTTTTCCGAATACATGTAGCCGAGTTGAACCCAGTAATCCTTCTTGGGGTAATGGGTCAACAACTCCTCCAGCACCGCCAGTGCGCTGTCAACGTCGCCGCGATCTGTGTAGAGGAAGCGTGCGAGGTTGTACCACTGCTCTTTCGGGGTTTTGTCCTTTTCACGGTATATCTCAATCGCCGTCTCGACGTTTTCCAGCGACTTGGGGTAATCCTCAAGCTGATAGTACCCCTGTGCCAGCAGAACGTAGGCATTGGCCGGGGCATTCTCGCTCATATCGAACCACTTCAGCAGTGCATCGATCCCCTCACGCCAGTTCTCCTGCACGAAATGCAGCTGCGCTACGGTGTAGCGCGTGTTGATTTCCATGGCGAGCGGTATATCCGGCTGACTGACCACGTTTTCATAGGCCTGGAGTGCGCTGGCATAGTCTTCACGCGAATAATGAATGAACGCCATCAGGTTGTAGACATTGGCAAGCTCATAGCTGTTGAGCTCATTACGGCCACGGTCGGCAATCATCTCGTTCAAGACCTGCTGAGCGGTCGCGAGATCCTTTTCTTCCGCCGCAGTCTGGGCCTCCGAGAGCTTTTCATAGACCGAATTTCGCAGCGCCGGTGTCTTGCGGGTTTCGCGCTCCTCCTGCTCCTGCGCCTGGGCCGTGCTGAGACCCAGAGACGCAAGGGGACTCTCGGCGGATAGCTGGCTCAATCCGGACTGCGCCGCGGTGAGCGCAACAGCCAGGGCTGTTGCACTGAACAATGTACGTGTCATGGTCATGGGATGACCCTCCAGCGATTAGTTCTCGAGTTCGAACGTGAACTTGTTTTGAACACCTGCAACCTCGATTGGTTCACCATCCACCACGCGCGGCTTGTATTTGAACTTTTCCGCTGCCTTCACAGACGCTCTCTCAAAGACACCGGACGGCGAGCAATCCACAGCCTGCGGGTCCCGAATGGATCCGTTTCGCGTCACTGTATATTCAACAATGCAGTATCCTGTAATACCCCGCGACTGCGCACGACGCGGGTAAATCGGCGCGACCTTGACAATCGGCAGATACTCGCCATCGCCGCCTCCCATCCCGCTACTGGCGATATTAATCTCAACCGTGGACTGGGGCGCTGTGTTTACCGCATTGGCATCGACATCGGTATCCATGTCGGGCGTATCCATATCCGGCGGCGGTTCTTCCGGATCCTCAATCTTTTCCGGCTTCTTTTGCTCGACATTGGTATCAATGTCCCGCTCCGGCATGACAATGTCGGCAAGGCGTGTTCGCTCTTCCTCGTCGATATCCGGATTCGCGGTAGCGATCAGGTACTGCATGAGGAAGAACAGGCCCCCTGCCACGGGTAAGGCAAGGAGGGCGCCAAAAACAATCCTGGTCAGACTTTTAGGCATAATAGGGCTTCACTACTTCTTGTCGGTGGCGAGAGAGACGTCGTAGACGCCAGCTTCACGGGCCGCATCAAGAACCGCCGCAACCGTCTCCGTGTTCGACTTGTTGTCGGCCTGAATGACCACGGCACCCTTAGGGTTTTCCGCGTGCAGCCGCTCAATGTTAGCCCTTACGGCGCGCTCGTCAATGCGGCGCTTGTCCATCCAGATTTCATTGGTGGCGTTTATCGCCACCAGGATATTCACGTTATCCTTGGGTTGGGCAGTGGACGCCTCCGGGCGATTAACCTCGACCCCAGCTTCCTTGATGAAGGTCGCGGTGACGATGAAGAAAATCAACATGATGAAAACCACGTCCAGCATCGGCGTGAGGTCGATCTGGGCTTCATCTTCTGCTACTACCTGCCTGTTTCTGCGCATAGCTGTGCTCTCTTAATGATCGGTAGTCAGATTGTCGGCCAGCAATTCGCTTTCACGCTGGGCAATCCGCTGAACGTAAGTATTACCGAAAACGCCGGACAGTGCGGCGACCATCCCGGCCATTGTGGGTATCGTGGCTCGCGATACACCTCCGGCCATGGACTTTGCGTCGCCGCCACCGGTAACCGCCATGATGTTGAACACCTCGATCATACCGGTCACTGTGCCCAACAGACCCAGCAAGGGGCACAACGCCACCAGCGTCTTGATCACTGACAGGTTCTGGTTGATCTGGAGGCGGGCTTCCGAGACCAGCTTCTCGCGGACCCGGTGTGCGGCCCAGGAGCGTCGCTCGGGACGTGCCTCCCAATCACCGATGACCCGGGCGACTTCGTGCTTCCAGTTCAGCTTGAAGAACCAGATGCGCTCGAAGATCAGCATCCACATGAAGAACAACAGGACGGCAATGAGCCAGAGGACATTGCCACCCATGTCCATGAAGCGGTTGACTGCCTGAGTCGCATTTTCCAACCAGAACATCATGTCACTTCCCCAGGTTTGACTCGGTGTGCTCGGCGACAATGCCCGTGCTCTGCTCGTTCAGGATATGGATAATCCGCTGTGCACGGCCATTGACCACGGTGTGCAGGAGCACTGTCGGGATCGCCACAAGGAGGCCGAGTACCGTTGTTACCAGGGCGCCGGAAATACCGCCCGCCATGGCTTTGGGATCACCTGCACCGAAGATGGTGATTGCCTGGAAGGTCACGATCATGCCTGTGACGGTACCCAGCAGACCCATCAGCGGTGCCACCGCCGCAATGATCTTCAGGAGGGTAAGACCACTTTCCAGCTTTGGCGTTTCCTTGAGAATGCCCTCGGACAGCTTGAGCTCCAGCGTCTCCGTATCCATGGAAGGGTTGTCTTCGTGGATCTTGAGGACGCGGCCCAGTGGGTTGTTGTCGTTTGCCTTGTCGCTCTTGAGCTGGGAGTTCACTTTAGAGCCAACTGCAGAGAGCACGATCAGGCGGAAGATCGCCAGAATGAAGGCAAAGACACCGACGGCCGTAATGGCGTAGCCGATGTAACCCCCCTGGTGCCAGCGCTCTTCAAGCGTGGGGCTGTTGATCATAGCCGCGAGGTATGAACCACCCGTGGGGCCCGTGGGGTCCACGCCAAAGCGCTTCATGCCGCTGTCGGCATTGGCCAGCGCTTCTGCGAGGTCCGTGTAGTTGCCGGAGGGCTGCCGGGCCAATTCTTCCAGGGTTCCCTTGGATGGCACATAGGTCAGATATTGCCCTTCTTCGGACACCACGTTGAACACCCCGACGCGGACAACGTCCTGCATGACCTTGTCGCCATTTGGCTTCGCCACTTCGGCTTCGAACTTGACCACCTTGCCCGACTCGATCATCTCGCGCTGAAGCTCAAACCAGACGCGCTCGATCTCCTCAATGCTCGGCAGCTGATCGCTGGCGCTCATCTTCTTGATCAGCTGGTTGAGATACTCCTCGCGATTCGGGAACTCGGCGCTGGTGATGGAGAACTCGAGATTGCTCGCGAGGTCGCCGGCGGTGGAGGTCAGATGGCCGAACAGCTCGGACAATGTCCCCAGTCGATCGCGCAACACTTCCTGCTTCTGGGCGATAGTGACTTCGTTTTCCTCGAATTCATTTTCCAGCTGGGAACTGATGTTTTCCTGACGGGTTCGCTCATCCTCCGCAGCCTTGAGCTCAGCAGCCTGGTCTTCCTTATTCTGACGGAATCGCTGCTCGCGCCGCCGGTTTTCCTGCATTTCCGTCGTCTGGCCCTGCTTGACAAACTCCAGCAGCTGCTCGAGGGACTGCGCATCATCCTCTTCCGAAGTGCCTGCCTCAGACGCCTGTGCCGCAGCGTCTTCCTGCGCACTGAGGGGGACCGCGCTGAGTGTCAATACGCCACACAGGGTGAGTGCGGCAGCGGATACGAATTGCTTAATCATTTACTTGGCCTCCGGCGCGGGAATGGGCATGTTCATCAGATCAATGGAGGCTTCCTGGCGCGCGATGCGCAGGCCCTGCATGATAGCCGAGCGATACTCTCCCCGGTCAAGGGAGACCCAGGTACGGTTTTCCTGGTCCCAGGCGCCGGATAATTCAGTATCGGTGGTCTGGTACAACAGGGCAATGCGGCCCACACGCAGGAAGTTGACGTCCCGCTCGGCACCGTCGATTTCGACACTACCCTTGTAGGCGTCCAGCTTCCGGCCGTACTCGTTTTCGATCTTGTAGGCTTCGAGGACCTGGCGGAATTTCTCGGCGACGCTCACATCTGAGCGATCCAGATTCTCGCGCAGGAATTCAATACGTCGCTCCCTCTCTTCCATGTGAAACGGCACGTCCAGCTCGACGAATCGCTCCAGACCGTCAACCATGCGGATGACCAGGGGCGTCATCTGGCGCTGGATGACGGTGACCTGCTCAATCGACTCATCGATATTCGCGATTCGCCGGTTCTGGTTATCGATCTGACGCTGCAGGCGCGCGTTGTAGACCTTGAGGCCATCAACCTGTTTCATGACCGACTTGTAGTCACTCAACAGATCACGTGCCTCATCCGCAAGCCGGTCAACCCGTGCCTGAGATTCCCGCGCGGCTTCATTTTTCTCCTCGCTCACTTTGAGGATGGAGTCCAGCGTGCTTGACTGCACAGTGCTCACCGCACCCACGAGGGCCAGGCAGGACACTATTGTTGTCAGCAGCACATTCTTCAGTCGATAGGTAGTCATGGGAATCGTGCTTCCTATATCCATAAATGTTTTTGGGCTGATGGGGAGAGACCCGGTGACGCTCTCTTCATATTGATCACGCCGAGTCGAGCGAACGAGTTCAGATGAAACCAGATAACACAGATCATTTCAAACACGTTGCGAAATGGCCTGCGGGAGAAAGCAAACATGTGCAATATCGTAACACTTGCTTTCCTTTTCCCAGGGAAAGGTAACACAGAGACGTTTAGCCACAGGAAACGGGAGGTGGCGGGATGGCCAAAGCGCCCGACGATCACCCTCCACGGCAGGATACTCAGATCCGCTGCAGAACAATAAAGCTGAAGGGAAAATCGTTCCTGCTGTCCGCAGGATGGTCTTCCCGGGAAATTTCCCGCCAATCTTCCGCTGCCAGCGCCGGCAGGTAGGCATCCCCCGCGACGTCGGCATGCACCCGTGTCAGGTAAATGCGCTGTATCAGCGGCAGGGCTTCGACGTAAAGCTGCGCGCCGCCCAGCAACATGAGCTCCCCGGCGCCGGAGGCCCGGGCCGATGCCACCGCGAGGGTAAACGCCTCGTCAATGCCAGGCGCAACGTGCACGCCCGCGGCCGCGAATGCCGGATTCCGAGAAACAACGATGTTGTCACGACCAGGCAGCGGGCGCCCGATCGAATCGTAGGTCCGCCGGCCCATGATCACCGGCTTGCCCATGGTGACCCGCCGGAAATAGCGAAGGTCATCCGACAGCCGCCAGGGCAGGGTGTTGTCGCGGCCGATGGTGCCATTGCGGGCTGCCGCAACAATCATGCTCGCCGTGACATCCCGGGGGCTCAAACCGCCACCGGCGCGGGAATGTGAGCATGCGGATCGTAATTGCGGATTTCGAAGTCCTCGAAGCAGTAAGCGTAGAGATTCTCGGGACGTCGGCGAAAATGCAGCGACGGCAGCGGCCGCGGCTCGCGCTGCAGCTGCCGGGAAACCTGCTCGAGGTGGTTCATATACAGATGCGAATCACCGGTCGTGATCACAATCTCTCCCGGCTGCAGGTCGCACTGCTGGGCCAGCATATGCGTCAGCAGCGCGAGACTGGCCATGTTGTAGGGCAGGCCGAGAAACGAGTCGCTGGAGCGGATATACAGCTGTGACGACAGACGGTCTCCGGCAACGTAGAACTGATAGAGCAGATGACAGGGCGGAAGCGCCATGCGGCCCGCGCGCGCGTTGTCCTGTGGACTCTGTTTCTCATCGGGCAGGTATTCGACATTCCAGCCGTGAAACAGGATGCGCCGACTGTCCGGTCGGTGGCGCAGGCAATCCAGCACGTAATCGATCTGGTTGATGCTGCCACCGTCGCGGGTGGGCCAGGCGGTCCACTGCGCGCCGTACAGTGGCCCGAGCTCACCCTCTTCGGTGGCCCACTCGTTCCAGATACTCACGCCGCGCTCTTTCAGCCATGCAGTGTTGGTATCGCCGCGCAGGAACCACAGCAGCTCATTGGCAATACTGCGAAAGTGCAGTTTCTTGGTCGTCAACAGCGGAAACCCGTCGGCGAGGTCGTGACGGAACTGCCGCCCGAACACCGACAGGGTGCCGGTGCCAGTGCGATCGTCCTTGCGCACGCCGTTGTCGAGGATGTCCTGGAGCAGATCGAGGTACTGGCGCATGTCGTTACCGCGTTGATCGGGCCGCAGCGCTGCCGCCCCGGTAGGCGTGAAACAGCAGATAAAGCCCGAGAAGGATCATGGGAATGCACAGCAGCTGACCGCGGGTCATCCAGCCAAACGCCTGGAAGCCCAGGTGCGCATCGGGCTCCCGGAAGAATTCCGCGGTAAACCGCAGAACGCCATAACCCAGGGAAAACACCCCGGACGCGGCGAAGGTGGGCCGCGGCCGGCGTGTGAACCAGAGCATGATAAAAAGAAGCAGCATTCCCTCCAGGGCAAACTGGTAGAGCTGGGACGGGTGCCGCGGAATCTGCAGCGGATCGTTCGGGAAGACCATCGCCCAGGGCACGTCCGCCGCTCGCCCCCACAGCTCCTGGCCGATGAAGTTCCCGAGGCGCCCCAGCGCCAGCCCCAGCGGCGCCAGCGGGGCGACAAAATCCAGCAAATCGGGAAACGACACGCCGTGGCGACGCGCAAACAGGAAACTCGCCGCGACTACGCCAAGGAATCCACCGTGGAAGGACATGCCGCCCTGCCAGACCCGCAGAATCCAGGTCGGGTCCTCGACCAGCCGGTCACCGCCATAGAACAGGGCGTAGCCGATACGTCCGCCGAGCACGATACCCATCGCCGCCCAGAAAATCAGGTCGTCGACCTGGCGTCGCGTCAGCACGGCGTCGGAACGCCGGCTGCGGCGCGCCGCCAGCCACCAGGCGAAGGCCAGACCACCGAGATAGGTCAGCCCGTACCAGTGAATGTTGAGAGGCCCCAGAGAAATGGCCACGGGGTCGATATCAGGATAAGCGAGCATGGGATCAGGCGTCCATCGGTGGCGGTATGAACTGCTGCAGTCCGCGATCCATCAGCAGCGTCTCGAGACGTCGCTGCACATCGCGACTGTTGTCGAGGCCGCGCACCTCTGCGAGCACCTCGACAGCCTCCGCATGGCTGATGCTGCGTATGGCCTTCTTGACCCGCGGCAGACTGGTCGCATTCATGGACAGCACGTCAAAGCCCATGGCGAGCAGCAGTACGGACGCCAGTGGATCCCCCGCGAGTTCACCACAGATATTTACCGGCTTGCCCTCGCTCCGACCACCGGCAACCACCGCGACCAGCGCCTCGAGCACCGCCGGATGAAATGCGTGGTAAAGGTCGGACACTCGGGCATTGTTGCGGTCGACCGCCAGCAGGTATTGCGTGAGATCGTTGCTGCCGACAGAGAGAAAGTCCACGCGACGGGCAAACGCCGCGGCCTGATAGACCGCCGCCGGCACCTCGACCATCACACCCACCGGCGGCAGGGGAATGTCCAGGCCTTCCTGCACCAGTTCGCGATGACTGCGATGAATCAGCACCAGCGCCTCATCGAGCTCAACCACGTTGCTCACCATAGGCAGCATGATGCGCAGGTTGCCCAGACCGGCGTTGGCCTTGAGCATGGCGCGCACCTGGGCAAGCAGAATCTCCGGATGATCCAGCGTGACCCGGATACCGCGCCAGCCGAGGAAAGGGTTCTCTTCTTCGATGGGAAAATAACTGAGTGCCTTGTCGCCGCCGATATCCAGTGTGCGCATGGTTACGGGCCGCGGCGCAAAGGCTTCCAGCTGTTCACGGTAGATCTGCCGCTGCTCCTCCTCGGTCGGGAAGCGCTCGCGCAGCAGAAACGGCACCTCGGTGCGGTACAGGCCGACGCCCTCGGCGCCGCGCTCGAGTGAACGGGCCACATCCACCATCAGGCCGGTATTCACCCACAGGCGCAGGCGGTGGCCATCCAGGGTTTCACAGGCTTCGTCCCGCAGCGTTTCCAGGTCGCGATTCAGCGCAGAATCCTGGTCGGCGAGGGCCTGATAGCGATCGAGCGCCTCCTCCGGCGGGTTCAGGTGCACCGCACCGTTATACCCGTCGACGACCACCGTCATGTCACGCAGGCGGGTATAGGGCAGATCCACCGCGCCCATCACCGTAGGCACACCCATGGCGCGGGCGAGAATGGCGACATGCGAGTTGCCAGAGCCGCGCACGGATATCATGCCGGCGAGCCGGTTGCGCGGGATCTCGCCCAGCATCGAGGCAGTGAGCTCTTCACTGACCAGGATGGTCTGCTCCGGAAAGTCGGTCTCGTCGCGCCCGTCAGCCTGCAGATACCCGAGCACCCGCGTGCCGAGGTCCTTGACATCGACTGCACGCTCGCGAAGGTAGCTGTGCTCCATCCGCTCAAAGTGCCGGATGTGCTCGATCATGACCTGACTGAGCGCACCCTGCGCCCACTCGCCCGCCTTGATTCGTGCCGCCACCTCGCCGCCGATGGCGGAGTCACCCAGTATGCCGAGGTAGACGTCGAACAGGGCGTGATCTTCGGCGCTCAACTCATCGCGCAGATTATCGGCGACAGACTGGACATCGAGACGGACCTGCTCCAGCGCGTGCTTGAAACTGCGCAATTCGGCGCGACGGTCCTTTGCCTGGCGCCGGGGCACCGTGTACAGATCCGCCACGGGTGACTTCACCACCGCGACGCCGATGCCAATGCCGGGCGCACCGGGCAGCCCGGCTATCCGGGTTGACATCTGCACGGCTCCCGCCACCAGCGCATCCGGTACCTCGCCGGTAACCTGGGCATGGGCAATGACGCCGGCAAGCTGCGCCGACATCGTCACCAGGAAGGCCTCCTCGCTTTCATCAAAGCGCCGACGCTCCGATTGCTGGACAACCAGTACTCCCAGCACCTGGCGCTGGTGGATAATCGGCACGCCGAGGAAGGCGTGAAAGGGCTCCTCGCCGATATCCGGCAGGAACTGGAAATTGGGGTGACTTTCGGCGTCCTCGAGATTTACCGGCTCCTCGCGCTCTGCCACGAGGCCGACCAGACCCTCCCCCGGAGCCAGGCTGGCGAAACCGATCTGCGCCGCATTGAGTCCCTCGGTGGCGCGAAAGACAAAGCGCTCGCCGCCGCGATCGCGCATGTAGACACTGCAGACCTGCGTGCCCATCGCGTTCTTGACGCGGGATACAATAATGCCCAGCGCCTGATCGAGGCTCTCGGCGGCGTTTACCTCCTGGACTATGGCCCGCAGGACTTCCAGCACGGCGTCAGGCCTGCTCGCTGGCGGCGACCAGGCCGCCCAGAGGCTGCGCGAGCTCGCGCAGCGCACGCCGGTACACTTCACGCTTGAAATACACGACCTGATTCAGGGGATACCAGTAGCTCACCCACTGCCAGTGATCGAACTCGGGCTTCGGGTTGTCGGTGAGGCTGATGCTGGATTCGTCGGCAATCAGCCTGAGCAGATACCATTTCTGCTTCTGGCCAATGCACACCGGCTCCTGCCCCTTGCGGATGTAGCGCTTTGGCAGTCGGTAGCGCAGCCAGCCCCGGGTGCAGGCAATGACATCCACGGCGGATGGTGGCAGGCCAACCTCTTCCTCGAGCTCGCGATACAGCGCGTGTTCGGGCTTTTCACCGGGGTTGATGCCGCCCTGGGGAAACTGCCAGGCGTCGCGCCCGCCAATGCGACGCGCCCAGAGCAACTGGCCGCTGTCGTTGGCGATCACGATGCCGACGTTTGGCCGGAAACCCTGTGCGTCAATCATTGCCACTGTATCCACATATCAGCCAGTCATTGTTCCATACTTTGCGCAGCCAGAGAAATTGTCTCGCGCACCCGACCGTTATATTCTCCCGCGCCGCACTTGAGGAGAACAGCATGCCACTGGCCATTTTCGATCTTGACGATACGCTGCTCGCCGGCGATAGCGATCACCTCTGGGGAGCCTGGCTGTGCGAGCAGGGACGGGTAAACGCGGCCGCGCACGCCTCGGCGAACGAGCAGTTCTACGCCGACTACAAGGCGGGATCACTGGATATCGCGGCCTATCTGCGCTTCGCGCTGCGGCCGATAGCGGGCCGCAGCACCGGGGAGATCGCCAGCTGGCAGGCCGCCTTCCTGCAGGACAAGATCGCGCACATCATGCTGCCGCAAGCGCGCGCGCTGATTGACAGTCACCGTCAGCGGGGCGATACGCTGCTTGTCATCACCGCCACCAACGAAGTGGTGGCCGGGCCCATCGTCAGGCAACTGGGCATCGACAACCTGATCGCCTGCGGCGTGGAAGTGGCTGAGGGGCGCTACACGGGGGCGCCGACGGGAACCCCAAGCTATCGCGAGGGCAAGGTGGTGCGCCTGCAGGACTGGCTGGCGGACAAGGGGGAATCATTGACCGGTGCAACGTTCTACAGCGACTCGCACAACGATCTGCCGCTGCTGCAGCTGGTCGACAACCCGGTCGCCGTGGATCCCGACCCCACGCTCGCGGCGCATGCCCGGGACAATGGCTGGCGAATCATCAGCCTGCGCGGCGCCTGAGCCGGTCCCGACCACCAGTTATCGCACTGCGTCGAACGGCCTCTCCACCGCAGAAGGCTTTCGAGACTCGCCGTAAAGCCGTCCCTGGCGGCTCGACGGCGGCTTCCATGCCGCCGACGGTCTCGAAAGCCTTCTCCGGCGGAGAGGCCTCCTACGGTAAAAGTTGGGGCAGATCAGTCCGCGTCGCTGAGGTGCTCCTGGTAGGCCTCGCTATCCATGAGCTCGTCCAGCTCCGCGGTGTCTGACGGCTTGAGCCGGAAGAACCAGCCGTCGGCATAGGGGCTGCCGTTGACGGTTTCAGGGGCATCGACAAGCGCCTCGTTCACGGCCAGTACGGTGCCGCTGATCGGCGCGTAAACATCGGAGGCCGCCTTGACGGATTCCACCACGGCTACTTCGTCCCCGGCGGCGAGGTCGCTGCCTGCTTCCGGGAGCTCCACAAAGACGACATCGCCCAGGGCTTCCTGCGCATGATCGCTGATGCCGACGGTCACGCTGCCGTCGTCCTCAACGCGCACCCACTCGTGGCTTTTGGCGAATTTCAGACCTTCCGGTGCCTGGCTCATACGGGTTCCTCCATAGAATCTGCGGCGATTGTAGGCCTTGCCAGGCTATTCGGCCAGACCCATGGCCTGGCGCATCAGGCGTTTTTTCACCGCCGGCAGGGCATCCACCTGCCTGAGACCGACATTGCGCAGCCAGCGAAGCGGCAGACGGCGCGACCCGAACAGGTGCCGGAATCCGTCCATCGCCGCCATCATGGCCAGATTGCTGCCCTTGCGACGGCGCTGGTAGCGCTGCAGAACGGATAGCGCTCCCGGGGGCAATCCACGCTGTCTGGCCTCGAGTACCACCCGGGCAAGCTCATCGACGTCGGCGAGGCCAAGATTGATGCCCTGGCCGGCGAGAGGATGAATGGTGTGCGCGGCATCAGCGATCAGCGCGACACCGGGCTCGACGTAGTTGATGGCGTGCCGCTGGCGCAGCGGAAAGGCGGCCCGGGGTGAGCTGTCCAGGATATCGCCGAGACAATGCTCCGCGGCATCAGCAAGCGCAGCGCAGAAATCTGCGTCGGACAGCGCCACCACGGCATCCACCGCATCGTCGTCCAGCGACCAGACAATCGAGCAGTAATGACGGTCGGCAGAATCCGGCAGGGGCAGCAGCGCGAGGGGCCCGGTGGGCAGGAAACGCTGCCAGGCAGTGTCGGCGTGATGCCGCTCTGTCTCGACGGTTGCCACGATGGCGCGCTGTCCGTAGCTCCATTCGCGGGTGGCGAAACCCAGCCGCTCACGCAACGGAGACAGCGCGCCATCTGCACCTACCGTCAGGCCCGCGGCGCAGCGGGTACCGTCGTCAAGCGTCACAATAACGCCATCCGCAGAGCGCTGCGCCTGCTCCAGCCGGCGCGGCGCCAGCACCTCGATATCCGGTGCCCGACGGACGCGGCTGGCGAGGGCCGCGGTGATGGCGCTGTTCTCAACCAGCGTGCCAAGTGCAGGCAGGTTCATTTCGGCACTGTCGAAATCAATACGGCCAGTGCCCTCGGCGTCCCAGACCGTCATGTGGCGGTAAGGGCAGGCGCGATAGGCCTCGATCGCCGGCCAGACAGCGAGGCGCGCCAGGAAGTCAACAGAGCCCGGGGTGAGGGCGCTGACCCGGACGTCGAAACCATTGAGGCCCATATCCACGGGGCCGGGATCGGCGGGCAGGCCCCGCGCCTCGACCAGCGCTATCCGCAGGCCCTGACCGCTGAGCGCTACCGCGAGTGCCGAGCCGGCAATGCCGGCACCGACAACGAGCACATCGTGGTCCAGGGGCGGTACTGCCTCAGGCATTCCGTGCCTCCAGTGCCGCGACCCCTGCGGCATGGCGGACAAACGCGGATTTTGCGCCGCGTGCCAGATCCAGACCCGATAGCGCCAGATCGCGGGCAAGGCCAAAAACCGGATCCGCGTTCATGAACAGGCCGGGCAGCCGGTCGCTCGCGGCAATGGTACGCTGCTGATCAACGCGCTGGCGTGCGGCGTAACGGGCCAGAACTGCGGGATCTCCCGCGGTATCGCCGCCTGTAATGGCCTGCGCAAGCACCGCAGACAACGCAGCAATATCCCGCAGCGCCAGATTGAAGCCCTGGCCGGCCACGGGATGCAGGGCATGCGCCGCATTGCCGACCACCACCACGTGCCGACGCACACATTCCCGCGCCTCCACGAGCGACAGCGGATAAGTGGACCTCTCACCAACCTGAACAGCACGGCCCAGTCGATAGCCAAAGGTCTCCTGCAGTTCCTGCAGAAACGCCGCCGGCTCCGCTGCCGCCAGCTCCTGCGCGCGAGCCTCCGGGAGTGTCCAGACCAGCGCCGCCCGGTTCGGGGCATCTGCGGTTGGCGGCAGCGGCAGCAGGGCCAGCGGGCCTGCTGCGGTGAAACGCTCGTAAGCCACACCGGCGTGGGGCGCGGCGAACGCCACATTGGCCACTAGCGCATGCTGATCATAGCGGCGGCTGTTGACGCCGATACCGAGACCGTCACGCAGGCGGGACTGCGCGCCATCGGCAATGACCAGCAGATCGGCCGCCAGTGCACCAGGCTCGCCGGTATCCAGACTGATTTCCATGCGACCGTCCCGGGGCTTTGCGGCGACTGCGCTGGCCGGGCTGACAAGCTGTATGCGTGACGAGGCAAGCAGGGCGTCCAACAGCACGCGGCCCAGCCAGGCGTTCTCGACCACGTAACCCAGCCCCGGCCATCCCTGGTCGTCGGCGTCCATGAGGCTGCTGCCAAAGCGCCCCTGACTGGATACGTGTATATGGCGTATCGGCTCGGCCCAGGCCGACAGTGCCTGCCACAGCCCGAGACCTTCATAAATCAGCCGCGAGCTGTAGCTGAGGGCGGTGGAGCGCGCGTCGAAGGAGGGGTGGTAATCGCCATTGCCGCCGCGCAGTGGATAGCTTTCTATCAGAGTAATGGATTGCGACCGAGGCAGAGACGCAGCCAGGTGCAGCGCAAGACTGATTCCCACCATTCCGCCACCGGCAATCACCACATTCGCTGTCAGGCTCATCCGTCAGCTCACCATCAGGGCTTCAATGTCATCCGCCGCAGTGGGCACTGCCGCCGAGAGCACTTCCATGCCGTCTGCAGTGATGGCCACGTCATCCTCGATACGCACGCCAATACCGCGCCACTTCTTTGCCACGCTGCGATTGTCCGGCGCAATGTAGATTCCGGGCTCCACGGTCATCACCATGCCCGGCTCCAGCAGGCGCGGCTCGGCGCCGACCCGGTAATCGCCGACGTCGTGCACATCCATGCCGAGCCAGTGGCCGGCGCGATGCATGTAGAAGTCGCGGTAGGCGCCCTTGTCGATCAGACGGTCCACCTTTCCCTTGAGCAGGCCGAGCTCAACCAGGCCTTCCGTGATAACGCGGACAGTGGCGTCGTGGGGCTGATTCCAGTGGTTCCCTGCGCGGGTAGCCTCGAAAGCGGCATGCTGTGCACGCAGAACGATATCGTAAATGGCCCGTTGTTCGCGGGAAAAACGCCCGCCAACCGGGAATGTTCGCGTGACGTCGGCGGCATAGCCGCGGTATTCGCAGCCGGCATCGATCAGCACGAGGTCACCGTCGCGCAGTCGGTCGGCGTTGTCCACGTAGTGCAGGATGCAGGCATTGTCGCCACCACCGACGATGGAGGCATAAGCCGGATGACGGGCACCACGCATCGCAAACTCATGGTGCAGTTCGGCTTCGAGCTGGTATTCATACACGCCGGGGCGGCAGAAGCGCATGGCGCGACAGTGCGCCGCTGCGGTTATCCTGGCGGCCTTGCGCATCAGCCTGAGCTCCGCGGCGCTCTTGTATAGCCGGAGCTCGTGCAGCATGTGATCGAGATCGGTGAACTCGCCGGGGGGAACCGCGCCAGTGGCGGCCTTGCTGCGAATGCGATTGACCCAGCCCATGATACGACTGTCGAAATCCGCGCTGCGCCCCATGGAGTAGTAGACGCGCTCGCGGCCTTCGACAAGGCCGGGAAGAATCTCGTCGATGTCGCCGATCGGGAAGGCGTCATCGGCACCGAAATTCTCTACCGCACCCTCCGGACCGGCGCGGCGGCCGTGCCATAACTCCCGGGTGACATCCCGCTCCCGGCAGAACAGCACAAACTGTCCATGGCGTCGGCCCGGTATCAGGGCCAGCACCGATTCAGGTTCGTCAAAGCCGGACAGGTAGCGAAAATCACTGTCCTGGCGAAAGGGGAATTCGGTGTCGCGGCTGCGCGTCTGCTCGTTGGCGGAGGGAATGATAGCAATGCTGTTCGGCTCCATGAGCGCCATCAGATTGCGCCGGCGGCGGGCGTATTCCGTCTTGCTGATCGTCATGAGGGTCGGATCCAGGCCTCGTTCAGTGAAGGGTACGGTCTTTGGTAGCGCCCGCATCGGAAAACAGCTGCTGGCTGTCGGCAATGACATTCATCGCTGCCACGCGAAGATACTCCACCAGTTCGGCGTAGGCGCGCTCAGCTTCATCGGGGTCGTCTTCTTCAGCATCAGCCTGGGCGATAGCGGCGAAGTCACGCAGGGCCTCAGCGCTGTCGGCCGCGACGCCGGCTTCTGTCAGGCCCGCACTGACGCGGGCCTCGGCGAAGCCCGACAGAAACCCCCGACACCAGTCGGCAAGGGCCAGGGTGCGCTGCGCCAGCTCTGTTTCATCGCCGGGCAGCAGTGGATGGAAGTGCAGATTTTCGCTTGCCGCGGAGGCCGCGGTGCGCGCATACATCTGCTGTAGTCCATCGGCGAGTTCGCCGTGGACATCGATTGAAAGCGCCTTCCCCAGGCCCGCGAGTCCGGCGCCGGGCTCACGGCCTGCGCCGCCACCGAGCAGTCCGGCCAGACAGCCGTGCAGCTCCGAGGGCGAGCTCTGTATGCCCTGCTCAAAGAGGTGGTTGGCTAGCTCATCGAAATCCGGCAAATCGCTGTTGTCGCCCGGGCGCAGGTCAAACACGGTACGCGTCCCGCCACCCGAACAAGCTACGTGACATGCGCTCTCTAAAGTGCTGGCAGATGCTTGAATTAATTAACATTTACGTCGTTGACCTCTCTGCGGCGCGGCTCTATAGTGCAGGACACTCCGCGAAAACCCAAGTATAACGGCAATGGCAGATGACGCGCTGAAAATGCTGGAATCCAGGATCGATCAGTTGATCGCCCTCTGCGGTGAACTGAATCAGGAAAACCAGCGCTTGAAGGCGGAGAACCTGAACTGGCGTCGAGAGCGACAGGAACTGATCGACAACAATGAGGCAGCGCGCCAGCGGGTGGAATCCATGCTGAGCCGTCTGCGTTCGACAGAGTAAAAGGCATGGCAATGGCACAGCCAAACACGGTCAACGTCACGATTCTCGACAAGAGCTACCAGGTCGCCTGTCCGCCTGAGCAGAAGGCAGACCTGGTCACGTCGGCCAATTACCTCGATTCACAGATGCGCTCCATTCGTGACACCGGAAAGGTTATCGGCCTTGAACGCATCGCGGTGATGGCAGCGCTGAACATCAGCTATGAATTGCTGCGGGCTACACGCACCGATGGCGAAACAGCGCTTGCGAGCACGGAGAACGCCGACAGCGAGGCCGCGTTCCGCAGTCTAAACAACAAGCTTGAAGAGGCGCTGCACAAACTCAGACAGATTGAGATCAGCTGACTCTCAGACACATCAGCGGTCACAGCCCTCGGTCTGCGCCACCGCTTGCGTTATACTGGTGTCCGGTTCCTGGTGTATTCGCCAGACACTCAGTCCTCGAGCCGATACTGCTGTAACCGGCGGTGACCGAATGGTGTTGTTGTGCAGGTCCGGCTTGTACCGGAAAGCCTGATACACCGCGGGAGCCACCACCTTGAACCTTTCGGTTCAAGGGCCGACCTGTCAGCGGTACACCGGGAACCTTTACCGATTCTGGAAGCTGGCTCTCATGCGAGAACCGCCCCCCACGACAGACAAGCAGAGATTGCGCCGGCAGCTACGCGCCCGCCGCCAGCGTGTTCCCGAGGATCAGCGACAGGTCATCGCCGAGCGCGCCGCCATACAGCTCTTGGAACTGCCCGGCTGGCGCCGGGCAACGCATGTGGCCGGCTACCTGGCAACACGGGAAGAGTTTGACTGCGGCCCACTGCTGCTGGCGGCGCAGCGCGCGGGCAAGCAGACGTTTCTGCCGGACATGGCACCGGGTACCACACTGCAGTTTCGCCGGTACAGCGCCGGCGACTCCCTCCGGAAGGCCCGCTACGGCATTTTCCAGCCCATGCAGACTGCAGCTGCGGTTCCCGTGAGCGCCCTCGATATCATGTTACTGCCGCTGGTTGCCTGGAATGCCCATGGTGTCAGGTTGGGAATGGGCGCAGGTTACTACGACCGGGCGCTGTGCCGGGAAAAGCCAGGACTGCTGGTGGGACTCGGATACGACTGCCAGGAATATGACAATCTACCTTATGACAGCTGGGACGTGCCGCTGGACTACGTGGTGACGGGTAGCCGCCTGGTGAGGTGCATGCGGAATTGACGCGCCAGCGCCCGGCGTCGCCCGGGATTCACTCCAGAATAATGCCTGCCTGCAAAGGCGACGCCGGAGCGGCGTTGGTCTGACTCGAGGTCATGGGCAGCAACAGCGTCGCAATCATCCCCACAGCGAATACGGCAATCAGCACAAACATGGTATCGGGTCGTCTATTCACGCAACACTCTCGTCATCAATGTGCAACTAAAAAAGATCTGCCAGGGCATCGTGACTTACCGGCAATGACACCTGGCCCTATCACAACATGCGCCCTACACAGAAGCCCGTCATTTTGAGTGAATCATGAGAGCCGGTTTTCTTGACAACTTTTCTTGTCCAGCTCTTGGCCCTGTCTTTTTTTGTCAATTTGTCACAGAGCTTACACGGAATATTCTGCCATGCAACCCGTCCATACCGGATATTTTGCCCGATATACCCCTCAAGGGGCACGGCCCCACACCGCGAATCTCAGCTCGCCCGCAGTTCCCTGACGCCGGCATCACCTGCCAGCAGCAGAACATCCGCCGGGCGATGTGCAAACAGGCCGTGGCACACGACGCCCGTGATATTGTTGATGGCTTCCTCAAGAGCGAGAGGCTGGGCGATGCTCAAGCGGTGTACGTCGAGAATGATGTTGCCGTTGTCGGTAACGAAGCCGTCCCGGTATACCGGCTCACCGCCCAGGCTGACCAGACATCGGGCCACATGACTACGCGCCATGGGAATCACCTCTACCGGCAAGGGAAATTCACCCAGGGTGTGTACCAGCTTGCTGTCATCCGCGATGCAGATAAACTCCCGAGCGACAGCGGCAACAATCTTTTCCCGGGTCAGGGCGCCGCCACCGCCCTTGATCAGCTGCAGCGCACTGTTGGCCTGGTCGGCACCATCCACGTAGAAATCGACACGATCGACGCTGGTCAGCGACTGCACGGGAATGCCGTGCGACTTCAGGCGCTCCGCCGACGCCTCTGAACTGGCCACGGTAACCGCAAAACGGCCCCGCACCGGCGCCAGCGCGTCGATAAAACAGTTGGCCGTCGACCCGGTGCCGATGCCGATAACGGTATCGTTCTCGAGATGTGGCTTGAGATAGTCCAGCGCGGCTGCGGCGACCGCCTGTTTCTTTGCATCACTGTTCATGTTGAATCCTGCGCGACTGGCGATTTGCGTGAGCACCGAGTGTACCGCGCAAGGCCGTCGCCCCCCAACCGGAACCAGCCCCCGCCGCGCCTGCACAGGGTACGGTGCTGCAAACGTGCACCTGCTGCTTTACCATGTTGACTTCGAAACGAGTGTAATCCCATGCCGCATAGCTATATCAAGCGCATCCTCGATGCCCGCGTGTACGACGTGGCACGCCAGACTCCGATAGACGAGGCCGCACTGCTGTCTGCCCGCCTGGGCAACAGAGTCTGGCTAAAGCGCGAGGATCTGCAGCCCGTGTTCTCCTTCAAGCTGCGCGGGGCCTACAACAAGATGTACCGGCTGAGCGAGGCGCAGCGCAGCCGCGGCGTGGTGGCGGCATCGGCCGGCAACCATGCCCAGGGTCTGGCCATGGCTGCTCAGCGCATGGGCGTCAGGGCCGTTATCGTCATGCCCCGCACCACACCCCAGATCAAGGTGGATGCAGTGCGCGCGCGGGGCGCCAGGGTCGTTCTGCACGGCGACGCGTTTGACGAGGCCTCCACTTATGCGAAGAAGCTGGTCGCAGAACAGGGCATGACTTACGTCCACCCCTTCGACGACCCGGACGTGATTGCCGGTCAGGGCACCGTGGGGATGGAAATCGTACGCCAGCACCAGGCGCCGCTGGACGCCCTGTTTGTGCCGGTCGGGGGCGGTGGACTGCTCGCGGGCGTCGCGGCCTTTGTGCACTACGTGTGGCCGCAGACGAAAATCATTGGCGTCGAGCCGGCGGATGCCGCCTGCCTCAAGCTGGCCCTGCAGCGCGGTCGCCGTGATCGCCTGTCCGAGGTCGGTCTGTTTGCCGATGGCTGCGCCGTGGCGCAGATTGGCAAGGAGCCATTCCGGGTGATCCGCGAAATTGTCGACGAGGTCATCACCGTATCCACCGACGAGATGTGCGCGGCAATCAAGGATATTTTTGAAGATACCCGCGGTATCGCCGAGCCGGCCGGCGCACTGGCACTGGCCGGCCTGAAGAAATATGTCGAGGAGACTGGCGCCCGCAATGAGGAATTGCTGGCCATACTCAGCGGGGCGAACACCAACTTCGACCGCCTGCGCTACATTTCCGAACGCACGGAGATCGGCGAGCGGCGCGAGGCCATCATCAGCGTCACCATCCCGGAGAAACCCGGCAGCTTTCGTGCCTTCTGCAGCGCCCTCGGGAAGCGCAACATCACCGAGTTCAATTATCGCTACGCCACTGACCGTTTTGCCCGTGTCTTCGTCGGCCTGTCGGTGGCGCCGGGCGGCAACGACCTGCAGCAGGTACTGAATGACCTGAAGCGCGAGGGCTATGACGCCGAGGATCTCACCGACAACGAGATGGCCAAACTGCACATCCGCTACATGGTAGGCGGCCGCGCCCCGGAAAATATGGATCCTGAGCGGATTTATCGGGTGGAGTTTCCCGAGCGGCCCGGCGCGCTGCTCAAATTCCTCGCGGCTCTCGGCCAGCGCTGGAATATCTCGATGTTCCACTACCGCAATCACGGCGCGGCCTATGGGCGCATTCTTGTCGGGATTCAGGTACCGGCGGGGCAGAAGGGCGCCATGCGGGAGGTGCTCGATGGCATTGGTTATCCGTACTGGGATGAGTCGGCGAATCCGGCGTATCAGCTGTATCTGGGGAATGGGGCGGACTAGCTGCGGCTCCGAATCCGGCCTGCAGGACGGTCAGGGCTTTCCCGGACACGCCAGTTCGCCATCCGTGGCGGCTCGGGCGCGACCATCCGTGGCCGCGCACGGTCCGGGAAAGCCCTGACCGTCCGGCAGACCTGGCCGTGGTGTATGCTGCAGGATTGGCGGCTCCCACCACGGAGGCCGAGGGGCATTTCACGCCTGGAGACAGCATCGTGAGCCTTGACCTCCCGGATCGATGGCTCTACCGTAATACCAACAGGCTATCGATAGGCGCTACGGGATGGAAGTTACTGTCTCTCCCAAGTTTCAGATTGTCATTCCCAAGGAAATTCGCGACTCCATGGGCATTGTGTCAGGGCAGAAAGTCCAGATCATGGCCTATTGTGGCCGCATCGAAGTGATTCCCCTGAGACCCATGCAAGAGCTGCGAGGCCTGCTAAGGAATATCGATACCGGCGTCGCGAGAGACGACGATCGCGTGTGAACGTCGTCGATTCGTCAGCGTGGCTATCCTACTTTGCCGGCGATCAGCATGCGGGGGCATTCGCCGAGCCAATCGAAAACGTGCCCGAGCTGCTGGTGCCCAGCATCACCCTCGCCGAAGTCTTCAGGGCCGTCCTGCACCAGCTGGGAGAAGAGACTGCCCTCGTCGTCACAGCCCACATGAAGCAGGGAAAGGTGGTTTCCCTGGATTCCGACCTGGCAAGCGACGCGGCCCGGCTTGGCGCGCTTCACAAACTCCCGCTTGCAGACAGCATCGTATTCGCCACGGCGCAGAAATATGCCGCCGTCGTCTGGACCATGGACAAAGACTTCAAGGGACTCCCGAACGTGCGCTACCTGTCAAGAAAGAAAGCCAAATAGCGTCGTATTGCACCACCTGCAAACCCTGAAGATCTTCAGGGTTCTCTGTGCGCACCGATGTCAGGCCCGGGAGTCGGGCGCGGTGCGGCTGGACCGTGTGCGGCCACGGATGGCCGCACCCGAGCCGCCATGGATGGCGAACTGGCGTGTCCAGCCGCACCGCGCCCGACTCCCGGGCCGGAACAGTGCTCCGAACAAGAGCCCCTAAAGATCAAAAATCTTCCCCGGATTCAGAATCCCCGCCGGGTCAAACACCCGCTTGATCTGCCGCATGATCTCTATCTCCGCCGCCGACCGGGTATACAACAGGTAGTCCTTCTTGAGCAGCCCCACGCCGTGTTCCGCCGATACGCTGCCGCCATAGCGCTGCACGATCTCGAACACCCAGCGGCTGACCTCGCCGCAGCGTGCCTGGAACTCCGCCATGGGCAGAGCATCGGGCTTGAGGATATTCAGATGCACGTTGCCGTCGCCGATGTGACCGAACCAGATGATTTCGAAATCCGGATAGTTGGCGTTCACTACCGACTCAACCTCCTGGAGAAAAGCGGGTACGTCGGATACCCGCGTCGAGATATCGTTCTTGTAGGGCGTCCAGCGTGAAATGGTTTCGGAGATATCCTCGCGCAGGCGCCACAGCGCCCGGGCCTGCGCCACGCTCTGGCTGATACTGCCATCCAGCACCCAGCCGCCCTCGACGCCGGACTCGAACAGCGCCATGGCACGCTCGAGGGTTGCATCGTCGCCGCCAGCGAATTCCAGCAGCGCATAATAGGGGCAGGATGTCTCGAAAGGACGCTGCAGGCCCTGGTGTTCAATGACGCGGGCAAGGGCGTCCTCCGAAAAGAACTCGAAAGCGTGCAGCTGCAGCTCCCCGCGAAAGGCGTCGAGCACCCTCATGATCGATGGCATGTCCGGTGCACCCAGCACCATCACCGCCAAATCTCCCGGCGGCTCGCGCAGGCTGATGGTTGCCTCGACGATCAGGCCGAGCGTACCTTCCGAGCCAATCATCAGATGGCGCAGATCGTAGCCGGCGTTATTCTTGATCAGGCCACGGTTGAGATCCAGCAGTTCGCCGGTGCCGGTAACCACCTTCAGACCGGCCACCCAGTCGCGGGTCATGCCGTGGCGGATGACCTTGATGCCGCCCGCGTTGGTGGCGATATTGCCGCCAATCTGGCTGGACCCGCTGGAGGCGAAATCGACGGGATAAAACAGGCCCTGCTCCTCGGCGAAGGCCTGCAGCCGAGCGGTCACGACGCCAGCACCGCAGCGTACTGTTCGATCCACGGCTGAAAAATCGCCGATATGGTCCAGGCGATCAAGGGCCACCACCAGCTCACCCTGTGCCGCCACCGCGCCTGCAGACAGGCCGGTGCGCCCGCCGGAGGGAACAATAGCCAGGCCTGTATCGACGGCAAGTCGGACAATCGCCTGCACTTCCCCGATGCTGCCGGGCAGGACAGCAGCCACCGGTGCAGGCTCGATGGCACGCGTCCAGTCGCGTCCGTAATGCGCAAGGGTTTCTGCATCCCGGTGGACGTGCGCCGGACCGACAATGTCCTCCAGTGACTGCTGTAATGCATTGTCCAGCCGGTCCAAGGGCACCTCCTGTCTCTGTCCAATTCACAGCGGCTCGTATGCTACCATGCCGTCACGGAATTACCGCTGCATACGCCCGGCCGGGCGACGAGGTTCATCGAGACGTATGCCCAAGAACTCCCTGGACAAGAAAAAAATCCGCTTTCTGCTGCTCGAGGGCGTTCACCCGTCGGCGGTGGAGTCACTGCACAAAAGCGGCTATCAGGTGATTGAGCAGCATAAGCAGGCGCTGCCGCCGGAGGATCTGAAGGCAGCCCTCAAGGGTGTGCATTTTCTCGGCATTCGCTCGCGCACCCAACTCACCGACGATGTGCTCGAGCATGCCGACAAGCTCACTGCGGTGGGCTGTTTCTGCATCGGCACCAATCAGGTGGATCTGGACGCCGCAACCCGCCGCGGTATAGCGGTTTTCAACGCGCCGTTCTCCAATACCCGCAGCGTCGCCGAACTGGTCATCGCCGAGGCGATCCTGCTGCTGCGGGGCATACCGGCGAAAAATGCCGCGGCGCACCGGGGCGAGTGGCAGAAGACAGCACTGAATGCCTATGAAATCCGCGGCAAGCGGCTGGGAATCATCGGCTACGGGAACATCGGCACCCAGCTGGGCGTGATTGCGGAAGGCCTGGGCATGCAGGTGCAGTTCTACGACGTGGTGAACAAGCTGCCCATGGGTAACGCGAGGCAGGTTGCCAGCCTGTCACAGCTGCTCAGCAGCTCCGATGTCGTGACGCTGCACGTGCCCGAAACGGCCACCACACACCGCATGATCGGTGCGCAGCAGCTGGCGCAGATGCGGCCCGGTGCCATTCTGATGAATGCGTCGCGGGGCACGGTAGTCGACATCGACGCCCTCGCTGCCCGTCTGGAAGGGGGCTATCTGGCCGGTGCCGCCATTGACGTCTTCCCGGTAGAGCCGCGCTCGAATAATGACGAGTTCGTGTCACCGCTGCGTCGCTTTGACAACGTCATTCTCACGCCGCATATCGGCGGCAGCACGGTCGAGGCCCAGGTGAACATCGGCAGGGAGGTCGCCGAGAAGCTGGCGCTTTACAGCGATAACGGCACCACGACGTCGTCGGTAAACTTCCCGGAGGTGGCCCTGCCCGCCCACGAGGGCAGCCACCGCATTCTGCATATCCACCAGAACGTCCCGGGTGTGATGAGCGCCATCAACCGCGTGTTTTCCGAGATCAATCTCAACGTCAGTGCCCAGTTTCTGCAGACAAATGAACAGATCGGTTACGTGGTCATGGATGTGGACAGCGCCTCTTCCGATGTGGCCGTGGAAATGCTCAGCGCCATCGACACCACGATTCGCTGTCGGGTGCTGTACTGACTGCAGCCGCATCGGGCGCAGAGCTGACGCCGCAGGTCTTCGCCAGCGTGAAATCGTGACGCCCTGACCTCCCGACTGAACACAAAAAAAGCCCGGGCAGGATCACTCCGGCCCGGGCTCGTCGAAAGACCCGACGATCCGTTACATACGATAGTTGAGCGTCACTGAGAAGCGACGGCCCAGCGGATCGTAGGATGACGGGAAGACGTTACCCGAGTTGAAGGCCGTCGAACCGATGTTCGATCCCACGACCTTCGGCTCCTCGTTCATCATGTTGATGACCGCGGCAGTGAACTGCAGCTGATCCGTCACGCTTGCGCGCACCGAGAGATCAAAGTAGTGCTCAGGGCTGATTTCACGGAACTGCGGCAGGAACGCTGAGGCAACCTCGGGCTCCACTTCCATTTCATCAATGTAGCGCCACAGCAGGGACACATCCACCGGACGACCCGCCATGGACGTCGACAGGGTCGCGCGCTGGCTGATCATGTATTCCGGCTGCGGAGAGCCGCAGTTGATGCTGTAGAAGCCGACGCACTCGCGATTTACCGATGTCGGGCTGGCCTGGAAGGTGCTGGAGTTGGTCCAGTTACCGTTCAGGTTGTAGACCAGGGAACCGATGCCGAGCTCGTGCGAGTAATTCACCGTCAGGTCGATACCGTCCGTCTCCAGGATACCCTGGTTGCTGAGCACCAGCGGCAGGCCCGGCGTCGTGGAGACATCGCCGAACAGGTTGCCGGTAGCCGGGTTCCGGCGGATCGACGTACAGGCCGGATCGGACGCGGAGCTTCCATCGATAGCCAGATTGCCTGACTCGAAAGCGGGTCCGAAACAGCCGGCGAACACATCGCCCGCGGTCGGCGTGGTGATCGCGTCTTCTACCTTGATGCTGTAGTAGTCGATGGTCATGGACAGCTGGGGCAGCGCCTGCGGCTGGATGATCGCACCGATCGTGTAGGTATCCGCGGTCTCGGCGTTGAGATCCAGGTTGCCGCCTTCGGTCACGTTCACCTGACCGGCCGGGTCGACAATAATATTGCCGATGGTCGGTGCCGGAGCGCCCTGGGCCACGCAGACTGCTGTCAGGGCCGCATTGCCAACCGGCGTGTTACCCGCGCAGGGATCCGTGGAGAAGTTATCCAGACCGGTCACCGTAGGTGAGAACAGCTCATCGATGTTCGGTGCACGGGTGACACGCTGGGCGTTACCGCGGAACTGCACGCCGCTGACCGGTGTCCAGGTACCACCGATTTTCCAGGTGGATTCCTGCCCGGTGGTGGAATAATCCGACAGACGGCCACCCAGCTGAACCGTCAGCTCTTCAGCGAAGGGCTGATCCTGCAGGACGGGGACGTTGAGCTCAACAAACACCTCTGACACGTCGTAGTCACCGGTAACGTTCGGTGCTGCCGCGCCATTACCCAATACCTCGCCTGGCGTCTGCGTCAGGAGGTCATTGGAGAAACCAGCGCCGTAATCACGATACTCGCCACCCAGCACGAAGCTGACGGGGGCATCGACCGTTGGCAGGGACAGGCCGGTGTCGCCGTTGATAAAGGCCTGGAACTGCTCCAGCGAGGTGAAGGTATTTGACGTGTTACCCACGTCCAGGAACTCCTGCACCTGCGGCGTCAGCGAGCCCTCGGGACCGAACAGGTCGATCGGCACACAGCCGCCCGTGGGGTCCAGACAGGCATTCGGGTCCGTAGCCATCAGTGACTGGCGCAGGCGCGTACGCGTGCCGTTGCCGGACTGGCGACCCCGCAGATCGCTCTCGCCACAGGCGTAGAAGGCATCGTAGGAGATGCTGTCAGTCAGGTCGCCACGGGCGCCGATCTTGAACTGCCATACGCGGGTCTGACGCTGGTTGTCACGGGTACCGAATTCGACAAAGCGCCGACCGTAATCGATATCCACCGTCTGGAAGGCGGGATCGTTGGGGTCGGTGGCAAGTGCCGCCGCACCACAGGCGCCAGCGTCGATACCAGCGAAACCACAGATCTGGTCACGAATGCCAGCAGGCAGGAAGGGGTTGGACAGCGGCGTCTCCAGCACGTTGCGGAAGGTGCCAGAAGGCGCAATCCGTGTCGTGTTGGTGCTCTGCGTGAAGAATGCCTCAGAGTAAACCTCAACCTTGTCGTTCAGCTCATAGCGCGCGGAACCGAAAGTCCGATACTGCTCAAGCGGCAGCTGGAAGATGTTGAAAGGGTTGAAGTTGAACGGATCGTAAAAGGGCACCAGTGAGTTGCCATCGGGTGCAACCTGCAGTGTGCCGCTGTTGCTGCCGGGAACCGTAATAACGCTTGGAATGGTTGTCGACGAACCGCCAGCGTTGCCGGTTATCGACGACAGGTTTTCCTAACTGAAACTGCGGTCGCCCTGTGTGACAACAGCACGGTCGGTGTAGCCGACGCTCAGCACCGCATTACCTCGACCGTTATCGAAGTTGGCACCGGTAGTGAAATCCCAGCGCAGCGTCTCGCCGTCACCTTCCGCCGTCTGGTTGCCGGTAACACGGATATCGACGCCTTCGAAATCCTGACGGGTGACGAAGTTGATAACCCCCGCGATGGCGTCGGCACCGTAAGTGGAGCCAGCACCGCCGGTCAGAACGTCAGTGCGCTCAACCAGGGCAATCGGGATGATGTCGAGGTTGGTGCGACCCAGCAGATCCGCAGGAACCACGCGGGTACCGTTCAGCAGGGTGATGTTCCGGTTGGAACCCAGACCGCGCAGGTTGACGAAGGTGGAGCCGCCGTTACCGTTGTTTACCTGTGCGCCAATGCTGGGAACCACACCGGGAATCTCCCGCAGGAACTCCTCGGCGAAGTTGGCCTGGCGCAGTTCTACGGTTTCCGAGGAAATCGAGGCGACCGGGCTGGACTGGGTAAGGTTGGGATCGCTGATACGAGTACCGGTAACGAATACCTCCTCGATAATCTGCTGTGATTGCTGTGCGAGCGCGAGATTCGGTGCGGCGGCTGCGAACCCCACCGCTGCCGATACCGCCAGCGTAAGCTGGTGCTTCTTGAACTTGACCATGATAAACCCCTTGTTTCTTTCGTGTTGTCGGTAAGAGTTCGAGACCCTTCCCAGGCAATGTCTACTGCTGCAGTCTTTGCTGTGTGGGGCAAACGCTACACCAAAGGCCTGCCAGTGCCCGGCGCCTAGCACATCTTTGTGACATTTTTACTGAATATCAGGGGGTTATTGAGGGAACTGCATCAGGTCAAGCGGCATTTTTCACATGTCCGCTGTGCAGTGCTGCACACTTTGCAGCGACGGGGGAAGCCGGGAGTCACGCCTTGCGGTGGTCAGTGCTGACGCCCTGGAGCCAGGCGCCAGCGGGACTCACTGCACGTTAAGTACCGCTCAGTCGCAGCATTCGCTCACTATCGGACTCGCGATACGCCGACATTCCGACCGCTCGCGACATGCGTGAGGCGATGAAAGCCCAGGGAATTACTCTCGATGACCACATCGCGCTCGTCACCCCGGTAGCGAAAGCGTCCCGACAGGCGCTGACGCCAGACCTGGCCGTTGTCCAGATAGAACAGGGTCTTGCCACTCCAGCCTTCGAAGTCTCCGGTCACGGCAGCCTCGACGCGCGAATTCTGCATGGCTTCGCGCACGGTATCGCTGGTGCGCTTCAGGACATCGGCCTCACCCGCAGTGTAGCGCAGCAGCCAAGCATTCAGCGCGGCGCGCTCCTCGTCCGTCAGACGGTGAACGCCGCTCTCGCGCAGTTCCGTGTCGTTCATCAATTGTTCCACGCCGGGGAAGTCACCCTCGGCGGCGGCCATACCGGCCACGCCTCCCAGAAGCAGCGCTCCGACCCGCATCACAAGCGCTCTGGCTGATCGCCTGCCTTCCCTTTCCCGACAGCGTTCCTGCATGACCTTCTCCTCACTTGCCGATGTGAAAACCGACCCGATAGCGTTCAGCGACCTGTCAGCTGCTCAAGCTTGTCCCTGTAGGACTCGCGCTGCGGTGCCTCTGCAAGCGCCAGAGCGCGCTGCAGAGAGAGCCTCGCGGCGGACGCATTACCCAGCTCCAGTTCCGCCATCGCCAGCAGATCATGAAAACGACGATCGCCGCCGTGCCTGCGAATGGCGTCCGTAACATGCGCCTTTGCGGAACGCACATCGCCCGCAGCGTACGACTCCCTGGCCAGATGATACAGGTAGTAGGGATTCTTGCGTCGGAAGGTCCGCACCTGCTCTTCATACCAGGCCGCCAGCTCGGGGCGGTCATAGCGCACATAAAGTTTCGCCAGATTGCTCATCGCCACCGCTTCGCCATCGCGGCGCACGCCATTGCGCAGCGCCGCCTCGGCATGCGCAATGTGCCCCTCGCGTCGGAAGAGGGTGCCGAGATTGGTCCAGAAATGCCCCGTATCCGGCGCCAGCTCAATAGCCCGACGAAAATGCAGGAAAGAACGGCGCGGCTCCTCCCGTGTCATCCAGTAAACGCCCATGTTGCTGTGGTAGCGCGCCTCGGCGGCGATGTCCGGAAGGAGGCGACGTGGGTAGTTGTTGTCGTAATCCTCAAGGTTGAAATCGACGACCTGGCTGGCATTGCCAGGCAGGTCCACCAAGGCATTTACATGCAGGTTGTAGAGCCAGGTTGTCTCTTCGTCGGTCCAGCTCGGCGGCAGCATGACTTCCTGATAACGCACCCGCAGGCCCGCTTCCCGCGCCAGGGCAATGAACAGGTTGGTGAAGCTCATGCAGTTGCCGGCGCGGGCCGCAAAGGCCTCGGGGGCCGACAGGGTCTGCAGGTTCTCGTACTCCATGCGCAGGCCATCGTCGAGGATGCCGCGCAGGATGAGCTGGATTTTCTCGAGTGGTGTGGCCTCGGGGTCAACGCGCGATGCCAGAAAATCGTGCATCTCGCCATCGACTTCCAGCAGCTCCGGTACCGGTGGCTGCTCGCCATCCGCGATATCGAACACAGAACCGTCGAGCAGTGCCCGCGTTGACATTCCCCCGGAGAAAGCCGGCTCGGGCTGGGACGCACACCCCTGCAGGACCGCCAGTAGCACGGCCAGCAATAACGGCTGAATACCTCTTACTGTCAGCGGCATCGCTCTCCCTTGGCGCCTCATGATGGCCGTTATTCTAGCAGGATTGCCAGCTCTGACCGCTGGCCGACACGTGGTCTGGTCGCTATACTCCGCGGCCCCCGGGGCAGCCCCCGCAACATCGACACTTTCGGGACAGCCGTCATGGAAACCCTTTTCAGCGCCTTTATTACCCTGCTGCTGGTCATGGACCCGCTGGGCAACGTGCCGGTGTTTATTTCCGTGCTCAAGGACGTGGACCCGAAGCGCCGGCAATGGGTGCTGGCGCGGGAACTGCTGATCGCCCTCGTGGTGCTGCTAATTTTCCTGTTTGCGGGCAGCACCGCGCTGGAGATGATGGGCCTGCGTCAGGAGTCCATCAGCATCGCCGGGGCGATCATCCTCTTTCTTATCGCGCTGCGCATGATTTTCCCGTCGCCCTACGGACTGATGGGCGACACGCCGGACGGCGAACCCTTCATTGTACCCCTGGCAATTCCGCTGGTCGCCGGCCCCTCGTCACTGGCGATCGCCATGCTGCTGGTCAACACCAACCCCGGACGCATGTTCGAATGGACGGTGGCGCTGGTGGGTGCCTGGGCCGTATCCGCCGCGCTGCTGATGGCCTCACCTTTGCTACTGAAAGCGCTCGGTCACCGCGGACTGATTGCCGTGGAGAGACTGATGGGCATGATCCTGGTGATCATTGCCGTACAGATGTTTTTCGACGGCGTCAGTATTGTGCTGCACCTGCAGGCCGGCGGCTGATGCTACCGGCGGCAGGCGCCATGCTGTCCGTCAGTTGACCTTCGGATCCAGTTCGCCGGCGTCGTAGGCAAGCTGCATGGCTTCCAGACTGCGCACCTTGATCCTGTGAGCATTGCCGGCGCTGCCAAAGGCCTCGTAGCGCGCCACACAGATGGCCTTCATCGCCCGGGTACTCTCCGCGAGCCACTTGCGGGGATCGAACTCTGACGGGTTCTGGGCGAGGAAGCGTCGCACGGCGCCGGTTGAGGCGAGACGGAGGTCGGTATCCACGTTGATCTTGCGCACACCGTGACGGATGCCTTCCTGTATCTGCTCCACCGGCACACCGTAGGTTTCCGGAATGTCACCGCCAAACTCATTGATGATTTCCAGCCACTCCTGGGGCACCGAAGACGAGCCATGCATCACCAGGTGGGTATCGGGAATGCGCGCGTGGATCTCGCGGATACGGTCCATGGCGAGGATGTCACCCGTGGGCGGCCGGGTGAACTTGTACGCGCCGTGGCTGGTACCGCAGGCAATGGCCAGGGCATCCACGCCGGTGGCCTTGACGAAGGCAGCCGCTTCCTCGGGATCCGTGAGCATCTGGTCATGCGTCAGCGTTCCCGAGGCACCGATACCATCTTCCTCGCCGGCCTGGCCGCTTTCCAGTGATCCGAGACAACCCAGCTCGCCCTCCACGGATACGCCGCAGGCATGCGCCATCTCTACCGCGGTTCGCGTTACGCGGACATTGTAGTCGTAGTCCATGGGGGTCTTGCCGTCGTCGCCCAGAGAGCCATCCATCATCACCGAGCTGAAGCCGAGCTGGATGGAGCGCTGACACACGGCCGGGGAGACACCGTGGTCCTGGTGGACCACCACCGGGATATGCGGAAACTCCCGCATTGCGGCCTCCATCAGGGCACGCAGAAAGGGCGCGCCGGCGTATTTCCTCGCGCCGGCGCTGGCCTGCATGATCACCGGGGAACCCGTCTCATCCGCCGCCTCCATGATGGCGCGGGTCTGCTCGAGATTGTTGACGTTGAAGGCGGGCACACCGTAGCCATGTTCGGCGGCGTGATCGAGTAACTGGCGCAAACTGATCAGGGCCATGCTGGATTCCTCTGCGGGCTGTTAAGGTGCAATTGCGGATCCGCCTTCCCGGGCACGCTGCTCGAGAATGGCGACTGCCGGCAGTGTCTTGCCCTCGACATACTCGAGGAAGGCACCGCCGCCGGTGGATATGTAGGAGACCTTATCGGCGATGCCGAATTTGTCAATCGCCGCCAGTGTGTCACCCCCGCCTGCGAGTGAGAAGGCCTCGCTGTCGGCAATGGCGCGGGCCAGCGTTCCGGTGCCGGCGGAAAATGCCTCGAATTCGAAAACGCCCACGGGCCCATTCCAGAGGATGGTGCCGGCTTCCGCGATCAGGCGGGCGATAGCGTCGGCCGACTGCGGACCAATGTCCAGGATCATGTCCTCCGCGGTGACCTCATCGATGCCCTTCAGCCGGGCCTCGGCGTTCTCGTCAAAAACCGTGGCAGTGACCACGTCCACCGGCAGGGGAACATGCGTGCGCTGCGACAGTGCCTTCGCGGCATCCAGCAGGTCATGCTCACACAGGGACTTGCCCACCGGATGACCCGCCGCCGCCAGAAAGGTATTGGCAATGCCGCCACCGACTACCAGCTGATCACATTTTTCCGACAGCGCCTCGAGTACGGACAGCTTGGTGGAAACCTTCGAGCCGCCGACGATCGCCAGCATGGGTCGCCGCGGCTCTTTCAGTGCACGGGCCAGCGCCCCGAGCTCGCCGGCCAGCAGCGGGCCGGCGCAGGCGGTCTTCGCATGGCGGGCGACACCGTGGGTCGACGCCTGGGCGCGATGCGCCGTGCCGAAGGCATCCATGACAAAGATATCGCAGAGCCCGGCATAGGCTTTTGCCAATGCATCATCGTTGGCTTTTTCACCGGGGTTGAAACGCACGTTCTCCAGCAGCGCCACGGCGCCGCGTGCGAGCGTCACGCCGCTGCGCCAATCGTCGATCAGCGGCACGTCGCGCTCCAGCAGCGTCGACAGATGCTCGGCCACCGGCCGCAGTGACGCCGCCGGGTCGAACTCGCCTTCCACGGGACGCCCCAGATGCGACATCAGCAGCACGCTGGCCCCGGCATCCAAGGCGGCGCGTATCGTTGGCAGCGCGGCACGAATGCGCGCATCGCTCGTGACCCGCCCCTCCTTCACCGGGACATTCAGATCTTCGCGAATCAGCAGGGTCTTGCCGTCGAGGTCGAGATCCTGCATCAGGATGACAGTTTCGCTCATTGCCCGTTCTCCTCTAACGCGCACCAGTAATGCGCAACATCCAGCATGCGGTTGGCGTAGCCCCACTCATTATCGAACCAGGTCAGCACCTTTACCAGATGACCACCGCTGACGCGGGTCTGGCTGGCATCGACAATACTCGAGCGCGGATCGTGGTTGAAGTCACAGGACGCCAGCGGCTCCTCGGTATAGCCCAGCACGCCGGAGAAACCCGATGCCGCCGCGCTGTGCAGCAGGCGATTGACCGCGCGCTCGTCCGTAGCGCTGCGCACCTGCACGGTCAGGTCCAGCGCCGAGACGTTGAGGGTAGGCACACGCAGCGCCTGCGCCGTGAAGCGCCCGGCCAGGGCCGGCAGAATACGTTCAATACCGCGGGCCAGGCCCGTATCCACGGGAATGATGGACTGGGAAGACGCGCGTGTCTTGCGCAGGTCGGTGTGGTGATAGGCGTCCAGCACCGGCTGATCATTCATGGCGGAGTGAATGGTGGTGATGGTCCCCGCCTCGACGCCCAGGGCGTCATCCAGCGCGCGAATGACCGGGACGATGGCGTTGGTGGTACAGGACGCGTTGGATACCACGCGATGATCGCCGCGCAGCACATCGTGGTTGATACCGAACACCACCGTGGCGTCAACGTCGGCCTGGGCGGGCTGTGAGAAAAGCACCCGTCGCGCGCCCTGGGCCAGGTGTTTCTCCGCGGTTGCGCGATCGGTGAAGGACCCCGTGCACTCCAGCACCACGTCGATGTCATGGGAGGACCAGTCGATATCGTCGATATTGCCACGGCGCAGCAGGCTGATCGGCTCGCCGTCCACCGTGAAGCCGTCCGGAGCAGACTCCACCGGTGCCGGGAACCGCCCGTGCGTGGAGTCATAGCGCGTCAGGTGAATTGCCGTCGCGGCATCTGCCAGCTCATTCACCGCCACCACGCGCAGCGCGTCGCGCAGCGGGCTTTCCATGAGCGCACGCAGGACGCAGCGCCCGATGCGACCGTAACCGTTGATGGCGAGTCGGCGCACGGATCAGATCTGCTGACACACCTCATCGACGGCGGCCACCACGTTGTCCACGGTGAAGCCGAAGGCCTTCATCAACTCGCCAGCGGGCGCGGATTCACCGAAGGTGGTCATGCCGACGACCCGGCCATCCAGGCCGACAAACTTGTACCAGTAATCGGCATGCGCCGCTTCCACGGCAACACGGGCAAGCACGTTGCTCGGCAGTACGGTCTCGCGATAGGCCGCGTCCTGCCGCGCAAACACCTCGGCACTGGGCATGGAGACCACGCGCACCGCGCGACCACTCTGCGCCAGCTGCTGCGCCGCCTCCATGGCCAGCTGCACCTCCGACCCGGTGGCAATCAGGATGGCATCGGGCTCGCCCTCAGCGTCGTGCAGAACATAGGCACCGCGCGCTGCCGCAGTCACCTGCGACTCTGTGCGCTGCTGGTGCGCCAGGGACTGGCGCGAAAACACCAGGGCACTGGGGCCGTCGCGGCGCTCAATGGCCGCCTTCCAGGCAATCGCGGATTCCACGGCGTCACAGGGACGCCAGGTATCCAGGCCCGGCGTTGCGCGCAGGGTGGTCAGCTGCTCTACCGGCTGATGCGTGGGTCCATCCTCGCCCAGGCCGATCGAATCGTGGGTATAAACAAATATGCTGCGCTGCTTCATCAGGGCCGCCATGCGCACCGCATTGCGGGCATACTCCATGAAGATCAGGAAGGTCGCACCGTAGGGCACGAAACCGCCGTGCAGGGCAATGCCGTTCATCATGGCGGACATGCCGAACTCGCGCACGCCGTAGTACAGATAGTTGCCCGCCGCATCGTCAGCGGTGATCGCCTTGCTGCCTCCCCACAGCGTCAGGTTGGAACCGGCAAGATCCGCCGACCCACCGAGGAGCTCTGGCAGCAGTTCGCCGTAGGCATTCAGGCAGTTCTGGGATGCCTTGCGCGAAGCAATGCTGCTGCCCTCGCGCTGGCAGCGGGCGATATAGTCTGCCGCCTGCACCGAAAAATCCACCGGCAGATCACCGGCGAGGCGGCGCCTCAGCTCTGCCGCCAGGCCGGGATGCTCGCCGGCATAGGCCTCCATGGCACTTTTCCAGGCCTGTTCGCGTCGGGCGCCGGCCTCGCGGGCATCCCATCCGGCATAGATGTCATCCGGAATGGTGAACGGGGCATGCGACCAGCCCAGCGCCTCCCGGGTCGCTGCAATCTCATCGTCACCCAGCGGCGCCCCATGGCAGGACTCGCTGCCCTGCTTGTTCGGCGCGCCCTTGCCGATCACCGTTTTGCAGCACAGCAGGCTGGGCCGACCGGTCTCTGCACGCGCAGCGTCAATGGCCGCACGCACCGCTTCCGGGTCATGTCCGTCGACATCGGCAACCACATGCCAGTTGTAGGCGGCAAAGCGCGCCGGCGTGTCATCCGTGAACCAGCCGTCTACCTCGCCATCGATGGAAATGCCGTTATCGTCATAGAACGCGATCAGCTTGCCGAGGCCCAGCGTGCCGGCCAGCGAGGACGCCTCATGGGAAATGCCCTCCATCAGACAGCCATCGCCGAGGAATACGTAGGTATGATGGTCGATCACGTCATGGCCGTCGCGGTTGAACTGCGCCGCGAGCACCTTCTCCGCAATCGCCATCCCCACCGCGTTGGTCAGACCCTGCCCGAGAGGGCCGGTGGTCGTTTCCACGCCCGGGGCGTAGCCGTACTCCGGATGGCCCGGGGTCAGGCTGTGCAATTGGCGGAAATTGCGCAGTTCGCCCATGGGCAGATCGTAGCCGGTCAGATGAAGCAAGGAGTACACAAGCATGGAACCATGGCCATTCGACATGACGAAGCGATCGCGATTGGGCCACGCGGGATTGGCGGGGTTGTGCACGAGGTAATCATTCCAGAGGACCTCGGCAATGTCCGCCATCCCCATGGGTGCGCCGGGGTGGCCGCTCTTGGCCTGCTGAACAGCATCCATACTCAGTGCACGTATGGCGTTGGCGAGCTCGGTTCGGGACGACATGCATAACTCCTGATGCTGAGGCGGGGGCATCCACCTCTTTTTGAGAGGCGCGTATTCTCGCGTAAGGGAAGCCTCACGGCAAACAGGGTTTTATATATCAAATTATTTTGATATATCTCAGAACGCTGCTAGACTGCGCGCCATGACTTTACTGCAGGCCATTCAGCCCCCCTTGCACGACGCGGCTCCAGCGGACATCAGCCACGCACTCGCCGGCCTGTGCAAGGCCTGCGCCGATCCGCTAAGGCTGAATATTCTGCGCGCCCTGCACAACGATTCGCTCGGTGTTTCCGAACTCTGCGCCCTGTTCGATATGCGCCAGCCGGCGCTGAGTCACCACCTGAAAGTGCTTGCAAACGCGGGCCTCGTTGCTACGCGACGCGAAGGCACAACCATTTTCTACCGCCGCAGCGAGCCACTGGTCGCTCAGGCCGGGGCATCGCTCGTTCACGCCCTGCTCACAGAACTGGACAATGAACCGGTACCACCCGCCATGCGAAGCGGCCTGGAAACATTGCAGCGGGTGCGTGAAGAAAATTCACGGCACTTTTTCCGCAACAATGCGCACAAATTCCGCGAGCAGCAGGATCTGATCGCCAGCTATGAGCAGTACGCCGACACCGTCGCGGGTCTGCTGACGCAGGCACCGCTGCCAAACCAGGCGGTAGCGCTAGAGGTCGGTCCGGGAGATGGACGCTTTCTCGGCGTGCTCGGCGCCCGCTTCGATCGCGTGATTGCGCTGGACAATGCCCGCGAGATGCTGGACACGAGCCGACGCTTCGCAGAGCAGCACGCACTGGACAACATCGAATTCGTTCTCGGCGACACCGCCAGCTCCGCCATCGCCGGCCTGCGGGCCGACTGCGTTGTCATCAACATGGTGCTGCACCACACACCCAGACCTGCGGACACCCTGGCGGAAGCGGCAGACTGCCTGGCCCGGGATGGCGTCCTGGTGGTTACAGACCTCTGCCGGCATGACCAGGGCTGGGCACGGGAAAACTGCGGCGACCTGTGGCTTGGCTTTGAGCCGGAACAACTGACCGCCTGGGCGGAAGACGCCGGTCTCGCAGACCTGACCAGCACCTTTCTCGCCCAGCGAAATGGCTTTCAGATCCAGGTGCGCCTGTTCGGCCACCGACACACCTAGGAAACTATCCATGAGCGATTACAGTATCTTCACCTCCGAATCCGTGTCCGAGGGACACCCGGACAAGATGGCCGACCAGATTTCCGATGCCGTCCTCGACGCCATTCTCAAGGATGACAGGGACGCCCGGGTCGCCGTGGAGACCCTGGTCAAGACCGGCATGGTCATCATTGCGGGAGAAGTGACTACCAACACCTACGTCGACCTCGAGGACGTAGTGCGTGAAGTGGTGAAGGATATCGGCTATACCAGCTCCGACGTGGGCTTCGACGGTGCCTCATGTGCCGTTCTCAACGCCATCGGCAAGCAGTCCCGCGACATTGCCCAGGGCGTCGACGAGGGCGAGAACAAGGAGCAGGGTGCCGGTGACCAGGGTCTGATGTTCGGCTATGCCACCAACGAGACAGACGTGTTGATGCCGGCACCCATCTATTACGCCCACCGGCTGGTGGAGCGACAGGCCGCCTTGCGCAAGAACGGCGATCTGCCGTGGCTGCGCCCGGACGCGAAAAGCCAGGTGACGCTGCGTTACGACAACGGCCGACCCGTGGCCATTGATGCCGTGGTGCTGTCCACCCAGCACGATGCGGACATCTCCCAGGCAGATATTCGCGAGGCCGTGATGGAGCAGGTCATTCGCGACGTGTTGCCGGCCGAGTGGCTGCACGCGGATACCCGCTACCACATCAACCCTACCGGCCAGTTCATCATCGGCGGCCCGGTGGGTGACTGCGGCCTCACCGGCCGCAAGATCATCGTCGACACCTATGGCGGCATGGCCCGCCACGGCGGCGGCGCCTTCTCCGGCAAGGACCCGTCCAAGGTGGACCGCTCCGCGGCCTATGCCGGCCGCTATGTGGCCAAAAACATCGTCGCAGCCGGCCTTGCCGACCGCTGCGAGATCCAGGTGTCCTATGCCATCGGCGTGGCCGAGCCGACGTCGATCTCGATCAATACCTTCGGCACGGGCAAGCGCAGCGACGCGGAAATTGCCGCGCTGGTGCGCGAGCATTTCGACCTTCGGCCCAAGGGGCTGATCGAGATGCTGGACCTGAAGCGGCCGATCTATCGGAAGACGGCCGCATATGGGCACTTTGGGCGGGAGGATGCTGACTTTACCTGGGAGCGCACAGACAAGGCTGACTTGCTCAGGGCTGGCTGACGTTTGATGCCATTGTCGGTTGGTGCCATCGATCCGGCCCGGCTGTCGCTGTCGCCCTTCCCGGACACGCCAGTTCGCCATCCATGGCGGCTCGGGCGCGGCCATCCATGGCCGCGCACGGTCCGGGAAGGGCGACAGCGACAGCCGGGCCTGACGGGGGTTCAAGCGGCCGGCGCAGAGGCGGCAGTAGAAAGTTGTGGCAGCCAGACGTCGAAGCATGTGCAGCGTCAGAAAATGGGCATGAGGAATTCAGCACCATGCACGGACGTAAGCTCGCGATTCGCCGGACAAGCGATACCGGATAGGGAGCAGCAGCCAAGGAGTGGCACAGGATCGAGGCCGCTGGGGTGGCGGTGGGGCTGGCGCGACCATGCGAGCCATGGATGGCGAGCCTGAGCCCCCACGGATGGGTTCACGGCGTGTCGCGCCAGCCTCACCGCCGCCCCAGCGGCCGGTGCCAGCGCTCCAACGAAAACAGACACTAGTAACGAACCGAACACCAACGACAGACTGGAGAACAGACATGACCACAGCGGAAAAGATCGACATTGCACAGGACTACAAGGTCGCTGACATCAACCTCGCCGGATGGGGCCGAATGGAGCTGCAGGTCGCCGAGAGCGAGATGCCGGCACTGATGTCCCTGCGCGAAAAGTATCGCGGCAAGAAGCCCCTCGACGGTGCGCGGATTCTCGGCTGCATTCACATGACCATCCAGACCGGCGTGCTTATCGAGACGCTGGTCGAGCTGGGCGCAGAAGTGCGCTGGTCATCCTGCAATATCTTTTCCACGCAGGACCACGCAGCGGCGGCCGTTGCGGCGGCGGGCGTTCCCGTTTTCGCCTGGAAGGGCGAGACCGAGGAAGAGTACGAGTGGTGCATCGAGCAGACCATCCTCAAGGACGGCGAGCCGTGGGATGCCAACATGGTGCTGGATGACGGCGGCGACCTGACGGCCATGCTGCACGAGAAGTACCCGCAGATGCTGGATCGCATCCACGGCATCACCGAGGAGACCACCACCGGTGTGCACCGCCTGTATGAAATGCTTGAGGCGGGCACGCTGAAGGTGCCGGCAATCAATGTCAACGACTCGGTGACCAAGTCCAAGAACGACAACAAGTACGGCTGCCGCCACAGCCTGAACGACGCTATCAAGCGCGCCACCGACCATCTGCTGTCGGGCAAGAAGGCCCTGGTCATCGGCTACGGCGACGTCGGCAAGGGCTCGGCCCAGTCGCTGCGCCAGGAAGGCATGATCGTGCGCGTCACCGAGGTCGACCCCATCTGCGCGATGCAGGCCTGCATGGACGGCTACGAGGTTGTCTCGCCCTTCATCGATGGCATCAACGACGGTACCGACGCCTGTATCAACCGAGACGTGCTCGGCAATATCGACCTGCTGGTGACCAGCACCGGCAACTACGACGTCTGCGACGAGCGCATGCTGCGCGCGCTGAAGTCCACCGCGCTGGTGTGCAACATCGGCCACTTCGACAACGAGATCGATACCGCCTACATGCGCCGTACCTGGGAGTGGGAGGAGATCAAGCCACAGGTACATCGCATCTGGCGCGACCGTGCCGCCAATGATTACCTGCTGCTCCTTTCCGAAGGCCGACTGGTGAATCTTGGCAATGCCACGGGTCACCCCTCGCGCATCATGGATGGCTCATTCGCCAACCAGGTTCTGGCACAGGTCTATCTGTACGAGCGTCGGTTCGCAGACCTCGAGGACGACCTCAAGTCGGCCGCATTGAAGGTAGAGGTCCTGCCGAAGAAGCTCGACGAGGAAGTCGCGGCGCACATGGTCGCGGGCTTTGGCGGCGTTCTGACGCGTCTCACCCCTGAGCAGGCGAAGTACATTCACGTTGCCGTGGACGGCCCGTTCAAGACCGAGAGCTACAAGTACTAGGAGCGCCTCATGGCAAGCAGCAGCCCGATCAGCTTTGAGTTCTTTCCGCCGAAAACCGAGGAGGGTCGCGAGCGGCTGCTTGAGAAAACCACACCCCGGCTGCAGGCGCTGCAGCCGGAATATTTCTCTGTCACCTATGGTGCCGGCGGCTCGACCCGTGACAACACGCTGGATGTCGTCACGGCGCTGACCAAAGGCGGCTACAGCGTGGCGCCGCACCTCAGTTTTGGTACGGATGACAACGACGCCATCACGGCCCTGCTGGACCACTATCGCGATCTCGGCGTGAAGCGGGTTGTCGCCCTGCGCGGTGACATGCCTTCAGGCGTCGGTGGTGGACGGCTGGTGTACGCCAGCGAACTGGTGTCATTCATCCGCAAGCACAGCGGTGACCACTTCCACATCGAGGTGGCCGCCTATCCCGAGATCCACCCTCAGGCAGAGAGCTACGACAAGGATATAGAACACCTCAAGCACAAGCTGGATGCGGGCGCCGACAGCGCCATCACCCAGTACTTCTACAACGTGGAGTCGTATTTCTACTTTCTCGACCGCTGCGCCGCCATCGGTATTGACAAGCCGATCGTCGCCGGCATCATGCCGATCACGAATTATGAAAACCTCGCGCGTTTCTCACGCAACTGTGGCGCTGACATTCCGCGCTGGATCAGCAAGCGTCTCGAAGGCTTTGCCGGCTGTAAGGAAAGCGTCACCAGCTTCGGTATCGAGGTGGTAACACAGCTTTGCCAGACCCTGCTCGATAACGGTGCGCCGGGCATCCATTTCTACAGCATGAACCAGGTCGAGCCGACCCGACAGATCTGCAGAAACCTGGGCCTCTAGGCGAGGCGCCGGCACACGCCATGGAGCGTCCCCGTTTCTTCACCCGCCAGGTCCTGGCCGAGGGCAGCGAGATTGAGCTGGAGGCCGAGCCTGCCCGGCACATTGCCCGCACCCTGCGCATGCAGCCCGGCGACAGGCTGGTGCTCTTCGACGGCAGCGGCGACGAGTACCCCGGCGAGCTGGTGACAGCCGACAAGCGTCACGTCACCCTGCGCTGTGGACCGGCCAGGACCATTGATCGCGAATCCCCCCTCGCCGTGGAGCTCGGCATCGCCATCTCCCGTGGCGACCGGGTGGACTGGGTGGTGCAGAAGGCCACGGAACTCGGCGTCGCGCGCATCGCCCCCCTGCTGACGACCCGTGGCCTCAACCTGCCTGCGGACCGGCGCGAGAAAAAGCGCGGGCACTGGCAGCGCATTGCCGAGAGCGCCTGCGAGCAGTGCGGACGCAATTGCGTCCCGGAGATCGGCTTTCCACAGCCGCTGGACAGCTGGCTGGACACCGTCGACGCCCCGCTGCGCCTCATTCTCGACCCCCGCGCAAAGCCAGGCGACCTGCCGGCCCAGGTGGGCACCATCGCCCTTCTCTGCGGACCGGAAGGTGGGCTGGAAGACGAGGAAGTCAAGCGCGCCCGGGCCGCGGGCTTCGGCACTCTGCAGCTGGGGCCGCGCATTCTGCGCACGGAAACGGCACCGCTGGCGGCGCTGGCGGTTCTGCAGGCAAGGTGGGGAGATCTGCGGTTCTAATGCGCCCTGCGTCTCTTGCGCCCGAACGCTGCAGCACGTAGCTTATCGACAACTCACAACGGCAGGCCCCCGCATGACAATCCGCATAGGCGTGGTGATGGACCCTATCGCCGATATCACCTACAAAAAAGACAGCACCCTGGCTATGCTCTGGGCGGTCCAGGATCGGGACTGGGAGCTCTGGTATATGGAGCCTCGGCACCTGTCGCTGGTGCAGGGCGTTCCACGGGCCTTCATGACGCCACTGGAGGTGCACCGGGACTCGCATCACTGGTTCGACCTCGGCACGGGCGAGGACCGCAATCTCGCCGACCTGGACGTGATCCTCATGCGCCGGGACCCGCCCTTCGACAACGAGTATGTCTACAATACCTACATCCTCGAAGCCGCGGAGCGCCTTGGCACACTGGTGGTGAACCGCTGTCAGTCCCTGCGCGACTGCAACGAGAAGATGTTCGCCAACCAGTTCCCCCAGTGCTGCCCCCCTGTGCTGGTAAGCGGCGACATGGCGCGGCTGCGGACCTTCTACCACGAGCACGACGACGTCATCTACAAACCCCTGGACGGCATGGGCGGCGCCTCGATCTTCCGTGTCAGGCCGGGTGATCCCAACCTCTCGGTGATTCTGGAAACGCTCACCGAGCACGGGTCGCGCACTATCATGGCCCAGCGCTATATCCCCGAGATCAGTGAGGGCGACAAGCGCATCCTCATGATCAAGGGCGAGCCCGTGCCCTGGTGCCTGGCCCGGCTGCCATCCCAGGGCGAGACCCGCGGCAATCTCGCCGCGGGGGGCACCGGTCGGGCACAGCCGCTGACCGACCGCGACCGCTGGATTGCCGCACAGGTAGCCCCGACGCTGGTAGAAAAGGGGCTGCTCTTCGTGGGCCTGGACGTCATCGGTGACTACCTCACCGAGATCAACGTGACCAGCCCCACCTGCATTCGCGAGCTCGACAGCGCCCAGGACCTCAACATCGGCAGCCAGCTCATGGATTGCCTGGAAGAGGAGCTGCGGGAGAGAGGCCGCTGCTGAGGATGCCCGCACCGTCTGCAGCGGACGCCACCCGCGACCGCCTCGGGCTGGCACTGCTGGCCGCGGCCGCACTGCACGCACTGATCATCTTCGGCATCACCTTCCAGTCGCTGGCCACAAGCGAGGCGGGCACGGTGATGGAAGTCACGCTGGTGCAGGCGGTGTCGAGCCGGCCCATCGAGGCAACTCACATCGCGCAGGAGGATCAGCAGGCCTCAGGCAACCAGGGCGAACGCGAACAGGCGCCGCGAGCCGCCCCGTCGCTGGCGCCAGACCTTCCCGCGCCACAGGACCAGCAGGCGGCATCGGCGGGCTCCGCGCAGCAGGCGACGGCGCCGCAGATGCTGAGCGCATCGCGTAACAGCCGCTATCGCGCAGAACAGTCAGACAATGCGCGGGGCGAGGCAGCACCCTCGCCATCCGAGGATCGCCTGCAGCAACTGCAGGAACGGCTGGCAGCCCTTGAAGCCTCCCTGCATAATCGCGATGAGGCCTCATCCCGGGCGCCGCGGGTGCGCCGCTTGACCTCGGTTGCCGCGCAGAGCGCCGCCGATGCGGCCTACCTCCAGGACTGGCGCCGTCGCCTGGAGGCGGTGGGAAACACCTATTATCCGGAAGCCTCCGTGCGTTACGGCATGTACGGAAGTCTGCGTCTGCTGGTGGTGATTCGCAGTGATGGCAGCCTTGAGGATGTGAAGCTGCTCGCGTCCTCCGGCTACGCCGTCCTCGACGAGGCCGCGATCCGCATCGTCCGTATGGCGGCGCCCTACGCACCGTTTCCGCCCGAGCTTGCGGCCACGGCAGACAAGCTGGAGATCCTGCGGACGTGGAAATTCGAGCGAAACGCGCTAAGCTCAGGTTAAGCCCTCAAAGACGGTAACAATGCCTGCAAGACACGTCATGAATCACAGCAGCCACTGCCTGCGCGACCACTTTCTCCTGGCCATGCCGGGTCTGGATGAAGGTATTTTCGCGCACAGTGTCACCTACATCTGCGAGCACGGCGAAGCGGGCGCCATGGGTATTGTGATCAATCACGAACTGGATCTGAACCTGGCGGAAATCCTCGAGCATCTTGATATCGACGCGGACGCGCGCTTCCGCGACGTGCCCATAATGGCTGGCGGGCCGGTACAAACAGACCACGGCTTCATTCTTCACCGGCCCTCTGCCAACGAATGGGATGCCACGCTTCGAGTCACCCCGGAAATGCTGCTGACCACCTCCCAGGATATCCTGCGCGCCATCGCCGTCGGCGAGGGACCGGGCGAGTACCTGATTGCCCTCGGTTACGCCGGCTGGTCCGCGGGGCAGCTGGAGGAGGAGATCAGCCGCAACAGCTGGCTGACCCTGCCCGCGGACCACGGTATCCTGTTTCACACACCGCCGGAGCAGCGCCTGCAGGCCGCGGCGGCCGCGCTTGGCATCGACATGAACCTGATCAGCGCCCAGGCCGGGCACGCCTGACGGTCATCAAACCCCTGAAAGCCCCCCGCAGCGTCATGGCCTTTGACTTCGGGCTGCGCCAGATCGGCGTCGCGGTGGGTAACTGTCTCCTGTTCACGACGCAGCCGCTCATGGTCCTGCGCGCCAGGGAAGGGCAGCCCCAGTGGGACAGCGTCGCCGGCCTGCTCGGCGAATGGCGGCCAGACCTGCTGCTGGTAGGCGAACCGCTGAACATGGACGGCAGCAGCAGCGACATGGCCGAGCGTGCCGGACGCTTTGCGAGGAGACTGCACGGGCGCTTTGGCCTGCCGATAGAGATGGTGGATGAGCGCCTGACCAGCTTTGCGGTCAAGCAGGAACAGCGCGAGCTGGGCCACCGCGGCGATTACCATCGCCAGCCCGTGGACAGCCTGGCTGCCGAACTCATACTTCAGGGCTGGATGGCCGCCCGACAACAGGACTGACGGGGCGCGCCGACCGTCGGGCCCCGATCGACCCTCAGCTGTCGTCGACGCGAAGATCCACACTGGACACGCTGGCCAGGCTGCGACTGCCCTTGTCGTGCATCTTGATGCCGAGGCGTACATCGTTGGCGGAGTCAGCCGAGCGCTCGGCCTCCTCGGCGGTGATGAGCCCGTCCCGGTAGGCCGCGAGCAGCGACTGATCCAGGGTCTGCATACCCTGCCCGGTGGACTTGGTCATCACTTCCTTGATCAGGTGAACCTTGCCGTTGCGAATGTGGTCGGCGATCAGCGGCGAATTCAGCATGACCTCCATCACCGGCACACGACCCTCACCGACTTTGCGCGGCAGGAGCTGCTGCGCCACCATCGCTTTTAGGTTGAGGGACAGGTCCATCCAGACCTGGCTGTGCATCTGCGCGGGGAAAAAGCTCATGATCCGGTCAAGCGCCTGGTTGGCGTTATTGGCGTGCAGCGTGCACAGACAGAGATGGCCAGTCTCGGCGAACGTGATCGCGTGCTGCATGGTTTTGGCGGAGCGCACCTCGCCGATCATGATGACGTCGGGGGCCTGACGCAGGGCGTTCTGCAGGCCGACCTCAAAGGACTCGGTATCCAGGCCGACCTCGCGCTGGGTGATCAGACAACCCGCGTGGTCGTGCAGGAACTCGATGGGATCCTCGACGCTGAGAATGTGCCCCCGGGAATGCCGGTTGCGATGCCCCACCATGGCCGCCAGCGAGGTGGACTTGCCGGTACCGGTGCCGCCGACAAAGATCACCAGCCCGCGCTTGAGCATGGACAGGTCCTCAACAATAGGCGGCAGGCCCAGCTCTTCGATTCGCGGGATACGGGTCTGGATACGGCGCACCACAAGGCCGACACGGCCGCGCTGCACGAAGGCGCTAAGTCGAAAGCGTCCGTGTTTCTCGGACTGCACCGCGTAGTTGCACTCGTTGTGCCGGAGGAACTCGGTTCGCTGCGCGTCGGTCATGGTGGCAAGGACGAGGTCGCGAACTGCCTGCTCGTCCAGCGCCTCTGACTGCAGCGCAAAAATCTCGCCATCTACCTTGATGGAAGGCGCGGCGCGCGCGGTAATGAACCCGTCCGACGCACGCCGTTCTATCATTTCCGCCAGCAGGTTATCGAAGGTCATGGCCGTGCCTCATATCGATCACATCCCCAGGGCGATCAGAAATCCTCAGGGATACGCGCCTTCTCTTTGGCGATATCGCGACTGATCACCCGCTTGTTGACCAGCTCCCTGAGACACTGGTCCATGGTCTGCATGCCCACCGCCTGGCCGGTCTGGATGGCCGAGTACATCTGCGCCACCTTGTCCTCGCGGATAAGATTGCGGATAGCCGACGTTGCCCGCATGATTTCGTGCGCGGCCACGCGACCGCCGGTCGCCCGCTTGAGCAGTGTCTGGGATACCACCGCCTGCAGCGATTCCGACAGCATCGAGCGCACCATGGATTTCTCCGCGGCAGGAAAGACATCGATAACCCGGTCAATGGTTTTTGCCGCCGAGGTGGTGTGCAGCGTGCCGAACACCAGGTGGCCGGTCTCTGCGGCTGTCAGCGCCAGACGGATAGTCTCGAGGTCGCGCATCTCGCCCACCAGGATGATGTCCGGGTCCTCGCGCAGCGCCGAGCGCAGCGCTTCGGCGAAGCCGAGGGTATCGCGGTGCACCTCACGCTGGTTCATCAGGCACTTGCGGCTCTCATGCACGAATTCGATCGGGTCCTCGATGGTGAGGATGTGTTCGTACTTGTTGTCGTTGATGTAGTCTATCATCGCCGCCAGCGTGGTCGACTTGCCCGAACCGGTGGGCCCGGTGACCAGCACCAGCCCCCGCGGCATCATGCAGATATCGCGGAACACCTGACCCATGCCGAGGTCCTCCATGGACAGCACCTTGGAGGGAATGGTGCGGAAAACGCCGCCGGCGCCGCGGTTCTGGTTGAAGACATTGACCCGGAAGCGGGCCACACCAGGAACTTCGAAGGAAAAGTCGGTCTCGAGGAACTCCTCAAAATCCTTGCGCTGCTTGTCGTTCATGATGTCGTAAATGAGGTCGTGCACCTGCTTGTGCTCGAGCGGCGGCAGGTTGATACGGCGCACGTCGCCATCGACGCGGATCATGGGTGGCAGGCCGGCGGAAAGGTGCAGGTCTGATGCGCCCTGTTTCGCGCTGAAGGCAAGCAGTTCGGTGATATCCATTTCCGTTGTTTTCCCCTTTTCAGACAAGGTCAGGCGACGCGGTGGCTGCGAAGACAGCGCAAAACGACACGCTCAATGGGCGGGAGGCGTCGCCCCCTGTGCCGCTATCCGCTATTATTCCGGCATGGACGCAGAACGCATTCGCCTCAATATAGCAAACGTGCACCAAAGGGTAAGCACCGCCGCGGAAAAAGTTGGTCGCCGCGCCGATGACGTCACCGTGATGGCCGTGAGCAAGACCCGCAGCAGCGATGAGGTGCGCACCGCCGTTGCCGCGGGTCTGCGTGACCTCGGCGAAAACTACCTTCAGGAAGCGCTGGAAAAACGACAGGCCACCGCCGACCTCGACGCCCGCTGGCACTTCATCGGCCCGATCCAGTCCAACAAGACCCGCGCCATCGCCGAACATTTCGACTGGGTGCACAGCGTCGACCGGGAAAAGATCGCCCGCCGGCTGAATGAGCAGCGCCCCGACAGCCTGCCGCCGCTGGATATCTGCCTGCAGGTCAATGTCTCCCTCGAGGACAGCAAATCCGGCGTCGCCCCCGAAGACCTCGCGCCGCTGGCTCGCGCGATACTCCAGCTGCCGCGCCTTCGCCTGCGCGGACTGATGGCCATTCCGGCACCGACTGACGACGTGGCTGCCCAGCGCGCGGCCTTCGCGCGCGTCGCGGAGCTGTTCCGGGACCTGCAGGAAACGGTGCCCACAATGGACACTCTGTCCATGGGCATGTCGGCCGACCTCGAAAGCGCCATTGCCGAAGGCGCCACACTGGTGCGCATCGGCACCGATATCTTCGGCCCGCGCAGCGGATGATTTAACCGGCAACGCCCGTGTATACTCGCGGGCTTTCCCGGCCTTTGGGAGCACCTCGTGTCCGATTTCAGCATTGCCTTCATCGGTGCCGGCAACATGGCATCGAGCATTATTGGCGGGCTCACCGCCAGCGGCCACCGGGCGGCGTCGATTCACGCCGCCGACGTCTCCACAGAGAGTCTTGAACATCTGACCCGCGTGGCGCCGGTAACAACAGGTACCGACAATGCCGCGGCCGCGTCGGGAGCCGATGTCATCATCCTCGCGGTCAAGCCGCAGGTAATGGCGGAAGTCTGCGCCAGCATCGCGCCGGTTGTTGCCGAAAGCGACGCGCTGATCCTGACAATCGCGGCAGGCGTACCTATCGCCAGCTATCAACGATGGCTACATACGGCGGCGCCTGTTGTGCGTTGCATGCCCAACACACCATCGCTGCTCGGCAGTGGCGCCAGCGGGCTGTTCGCCAGCCCCGAGGTTTCCAGCCTGCAGCGCGAGCGCGCCCAGGCCATCATGGACGCGGTCGGCACCAGCGTGTGGGTCGAAGAGGAGCAGCAGCTGCACGCGGTGACGGCGGTCTCCGGCAGCGGACCGGCGTACTTTTTCCTGTTCATGGAAAGCATGGTGAATGCCGGTGAGCGGCTCGGGCTGGATCGCGACACCGCGACGGCGCTGGTTCAGCAGACCTGCCTCGGCGCCGCACGCATGGCGCTCGAGAGTGGTGTGCCACTGGACGAGCTGCGCCAGCGGGTGACCAGCCCGAAGGGCACCACCGAGCGCGCCATCGCCAGTTTCGAGGCACAGGGACTGCGCGAGCTCGTGCACAACGCACTGACTGCCTGCAGCGCGCGGTCAGAGGAGCTGAGCAATGAACTGGGCTGATTATTCACTACACAAGAGACCCCCGACGGCATGAGTGCACTGAACGAAATACTCGGCTATCTGATCCAGACCGCGCTGAGCCTGTACCTGCTGGTGATGCTGCTGCGCTTCCTGCTGCACGCATCGCAGGCCGACTTCTACAACCCGGTCAGCCAGTTCGTGGTCAAGGTCACCAATCCTGCGCTGGCGCCATTGCGGCGTCTGCTGCCTCCCGTGGGGCGCTTCGATCTCGCCGCGCTGGTCGAGTCGGTCCTGCTGCAGGCCCTGGGCATTGTGTTGCTGCTGCTTCTGAATGGCGTCGGACTGCCCAACATCACGCTCATCATCGCCTGGTCGGCGGTGGGCGTCATCGCACTGCTGGTGAATATCTATTTCTTTGCGCTGCTGGCCATGATCATCCTGAGCTGGGTGGCGGGAGGCAGCCGTCATCCGGCAATCCTGCTTATCTATCAGATTACCGAGCCGGTCATGGCGCCGGTGCGTCGCCTGCTGCCGCCGATGGGCGGCATCGACTTTTCACCCATCCTGGTATTTATTCTGATCAACGTCCTGCAGATTGCGCTGCGACACGTCGCCGCTGGAATTGGCCTGCACCCGGCGCTGGTGATGGGTCTCTGACCGGAGCCGCATGACCACCACGGCAACAGCGGGCTCGGTCGGGCTAGTCACCGCTCAGACGCTGCATTTCGACGAGCCGCTGGCGCTGGCCTGTGGCCGCAGCCTCGACAGCTACGACATCGTCTATGAAACCTATGGCGAACTGAACGCAGACCGCAGCAATGCGGTACTGATCTGTCATGCGCTCAGCGGCCATCACCACGCCGCCGGTCGCTATCGCACCGATGACCGCAAGCCGGGATGGTGGGAAGAATGCATCGGCCCAGGCAAGCCCATCGACACCCGCCGCTTTTTTGTCGTCAGCCTGAACAACATCGGTGGCTGCCACGGCTCCACCGGACCGGCGAGCATCAACCCGGGAACGGGCCAGCCCTGGGGGCCGGATTTTCCGGACCTGCGCGTGCGCGACTGGGTGCACAGCCAGGCACGCCTCGCCGACCGCCTCGGCATCGACTGCTGGGCCGCGGTCATCGGCGGCAGCCTGGGCGGCATGCAGGCAATGCGCTGGGCGCTGCTGTACCCCGACCGGCTGCGCCACTGCGTGGTGATTGCCGCCGCCCTGCGTCTCAGCGCACAGAATCTCGCCTTCAACGAAATCGCCCGCCACGCCATCGAAGCCGACCCGGACTTCGATAATGGCCACTACCTGCGCAACGGCAAGGTCCCGGTACGTGGACTCAGCCTGGCGCGCATGATCGGGCATATCACCTATCTGTCGGACGACGCCATGGCGGACAAGTTCGGGCGCGAACTGCGCTCGGGCAGCCTCGAACAGGGCGCGACGGAGGCCGCGGAATTCCAGGTGCAGAGCTACCTGCGTTACCAGGGCAGTCAGTTCTCCGAGAGCTTTGACGCCAACACCTACATTCTCATGACGCGGGCGCTGGACTACTTCGACCTGGCGCGGGAATACGGCGATGACCCGGTTGCCGCGCTGGAAAACAGCCGCTGTCGCTTCCTGGTGGTGTCTTTCAGCACGGACTGGCGCTTCTCGCCGGCGCGCTCGCGGGAGATCGTGGACGCACTGATTGCCGCCAGGCGGGATGTCACCTACGTGAATATTGATGCCAGCGAGGGCCACGACGCTTTCCTGATGCCGATACCGCGCTACCTCGACGTGTTCAGCGCCTATATGCAGCGCGTGGAGGCAGACCGCTGATGCGTCAGGACCTGGCCCACATCCTGCGCTGGATCAGGCCCGGCGCCCGCGTGCTCGACCTGGGGTGCGGCAACGGCGAGTTTCTGGAGCTGCTGCGCGACCGCCGGCAGGTGTCGGGCACCGGCATCGAGATCGACAGCGACAACATCACCGCGGCAGTGGCGCGTGGCCTCAGCATCCTGCAGCAGGATCTCGACGCCGGTCTGGACAACTTCCCGGACCAGAGCTTCGATACCGTGGTCATGGCCCACGCCCTGCAGGCCGTGCACTACCCGGACCGGGTACTCGACGAGATGCTGCGCATCGGCCGCGAGGGCATCGTCACCTTTCCCAATTTCGGCCACTGGCAGTGCCGTCTGCACCTGGCCTCCCGGGGCCGTATGCCAGTATCGCGCTTCATGCCCTATACTTGGTACGACACGCCGAATATCCACTTCTGTACCGTGCGCGACTTCGAGACCCTCTGTGCGCAAAAGGGCATACGCATTCTGGCGCGGGACATGGTGGGCAATTCGGCATCCCATGCACTGCTTGCCAACAGCTGGCCGAATCTGTTCGCGCTGACGGCGATCTACCACATAACGCGCTGATATGTATCGTTTATTCAAAAACACCACCGTCCTCGCCTGCCTGCTGCTGCCGCTGGTGGCCGTCACTGCGCAGGCCCAGCAGTCCAAGCGCTTCGACAACTACGAGCTGCACTTCAGCGTGGTCAACACGACCTTCCTCGATCCCGAGGTGGCGGCGCAGTACGGCATTGTCCGCGGCAAGCGGCGCGGTATCGTCAATATCGCCGTGCGCGAGCACCTGGAGGGCAAGGGGGATGCGGAGGCCACCACGGTGCCCATGGCGCTGAAAGGCCGGTCCTGGGACCTGATTGCCGAGCAGCCGATGGACTTTATCGAGATCAATGAAGACTCCGCGGTGTATTACATCGGCGAGTTCAAGTTCATCAATCGCGAGTGGCGCTGGTTCGAGCTGACCTTCCGCCCACAGGGCGCCGACCGCACCTATACCCACAAATTCAAGCACCAGCTCTACATCCACTGATATGGCAGCGCTCGCGGGAAGGGTGGTTGTCGCCAGCGGCAATGCGGGCAAGGTGGCCGAGCTGTCGCGCACGCTCGCACCCCTGTCGCTGGAACTGGTCACGCAGGACAGCCTGGGCGTAGCGGAGGTCGCCGAAACCGGCGCCACCTTTGTGGAGAACGCGCTGATCAAGGCACGGAACGCGGCTCGCCATACCGGCCTGCCGGCAATCGCCGACGATTCGGGCCTTGAAGTCGCGGCGCTGTCCGGCGCCCCCGGTGTTCACTCGGCGCGCTATTCCGGGGAGGGCGACGCCGGCAACAACGCCAAGCTGCTGCGCGCCCTCGCAACTGTCAAGCAGACGGAACGCCATGCGCGCTTTTACTGTGCCCTGGTACTGCTGCGCCACGCGGAGGATCCCACGCCCGTGATTGCGCTGGGCAGCTGGCGCGGCCGCATCCTGCACGTGGCCCGCGGCGAGGGCGGCTTCGGCTACGACCCCCTGTTCTGGGTCGACTCCCATCAGTGCAGTGCCGCGGAGCTGCCGCGGGACGAGAAAAACCGTATCAGTCATCGCGGCAGGGCCAGCATCGCGCTGCTCGACGCGCTGCGTTACGAAGACGGGTGAACCCCGCAGCGGATGCCCTGGGGCTGTATATCCACCTTCCCTGGTGCGAGAAAAAGTGCCCCTATTGTGATTTCAACTCCCACGAGCGCCGGCACCTGCCCGAAGATCGCTATGTGACCGCGCTGCTGCAGGACCTGGATCACGATATCGCGCTGGCCGGCAAGCGACAGGTCACCAGCATTTTCATCGGCGGCGGCACGCCCAGCCTGTTTTCCGCCGGCGCCATCGACCGGCTTCTGCAGGGCGTGAACGCGCGTCTGCAGCTGGCCGGGGATATCGAGATAACGCTGGAAAGCAATCCCGGCAGCGCCGAAGCGGGCAAATTCGCCGGTTTCCGTGCCGCCGGCGTCAACCGCCTGTCACTGGGCATACAGAGCTTTCACGATGCCTCGCTGCAGGCTCTGGGACGGGTTCACAGTGCGACGCAGGCGCTGCGGGCCGTCGACGCGGCCCGCGCGGCCGGCTTTGACAACCTGAACCTGGACCTGATGCACGGCCTGCCGGACCAGAGTGTGAAGGCGGGTATGGCCGACCTGCAGCAGGCCATGCGGCTCGCCCCGGAGCACCTGTCCTGGTATCAGCTCACCATCGAACCCAATACGCGTTTCTACAGCGCGCCACCACTGCTGCCCGTGGAGGACAGCCTCGCCAGGCTGGAGGAGGAGGGCGGCGCGGCACTCGCGGCCGGGGGCTTCATGCGCTACGAAGTCTCTGCCTACGCCCGCGGCGCCCGCTGTCGGCACAACCTCACCTACTGGCAGTTCGGGGACTACCTGGCGCTCGGCGCCGGCGCGCATGGCAAGATCACGCGGCCGGACGGCAGTGTCTGGCGCTATGCAAAAACCCGGCAGCCGGACGCCTATCTGACCGCGACGCCCGGACAGCACACCAGCCAGCAGCGCCTGCTGAGCGCCCAGGACCTTGTCGGAGAATTCATGCTCAATGCACTGCGGCTGGATGCGGGCGTGCCCGTGCAGCGGTTCAGCGAAGCGACGGGACTGCCATTCGACGCCATACAGGCGACGGTGGCGAGCCTTGTCGAGGAGGATCTTCTTGAGACTTCCCCCGATGTCCTTTGCACGACGCGCCTGGGGCGGCGTTTTCTGGACAACGTTGTAGCGCGTTTCTTTGCCGATTGACCCACGCGCCGGTGCCGGAAATACACCGGGCGCTAACTGGCCATGCCCTGGCGACGGGTGAATACCAGATCGCGAACGCCGTGACCCAGTCGCGTCCCGCGCTGCTCGAAGCGGGTCAGGGGTCGACTCTCCGGGCGAGGCACGAAGCCTCCGTTTTCTGCGGTGTTCTGTAGCAGGGGATTGTCCGATAGCACCTCGAGCATCTGCTCTGCATATGGCTCCCAATCCGTTGCCAGGTGCAGACGACCGCCCGGCCGCAGTCGACTCGCTACCAGATCGACAAAATCCGGCTGAATCAGTCGGCGCTTGTGATGGCGCTTTTTATGCCAGGGGTCCGGGAAGAATATCTGCACCGCATCCAGCGCTTCTGCGGCAATACAGTCGCGCAGAACCTCTACCGCATCGTGGCAGAACACCCGGACATTGCCGAGACCCTGCTCTGCCAGCAGATGCAGCAGTCGGCCAACGCCGGGGCGGTGTACCTCGATACCGATAAAGCCCGTTTCCGGACTCGCAGCAGCCATGTCGGCAAGTGACTGCCCCATGCCAAATCCGATTTCCAGCACGCGTGGCGTGTCCGCGCCAAAGGTGGCGTCGAGATCGAGTGCTTCCGCAGCGTAATCCAGCCCCCAGCGACGCCACTCACGATCAAAGGCACGCTGCTGGGCGTCGGTCATGCGGCCGGCTCGCAGCACGAAACTGCGTATGGGCCGCCGCGGGCGCGTATCGCTCATAGAGGGTCAGGAACAACCGGTATCAGGGCAGTAGCTTCCAGCCGACGGCCGCCAGGCAGCCCCAGCCGGCAATAAAGGCGAGGCCACCCAGCGGGGTGATGGCACCGAGCCACTTCACCCCGGTGAGACTGAGTGCATAGAGGCTGCCGGAAAACAGGAACAGCCCGATAACAAACAGCCAGCCGCTCGACCTGAGGAGACTGGAATCGGGCGCACTGACCGCGAGAAGTCCCACTGCCAGCAGGGCCAGGCTATGATAGAAGTGGTATTGCACGGCCGTCTCGAAGATATCGCGGGCATAGTCATCGAGTCGCCCACGCAGGGCGTGGGCGCCGAAAGCGCCAACCGTCACGGCGAGCAGACCGGCGAACGCGCCGAGGGTAATGAACAACCTTGCCATGGCGCTGGTGGACTCCGTCAGGCGGCGATAGTGGCGCGCAGCTTTTTCATCGCTGCCTGTTCAAGCTGGCGAATCCGCTCTGCAGATACGCCATACTCGGCTGCCAGCTCATGCAGCGTGGCCTTGTTTTCCGCGAGCCAGCGGCGGGCCAGAATGTCACGACTACGCGCGTCGAGCTCTTCCAGCGCGAGATACAGGCCGTCTTCACTGCTTTGCTGCCAGTTCTCGGACTCGACCGCCTGCGCCGGATCACCGGAATGATCTTCCAGGTAGTACTGCGGCGACTGCCAGACATTATCATCGTCGCTGTCCGCAGGCGCATCAAACGCCAGATCGCGGTTGCTCAGGCGACCCTCCATGCGCTGCACTTCCTGTACGTTGACACCGAGATCCGCGGCGACCGCCTGCGCCTCGTCGGCACTCAGCCACGCCAGACCCTTTTTGGCGCTGCGCAGGTTGAAGAACAGCTTGCGCTGTGCCTTGGTGGTTGCCACCTTGACGATGCGCCAGTTGCGCAGGATGAATTCGTGAATCTCTGCCTTTATCCAGTGCACCGCGAAGGACACCAGCCGCACACCCTTGTCCGGGTTGAAGCGCTTCACCGCCTTCATCAGGCCGACATTGCCCTCCTGAATGAGGTCGGCCTCGGCCAGGCCATAACCGCGGTAGCTGCGGGCGATGTGCACAACGAAACGCAGGTGCGACATCACGAGTTCGCGGGCGGCCTGCACGTCGTTGTCAAAGTACAGCTGCCGTGCCAGCTCCTGCTCACGATCGACGGTGAGTATGGGTATACGCCCGATGGCCTGCACGTAGGCCGCCAGGTTGGCTCCCGGTACCAGCTGATCTATCGGCTGAATGGTCATTGTCATGGTTGTCCCCTCCACAGCGGAGCCAAGTTTAGCACTCCAGCCATTAGAGTGCTAACACCCGGAAAGTTCCCGCCCACCGGCCCCAGCGAGCGCGTTTTCACAGGAGCGACATCAACCTGGGCCATCATGCCGGCTCGACCGCCCGCAGGTGTCGGGACACAGCGACCCAGGCGCCGACAAGCCCCAGCACGCCACCTGCAAGCACCAGCTGGCAGCTGCCGACAATTCCGAGCCCGCTGAGGCTCCACTCGGCATCATAGGCGGCGGCCAGTGCCGATACCGGCCCGCCCAGCGACCAGAGCCCCAGTGCAGTGAGCATCGCGGCGGCGACACCGCCGCCAACGCCGTACCACAACCCGGTATAAAGAAAAGGTCGGCGCACGAAGGCGTTGCTGCCGCCAACCAGCCGGACCACCCGGATCTCCTCACGGCGATTTTCTATCGCGAGGCGAATGGTATTGCCGAGGATCAGCACCACCCCCATGCTCAGCAGCAGCGCCAGCGTCAACACAATACGTTCGCCCACGGCGAGCAGCCCCTGCAGTCGCCGCAGCCACGCACTATCCACGACCACCTCCGCCACCGCTGGCAGTCCCGACAGCGCTGCAGCGAGATCTTCGCTCGCCGCCACGGACGTCCGGTCCCGGGGGGTAACCAGAAGCAGGTGCGGCAGGGGATTGCTCCCAAGACCGTCGATAATGTCGGCAAAACCCGACTGTTCCCGAAATTCTTCCAGCGCCTTGTCACGCGAATGGTAGCGCACGCCGGCCACGTCATCCCGCTCGCTGATGGTCTGCGCCAGCGCGCGGGCGGCGGCAGTATCGACCGACTCCGCGAGAAACAGCGAGAGGCTCGCCTCATCCGCCACACTACCCTCGAGGCCACGAAGATTATCCAGGGTCAGCATCAGGCTGACCGGGAGGGCCATGGCGATGCCGACGACCAGCCAGGTCAGCATGCTGGACACGGGATGATCGAGTATCTTCAGCAGGGAGTCTGCGGCGGATGCACGGTGATGCCGCACCCAGGCCCGATAGCGGGTAACGACACCGCGGCGCGCAACACGCGCACCTTCGGGAGGCCGTTTTTTCGCACGAGGCACGTTAGTGAGTACCCACAAGCCTGCCCTCGCGCAAGGTGACAATGCGATGCCGCAGGCGGGAGATCAGGGACAGGTCGTGGCTGGCAATCAGCACCGTGAGACCGACGCGGGCAAAGTCGGCGAACAACTGCATGATTTCCGCCGACAGCGCCGGGTCCAGGTTGCCGGTGGGTTCGTCCGCCAGCAATACCGGTGGCCGGCCGACGACCGCCCGGGCGATGCCCACCCGCTGTTGCTCGCCGCCGGACAGCGTGACCGGCATGGCGCGCTCGTGATCCAGCAGGCCGACCTTGTCCAGCGCCGCACGCACCCGGCGCCCGACCTCGCGATCGTCGTAGCCGGCAATCGTGAGCGGCAGCGCGACATTATCGAACACCGGGCGATCAAACAGCAGCCGGTGATTCTGGAACACCACACCGATACCGCGCCGGTGTGCCGGCACACCGCGGCGGCCAATGCGCGACAGATCGTTGCCGTTGACCACGACCCGACCCCGCGTCGGCTGCTCCATAAGCATGATGAGGCGCAGCAGCGTGCTCTTGCCGGCACCGGAGTGTCCGGTGAGAAACACCAGCTCGTCGCGATTGACGTCAAAGGACACTTCACGCAGCGCGTCGTGACCGTTGTCGTAGCGCTTGCTGACCCGCTCGAAGGAGATCACCCGCGCTACTCGCGATCAAACAGGGCGTCAATGAACTCGCGGGCGGCAAAGGGCCGCAGGTCCTCGGCCGTTTCACCGACGCCGATATAGCGAATCGGCAGTCCGAGCTTCTGTGCGATGGCAAAGATGATGCCGCCCTTGGCCGTGCCGTCGAGCTTGGTCAGCGTGATGCCGGTCACGCCCACGGCATCGGTGAAATGACTCGCCTGCGCCAGCGCGTTCTGCCCGGTGCCCGCATCCAGAACCAGCATCACCTCGTGCGGGGCCTGAGGGTCCTGCTTGCGCAGCACGCGCACCACCTTGCGCAGCTCCTCCATCAGGTTGTCCTTGTTGTGCAGACGTCCGGCGGTATCCGCGATCAGCACGTCGACCTCCCGCGCCTTTGCCGACGCCAGAGCATCAAACAGCACAGAGGCGCTGTCGGCGCCGGTATGCTGGGCAACCACCGGGACCTGGTTGCGCTCACCCCACACCTGAAGCTGTTCGACGGCGGCGGCGCGAAAGGTATCGCCCGCCGCCAGCATGACCGACAGACCCTGGTCGCGATAGCGGTTCGCCAGCTTGCCGATAGTCGTGGTCTTGCCGACACCGTTCACGCCGACCATCAGAATGACATAGGGCTTGTGCCCGGTGACCTCCAGCGGCTTTTCACAGGGCTCGAGAATGGCAAACAGTTCATCGCGCAGGGCATCACCCAGTGCTTCGGGCTGCGTCAGCTCCTTGCGGGACACGCGCTGGGTCAGGCGTTCGATGGTCTGCATCGTCGCCTCGACGCCCAGGTCGGCCATCAGCAGCCGCGATTCCAGTTCCTCGAGCAGTTCGGCGTCGATTTCCTTGCGGCCAAGGAACAGGTTGCCCACGCCGGCGACCAGGTTATCGCTGGTGCGCCCCAGCCCGCGCCGAAGACGGGCGAAGAACCCGTCGCCATCCGCCTCCTGTGGCTTCGGCCGCTCCGCCGGCACGGGCTGGGGCGCAGGGCTCGATACAGCCTCATCAGACCCCTCGGGTGGAGTTACGACGGCGGCATCATCGGGCGCGGATTCGGGTTTCTTGCGTTTGAAGAACTTCATAATGACCGTGATAAAGTAAAGGCTGGCGCCCGGGACAGCGTCTATCCTACCATCGCGGCAAAGAGTGAAGAAATGGCGACAGGTCGCAGGCAGCCCGCAGCACGGCATCCGGCAGGCGGACAGATCCGGATTATTGGGGGTCGCTGGCGCGGCCGCCGACTGCCGGTGGCCGATGCACAGGGCCTGCGTCCCACCGCCGACCGCATTCGTGAAACCCTGTTCAACTGGCTACAGCCCGATATTGCGGGTGCCCGCTGCCTCGACCTGTTTGCGGGCAGCGGTGCCCTGGGAATCGAAGCGCTCTCGCGCGGCGCCGCTCACTGCACCTTTGTCGACAGCAACACGGATGTGCTGCGCGCTGTGGCAACAGCCCTGGCAACACTGGAAGCCGGCGGTAAGGCCGACTGCCATGCGATGCAGGCCTCGGACTTCGTCGCCAGCTGTCAACGTCACTACGACGTGATTTTTCTCGATCCACCCTTCGCACAGAATCTGCTGCCGGGTATCTGCCAGCAGCTTCAGGCCAGTGCTGTGCCGGGCAAAGACAGCCTGATCTACATCGAAAGCGGGCAGGCGCCTGAAGCGTGGTTCCCCGGCGGACAGTGGGAGGCATTGCGACAGAAACGTGCCGGGGCGGTCCATTACGGGCTGTACCGCTGCGCGCCTCGGCACTGATCGGTCCCGGCGCCGAATTGTGGGACGGCGGTGAATTGTTTACCATCGCGGCTCGCAGCGGCAGGGGGATGTGGCCATGAGTCGCGAGACGGTTATCTATCCGGGCACCTTCGATCCGATCACCAACGGACACGTGGACCTGGCGGAGCGCGCGGCACGCCTGTTTGATCGTGTTGTTGTGGCTATCGCCTACAGTGAAAAAAAGACGCCGCTGTTTGATCTCGAGCAGCGGGTTGATCTCTGCCGCACCTCGCTGTCACACCTCGACAACATAGAGGTCGTGGGCTTTGCCAACCTGCTGACGGATTTTGCCAAGAGCCAGAACGCCCGCTGCGTGCTGCGTGGCCTTCGCGCTGTCGCGGATTTCGAGTACGAGTTTCAGCTGGCAAACATGAACCGGGCGATCTACCCGGAATTCGAAAGCATCTTCCTGACACCCTCGGAACACCTGTCCTACATCTCTTCGTCCCTGGTGCGCGAAATTGCAGCGCTGCACGGCGATGTCACGCCATTTGTGCCGGCGGTGGTGGCCAGGGCCCTGGCAGAAAAATTCGACCGGTAAGCCTCACTCCCGGTTCTTGCGCGCGTCCCTGAGCTCTTTGTCCTTGTAGCTGTAGCCGGTGTTGCGGCAACCGAGGCAGCGCACGAAGGTGGTTTCCGCGGGGCCGAGAACGAGGGTTTCCGCCGACTCGCTGACATGACCCGCCATTGCGGTAAACGGCAGACTGACGACAAAAGCCGCCGCACCTACCGCCGTCATTACCAGACCTATCGGTCGCGCGACAACAAGATCTCCGACCATGGCAAAGGGGTCGGGGGTTTCATCAACCGCCTGCGCAAACGCGCGGGGCACTGCCAATGACGTGACCATGAGCGCACCCAGGGCAGCGGCGCCCAGAACGTTTCGCAATCGCCGGTGTTGCATGCCAGTCTCCTGTGGAACCGATCCACCTGTGTTATTTATCGGGTTAGTGTAGCCCCTTCAACGCTGGCAGGCTACGCAGTAGACAGTGCTGCGCTGCCCCAGGCGCTTCTCACGCAACAGCGCACCACAGCGCTTGCAGGGCTGTCCGTCCCGCCCATAGACCCAGAGCTGCTGGGCGAAGTAGCCCGGCTTGCCGTCGCCACCGACAAAATCGCGCAGTGTCGTGCCACCCTGCGCGATCGCGGCGCCAAGCACCTGCCTGATGCAGCTGGCCAATCGCTCGTAGCGCGCCAGCGAGACGCGGCCGGCGGGGCGCGATGGCGAGATACCGGCGAGGAAAAGGGCTTCGGAAGCATAGATGTTGCCGACTCCCACCACAACGCGGCCATCCATAATGAAGGGCTTCACCCCCGCGCGACGCCCGCGCGAAAGGCGGTACAGATAACGCCCGTCAAAGGCGTCACCCAGGGGCTCGGGGCCAAGGTGAGTCAGCAGCGGATGGGGCGTCTCGCCGGCGGGCAGCCAGTGAAAGCTGCCGAAGCGGCGAGGATCGTTGTAGCGCAGCCAGAGATCGTTCTCCAGCCTGAGGTCGATATGGTCATGCAGCAGCAGTGGCGTGGACGGGTGCACCATGCGCAGCGAACCGGACATGCCCAGGTGCACCATGAGCTCACCGCGCGCGGTCTGGAAAAGAAGATACTTGGCCCGACGCCGGACATCGTTGATGGTGCTGCCCACCAGGCAGGTCGCCAGATTCGACGGCACAGGCCAGCGCAACCGCGACTCGCGCACCACCACCGAGTCTATGCGACGGCCAGCGACATGTGGCGAAAGGCCGCGACGCGTCGTCTCCACTTCAGGCAGCTCAGGCATTGCCCGCGCCTGTCGCAGTGACGCGCCCCGGCCATCGACGCGGCAGGCAGGCAAAAAAAACCCCGGCGCAGGCCAGGGCTTCTCGACGCCAGTACACGACGGCTTACTTGATCTTGCCTTCCTTGTACATGACGTGCTTGCGCGCCTTCGGATCGTATTTTTTCATTTCCAGCTTGTCCGGCGTGGTGCGCTTGTTCTTGTCCGTGGTATAGAAATGCCCTGTTCCAGCGGACGAAATCATGCGAATCTTTTCTCTCATGCTAATGCTCCCAGGCGCTGCTAGCGCTAGAATTTCTCGCCACGGGCACGCAGTTCGCCCAGGACCTGATCAATACCCTTCTTGTCGATGATGCGCATGCCCTTGCCCGATACGCGCAGGGTAACGAAGCGCTTCTCGGTCTCCACCCAGAAACGGTGGTGGTGCAGATTGGGCAGAAACCGACGGCGCGTGCGGTTCTTCGCGTGCGATACATTGTTACCGGTGACCGGACGCTTGCCGGTGACCTGACAGACTCTTGCCATTGCTCTCTCCTTGGAGGGACGACGCACCGGTTGTGGCCGTGCCCTGGCTCCCCGTGCCCCACTGCAGCGGGTGATTCGGGAAGACACTGTTTGTTCTGGGCGGTTTGCGCCTTTCTAAGGACGCCAGGCAGTCCGAAAAGGGAGTGCCCGCCGCGCGGAGCGCGACTTTATACCAGAACACCCGGGGCTGCGCAAGCCACTTTTCGCCGCGAACACGGTCTGACCGCCGTCGCCTGCGGTCTATCCTGGCCGCCCCGCCTGTGCGTCAGCGCCCAGCCCGGCCAGCGCCTGTCGCAGGACCTGCTGTCCACGCCACAGCACCATCTCCCGCCAGCTCCGGTCATCGGGGCAGAAATGCTGGCGAATCGGCGCGCGCCCTGACACGCCGCGATCACCCGCCATCCAGCGACGATGATCGTCAATGATCACGGCGAGCAGTTCCTGCATCGCGTAGCTGCCAAACTCGAGGGTGATAAAGCAACCATCCTCCCGCATGAAAGGATGGAAAGCGAAGTCGATCAAGCCCAGCTTGGGTACGGAGAACGAGGTTCCCGCCAGCGGCAAGGCCACACCGCCACCGTACCAGCGCCGGGCGGCAACGGTACCGGGACTGTCGGGTTCATGATCACAGATCAGTTCACCGTGGCCGAAGGGTCCGAGTCCCGTGTGGATGTCGATCACCGCCAGACGCCTGCCGGCGAGACCGCGCTCCGCAATCAGGTGCTCGAGCAGCCTGCGGGCGTGGCTCGGTTGGGTGCCACCATAGAAAGGGCCCGCGGGATCGGCGTATTGCCCACCACTGACCGCGAACTCGAGGGCCGATTGGCCGTGTCTCTGTGCGTACGCCGCCAGCGCCATGCGGCATTCCGTCGGGCCCGCAAACAGCGCATCGCGAAGCTCGGTATACCCCCCGTTCTGTGGCAGCGGGGCGGTGAAGTCCACCACGTTGCGATTGAGGTCGACACCCTCATGGTCACAGCGGCGCAGCCAGGCTGCACCCCAGGGATTCAGCAGATGCACCATGAGAATGGCCGTGTTCTCCGGCAGCGGCGGCAACGCCTGCAGAAACGCCGACTGCACGGCGCTACCGGCGAATCCCTCGACGCCGTGGGTCCCGGATATCACGAGCAGCACGTTACCGGCGGTGGCATCCCCCAGCCAGGCAACGTCTGTCTGCAGAGCCTCGCCACGGGGCCCCGAAGCCGGACAGCTGACCGCGCGCAGCGCAATATCCGGAAGGCCCTCACAGGCGGTATAAAAGCGCTCGCGTGCCCCCGGATAATCGTCGGCAAACAGGCGGATATCCACCGGCAGGCGGTCGGCGCCGGATAACGCTGCCATCATGCGGCTCTCTGCAGGGGCGCGTGCAGCCAGGGTGGCTGCCGCCATGCGGTTACTCTAGGCCAGCCGCAGCCTGCAAACAATGGTTGTTGCGGTGAACAGCGACCGACCGGGCAGCCAGGGCCACGCAGCTCAGAGGAGGCCAGACTCGGCGAAGGAATAGGCCTGCCCCCGACCGATGATGATGTGGTCGAGTACGCGAATATCCAGCAGCCCCAGTCCCGCCTGCAGCCGCTCGGTAATGCGGCGATCCGCGGCGCTGGGCTCGGCGATTCCCGAGGGATGATTGTGCGCGAAAATCACCGCGGCGGCGCGATACTGCAGGGCGCGAACCGCCACCTCCCGCGGATAGACCGCGGCACCGTCCAGCGTACCGAAAAACAGGTCTTCGCAACGCAGCAGGCGGTGCTGACTGTCGAGGAACAGGCAGGAAAAGATTTCCCGCTCCCTCGCGGCCAGGTGATGCTGCAGGAACTGTCGCGTGCGCCGGGGGCTGGACATGACGTCCGCCTGTTTGAGGTGCTGCTCCACCGAGCGTCGCGCCAACTCCATGGCGGCCTGCAACATGGCGTACTTGCCCGGGCCAACGCCGGGTTCATCGGCCAGTGCATTGGCATCCATCGCCAGCAGCGTGGCCAGGTCACCGGCGCGATGCAGCAGGGCCATCGCAAGATCCAGGGCAGAGCAGCCGGCACGACCGGTGCGCAGCAGAACGGCCAGCAACTCAGCGTCAGACAGGGCGGCCGCGCCGCGCTGCAGGAGCTTGTCCCGCGGACCTTCGCCGCGCGGCCAGTCACAGATCGCCATGATGAGCTCCTCCCTGAGCCTCTCCGGGGACAGTGTGAAAACCGGGTTCAGAATGCTATCTTCGCTTTCTGGTACCGCCCCATTGTCCCAGCCCGAAGGCGCAAATGGCACATCTTTTCAATCGCAATGTCCTGTTGGGCGTGTGTGGTGGCATCGCCGCCTACAAATCTGCCCAGCTGGTCCGTGAGCTGCAGGCGCTGGGCGCCAACGTCCGTGTGATCATGACGCGCGGGGCAGAAGCCTTTATTACCCCGCTGACGCTGCAGGCGCTGTCCGGCAACCCGGTGCACCGGGAACTGCTGGATGAGCAGGCCGAGCGCGGCATGGGGCACATCGAGCTCGCGCGCTGGGCTGACCTTCTGCTGATTGCGCCGGCCACCGCCGATCTGATGGCGCGCCTGGCAGGTGGTCGCGCCGATGACCTACTGAGCACCGTGGCGCTGGCAACGCCTGCACCGAAGATGCTGGCACCGGCGATGAACCAGCAGATGTGGCGGGACCCTGCCACGGCTGCCAACACCGAAACCCTGGCCGCCCGCGGCATTTTGCTGGTAGGGCCCGATGCCGGCGATCAGGCCTGTGGCGATATTGGCCCCGGACGCATGAGCGAGCCGTCGGCCATCGCCGGCCGTGCTGCTGCGCTATTCACCTCCGGTGCGCTCGCCGGCCTGCGCGTGGTCATTACCGCCGGTCCGACCCGGGAGGCACTCGACCCGGTTCGCTACCTGAGCAATCACAGCTCCGGCAAGATGGGATTCGCACTGGCTGAGGCCGCGGTCGACGCCGGTGCTGTCACGCAGCTGATCAGCGGCCCGGTCACTCTGGATACACCGGCCCACGTCAGTCGCCGCAACGTCGTGAGCGCCCGGGACATGCTGGCTGCCAGCGAGGAGCTGGCCCCACACTGCGACATCTTTATCGCCTGTGCGGCGGTGGCGGATTACCGGCCGCTTCAGGCGGCGGCCACGAAAATAAAGAAGATCCATGCAGACAGCATGGAACTGGCGCTGGTGCGCAACCCGGACATCGTGGCCACTATTGCTGCCCTTCATCCGCGGCCTTTCACCGTGGGCTTTGCCGCGGAAACCGGCGACCCCGTGGATTACGCGCGGGACAAGCTGCAGCGCAAGAATCTCGATCTGATCGTCGCCAACGATGTCTCACGCAGCGACATTGGCTTCAACAGTGACAGCAATGCCGTGACCCTGGTCTGGCCCGCCGGCAGCAGGGTCCTCGACATGGCGTCGAAGAACACCATCGCCCGCGGGATCATTACCGCCATCGCTGACCTGTATACCCACCGGGGCCAGGAAGGGGCCGTTCCACAAAGCCCGCCACCGTAATACACTGGCGGACCAGGCCACCAGCGCCGGAAACCAGGGCACTATGCTGAAAAAAGAAGCCAAAAAACACCAGGCAGCGCGTGATGCCCACGGTATTACCGCGCAGGGCAATGGCCTGCACACAATTACGCTGCACAGTCTTGCGCTGGTGGCCGTTACCCTGGCTGGCGTCGTGGCGTTCCTGCTGATGGTGCGCCAGCCAATGATGGAACGCGAGATCGTGAGCCGTGTCACCGGCGGCTTCGCGGAGCAGCGGGCGCAGGCCATCGCGGGCACTCTTGCATCATTGCGCGAGCGGGCGATCCGCGCATCGCGGGGTGCCCTGGTGAGTCAGGCACTGGCGGAGGGTTCCATAGCGGCCATCACCGATGCCGAAGCGTACCTGCGGGAAGCTTTCCCGGAGGCTGTCAGCCTGCGGCTGCTGCCGCTCTCTGAAATGGGTACCGCCGAGCAGTCAAGTAGCGGGCTGGGGCTGCGCAATCATATCGAAATCGACCTGGTGCGGCGCGCAAGCAACGGTGAGCAAGCGGGGCCCGAGGCTTATCAGGTCGACGATCAGTGGTTGATTTCCATCGCCGTTTCCGGAGCACAGTCCCGCGCTGCGGAAGCCGACCGTCAGGCCGTGCTGTTGCTGACCCTGTCACAGTCGTTTTTCGACGCCGCGCTCGCTATCGGAGACGGCAGACAGGGCGAGCTGGCGATTGAACAGCGCTACGTCGGCGCGCGGAGCAATAACAGCACCGTCATTGCCGGAAGCCAGCCGACGGGGCAGGATACGGCGCGCGGGCCGATCGCGGGCACCTCCTGGACGCTACTTTTCACGCCCTCCACATCACTGCTGGAGGATCTGCGCAGCGGCGTCAGCGCTCCTCTCGCCAGCCTCGGACTGTTGGGACTCGCCGGTATTGCGGCGCTGCTGCTGGTCATGCTGCGCTATCCCACCCTCCTGAGAGCAGAGGTCGCACGCACCGTATCCGCCGCCGAGCACCGCACGCCCTTTACGCTGCGCGCGCCGGAGCTACTGCCGCTGGCGCGCGAGCTGCGCAAGCTCACGCTGCGGCGGGCACGGCTGGACGCCGCTGGCAGCGTCCCCCGTGTTGCGCCCGCCATCACCAGCGGCGATACCCCACGCAGTGCCCCGGTCACCAGCGTCAGCGGCCCGGCGACATCGCTTCCCGGGCACATTTTCAGGGCCTATGACATCCGCGGACTGGCCGAGCAGGAGCTGGATGACGAAACCGTCTACCGGATCGGTGCCGCGATAGGAACCCTCGCCGGCAGCATGGACGAGCAGACGCTGGTGCTTGGCTACGATGGCCGGGCAAGCAGCGGACGCATCAAGGCGGCGCTGGAAAAAGCGCTGCTGCAATCCGGCCGGGATGTCATCGACATTGGCCTGGTGCCAACCCCGTTGATGTATTTCGCCACGCACCACACGAACACCCCATCCGGCGTCATGGTTACCGGCAGCCACAACCCGGCAGACTACAACGGCCTGAAAATCGTCCTGCAGAAGCAGACGCTGGCAGAAGGCAGCATCGAAAAAATCCGCAGCCTGGCCCTGTCAGGCAAATTCAGCCGCGGCAATGGCCACATGATCCAGCAGGACATCATCCCCGATTACCTTGATGAGGTGATTGGCGACATCGCCATCGCCATGCCGCTGAAGGTCGTTATCGACGCCGGCAATGGAGCAACCGGCCACATCGCACCGATGCTGTTCGAGGAACTGGGCTGCGAAGTGGTGCCGCTCTATTGCGAGGTGGATGGTCGCTTTCCCAATCATCCGCCGGACACCGGCAACGAAGAGAACCTGCGCGACCTCGCCGCCGCGGTCACCCGCGAATCCGCCGATTTCGGCATTGCCTTTGATGGCGATGGCGATCGCGTGGCCGCCGTGACCGGCACGGGTCGCATCGTGCGCGCCGATTCACTGCTGATGCTGTTTGCGCAGGATGTAGTAGCGCGCAATCCGGGGGCCGACGTCGTGTACGACGTCAAGTGCAGCAACCATCTGGGCCAGCTCATCACCCGCCTTGGTGGCCGCGGTGTTCTGTGGAAAACCGGACACGCGCTGATGAAGCAGAAGATGGTCGAAACCAATGCGATTCTCGGCGGCGAATTCTCGGGCCATCTGTTTTTTGCAGACCGCTGGTTCGGGTTTGACGATGGCATGTACGCAGCCGGGCGGCTGGCAGAGATTCTCAGCGGCGGCGACGGCACGCTGGACGAGCTGGTCAGCGCTTTACCGTCTGCCTCCAGCACTCCGGAATTCATACTGCCGGTGGATGAGGAGAAAAAATTTGCCCTGGTCGATCACTTCCGGGAGCAGGCGCGCTTCCCCCATGGTCGGGTGAACGATCTGGACGGGGTTCGCGTTGACTTTAGCCACGGCTGGGGACTGCTGCGCGCCTCCAATACATCCGCCGCGCTGACCGCCCGCTTCGAGGGCAACGATGACAGCGCGCTGGAAGATGTCATGAGCGTCTTCCGGGAGCAGCTCGGCATTGTCCACCCGGACCTCGAGATCAACTTCTAGGAGACCCAGGCGCCATCTGAGCGCCGCACTGCCATGTCACTATCCCCCGACGCCGCAATGAACGTCGCCAAGGTTCTTACCGAGGCACTTCCCTACATACAGCGCTTCACCGGCAAGACCATTGTGGTCAAGTTCGGCGGCAACGCCATGGTCGATCCACTGCTTCACGAAAGTTTCGCCCGCGATATCGTTCTGATGAAGCTGGTTGGCATGAACCCGGTTGTCGTTCACGGTGGCGGTCCGCAGATTGGCGCGCTGCTGGAAAAGCTGAGCATTCCCAGCGAATTCGTCGACGGCATGCGGGTAACCGATACGCAGACGATGGACGTGGTGGAGATGGTGCTTGGGGGCCGCGTCAACAAGGAGATCGTTACCTCGATCAACCGCGCCGGCGGCAAAGCGATCGGGGTTACCGGCAAGGACGGCGGTCTGATCCGCGCTGAGCGCCTGCAGATTACCCGGCAGGGCCCGGAACTGTCGGCACCGGAAATCATCGATATCGGTCACGTCGGCGACGTCCGGCAGATCGATACCGAAATGCTCAACGTCATCCTCGACAGCAATTTCATTCCGGTCATCGCACCGATTGGTGCCGACAACGTGGGCAACACCTATAACATCAATGCCGACCTGGTAGCCGGCAAGATAGCCCAGGTCATGCAGGCGGAGAAACTCATGCTGCTGACCAACGTTGCCGGACTGATGGACCGCCAGCAGAAGGTGCTGACCGGTCTCAGCACGGCGGAGGTGGATGCGCTCATTGCAGACGGAACCGTGCACGGCGGGATGCTCCCCAAGATCAGCTGCGCCCTCGAGGCGGTGAAGTCGGGAGTTGGCAGCGCGCATATCGTCGACGGCCGGGTCGCACATGCCGTGCTGCTGGAAATCTTCACTGACGAGGGTCTGGGCACGAAGATCACCCGACGCGGCGCCTGAGCGCCGCTGACATATGGCTGCCGAGTTGCGGCGGCATCACTCCGTGGCTACGATGTAGCTTCAGCAAAGCGAGCCTTTTTCATGGTGCAGAAAAAATCCCAGCGTCGCCAGGACATCCTTGAGGCGCTGGCAGAGATGCTGGAGTCCAGCCCCGGTGAAAAAATCACCACGGCGAAGCTGGCGGCGCGGGTGGGCGTCTCGGAAGCTGCGCTGTACCGGCACTTTCCCAGCAAGGCCAAGATGTTCGAAGGGCTGATCGAGTTCATCGAGGACAGCCTGTTCCAGCGCGTCGCCCTTATCCTGCGCGAGGAAAACACGGCGGCGGAACGCTGCGGCAACATGCTGATACTGCTTCTCAGCTTTGCCGAGCGCAATCCCGGAATGTCACGCATCATGAACGGGGATGCCCTGGCCGGAGAAACCGAGCGCCTGCATCAAAGAGTGCTGCAGCTTTACGAGCGTTTTGAGACCCAGATAAAGCAGGTGCTGCGCGAGGCCGAACTGCGCGAGGGACTGCGTCCGGTGCTGCCCCTCCCGGCGGCGGCAAACCTGCTGGTGGCGGCAGCCGAGGGCCGCATCACCCAGTTTGTACGCAGCAATTTCCGACGATCACCGACGGAAGACTGGTCGCTGCAGTATCAGTATCTGATGCAGAATTTTTTCCGCGAGGCCGTGGCGGCCGCGCCGGGCCCTGGCGCAACGTCAGCACTAAAGGAATCCACCGGATAGGTGCTGCGGCCGGCGAGGTGCGGCCGGCGAGGTGCGGCCGGCAAGGTGCGCTCCCTTCTCGACGGGATTGCAGACGCTGCGTCACTGCGCGTTCATTGCGCGGCGTATTTCAACCAGTTCGAGCAGCGTTGCGAAGCGATCGATATCGCGCTGGTAATCTGCCTCGACCGCCGCGATTTCCCGCTGACGGTCGGCAATACTGCGTTCGGTGGCACTGATTTCTGCCTGCACGTCGTCGATTGCCTTCAGATGCGACTCATCGACGGTGCCGCCGCGGCGTTCCTGATCGGCAGCCTCGGCCTGGTAGTTTTCGACCTGCTGCTTTAACGAGCGCTGTTTGCCCTTGAGGATGCTGACCCGGATTCGCAGATCCCGCAGCGCACGGTCACGCGCCGCTTCGATGTCCTCTATCGTGCTGTAGCGCAGAAGCAGTGACTCATCCCACTTTTGCAGTCGCTTGCGCTCGGCTTCTGCCTCGCTGTCCCTGCGCTGCTGCGCGTCCATGTCGGCGCGGGCTTCGTCATCGAGGATGGGCGGTACAACGTCAATCAGAACGCCTTTCTCGTTGAGGACCTCATAACCCAGCGCAACCTGCTCAGGGGGTACCTGATAGCCAATGACATGGTTACCGTCCTGGTTGACATAGCGATACATCTCGCGGGATTCTGCCGGAAGCGGCAGCACAAGAAGCGCGCACAGAACAAGAAGCGGAATCGCTGTCTTCATACCTGTCCAATATAGGGGCAACGCGACCCTCTACACAAGCCAGCGGCCCATTAGTTGGTACACTGGACACCGTATTTCGTGCGGTAGTTCCGCATTGCTGCAAGAACACCATCCTGGGCGAGATCACCGTCCTGCTCCACGTATTCGATGATATCCGACATGCCTATGAGGCTGATGACCGGCGCGCCGTGTGTCAACTCAATCTCCTGCACTGCCGAAAGGACTCCCTGACCGCGCTCCTGCCGGTCCAGGCCTATCACGACGCCCGCAAAGCGCGCTCCCGACTGCTCAATCAGGCCGATGACTTCCGTCACGGCCGTACCGGCGGTCATCACATCGTCGATCACCAGCACGCGCCCGTCCAGCGGCGCACCCACCAGTACGCCGCCCTCACCGTGCGCCTTGGCTTCCTTGCGGTTGTAGGCAAAAGGCACATCGCGACCATGATGATCAGACAGCGCGATCGCCGTTGCCGTCGCCAGGGGGATTCCCTTGTAGGCCGGACCCAACAGCACATCGAATTCGACACCCGCCTCAACGATACACTGCGCGTAATATCGGCCCAGTGCGGCGAGAGCGGCGCCGGTGGCAAAAGCGCCCGCATTGAAGAAGTAGGGGCTTGTGCGCCCTGACTTCAGGGTGAACTCACCGAATTTGAGCACATTGTGCTCGCGCGCCAGCGCAATGAAATCTTCCTGATAGCGTTTCATTGGGAACGTCCCCGGGGTGTCTGGCAGGCGCCAGGCCTGCAGCAGGCGATGGTGGCAACTGCGGCCAAATGAGCGAAGCGAGTATTCTGACACGCCGGGATTCGGTATCATAGTCACCGCGAGGCGGGGGATTACCAATGAGAATCATCAGTTTCAGTGCCGATGGCTTGAAGCAGGCGGCGAAACGAGGTCTTTACGACTGGATAGCGGAGCAGGATGCGGACTTCATCTGCATTCAGGATATCCGCTGTTCGGAATACGACCTGCGCAGCCAGAAATACTTCCCGCCCGAGTATAACGCCTATTTTTTTGACGACATTGATGGCAAGAAGAATGGCGTGGCGCTGTACTGCCGCAAGCTGCCGAAAGCCATCATGACCGGACTCGGTTTCGCCGATTTTGATATGCAGGGGCGCTACATACAGGCGGACTACGAGCGGCTCAGCGTCGGCTGCCTGCTTGCGCCCAGCGCCAGCGCTGACGATGCCGACGCACTGGCACGCAAATCCGAGTTCTTCGAGCTGCTAGGCAACCACCTGCAGAAAGTGCGCAACAAGCGCCGCGAATTCATTATCTGCGGCAACTGGCACATCGCACATACCGCCGCCGATCTGCAGAATGCCGTTGAAAATGGCAACAAGCCCGGATTCCTCGGGGAAGAACGCCAGTGGATGGACGAGCTGTTCAGCAGCGGCTATGTGGACGCTTTTCGCGAGGTAAACACCGATCGTGATGAATTCACCTGGTGGCCCGACGATGACAGCCGCGAGAACAACGGCTGGCGCACGGACATGCAGGTGGTTTCACAGAGCCTGAAATACCAGATTGAATACGGCGCCATCTACAAGGTACAGGCGTTCTCCAGCCACGCGCCGGTCATCATGGATTACGATATCGAACCCTGACGCCACACGCGGCGGTGCGCCCGGCGGCTAACCTCCCGCCAGCGCCGCCCGCTGCAGCGCGAACAGTTCCTGTATGCCATCGGTGGCGAGGTCGATCATGGCGTTGAGGGCTTCGCGCCCGAACAGCGCGCCTTCTGCCGTGCCCTGTACCTCGATAAAGCCCCCTGCATCGGACATGACGACATTCATGTCAGTCTCTGCGCGCGAATCCTCGTCATAGTCGAGATCGAGCACCGGCACGCCTTGGTAGACGCCTACGGAGACCGCAGCCACCATGTTCTTCAGGGGGTCGGACAACAGCGCCTTGCTGCGCTGCAGGCCATTCAGTGCGTCCACCAGCGCCACGCAGGCACCGGTGACAGAGGCCGTGCGCGTGCCGCCATCGGCCTGAATGACGTCGCAATCAACGGTGATGGTGTTCTCACCGAGCTTCTTCATATCCAGCGCCGCGCGCAGCGAACGGCCGATAAGCCTCTGGATTTCGAGCGTGCGCCCACCCTGACGTCCACGGCTGGCCTCGCGCGCCATGCGACTGCCTGTGGATCGCGGCAGCATGCCATACTCTGCCGTCACCCAGCCCTGGCCGGTGCCGCGAAGGAAACGAGGCACGCCGGGCTCGACGGAAGCGGTACAGATAACGCGGGTACCACCAAAAGAAACCAGCACGGAACCCTCGGCGTGCCGGGTGTAGCCGCGCTCCAGCGTCACGGTGCGCAGGGCGTCGGGCTGTCGTCCACTGGGTCGTTGCATGCCGGGGTCTCTCCGTTGACGAAAACGCGGCAGTATACAGAAGCACCCCGCCGGCGTCCGCACTAGGTCACCGCGCAGCTGCAGGAGGGAATCGCTTGCTGATACTATCGGCGCTGCAGATTTGGGGAGGTGGCAATGTCCAGCATCAGCAGCATGACGGCATTTGCCCGCGGCGAGAACGCGGGCGCGGGGGGAACCGTCATTGTTGAAGTGCGCAGCGTCAATCATCGCTACCTCGACAACCACTTCAGGCTTCCCGAGGAACTGCGTTCCCTGGAACCGCGGCTGCGCGAGAGCCTCGCAAGACAGCTGAACCGCGGCAAGGTGGATTGCTCGATTAAGGTCCTGGAGGAATCCGCGGGGGCAGCGGCCCTCGTGCTGGACGAGCCGCTGCTCACCCGCCTGCTTGACGCCGGTGCCATCGTCGCGGCCCGCCTGGGCCACAGCGCGCCCATGGACCCCTTCGCGGTTCTGCAGTTTCCCGGCGTGATGCGCACACCGCCGACAGACAACGACGCCTTGCAGACAGGCGCGCTGCAGGCATTCGATGCCGCGCTTGCCGCACTCGTGACAACCCGCGCTGTCGAGGGCAGACAGCTCGCGAGACTTCTGGAGCAACGCCTGGATGCCATGCTCGTCGAGACGAAAAGCCTGCGCCACCAGCTCCCGCTGCTGCAGGCGAGGCTGCGGGAGCGCCTGCAGCAGCGACTCGACGCGCTCGACATCGACGTCGACAGCGGGCGACTTGAGCAGGAGCTGGTCTACCTGGCCCAGAAATCCGATGTGGAAGAGGAGCTGGACCGCCTGGAGACCCATGTCGATGCCGTGCGACAGGCGCTGAAGGCCGGCGGCCCCTGCGGCCGCCGCCTCGATTTCCTGATGCAGGAGCTCAATCGCGAAGCAAATACGCTGTCGTCAAAGTCTACAGATGCCGGTTTGACGGCCAGCGCGGTCGAGCTGAAGGTCCTGATAGAGCAGATGCGCGAGCAGGTGCAGAATATTGAATGATATTCCATGAATGCTCATGAAATAAAAATATATATAAATATTAATGGTTTAAGTAGAATTAACATTTCATAAGCTTTCAAAAGTGTTCGTATGATTGCACCATAACGGTGACAGGAATGGTGGCATAAAGCATGCTCTTATGCCATATTTAGCCTCCCTGTCACCACATTAGCAATCCAATGAATGACGCTCAGATAAAAGCAAAACTCAAAGCTGCCTCCCCAGGTAAATTTACCGTTGATAGGGGCTTATACTTTCGCGTTACGGTAGAAGGCAGCGGTTTCTGGATTCTCCGCTACACCACTCACGGCAAACGCAGGGAATTCACCCTCGGCCGCTACGGCAAGCCCCCTGAAGGCATGCCCCTAGCAGAGGCGAAATTAGCAGCAGCGCAAACCAGGGCAGAGATCAAAAAGGGCATTGACCCCATTGCTGAAAAGAAACGATCAGAACTCACCAAAATCAAAACCATCAATGACGTGGCGGCTGACTGGCTTGCAGACTGCAAAAACCGGTTGGAGAATCCTCAAATCCCTGAGCGGGTTTACCGAAAAGATATTAAGCCTAAGATCGGCGAGCTTGCCGTAGATAGAGCAAACGCAGGAGATATTCTGAGCATTATTCGCTCAATTGTTGGTTGCCGTTTAAAACTGACCCAGGATTTCCATCCAATTCTGACCCGGGTTACGGGTGCCCAGTATATCTAGGCGTCTGTGGATAAGTCTGTTTTTTCGGGTTCGTTCTCTCCTTCATCGGGCTGGGTCGTTGCCGGCTTTCTCCGCTTGCTGTTGCCGCTTGCCAGGCTGTGACGGAACCGCCAGGACTCGTTGCCGGTTTCCACAATGTGGCAGTGGTGGGTGAGACGGTC
>NZ_SLWX01000008.1 GCF_004340525.1 Chromatocurvus halotolerans | reverse complement strand
TGGTTTCGTTAAGAATTCCAGCGAGTTAGGTGAGATTCCGGCGGAACGTGACCGCCGATTCCGGCACCGTGACCGCTGATTCCGGGGAAAACCCCAAAATCGGTCACGATAAAACGGAATGGGCGGTCACGATCACCCGGAACAGGCGGTCACGATGAAACGGAATGAGTGGTCACGTTGGTCCGGAATACGCATACGCTACATAGTGCTCTCGATTGAAATTCAGAGAAAGTGCCGGAAGCGGTGTACCGAGCCGCTCACTGATTGACACCCGATGCGATACCGGATGGTTTGTTCGGTCTTCTCGGTGCGATTCAGTTGTGTGATAGCGATGGCGAGTGGCACGACGTGTCCGGTGAAACCATTGCGATCTCAAATGCCGCACCCGCGGAGAACCCGGATGTGCTGTTTACTGTGCCCGAGTTGAACATCGTTTCCATCAAATACCGGCAACGGCTTGCCCGGCTCTCTACCCTGTTCCATGATTTATTGAACCGCTGACCGACGGGGACGGCAGGAAGGACGGAGCAGGGTCTTAAGCAAGGCCTGCGCCGGACCCTCATGGCAGTAAGAATTTGGTCGTGGGCTGGCAACAAGCTAGCAATAACGATGTGCATCATGGTCTGAGACGAGACGGAGTGCCCCTTGTTAACGCCCTCGCCCCATCATTGCTGTAGCCCATCAAAAAGCGCCAAAATCTCCGCGGAGACGCTTTTCGGTTATAAGTGGCAATGAAGAAAGCGTTATTTAGGAATATAGTTTATAGGAACACTGACCGAATCGGCCACGGAGGGCGAAAAGGATCACGCTGCTCGACCCGAAAGATGTCGCGGCCCGCAGCACGCCGTTTATATGCCCAAAAAACAACTGGGTATCGACGCTGAACGTCTCCCGGCACTCATCAAGCCGCTCCCTGGCTGTGACGCAGTTGGAACAGGTCGTAATTGGCTTGCATAGAGAGCCAGAACTCGGCGCTACCGGCACCCGCCTGTTCCAGTACCAGAGCCATATCCGGTGTTACGGAGGCACTGCCATTGATGAGCCGGTTCAGGGTGTTACGGTGGCAGCCGAGTCGTTGTGCGACCGCGGCTACGCTGTCGATTTTGTGCCCGTCCTCATCCTCGATAAGTCGTTGCCGGATGATCTGGCCCGGATGCGAAGGATTATACATAGGCATCGTGTTTTCTCCTGTCAGTGGTAATCGTCATAGTCCAGCAGGTACACATTGCCGTCTCTAAACTCGAAGAACAGTCGCCAGTTGCCCGACACCTTTGTCGACACACTCCCCAGCTGTTGGAAAAAACCAGGGCGGAGCATGGGGGAGATGTGCGGGACTTGCTCTGCACCGTTGTGTTCCGTTGTGCGAAATTCGCCGTGGGCGCTGGATCGCCGGCCCGGTCGATTTAGTTTAATAAAATCAATTGATTAAAATTTTTCAGCACGACTCATAATACTGGCGTCGCTGGCCGGACCGCCGGACCGTCAAGTCCAGCCGTAGCTACCACCTCCCACCGCAGGCTGGTTTGGTACGAACTGAGGTGCCTCAATAAACCTGATCGTGACTGCCGATATCCATCAGAATAATGTCGCGATCCTGAATCAATAAATTCAACGCAATGCGATAACACATGTTGATCGACACCGACGACAGGCCGCTGAGAGCACCATTATCCCACCATGCGCTTGATAGCCTGTGGGTGCTTGTCGATGTAGTGATGCTTGAGCGCACCCAGGATATGGGCTCCCAGAGTGATGTAAAGGACGTAAGGCAACAGATACTTGTGGAAAAGGCCCCAGACAACGGTCCCTGTGTCGCTTGGGGCCCAAAGGGGTGGCAGTTCCCAAATAAAGAAGAACGTCGGATAGCCATGAAAACTCGTCATCACAAATCCGGTGACGGGCAGTGCGATCAGGAAACCATACAGCGCAACGTGCACCCCGTGGGCCAGCTTTCGCTCAACTGGCTTCAGGCTCTCAGCCAGGGCGGGGCGACGTGTTCTCAAATTCCAGATCAAGCGCGTGGCCAGTAGTACGAATACCAGGACCCCAATGGTTTTGTGAACCACGTAGTAGGCGTTTCTGTAGTCTGTGCCTTCAGGAATGATCGATGCAAAGGTCCCCATCGGGATCATGGTGATAAACAGCATTGCTGTGGACCAATGCAGTAATCGAGAGACACGACCGTATCGCTCCGGATCGTTTTCGGTCTTGAGCTCGAGTGCTTTATCCTCACCGGACTGCCTTATTCCTAACAGCAGCAGGAACAATCCCGCCGCCAAGGCAATAAGTCCCTGAAGCCACAGTAGTGTGGGCTTCGCTGAGTCCAGAGGTGTTTGATTGGGTTTCGGATTCTCCAGAATTCCTGTGCCCAGGACAAAGAGGAAAAACCAGGCGGCCACCGCCAGGCACCCCAATGACGCCAATATCGTGCCAAATGACCGGGCTTTCGGAGACACCGCGTTCATGCACCAGGCCGTGACCAGTGAGGTGACCACGATGGCGAGTGCGATCCAACTGTCCAGATCGTTCTCTATACGCGTTGCTGAGCCGTCGTTACCGGCGGACAGGTTTATCGCCTCGGAGGCGAGTGCGGGTTCTATCGCCAGCAATACCACAACCCCCACATAGGTCCATTTCAAATTGTTCATGCGATTCTGCCAAGGGAGTGGGTTAGAGTTTTACGATGAGCTTGCCGCGATTCTCGCCGGTGAAAAACAGGTTCAGACCGTCAATCGACGATTCCAGACCATGCAGGATATGGGTGCGATATTTAATCTTACCCGCCATGACATAGGGCGTGAGCTTGTCGAGCAACGCTGGAACGTCATCAAAATGATCTGGCATGGCAAAGCCCCGGATAGTGATCCGCTTTTTGATCAAAGGAATCCAGTTTGGCCCGGGAGCGGGTTGCTGGCTGGTGTAATCCGCGATCATGCCGCAGACCACAATTCGGCCGTGAGCATTCATGCGGTCGAACACATGCTGTTGAACCGGGCCGCCGGTATTTTCGAAATAGATATCAACGCCGTTCGGGGCGAGCTCTGCGAGTCTGGCTTCAATATCATCAGTCTTGTAGTTGATGGCGCCATCGAAACCCAGCTCCTCCTTGATCCACTGACACTTTTCCTCATCGCCTGCGACACCGATGACGTGGAGGCCGTCTGCCTTTGCCAATTGACCGACCAGGGAGCCGACCGATCCAGCGGCGCCGCTGACGACGATGGTCTCACCCGGTTTGGGGTCACCAAAACCGTACAGACCCTGGGTCGCCGTAAGCCCAGGTAGCGCAAAAACGGAGAGGACGGTTTCGGCATCGAGTTCGGGGCGAAGTTTGCTCAATCCCTCGCCCTGGCTGACCAGATATTCAGACCAGCCGAGCATGCCCCTGACCTGATCCTCCACAACGAAGTCCGGATGGTGACTGGCGACAACCGTCCCGACACCGCTGCTGCGCATGATGTCTCCAATTCCGACGGGGGGGATGTAGCTCTCTGGATCCGGACTCATCCAGCCGATCATCGCCGGGTCCAGGGACATGTGAGTCTGTTTTACAAGGATCTCCCCGGGACCGATTTCCGGGATCTCCTGCGTCCGCACGTCAAACAAATCCTTTGTAATTGGGCCTGGTGTTGGGCGTGCTGCGAGATGGATGCTGGTGTATGAAGCCATGATCGAACCCCTGTATTGGTGAAGGAGCCATTATTTGTTGTCTTTTAGATAATTTATATAAGAGTATTGTCCAAACTCTATTGCCATAAAGACAATAAAAAATGGACGAACTCAAAGCGCTGCGCTATTTCTCCAAGGTCGTTGAGACAGGTAGCTTTACCAAAGCCGCAAGCGTTTTTGATGTTCCGCCGTCGTCACTTTCGCGCCGGGTGGCCAACCTGGAGGCAAGCCTCGGTGCGACGTTGTTAAAGCGCAGTACCCGAGTGGTCCAGGTGACTGAGATCGGCCTGCTGTACCATCAGCAGGTTCAGGAAATCCTGCTTCAGATTGAGCAGAGTAATGAGACGGTCCGAAGCTATCACGCGAAACCCATAGGACGGTTGCGCATCAGCTCCATGGTGAGTTTTGGTGAGGGTATTCTCCTCCCGTTGATGGAAGACTTTAAGCAGGAGTATCCGGACATTGTCCTCGACATCAGTTTGAGCGACGAACTGACCGCGCTTGGGCGCGACGACGTGGATATCGCGATTCGAGGTGGCTACCCCCCGAACGAACGAATTCAGGCGTTGCGACTGATGGATAACGAGTTTGTTCCAGCCGCTGCTCCCGGCTATCTCAAGGTCCACGGCAGCCCAAAGTCAGCCTTTGATCTCAGGCAGCACAAGGGACTGTTTTTTCGTACCCCGACGGGACCCTCACCCTGGTTGTGTGAGAGCGACGGTGAGTGGCACGACGTGTCCGGTGAAACCATTGCGGTCTCAAATAATGCGCCATGGCTGGGGCGTCAGGCTCTGGCAGCCAAGGGGATCATTCTGGCGCCTGCATGGTCACTCGCGGATTATCTCGACAGTGGGAAGCTGGTGAAACTGGATTTATCGCCGGCCCCGAGGGTTAGCCAAAACTCTAACCTGGCGATTTATCTGCTCTATCAAAAACAGCGTTATCTGGTGCCGAAGGTGAAAGTCGCTGTGGATTTTCTGGTCGCACGTTGCCGATAGCGCAGCGGATGTGCTGTTTACTGTGCCCGGGTTGAACATCGTTTCCATAAAATACCGGCAACGGCTTGCCCGAATCACCAACCTGCTCCATAGTTTATCTAACCCCTGCCCGACCGGGATGGCAGGAGGCGGCGAAGCAAGGTCTGGAATACACAGCCAAGCGCTGGCAACCAGCCCGCAACACGCTTGTGCATCACGGTCTCAGACGAGACGGAGTGCCGCTCGTTAACGCCCTCGCCCCATCATTGCTGTCGCCCCATCAAAAAGCGCCAAAATCTCCGCGGAGACGCTTTTCGGTTATAAGGGACGGCCAGGAAAGTGTAACTCCGGGATATAGTGCATAGGAACACCGACCGAATCCGCCACGGAGGGCGAAAGGGTGACGCTGCTCGACCCGAAAGATGTCGCGGTCTGCAGCACGCCGACAACACGCCCCGGAGTTCAGGGCCGGAGCCCTGGCCCTGGCGGAGAAGGTCGGAGTGGCCAAAGCAGCGCAGGAACCTGAGCAGCACGAATCTCAGCTGTCTGGCTGGAGGACAAAAGCCCGGGCGGCTCAGGATCGGTCTGCAGGTCCAGTCGAGAGCCTGCCCGGCTTTATCGGGCACACTCTCAGCGAGGATGTCGACTCTCGGCAGGCCGTGCTCAGCGGGACCTGAACGACGCCGGGTCCCGATTGTAGCGACGCACACAGGCCTGGCAAATGCAGGCCTTGCCCTTTGCCGGAGCAGGAACCAGTTCAACAAGTTCCGCAGGTATGGTGGCGGCAATGCACCAGCAGGGCTGCCTGCTCTTCGCCATGCAGGTATTCGCTTCGCCACAGAATGGGCACTTGCCTTCCGCGTCGGCCGCCGTCATGGACAAAACTCCCGGTCTCGCGTTCCGAAAACCCGATGCGACACCTCCGCCAGTTCACTTGCGCCAATCGGCCTGGTGGCGCCCGGCTCCAGACCACCCAGGCACACAGGCCCTACCGAGACGCGGTGCAGCGCGAGCACCTTGTTCCGGAACGAACCGAACATGCGCTTCACCTGGTGATACTTGCCCTCGACCAATGACAGCCTGGCACGGTGCGCGGAGAGTATTTCCAGCCGGGCCGGCAGTGTGGTGATGCCTTCATGGGCAAACTCAATTCCCGCCTGAAACGCAGCTACATACGCCTCGTTCAGGGGCTCGGATAGCGTCACCTCGTAGGTCTTGGGGAGTTTCGTCTGCGGCAAGCTGATCCGGCGTGACCACGCCCCGTCATTCGTCAGCAGCACCAGGCCCGTGGTGTTGAAGTCGAGGCGCCCGGCAATGTGCAGCTCGTCCTTGCGGGGATGGTCAACCAGATCCAGTACCGTCGGGTGCTTGCTGTCCTTTGTCGCACTGACCATACCCCTGGGCTTGTGCAAAGCGAGATAGACCGGCTGCCTGCTCTGCAGGCAGACACCATCCAGCTCAACGTGGGTGAGCTTCGTCACCGCCTGCTGAACCGAATCCGCCACAGCGCCATCCAGCATTATCCGCCGCTGCGCCAGCAGCAGGCGAGTGTCTGCTATCGAGTAATCGCTGTGCTGGCTGATAAAACGATCGAGCCTGGTAGTGTAGGAGCTCATGGCAGGCTGGCAAACCGGACTGGCTTCGGCATCATTGTTTCACATCAGACGCAGGTCATCATCCAGAACTTCGGCGATGTGCCGAAAGCGTCAGCGAGATCCAATGCTGGCTCTGCATTGATACCGCACTACCTGCGGCTGAGTTCATTGCGCCGCGCCTTCGTCCAGCCTGAGCGGAGCTATACAGGAGAATCGCGAGGCTTGCGCTGCCTGCCCGTGTCAGGCTTGATACGCTTTGTTCGGATGCGTTTCGACCGTGCCTGTTGCATCAACTCAACCTTCTGCATCAAATAAATACCTGGAGCGATGTCATGAACCGAGTCTGCCGCCGCCTGTCATTACTGCCTGTGTTGCTGCTGGGTCTGTCCTTCGGTGCGGCCTGCGAGGATTCCCCCGAGCATGACTGGAACCCGGCCCACCGCGCGGGTGACCCCCTGACCCAGCCGCAGGCCCGGTCCTTTTTCGGGGACGCACTCTATGCCAGGAAAGATTCGGCAGGTGTTGTGGCAGACGCAGACGCCCTGCTGTCTCGCGAGGGGTGATGTGGAAGGCGCGCGCCAGATTCTTGAACAGCTCATGGAGGACCCGTTCTGGCCGGGTTTCGGCCGAATCGCTGCCGAAACGGAGCTGGCACAAATGGACGGGCTGCTCCCGGCGCTCCCTGCCGGGGGATAAACACGCCGCCGTGGCCCGCTGATCCGCATTACGCGAACGCGCGTCAAACAAGCCTGGACGATTGTGGGCCTGTGTCACTTCTCCAGGGGACCATCGGCGAAGCTGATCCGATTCGCACCCGCATGCTTGGCGTTGTACATGGCTTTGTCGGCGCGCTCCAGAAGCTCGTCGATGCTGATCTCACGCCCAAGGAACAGAGCTACACCAATGCTGCCCGTGCAGCGGTGCTCGATGTGTCCTGCCGGCTCATCGCCATTACTGTCGTTTGCTCGCAGCCGGTAGAGTCTGGCGAGCTTGACTCGCAGTTTCTCCGCCAGCTGTTGCGCCTTTGCCCGCGACGTCTGCTTGTCGGTATCCAGCGCACCCAGCAGCACAACGAACTCGTCACCGCCCAGGCGCGCCACGGTATCCGACTTGCGCACGCTACCCAGTATGCGCGCCGCGGCCTCAATCAGGAGCGCGTCGCCAAGGGCATGACCGCACTCGTCGTTGAGTTCCTTGAATTGATCAAGATCCAGCAGCAAAAGCGCACCGTAGTTGCCGCTGCGCTGGCTGGCTAGCATGGCCTGATCGATCCGGTCCTCCAGCAGACGGCGGTTGGGCAGTTCAGTCAGAGGATCGTGGTAAGCCATCTCCAGGATTCGCTGCTCGTCCGCGACACGATCTGTGATGTCGCGCGAAACCACGACAACGTGACTGGGCTTGCCAGCATCGTCCCGGACCAGCGCACCGCAGGATGAATCGCACCGGGTATTCCGGAGGCTCATTGGTTTGAGTCAGGCCGCCATGGCCGACTCGGCTTCCTGTTGATAATACGCTGCTTCGTACTCCGCGGGCGGCATATCCCCGATCGACGTCAGAAGCCGGCGGTTGTTGAACCAGTCAACCCATTCCAGAGTGGCAAATTCAACGTCATCGACGTTCTTCCACGGACCACGCTTGTGGATAATCTCTGCCTTGTAGAGCCCGTTAATCGTTTCAGCCAAGGCGTTGTCGTAAGAGTCTCCACGGCTGCCCACTGACGGCTGCATGCCGGCCTCTGCCAGTCGCTCCGAGTAGCGAATCGATAAATACTGGCTGCCACGGTCACTGTGGTGGATGACGCCCCGCACGCCACCACGAGCCCATACCGCCTGCTCCAGCGCATCGAGGACAAGGTCCGTACGCATTGAACGGGCGGCACGCCAGCCTACGATGTGGCGTGAATACACATCGACAACGAAGGCGACGTAAACAAAACCGCTCCAGGTCGCCACATAGGTAATGTCAGCGACCCACAGCTGGTTGGGGCGATCCGCAGTGAACTGTCGCTTCACCAGATCGGCTGGGCGGACGGCGTCCGTGTCGGGAATCGTGGTGCGACAGCGCCGGCCGCGCCGCGTGCCTTCAAGACCCAGGCGCTTCATCAGGCGGGCCACGGTGCAGCGGGCAATGCAGATGTCTTCACGATTCATCTGCCGCCAGACCTTGTGAATGCCATAGACGCGCAGGTTCTCGTCGAAAACACGCTGCACATCAACGCAGATTTCGTCATCACGCTTCGCTCGCGCGGAGCGGCGCTGTGGATCACGTTGTTTAGCTTGATGGTCATAAAACGTCGACGGGGCGATCGGCAGTTCCTTGCAGATCGGCTCGACCCCGTAGCTGTCTCGATGCTGGTCGATGAACGACACCATCACTTCGGTCGGCGCAGGAAGGCCTGCCCGTCGAGCTCCGCCTGGGCAAAATAAGCCGACGCCTTGCGTAAAATCTCGTTAGCCCGCTTTAACTCACGATTCTCCCGCTCCAGCGTCTTGAGGCGCTCGCGCTCATCGCTGGTGACGCCATCACGCAGCCCCAGATCTTTCTCTGACTGCCTGACCCACTTTCGCAACGTCTCCGCCGTACATCCAACTTTCGCCGCGATAGAATTCATTGCCGCCCATTGGGATTCGTGCTCTCCCTGCTGATCCAACAGCATACGAACGGCCCGCTCCCGAAACTCCGGGGAATATCTGCTTTGCTTTGTCATTGCTCCATCCTCTCAAGGTTAGGAGCCTCCGACAAACCCGGTGCGATTCAGGATTCCATGTAATGCTCGCTTCCATCGGGTAAAAGAAAACGGAACGTCAGCATGTGGCCACGGCCCGTCTTCACTGTTTCGCGGAACGCTGTCTTTACTGCCTTCAGGTCATCAGGGTGAACCTCAGCAAAGGAATCTGTGCCAACAAGATTGCTGCGGTTGCCGAACAAGGTTGCGTAGGAACGGCTGTTAAAAACGCGACGTCCCTCGAGGTCCAGCACCGCAACATAATCACCGACCTGTTCAGCAATAACGCGGAAAAACTCTTCTCTTGCCAGAGCCTCGGAAAGCGCAGTGCGCAAGGCGGCATTTTCCTGCACCAGCTTGCGGTGTCCTGACGCGCCCTCGCCTGCGCCGCCGTCCTCGCCCCTCATGCCTGCGCTCCTTGCACAATCGTCAGGTCTACCGAACAACACCGTATATCATTGTTTCGTCCCGGTCACAACGACAGCGCCCCAGGACGGTGGGGGGGCAAAAACCGTCAGCAAGTAAAACTGGCGGACGGTCAGATGGCTGCGTAGCGAAACTCGGCCTCCAGCCAGGCTGAGGCAAACAAGAATTCATGGCCCGCGCAGGACCGCGCGGCCACGTGCTCCACTAGCGCTCCGCCCCGGTCGTCAGCCGGTACAGAAAGATCGCGGCACGACTGGTCGCGGCCGGCAGAGACGTCAGGTCGAGAGACTCACCGGGGGCATGGGCACCGCGGCCTTGCATACCAAGCCCGGCAAGGCCGTCGCTGTAAGGTGCAACAAAGGAAATGTCCGCTGCACCGCGCCGACCCGGGTCATAGACCTCCAGGGTCCCGAGACCCAGGTCTTCGCTCACCTCGTTGTAGCTGGCCATGAGCGCCCGGTTGCCTTCCGTCGGCGCCATTGGTGGATAGCCATCCTGAAAAGTGATCGTCGCGGAGGTGCCGGGACGGCCGCCCTCCGCTACGACCCGACGCATGGCCTCGCGGGCCCGCTCCAGCTGCTCCTGGCTGATGGTGCGCAGCCCGCCCTGAACAACGACGCGCTGCGGCACCACATTGGTCTTGCCCGCGACCGTGCCGCGGTTCTCACCGGCATCGTAGGAGACATCCGTCCCCCCCAGAATAGCGCCGGCGTTAAAGGTGAGATACTCCTCGCCGCGAACCTCCTGATAAAACGCGTTGAGAATGCGCGCGGCCTCGAAAACAGCACCGGCTCCCACGTCTTCGGAAAAAATGCCGGACGAGTGCGCCTCCCGTCCCTCGACCTCAAGCATCCACTCGCTGGCACCGCGCCGGGCAATGCTCACGTACTCGGTATCGCCATCGCGTGTCGCGCCCTCGAACCCGAGCGCGACATCAACCCGCTTGCCCGCCTCGATCAGATCCCGACGCACGAGCTCCAGGGGCTGACCGGGGCTCTCCTCATCACCGATGAAGGCCACCGTGATATCCGCGCCCTCGAGGACGCCGGCAGCGGCCATGGCACGCAGGGCGAAGATGATCGCGACGTCACCGCCCTTCATATCCGACACACCGGGACCCACCACCCGGTCGCCATCGCGCTCGAAACCCTGGAAGGGGTGATCCGGCTCGAATACCGTATCCAGGTGGCCAATCAGGAGAACACTGCGCCCGGCATCGCCCCGGCGCCGGGCAAAGAGGTGGCCCGCGCGCTGCACCGACGGCGGCATCGCCACCCAGCGGGTTTCGAACCCCAGTGCCGCCAGCTCAGCCTCCAGCACATCACCGACCGCCCGCACTCCCGCAGCATTCAGGGTGCCACTGTTGATGCGGGTAATACGCTCGAGAAGCTCAACGGCCTCCTCCTCATGCGTGGTTATCCAGCTCGCCATCCGGCGCTCTGGCTCGGTGAGTTCGGCCAGGGCAACGGCGGGGGCCAGGATGAGGGCAAGAACAAGGGCAAAAAGGGTGCTGCCTCGGTCTGCATGCATGGGCGGTCTCCTCAGGGAAATTAACCCTCGAAAGTCAGGGGATTTTGATCAGGCCGTGCAGGGGACAGAGTAAGCAAAGGGCGCTGTGATCGCCAGCGTGGATTTCATCGCGCGGTTATCGGGCCTGGCAGGCGGTCAGTCACTGTTCAGGTCGTACTTCATGATACGCCCGTGGGGGCCATTCTTGTCGCGCTCCAGGTCGAACACATCGCCGGCCGGCACGCCCAGCTGCCCGCGCAGGGCTGCAATCACAGCGCGGTCCTCCTCATCCAGCTTCAGGCGGAAGATCTGCTCGCAGCGGTCAACATGCGCCGCGTTGCGGGCGCCGAGTATCACCGCGGCGACCTGAGGCTGATCCAGCACCCAGCGCGCCGCCACGCTGGCGATGCTGCTCTGGTGACGGTCGGCCACGGCTTTGAGTCCTCCGAGGAGGTCCTGCAGGGCATCCCAGCCGCCGGCTTCCTCGATCATCAGCCGGTATTTGATCAGCGAGCGGTTGTCGAGGCCGGGGCCACCGGGAGCCGTGGGATCCGGCTCGCCCAGCCAGCGGTCGCTGAGAAAGCCCCCGGCCAGGCTGCCGTAGCACAGCAGCTGCATGCCGTGCTCACGGCACAGGCCGATCAAGGATTTTTCCGGCCGCGGGTCCAGCAGCGAGTACTGCACCTGTGTGGTGGCGAGGGTGAGTCCGGCCTCGAGCAGGGCGCGGGTCTGTTCACTGTTGAAGTTCGTCAGCGAGAGCAGCGCGATCTTGCCCGCCTGCTGTAGCTCGGCAAGCCACTGCGCCGCCTGCTCGCAGCCCGGTGCCGCATAGTTCCACCAGTGGAACTGCACCATGTCCAGCTGCTCCACGCCGAGGCGTGACAGCGAGCGGTCAATGATCTGCTCGACCTTCGCCTTGGTCAGCTGACCGAGCTCCCCGTAGTCAGGCACGTACTTGGTGTGCACCCGCACCGCTAGTGGCTCGGCGCGCTGGCGATTGGCGGCGATGAAGCGGCCGATCAGTGCCTCCACGCCGGTATAGATGTCGGCGCAGTCAAAGGTGTCGATGCCCTGTTCCACAAAGGCGAACATGTCGGCCACCGGGTCATCTGACAGCGCCTGGCTGTGGCCTTCGGACAGCTGCCAGCCGCCCTTGATAATGCGCGAGATATCGTAATCGCTGCGCAGCTCGCAGCGCGGGATCATTCCTGCCATGGGTTGTGCTCCGGCAGGGGTTCGACGGTGGTCTCGGCGCGGCTGAAACGGCGCTTGCCGATGCGGCTGATGCGAAAGCGCGCCCCGCAGTGCGGATCCGGGCAGGCGATCACGTGGTCGGTGGCCATCCAGTCGTGGTCATTCAGTGGCCGTTGCTTGGCCGGAATCAGTGGCAGCAGGGCAGCCAGTGCGTACAGCGAGAACGGCTTGCCCGCATCCATGACAATATTCTCACCGCGCACCTCAAAGCCGCTGCCCAGTTCGTGGCTGCACACGAATGGCCGCTCGCCGGCGATGGTCTCTACGCGAAGATCATAGAGGGTAAAGGCCGGCTCACTCATGGCGCAGGGCTCCGCTGGGGCAGTGGCCGCGCAGTTTAGCATGTGGCCGGGTGCCTGTGGCTATGCCGGGACGCCTGCTATGATCGCGCAGCGGCTGCCCGATAGTGCGCGGGCTGAATCAACGAGGGGGACGGTGATGGAGCGACGGCAAAAACGGCGGGGCGTATGGCTGGCGGCGGTGCTGCTCTTCAGTTTCAGCTTCAGTTTCAGGATCGGGGCGGCCGAGTCGACCGAGGCCGCGCAGCTGGTCCAGGCGTATCTGGATGCCTGGGTGGCCTTCTACCCCAGCCGTGCCTACGCCGACGGGCATGCCCCCAGCGCCGCGGCCTTTGAGGATTATGCGCCCGAGCGTCTGCAGGCCTGGATCGGACACAACACGGCCGTGGCCAGCGCAGCACGCCGTCTGCTGAATGAGACGGAGCTAGCAACGTCCACAGCGCTGGATCTGCAGGTGCTCGCGCAGCAGGTCGAGGCCGAGCTGGCGCACTGGCAGCAGCAGAACCCGACACAGACTCAGCCACAGTGGTACAGCGAGCAGATCTCCCAGGCGCTGACCCACCTGCTGGTGCGCGCCGCAGACGGCCCGGTGCGCAGCGCTGCGGCCATTCGCCGGCTGGAGGGGGTGGAGATGCTGTGTCTGTTGGGGACTGAGACGCTGCAGCAGGGGCGCCTCGGACCCACGCGCACGGCGCTACGCACGCTCAAGGGCACCCAGGCGTTTTACAATAACGAGTTCGCCCGGATGGTGGCGCAGTGGCCAGCGGCTGCCGATGGCCGCACGGTGAGCGAGACGCTGACCCGGGTGCTGCCGGCGCTGGCAGCGCTGATTCACCATGTGGAAAACGCGGTATTGCCGGAAGCCTCGCCACAGCCGGGCATGGGCGAGGCGCGATACGCCGCGGGGCTGGCGCGCCGCACCGGTGGCCGCTATACGCCGGATTCACTGCGCGCCGTGGCGCTTGAGGAGGTGCGCGCGGCGCGTGCGCTGATGCAGCGCGAGGCGGTGCGCTGGTATCGCAGCCTGCCGGAAGCCGGGCGACCGGCCCTGTCTTTATCCCTGACAGACCAGGCGGCTGCGGCGGCAGGCCTGGCCGACCTGCCTGCGGCCGAGCCTTCGGCGGGTGCTGGCAGCGCGGCCGAGGCCCGCAGTGAGGCGCTGCTGGCGCTGGCTCTGGAGGCCATGGAGCAGGCACGCGATACGCGTGGCGCCGAGCTGCTGGCCAGCTTTACCGGGCTGACCTTCGCCGCCGAGCGTTTTGTCATTGCGCAGGATCTGGCCAGCGTGCCACAGCCCACCACGCTGAAGATCGCGCTGTCGCCGGCGCATTTCAGCGGCGCCGCGGTGGGTGGAGTCTACCCCAGCGGGCCTTTCGATCCGGACGCCGACACCCTGTTCTACCTGCCGTCAGTGCCGGACAGTGCCCCCGAGGCCGTGCGCGAGGGCTTCTACCGCTCCTTCAACACCCACTTCAATACCATGATCATCGCGCACGAGATGTTTCCCGGGCACTACCTGCAATACAAGGTTGCGGTCGCTGCCGCGCCGCCGGTGCGCACCCTGTTCCCGAACGGTCCCTACGTGGAAGGCTGGGGCACCTTTGTGGAAGAACTGATGCTGGATGCCGGCTGGGCTGACAATGCCCCGCTGACGCGTCTCGCGCACCTGCGCAAGCGGCTGGAGAATGCCACCCGTGCCTACGTGAGCGTGCAGGTGAATACCGCCGACTGGGGTGAAGCCGAGGTGCTGGCGTTCGCTCGCGATGAAGGCCTGCTGGCGCCGCAGTTCGCCAGTAATCTGTGGCAGCGCGTGCTCAACTCGCCGCTGCAGCTGGGGGACTACATGAGCGGCTACCTGCAGTTCCGCCAGCTCTATGCCGATCGCGAAGCCATGGGCTTTGCCACCGTGCGCGACTGGGTGGACGCCATACTGCGCGCAGGGCCGCTGCCGCTGGATCTGCTGCCCCAGGCGCTGGCTGCCGCCGCCGGCCCCGAGGCAACGACCGACGTTCGCCCGCGCTGATGTTGCTCGCCCGACTGCTGCGCGATCTGGTCGGCCCCGCGGCGGTCATGGCTGCCGGCACCATGGGTGCTGGCGCCATCGCCTCTTTTTTGCTGGCCGGGGCCTGGTTCCGCTACGAGCTGCTATGGGTGCTGCTGCTGATGCTGCCCCTGTTTGTGGCCTCGGCCGACAGCGCCTCACGCCTGGGTGCCCTGAACCCGCACACCGGCATGCTCAGCCTGGTGGGCCGCTGGCTGCACCCGGCGCTGGCCTGGCTGATTCTGCTGCTGGTGGTACCGGTGCACTTTCTGGTGTCCATGGGACAGCTCTCTGTGATGAGTTCTGCCCTGTTTTCCCTGACTGGCCTCAACGAGAGCGCACTGGCGCAGGACCTCCGGGTCGCCGTGCCGCTGTCGGTAACGCTGGCCGCAGCCGTGCTCTGGCTGGTGTTCTCCCGCGGTTACGAGCGGCTGCAGCGCGTGATGACCCTGCTCATGGTGCTGATGTTCCTGTGTTTTCTGATAGTGGCGCTGCGCGGGCTCAGCGAATGGCGCGCCATACTGCCGGGCTTTGTGCCCACTCTGCCGGCTGACCTGCCCCTGCCGGGCGGTAATTCGGTGCGCGTGGCCAGCACGTCGATCATCGCCATGGTCGGTGCCGCCATCGCCCCGGCCGCCCTGCTCGGCCTGCCCTATCTATGCGCGGATGCCGGTGCCGACAGCCACCAGCTGCGCCAGGCATTGCGCCAGTCGGTGCTCAATCTGGGGGTGATCTTTGGCGCCTATGCCTTCTTCGTGCTGGTCGCCGGTGCCTTCGCCCTCCATCCGCTGCCGGAGCACGCGGGTTTTGAGGATGTGGGCCAGGCCGCCGGGGTGCTGCGCGCCGCACTGCCCGCGGCGGTGGCGTTTCTGGGGCCGATGATCTTCTCGCTGGGCCTGTTCATCGCCGCCATGACCACGCTGGTGGTCGCCGCCCAGGTCACCGTCTACCTCATGCTCGATGCCTTCGGCAAACCCTGGCGCTTCAGCGCGGACAACCGCGGGTTCCATGTGCTGCTGGCAATATTCGTGCTTGGCGCTGCCGCGCTGGCGCCACTGTGGTCCTTCCCGGCCCTGCTGAAGGTCATCCTGCTGATGGGCATCAACGTGGTGGTTATCCCGCTGGTCTACCTTATTCTCATTGTGCTGATCAACACGCCCGGCGTCATGCTTGAGCACACCGCCGGCCGCTGGCGCAACGCCTTCCTGCTCACCGGCCTGCTGCTCTCACTGGGCCTTGCCGTGCACAAGGCGCCGCAGTACTACCATCTACTGACCGCTTGAGCCGGACCTGCGTGGCGAGGCCCCGAGCGTCAGCACATGATCGTCGTGCGCCTGCCTGCGCGGACCGCGATTGCAGCCGGTGGGGCTCGTCGCCGTCCATTTGGGGGTGCCCGGTAGACGTCTGCCTACATTCATAAGGTTACAATGTGCCTGCGCGATCAACTTGAACTGACCCGGTCACCAGGCCATGGCCTGCGCTCCGGGTGACCTTGCAGCTTAGGAGGGGACAGAAGGCGTCCGGGAAAATGGCTCCAATCGAGGATACAGGTCCAGACCGTCGCCAGCAGCAAGCGCAGAATGTCGTTCTGATCGCTCTGTTGATCGCGTTTTCCGGCGCCATGCTCGGCGTTGTCTTCGGTATCGTGCCAGGGTCGGTGAGCGGACCCGAAGTCGGGGTCATCAGCTTGCTGGCCATCGTGACGGGCGGGCTGACGATTCTGGTGGTGTTGAAACCGGCGATGGCGACAAGCGTCATCACCGGCGTGTTGACTGTTTACTTTGTTTTTCACCTGAACGCCGGCGCCATTATTGTTCTTGAGGCTTCCGGGGAGCTTGTAAGGACCATTCCCTACATTACGTGGTTCTTCCCCCTGGTCGTGTTTCACCAGTTCACGAATTTCGGCTTCCACAAACGCGTCATCAGCCTTCTTGTCAGTCTGAGCCCGTTACCGATGGCAATTTATGCGCTTGCGCATATCACCGAGCCGGTCGCCATCGAAACCGTGGATGCGATCGTGACATTCCTGTTCAGCTTTTTCGCCTTCGTCGCCTTTTTCGGCTTTTTCACCCGACACCGTGAAGAGGAGGTTCAGCGCGCGGCCATGGCAGAAGAGGCGGAGCGCAGCGCGGCTGTGCTGCGCGTGAGCGAAGAACGCTTCAGATTACTGGGCCTGGCCACGAATGACCTCATCTGGGACGCCGATCTGAAGTCCGAAAAGATATGGTGGAGCGAGTCCCTGTTAAACACATACGGCTATGACCCACATGGATCGAGCACTGAACTGACCACATGGCAGAGCTGGATCCATCCCGATGATCGCGACCGGGCAGTCAATGACATGCGTTCGGTGATTGTCAACGGTGAAACCAGCTGGACCAGCGAGTGTCGGTTTGTTTGTGCGGACGGCCGGGTCCTGGACGTGGTTGCTCGAGGCCTTTTCCTTCGGGACGAATCCGGCGAGCCGATCAGGATGATTGGCAGCGCGACGGATGTCACGGAGCTTCGGGTTCTGGAGAAGAAGCTGCGTCAGTCGCAGAAAATGGAGGCCGTGGGTCAGTTGACAGGTGGTATCGCCCATGATTTCAACAATCTTCTGACAATCATTGTGGGGAGTGCCGAGAGCCTGGCCGATATTCACGCAAATAACCCACAGGCGCATGAACTGGCCAGAACCACATTGCAAGCAGCGGAACGCGGGGCAGATCTGACCAGCCGCCTGCTCTCCTTCGCGCGGCTTCAGGCACTCATGCCCGAACATCTTCATCCGGGGCAGTTGCTGAGTGGCATCGAAGGGCTTATCCGCCGGACGATAGATGAAGATATCGAGATCGGGATATGCGTTGCCGATAATGTCCGGCCCATTGAGGTTGACCGAGGGCAGCTTGAGAATGCCATTCTCAATCTGGTGATCAACGCTCGCGACGCCATGCCGGAGGGTGGAAGACTGACAATCGAGGCTTCCAACGTGACACTCACCGCGGACGATCTACTACCCCATGAGGAAATGAAGACAGGCCAATACGTGGTGATTGCCGTGTCTGACAATGGCTGCGGAATGCCCCGGGACATCATGGAACGGGCCTTTGACCCCTTCTTTACCAACAAGGCAGTCGGCAAGGGGTCTGGCCTTGGCCTGTCGATGGTCTGGGGGTTTGTCCGACAGTCGAACGGGCACGCCCAACTCACTTCGGAGCCGGGTGAGGGAACGACGGTCAAACTCTACTTTCCGGCGTCCATGACGGTGGCACCCGAGAACCGAATGCCCACCACACCGGCGGGTCTGGCAAGCGGAACAGAGCGAATCCTCGTGGTCGAGGACGACGAACTGGTTCGGAAACACGTTGCAACGCAACTCGCCAGCCTTGGCTATGAAATCCGGGAGGCCGCGTCCGCAGCCGAAGCACTTGCGCTGATCGAGAGCGGCTGGACCGCCGACCTGCTGTTCACTGATGTTGTGATGCCGGGCGGCATGAACGGGAAGCAGCTTGCCGATGAGGCCCTTCTCCGGCAGCCAGGACTACGGGTGCTTTTCACCTCCGGCTACACAGAGGATGCAATTGCGCATCAGGGGCGGCTTGACCCTGGTGTCCACCTTCTGAGCAAACCCTACCGGCGCGCAGATCTCGTTGCGAAAATCCGGGAGGCGCTTGAGGGCTAGCAACGCGCGTCAGGCAAGTGCGGCCTTTGCTACCGATTTGACGTTCGGCACGTCATTTTACCTGAGCCTCCAAGTGTGCGCAATATTCAGTCTTGACCCGGAGAGCGCAACGCCTTCCTGCTCACCGGCCTGCTGCTCTCACTGGGCCTTACCGTGCACCAGGCGCCGCAGTATTACCAGCTGCTGACCGCTTGAGCCCCTCGGGATCAACAACATTCTGGACACGGAGGTGGGCTGAAGCCTACCCTTTTCTGTTATCGGCATTTGCGCGCCACGGCGGCAAATCAGGGTGAATGACAATGTCACTGGCAGATTCCCTGCAACAGATCTATTCGCTGTACCAAAAAAAACAGTTCGCCCGGGCCCAGGCCGCGCTGCGACCGATCATGGCGCGGCACGCCAACTCACCGGATGCCTGGCGTCTCGCGGGCATGCTGGGTCGCGCCACGGGACAGCGTGACCAGGCGGAGCACGCCTTGCGCTACGCGCTATCGCTGCAGAAAAACCATCCGGAGACCCTCAACACGCTTGGCAGCCTGATGCGCGACCAGCTGCGGGAGTTCGAGGCCGAAGGCCTGTATCGCACGGCTCTCGATCACGCGCCGCAGCACACGGCCGTCAAGACCAATCTGTGCCGGCTGCTGCTGGCTCAGCAACGCCCGCTGGAGGTGATACGCCTCACCCAGGACCTGGCGAGCCAGGGGCCGCCTGCCCTGTGGCGCCTGCGCGGCGAGGCGCTGCTCACCATGGGACGCGCCGAACTGGCGCTTATCGCCTTCGACCGCTCACTCGCCCTGGAACCGGCGTCGGCGACCGGCATGCAGGGCTGGGTACGGTCGCTGTTCGAGCTGGGGAAGATCGCCGACGGCGCAGCGGTTGCCGAGGCCCATGCCGCCGGCAACGTCGGCTTTGCCGTACTCCTGGTGCGGGCGCTGATGGAACAGGGCAAGTGGTCACAGGCCACGGAGCTCGCCCGGGCCACCGCAGCCCGGGATCCGAATGCCCCGAATGCGTGCTTTGTGGCGGCTCAGCTGCTCTGGATGCAGGGTGAGACGGCAGCGCTGGAGGACCTGCTGCAGAACGCAGTCGCCCAGGCGGCAGGGCCTGGCCCCCTGCTGACCTGTGCGGAAATACGGCGCAGCATGGGTGACACCGGGGCGGCGCACGCCCTGGTCGACCTGTGCGAATCCCGCTTCGGTGCCTCGACGCAAGCCGCCTGCGTGCGCAACAACACGGCCCTCGAGGAAGGCAACCTCGCCCTCGCCCTCAAGGCCGGCGAACGCGCCTATCAGCTCGGTGAGCAGGACATTCGCTGTCGCGCCTCCTTTGTGCAGTCACTGCTGGTGAATGGCGCGGCCGAACGTGCGCTGCCTATCATCGAGGAGACGCTCGGGAAGGCCCCCCAGCACCAGCTGTGGCTGGCCCTGTGGCGCGACGGACTGCGCCAGCTCGATGACGAACGACAGGCATGGTTGATGGATTACGACAAAATGGTTGGCAGCATCCGGCTGCAGACTCCCCCAGGCTACACCGACCTGGCAGAGTTCAACCGTGCGCTGGCGGAAGTGCTCAGGCCACTTCACCAGGCAAAGCACCACCCCCTGGACCAGTCACTGCTGCAGGGAAGCCAGACGTCGATGGACCTGCGTTTCATCGACAGCCCCGTGATCCGGCGGTTCATGGATAGCGTGGGTCAGGCGATCAAGGGCTTTGTGTCCGCAATGCCAGACGACAATACCCATCCGCTGTACTGCCGCAAGGACACCCTGGCCGCCCCCACGGCCATGTGGTCCGTGCGCCTCGAACCCACGGGCCGCCACGTCAACCACATTCACTCCCAGGGCTGGCTGAGTTCGGCCTACTACGTGGACCTGCCTCCGGACGACGCGAGTGACCCTCGGGCGGGTTCGCTACAGCTGGGTGAGCCAAGGTACCCGACGCCCGGTACGGCGGTTGAGCGGACCGTGCCTGCCGAGGCGGGTAATCTGGTGCTCTTCCCCTCCTACGCCTGGCACGGCACCGTGCCAGCACGGACCGGCACGCGCCTGAGTATCGCCTTCGACATCACGCCACAAAGCGAACTGCGCTGAGCTGTCAGGCAAGCCGGCGATCACCGACCTGCAGCACTTTCATTCCCTGAATCTCACGATCCTGCGCCCTGCAGACCTGACGGCCTGAGTGCCGTGGACTGTATTCCCTGTTGATTGCGTGAAAATGTCGCAAAAAAAAACGCTGCGTGCGTACATCTGTGCGCAATCCGTGATTTACTTCCGGCGTGGCGCGCTCTGTCAAGGCTCCACGCCGAAACATAACTCAAAGGGGATTTACCATGTTTGCAAAAAAACGTCTCAGTATGGCGGTCACCGTCGCCATGGGCCTCGGCTCCGTCGTGGCAGGTGGACCCGCAGCGCACGCACAGGAGCCGCGACTGGTCGAGGAAGTCGTGGTGACGGGTTCGCGCATCGCGCGCAGGGACTTCACGTCCAACAGCCCGGTGGTGACAGTGGATGCAGAGCAGTTTGAGCTCACCAACACCGTCAACACCGAAAACCTGCTGAACCAGCTGCCGCAGACCGTCGCGGGTTTTAACTCGACCAGCAACGGCGGTGGCGACGGGACCGCTACCGTGAACCTGCGCGGCCTGGGCGCTCAGCGCACACTGGTATTGATGGACGGTATTCGCGTAACGCCATCCAGCGACCAGGGTATCGCGGACCTGAATACTATCCCGCCAGCCATGATCGAGCGGGTAGAGGTAGTGACCGGCGGTGCATCGGCGGTATATGGCTCCGACGCGATCGCCGGTGTTGTGAACTTTATTATGAAAAAAGACTTCGAAGGCATCGATATCTCTGTTGCACAGCAAATGTCAGGAGAAAACGATGGCGGAACGACGAACTTCAACTTGACCATGGGCGGTAACTTCGCCGATGGCCGCGGCAACGCGGTGGTGTCGCTGGGCTACAACGAGCGTGAGTCACTGCTGTCCAGCGAGCGAGAATACAGCCGCTTTGCGCTGGCGCAGGACCGTGCCAACGACCGCGTTGTTCCCGGCGGTTCAACGGCGAGGCAGGGCACCCAGATACAGGTCGGCTCCATCAAGTTCGACCCGGACGGCAACGTGTCTCCCTTCGTACAGCCCGACGACCTGTACAACTTTGCGCCCACCAATTATCTACAGATCCCGCAGGAGCGCTTCCAGCTCTCCAGCTTCGCCCGCTTCGAAATCAACGAGAAACTGGAAGTGTACGCTCGCGGCACGTTCACCAACTACCAGGCCGACCGCCAGCTGGCGCCGCTGCCGTTTGGCTTCTCCGGCCCCACAACCTTTACCGTCGACGGCAACCCGTTCCTGACCGCCGCGGCACAGCAGGAGCTGAGCGAGCGTTACGGTGAAGGCCAGCCGGACGTCAACGGGAACGGCCTCGCCGACCAGGTCAACGTGCTGCTGTTCGGCCGAGTGACAACGCCGCGTGAGTTCATCTCCAACCGCAACGTGGCCCAGTTCGTCTTCGGCGCGCGAGGCGACATCACGGACAACTGGAGCTACGACGTGTACTTCTCGGAAGGCCGTTTCGAGAACGCCGAGACGGTGATTGGCCAGTTAAGCAATCCCAGCCTGTTCCAGGCTCTGCTGCTCGATACCTCCGATCCCGACAACGTGACCTGTCAGGATACGTCTCTGGACTGCGTGCCGGCGAACATCTATGGGGAAGGCAATCTCACGCCCGAGATGGAGGATTTCTTCCTGGTAGATGTCAACGCCAACACGGACGTTACGCAGCGCGTGTTCGCGGCCAATATCAACGGTGACTCCGGCAGCTTTGAACTCCCGGGCGGCAAGATCGGTTTTGCCGGCGGGTACGAGTTTATCTACAACAGCTCCGATTTCCGTCCCTCCGAGAACCTCGGCAACCCGAACCTGAACCAGCAGGCTTTTCCGCCGGTTAACGGTAAATTTCACAGCAAGTCGCTGTTCGCCGAGTTCTATGCGCCAATCCTGAGCGGCGCGCCGTTTGCGGAGATCCTGGCGCTGGAAGGTGCTTACCGCACGTCGGACTACACCACCGTGGGTACGGTTGATGCTTACAAGATCGCCGTTGAGTGGGCGCCGATCGCAGACATTCGCTTCCGCACATCGTTCAACACCGCGGTTCGCGCACCCAACATTGATGAACTTTTCGGGCCGCAGTCGTTCGCCGCCCAGGGCGCGGTTGACCCCTGCTCCGCCGTGGCCTTCGAAGAAGGCATCGCGGACGTGGCGGGCCGTCGTGCGCTGTGTATCGCCACGGGCGTACCGGACAACCTGGTGTTCTCTCCGGACATCAACCTGCCGGCTGATCAGGTTCGTGCACTGACCGGTGGCAACCCCGACCTGGCGGAAGAAGAGGCGGACACTTTCACGGCCGGTTTCGTACTCACTCCCGCCATGCTGCCCGGTCTGACCGTAAGCGTCGACTACTTCTCCATCGAGATGGCGCAGCGCATCGGAATATTCGGCGGCGGCGGCGAAAACATTCTGAGCACCTGCTACGGCGATCCCAATATCGGCGGCCTGGGTTCCCCGTTCTGCAACGCGGTCGTACGTTTCCCCGGCGGCCCGGTAGAGCTGACGCTTGCGAACAACCAGAACGCGGCGGAATCCAATCTTGAAGGTGTCGACCTGGCAGTCCAGTACAGTTGGGACAACAGCCTGGGCTTTTGGACGGTGAACTACGCCAGCACGTTCTCGATGGAAAACAGCTTTGTCGCCTTTACCGGCGCGAATGAAGTGGATTGCGCCGGCAGGTTTGGCAACACCTGTAATCCACTGATTGGCACCGCGGATCCGGAGTATCGTCACCGCGCTACGCTGCGTTGGAACAACAACGCCAATCTGACGGCACAGCTGGTCTGGCAGCACATTGGTGAACTCGATAATACGGACACTACCGCCGTGACCGAGTTTCGCACCATCGACGCCTACGATTATCTTGACGGATCTGTCTCGTACAAGTTCATGGAAAACTACCGCGCAACCTTTGGCGTAAACAATATTGCGGACAAGGAGCCACCGCGCGCGGGTGCCAACGCCGTGTTCGACCAGATCGGCAGGATGTTCTTTCTCAACGTGGGTGCGTCTTTCTAGTCGCAGAAAGTCGTTTCTCCGCATCAAGGGTGGGCTTAACAGCCCACCCTTTTTTTTGCCAGGCCCCCGTGCCGACGCAGACCGGTTCGCGCCCGGGCAAGGCCTTCGACATCACGCCGCAGAGCGAACGGCCAGGAGCTGCCAGGCAAGCGGCCGCGCGTCGACCTTCAGCGCTCCGGCTTCGCGTACCGACAGTCCCTGTTGCTGCCAGGCGCGGGTGACCGACGCCATCTGTTTCGCGCTCAGTGCTGCACTGACCATGCCCTGCATACGCCCGTGGTAGCTGTTCAGCTGGTCATCAATGCGGCGCAGCCAATGCAATACCGCGGCCGGATCGTGGAATCCGGCGCGTTCGTAAACCTGGCTCACATCCTGGCAGAGGCGACGAACCCAGGGCATGGCCGCACAGCTCGGACCGGTCCTCACCAGGGTCGCCGTCGCCTGTGTTGCCCTGCGCAGTGCCGCGTTAATGCGGTTGAGGTCGCGTCGTCCGCCCGTTCCCGGGGCGTCCAGCAAAGTGAACAGTCCCAGCATGCCCTTCAGCAGACCACTATCGCGCATGGCGGCAAGCACCCGGGCATTGTCTCGACAGCCCTGGGCGATGGTGCCCTCGGCGTGGTGAGACAGCAGCATCAGTTGCCCGTCGGGCGCCAACAGCGCCGCGACATCGAGCAGCGCGTCACGCCCCGCATACTCGAGGCCGAACTGACTGACCACGGCGTCCATGCTGCCCGCTGCTATCGGTAGCCGTGCGGCATCCCCGACCACGCCCTGCAGGGCTCCCCCGGACGCCGTGCACAGTTGCCGCACGGCCGGCTCCGCCACATCCAGCGCCAGCAGCTGCCAGTCAGCTCCGCCCCCTGCCAGTGCCGCCATCAGCCGTTGCGTGACGAAGCCGCCGCCGCAGGCAAGGTCGACAAGGCGTCCACCCGTCCTGCCGGCGAGCTCTTCCGCGCGCTGGTCCCAGAACCGCGTCAGCGCCCGGGTGCCGGGGTGGTCATCCGGCATCGCTTCCCCGGTGCTGCCCGACTCCCAGTAGTCGCTCCAGGCGTCTCGCGGCGGAACGCCAGCGTCAGGACTCATCGGCTTGTTGATAAAACGGATGGTTGTTTTGCCTGTCCACAGCCTTCACCTCTCTCTGCCATCATTTACTGCCTGCCTCAATCGTAACCGGACTTAAGCCCTGGCCCACGCGTGGAAAATGAACGGCGCATTCTGCCCCTTCGTGTCTATACTTAAAAACATTGTCGAAGCCGTCAGAGTAATCGCGGTCCCGGGCTTCGCAGGATAGTGACATTCTCTCTGATCCGCAGCAGGGGTGCCCAGTCATGACCTATCGAGACCATTTCCGCCCGCTCGACCGCAGGGAATTTATCAAGCGAGCGGGCGCGGTCGTTGGCGGCGCGATCCTCCTGCCCTATGGGTGCAGCGAGAGCCAGAGCGGCGTCACCGACAATGCGCCACCCACGCAGTACACCTTCTTCAGGATTCTGGACAGTTCTTCGCCGGTTCTGCCAAAGGCGGCGGAAATTACGCCCGGCATCATGATCAATGACGCGGGTCGCATCCTGTTTTATGGCGACCTGGGAGGTGACAATTATGCACTTTTCGAACTGTTCATGGATTACACAGCCAGCGGTCCGGTGGTGCGCGAGGCGCAGATCGTGGTTGAAACCGGACAGGCCTATGACGGAGGGCCAGCGGTACAGCGGATTCATCGAGCTGATACCAATGGCCGTGGGGATATCTCCCTCGTGCTCGATTTTAGTGAAACAGGCACCGGGCCGGCGGAGCCAGCAGAACTGCCTGCCGTTTTCCTGCGCGCAGAGAACCGCCTGCAGCGCATTTTAAGCTTTGGTGATAAAGGACCCGACGGGGCGATGTTTGGGGGCGCCTTTGGTGACCTGGCCATTAACAATGACCGGGACGTGCTTCTGGTGTCGCATTACGTTTCCGCGGAGAAGGATTTTGGTCACGGCGTTTTTTCATTGCCAGAGGCATCCCTGACAGCTTCCCGCCTGCTGCAAAGCAGCGGCACGGCGCTACAGGGGAGAAACGATGCGTTCATCAGGGGCTTTGGCCTGGTTGATCGCTACGGCGGGGGCAACTATCTCGCGCAGACACAGGTTGCAACACAATCACCATTGACGGCTGGCGCCGGCGGGCCGGGGAGCGGTTCCGTGGGTTCGTTGTTACAGGGCAACGTGCAAGCGGGCCGGACCGCTGCGCCTCCCCGTGTACTGAGCGCGCCACAGACGCTCAGCCTTGAATCAGAGGTGTCGGGAGAAATCATCATGGGCCCACGCGCCGGTGCCGACAATGCCGCAGCCTGGATTACCCACAGCCCGGACGGTGAGCAGCAGCGCCTGTTTTTCAGCAGCAATGCAAGGCCTGTGTCTGAAATCGCCAATACGGTCGGCGATCCCGCAATCTTCTCGCTATCCGCTCCCGTTCTCAGCGGCAACGGCACACTGTCGTATCTGCAGATCAACGATGACGAACAACGCCCTCCCGAGTTGAAGGTGGTCGGCGCGGACGCGCCGGTAACTGTCCTGCAGGTCGGTGACAGGATCGGCGGAGAGGCGATCACCGGGCTGATGTACGGTTATCACAGCCGCCAGGCCGATGAGGCTGGCCGCATCGTCGTTTACGCGGAATTCGGCGAAGGCGAGGCGGCAATTCTCGTCGGCATACCCGCATAGGAGGGCGATCATGGCAACCATCCAACCCACCCGGATTGGCACCGCCTATACCCGCAGTGGCAGCACTGACGGTCTCGATATCTGCGATGGCGTTCCTCTGCTTCCACAGATTGGCGCCCTGCAGGCAGGCACCTCCTTTTCCTACCGTGACCCGGTCAGGATCCTGGCTGTCAGCCCCAAGCGCATTCTGTTGTGGCGACTGTCTGGCAATGTCGGCTACCAGCTGGTGGCCGGCGTCTGCGGACCGGCCTACGCCGCGACGTTCATGGTAGAGGGAGAAACCCGCGGCCGAGACGTGAACCTGCGGGTATCACAGGACGAAGCGGCGGCGGGCGTGTTTGCTGGCATACGCGTGGATTTCCCGGGCAAATTTCAGGTTGATGCGGGTTCGCCGCGGTGGACCTATAAAAAAGGGTTCTATCTCAAGTGGTCGACGGCGTTTCGGAAAACCTTTACGCCATCCATCGATGTCCTCGGCCTGCTCATCAAGATCATCAGGAAACTGATGCAGGAAATGAGCAAAAACAGCGACATAAAGGAAGGTGAAGAGCTCGAAGGTGAGCCGAGGGAAAACAAGGAAGAAGAGAAGAAACCCGAGCCCAAGCCTAAACCGAGTGTCAGGGTGAAGTCCTGGGGGATGTTTGACAAAACCGATAACACATTCAACAGCAACAAGGGCACTGTCTCACCCGAACCGACGCTAACCCTGATTGTCGACCTTGTCCCTCTGTGGCCTGAGCTGGTGGCAGTGGACAAGGGCCTGAAGGCCCTCTGGGGTGGATTAAGCCTTGGACCGAAGTTCCACTTTATCGTGCCCGTGCACATTCGCTTCAAGCGGGTGCAGCTGGATGAGGCCGAAGTCCGCTCCCTTGAATACAAAGACGGTGGACTCACGGGAACGCTGGACCAGGCTGTCGACACGGTAACCCGCCTGCAGGTAGACATGGACCACAACCCGGCACTGACGTTCGGCACCTCGTTTTACCTGAGCCTCTCGGTGTGCAAAGTGTTCAGCTTTGATCCGGAGAGCCCAATGCTTCGACTGGACAGGATACTTGGCGTCGAAGTCAGCGGAGGCCACTACTGCAATGGTTTTGTGAATGAAGTGGGCGTCGAGACCTCTCCGGCGGAGCCGCTGGTACCCTGCGCGGATGCCTCCATCGCGGTCATTCTTGATCCATGACGGGTGATGCACAGGTACGGGAGTTCCGGATCAGAAGCGTGGGGGATCTGCTGCCTCTGCTGGACCATGCCGATCCCGGGGTCCGTGCCGCGGCGTTTTCAAGCGTGCTCGCCGATCCCGACAAAGCGATGGCACTGGCGTCATACAGGAACCGGGATATCGTCGATATTTTCATCGACAGGCTGAAGAGGCCTCTGCCGCAACGCGACAAGGTCCCGCTGCTTTCTGTCCTCGGTCAATTCAACGATCGCCGGGTGGCTGCCTTCTTCCGTGGGCTGCTGCTGCGGGAGAACAGTGATGAACTCCTGCATATCGCGGCGCGATATGTCATCGATACCGGTCTTGAGGTACCGATGGAAGAGCTGCTCCGCTTGCTTCACAGTACCGACAGCATGAGCAGGAACCGCATCGCCGCCGCGCTGCTGCATGGTCACAGAAACCTCAGCAGCGCCGACTGTATCCGGGTCGCTGCATTCAGTTCAGGCACGTCACCGTTTCCGCCGCTGGATAGCGCGACCGCAGAGGCCTGGCAGCAGCAGCTGGATTCACCCTTGCGTGACTATCTATGCCTGGTATTGGAGACGAGCGGGCCTGCGCTTGAGGACTGGGAGATTCTGTGGCCAGCCCTGGAGGCGGAGCTGCAGAGCTGGCTGGTACGGCGTGCCTGTCATCATTCGCCGCCGGTAGACACCATCATTCAGCTTGGCCTCGCTTCACCGCGTGACGCGGTGCGGTTGTCAACTGCCCGCTATATCCGGCTTTATGGACTGGCGCGACCCTGATGCATCGGGGGTATGGCGCGCTTTCAAGGCGATGACACTGCGTTATGATTCGCCGTCATCCGGCCAGAACGCTGTGAGCTGCTCCGCCTGAGCGTATATCTCAGGCCGTACCCGGTTGTGCACCACATAGGCCAGAAACCGCCCGGGCGTGATGTAGGGTTGGAAGGTGTGCGCCAGTTGCAGCATGGTGTCTTTCGCTGCGTCGAGCCTGCCCAGCTCGAGGCACGCCAGAATCTTTCCGACATAGGCGGGCGTATACCCCACGAGGGCGATGGACTGCTCAAAAAAAATCAATGCCCGTTCCGGATCGCCGCGTGCAGAGGCCAGGGCGCCGCGGAAAAAGTTCCATATGTACTGGCGGGGATCGCGGGGTGACAGTGTAAAAGCGAGATCTATCTGCTTTTCGGCTTCGTCGATCTTTCCGCACTTCAGCAGCATGTAGCCGTAGTCCGCCTGGACGTGCGCATTGGTGGCGTCCGCATCGACCGATTTTGCCAGGTAGGGAAGCCCCTGTTCATAGCTGTCGAAAAATGCACTGACCCAGCCTCGGGCATGCAGAACAAGCCCGTCCATGGGGTCGAGCCGGACTGCCGCCTCGGCATCGCGTATCGCCTGCGCTTTGTCATCGCGACGCTGTTCGCTGAAACCGAACGCGACAGCGGTCGCAACAGTGACGGCGCGGGTTGCCAGCGCCCGCGCATCCCCCGGGCCGCGCGCGACGGCGATCTCAGCCAGCTTCCTCGCCTCCCGGAACGTGTCTCCGTCATGCCCGCTGAACAAGAACGCGTGGTAAGCCAGGCGGGTGAGAGCGGACGCACTCAGATTATCGGTGCCAAGATTGAGCGCGTGTCTGACTTCAGCGCCAATGATGGGAGGCACTAGCTGGGAAGCAATCTGCAGGGCGAGGAAGTCACTTTCGCCGACGGATTCGCCCAACTGCCGTGAATAGTAAGCAGACCAGAACTGGCCGCCTGTCCGCAGATCGGTGAGCTCGGCGGTGATCCTGATATCCGCTCCGCGCGGGCGGGTGCGGATTTCCAGTGCGTACTTCATTCCCTGTGAACGGAGCGTGTCCAGAGGGACCGCGTCATTCAGAAAGCGAACCTCAAACAGCGATGAGCGAACCAGGATGGTTCTCAGGTCGTCGTTAAGCTCGTTTGCCCAGTCGTCATCCCGGTCGTCGTTGACCTTGTCGATGACCGGCAAAATGGCAAGGGTCGCCTCTGACGCCATGGGGGTTGACGCCGCGAAAGGCTCACGCGCAGGAATCAGATTCGGAGCGCCCGGCCCGGCGGCGGTCATTGCCGGTTCTCCCTGCGCGCCTGCTGCTGCCACGACCGGTGCCGGGGCCGACTTTTCTGCCAGGCTACGCGACCTGTCGGACCGTCGATCGCGAACAAGCCTGTAGACGGGACTGAGAACAAAGCCCAGCAGCGCAAGCAACCCCACGACAGCACTGATGGCTGCCTCGCGTTCACCAAGCCATGCGATTATCGTTTCCATTGTGGGTTGCCATTCACCCCGTATGGCTATTCCGGTAACAAGTCTACATCAATCAATCAGCGTTTAGCGCGCACGACGTGAAAAGCCGTTCGACGCGTCCGGCTTTGTGGTCTATATCATTAGTGGGACAGGTGGTGAGTTACGCGACGCTCTGAGTGACGGCTTCATGGCGGCCGGGGATTTCCAGGACAGCGGCTGGGTCTTTCCGAACTCGCTGTGCAATCCACAGAACACCTATGATAACAACAAGGTAAGCACAGGATGGCAATACAACTGATCTGCCTGTCGGATCTGCACCTGGGGGCTGATCACAGCGTCCTGACCCAGCTTGACGGTACACAGCGCGCGAGTCGTTCATTATCGGCGTTTGCCGATGCGTTTTCGTCCTTGCTGGAGCATTTGCCGGTCACGAAAAACACGCGTCTTGTCCTGCTGGGGGATGTACTGGATCTTGGGTTCTCCAGCCTGCCTGACGTCGTTGCGACCTTCAGGGTCTTTGCCGAGACCTTTCTCTCGTCGAGGGGCGGTAAAAAGCTCTCGCCGGACATCTTGTTCGTCCCCGGCAACCACGACCATCAGCTGTGGCAAACGGTAAAAAACACCTACATGGTGCGCCAGGTCGTTGAGGGCATGACGCAGGATCCGCGGGAAATTACCCACCTGTTCAATCCGCAGCACCTGGAGTCCTATCTGCTGCAGGATATTCTCAAGTCCGTACCCGGGACCCGGGACTGTAGCGTCCAGATTGCCTATCCCAATTATGCGGTGCTGGATGACAGTGGGCAGAAAGGGGTGGTGCTGCATCATGGACATTATACGGAGTCCATGTATCTGGCCATGAGTGCCCTCCGGCAGCGGCTTCAGGGCAGGCTGTCGCTTTCCGAGGATATGAGTGAAATCGAGAAAGACAATGGCTACTGGGTGAACTTCCTCTGGTCAAGTCTGGGGTCATCGGGCTTTGGTCACACGGCGTTCAACATGTACGAGACCCTGCTCGATACGGGCGCCAGTCACGAATTCATCAGGGCGTCGGGGAAAGTCATCAGGAAGTTCATGGTGGAATCCCTGAGTCTGAGCGACAACACGGTACAGTCTCTTGAACCGGGGCTCAGCCTGGAGAAGATCATCGACGCCATGCTGGATGCCAGCGTGGGAAAGTTTGCCGGATCCGAGCGCCTGAGTTTCGGCAGCGTCCTCTCACGAGACGGTATCGTAAAGCTCAAATGGTATCTTGGCGGCCCGGTGAAAAACCAGTTTCTGCAGGAGCGGGTTGACGTGCCAAAAGACCTGAGCTTTGTTTTCGGACACACGCACAAACCCTTTGAGGACAGGCTGCCCATCCCGGGCTTCGCAGATCCTGTCAAGGTGTTCAACACGGGCGGGTGGGCAATCGACAAACCGGTAGTCAGCAGTGTTCAGGGCGCCGCCGCCGTCTTTATCGATGACAATTGTGATGTCGGTTCCCTGCGGCTTTTCAACTGCTCTCCCAATGGCGAGGTGACGCCACCCCATATCGCAGGTGCCGGCAGTCTCGATGACGCTGAACGGCCACTTCTGCGGCTGCTTGAAGACGCGCTGTCGCGGAGTACGGAAGACTGGTCGAAGTTCAGCGCCGCGGTGAGTCATGACGTGCAGCGCAACACCTCCCGAGTGCTCGATCGTTACTTTGATCCCGCGTCGGACACCGGCGTCAGAATCGGCAGGGCGGTGTGATGAAGCCGATTTCCATCACCCTCGATAAGGCCAGAGACCATTACGACATCCTGGTGGTGGGTTCCGGGTATGGCGGCGCGGTTGCGAGCTCACGCCTGGCCCGCGCGGGTCGCCAGGTCTGCCTTCTGGAGCGTGGATGCGAGATTCTTCCGGGCGATTTTCCCGATAGCATTTCCTCCGCGAAGGACCAGTTTCAGCTGAATACACCCATGGGACCCATGGGCAACCCCAAGGGTCTGTTCGATATCAAGGTGAACGAGGATCTCAATGCGCTGGTGGGCTGCGGACTCGGGGGAACCTCGCTGATAAACGCGAACGTGGCGCTGGAGTTCAAAAAGAACGTCTTTGACCAGGATAGCTGGCCAGAGCAATATCGATGCGGCGACTTCCTGGAAAAGTACTATCAGCTTGCCCGGGGCATGCTGGGCGCCAATCCTTACCCGCGGGATGATCTGAACAAGCTCAAGGCGCTCGAGCAGTCTGCCCGGTCGATGGGCCTGGATTTTTACAAGCCACCGATCAACGTGACCTTTGAGGATCGTATCAACGAGTTTGGTGTCGAGCAGCGCGCCTGCACGAATTGTGGTGACTGCTGCAGCGGCTGCAATTACGGCTCCAAGAACACCACACAGATGAACTATCTGCCCGACGCCCACAACCACGGTGCAACCATCGTCTGTGAGGCACGCGTTGAGAGGCTGGAGAAACTCGCTGATCAACAGTGGCAGCTGCAGGTCACTGACCTGTCCGACGATGCCGCCACCCCGCGGGTTTTGACCGCCAACATCGTGATCCTGTCTGCAGGCACCTTCGGTAGCACCGAAATCCTGCTGCGCTCCCGTAAAGAGAATGTGCTGGAATTCTCTTCGCGGCTCGGTAAGCGGCTTTCCGGCAATGGCGATGTTCTGGGTTTTGGTTACAACAACTACTGGGCACTCGACGACGAGAAAAAGCCCAGGCCCGTATACGGCGTTGGAATGGGCGCAGCAACGGCGCCGAAGACCGTGTTTCCCGGACCCTGTATCACCGGCATTATCGACAATCGGGAGTCTGTCAGCCTTGAGCAGGGCCGCGTCATCGAAGAGGGGGTTATTCCGGGTGCGCTGGCAATGGCGTTACCGCCGGTCTTCTTCTTCGCCGGTGCCCAGTATGCCAATTTCCTGCATTACGGTATGCAGCAGGCCGCTGAGCGGCTTGAAGACGCCAGCGACCTGGGCAATGCCATTGCCAATGACCCGGGATCCCTGGCATCGCTCGCCTACTCGGGCACGGTATCGAGAACCCAGACCTACCTCATCATGAGCTACGACGACTCCGGAGGCACCCTGCAGCTGGATAACATGGGCAACGTGCGGGCCAGCTGGAACGACGTCGGTCGCAGCAAGTGCATCCGTGATGATAATGCGGCGCTGCAGGATGCCAGCGCGGGCATCATGGGACAGTTTATCCCCAATCCCATGTGGTCTGAGCCCCTGGATTACAAGATCATCACCGTACATCCCCTCGGCGGCTGCTGTATGGGTGATGACGCTGATCGCGGCGCGGTAAGTCCGCAGTGTGAGGTGTTCAGCGCGGACGGCAGCGTGCACGATGGCCTGTATGTGATGGACGGTGCCGTAGTGCCCACGGCAGGCGCCGTCAATCCGTTGCTGACAATCGCGGCTATTGCTGAGTACGCCGTAGCGAGCCTGGCTGGAAAACACGGCTGGACCATTGACTACTCACTCAACGCCTCACGACCGATAGTGCCTGAAGCGCCCTCTGATCATCGCAAGCGTGCTTCCCACGGTCGCCACGAGGGGACTGCCACGCTTGCCGAGCATATGGACGATTCCGTCCTGGAAAAACACGCGGCCTGGGGAGCGCTTGGCAAGCTGCTCGGCCGGCTGAAAGCATCGCTTGAGAATGACTCGATCGACGTGGCGAAGCGCATACTCCGTGTCCTGGTGAAGGACTATCCGGACTTCTTCAGCCCGGGCGTCAGTTTTGCGGAGACGATGCGTGGCTTTGCCACCACAAATTTCGACACGCACAAGCCAGACCCGGCGCAGAGAATCTCAAACGATTATCAGCTGGCGTATGCGCAAGGCAAAGGTGACGGTCATGCGATTCAATACGATCTCACTATCAGTGCAGAGAACCTGCACGAGTTCACCGAGAACCATCGTGCGGAAATTACCGGACATGTCTCCTGCACGCTCCTTGGGAAAGCACCTCTGGAAGTGACCTCAGGTGAGTTCTTCCTGTTCAATCCGGATGAGGACCAGGTAGAAACCTGGACAATGAACTATCGCCTGCACCTGAAGGGCGAGCGAGGCCCACTCTACTTTGAGGGAACCAAGTACCTGCAGCGGAAGGCGCATTCGCACTGGTGGACCGATGTAACAACATTGTATGTCGACGTTTATGAAGGTGACGGCAGGCACGGCAAGCATCTTGTCCAGGGCATGATGTTGTTGGGCATCGATGATGCGATCGCCATGAGCCAGACTGTCAGGACACCGCTGCAGAAACACAAGCACCGGCCGCTGGAACACGCGATGGCGAAGCTGCTGGCATCCATGGCCAGAAAATACCCGAAACTGGAAAGTGCGCTGGATACGCTTTTCGTTGCGCGATTTGGCGCTTTTGTGGCGCAAACGGTGTTCACGGCATACGGTGGGTTGCTGGCAAACCTGAAAAATTTTCCCAGCGCTGAAAACGCGGTTCGGCAGGGTGACCGGCGGGCATTGAGCCTGCCGGAGCCAGAGAGGATACCGCTGACAATGCCTGACGGGGCAGGCATCACCCTTTATCGCTATGCGCACCACGAGGCGAAGCCACGCCGGCAGATTGTGCTGGCACCGGGTTTTTCGGTCACCGCCGACTCATTTGCCACCCCGACAGTGGATCGCAACCTTGCAGAGTATCTCTTCCATGCCGGCCCAGAAGACAATGCCTCCGATCGCGGTTTCGACGTCTGGATGCTGGCCTACCGTGCCAGCCCGGATTCCGGCAATACCCGGACCGACTACAGTATCGACGATATCGCAACTCATGACTGGCCCGCCGCCATCCGCTTCATTCAGGAAGCGTCAGGGGTAAGCGACGTACATGCCATTGCGCACTGCGTGGGGTCAATGTCGCTGCTGATGGCCTTGCTGAATGGCATGACCGGCGTGCGCTCAGTGATCAGCTCGCAGCTGACCCTGCATCCGGTGACCAACTGGCAGAACTTCCTCAAGGCGGACATTGACCTCGTCGCGCTGCTGGAGCACAGCGACGAGAACCACATACCCGACAGCCTGCCGGATATGCGTGAAACGATCCCGCTCGTCCCCGCAAAGGCCGACAGGAGCGGCAGTCCGGACAAACAGTCTGCGGCGCTTGACGTACTCTGCTGGCAGGTGCCCCTGCCGCCGGGTGAAGAGTGCAACAACCCCGTCTGTCGCCGGGTATCAGCCATTTTCGGCCCCTCGTATACGCATTCCCAGCTCAATCACGCAACGCATATAGCGCTGGAAGAGTGGTTCGATACCATTGCGGTCAAGCCATTCCGGCAGCTGGAACGGATTATCGAAAAGCAGTATTGCGTTAATCGCGAGGGCGAAAATACCTACCTGCCCCAGGTTTCGCGGCTGGCTCACATACCGATTCATTTCATCGCCGGGGGGCGTAACGAGATCTTTCTGCCGGAGACATCGCTACGCACCTGTGAATGGCTCAAGGCCCATAACACGAGCGGCGACTACAGTCGCCAGGTGTATGAGCGATACGCGCATATGGACTTTTTCATTGGCCGCTCTGCGGCAGCGGACGTTTACCCGGATTTTCTCGTTTTCCTTGAAAAACATTCCTAGTGGGCCATGCCCGGATAAACGATCCACAAAATAATTACAACAGGCGCTGAGTCAGGCGCAGCCAGAAGGTGGTGCCGAGCAGGCGATAGGTCGAGACATCGGTGTTACCTTCATCCGCATTCACGAACAGCGGTGGTTGATCATCCAGCAGATTGTCAATGCCGAACACCAGTGACGTTCGAGTTGGCAGCGCATAACCCACGGTGACGTCGTGGTAGACGACGTCGCTTATGCGGTTCACGGTGCCCGGGAATACCTCGCCCCCGCTCTCCTCGAGGGCCCCAATCCACTGGGCCTCGTACCCGACTGTCCACGAACCTGCACGCCAGTCCAGCCGGTAGTTGCCCTGCCATTCCGGGATGGCACCGAAGTTGTCCCGGTCGAATCCGCCGGCGCCGGCGAAGGGCGCCGCACCGGGAAACGCCACCAGCTCCCGATCCAGTACATGGCTTATCATCAGCCGATGGCTGAAGCTTCCACCGAAGCCCGCGTGTCGGTACTGCGCGTCGAGGTCAAGTCCCCGCGCGGTTTCCGTTGCGAGGTTCTGCAGCTGAGCCTGTACGTCCACGATACGCCCACCCAGCTCGCGATTGATCCGTCCGCAGAAAGCCTCGGCGCCTGTCGCCAGGCATTGCTCAAGAATCGTATTGGCGCCGAGACTGGCAATACCGGCGTCAATTTCCATGTCATAGTAATCCAGGCTCAGCTGAAACTCCGACACTGACTGCGGCGTCCAGGTGACTCCCAGGGTACGGACTTCTGCCTGCTCCGGACTCAGGTTACGGTTGCCGCCAGACAGCTCCGGGGTCTCCTCGCCGCTTTGAGCAAAGCTGCCGTCGGCGGGAACGCCCTGGGCCACGCAGCGATCAATCTGGACCGACGTCAGGCGAGAAAAATCAGCGCAGGGATCGAGGACAATCGGATTGGCCTGGCTGAAACCACCAAACAGTTCACCGACGTTGGGTGCTCGGAACGCCTCGGACCAGGCGCCACGCAGGCGCACAGACTCGTTCACGCTCCAGTACAGCCCGGCCTCGGATACAACTTCCGTGCCGAAATTGGAGAAATCCACCCAGCGCGTGCCAAGATCCATCGATACCGATTGTACCCACGGCGCATCGGTGAGCAGCGGAATCCCCACCTCAAGGTAGGCTTCATTGCTGTCAAAGCTGCCGCGGGTTATCGCGCGGGCGCTGCCACTGGTGTTGCCGCGGACCGTCTGCGGATCGGGTATATCTGCCGCTTTCTCCTCCCGATACTCGAAACCCACGGCCACCTGCAGGGCGCCCGCCGGCAATGCAAACAGATCACCAGCAAGGTTGGCACTGGCAACCGTCTGCTCATTGAAGCCACTGTCACGCAGATCAGTACCGGCGTAGGCGAGCATTTCCGACGTGATACTGCCCGCGCCACCGAACAGGTTCAAGGGCACGCAGTCGGCGATCGGTGCGGCCGGCGTCCCGCAAACGGCGTTGCCGCTGCTGTCGCGGAAGGACGGCCCCAGTGCAGTGCGCAGCCGAGAATCCAGAAGGTCGCCGGTCTGGCGTTGATCGATGGTGTTGCGGCCGCGGTTCAGGCTGACGTCCCAGAACCAGCCTTTCACCGTTCCGTCCGCGCCGAGCACGAAACGCCATGCCTCATTATCCTGCACAAAATCGCGGGGCCCGCCCTCGATCAGGCGACGCCGCACGTCGGTGAGCCTTTCGCCAAAGGGATTGAACAGGTTATCGGCACTGACATCCACATCTTCTTCGCGGTTGGTGAAAAAAGGAAGCGGTGCCAGTCGGGTGCGGGAATCGCGCTGGTGGTACAGCGTCTCGGCGAATACATTGAACGCCGCGGTGACGCTGTAGCGACCCTGTGCAAACAGTGACAGGCGTTCCGAGGGTTGCTGCAGATCCTCGAAGGGGTTGAAATTGTAGCGATCGGTATCGGGGGCGGTGTTGTCGCCGATCCAGGGCCGGAAATCACTGAGGCTGTCGCCATCGGCGCCGTCGATCAGCGTCAGGTTGCCAAGCCCGGTGTTGAAGCGTCCCTGCGGCGGCGCAGAGCTGCCATCAAACGTCGGCGTGTTGTCAGGGCCAGTAAAGGTGAGCCGGCGCTCGGAGAAACTGCGGTCTCCCTTGCCCACGGACTGTTGATCAACGTACTCCGCGCCCAGCATGAACTGCCAGCGATCCCGCTGCTGGCCATAGGCGAGGCTCAGCTGCGCCGCTTCGCCATCGCCGCGGCGGGTACTGGTACCCTGTAGATTCACGGCCAGTCCGTCGGTCTGCTCGCGGGTGATGATGTTGACGACGCCCGCCACGGCGTCAGCGCCATATTCCACCGAGGCGCCGGACTTGAAGATCTCCACCCGCTCGACCATGACCATGGGCAGCATGTTGAGGTCGACGATGCCACTGCCACCGCCGCCCCCGGGGACCATCCGGCGGCCATTGATCAGCACCAGGGTGCGCTCGGGTCCGAGTCCGCGCAGCTCGACGGAGGCGATGCCCCGGGAAAGCCCGCCGCCCTCCCCACGCGCGCCGGTGCTCGTATTCAGGGGCGATCCCGCCATGAAGGGGGCCTGCTGCAGAAATTCACCAAGGAAACGCTGCCCCGATAATTCAAGTTCCTGTCGTCCAATCGCCGTCAGCCCATAGGCGCCGTCGGAAATATCCGTGCGCAACCGTGTGCCGGTCACAATGACGTTTTCCAGCTTACGCGCCGTGGCGCTGCTCTCGCTGCTTCCGGTCTGGGCGCGCAGGGCCGCGGGTGTCACCAACAAGGCGCTCGCCGCCAGCCATAGCACCAGGGCTGACAGGCCGTGCAGCGTGCCGGCGTCGACAGGGTTGCGGCTGGGTGGCAGGCTCATTGTCTTGTTCATGTGCATGATCGTTTCCTCGATTGCCCCGATGCACCCTAGCAAGATGAGCTTAAGGCAATCTTAAGGGGTGTTCGCGGACCGGGACAGGTTCGCAAAGACCACCCGTACACACAGACCGGCGTCTGGCGCGGTCGGCAGTATGTCGATCCGGGTCCCGTGTAGCCTGGCGATGCGCTGCACGATCAATAAACCCAGCCCGTGACCGGACTCATCTGTCTGGCGCTGCCCTCTCCTGGGTGGCGTGTCGCCCGCGTCCAGAAACCCCTGCAGTTTTCCCCGCTGCTGTCGCGACATGCCGGCACCCCGGTCACTCACGCTGAGGCTTACCCTTCCATCTTCATGCTGGATAGCAACACATACCTCCGCACCCGGGGGTGAGTGCCGGATGGCATTGTCCATGAGGTTACGCAGCAGGATTGACAGGCTGACAGGCTCCGCATTCAGCCTGCAGACCTTGCCGCTGATCTCGAGGACGAGCTCGACAGCCTGCTCATCCGCGACTGGGGCAAGATCCGCCATGACATCCCGCGCGAGCACCGCCAGGTCCACGGACTGGTGTCGCAGCGCAGCGTCATCGCCTTCCATTCGCGACAGCTGCAACAGCTGGTCGAGTACTCGCGACGCGCGCGCACACTGGCGAATGATTTCAGCGTAGGCGACGGCCGATCCGTCTTGCAAAGATCGGGACGCCGCCAGCTCCGCCGTGGTTTTGATCACGCTGAGGGGCGTGCGCAGCTCGTGTGCAACGTCGGCGCTGAAGCGGCGTTCACGATCAAATGCAGCGGTTGCCTTGTAGAACAACTGGTTGAGTGCGGCTACGAGGGCACTCACTTCCTTTGGTGCCGCGGTTGCCACCGGTTCCAGCAGATCCGCGCGCCGCGCGCGGATCTGCTGCGACAGACGCTGCAGGGGGCGCAGACCATGCCCCACCACCCACCAGACCAGGATGCCGACCAGCGGTGTGAACACGAGGGTGATGCCCGACTGGCGGCGCACAATATTGGTGATGAGCTGGCGCCTGATATCATCCCGTTCGGCAACGCGCACCGTGAACTGCCGTGCCGCGTCATTCAGCGTATAGACGTGCCAGAGGGTCTTTGCGCCATTCGTTTCCTGCCAATGCTCAGAGAATCCCGGCTGCCCGGATTGCCGCAGCAGCGTCGGCGCATTCGGCGACGCCACTGACAGGCAGGCGTCCGAGGTACTCTGGCCGTGTGACTCGCAGATAATCGCATAGGCAAGCTCGCGCCTGTCATCTGCCGCCAGCGCGTTTTTTTCACGCTGCAGATACACACCCTGCATCAGCGGCAGCAGTCTCTGGAGTTCGGCTCGGAACCGCGCCTCATCCAGGTGTTCGCCAGCGCGTGGCTCTGTCTGCGTCCACAGCAACATGATTGCCGCGCTCTGCTGCAGGTGGGCGTCGAACAGGGAGGCAAGTTCGCGCCGGGCCCCCGAACCGCTGATGCCGATAATCAGCGCCAGCGCGCAGACAAGAGAGAACATCAACCCCAGCATCAAGCGAGCGCGTATGGAATTGACTGCCGACGTGGCAATCAGGACGTCACCAGCATGTAACCGACACCGCGCATGGTGCGAATTCGCTCGGCGCCGAGTTTTTTTCGAAGATGATGCACGTGCACCTCAATGGCATTACTGGCGACAGGGTCGAGCCAGCCGTAGAGCTCGGTTTCCAGTCTGTCGCGAGTGACAATCCTGCCGGCATTTTCCAGCAGCAGCCTGAGGAGCATGAATTCGCGGCGCGTGAGCGGTAGCGGCTGGCCAGCGAGCGCGGCGGTTTGCGTGGCAAGCTCAAGCCGAAGCGGACCGCATTCCAGCGCGCTGGCGCATGTCCCGGATGCACGCCGCAGGATCGCTCTCAGCCTGGCGAGCAACTCATCGAAATCGAATGGCTTTGCGAGATAATCGTCGGCACCGGCATCCAGACCGAGGACACGATCTTCTGTGCCGTGGCGCGCCGTCAGTATGAGAATGGGCGTGTTGCTGCCCGAGTTCCGCAGGCGCCGGATCACATTGATGCCAGACAAATCCTGCAATCCGATATCGATGATGGCCAGATCAAACGACCCGCTGTTCAGCAGGCGCAGAGCGTCGATGCCCGAGTAACTCTGCTGAACGCGGTAGTCTGCTGCCACAAGGCCTTCTGTCAGTACAGCGGACAGCGCATGATCGTCCTCAACCAGGCAGAGGTTCATGCCGTGACTCTCAAGGTCGGGTTAGACTCGCATGGTAGGGCGGCGGAAGGGGCCGGGCAACTTTCGCTGGCACCACTGTCACCGTCCCGACATCTCAGTCATTGTGTCGTGGGCAATGTCTCGTCGCTTTCCCAAGAGAATAACCGAATTCCACCCGTTCAAAAGCGGCGTGCGGGATCAACGATCACCCGTTGGGCATGCGCGACGGGGATTTGAATCAGCAGGCGACCAGATTCCGGCCGCCATCCTTTGCCTGGTAAAGCCTGTCGTCCGCGCGCCGCAGGGTGTCTTCAATACACTCGCCAATGCGATGATCCGCGACACCCTGGGAAACGGTAACCTGGCCTCCCCCGGGCAATCCGGAAAAATGCCGGGCTGCAACTGTGTCACGGATACGCGTTGCCATTGCGCAAGCGTCATCCAGCGATGTCTCGGGGAGAATAATCACAAATTCCTCGCCGCCGAAACGGCCCACAAAATCGCCCTCGCGCACCACGCCCCGCAGGGCATCTGCAATCTCGCACAGAATCCGGTCGCCGGCCTCGTGCCCCCAGGTGTCGTTGACCTCCTTGAAATTATCGACGTCCAGCATACTCACGCACAGTGCGTCCTGCTCATCAGTGCGCCGCTCGGTGCGTGCTGACTCTCTCGTCAGTTGCGCCATCAGGGAGCGGCGGTTGGGCAGCCGTGTCAGCGGGTCCAGCGTGGCCAGTTCAGCCAGTTCGCGGTTCTGGGTTTTCAGCCTGCGACGCATACTCGCAACGACACTGCCGAGGTAGGCGTTTATCACCAGTACGCAGGTGTAGGCGAAGACGACAACGGCTTCCAGCAACAGATTGACGCGCTCAGGCGCCCACAGTGACAGTGCCACCAGCAATCCCAGATAGCCCCCAAGAATACAGCCGACCATCAACAGCATCCCGCATCTACCGAGGCGGAACATGCCAAACAGCAGACTGCTGGTGCCCATAAGCAGCAGGACCATACGGGCCTGCGGCTCCACGACATGGAACATGATATAGATGACGGGAAACACGGATAGCGTGATCTGCCGAGCCGTCATGCTGGGGTCTTCAAAGCGCAGGTTGACGCCGGTTTTTACCAGCGCGAAAAACACGAGATCCAGGGCTGCAATCATTCCCAGGTAAATCATCACCGGCAGGCCGGGGACCATACCCATGCCGTACAGCGCGCCAACAATCAACATGGTACAGGCTTGAACGCCAACGCCCCAGACCATGCGCTTGAGGCGCAGCGACTGTGCCTGATCGACAGTGTAGGTTTCTTCGTTGATGACCATGCTTTGCATTAAGGCGGTGAGGGTACGTTATAGTACGGGACGCCTTGCCGCCAGCAAAGGGCGCTGGCCCGGGCGATCGGAGTTTCTGCGTCGCCTGAGCCACATGCCGGTGCCCTCGGGCGCGGCAGCGCCGGAAGAGCCAACACATGCCAACACATAACAACAGCAAGGACGCACTAACGCCCATGCCACCAGACAGCAACACCGCGCCAGACCCGAAAGCCGCCAACAGCCGGCCTTACTCCAGAGCCCAGGCAATCGGCCTCGCACTGGGCCCGTCGCTGTTTGCGCTGACGATGCTGTTCTTCACGCCCGACGGCCTGGATTACGCGGGCCGCGCCGTTCTGGCCACAACGCTGTGGGTCGCCACCTGGTGGATCACCGAGGCCATTCCCATTCCCGGCACCTCGTTGCTGCCACTGGTGCTGCTGCCGGTCTTCGGCGCGCTGGACAGCGCAACGGTGACCTCGTCCTACGGCAATGACATCATCTTCCTGTTTCTCGGTGGCTTTTTCATCGCCACCGCCATGGAAAAGTGGAACCTGCACAAACGCATTGCGCTGGGGATCATTGACGTTGTCGGCACCAGCACCCGGCGCATCCTGCTCGGCTTCATGCTCGCCACGGCCTTCCTGTCCATGTGGGTGTCAAATACCGCGGCGGTCATGATGATGATCCCCATGGCACTGGCCATCACCGCACAGGTGGCCAGCGGCCTTAAGGGCAAGCCCGAGGAGCGCGACCTGCCCACCTTCGAGAAATCGCTGATTTTCGGTGTCGGCTATGCCGGCACTATCGGCGGTGTCGGCACCCTGATCGGCACGCCTCCCAACATCATTCTGGCGGCACAGGCACGGGTCCTGTTTGATGTCGAGATCACCTTCGCCGGCTGGATGGCGGTCGGCGTACCTGTGGTCATCCTGCTGCTGTCAATCGCCTGGCTCTACCTGGCCCGAGTGGCCTTTCCTACTCGCATCCGCGAACTGCCCGGCGGTCGCCGCGTGATCCACGCCGAGCGGGAGGCCCTGGGTCGCACCTCCTTCGAGGAAAAAGCGGTGGCCGCAGTGTTTCTCTTTGCCGCCTTCCTGTGGATCACCCGAGGCTTTATCTGGGCCGACCTGCTGCCGGAAATCCGCGACGGCATGATTGCCGTGACCGCGGCCGTGCTGCTGTTTGCGATTCCCGCGAAAAGCCATCGGGGCAGCCGCATCCTGGACTGGACTGATGCGGTGAACATTCCCTGGGGTATCCTCCTGCTGTTCGGCGGCGGCCTGGCCATCGCCGCCGGCTTTCGCGAGACCGGCCTGGCGGAATGGATCGGTACGCAGCTCACGGTACTGGAGGGCCTGCACCTGATGGTCATCATCAGCTGCGCGACCCTGCTGATTCTGTTCCTGACGGAGATCACCTCCAATACCGCCACGGCCACCATGATCCTGCCGGTGGTCGCGGCCCTTGCGCTGGCCCTGGAAGTCCATCCCTATGCACTGATGATCCCCTGCGCCATGGCCGCCAACTGCGCCTTCATGCTGCCGGTTGGCACGCCCCCGAATGCCATCATCTTTGCCACCAACAAGCTGACCATCCTGGAGATGGTGCGCACCGGCTTTCTGATGAACCTGATCGCGGCGGTGATTATTGTGCTGATGGTATATTTCCTGGTGCCGTGGATGTGGCGCATGGACTTCAGCGCGATACCGGCGAGTTTCCGCTAGCCGGCACCCGCACAGGCACCAGAATCTCGTTGCGACGCAGGAACCAGGGCATGAATGGCGGATTGTATTTCGCCCAGGTTGCCGGCCCGACCGCCTGAAGACCGCGCGCTTCGATCCATTCCCGCAGCGCTGCCTCGTTCCTGTCGTAGGCGGACTGGCTCCAGAAGCCCGAGTAGCGGACTGCCGCAACAGTCCGCGCCGGCACCTGGCGCAGGGTAATTTCCGGGCTCTCCGGCTCGGGGAGGGTCTCAAGCGTGAAATGGGACGGCATCATGAAGCTCACGGCCCAGCCCTCTCCCCGAGGCTCCTGGCCGACGGGCGTCGTCATGTCAATGTTGCCCGCAGGCGCCGACTGCCCGACCGGCGAGGTCATGGCGATTTTCTGCCGTGGCCTGTTGTTGCCGGCAATGTACTGAAAAAGCCGGTTGAAGGCCTGGCTGCCTGCCCCCTCAAAGTCACTGGAAACCACTGTCTCCGCGACAATGTGCGGCGCGTAGTCGCGCAGCTCAAAGGGCTTTTCCGCTAGCCTTACCGTGTATTTTGCCTCTTCAATTGCCATGACCTTCCCTGCCGCCAGCAGCTCCATGAGGAGCACTGCCAGGATGATGAACTGTCGTCGGATCATTGTGCAGGCTTCCGGCATCCGCGCGCACCTTCCGGGCGCTTGAGTCATCATTGTAGCGAAAGAAACCGCCAGGTGGCTTGTCCGGCGCAAGCCCCGGATTTCCCGTACTCGGGAATGGCTTGTGCGCATTCGGTTTCAAAAAGGCACATTTCCCGCGCTGCGCCAGTTTCGTTAAGCTGTTCCCTCAGATGATCCGGGAGTTCCGATGTCCGAAAGCGCCGCAAGCGATAACACCGATATCAGTCAGCCGTGGGATCAGGATAACCAGGCCTGGTGGGACTGGTATGTCAGCCTGGCAGACAACGCCGGTGAAGACCCGCGGATCCTGCCGGCACCACCCATACCGGACCTGGAACTCCCCGATGACCCCGCCATTGTCAGGGAGCTATGCGCACCCTATCGCGTCAGCGAAGCGCAGCGCACCTTTTTCCGCAACAACGGTTTCATCAAGCTGAAGCAGGTGTTCTCACCCGGTGTGCTGCTGCGGCTGCGCCGTGAGCTGGTTCGGCTGCTTGACATCGAATTCGGTGTCGATCCGGATACCGATGCCCGGAACCGCTTCCTCAGTCTCGAAATGATCTGGCAGGACAACCCGCTGCTGAGGGCCTATGTCCTGTCCCCGCGGCTGGCGCAGATCTCCGCGGAACTCCTCGGCGTTGGCGCGGTTCGTCTGTACCACGACAACGTGCTGGCCAAGCAACCCGCCTGCGGGCGCACGCCGTGGCATTTTGACGATCACCACTTCCCCTTTGACACCCACAATGTGGTGACGGCCTGGGTCCCCGCCCAGGCAATCCCGCTGGAGATGGGCCCCCTTGCCTTTGCCTACCCGCTGGATGTTCATCGCCTGGTGGACGCAGTGAGCTTCGAGAAATCCGGCACCGGCTATGACCGCAGCGTCGCCGATATCTTTGCACGGAATAACGTTGCCATTGATGAAACGCCCTTTGACATCGGCGATGTCAGCTTCCACCACAACCTGAGCTTCCACACCGCCGCCAGTAACCGCACCGACCGCAGCCGGATTGTGCTGGCCAACACCTACTACGAGGATGGCGCCCGCATTATCGATTCCCCGACCCTGGTGTCCGGTGACTGGCAGAAGTTCATGCCCGGCGTCGGCCCGGGCGAGGTCGCGGCAAGCCCGCTGAATCCGGTGTGCTGGCCCGTGGAGATTGAGCGATGAAAGACGAATTGCTGGCGCGAAGTTCAGCGCACTGGTCAGAGGCCCGGCGCCCGGGCATGGAGGCCTTCTACACGCTTGCCACGGACGATTACCGATACCTGGCCGAGGCACGCGACTGGGCGACCTGGCTTGCACAGGCGCAGGCATCCGCCGGCGAACGGTCTCTTCGCCTGCTCGACGTTGCCTGCGGATCCGGGAAATTCCCCAACGCACTGGTTCGCCATGCCGGCATCGCCGCGCGCAGCCTGCCTCCGATCATTACCGATCTGCTGGATCCCTCGGCATTCTCCATTGCAGAAGCCCGTGCGGCACTGCCGCTGCCATTTACGCCCGCGGATGAGCATGAGGTAACCCTCCAGGACTTTGATCCACCCCCCGAGGGTTATGACATCGTCTGGGCAACCCATGCGCTCTATGCCGTGCCGCGCCAGGACCTGCAGGCGGCGTGCGCGAAGTTCTGCGCCGCCATCGGCAACAACGGCCAGGGTATTATCGCCCACAGCGCCGCAGCCGGCCATTACGTGGAGTTTCATCGGCGCTTCCTGGCTGCCTTTGGCAAAGGCGATATCGAACCCTACGTCTCTGCGGAGCAACTGGCTGCCTGCCTGCGGGCAAGCGGCGCCAGAGTGGATGTTACCGACATCTGCTACGACACCATTGCCCACCCCGACGCCACCGGTGCCGTGGAGGGCTACCTGCAGCGCTGCGTGTTCGACGACAGCGTTCCGCTCTCTGAGCTGCTGTCGCGGTCGCCGACCTCAGAGTGGCTGGCAGACTGCCAGACGACCGATGGCTGGCGCTTCCCACAGGTGGCTCACCTGCTTGACGTCACGCTCTGATTCCCGTTAACCCTGCAAGCGGCAGGAAAAAGGACATTCCCGTTGAACAATTTCAGTCCCCTGCGCTCCGAATGGACAGAAAGCCTTGCACGCGGCGAGCAACCCGACGCCGGCGCACTACGTTTACACCTGCGCGCCATCCATCAGGATCATGCCGGTTTTACCGAGACCTGCGCGCAGGCGTGTCGCGACGCGGCGGGACGCACGAGCTACGAATGGCTGGCCGAAGCCGCACCCCATGGCGAAGCCCATGTGCTGGACCTTGCTTGCGGCTCCGGCGTACTGCTGGATATTCTGCATGCACGAAACCCGGCGCTGTCCCTGGTCGGTATTGACATGTGTCCCGAAGAACTGACGCTGGCGCGGCATCGACTGCCCTGGGGAGCTGCACGATTGCTGCAGGCGGAAGCGCAGCATCTGTGCGTACTGCAGGATGACTCGATGGACGCCGTGCTGTGTCACTGGGCCCTGACCCTCATGTATCCGATCGAGCCCGTCCTCGGAGAGGTAAGGCGAATCCTGAAGCCGGGCGGTACCTTTGCGGCGCTGGTGGACGGGCCGATGCAGGCTGCCCCGGGCTATGCAGAGACACATGACCTGATCTATGGGCATGTGCAGGCGGAACTCCCCGACTACGGCACTATTGATCTGGGTGACCCGCGCGTGCGCGGCACCGACAGTCTGATTGAGCTGGTGCGCGCCGTATTTCCGCAGGCAGACGTGAGCGTCGAGACCGGCGTCGTCGCCATGCACGGAACAGCGGCGGAAGTGGCAGAGGCTGCGGCCGGTTTCTTTTACGCAGCCTTCACGCTGTCGGGCGCGCGGCGAGCGCAGATGCTAACGGAACTGTCACACCTGCTTTGTACCCCGGCCACCACCGCGTCAGCGGATACCCCGGCCCGCTTCGCCATGCCGGTCAACCGTTTGCTGGTAAGGCCGTGATCACCCACCGAATCCGTCGCGCGGATAGTCTCCTGGCTGGCACCGGGTTTGAATGAGGGAGGGTAGCCGACTCCGCGGTGGCGGTTGCTGTGAGCTGTGTCGCCGACAGGTCACAGTGCTTACGCGACACCACCTGATCCCCCAGACGCGCCACAGGAACCGCCGCAACAAGCGCGATTTCGACCGCGATGACGTGAAGCACAGGATTGCACTGCTGTGCCGGCCCTGCCACGCACATGTGCACGCAACGCTCGACAACAAAGCTCTGGAGCGTGAATTCAACACCGTCGAAGCGCTGGCCGCGCATCCCGAGATCGCCCGCTTCGTGGCCTGGATCGCGCAGCGGCCGGACGGGACGCGGGTCGGATTCCGGCGCTGGAATGAGACGTGACGGCAGCTTGTCGCGACTCCTCCGAGGTGTTCGCCGAGGCGCTGTCACACTCACGTCATTGTTGTGTGTTACTTCTCTCCAACTTAACTTCCATACCCGGAGACCCCCATGACACGGATTCAAAGCGGCGCTATTGCCCTGACACTGTTGCTCGGCCTTGCGCTTGTCATCCCGGCGGCCTTCAGCGCCGACAGCAAAGACGTTGTTCTGCGATTCGCCGCGCTGGGCGACGCTGAGCCCAAGCCCGAGCCCCGCTTCCCGCACATGGCGGCGGCGGTAGAGGACGTCAACAGCCTGGCGCAGGCCATGGATGTGGATTTCGTCATCGGCGTTGGCGATATCGCCCACAAGGGAACCCGCATTCAATACGAGAACGCGACCGAGGTCCTGCAGGCGCTGAACCTGCCCTTCTATCCCATCATGGGCAATGAAGAGCACGGCAGCACGGTGGCGCGTTACCTGGCCTACGCCAATCGCTGGGGCGCACAGAAGGCGGAAATCAAGGACCCCAGTTACGTGGTCGAGACGGATACCGTGGCGCTGGTCTTTGCCTCGCCGGACGTCGGCCGGGATTTCAAGGACAGCGGCATCGAGTGGATGCTGGAGCAGATCGGGCAGCTTGCACCCAGGCCGGTGCTGCTGATCGTGCACGGAGCGCAGACCGGTGCCTACCCGGAAAATCCGGACAAGGGCATCACCCATGCACGCTTTGCCGAGGTTGTCGGTCAGCCCAACCTCGCGGCCGTCATTTCCGGTGATCTGCACATGGACATGGAGCGGGTGAACCACTCCAAGCGGATCGGCGCGGTTCACTACCTGCACATTCCGGCGCTGGAGCGCACCAAGATTCCCGATGAAACCCGCCACACCGCCATGTTCCGTGTGTTCACCGTGCGCGCGGATGGTGAGGTGCTGGTGGAAACCTACGAGGTCGGCGTCGCCGAGCCGCTTGAGCGGCACGACTACCGCTTCCATCTCCGCAGAGACGCGCGCTCATAGCGGGCGACACTCAACCGATACACCTCGGCTCAGGGCTTCCTGAGCGCGAACTCGTCAATCACCTCGCCCGATTCGGCGATAGCGCGATAGCGCAGGGTTCCGTTAGCGGGGTCGACATCAATCACCTGGAAAGTGCGGGTGTCAGTCGCGCCAAACACCGCAAAATCCGGCAGCGACTGCTCGTACATCTTGGTCCCCGACACGGCCACCAGATACACGGTGCCGTGTTCGCCCTCGGCCACCGGCTTGCCGCCGCGCAGGGGTTGCGTGCGCATGTAGGCGTGATCGTGCCCCTGGAACGCGATGTCGACCCCGTGCCGGTCGAAGATCGGCAGCCAGGCGTCGCGCAGTGGCGCATTGTCGCGCTCGGGGTGGGAGGCGTAGAGCGGGTGGTGATAGATGACAGTCTTCCAGCGCGCGTCGCTCTCGCCCAACACGCGATCCAGCCACTCAGTCTGCGTCGCCGGATCAATCAGGTCGTAATTCGAGTCCATCACCACCACCAGCATGTCCTGGTAGGTCACGTGATAGGTGCGGCCCGGGTCCAACGTGTCTGTGCCGTTGTCGGGCAGCGCAAACTGCTGCAGATACAGCGTGGGATGTCCGCCGTGGCTGTCATGGTTGCCAATGGCGGGCAGCACCGGACGTCGATCGAACACGGGACTGCTCTCGGCAAAGAACTGGTCCCAGTTGTCGCGCTGCGTACCCTTGTCGATGAGGTCGCCGGCAATAAGATAGAAGCGGGACTTCGGAAAGCGGTGATCTGACTGACGGATCAGCTCGCCCCAGCGGTCGAGTCCGTTCTGCGGGTCGCCCAGGTAGACAAAGCTGTAGGGCTCAGCCCCGCGCTTCGCCGCCGTGCGGAAACTGCGCAGCTCACTCCACTGCCCGCCGTCGCCCGCACTCACCGCATAGGCATAGTCCGTGGCCGGCGCGAGATCGTCGAGGGTTACCCGGTGCAGCGTAATGGCGGGATCGTTGACGATCTGCGGGGTCGTCATGACGACGGGCTCCGCCTGCACGATGCGGGCGCGGCCCGGGTTTTCCCGCAGCAGGTCTGACTGGCGTGCCAGCCAGAGACGGCCACGGCTGCTCTCGCCGCGGGTGCGCCACTGCACCGTGATGCTGGAGGCAGGATCGCCCTGCCAGGTGAGCTGCACGTGGTCGGGATCCTCGCTGGAGGGATAGTCGGTGGCGCGGAAATGTCCCACGAGGCGGGAGACAAGCTCCCAGCTTTCGTAGGAGCGAAGCATCGGCAGCCCCTGCAGGCGATCGGGCAGCGTGGTGAGATCGTCATCGTCATCGAGAAAGGCCTGCTGGCCGAGGGTCGCCTCCACCACATCGACGCCAGGCACCAGCGGCTCAAGCTCGACGGCGGCGGCCTTGTCGGCCTCGATGAAGATGAGATAGGGCTTCATTTCGCCGCTAAATCCCGGAATCCCGAGACCGATCCCGCCAGCGGGAAAGCGCTTTGACCAGGTGGCATAGTCGTCCTCGCCATCGACCAGAAAGTCGAGGTCGCTGCGCCGCTCAAAGCCGCGCGCCGGTAGCCAGAAAGGGACTTCGCCGGGGGCGGATTCAAAGGCCACATGAACCGTCACCGGTGCCGAGACCTGCAGCCTGGCAAAGCCAGTGGAGAACAGCTCCCGCTCCCGCGCGTTCAGGAACGACGCGGCCGACTCAGGGGTCAGCGCCAAGCGCTCCTTGGCAGACAACGTCTGCTGCATCCGCTCGACAACCCCCGAGACGGCGCGTTCCAGTTCGGCATGGGGTGTCTGCGTCTCCGCGGAGACGCCTGCCACCCCCAGCGTCGCAAGGAGGATGCCGGTGGCGGCGGCACGAATCAGCGAGGTCTGCATGGCAATAGGTCCCATCAATGTGTTCACAGGCGAACCTGGATGCCGAGTCGCACGGTCCAGGAGTACTCCTCGTACTGTAACAGCCGGCTGGCGCCCGGGCCGCGCTGGAAGGCCACAAAGGGCTCGTCCGTCAGGTTGAGGAACTGCGAATAGACCTTGATGTTCTCGTTGACATCGTAATTGGCCGTCAGATCCACCTGCAGGTGGTCCCTGACGTAGCGGTCCTCCTCCGGGGAGCCCTCCAGCTCATCGAGGTACTCATCCCGATAAGCGGCGGTCAGGCGGACGCTCAGTGGGCCGGACTCATAGCCGAGCATGGCGTTGTAGGTCTGCTCCGCCGCGGCCGGCAGGGGAATCGTGCGCTCGCCGATATCGCCCTCGGCGTCGGTATAAGTGTAGTTGAGGCCGAGCAGGAGACCATTGAACGGCGCCGGCAGCTGCGTCAGCGCGTGCTGGTAGTTGAACTCGACGCCCTGCACCGTGGCCTCGTCGCCGTTCAGCGGGATGATCCCCTCGTCGAAGGGAATGCCGTTATACACGCCGTTGAAGGGCGGCTCGTCGCCCTCGAAGCGTGCATTGACGATGAAATCGTCGATTTCCTTGTAGAACAGTCCACCGGACAGGACGCCGTTGTCACTGAAGTACCACTCGACGCTCGCGTCCACGTTGAAGGCCTTGTAGGGCTTCAGTTCCGGATTGCCGAACTCGCCCTCGCGGTCGCCACCCTCGGATTCCTCGATGATAAAGATCGGCGCCAGCTGCTCCGGACCGGGGCGCACCAGGCTGTTGAAGAAGCCCGCGCGCAGCACGATGTCGTTGCGCAGATCATAGCGTGCACTCAGGCTGGGCAGCCAGTCGGTATAGCTGTTGCTCTCTTCACTGGGCGTGAAGCTCACCTGGTCTTCCTCGAGCGCAACGCCGCTGACAACGCTGCCCTCCTCGAGAATCTCGGTGAGATTGGCGCGCACTGTGTTGTCGGTCCGCTCCACGCGGACGCCGCCAATCACCGTCAGCGGCCCCGACTCCCAGCGCGCCATGAGGTAGCCCGCGAGGATATCCTCGTCCACGCTGAAATTCTCGATGTTGGACTCCAGGCGGGTGTCGAAGTCGTTGAGAACAAAGCGGTCGAGATTGTCGATAGTGAAATTGCGCACGGCGCCGAGGCCGGGTACCGGGTCGATGTCGGCGAGGCCGAAACTCTGCCGGCCGGTGACGTCTGCCAGCGTGTAGTCACCGTCGAAGTCGTCGAACACCTGCAGGGACGTGTCGCGCTCCTTGGTGCGCTCGCGCAGCTTGCTGCCGAACTTGAGCTGCAGCGTGCCGCTGTCCATGCGGAAATTGCGCGCGGCGTTGAACTGCCAGGTGATTTCCTCATCCGTTGACAGGGCGTCGGGAATCTCCACCACGTCAAACTCGTAGATGCCCGGATCCAGAAATGCGTCCGCGCCCTGACTGATGGCAAACCGCGGCTGCTCGTCATTGCCGTAGTCGAAGTCGATGCCCAGTGCGCCCGGATCCTCGAAGCCTGCCGCAAACAGGGTTTCGAAAGTGTCTTTCTCGTGTTCTTCCGCGTAGGCGTAGCTGAGGCTGTAATCCAGCTCCCAGTCGCCGAAAAGCGTTTCACCGCCGATGGCGTAGGTCTGGATCTCTTGCGCCTCGTAGCGGTCTTTCTGCTCGCGCTCAGCAACGATTTCACCGTCATCTGACAGGAAAGATGCTGACGTGGCGCTGCCCGAACGCGGTTCCTCGTCCATCTCGAGGATCAGCCGACGGCGCGATTCAGTATCTTCGAACAGGCTGTACATCATCCGCGCATACAGCGTGGTGCTTTCCGTGGCCTTGAAATCCACGGTCAGTGAGGCGCTGGAGCGTTCCCGCACCACGTCGTAGTCGCGGTACTCCACCGTGTCGGCATAAAGAACGCCGTCATCCGTGATGTCCCAGCCCTCCGACTCAATGTTGTCGGTGGAGAACTCCCGATCCTGGTAGGAGATGCCCCCGGCAATGCCCAGTCGGTCGTTGATGGGAAAGAGAAACTCCACGGAGCCCTTGGGGGAAAAGGCGTCGCTGAGGTCATTGTAGGACTGCTCGGCCTTGACGGAAAAGAAGCGGTCGTCCGCCTCGAAGGCGCGCATCGTATTGATCTGGATTGAGGCACCGATGGTGTCGGCGTCCATGTCCGGCGTCAGCGTCTTGACCACCTCGATGGATTCCACCAGCTCGGAGGCGATGACATCCAGGGCAACAGCCCGGGTGTCCGCTTCCGGTGAAGGAACACGCACACCGTTCACGTTTGAGGCGTTCAGACTCGGATCCAGCCCGCGTACGGCAATAAAGCGGCCTTCGCCCTGGTCGTTGAGGACGTTGACGCCTGGCAGTCGGCGAACGGACTCTGCCACGTTCTGGTCCGGCAGGTTGCCGATGGCATCCCGCGTGATCACGCTCATAATGCGGTCTGAGTCACGCTGCCGATCGATAGCGCTGCGCATCATGTCGCGCTGACCATACACCAGCACTTCCTCGATACCTGTCTCACTGCGGTCTGTTGCTGACTGGGCGGCAGCGCCGCTGGCGATCATGGTGCCAAGGGCAGCCGCAACGGCGGCGGATAAGTGGGCTCGCACCTTCATGGGGTTCTCCGGCAGTGATGTGAGAAGCGCCAAAGGCTAGGTGCGTCGCGGCAAGCGCTCAATGCGATTATCGAGTCTTCATGGAAAATTCATGGAAAGTTCTCGGAGAATTCACAGTGCTTTCATGACGCTGTCATAAAGCGATGCTTTTGCATTACCCGGGATGCAACAGACGCCGCTGCAGCAGGACAGACATGTCTCTGCGGCCATCCGCGATCAGGTTGACAATGACGCGTTCATCCCTGCAATGATAGATGATGCGGTAGGGCTTGAAGTAAATCTCCCGATATTTGTCCATCCCGAGGCTCCCCAGCTCAAGGGGAACGGCACCGCGTCCGGTATGGTCTTGCAAGGACAATACCCTGGACTGGATTTGATCCAGAACATGCAGCGCCTTGTCTGTCGAATCGTTTCTGGCAATCCAATGGACGATGTCGTTAAGGTCTTCCGTGGCCGACGCTGTAAGTTCTACCGAATACGTCACGACCGTAATCGCTGCCTGATGACCTCTATCGCCTCATCCGCCGGGACTGTATCGCCCTTCATCACCTCAGCCTCGCCCAACGCAAGAATCCTGAGCAGCGCCAGAGTTTCCTGGGTCTTCTCGTAGGTATGTATATCCTGAACCACGATCCTGGCCTCTCCGTTCTGGGTGATGTAAAGAGGCTCTCCGGTATCCGTGACGGTGCGTACAGCTTCGGCTGTGCTGGATTTCAGGTAGCTGATAGGTTTGATCTGTCTGGCTAAACTCATAATGCGTCACCTCATCAAAACTTCCATATTATGGCCATATTTGGCAGATATTTCACGTCGCTGAGAGTTGTCCACGTTGTTGGACGAGGCATGCCACCCTACACTGCGCGGGATTTGCGCCGCCGGTACGCGATGCCTCGGTGCCCGCCTCTCTCGCCTTCTGGAGCCAGACATGCAGCAAGCCGACACGCCCATCCTCCGCGACATCGTCCTGATCGGCGGAGGACACAGCCATGTCGGCGTGCTGCGACGTTTCGGCATGCGGCCAATCCCGGGCGTGCGTCTGACGCTGATCTGCCGCGATACGCACACGCCCTACTCCGGCATGCTGCCGGGCTATATCGCCGGACACTACGCCTACGACGAGGTGCATATCGACCTGGGGCGGCTGGCGGAATTCGCCGGGGCGCGGTTTTTCCGCGACGAGGCCGTCGGGCTCGATCTTGCCGGGCAGCGGGTTTTCTGTCGCGGCCGGCCCGCGGTGCCCTACGACCAGCTGTCCATCAACATCGGTTCGACGCCCCAGGTAAGCGAGGTGCCCGGTGCCAGCAAAAATGCCGTCCCGGTCAAGCCGATCAACCAGTTCAACGACCGCTGGCTGGCGCTGCTGGAGCGCATCCGCGAGCATCCGGGTGCGACGCGGGTCGCGGTGGTCGGCGGCGGTGCCGGGGGCGTCGAGCTCACCCTGGCCATGCAGTACCGGCTGCGCCGGGAGCTTCGCGAGGCGGGCCGCGATCCCGATGAGCTGGCGTTCCACCTGTTCACGTCCAGTCATCGTGTGCTGCCGACGCACAATGCCCGCGTGCGCCGGGCTTTCGAGCGGCAGCTGGAGTACCGGGGCGTGCACCTGCACCGGGGGTCTGCGGTGAACCGGGTAGAGAACGGCGTGGTGCATACGGCAGCCGGCGACACGCTGGACGCCGACGAGATCGTCTGGGTCACCCAGGCCGGCGGCGCCGCGTGGCTGCGCGAGACAGGACTGATGCTGGATGAGCGCGGATTCATTCTGGTGCGCGATACGCTGCAGACGCTCACCGACGACCGGGTATTCGCCGCGGGCGACATTGCCACCTGCGTGGATCACCCCCGGGAGAAGGCCGGCGTGTTTGCCGTGCGCCAGGGTCCGCCGCTGGCGCGCAATCTGCGCCGCGCCGTACAGGGGCGTGCGCCGCGGCCCTTCCATCCGCAGAAGACCTGGCTGGCCCTGATCAGCACCGGTGACAGGCACGCGGTGGCCTCCCGGGGCGCACTGGGCTTTGAGGGCGACTGGGTCTGGCGCTGGAAGGACTGGATCGACCGGCGCTTCATGCAGCGGTTCAGCGACCTGCCGGCGATGGAGGAAGAGACTGATGATCCCGGTCGCGGGCTCGCCCTGAAGAACGAGGAGGCAGCCCAGGCGATCTCCGCGGTCGCCATGCGCTGCGGTGGCTGCGGCGCCAAGGTCGGCGCGTCCGTGCTGTCACGGGCACTCGCTCAGCTGCAGCCGGTGCAGCGGAATGATGTAATGATCGGGCTGCACGACCCGGACGACGCCGCGGTGCTGCAGGTGCCGCCGGGCAAGGCGGTGGTGCACACCATCGACTTCTTCCGCGCCTTCATCGACGATCCCTACGTTTTCGGCAAGGTCGCCGCCAACCATGCCCTGGGGGATATCTTCGCCATGGGCGCCGAGGCGCAGAGTGCCACCGCGGTGGCGACGGTGCCCTCCGGGCCGGAGAGCAAGATTGAGGATACGCTGTTCCAGATGATGTCCGGTGCGGTGGAGGTCCTGAACGAGGCCAACTGCGCGCTGGTGGGCGGGCATACCGGCGAGAGCCGGGAACTGGCGCTGGGCTTTGCGGTGAACGGGCTGCTTGATGCCGACGGCGACCGGGTGCTGCGCAAGGGCGGCATGCGCGCCGGGGATGTCCTGCTGCTGACCAAGCCCATCGGCACCGGAACGCTGTTCGCCGCCCATGCAAAGCTGGCCGCGCGAGGCCGCTGGATCGATGCGGCGCTGACCTCCATGTGCCAGTCGAACCGCCTCGGTGCGCTCTGCCTGTTGGAGCATGGCGCCACCGCCTGCACCGATGTCACCGGCTTCGGGCTGCTCGGGCACCTGGTGGAAATGACACGGCCTTCCGAGGTGGATGCCGAACTCGATCTCGCCGCCCTGCCGGTGCTCGACGGCGCGGAGGAGACCGTCGCCAGCGGTATCCTGAGTTCCCTTCAGCCGGCCAACGTGCGCCTGCGGCGAGCGCTGCGGAACCCGGAAGGCATGACCGATCACCCGCGCTACCCCCTGCTGTTCGACCCGCAGACCGCCGGCGGGCTGTTGGCGAGTGTGCCGGCGGCCAATGCCAGGGCCTGCGTGGCGGCGCTGAGGGCGCTGGGTTATGGCCAGACTGCGATTATCGGGCGGGTATTGCCCCAGGGTGAGGCGCTGGAGCCGATTCACCTTGAGGGGTCAGGTCCCGTTCGGACCTGACCCCAGAGTGCCCCCCCACTCGGTCCTCCAGCGCCTCCAGTTCGCGCCTTGCCTGATCTATCCGCACCTGCAAGCCGGCAGGGACAGCGCCAGAATAGCCCTCAATAAACTGCGCTTCCGAGTAGTCGAGTGCCCGCAACAGGTCATTGGCGGCCGCCTGTGCGGCCATGGGGTCAGTGCTCCCGATGTGGCCGATCCAGATCGGTGACGAGTGCGCAAACGGGAACACGCCCATGCTCGGCCAGCCTGTTTCGCCACCGACAGCCCGCGCCGCAACCCAGCCTCCCTTCGGCAGATCGATGGCACCTGAGTAGCGCTTCGAACCCTTGCCGTCGAAGCCGTCGAGTGCTCGCACAATCTCTCCATTGACGATGATTTCCAGCCTCTCCACCGGGCGCACACTGACAAGTTCGATGTCCCAGCTCCGCGTTCCCGATTCCACCGTCTCGCCCGGCGTGCTTCCGTTCACCTCGAACAACAGCCCTGGTCCCGTGGTGACAAAACCCGTGCCCCTGCGCACTTGCTCAACCACCGCATCAAACCCGGTGGCATTGGCTGCCACGGGCACGTAGGCACGCGCGGTTCCGATGGCCGGAATACGGTAGAAATTTGCCATCATATCGGTGCCCGCGGTGGCCGGCATGGCCCTGCCGATATTGAGAAACCGGTACCAGAGTTCTGCAGTGCCGAGCGAACTCGTCCACTGGCAGACAAGCTCCAGCCCCACGCCATCTGTCAGCACGCCGTCGATAACGAGCTCATGGGGTGGCGAGTTGGCAGCCAGGTCAGCGAAGGGATCGGCATGGCCGTCGACAGGGTGCACGTAGGTCGCCAGCGCACCCTTCGTCCTGGCGTGGGCAATGGCCTGCCCGTTATTGAAGTCCCGGTTCGAATAGACAGGCTCGATCGGGCCGAAAAACCACGGGTGGAAGGCGTCTTTCAGGCCGATCATTCCCAGGTGACCGTGAAAGTCCGAGCGGACCTCCTGCGACAGTAGGGCCGACGTGCCATCAGCCGTTGTCTCGGTCTGGCCGACGCGATGTGCATCAATGAAGCGGTTGTACTGGTTCCATGCCATGGGAGCAGCGGAGTCGAGGGCTTCTCCCCGCATGAAAAGCAGGAGGTCGGCAAGGTCGAGTTCGGTCACTCCGCTCGCGTTCAGATGGATGTGGTGATCCGCGGAGGCATAGCCTGCGTTTCCCGGGTTCCATATTTCCGGGATAGCCGCAACCAGCTCCAATGACGCGTCCCGGGACACGTCAACGCTGCGCTCAACCGGCATCGAGAAGGGCCCGCGTGTCGCGACAATGCGGTACTGCCCTTGCGGGAGATCGAGTTCGAGACTGCCGGGCGAGTAGAAGTAGGTGTCGCCATTATTGTTATCGACAAAGGTGGGGCCGCCGGGGTTGGCCACGGGGTGGCCATCCATGCGGGTCACTGACACTCTTGCGGGAGCAGGCTCTCCGTTATCCCTCGTCGTGATGATCGTGGCCTTGCCAACCGGGCTGGTGTAATCCCAGCGGGCAATCTCCACCGCTGATGCCGGGCCACCGGCCACATCGATCTGCCTGAGTTCAAACTGCTGATTCGTGTTTGCCTCCACGAAATAGATCGTGGTGCCGTCTGCCGAGAAGGCCGGATGCAATGCCTTGCCGCCGACGGCTGTCAGCCAGCGCGGGAAACCCGGTTGATCAATGTCCATCACGGCAAGACGCTGGTCATTGCCGTTGCCGACGCTATAGACCATGGAGCGTCCCGACGGGTGCACGTCAGGATCGAAATGGGCCATCCAGCCCTGCTCGAACAGCAAGCGGTCTGTCTGCCCATCCGCCTCACGCACCCGCAGTCCGAAAGAGGGATAGTCCTTCGCGTGATAGACGATTCCACCGTCCGCCAGCGACCTTGCCCCACGACCAAGGCCCCCAGGCTCTATCAATTTTTCATCATCACCGGTTGCGAGATCGCGTTGCCATATCGCGAGACGGCCGGTGCGCGCAGAAGTGTAGAGCAGGCTATTTCCATCGCGAGTGAACTCGGGATCAAGCTCGATGGCCGGCGTGTCGACGACCGTTTCTGCGCCATCGCTCAGTCGCTTCACGACAACCGCGGTATCCGCACCGCCGTCTCGCACGAAAGCGAGTGATTCGCCATCCGGTGACCAGCGTGGCCGGCCGTCAATGCCGGCGCCGTCGGTCAACTGGCGGGCAACACCGCTTTCGAGGTCCAGCAACCAGATCCAGCCTTGATGCGAGAAGGCGATCTGCTCGCCGTCTGGTGACGGCGCCGGATTGATCGGTCCGGAAGAGAGAATCGGCAGATTTTCCTGTTCAAGGTAGAGCTGATGGGAATAGCCTTCCACCCTGGGGTACTGATGGGTCCACTGGCCCAACAGGGACTGTGAAAGCATCGCGAGCGAAAGTGCCAGAATCGCCGATAGTGATTTCTTCATCGACTGTCTCTTCCCAGGCCTGTTTGCCTTGCATGTTATGCATTGCCGCGCATTTTTACGAGGCTTATCAGATCGCCGGCGACACGCATCTTTCTCCGGCGCATGGCACACTCTATAGCCGGGCAACCTTCAACTTACAGGAAACCGCCATGAGCATCCCGCGCCGAGACTTCCTCCGCTTCGCCTCCGTAGCCGGAATTGCCCCGGCTGCCATCGCGGGCAGCTGGCCGGTAACGTCCACCGCCGCGACGCCTGCCACAGCGACGATGCCCGATGCAGACGCCGGCCATCAATCCCCGCGCTGGCCAGGCTACAACCAGGCCATGGTGGTCGACTTTCTGGGAAGCCCGGGATACTTCAATTATCCGCAGAACCCACCCCTAGACCGCAAAATGATCGATAACGCCCGCAACTCGGGCATCACCGCCATGAACGTGACCGTGAGCGGGGGCGATACCCTGGCATCCCTGCGCCGCATGGCACCCTGGTTTGCCAACGTCGAGCGCTGGCCCGACGTGTTTCGCCTGGTACGATCCATGGACCAGCTTCAGGACGCGAGGGCTTCAGGGCGCGTGGGAATCATCCTGGGCTTCCAGGATACGACACCCTACGAGGGCGACCTCTCTCGCATCGATATGTTCCACGACCTCGGAGTGCGGGTTGTCCAGCTCACCTACAACGTGCGCAATCTTGTGGGGGACGGCTGCCTGGAGCCGGGGAACGCCGGCCTCAGTACCTATGGGCATGAGGTGGTGGAGCGCCTGAACGCGCTCGGGAGCCTTGTCGATCTCTCCCACTGCGGCAAGCGGACCACCGCCGAAGGCATACGGGCGTCCGCGGCTCCCGTGGGCATCACACACACCGGGTGCAATGCCGTCATGCGCCATCCGCGCTCCAAGGATGATGAAGAGCTGCGCGCCGCCGCAGATGGCGGTGGCGTGGTGGGCATCTATCTGATGCCCTTTCTCACGCCTGGTCGCATCCCCACCACCGACGACGTGGTTGCCCATATTGAACACGCGCTTGACGTTTGCGGAGAGGATCACGTGGGGATCGGCAGCGATCTCTCCATCACCCCCATTGATGGATCCGATGAATACTGGGCCGCGCACCGGGAGTTTGTCTCGGGACGGATCGAGGCCGGCATCGCCGCGCCCGCAGAGGACCCGGAGGTACTCTTCACGGTACCGGAGCTGAATTCCCACCGGCGCATGGATCTTATTGCCGACGCTCTTGTGGCCCGGGGTCACAACGACCGGATCATCGAGAAGGTGATCGGCGGCAACTGGGTGCGGCTGTGCGGCGAGGTGTGGAAGGAATGAGGCCCACATAGGCTAACCCTGCATAAAGCCAACGAGCTAGCAACAACGATGTGCGTCTCGGTGTCATACGAGACAGAGCGCTTCTTGTTAACGCCCTCACCCCATCAACCCGTTCCGATCCATCAAAAAGCGCCAACATCTCCGCGGAGACGTTTTTCGGTTATAAGGGCAGCGAGAGAGGGGTGACTTCGAAATATAGCTTTCAGTATCACTGACAGAACTGCTTGGAAAACCGGAATAAAGTGCACTATTGAAACGCGGCCCCGGCGCGAGGCGCAGGGGGCATTACCTTTTGAGATCAGCCCACCGTTTGCGTTAGACTTGGCGCATGAAAAACGCTGTCATTATTGGTGCCAATCGCGGCATCGGACTGGAACTGACTCGTCAACTTGCGGATAACGGGTGGCGCGCAAGGGCCGTCTGCCGCCAGTCATCCACCAAACTGCAGGCGCTCGACGTAGAGGTGGTCGACGGTGTCGACGTCACGGACGCGGCCTCGCTGGAAAGACTGGCATCAGCCCTGGGTCCGGACTCCACCGACCTCCTGATCAACAACGCCGGCGTGATGCACCCGGTGTCTATCGATACGCTGGACTCGCAGGCCATTCGCCGGCAATTCGAGGTGAATGCGCTGGGACCGCTGCTCGTGGTCCACGCCCTGCTGCCAGCCCTGCGTAACCCGGCAAAGCTCGCCCTGATCAGCAGCCGAATGGGTTCCATTGCCGACAATGACAGCGGTGGCAGCTACGGCTACCGCATGTCCAAGGCCGCACTCAATGCCGCGGGAAAGTCCCTGGCGCATGATCTGGCAGAGCGCGGCATCAGCGTCGCGTTGCTGCATCCAGGCTATGTCCGTACCGACATGACCGGCAATCGCGGTCTGATCGACGTCGATGAGGCGGCATCCGGGCTGCTGGCCCGCATTGACGCGCTGTCTCTGGAGACCTCGGGGACCTTCTGGCACAGCAATGGCGAGGTTCTGCCCTGGTAGGCAATGGGCCACAACTAATGGGCCGCTAGGACTCCGGCGCCGGCTGGATCTGGTCCAGAAGTAGCAGCAGCATCTCGCGGTTCATGCTCACCCACAGTGCCACGGCACCGATCACGGGCAGCATGAGATAGCCGAACTGGTAACCCAGCCCGATCAGCTCGAGCTGGAAGTCGCTGTAGCCCAGAAAGGCATTGGCCTCAGCGCCCGACTGCAGCGCGAGCGTTTTCAGGACATCGAAACACAGCCCCCAGACATAGCAGGGCAGCAGGCCGAGGTAGGCCAGCGCGAGATGCCGGTAAGAGAAGAAGCGTGGATCGGTTGCGAATAGCAGCGCGAACAGCACCGGCAGATTCCACGCGTAACTCAGCACATTGACCTCGATAATGAGCTGCGCCAGGCCCCGGGGATGCGCCACATTGATGCCGGTCAGCACGTCCAGTGCTCCGCTACGGCCCTCAAAGCCCTCCACCAGGCCCGGGTGCAGCAGGTTGAGCAGCGCGCCGCTGGCCGTGATCGCCGGCCACAGCAGCAGGTCAGCCAGATTGAACCAGGCCACAAACCACAGCGGTAGCAGCATCAGGCTCAGGGCGATGAAACGCCCCAGTGGGTCAGATGGCAGCCAGCGCATGCTCGCCGCCAGACCGCGGTAGCGCGCGGATCCAGAGCAGGAAAACGACCACGACATCCAGCATGATCAGTGCCTGCCATAGATACAGGTGGGCCCAGTCGAAGGCGCGCGGATACCGCATGCCCAGGTAGAACAGGGAGATGATACGCAGCAGGTTCAGACCCTGAATAGCCAGCATGCCCGCGGTAATGCCCGCTACCCGATAGCGCCAGGGGGCGGGGAAGGCCAGCATCACCGCCAGCAGGAGTATCATGGCCTCCACGCCGTTGCAGCCGGCGGCGATTTCCACGCCGAAGCCCGTCTGCAGGTCGTGGATCAGCACGCCACTACTGCTGATATCACGACCGGTGAGGCCGATCAGCAGCGCTGACACACTCGCCAGACCACCAGTAAAGGGCTGCACCACATACTGCTGGCCCGGCGGGGTGAGCTCGGCAGTGAACAGCACCGCCTGGATTATCAGAAACAGCAGAAAGAAACGTAGCACGCCGCTTGCACTCCCTGTTGGACTGTCGTGGAGTTACCTGATGACCCGGCAGGCGTCCCTGCCCGCCGGGATATCCACGTCGTCTGCGGGATCAGGCCCGCAACTCGCGCTGTCGCTTCAGCACCCGGATGCCAAGTGCCGCCAGCGCGAGAGCGATAAACAGGGACAACTGAGGTGAGAGAGGAACCTGCCGCACCTCGGTGCTGCGGGTGCTGCCCGTGACCGGGCTGCCGCTGAAATCAGTGAAGGTCACAGATGCGCCGATTGGTGAGTCCTCGTCCGGTACAAGGGAAATCACCAGGCCACAGAACTCCGCGACGCCGCAGGTCCCGAGGGGGGTGCCGGTTTCGGAGGAGAAAACGAAACTGAAGGCGCTGCCGGCGTTGTAGTTGGTGCTGGGCGAGAATACCGACAGGCTGATGCCCTCGTCGGCGTCATCGCCCAGGGGCCCGCCATCCAGGTTGTAGGCGAACGCCATGAAGGTATTGCGCGGTGATTCCATGTCCGCCACGGACTTGTCGTAGACCACGGTTGTCTCGCCTGGCAGGTCGCCGAACCCGGTGAAGGTGACCTCGGCATAATCCAGCTCATTGCCATAGGGCACATCGAATAAATTGCTGATCGTTCGTGAGACCGCATAAATGCGCCCATCGCCGTCGAGATCCGTGCCGCGGAAGAAGCCGGAAATACTGCCGCCGCCCGAGAAGCCCGTCTGACTGAAATCATGGGTCACTGTCTGCCCCTGCCCCCAGGACAGTTGTGTCATGCCGGTGAGCAGCATAGCGACAGCCGCGTGTTTGAATTGTGTCATGACGTGTATTCCCTCTTGTGTTGCGTGATTGAGTCCGGGCCTGCCTGCGCATGCCCCGGCGCCCGAAGGCGTCGGCATCCGCAAAGACGGCGTCGATAACGTTACCCGGGGCGGCACCGGATCCAAAATTCAAAAGATATTTTTTATGCTTTATTTTCAACGGGTTATGATTCTTAAGAAAAGCTTTAGGCTTTGTTCAGAAAGAATCGAGGAAAAGATCGGGCATCTGCCCGGCCCGAGGTCTGCTACGCTCACGGCTGTCACCCCATCGGAGCCACGCGCCATGCCGCAGTCCCGTCATTGCCTGAACCCTCTCCCGCTGGTGGTTTTCTGCCTGCTCTTGTCACTGGCGGCGCGGGCGGAAGTCACCACGCTATCCAGCGCCAGCATCGCCGACATCCATCGCGCCATGGAGCGGGGAGAGATCACCTCGGAAGCGCTGGTACGGCAGTTTCTTCGCCGCATCGAGGCCTACGACGATGCGGGTCCGGGCATCAACGCGGTGCTGCAGCTGAATCCGGCGGCGCTCGACGAGGCCCGGGCGCTGGATGCGGAGCGCCAAAGCAGCGGCCCGCGTTCGCCGCTGCACGGCATCCCGGTGGCGTTGAAGGACAATATCGACACCCACGACCTGCCGACCACGGCAGGCTCCTTCATGCTGGCGGGTACCGTGCCGCTGGATGATGCCTTTCTGGTAAAACGCCTGCGGGATGCCGGCGCGGTGATCATTGCCAAGCTGAACATGAGCGAGTTCGCCTCCGGCGGGCCGCTGAACTCGCTGGATGGCCTGACCTACAACCCCCACGACACCAGCCGGTCACCCGCCGGCTCATCCGGTGGCACCGGCGCGGCCATCGCGGCGGCCTACGCCATGGTGGGATTCGGTACGGATACCGGCGGCTCGGTGCGCATGCCCTCCTCCGCCAATGGCATTGTCGGCCTCAAACCCACCCTGGGTCTGATCAGCCGCGATGGCATCGTGCCGCTGGCGCTGTCGTTTGACACCGCAGGGCCCATGGCGCGGCATGTCCATGATGTTGCCACCACGCTGGGCGTAGTCGCCGGTGTCGATCCTGCCGATCCGGCAACCGCGCGCAGCGAAGGCCAGGTGCATCAGGACTACACCCGTTTTCTCGATCGCGACGCCCTGCAGGGCGCGAAGCTGGGTATTGCGCGCGATTTCATGGGTGCTGACAACGAAGTCGACTGGATCATGGAGTCCGCCTTTCAGACCATGCGTAAGGCGGGCGCCGAGCTGGTCGATATCGAATTACCCCCCTGGCTACTGGCATCGCGCGGCGATTTTTACCGCACGATTCGCTACCGCGAGTTCCGTGCACAGATCGCCGACTACCTCGAAACGACCGGGCCAGACTACCCCAAAACGCTTCGAGCACTGATTGACACCGCCATGACACTGCCTTCGCCGGACAGCGAGCAGGGCTACATACCGAACCCCTCGCGCTGGCAGCTGATGCTGAAAGAGGACGCCGGCGGTGAGCTCAGCGACCGGGAGTACCTGGCCGTGCGCGATCATGCCCTGCCGCTGCTGCGGGATACCATTGAGGGACTCATGGACGAGCACGGGCTGGATGCCATTATCTATCCCACCCAGCCTCGTCGCCCGCAGCGGATTGATCCGGAGCCGAACCCGGACTCTGCACCGGGCTCCGGCGGCTCGCCGGTAACGCTCGCCAACCTCACCGGCTTCCCGGACCTGATTGTGCCGGCCGGGTTTACGGCTGGCGGGCTGCCGGTGACCGTCTCCTTCTTTGGCCGCGCCTTCAGTGAACCGGTGCTGCTGGGACTCGGCTATGCCTTTGAGCAGCGCACGCAGGCGAGACGCCTGCCGCGCACGACGCCGCCGCTGGCGGATGCAATGCGGGTCGCCATCGAGTGATCACGTCGCTGGTGGGTGTCGAGGGAATTTCACAATCCTGGGGGTTCTGACCGCGGCGCCGGACCCCAGATTTCACGGACAGCCTAGACACTCACGCTATCACCGTAGGCCCGGCGTCAGCCCTTTTCCATCAAATACCAGCAACGGCTTGCCCGACACTCCAGGCTGCTCCATAGTTTGCATGAACCCTGTCCGGAAGCTGCGGAGATGCCTCAACTAACGCATGCGCTGATCCGAAAAGCGATGAACAGCATCGTTGCCGACGAGACGGCGCGCTGTACCTCCACGCCCGCACTCCATCAGCGTTGTGGTCCCATCAAAAAGCGCCAGAATCTCCGCGGAGACGCTTTTCGGTTATAAGGGAGTGCAAAACCTCGCAGCGCGAGAATAAGATCGCCGTTCCTGTGATCGCAGCCACCCCATGACGGCGTGTCCAGGCAGCTGTTCGCCGGGAGAATCAGAGCCCCCGGTCTGATGAGTCAGGCTCGCGATACGTGCGCCTGCGATCGAGCCGGCACATCGAAAACCCGCGCTTGAGTCAGCGCTGGCAGTGCTAGACTTCAAGCCACGACCACCTCGAGGCTTATGGCATGATTCACACACTCAAGACTCCCCTGCGCCTTGTGCGCGCCATTACCCTGCCGCTACTGGCTGTGATGCTGAGCTTTTCCGTCATCGCGCAGGAACAGCCCCCGGCCGACGACCCGGATGTGCAGGCCTCCATCCGCCTGTTCTCGGCCTGGATGGAAGGCCAGCTGGCCTATCGGGGCATCCCCGGGGTCGTGGTTGGTGTGGTCGCCGGGGACGATCTGGTCTGGACGCAGGGCTTCGGTCACGCGGACCTTGCCGCCGACCGGCCCATGACGCCAGATACCCGCTTTCGCATGGCCTCGCACAGCAAGCTGTTTACCGCAACGGCGATCATGCAGCTGCGCGAGCAGGGTCTGCTGCGCCTCGATGACCCGGTGGCGCAGTACCTGCCCTGGTTCGAGGTGCAGACCGCAGCGCCGGACGATGCGCCCATCACCCTGGAGCACCTGCTGACACACAGCTCCGGGCTGCCGCGGGAAGCCGGCCCCCACTGGTCGGACCTCGAGTTTCCCAGCGCGGCACAGCTGCAGGCACTGCTGCCCGAGCGGCAGGCGGCATTCTCTCCCGAGACGCGCTGGAAGTATTCGAACCTGGCGTACACGCTGGCCGGCATGGTTGTCGAGCAGGTGAGCGGCGAGAGCTGGGCCGGGTATCTGCAGGCGAACATCTTTGACCCGCTGTCGATGACTGCCAGCAGCATTGACCGTGAGGACCCGAAGCTGGCCACCGGCTATGGCCGTCGCATGCCCGATGGCAGCCGCGCCATCATGCCCTTTGTCGACGCCCGCGCCATGGCCTCGGCCACGGGGCTGACCTCTACCGTGGAAGACATGGCGCGCTTCGTGTCGGCGCAGTTCCGCGAGGGCGCGCGCGGCGAGAACCGCCTGCTTTCCACCGCCTCCCTGCGAGAGATGCATCGCGTGCGCATGCTGGAAAACGACTGGACGCGCGGCCAGGGCATCGGCTTTGCCGTGATGCGCGTCGACGACAGGCTTTACGTGGGTCACGGCGGCGGCTATCCGGGCTACACCACGCATACACGGATTCAGCTGGACGACGAGATCGGCGTCATCGTGCTGACCAACACCAACGACTCGGGCCCCTCGCACATTTCCGCCGAACTCATGAAAACCGTCGGCCAGGCGGTGGCCAGGGCGACAAAAACGGAGCCCGAGCCGGTCGAGTGGGATGCGGACTGGGCGCGCTTCGCAGGCATTTACCGATCCACCTGGGCCGACATGCAGGTGGTGCTGATGAATGAGCAGCTGGTACTGCTGCGGCCCGATGCGGACAACATCGACGTCACGCAGACACTCGAACCCCTCGGCGATGGGCAATTCCTGCTGACGGCGCCCACGGGCGGCAGCGCAGTGGGCGAGGTTGTGCGCTTTGTCGAGGAAGACGGTCGCGTCGTGCGAATGATTACCGGCGACTCCTACGCTGACCGCATCGACTGAGGGGTGGCGGCAGCTGCCTTAATCCGCCACCGCGAGCTTTCGATCGAGAAACGCTGCCGCCGCGCGGTAGGCCGCCAGCCAGTTGCGATGCAGCAGGAAACCGTGCACCTCGTCCGGAAACACCAGGGATTCCACCGGCGTACCCTGCCGGCGCAGCGCTTCTGCCAGGTCTACCGATTCCGAGAAGGGCACGTTGCGGTCGTCGTCGCCATGAATCAGCAGCACTGGCGAGGTCCAGGTCCCGACGTCTGCCATGGGCGACGATTGCCAGGCGAGGTCGGCGAAATCCTCGTCCATGCCGGGATCATAGGCGCTGGCAAAATTGCCGATGACCACGTTCCAGTCATGCACCCCGTGCAGATCGACACCGGCAGCGAACAGGTCTGAGGCCCGCGCCAGTCCCAGCGCCGTGAGATAGCCGCCATAGGACCCGCCCCACAGCCCCAGTCGTGCCGGGTCGACGTCGTCCCGGCCGGCCAGATAAATGCCGGCACCCACGACATCGCGATACTCGGAGGCGCCGCGCGCCCCGTAGTCCCGGGCCTCGCGGAACTCCATGCCATAGCCCACGCCGCTGCGGTAATTCACGGCGGCAACGACGAAGCAGCGTGCGGCCATCGCCTGGTTGAAGGCATAGGCGTTGGAATAATAGCTGCCCGGATGAAAGCCCATCAGCATCTGGCGCCGTGATCCGCCGTGGAAAAACAGGAGCCCCGGGTGCGGCCCGCGGCCACACTGCGCCGGCGGCAGGAACACCTGGGCGTGAATCTGCAGTCCATCGGCAGCCGGGAAAGACACGAGTTCGGGCTGCACAAGGCCTTGTGTCGGGAAGCGCTCTGGCAGCGGCGGCCCCGGCGCCCGGCGCGCACCCTCGACCAGCACAACGGGATGGGCCGGTTCGCGGGCCGCCGACGCGAGGAAGACCAGCGTCCCGCTGCCGGTGCGCCCGGGCATCCATTCAATGCCACTGCCCGTCGTGAGGCGCTCGGGTTCGCCGCCGGCAACCGGCGTCTGCCACAGGTGGCGACGATGCAGATCCCCATGATTGGCGCTGTACAGCAAGGCGCTGCGGTCAGGCGCCAGATCGGCGTACTGCACTTCGCCCTCGCCCGGCGTCAGGTCGACAGCCTCACCGCCGGCACTGGCCACGGACCAGATATGCAGCCAGCCGGTCTTTTCCCAGGGAAACAGGATGCGGTCATCCGCGCCCCACCACAGACGATCCCCGACAAACCAGTATCCGGGCTGGAAGGGGCTGCCCGGACCTGCGTCGGCACGAAAGATTTCCCGCGTGTCGCCGGTGCTTGCGTTGCCGATGCGGATGGACCAGGGCAGTCCCTCACGCCGCGGCACAAAGGGCAGAATCCGCTTTTCATTGGGTATCCGCAGAAAAGCGATGTGCTCGCCGTCCGGCGACCAGGTTGGCGCGCGGTCCCGGTCCAGCGACGGTTCCAGCCAGGTAATGGCGTTTTCCTCACGGTCGTACACGCCGATGAAGGCATGGTCACCGCGGTCGGAGACGAAGGCAATCCTGCTGCCGTCCGGGGCGATGGAGAAGGTCGATACACCGCGGCGCACGCTGAACAAGGGCTTGTCGCCGGGTCCATCGTTTTTCACGGTTTCGAGGCTGCCGCCCTCTTCTGCGCGGCTCAGTCCACGCATCCAGACCTGGCTGTCCTTGAGAAAAAACACCGACTCGCCGTCGGGAGACACGTCGAAATCGTCGGTTTCCGCCAGCTCCCGGGGCACGGCTTCGCCATGGGCCGGCACCACCCAAAGCTTGCGCGCAACGCCCTCCGGCCGGCTTGTGGGGTTGGGCAGGTCCCCCTCACGGTTGCGGGCGCCACCGCGAAGAAACATGACCGACTCACCGTCCGGTGTGAAACGAAGATCCGTGATGGCGTCACCCGTATCACCCTCATAGTGGGTGAGCGGCCGGCCTTCCCAGTCGGGGCCATCGGCGACCCAGACATTACGCGCGCCCTCCTGCTGGCTGACCCAGCTGATGCGATCGCCGACCGGTGAGGCAACCAGGTCGGTGGCATGCGGGAAAGACAGCACCGCCTCGAAGCCGACTGACGCCATCGCCGAGCTGACCGGAAGCCACGACAGGCAGGCAAGGATGACACCAGCGGAGAACGGCAGGGAGCGTGAAAGGAAGAGCGTTCGTAAAAGCATACGAGCCTCGGGCCAGGTTTTCCGGATAGCGTGTTGGACAATTGCCCCCACGGTTTCTATGCTGCAGCAGGCAGAACGACTGCGCCCTGACAATAATCAGCCCTCTGACGATCCGTCAAGTGGCAACCAGCGAGGCAGACCGCCATGACCTTATCTCCCCGTCCCTGGTTGATCCTCATCATCCTCAGCGCAGCCCTGCTAAGCGCGCCGGGATTTTCCCAGACTGACCAGACCCTGAAGGTGCCGGGACTGGAACAGCCGGTGGAGATTCTCAAGGACAAATGGGGAATCTCCCATATTTATGCCGAGACCGAGCACGACCTGTTCTTCGCCCAGGGCTACAGCGCCGCCCGCGACCGGCTGTTCCAGTTCGAGATCTGGCGCGCCCAGGCAACCGGCACCACCGCGGAAATGCTCGGCCCGCGCATGGTCGACCGCGACCACGGCACCCGCCTGTTCCAATTCCGCGGCGACCTCGATCGGGAACTGAGCCATTACCATCCCCGGGGCATCGCCATCATCAACGCCTTTGTCGACGGCGTGAATGCCTATATCGACGCGGCGCTGGCCACTCCCGAGTCACTGCCGCTGCCCTTCCGCATTCTCGACATACAGCCGCAGCACTGGACCCCGGAAGTGGTGATCTCGCGCCATCAGGGCCTGCTGGGCAACATAGGCAGCGAACTGGACACCGGACGCGCGGTCTGTCTGCTGGGCGAGGACGTGGTGCATGAGCTGTCCTATTTTCATCCCCACGAGCCCGACCTGGCGCTCGACCCGCTCATCGATTGCGAGTCCCTGCTGGAAAACGACATTCTCCATCTCTACAACGCGTATCGGGACCGCCTGCGCTTCGAGCCGCAGGACGTTGTCGCCGCCTACCGTAACGACGAGGACAGCTTTGCCCGGCTGGCGGCGGTGCTCGATAAGGAGGACCGGGAGCTGCACAAGCGGGCCATTGAAGACATCGGCAGCAACAACTGGGTGGTCAGCGGCGACCTCACCCAGGACGGCTCGCCGATGATGGTCAACGATCCGCACCGCGCCCAGGCGGTGCCCTCGCTGCGCTACTGGGCCCACCTGGTGGGCCCCGGCTGGAACGTGATCGGTGGCGGCGAACCGGAAATTCCGGGCATCTCCATCGGCCACAATGGCTACGGCGCCTGGGGGCTGACCGTGTTCCGCACCGACGGTGAGGACCTGATGGTCTACGAGACCCACCCGCAGAATCCCAGACAGTACCGATACCAGGGGCGCTGGGAAAACATGCAGGTGATCGAGGAGGTCATCCCCGTGAAAGGCGACGACCCGGTTACCGTGGAGCTTCTGTACACCCGCCACGGCCCCGTGACCTTCGAGGACCGGGACAGGCACCTGGCCTATGCCGTGCGTCCGGCATGGATGGAATCCGGTGGGGCCCCCTACCTGGCATCACTGCGGATGAACCAGGCGACCAGCTGGGAAGCCTTCCGCGAGGCCAGCCACTACAGCAACATCCCCGGGGAGAACATGGTCTGGGCCGACCGCGACGGCACGATCGGTCTGCAGGCAGTGGGGATTGCTCCCCTGCGCCGCAACTTCTCCGGCATGGTGCCGGTGCCGGGAGATGGACGCTACGAGTGGGACGGCTATCTGCCCATCAAGGCCAAGCCACACGAGGTCAATCCTGAGCGCGGCTACATCGAGACTTCCAACAGCAACTACACCCGCCAGGACTACCCCTATCTGGACGCCATCGGTTACACCTGGGCCGACCCCTACCGCTGGGCACGGGCCAGCGAGGTGCTGGGGTCGGGGCGCAAGTTCAACATGATGGACATGATCCAGCTGCAGCATGACACCCTGTCTATTCCGGCACGCACCCTCGTACCCATGCTCAAGGGCCAGCCGTCTGACGATACCACGGTGGAGCAGGCACGCCAGCGGCTGCTGGCCTGGGATTCCGTGCTGGACAAGGACTCCGTGGCGGCCGGCATCTATGTCGCCTTCGAGAGACGCCTGCTGGAAAACATCGAAGCGCTGAAGATTCCCGAGCCCGGCCGCGACCTCCTGACCATCGGCATGAAGCGGATGATCGATTTTCTGCTGGCACCGGATGGCGACTTCGGAGACGACCCCGTGGCCGGCCGCGACGCCTTCCTGCAGGAAGCGCTGGCACAGGGGGTTGCGGATTTGCGTGACAGGCTAGGCGAAGACTCATCGAACTGGGTCTACGGCCAGGCGGATTACAAGCATGCCCTGATACAGCACCCCCTCGCCAGCGCGGTGAACGCGGCAACCCGCGAGCGACTCAATGTGGGCCCGGTTCCCCGCGGCGGCAATGGATTCACCGTGGGCAATACCGGCAGCGGGGACAATCAGACCTCGGGGGCGTCATTCCGGATCTTCGTGGATACCCGCGACTGGGACAACACGCTGGGCATGAACACCCCCGGGCAGGTGGGTGACCCGGACCACCCGCTGTACGACAACCTGTTCGAGCTGTGGGCAAACGACAAGGTGTTTCCGGCGTTCTACAGCCGGAAAAAGATCGAGACGGTGCTGTTTGAGACGCTGACGCTGGAGCCCTGACAGACTGCAGCGCCTCTTCGTTATTTGTCCATCTGGCTGGATAAACAAAGATATGTCCAGTGCACTGGACGAAATCCGTATCGTCTTCTACACTGGACATAACTGGCAACGGAAGCGTGCGCAATGGAAACGGCGGATCTGCAGCAGATTCTCAGGGACTGGTCTGGCTGGTCCGCCCAGCCCTCTAACACCGTTTCGCGGAATCTGGTTGGGGAGTGTGTTCTGACACCCGACGTGGTCACCGTAATTCAGGGGGTGCGCCGCTGCGGAAAATCCACCCTGTTGCGGCAATTAATGCTCGCCAATGGCATCGCCGACAGTCAGGCGATTTTTATCAATTTCGAAGATCCGCGACTGCTGGGTGAACTCGATGCGGCATTGCTTGATGACATCTACGCAGTTTCGACGGCGTCCAGCCAGGACAGGTTGACGTTTTTTCTCGACGAGATCCAGAATGTGGCGAACTGGCAGCCGTGGTTGAATACCCGTCTTGCCATGAACAGTGGCCACTGCTTCGTGGTCACGGGCTCCAACAGCCAGTTACTGGGTGGCGAACTCGCCAGCTCACTGACCGGACGACACTTGCGCCATGAGTTGTTCCCCTTTGATTTCGCAGAGTTCCAGCAGCGTGAGCGACCCGGAGATCTCGAGCAGTTCATTCGGCGGGGTGGCTTCCCGGCGGTACTGGACTTCCCGCAGCCGGAGAAACTGTTGCAGCAATACTTTCTGGATATTGTCGAGAAAGATATTCGTGAGCGGATCTCCGCCAAGTCCAGTCGACTGTTGCAGGCCATGGCAAGAATGGTGCTGGAATCTGTCGGGTCGGAACTGAGCCTGCGGCGTATCGCCGGTGCAATACAGTTGAGCCCGGAAACTGTCAGCCTTTATCTTCAGGCCTGCGAGGATGCCTACCTGATTTTCAGCTGTCGCTACTTCGCCTATTCCGAAGCAAAACGAGTACGGCATAACCGCAAATATTATGCGATTGATACCGGGCTGCGCCGAGCAGTCAGCACGCGATCTGGCCGGGATTCCGGCAAGGACTTCGAAAACCTCGTCTATCTTGTTCTGCGCCGAAGCAGCGCCGATATCAGTTACTGGAAAGGCAGGAGAGAAGTGGATTTTGTCGTCAACACACCACGTGGTGTGACGCCCATTCAGGTCACGTACGGTGAACCGAAGCCTCGCCACGAGGAAGCCCTGGAAGAGTTTTTCCAGCATTTCCCGCATGCCAACGAGGCTGTGTTTGTGACACCAGAAACCTTTGATGCATTCACAGCCCTGGAGTTGTGAACAAACAGATAGCGTAGCCTCAGCGAACGCGCTCCTCGTCCAGCCCGGGACCCATAATGCGGATAAACGCCTGCGACCCGGGTTCCACATCCAGCAGGACCCGGTTGTCGATATCGGGAAACGCCGCGGGCAGCGACGTTGACCACTCCTGATACACGTAAACGAAGCCGTCGATAATTTCCGCCCCAAGGGTCTCGAAGGCCGCAGGCTCATCGGCAGCGGTCAGCGAGAATCGCTCTTCCACGTACAGCGCGACCAGCGCCAGACTGCGCAGGTCCTCAATGGGCAGTGAGCCGTCCATGAAGCGGTTCACCGTGATCGCGTCGGGCACGTGCAGGCGATGGGTAATCTCGAAACGGTCTTCCACCCAGTGAATATCGGTCCACACGGCGTGGCCGCGATGGGCCGTGCCGTGGGCTGCGCTGACCAGCAGCACCAGCCCGAGCAGCCAGCGGGACAGGCCCGGCAGGCGGCCGTGCGCTGCGGCTCGCGGCGCAACGGACGCTGACACAGCACCTCTACTCATCACGCATATCGCGGGCGGGCTCCAGCGGTGCCTTGCGATCATCGCTGCCATCCGCTTTGCCGCTCTCACGCAGCTCGTGCAGCATGTCGGCCATCAGGTTGCGCTTCGCCGTCTCCTTCTTGAACACAGACAGACGCGATTGCCGGATCTGCTGCGGGAAGCGGTTGTTGGCGTAATCCGCGTCCGCCGTCTGATGGCGCTCATCCAGGGCGATAGCGGCGATGGGCCGGGTCTCGATCAGGCGATGGGTCACGGATACCGCATCCTTGCGCCAGATCTCCACCGGCAGCTCCAGCGCACGCTCGCTGCCATCTTCGTAATAAATGGTCAGCAGCAGCGGCGTGGGAATCCCGCCGAGGTTGTCGAAGTCAATGAAGTAGAAGAGAGACTCATCCTCGATGGCCTGCCTGAACACCCGCTGCTCCCAGGCCTCGAGCTTGTCAAACTTGTCTGCCGCTTCATTGCGGTCCTTGTTGGTGACGGTGTAGACGTCGTTGTCACTGTACAGATCCTGCAGCTCCTCAAAGCGTGATGCACGGGGCACGATGCCCGCCTCGCGGTTGCGCTCGACGCTGATCGGCGCCGGGTAGTCCCGCGCACGCTCCTCGCGATCCAGCGGAAAATCGACATCGGGGTCGTCGTGCTTGAGCCGATAGGCGCGCACGTCACTGATAGCGATATCCACATGATCGGTGGTGAAGAACCAGGCGCGCCAGAACCAGTCGAGGTCCACGCCGGAAGCATCTTCCATGGTGCGGAAGAAGTCCGCCGGTGTCGGTCGCTTGAACTTCCAGCGCTCGGCGTATTCACGAAACGCAAAGTCGAACAGCTCACGCCCCATGACGGTTTCCCGCAGGATCGTGAGCGCCGCCGCGGGCTTGGTGTACGCATTCGGTCCCAGGTTCAGCACGGAGTCCGACTGCGTCATGACCGGCACCTGGTTGGACGAGGTCATGTATTCGGGAATCATGTCGAGCACGTTGGTTTCCCGGATCAGCGGGTCGGAGATGCGCCGGAACACCGGGTAGTCCTCCTCCCACTCCAGCTGCGAGACGTACTGCAGGAAGGTATTCAGCCCCTCATCCATCCAGGTCCACTGCCGCTCATCGGAATTGACCACCATCGGGAAATAAATGTGTCCGATTTCATGGATGACGACGCCAATCAGCCCGTACTTGACCTGCAGCGAGTAGGCCCGCTGTGCCTCTGCCCGGGCCTCGGGGGACTCCGGATTGTCGTCGATGGCTTTCGGTGGATCCGGGCGATAGCCGTTGAAGGTAATCATGGGGTATTCCATGCCGCCGGACTGCCAGGTATTCACCGACTGTGCCGTCGGGTAGGGATAGTCGAACGACAGACGGCTGTAGACGTCCATGGTGTGGACAACGGCCTGGGTGGAATACATCGACCACACCGGCTCTGCCTCGTTGGGGTAGAAGGACATGGCCAGCACCCGGTCGTGGCGCGCGCCGGGCTGCTCATGCACCATGGCGTCCCAGATAAACTTGCTGGAGCTCGCCCAGGCGAAATCGCGCACGTTCTCGGCTTCAAAGCGCCAGGTCTTGCTGCCTTTGGCGTCGGTCTTTTCGTTCTCCAGCGCCTCTTCCGGGGTGACGATAAAGTCCGGTCGCTCGCTGCCGGCACTGGCCAGGCGCTCGCGCTGCACGTCGGTCAGCACCTCGCGGGGGTTTTTCAGGGCGCCGGTCGACGACACGATGTGGTTGTCCGGCACGGTGAGGTTGACGCCGTAATTGCCGAACTCCAGGGTGAATTCGCCGGAGCCCAGGAAGGCCTTGTTGTGCCAGCCCTCGTAGTCGCTGTAGGCGGCGAGCCGCGGAAACCACTGGGCAAGGAAGAAGATCTGCGTGTCCGAGTCTTCGAAGTTCTCGTAGCCACCGCGGCTGCGCACGGTGTCACGCTCCACAATATTGAAGGACCAGGTGACATCCATCACCACCTGCGCGCCGGATTTCAGCGCGGTCGGCAGATCCACCCGGACCAGGGTGTCCACCACCACGTAGGGCACATCCTCACCGGCGATCCGGAAGCTGAGGTCACTGTAGCCATAGTTGCCGGTCGATATCGACTGGTGCTGCCGCAGATCCTGATAGGAGACGACATCCCCGGCGACCGTTCGCGAACGCTGGTCGAGGGAGTCGGCCTTGAAGCGGTTCTGGTCGAGCTGCAGCCACAGATAGCGCAGCGTATCCGGCGAGTTGTTGCGGTAGCTGATCCGTGCACGGGCGTCAATGCGCCGCGCTTCCGCGTCCAGGGTGGCGTCAATCTGGTAGTCGGCCTGCTGCTGCCAGTAATCGTGGCCCGGTGCACCCGACGCCGTGCGGTAGGTGTTGGGCGTGGGCAGCATCTGGCCCAGCTGCGCAAAGGCGTCTGCGCCGGAGCCGATGCGCTGGCTGGCAGGCGCAGCGCCGGAGGCGGTGGCTGCCTCGGCCAGGGTCGCAGGCCACAGCACCGTGCCGGTCAATGCCAGCGTCGACAGAATGCCGGTAAGAGGCGCGGCAACGCTGCGCAGCGCAGCGTGGAAGAAAGAAAAGCGAAAAGACATGGCAGATATCCGGAAAGCGGGAACGCCGGAATGATATACAGTCACAGACGCCCGCTCAATCCCCGGATGTGCCCGGCTGAGCGCAGCCCGGCTGAGCGCAGCCCGGCTGATAGCAGCCCGGCTGATAGCAGTCCGGCTGATAGCAGTCCGTAAGCCACCACACTTTGGCGACAGCTGGGTTTACAATGCGGTCGATACACCGGTCGACGCATGTTCGTGGCCGGTGACACTTTGCGAAAGGGGGAAAACTTCTGGATAACGGGTGGGAGCAGGTTGTCGTCAACGGGGACAGGCAGCGTGCGGTGCGTGCCGAAATAGACCGGCAGAACCTGGCGCGCCTGTGGATACTGGCCGGTGTTGTCGTGTTTCTGATGCTGTTGTTTCTGCGGCGCGAATGGGCCTATCTGGGGATGAGCCCTGAGGAGCTCGGCGCGCTGTTCCGGGTGGAGGCGATTGATCCGGCGCTGTTTCACTGGGTCGTGGGGTACCGGATTGCCACACTGGCGGCGGTGTTGCTGATCGTCCCCCTCGCCTGGCGCTCGCGGCAGGATGAGCTGCGACTGGGGCTCGTCATCGGGGCCTTCATCGTTGTGGTGGGTGGGCTGTTGATTGCCACGGCCACGCTGAACCTCGCTTTCCGTGATGCCTTCGATCTGTTTTATCTGCAGGTGTTCATTTTCTCGGCGATGTTTTTCCTGCGGCCCTGGCTGGCGCTGCTGTTCTTCGGCGGCGCGTTTCTCGTGTATGCGGTGGGGGCGAACTGGGTCATGCCCGAATCCACAACCACCCGCATGGGCGCGCTCTACACCAACGTCGGCATCATGACCGGACTTGCCATGATCATTGCCATCCAGAACTACCGCATCAAGTTTCGTGAACTCGACGCCCTCGAGACCACACGGCGGGACAATGCAGCGCTGCAACAGGCCAATCGCGCTATCACGCTGTCCAGTGAGACCGACAGCCTGACCGCCGTATTCAACCGCGGTGCACTGGATCGCGATCTTGCGCAGCTGCAGCGCAAACGCCTGCCCTTCGTTCTGGCATTACTGGATCTTGATCACTTCAAGCCCTTCAACGATCACTACGGTCATCAGGCCGGCGACCGCGCCCTGCAGGCGGTAGCGGCCTGCCTGGAGCGTGGCCTCAAGCGCCGCACGGACCGCGTCTACCGCTACGGGGGCGAGGAGTTCGTGGTGCTGCTGCGCGATACGGACATGGCTGGCGGCAGGGTCGCGATGAAAGCGCTGCGTCGACAGGTAGAGGCACTGGCTATCGAGCACGCCTATCGCGATGATGAGTCGCGGGTGGTGACGGTCTCTATCGGTCTTGCGGAATCGGACGGCCAGCAGCTCGCCGCCGATGTGCTTGAACAGGCCGACAAGCGCCTGTACGAAAGCAAGGCCGCCGGGCGGAATCGGGTGATGCCGGCTGCCTGATGGTGTGCGGGGGTAAATGGCAGCAGCATTGAAGCACGACGGCTCAAGCCGGGCGATTCACGGATTTTCAGCCCAACTCCGCAAGAATGGCCGGCAGATTACGAGATCCGTGAATGAAATCCAGCACGAGAAGACCGCCTTTGGTATTTCTATAAATGATGAAGTGCCGACCTTCTCGATAGTACTCAAGGTCATCGACTTCACGCTCCCCAGCAAGCAAGCTGTTGCACGATATCCCATGAGGCAGCTCGTCTGCAGCGAGCGCTGATAACCGATTGATCAACTGATTCTTGTAACTTTCTGCCTGATCGATGCCGAAGTTCTCGATCGTCCAGAGAATAATCGCTTCAAGCGTCCGTTCAGCCTGCGGTGTTAACCGGTAACCCCTCACAAACCATGCTTGCGAGAAGCGCGCTCGAATGCCCTTTCAATGGCCTCTTCACCCGATCCCGCGGCAAACTCCTCTCGCTTGACCTGATCAAAACCCGCGATGACACCGGCTTTGATATCGGCCAGCTCGGCCTCACGTCGCTGCACCCGGTGCTCCAGGAGACGAAGCCCGTCACGCAGGACTTCGCTGGCATTCTGATAGCGGCCCGCCTCGACCAGTTTTCCCACAAAAATCTCCTGCTGCTCTGTCAGAACCACGTTTCTTGTCGGCATAAGCATCTCTCATTGTCTCTGCCTTGATGATAGCAATATTGGCAATATATGCCAGTTTTGCTCGGCTCACTTTCCGGGGCGCTGCAGATCGCACCGCTAGCGGGCCACTGGTTTGCCCGTCAATGCGTTTATGCGGATGCTGCGGTATCCAAGAGCAACGATAACGACAAGGAAAACCGCACGATCCACGCCACTATCCGACGCGACAGCGCGGCTTCACCACCCGGCGGATTACCACGCAGGGAGCCCCGCTGCTGCTCGCCGAGCGGCCGCAGGATGCTGCCGGGAAAACGGTGCTCATCTACCTGCAGCTGGACGGCCAGCCGGTAGACCCGAACGCCTGGTTTCAGGACAGCCCCTACCGGCCCGCGCTGAAGACACCCGACGGCAGCGGAGGCTTCGTGGAAATACCCTGGGACGAGATCGACAGCTACGACGATGAGATGCGTGTGTTCGCGCGCTCGGCCTCCGACGCCAAGGGGCCTGTCGCAATGTGTCTCGCGGCGCTGGATGCCATGCGGTCGGCAGGGCGTGCGCCGAACTTCAACATGAAAGTCATCATGGACTTCGAGGAAGAGCTGGGTTCACCTAATCTTCCGCAGGCGGTTGAGACTAACCGCGAGCTGCTGGCCGCCGACATGCTCATCATTTTCAATGGCCCGCGGCATATCACCAACCGCCCGACACTGACCTTTGCCGCCCGCGGCATCGCGACGATCACTCTCACCACCTATGGACCCGTGGTGCCGCAGCACAGCGGGCACTTCGGCAACTACGCACCCAACCCGGCCCTGCGTCTGGCGCAGCTGCTGGCCTCCATGAAGGATGCCGAGGGACGCGTTACAATCCCCGGCTTCTATGACGGCATTGCCATCGATGCCGACACCGAGCAGCTGCTGCGCGCGGTACCGGATGACGACGCGGAGATAAGAGACCGGCTGCAGCCGGGCTCCGTCGACCAGGTCGGCAGCTATTACCAGGAGGCGATGCAGTATCCGTCGCGGAACATCCGCGGCATGCAGTCGGGCTGGATTGATGACAAGGTGCGGACCATCGTGCCGGGTTGGGCGCGAGCGGAGCTGGACATCCGGCTGCTGCTGGAGCCCGATCCGCAGCACCTGATCGACAGCGTGCGCGAACACGTTCGTGAGCAGGGCTTTTTCGTGACCGATGCCGTGCCCGACAAGCGCACGCGCATGGCGCACGAGAGAGTCGCCACGTTCACCCACGAGTATTCCTACCAGTCTTTTCGCACAGACTTCGACGCCGACGTCGGTCTCTGGCTGCGCAGTGCGCTGGATCGCGCCTTTGGCGAGGAGCCGATTCTGATACGCATGAGTGGTGGCTCGATTCCCATATCGCCCTTTGTCACCACGCTGGGCATTCCCGCCGTGACGGTGCCAACGGTCAATCGCGACAACAACCAGCACAGTCCCAACGAGACCCTGCGCCTTGGCAACTATCGCGAGGGCATAAAGACCATGCTCGGGATTCTCAGTGAACCGCTGTAACATGGCAGCCTGGTGTGGGCCTGCATGGCCCAGGGCTTTGCTCGTCGCTCACTCACCGGGATGATAGGTTCTCACGGCCCGCTTCTTCACGTCCTCGCGGTAGTACGCCACGTCCTTGAACTCCCGGTTGATGTAGCGCAGCGCCTGATCATCAAAATGCGGTGATTCCGGATCGGAGCTCTGGCCACCCGCCAGCAGTGATTTCGCCCTCACTCGCTCCCCGAACTCCACCACGGCGACAAAGCTGTTGCCGGATGTCCCGTAGATCCGATCCGTGCCGGGATAGGCGCGGGCGCCGTAGGAGGCGAGCGCGCCCCAGCGTGAGGAGGCCATGCCCACCGGCAGGCTCGGGGCCTCATCGTCATACTGATGATCGATGTCGCCGGTCAGGCGCTGGTAGCGGTTGATCTCGCCCCAGGGCGTCGCCCAGCTGCCGAAGGCACCTTCCAGCTCGAGCAGTGTTTCACTGAATACGCCCAGGCGTTCATCTTCCGGGCTGTCGGTGCCCAGCCAGTTGATCTGTTCCATCCGGCTCATGTCCGTGGGTGTGTCGATGCGCTGCGCGGCATTCATGCCGTAAAAATGCGCCAGCGACATGGGCACCGAGTCTGCACTCACCCGCAGGTCCCAGTCACGCAGGACGTCAATGGCCTGCTCCAGCTGCGGCCACTCGGCGGCATTCGCCTCCCAGGCCGACACCAGGCCCGGTATCAGCTGTGCAAAGCCCTGCAGGTAGCTGTCATAGGCCAGCGCAATCATGCTGTCGATGGTCAGCGGCGGCGTGGCCTCCAGCAGACTGACCGCCTGCAGGCCGCGGAAGTTTTCCGCATCCGGGGCCATGTAGACGGGGTAGTCTTCAGGCTTCGGACTGTCAGCCCCGGCCACCGTGAACGGCGTGGCGTTGGTGTTCTGCAGCCAGTCATTGGGGGGATTCACCCGCATCACGGTTTCCTCCACCTCGTGCACCCCCTGCCAGTCAGTGGCGGGGTTGCTGCCGTCAACGGGCATCGAGTAATCAAACTGCGGATCGCGCCGCGGCATGAAGTTGCCGTGAAAGTAGGCAATATTGCCCTTCGCATCCGCAAACACCGTGTTGTTGGAGGAATTGGTGCGGATGTCCATGACCTCGCGGAAGCCGTCGTAGTCCGAGGTCTTCATGCGCAGGTAGGACTGTCGCAGGGCGTCCACCGGATTCCAGTTGATGCGCGTCGCCACCCACTGGCCCTCCATGCTGTGAGTGATCGGCCCCTGATGGGTGCGATACAGCGGGAAACGCCGCTCCCTCAGAGTGTCGCCATCGCGATAGCGCAGGGTCGTCTCCATCACCTCGAGCGGACGCAGCTCATCGCCATAGCGGTACATCAGCTGGCCGTTCTCGCTCACCACGTCCTGCACGAATTCGTCGATGAAATCGGCGCGGGTGCTGGTGTGCATCCAGCCGGTGCTTTCGTTGAAGCCCTGGTAAATAAAGAACTGCCCCCAGGTGGAGGCGCCGTAGGCGTTCAGACCCTCCTCGCTGACCACGTGATATTCACCCCTGAAGTAAAAGCTGGTGTGGGGGTTGATCAGCAGGATCGCGTTGCCGGATTCGGATTTCGCGCCGGTCACGGCGAAGCCATTGGAGCCGGAGGGTTCGTCGAAGAGGGTCTGCGACAGCGGCGCCGGGGCCGGCTGACGCTGCGCCACGCGTGGGGTCTGCATCCTTGCCGGCGCCGAGGCGACCGGCAGTTCGTCCACCCGCTGCCCGACCTGAGAATAGAACGCCTCGATACCGGGCAGCCCGATGGCCTCGATGTCACCACCGATGGAACCCTCGAAGAAGTAGAAAGGCATCCAGGGCTCGAAACGGGTCAGCAGCTGCGGCTGCACCTGGGGGTGCGTGGCAAGGTAATAATTCAGGCCGTCGGCAAAGGCATCGCACAGGGCCTGCAGCCAGTCGGGCGAGGCGGCGTAGGCGGCGCGCGCCTCATCCTGCGTCATATAGAGTTTCGCCCGCAGATCGCTGTACAGCGCGGACTCACCCTCCACTTCCGCCAGGCGACCGGTGGCCCAGATGTAGTTGCGCTCGATGCGCGGAAAATCATCCTCGGCCTGCGCATAGAGAAAACCGAAGGCGGCATCGGCATCCGTGCCGGCGTACACATGCGCCACGCCGAAGTCGTCGCGCATGATGGTGACGCGCTCGGCGATAGCCTGCAGGCGCTGCAGCTCCGGGTCCGTCGCAGACGCGGAGGCAGACGCAGAGGCGGGCGACTCTTCCTCCGAGGTGCAGCCGCCTGCCATCAGCACGGCGGGCATCAGCAGGAAAAGCATCAATAGCCGGTTTCGGAGGGTTTTTATTGGCATGGTTTTCTCGCTCTTCGTTGGAAGGCCTGGCGATGGTATGACAGAGACTACAGCTTAATGAGAATAGACTCGAGATCCCGATCGCCTCAGACCCGCTCAGGATCGATCAGAAATCGCACGAACCTGGCGTCGCCACGGATCAGGTCGTAATACGGCAGAAACGGCTCGATAAAGGGCATCACCAGGCTCGGTGCTGCGAGCGCCGCGGTAAGACATTCCACGCTTGCAGCAACCGCTCCGGCCATCGCCAACGCACGACAGGCGTGATGCCGGTTATTGGTCAGTTCCGCCAGGTCTTTGCTCGCGTCCCGTTGCCAGCTGCGAACCCTCTGCTCGATCCCGGCCGTGCCTCCAAGGGGGTCTGGGGTAGCAAGTAGCGCCAGCGCAAGATCGGCGCCGGGCGCGAACGCATACCGACCTTCCGCCTGCTGCTTGTCTACCGTGGCTCTGGCTGCGGCAAGCAGATCGCCCATGGCTGCGTCATCACTCTGTAAGCGCGCGGTAATGGCGCGGGCGAGATTAAGATCAATCAGCGAACTATAACCCGAATCATCCCCGCTGAGTCCGTCCCGCTGCATGTCGTCAAGTACTGTCGTGGCGCCACGATAATCTCTCGCGGCGATGTGCGCCTCCCACAGCTGCACGGGAGGTACCGGGACATTGTACTCACTCTGCAGTGCCATCAGCTCTGGCAGAAGGCGGGACGGTTCACGGTGTTGCCTCACCCGCAGCAGGCTGGCGAGAGCCGCCTGTCTGAAGGTGCTCGTCGGTGCGCTGTCGAGTATCACCGCAGCCTCGTCATAGCGGTGGGCAACAACAAGATTTATCGCCAGCCGGTAGACCCAGTAGTCGCTCCGCGGGTCGAGGCTCATTGCCTCGCGCAGCGTCTCGATCAAACCCCTGTAGTCGCCGAGGCGTCGCTGTATCCAGGTTTGCAGCTCCAGCACCAGCGTATCGCTGGGACGCATCAGCCGTGCCTGGGCAATCAGCGCAGAAGCGCGCTCATAGTCCTTGAGGACATAGTAGGTGTAATAAGCCTGCGCCACGATATATTCAGAGGACTGCGGCGCCATTGCGCGCATCCGCTCCAGAATGTCTTCAAGGCGTCTCACCGCAGCGGGATCCCTGACACTGATGCTGGCGAAACTGAGCGCGCCGGCAAGCTCGGCCCAGGCCCGCAGGAAGCCGGGATCCAGCGCCACCGCCTTTTCCAGGTGTGCGAGATAGGCCGGCGTACTGATGGCCTCCCTTTTTCGCAGCTCGATCGCGTCGTGATAAGCCCGGTAGGCGGACATGTTCTGTGTGGGCAGGACCTGAAGCTGCTTCATGTCCTGCCGCGTCAGGGTGGCATTCAGCGCCGCGCTGACCGCGCGCGCTATGTCTGTCTGAATGCTGAAAATATTGCCGGGGGTCAGTTCGCGATCGTATTGCGCGGCCCACAGGTGGGTATCGCTACGGGCATCGATGAGCTGGACATTGATACGAATCTGCTCGTCCAGGCACTGAACACCGCCCTCCAGAATGGCATCAGCACCCAGCTCACGGCCGATACTGCGGATGTCATGACCCTCGTTGCCGTAGCCGGACACCGACGTTCGCGAAATGACCTGGACCGACTGCAGCTGCGCCAGTTGCGTCAGCAGGTCTTCGTGCACCCCTTTGGCAAAAAAGTCGCTCTCCGCGGAAAGCCCGACCGAGGTGAAGGGCAGCACTGCAACCACGGGCACCGTGCCAGACGCCGGGGGCGACACGGCACCGCGCAGAACCACAATGCCGACCAGAAGCACGCCAGCCAGTGCCGCGGGCATCCCGAATCGCCAGAAGTGTGCGCGGTATCGCCGTTGCCCAAGAGCGGGCCGGGTTTCCTGTGACGGGTCGGGTTCCGGGGCTACTGCGGCCTCGATGGGGGATGGAAAATGACTGATAAAGCCGCGGCGCATGACGGTTTCGATATAGGCGTTGCGGTCATCCGGCGTGAGTTTCTGACGCAGGATGGAGATGCAGCGATTGACCGCATCATCGGAGACGACGCGACCGTCCCAGACCGCGCCGATGAGGGTGTCACGGGAGATCAGGGTTTCCTGATTGATCAGAAAATAATCCAGGAGCCGCGCGACCTGGGGCTCCAGTCGAAGGGTGTTGGTTCCGTCCTCAAGATCACCGGTATCAACGTGGAATCGCCAGCGCCCGAACGCGCGAACAGCCGGACTCTCGCCGCCGGTCCCGATCACCCGCGGCTCCGGCATCCTTACGGACCCCTGCCCGCAGGCGAGCATACGCTTGCCATGAAAAACACCATAATCATCGTAAAAACAGCCTCTTACACGGACATCAGGTTTGCATCGGCAATATATCAGCATTTCATCAGGCAATCCCCCTCCCCGCCACGCAAAGTGAAAGTCTGTGCGCTGGCACGGCTACACCCGACATAAACCGGGCACCCAGCCCTGAGAGGAACTTCGCATGAGCATGATGAGCATCAACAGAACCCGCCTTTTCGCTGCGCTGGCCGTAGCCGCCTGTGCCCTGCCTGCACAGGCCGACCGCGGCGGCGCAAAAGCCTTTGCCACAACTGTGCCGGCATTGACCGGTGCCCCGCCGGAGGGATTCACCATCGGCAAGGGCTCTACGGCGTACACCGGTTCCGTCGACGGTTCCATCTACAAGGTGGATCTGCGCAGCGGTGAAGGCGAAATACTGGTCCCTGCGGAGAAGGATTTCGACCTCTTCACCCAGTGCTTCAAGCTGGGGATGCGCGTCGATCCGCGCAGCAATTACCTGTTTGTGGCGGGCTGTGTCGGCGGCAATGCCTATGTTTTCGATGCCGACTCCGGTGAAGAGCTCCGCAACTATGACCTGGCTGGATTCGGCCAGGTGATCAACGATCTGGCCATCACGCGTGATGCGGTGTACTTCACAAATTTCACGGCGCCGTTTTTGCACCGGCTGCCGCTGGCGAAGAATGGCCGCCTGCCCAACAAGGACGACGCACTGCCGATCGCGCTGAGCGGCGACTTTCTGGAGGATGACCAGGGTCTCGATGCAGAGGGCAACCCAATCGGTGACTACAAGGGAAACGGCATTGTCGCCACGCCGGACGGCAGGACCCTGATCGTCGGCAATTCGAACAACGCCCGCATTTATCGGGTAGATCCTTTAACAGGACACTCGGACCAGATTATCGTCACGCCACCGCTGCAGGGCTTTATCGATGGCATCGTGCTGCACCAGAAAAAGCTGTTTATCATGACGCCCTACAACCCTGCGGATCCCGACGATATCGACCGCATCCAGGTGGTCGAGCTGGACAAGGACATGCTCACTGGCACCCTGATCGGCAGCATTACGGACCCGGACAATCTGGATGGTGTGGCCAGCGGCGCGATGTTCGGCGGCGCGCTGTATGTGAACAATGCCCGCTATAGAACGTTCCCCGAGCCAGATACCGAGTACGGTGTTACCCGCTTGAGCATCAAAGAGGTAGTGCCCGAGTGAAGCCCTAGAAACCCGGTCACGCTATGCTAAAGTCGCGGCCACCTGCCGTTGATCGCGGAGCCCGGCGTGACCTCACTCAGCAACCTGCTCAGCCTGGCGCTGTTCTATGTCAGCCTGCTGTTTGCCGTTGCCTGGTGGTTCGACCGGCGCAGCCAGACTGGCGCAAGCCTGCACGATGTGCGCCTGCGGCCCTGGGTGTATGCCCTCTCACTCGGCGTTTACTGCAGCTCCTGGACCTTTTACGGCGCGGTGGGCAGCGCTACCGCCCAGCCCTGGAGCCATGCGCCGGTCTATCTCGGGCCTATTCTGCTGTGCCTGTTCGGCTGGCCGATCCTGGCGCGGCTGGTGCGCCTCGGCGTGCGCCACCGGGTTACGTCCATTGCGGACTATCTCGGCGCCCGCTACGGCAAGCGCCAGTCCCTGTCGATCCTGGTTACGGCAGTGGCCACCGCGGCGGTGCTGCCCTATATCGCGCTGCAGTTTCGGGCGCTGGATCAGGCCTGGGCCGTCATGGTGGCCGATCGCGGCGCGCCCCCAGCGCATGACAGTGGCAACACCACCCTGCTGATTGCGGTGCTGCTGGCGGCCTTCACCCTGCTGTTCGGCACGCGGCGTCTCGATGGCCGCGAACGCCACCCGGGGATGATGAACGCCATTGCCGTGGAGTCGCTGGTAAAGCTCCTCGCTTTCCTCGCGGTCGCGGTATTTGCGCTGGTCAAGCTGGGCAGCGTGGCCTTGCCCGACGGAGCGACGCCGGCCTTCCCCGCGCCTGATGCGTCGCTGGTGTCGGCGGAGTTTCTGGCGCACACCCTGCTCAGCGCCCTCGCCATCCTGTGTCTGCCGCGAACATTTCACGTCATTGTGGTGGAGGTACAGCGCTTTGCCGATGCGCGGCTCATGCGCTGGATTTTTCCCGCCTATCTGGCGCTGTTTATGCTGCTGGCGGTACCGATCAGCTCGCTCGGCAGCGCCGTGCAGGCAGGCAGCGCCTCGGGCCTGCCGAGTCCGGATGCGTTCATACAGTGGCTGCCGCTGGCGTATGACGCCGAGTGGCTGGCGCTGGCGGTGTTTATCGGCGGCATCTCCGCAGCGACCGGCATGGTGATCGTCGCCACCGTCAGCCTCGCCATCATGATCACCAACGAGATTGCCGTGCCCGTACTTTTGCGGCTGCGCGGCGATTCCAGTGAACTCATCCTGCGACTGGGTGAGAACCTGCGGCGGGTGCGCCAGCTGACCATTGTCGCCATTCTGCTCGCGGCCTGGTGGGTGGCGCGCTGGCTGGCCGGGATTCCCTGGCTGTCGGATATCGGCTTTATCTGCTTCCTCGCCGCCGCCCAGCTCGCACCCGGACTGCTCGCCGGACTCTACTGGCGGCGGGCACAGGGCGTGGCGGTCATGGCCGGTCTGCTGCTGGGCCTGTCGCTCTGGCTCCTGCTGGCGGCCCTGCCGGCCATCCAGCCCGGCATGGCGGCGCCGACCGTGGCCGCGAATACCGCGATGGCGCAGGCCTTGCCCGCATCACTCGCCCTGGCCACGCTGATCAGCCTGGGCGGCAATACGCTGCTGATGGTACTGCTGTCGATCCTCCTGCGCCCCTCTGCCGCCGACCTTCGCCAGGCGCACGCGTTTCTGGATGAGGACTCGCCGGTCCCGACCGGCGACAGCGTTGAGGCGCTTGCGCTCAGTCCGGTGCGTATGGGCCAGCTGCAGGCGCTGCTGCTGCCCTTCATCAGTGACGACGCCTACCAGCGCCTGTGGCGGGAGCTGGAGGAGCGCTACCAGCAGCGGCTGCTGATCGCCGATCGCGCGCCGCGTTTTGTGGTGCAGCAGGTCGAGTCTCTTCTGGCCGGCGTGATCGGTGCCGCCTCGGCGCGCCGGGTCCTGCAGCAGCTGGAGGACAGCCGGCAGCTGGCGTTCAGCGATCTCGCCGGCCTGATCGGCGACGCCAACCAGCAGTACCGCTTCAATCGAGAGCTGCTGGAATCCACGGTGGAATCCATGCTGCAGGGGGTCTCGGTGGTGGACAGCGACCTGCGACTGGTGGCCTGGAACAGCCGCTATGAGCAGATGTTCGACTACCCGCCGCGCTTTCTCTACGTGGGCTGCCCCATCGAGCGGGTATACCGCTTCAATGCCCAGCGCGGCATTCTCGGTGGCAGCGAAGCCTCGGATGACCAGATTGCACGGCGGCTCGCCTGGCTGCGCCAGGGCAGCCCGCACCGTCTGCAGCGGCGCATGCCCAATGGCCGCGTGATCGACATTCGCGGCAACACCATGCCCAACGGCGGCTTTGTCACCACCTTCATCGACGTCACCGACTACCGGGAAATGGTGGCTGAGCTGGAGGATGCCAAGCAGGAACTCGAGGCGCGTGTGGAATCGGGCAGCCGCAGCCTCAGCGAGAGCAACGCAGAGCTGCGCCGCGAAAACCGCTTGCGCTCTGCGGCGGAAGCACGCCTGCGCGAGGCCAACCTCAGCCGCAGTCGCTTCATGTCGGCGACCAGTCACGACCTGCTGCAGCCGATAAATGCGGCGCGGCTGTTTCTCAGCACCCTGCGCAGCCGCCGGGAAGACGACGATGCGCTGGCGTCGACCCTCGGCCAGATCGACGATGCACTGCAGCGCGCCGAACAGCTGATTGCCGAGCTGCGCGAGATGGCGCGCCTGGACGCCGGCCGCCAGCAGCCGCAGCGGGAGCACTTCGCCGCCGCACCGCTGCTGCAGCAGCTGGCGGACGAGTTCGGCCCCGCCGCCCGCCGCGCCGGCGTGCGCCTGCGCTGCCGTCCCGGTTCACTGTGGCTGTACAGTGACCGTGCCCTGGTCTACCGGGTGCTGCAGAACCTGCTCGGCAACGCCATCAAGTATGCGGCCCCAGGGGACGTTCTGCTCGGGCTGCGTCGCCGGGGCGGGAGCGCGGAGCTGCAGGTGATCGACTGCGGACCGGGCATCCCGCCGCAGGATCAGGTACGCATTTTTGACGAGTTCGAGCGCCTCGAGGGCGGCAGTCGCGATGACGAGGGGCTCGGTCTGGGTCTGGCCATCGTGCGCCGCTACGCCGAACTGCTCAACCTGCCCCTGCGCCTGGAATCCCGGCCCGGCCGCGGCACCCTGTTTTCCGTCACCCTGCCGCGGGGCGAGGTACAGCTGTCTGAACCCGCAGCCGAAAATCGCGGCCAGGCAGAACTGGCCGGCGCTCGGGTGCTCTGCCTGGAGAACGACGCCAGGGTGCGCAGCGCCATGCTGTCCATGCTGGAGTCCTTCGGCTGCCGGGTACGCGCAGTGGCCGATCGTCAGGGCCTGTGCGACGCGCTGGCGCAGGAAGCTGTCGATGTGGTGCTGGCGGACTACCATCTGGATGCGGGCGACACGGGCATCGACGCACTGCGGTCAGTCTGCAGCGAGCTTGCGCCGCCGCTGCCTGATGGCGTGATCATCAGTGCCGACGACGGCGCCGACACGCGCCTTGCCGCGCAGGCCGCGGGCTACCGCTTCCTGCCCAAGCCCGTCAACCCCGCGCGGCTACGTGCCCTGCTGCGCGCCCTGCTCGACGCGCGTGACGTGTCTGCGGACGGCGCGCGCAGCGAGCTCTGAGGAACACCTTCCGCCCGCGCGGACTCAGGCGCCTGGCGGCCGCGACAGCGCATCCGGCGGCGCGATCACCAGGCTGCCGAGGGCGAGCACCGCCTGTGTGCGCGAATGCACCCCGAGCTTGCGGAAGATTTCGGTAATGTGCGCTTTCACCGTTACCTCCCTGACCTCCAGCGCGTGGGCGATCTGCTTGTTCAGCAGGCCCTCGGCCAGCATATTCAGCACCCGGAACTGCTGTGGCGTCAGATTGCCCAGCGCCTCGGCGGTGTCGAGGCCCGACAGGTCCACGCCCTCGGCGGACGCCTCGAGCCCCGGATGCAGACCGCGACGGCCGTCGAGCACCGCCTCCATGCAGCCGACCATGGTATCCACATCGGCGGACTTGGAGAGAAAGGCCGCTGCGCCATGATCGATTGCCCTGCGCACGGTTTCAGGATGGGTGTTTGCGGAAATCAGGATCACCGGCAGCTGCGGACGCTGGCCCACCAGCCAGGACAGCGCCGACAGTCCGACAGCGCCGGGAATGTGCAGATCCAGCAACAGCAGATCCACCTCACCACAGACGTCGAGAACGCCCTGCAGCGCCGCCACATCTTCGGCATCGCGCAGCAGCGCGCCGGGAAAGCGTTCGCCGAGAACCTGCATCAGCGCCTGGCGAAACAGCGGATGATCATCGGCAATCACGAGGGTTCGCGACGACGGGGATTCACAGGAGGATGCACTGGACATGGCTGACATAAGGCGCCTGTGCCGGCCCCGGCAAGCGGGGCTGTATTTATCGTGTTGTTCTACGGCTGCTCCCCGGCATTCTCGTCAGCCCTGAGGGCAGTGTAAAGCCCCTCTTTCAGACACCCTTCCCGATTTTGTCGTTACAGGCCTCCCCGGCGCTACGGACAGCGTCTTATACCAAGGTCCAATGTTCACCTCGTCGTCAACGCGATACAACGTCATCGTGCAGGGGGGCTCCCGACCGATTCGCCCCGACAACAGTAACCGAACAAGGACCGGCAACATGAACAGACCCGGGGTTCACAGACTGACGATAATCGGCGCCGGCCTGCTGCTGGCGGGCAGCGCCGTGGCAGATTCCGGTGACACGGATGCACGCATCGCCGCGCTCGAGGCACAGCTGGCCCAGATGCAGGCCGCGCTCGCCACCCTGCGCGCCGAAGCGGAGGCACCGCAGCCGGCATCGGACAGACTGCGCTCCGAGACCATCGCCGCCGAGTGGGCGAGCCGCGACGACCTCAACGCTGCGCGAGCCATGCCCGAAGGAACCCGCCTGCGCTACGGTGGCTACATACAGCTGGATGCCATTGCCAGCCGCTACGCGGAAGGCAGCCCGCCACCGATCATGGATGACCTGTTCGTGCCGGCACTGATTCCGGTGGAGGGTCCGGATGGCAGCGGCGACAGCACCAGCCGCACCAACCTGCACGCGAAAACCTCGCGGTTTTTCTTCGACACCGCGACCGAGACCGGCGCCGGACGCCTGCGCTCCCACGTCGAGCTGGATTTCCTGCTCGGGGCACAGGGCGACGAGCGCGTGTCCAACAGCTTCGCCGCGCGCATCCGCCACGCCTTTCTGGCCTGGGAGTACGCCCCCGGCAAGTCGATCATGGCGGGGCAGAACTGGTCGACCTTCTACAACGTGGCCAGCCTGCCCGACCTGCTCGACTTTGTGGGACCGGCCGGCACGGCGTTTGGCCGCCAGCCACAGGTGCGCTGGACCTCGGGTGGCCTGCAGCTGGCAGTGGAGAATGCCATTACCCGCGTGCGCCTGAACGACAACAGCACCCGCCTGGATGACAACGAGCTCATGCCCGATCTAGTGGCGCGCTACAACGGCACGCAGGGTGGTCTGGACTGGTCGCTGGCCGGCGTGGTGCGCCAGCTGGCCTACGATGCACGCAGTGCCGGCGGCGCCCTGGCCGATGAGGACACCGCCTACGGCTACGGACTCAGCCTCTCGGGGGTGTGGCAGGTCGGCGCCGACGATCTGCGCTTCATGGTCAGCTATGGCGATGCCATGGGCCGCTATCTCGGCCTGAATGCATTCGATGATGCCTACGTGGCCAGCGGCAGCGATGGCAGCATCGAGACCTTCGGTCAGTGGGGTGCCTACGCCGCCTATCGCCACCACTGGAGCCCGAGCTGGCGCAGCACCCTGTCGCTGTCCGCCATGGGCGCCGACAACCCGTCGCCAACCAACTTCCTGCCCGCGGAGGCACTGGCCAAGTCCTACCATTCTTTCCACGCCAATCTGTTCTATGCTGCCGCCCCGGGGCTGCTGTTCGGGGGCGAGGTGATGGTTGCCGGCCGCGAACTGCAGGACGGGCGCGACGGCGACATGATGCGGCTGCAGATGGCGGTGAGATACGTTTTCTGATCAGTAACGACGAACAGCGCCGAGCAGCGCTTTGGACACTCAAGGGAAACCCGGAAGGAGCCCGACATGGCAAAAAAAATGACAGAAGAACAGGCCAAGGCCTACTGGCATCGCAATCTCGCACTGATGCTCAAGCTGCTGATCGTGTGGTTCGTGGTGAGCTTCGGCTGCGGCATCCTGCTGGTGGATGTGCTCAACCAGTTCCAGATTGGCGGCTACAAGCTCGGCTTCTGGTTTGCCCAGCAGGGTGCCATCTACGTGTTTGTGGTGCTGATCTTCATCTACCGCTGGCGCATGGCGGTCCTCGACCGCGAATTCGACGTCGAGGAGGACTGAGGCCATGGAACTGCAGACCCTCACCTATCTGGTTGTCGGCTTCACCTTCTCCATTTACATCGGCATTGCCATCTGGTCCCGCGCCGGCTCCACCAAGGAGTTCTATGTGGCCGGCGGCGGCATCCATCCGGTGGCCAACGGCATGGCCACGGCGGCGGACTGGATGTCCGCGGCCTCCTTCATCGGCATGGCCGGCCTGATTGCCTACATGGGCTACGGCGGCTCCGTGTTCCTTATGGGCTGGACCGGCGGGTTCGTGATCCTCGCGCTACTGCTGGCACCCTACCTGCGCAAGTACGGCAAGTTCACGGTGCCGGAGTTCATCGGCGACCGCTTCTACTCGCGCACCGCACGGGCGGTGGCCGTGCTCTGCCTGATCATCTGTTCGACGACCTACGTCATTGGCCAGATGAAGGGGATCGGCGTCGCCTTCTCGCGCTTTCTCGAGGTGGACTACAACGTCGGCCTGCTGATCGGCATGTGCATCGTGTTCTTCTACGCGGTGCTCGGTGGCATGAAGGGCATTACCTATACCCAGATTGCACAGTACTGCGTGCTCATTCTGGCCTATACCATTCCCGCCATCTTCATCAGCCTGCAGCTGACGGGAAACCCTATCCCCCAGCTCGGCCTCGGCAGCACCCTGGTGGGCACGGATACCTACCTGCTCGACAAGCTCGACCAGATGGTCATGGACATCGGCTTCAACGAATACACCACCGACGTGCGCCTGTCCGGGCTCAACATGTTTGCCTACACGGCGTCGCTGATGATCGGCACCGCCGGACTGCCCCACGTGATCATCCGCTTCTTCACCGTGCCCAGGGTGCGCGACGCGCGCTCCTCCGCGGGCTGGGCGCTGGTGTTCATCGCCATTCTCTACACCACCGCACCGGCAGTGGCCGGCATGGCGCGGCTCAACCTCATGCAGACCATCGAGCCTGCGCCCGGCCAGTACCTGCAGTACGAGGATCGCCCTCAGTGGTTCCGCAACTGGGAGACCACCGGACTGCTGGAGTTCGAGGACAAGAACAACGACGGCGAGATGTATTACAGCGCCGACCCGCAAACCAATGAGCTGGTGACGGTGGACCTGGACATCATTGTGCTGGCCAACCCGGAAATCGCGCAGCTGCCAAACTGGGTCATTGCGCTGGTGGCGGCCGGCGGTCTGGCCGCGGCCCTGTCCACCGCCGCCGGACTGCTGCTGGCCATTTCCTCCGCCATCTCCCACGACCTGCTAAAGGGCATGATCAGGCCGGGAATCAGCGAAAAGAACGAGCTGCGCGCCTCGCGGATCGCCATGGCGGCGGCGATCGTCGGTGCCGGTTATCTCGGCTTCAACCCCCCTGACTTTGCTGCGGGAACGGTGGCGCTGGCCTTTGGCCTGGCGGCCTCCTCCATATTTCCCGTGCTGATGATGGGCATTTTCTCCAGCCGGGTGAACAAGGAGGGCGCCATCGCCGGCATGCTCGCGGGCCTCGGCGTCACGCTGTTCTACGTGTTCCAGCACAAGGGCATCATGTTTGTGGAGTCCACCGCCTTCCTCGGCGATACGCCGGAGAACTGGTTCCTGGGCATCGAACCGAACGCCTTCGGTGCGGTGGGTGCGCTGGTCAACTTCGCCGTCGCTTTTGGCGTCTCCGCGGTGACCCAGGCGCCGCCCGCCGAAGTCCGCGAACTGGTGCAGCACATCCGCGTGCCCGCCGGCGCCGAAGCCGCGCTGGATCACTGAGCGCATGTTCACCAACAGGCACGTTATCGTGGCGCTGCTGGTGGCCCCGGTCATGGCCATACTGGCCTGGTTCGCGGTCGGCCAGCTGATCGGCGAACGTGCGGCACCGGCGCAGGCAGGACAGTCCTACCCGCTGCTGGCGCAGTCAAACTGCCGCTACGCCAGCGGCAGCTGCGAGCTGAAGAACGCGGAGCTCTGGCTGCGCCTGGAGGCACATTCCGGCGCCTCGCCACAGCTGCGCCTCACGGCCTCGCATCCCCTGGACGGGGTGAAGCTGGCCGTGTCTGCGTCGGCAGAGGAACAGTCCGCCGGCAGTGACGTGACCGCCTCGCCGCGTGCGCTGAACCCGCGCGGTGACGATGGCAGAACCTGGGTGCTGCCGCTGCCCGGCGATCTGCCGACAGACGCCAAGCTTCAGCTGGTGGCCCGGGCAGCGGGGGCGCTGTATTTTGCCGAGACGGGGACCGCGTTCGCCGCTGCCCCGAAACGGGAGCTGCGCCGATGACGACGCCGCCCGCTGAGCTGGCCGGCGTGGCCGGATTCCTCCGCCAGTCGCTGCCCTTCGATGTGCTGGATGAAGCGCAGCTGCAGGAGGCGGTCGCGGCCCTGAAAATCTCCTATCACCCCCAGGCCGAGCGCTTTGACGCCGCGACCCGGCCCATGGGCCTGCGCCTCCTGCGCAGCGGCGCTGTGGACCTGCGCAATGACAGCAACAAGCTGCTCGACCGGCTCGGCGAAGGCGAGAGCTTCCATATCGGCGGCCTGAATGCCGATGCGGAAGTGGTGCACGCCACGGTGATTGAAGATGCCCTGATCTATCTGCTGCCGGACGCCGCCTACCAGCGGCTGCGCGCCGCCAACCGCGACTTCGACCGCTACTTCAGTCGCCAGCGCAGCCGTCGCCTGCGCCGCGCCGCGCGTTACATGCCGGATGACAATCCGCTGCTGGCCCCGGTCGCACGGCTGATGACCACGGATCTGCTCTGCGTTGCCCCGGAAACGCCCATACAGGCGGTGGCGGCTGCCATGACCGAGCGCAGGGTGTCCTCGGTGTTCGTGACAGAGGCCGGACAGCTGCTGGGCATTGTGACCGACCGCGACCTGCGCAGCCGCTGTGTGGCGGCGTCGCTGCCGACCCGGACGCCGGTGCGCGAGATCATGACGCCCGACCCCCAGAGCATCGACGAGGAGGAGACCGTTTTCAACGCGACCCTGCGCATGACGCAGCACGGCTATCACCACCTGCCCGTGCTGCATGAGGGGGAACTTCGGGGAATCATCACCACCTCCGACCTGATCCTGGCGCGGCGCAACGATCCGGTCTATCTGGTGCAGCACCTGTCGCGCCAGGACAGCGTGGACGGCCTGCGCGAACTGCTCACCGGCCTGCCGGATCAACTGCTGACCTGGGTGCAGACCGGCATGCGCGCCGAACAGGTGTCACAGCTGCTCACGGCAATCAGTGACGCGGTCACGCTGCGCCTGATCCAGCTGGCCGAGCGCGAGCTGGGCCCGGCGCCCGGACCCTGGGCGTGGCTGGCCTTCGGCTCACAGGCCCGGGGTGAACAGCTGCTCGGCGCGGATCAGGACAACGGCATTGTTATCAGCGACCTGGTGCCCGCCGCCGAGCACGGCTGGTATGCGGCGCTGGCGCAGCGGGTGTGTGACGGTCTCGCGGCCTGCGGCTATGCCTACTGCCCCGGCGGCGTCATGGCCACCACCGACAGCTGGCGCCAGCCACTGGCGGTATGGCAGGACACCGTGGCCAGCTGGACGCGTGCACCCACCCCTGCAGCGGTGATGCGCGTCAGTATCTTCTTTGACCTGCGTGCCATTCACGGCGACCCCACGCTATGCACCGCGCTGCAGAACACCATGCTGCGCCGCGCATCGCGCGACACCATTTTTCTCGCGGCACTGGCGGCCAACATCCTGGCAAGCAAGCCACCGCTGGGGATTTTTCGTCGCTTTGTGGTCGATCGCGATGGTGAGCATCGCGACAGCCTCAACCTGAAGAAGCGCGGCGTGCTGCCGATCACCGAGATCGTGCGCCTGCATGCCCTCGCGCGCCAGGTGAGCGCGGTGAATACCAGGGAACGCCTGGAAGCGCTGGCCGAAGGACGTCACCTGAGTATCGGCGACAGTCGCAATCTGGCCGATGCCCTGCACTGCGTGCAGCAGCAGCGCATACGGCACCAGTGCGAGCAGATCGCCGCCGGCACGGCCGTGAACAATTTTCTCAACCCCCGGCAGCTGCCGCGCCTGGCGCGGGAACAGCTGCGCGATGCCTTCACCATTATTGATGAAGCGCAGTCCGCCGTGCGCCAGACCTACCGCGCCGGCATGGGTTGAGTGTGGTCGCGCCGCAGCTGCTCGGACTGAGAGTGGCACGTTTTCGCCGCCGCAAGCGGTTGCGGCCCGGCGCGCTGATGGATTGCTGGCAGGCAGGATTGCCGTCGCCGCGCACGGACTGGCGATCGCTGGACTTTCTGGTGGTGGATGCCGAGATGTCTTCGCTGGACCCGCAGCAGGGCGAGCTGCTGAGCCTGGGCTGGGTGGCTGTGCGCACCGGAGCCATTGACCTTGGCAGCGCAAGCCACCGGGTACTGCGTGCCAGCAGCAGTGTGGGACAGAGTGCGGTTATCCACCAGCTCCGCGACCTGGATCTGGCGGATGGCGAGAAGCCAGAGAGCGCACTCGACGCACTCCTGCAGGCCGCCCGCGGGCGGATTCTGGTGTTCCACAATGCCCGTCTCGACCTGGCATTTCTCGATCCCATTGCCTGTTCCTGCCACGGCACGCCCCTGCTGCTGCCTGTTGTCGATACCCTGAGGGCCGAGCAGCGCCTGCTGTCACGCCGCAGCATGACGCCCCGCGCAGGCGACCTCACACTGACGGGCTGCAGAGCGCGCTACGGGCTGGATGGTCACGCGGCGCACAATGCGCTTGGCGATGCGCTGGCCACAGCGGAACTGCTGCTCGCCCACGCCAGTTCGCGCGGCGCGGGAATTTGCCTCGGGGATCTTTTATGATCGCGGACCGGAAACCCGGCCGGAGGCGGCGCCAGCCGTTTTCATAGCCCGCTTGGCAGTAATCGCTTCAGACGCGCGATTGTCGGACCGCCCGTAACAGGCCCGGGAAATCTCCGCAGGGAGACGGTATGATAGCCTCGTCGATCTGGCCGGATGCTTATTCTTGCTGTATTTCCTGAAGCAGCTCCATGCGCAATTTTTACACGCATTGCGCAACCTGATGCCCATCGTGCTAGTGGTCGTCTTCTTCCAGCTGGCCATTTTCCGCTCACTGCCACCGGATCTGCCGAGCCTGTGCCTGGGCCTGGTAATCGTGGCGATAGGCATCGCGCTGTTTCTGCAGGGCCTTGAGCTGAGCATTTTTCCTGCCGGCAAGAGTCTCGCCAACCAGTTTGCACGCCGCGGCTCGGTACTTTTACTGATGGTCTTCGGATTCTCCCTGGGCTTTGCCGCTGTCGTGGCGGAGCCGGCACTGATCGCCGTGGCCGAGCAGGCGGAGCGGATCAGCGAGGGCCGGGTCAACGGCATTACCCTGAGGGTGATCGTGGCCCTGTCCGTGGGCGCGGTGATTGCCCTGGGCATTGTGCGCATTGTCTACGGCTGGCCCATTCACTGGCTGATGATCGGCGGCTACGTCATCGTGCTCTGCGTCACCGGGTTCGCCCCGGCGGAAATCGTCGGCCTTGCCTACGACTCCGGCGGTGTCACCACGAACATTGTCACTGTGCCCCTGATAGCCGCGCTGGGGCTGGGGCTGGCCAATTCCATCGCCGGACGCAACCCGCTGCGCGACGGCTTCGGCCTGGTGGCCCTTGCGGTTATGGTGCCGATGATCAGCGTCCAGTTCTATGGTATCTGGGTCTACAGCGTGGCAGGGACAGAGGCAGTCAGCCTGGCTGCGTCCGGCTCACGCGAACTGCACTGGGCGCTGGGCATGCTGCTTGACCTGGCGGAAATGCTGCGCGACATCCTGCCCATGATCCTGGTGGTTCTCTTTTTCCAGTACGTAGTGCTGCGCAAGCCCCTCGCCAATGCCGCACGCGTCGGGCTGGGTTTTCTGCTGGTGCTTTTCGGGCTGTATGCCTTCGTGGTGGGCCTCAAGCTCGGGCTGTTCCCTGTCGGCACGCTCATGGCGGAGCAGTTGATCGAGAGAAACGAGAACCTGCTCATCCTACTGTTCGCCTTCATGATCGGCTTTGCCACCACCATGGCGGAACCCGCGCTGATCGCGATCGGCGATCAGGCCCAGCAGGCGGCGCCGGGCAAGCTCAAGGGCAACGTGATTCGCCTCGTGGTTGCGCTCGGCGTTGCCATCGGCATCAGCGTCGGTGTGTTCCGCATCATTGGGGGCCACTCGATTCACCACTACATCATGACTGCGTATCTTGTCGTGTTGATTCTGACCTTCGTGTCTCCGCGCTATATTACGGCGCTGGCCTTCGATCTCGGTGGCGTCACCACATCCGAAGTCACGGTGCCACTGGTAACCGCACTCGGTATTGGTCTTGCAAGCTCGATCGACGGTCGCAGCGCGCTGCTCGACGGTTTCGGGCTGATTGCTTTCGCCTCCATATTCCCCATCATTTCCGTGATGCTGTATGCCCTGGTGGTTGAGGCGGCATCGAAGAGAAGGAGATCAGACCCATGAAATTCTGTGCCGTAGTGGTGATCGCCCCTGACGACCTGGAGCAGGCCGCCATCGAAAAAGCCAAAAAAGCCGGCGCCTCCGGCATTACCATACTGACTGGACGCGGTATTGGCGACGAAAACCGCAAGACCTTCCTGGGCCTCACGTTTGAGGGCAGCCAGTCGGTACTGTTGATGGTGGTGGCCAAGCAGCTGTCACAGCCGATTCTGAAAGCCATGCGCGACGTTCTCGTGGACGACGGTAATTCCCGCGGAATCGCTTTCAGTATGGGTATCGATCACCTCACCGGCATCGAAATGTCGCAGGTGATGAAGTTCGAACAACATATGCATGACCTGGATGAGGAGAATTAGGGTATGGCTTTGAGGAAACTGGTCAGGGATGTCATGGTAAGAGACATCGTCACGATCTCGCCGTTCAGTACGCTGCGCGAGGCGCTGTTGATGATGCGGGACCGCAACGTGAAGAGCCTGGTGGTTGACCGGCATGATAGTCACGACGCCTTTGGTCTTCTCACGTATACCCATATTCTCAAAACCATCATCGCCGAGGAAGGCGACATCGATCTGGTCAACGTCTACGATGTGTGTGCCAAACCGGCGCTCTCCGTACACCCGGACCTGGCCACGCGGCACGCGGCACACATGATGCACGGCCACAACGTGAAGCGCCTGCTGGTCACTGAGAACAACCAGGCCGTGGGCATCATCACCACCAACGACCTCGTGCGTGATGTACTGAGGCTGATCGAACAGTAAGGCGCTGACATGACAACCATCGGCACACCGCTCGCTCCTGGCGCCACCCGTATCATGCTGCTTGGCAGCGGTGAACTGGGCAAGGAAGTCGCCATCGAACTCATGCGCCTTGGCTGCGAGGTGATCGCCGTTGACCGCTACGCCAATGCCCCGGCCATGCAGATTGCCCACCGAAGCCACGTCATCAACATGCTGGATGGCGCAGCGCTGCGTGCGCTGGTGGAGAGCGAGAAGCCGCAGCTGATCGTGCCGGAAATCGAGGCCATTGCGACCGACGAGCTGGTACGGCTGGAGTCCGTGGGCTGGCACGTCGTACCCACCGCCCGCGCTGCGCAGCTGACGATGAACCGCGAGGGCATACGGCGACTTGCGGCAGAGGAACTGGGGCTGCCGACGTCGCCGTACCGCTTTGCCGCAACCCGGGAATCTTACCGGGCTGCGGTAGACGACATCGGCGTGCCCTGCGTGGTCAAGCCCATCATGTCCTCATCGGGCAAGGGCCAGAGCACAGTGCGATCCGCCGACGATATCGACAGGGCCTGGGAACATGCCCAGTCGGGAGGGCGCAGCGGAGCCGGCACGGTTATCGTCGAGGGCTTCATCGATTTTGACTACGAAATCACACTGCTGACGGTGCGTCATCGCGATGGCACCGCATTCTGCGAGCCCATCGGCCACCGCCAGGAGCGCGGTGACTACCGCGAATCCTGGCAGCCGCAGGTCATGAATCCGCAGGCACTCGAGCGGGCCCGGGAGGTCGCGGCAGCGGTAACCGCCGCGCTCGGTGGACACGGCATCTTTGGTGTAGAGCTGTTCGTTCGCGGCGATGAGGTGTACTTCAGCGAGGTCTCGCCACGGCCCCACGATACCGGCCTCGTGACCCTGGTCTCACAGGATCTCTCGGAGTTTGCACTGCACGCCCGGGCCATTCTCGGTCTGCCGGTGCCGCTGATACGCCAGCGTGGCCCCGCCGCGTCCGCGGTTCTGCTGGTCGAAGGCAACGCCACCGACATACGTTTCGGCAATCTGGCCGCCGCACTGGAAGAGCCGGATACCCATCTGCGCCTTTTCGGGAAGCCCGAGGTGCAGGGTGAACGTCGCATGGGTGTGGCGCTGGCGCTGAGCGACAGCACAGCGGGGGCTGTAGAGAAAGCATTGCGGGTTATCGGGAAAATTGATGTTGATCTAGCGGGGGGATAGGCTCTGCACGCCCCCTCCCGAGCGCAGTTTTGCCAGCAGGCGACCACGGCTGGTAACGTCGTAGTGGCGGTAGACGCGCTGCACATGACGGTTGACCGTGTGCCGGCTCAAACCCAGCCTAGATGCAATCTGCTTCTCCGATTCGCCCGCCAGAAGACCCATCAGAACCTCGCGCATTCTCGGCGTCAGTCCTGCGAGGTCCTCCCTGGTGCCAGGGAGGGTCAACAGCCGACCCTGCAGCTCGGACAACCCGTGATGGACAAGCCGGACGAGATAGCGGGCGGGAGCAGGGAATGCACCATCCCCGGCGTCCCGGTGCAATACCAGGGTCTGCTCACAGCGCGGGCCCGCCGTTGGCAGAGACAGCGACGAGGTGATCCGGTCGCCGAGACCGCAGGCAGCCACATAATCTCCATAATGGCGTGAGCGCTGCCACGCGCTGCGCTCCACAACATCGTAAAGGCTGCGGGTAACCAGTCGGCTACTGCCTCCAGCGCGGGTATAGAAGCCGCGATGGAAAAGGTCATCGCGGTGGGCCTCCGTCGCCTGGTAATGCGCCCAGAGAGCCTGCTCCCGGGCGTCCAGAAACCCGCTGGCCAGGGTTTCGGAGACCTGCTCGACCGCTGACAGCGGCGCATCCACATGCAGGTAAAGCGCCACGCGCGCACCTGTCATGGCCTGCAGTCCTGTCAGCAGATGCGCGCGCCAGGCCGTGGAATCCTCGCGGTGCTCCAGACACTCCCCCAGCAGATGATAGGCGCGACGGACGTCACGCAATCTTGGCCGCGCGCGCCGACTCACAGATTGCGCTTCCCGCCACGCGATGCCGCATTGGTGTCTTTACAGTAATGCGCGATCCGTCGCCGTGATCTAGCTTTGAGAAAAAACGCACAGACCGTCAACGTATTCATTCCAGTCGATACATCCGCAGGAGATTCATGCCCACCAGATCCACCATGAATTATTACCGCAAGTGTTTCATGCGCGCAAATTCTGCCTCTGTGTCCGTCCTTGTGAGGGGATCAGGGGTGCTTTCTCGCTATTAAGGGAACAGAGCAGCTTGCAGGTGGCCCTCCGCATCACTGCCAGTGCTTCAGTGGAACCGAACCGGCACTGTCACTGCATACGCCGGCACGACGATAAACCGATAAAGGAGCACTGACACCATGCACTCAAGGATCTCTGACACGCTGCGGGCGCTGATGGATCGGCAGCTGCAACACCCCGCCAGGCTGCTGATCGCCTGCGGTCTGCTGACGCTGGTATTCGGTATGGGGCTGCGAGGCGTCTCCAAGGATCCATCGGTAGATGCTTTCGTTCCCGGCAACCATCCGGCAGCACTGGCCCGGGACATTGCCCGTGACACGTTCGGACTTGAAGACCCCATTGTTATCGGCCTCGCAGCACCCGCCGGGGAGAGCGCCTTCACACCGGCGCGGCTGGAGGCGCTGCGACGAATCGACCAGGCCGTGCGCCGGGTTGATGGCGTGAAGAAGAATGATGTCCTGAGCCTCGCCGGGGAAAATGCCATCAGCGGCAGCCAGGGCGACCTGCTGGTCGACCCCATTATCGAACCCGGCCCTGTGACAGCAGAAACCGCGGCCCTGGCGGCCCAGCGCTTTCGCAATATGCCGATGCTGTCGGGCCTTCTGGCCTCGACCAACGGAGACATGCTGATCGCCATTGTCCCGGTCGTTGACCCGAATCACGCCGTGGAAAGCGTCACCGCGGTTCGCGCGATTGCGGAGAGGGAGGCCGGTGACGTGGCGCAGGTTCACGTTGCGGGGGTGGCCGCGATGAATGCGCGTCTGGCAACAATGGTCGATACCGATACGCGAATCTTTATCCCGGCAGCCATTCTCACCGTACTGGCGATTCTGCTGTTCGCGCTGCGCCGGCCCGCCGCGCTGCTCGGGCCACTGTTTGTCATCGCTTCCTCCGCCGCCGTCGCCATTGGTCTCATGGGCTGGCTGGGCTCGAGTTACTACCTCATTACCACGGCTCTTCCGGTCGTCATCATGGCGATCGCGGTAGCCGATAGTCTGCATATTTCTGTGTTTTACCTCCGGGCTCGCCGGGTCTCGCCGGAAATGTCCGCGCGCGTGGCGGCATCCGAGGCGCTCGGACATACCTTTGTGCCGGTGTCGCTGACGACACTGACCACGATCGCCGCATTTCTCGGGCTTTCCGTCGGTGCCGCCATGCAGCCAATCAGCGAATTCGGCATCTACGCTGCCGTGGGCGTGGCCGCCGCGTGGCTGTTCAGCCTCACAGCCCTGCCGGCAATTCTGGTTCTCACTGACCTTCGCCCCGGGGCGGGCCCCGCGCGGGAAGAAGACGATACGCCGATCGGTCGCGCCATCGCCGCAGTATCCACCGCGTCCCTGTCGCGCCCGAAAACGGCGCTGGCGCTGACTTTCACGGCACTGGTTCTGCTAAGTTTTTTTGGCCTGCGCGCCGAATTTGACTACGAGCGTCAGCGCTACTTTGTCGCCGACGATCCGGTGCGGATTGCCGACGAGACGATCAACGCGCGCCTCGGCGGCATGAACTTCCTGGACGTAATGGTCAGCTCACCGACTACCGGTGGACTGATGACGCCAGCCGCCATGCGGGCCATTGCCGACCTGCGCAGAGAGATGGCGAGTCTGCCACTGGTCGTGAATGTCACTGGCATCGACAGCTACCTGTCCCTGCTACACGCGGTGCTCACTGACGCCAGCTATGGCGAACTGCCTACCCGCGAACGCGGGCCCGGCCAGTACATGTTTCTTTACGAAACCGCCGGTGCGCCCGAGGATTTCAGGCGCGACATCGATTACAACCATACCCGGGCACTGGTGCGGGCGCAGCTCTCCACCGACAGCTACCGGAGCACGCTGCCCGTGGTCCGCGCACTCGAGCGCCAGCTGGAAACCTGGCGCGCCAGTAGCGGCCTGGACGCGCAGATCAGCGGACGCGTCGCGGTTAACGATGGCTGGATGAGCCAACTGGCCGCCAACCACTTTGTCGGACTTGGCGTCGCCTCCGCCCTGGTTTTCCTGACCACGCTGGTGATTTTCCGCTCGGCGATTTTTGCCAGTCTCGCGGTAATACCGGTCTTTGTCGGCGTTGTGACGGTTTACGCCTGCATGGGACTGTTCGGAATCGATATTGCGCCGGCGACCTCCATGACTGCCGCCATCGCCACGGGGCTCGGCGTTGACTTCGGCATCCACCTGGTCTCGCAGCTGCGCAGGCAGCTCGACATCAACCCCGAGGCAAGCGCCGCGGTCAGCGGCAACTATATCGTTGTCGCCCGGGCCTGCTTCTGGTCGGCGGTGGCGCTGGGTCTTGCACTGGCCGTGATCTGCATCAGCTCGGCGCCGCCACTGCGCTGGTTCGGCGTACTGGTGGCGGTCGGTGCCCTCGGATCGCTGGTGGGCGCGCTGGTCATGCTGCCGGCCCTCATTGCCTCCATTTCACTCATTCCCCAACGGAGCCAGACTCATGTTGCTCACGCCTAGACAGTTCATGCTATCCCTCTTTTTGGCCGCAGGCACCGGTGCCGCTGTGGCGGGAGGGGCCTCCGATCCTGCCGCGCTGGCAACCGCGCAGGCAATCGCTGCGCGCCCGGCCAACGAGGGCCGGGTGGGCACCATGCATTTCGCGATGCGCAACGGATCCGGCGATACGCGCCAGCGCGAGGCGCTGATGTTCCACTCGGACACGCCGGAGACAATCCGCATTGCCATTTTCTTTACCCAGCCAGCCATGATCAGCGACACAGCTTTCCTCACCTTTGACCACCGGGTCGGCGATGACGAGAACTGGCTGTACCTGCCCGCTACCGGGCGCGTGCGGCGCCTGCCAGTGTCAGATCGCGGTGACTACTTCATGGGAACCGATCTGTCCTACGGTGATATCAAGGATGATTTCAAATTTGGTCTGGAAGACTGGATATTCACGTCAGCGCGGGAGGAGACTGTCGACGGCATTCGCTACGCGCGGCTCGAGGGTGAGGCGCAGTCAGCCCGGATCATTGCAGAAACCGGCTACTCGCGATTCACCGCACTGATCGACACCGAGCGCAACTTTCCGGTGGATATCACCTACCTTGATGCTGACGGTGACCCTCTGAAGCATATTGTCGTTGAGGAACTCGACACCGTTGGCGGCGCCTGGACCGCGATGCGCTTTACGGTGGACCAGCTGCAGAGCGGCCATACCACCGTCGTGTATTTCACAGACATGCAGCACAGGCCGCACCTTGACGACAGCGTATTCGACGCCGAGTCCCTCGCCTACGGCGTACCCTACCTCGACTGACAAGGCACTCCATGGATCTGTCACCCGCCCCGACGAGCACGAGGCGCCGCTCAGTCATGCGCCTGTCACGACTCTCTGCGTCAATGCTTGCGGCCCTGCTTGCGCTCGAGGCGACGGCGGCACCCCTGCGCAGCAGCAGTTCACTGCAGACAGAAAGCGTGATAGCCGCCGCAACCCGGGGTGGCGTGTCGCAGCTGCGTGTCATCCTGCTGCCAGAGACTCAGCTGCGAATGGGCCGTACCTGGTCTGCCGAAGGCCGCCTGCGTCTGGAGGGCGCAGCCAGCGACACTGGCCTTGGTACCCGGGAGACCTACAGCACTGTGTCCGAGCCCTGGCAGTCGGGCAATGATGTCCGCGTCGAAATCGATGCCGCCACGCTCAGCTGGCGCAAACGCACGACCCAGCTGACGCTGGGCAAGCAGACCGTGGCCTGGGGCGTGCTCGATGGCGTACAGGTGACGGATCGCTTTGATGCGGTGCGCCGCCGTGAGGTGGTCTTCACGCAGGACCGGCCCGAGCGTATTTCACGCTGGGGCGCCCGGGCACGCTTTCGTTTTGGTGATACGCGCCTGGACGCCGCGGCTGCGTTTGATGGCACCGTCAATCAACTGGCAGGAACGGGAGATGCGTTCGATATCCGCGCGGCGCGATCCCGGGGCGGGATTCCGGCCGGCATTGTACCCGCGAGTATCGACGTCGATGTCCCGGATAATCCAACGCTCGGAGTTCGGGCCTCGCGGACTATCGGCACATCAGATACCAGTGTCATGGTCATTCACGGCCCGGATACGGAGCCGGTTTTCCTGGCGGATGGCAACGGCGTGGAGCTCCGCTATCCGGTGCGCACGCTTCTGGGCGCCACCTGGCAGCACGCTGCAGGCGCGCGGGTGTGGCGACTGGAGGGCGCTTATATTCCCGAGCAGCCGGTGAATCTTGTGCCTGTTCGGGGGCTCGCGGCGGCAAAAGAATCGCGCTGGCTGATCGGTAGCGGGCTGGACTGGAGCCTGCCGGGGGGCGTCTTCCTGAATGCACAGCTGGTGGTGGACCATATCGCCATCGGAGACATCGACCTGGTCCGCCCGGAAACCGACGTGGTGAGCACGCTGCGCATCCAGCGCAGCTTCCGCAACGAGCGCTGGCGCGCGGTACTGGAGATGATCAACGTGCTCAGCGACGGCAGCGGCAGTCTGCGGCCAGCCCTCACCTGGCAGCAGGGCAACTCGCTGGCCCTGGATCTCGGCGCCGACCTGATCTGGGGACAGCAGAGTGACCTGATCGGTCAGTTCGAGCGGGCCAGCCGGGTGACGCTGCGGATCCGGAAGACCTTCTGATGGGGTCAGGTGCGACGACGACCCGGCCCCGCTAGGGCCGCGCCAGCACCACCTCGATCTCGACCAGCATGCCCGGCACCGCCAGCCCGGCCACCTGCAGCGCCGAGCGCGCGGGCAGGCTGGGCTGGTCCTCGGTGCCAAAGTAGCGACGATAGGCACGCATCATGCCCTGAAAGTCCATCATGTCCTCACCCTCAGGCGCGACCAGGAACACCTGCATCTTGATCACGTCACCGAAGGTCAGGCCCTTCGCTGTCAGCGACTCCTCCAGCCGTGCGAACACGGACAGGGTTTGTGCCTCCGTGTCGCCCCAGTAGTCCGGGGAATACTCCTTTGCATCGGGATTGGCGGGGCGCGGTGTCGTGCCGCTGTGATAGACCAGGGTTGTGCCCGGCAGCACCTCCACCGCCTGGGCGATGGGGAAATCACTCCCGGGCAGCTTGTGCCGGCGGACCTCCGCCGAGGCGCTGGCACTCGCGCCCACCGCGAGCGCCAGTGCCGCGGTGGCGGCCAGTTTGCGGGGGCGGGAAGTCGGTTGCTTGTTCATGGAATTATCCTCAGCTTTGGGTTGTGGGGTGGGCGCCGCCGCGCTGGCCATCGTTGTAGACAGCCCGGCAATGTACGCCACCGTATCGTACACCGCCTGCTCATCCGCGAGTCCAGCGCTTGCCAGGCGCATGCCCGTGCCGGCGACGTCCTGTGCGTCATAGCCCCGCACGCCGCGACGGAAGCCGTCGATCTGCCGCGCCAGGTACCAGGACTCGCGGCCGACCAGCGGTGGCGCCTGCAGGTCCGCGTTACCGCTACCATCGACACCGTGGCAGGCGGCGCAGGCCTCATATAGCACGGCACCGCGGGCCGTATCCCCGATGGCGGCGGGATCATCACGACCCCTGTCCGCAGCGGCTGTCACCAGCGCCGCTCCAGAGACTGGCGCCGGCAGGGACACGACCAGATCGACCGCGCGTTCCACGGCACTGTCATCCAGCTGCGCCGCCTGCGGCCACATGGCCGCGCCGTAGCTGTCGTCGGGATGCCGGCCGCGCCAGCCCTCGCGAAAGGCACGCAGCTGATTGCGCACGTACCAGCCCGGCAGCCCGGCGAGTCGCGGTGCATTCAATGCCCGGTTACCGCCAAGACCCACGCCGTGGCAGGTGGTGCAGGCAATCAGCTCTTCCGCCACGGGGGGCAAGACAAAATCGCCGTCATCCACTGCTGTTGTTGCGCTGTGCTGATCGGCGTGCGCCATTGCCGCTGCCGACAGCAGGGCGACGGCCAGCCGTCTCGCAACAGAGCCGGCACTTTGCCAGCGGGAGGATGTCCGGCGTCCGGGTCTGTCGATACAGCGCTCCGCAAACAGGCGCCCCGGCGTCATCGCGCCGCCACCCGCGGCGCTGCCACCTGTGACTGCAGCTGCTGGATGGCATGATGTGCGGACGAGAAGGCCCCCTCCTGCCAGCCGGGGTGGTAGCTCATCTGGTCCCCCATCAGCAGGTGACGGCCACGCAGCGGCCGCTGCAGGTAGGGGAAATGCCGACTGCGCGCCGTGTCACTCCATTTCGCGGTGCAGCCCATGTTGAAGTTCATGCGCTGCCAGGGCACGCTGACAAAGGTGTGGGCGTGCTGCTTCGCCTGCGGATGCAGCTTTTCCAGCTGCGACAGCGCACTGGCATAGCGCTGCTCCGGCGGCATGCGGGCAAACAGTTCGGCATGCGCGGGGTCAAAGGTATAGGCGGCCAGAACAATCCCGCTGGGGAGGTGGGCGCCGTGAGGGGGATACCAGACCTGCTCGATGGGCTGGCTGGTCCAGGAGATGCCACCGTAAATCCCCTCGTCTTCCCAGAAGCGCTGGTTCATCTGGATGCCCAGCTTGAACAGCTTGCCGCGACCGATGCTGTTCAGCGCCTCGGTGTAGCGCGGCGGAAAGTTGTGATCGATACCCGCCAGCAGGTGCGCAGGGATGCAGTTCAGGCAGTAATCCGCACGCAGGCGATGGTGGGCACCGTCGCGCTGGTAGACCACGTCCACCCCGTCATCCAGCACGCGGATGCGCTGCACCACCGCGTGGGTAACCATGGGGCTTGTGATATTGCGCTCAAAGGCGTGCACAATCGCATCCATGCCGCCGCGTGGCTGCATCAGTGGCGCTGCCTGGTCTTCGCTTTCACCAAAGTGCATCTTGTAGCGCCAGAAGTCGGACTTGAGAATTTCCGAGAAATCGAGCCCAGGCGGCAGCTGCCCCGGCTCAAGCATACCGGCCGTGGGCGAGAGATTCCCGGGCTGAAGGTGACCGCCGCGCGGGGAACCGCGATAGACCAGGTTGCTGTCGAGGTCGCCATAGCTGCGCAAAAAGCCCATGAAGCGCTCGACGTCGTCCGCATCCAGCGCCTCGTCAAGGGCGCCCTCCCGGCTGAGCTTGCCGGCAAGCTCGGCCAGGAAACCCCGGGCCTCGGTGACGAAGTGGCGCTGGCGCACACGCTCGCCGCCAAAGGCCGCGTCATCCTGGGTCCAGGCGTTGTAGTCGACGTTGACGAAGGGCTCGAGCTCCACCCCGAGGGTCTTGCAGTAGTGGAGCAGCAGGCGATGGTGCGCGGGAATGCGCGCCGGTCCGGCGTTGAAGTAGAGATGCGGTTCGTCATCGAATTCGCAGCGGCGCGGAAAGCCCATCTCGTCGATCAGGTCGCCGGAGCGCAGGGTGAGGTTGCGCCCGCCGAGACGATGCGAGGCTTCCAGAATGGTGCACTGGAAGCCGGCGCGCTCCAATTCGAGGCACGCCATGAGACTCGACAGACCGCCGCCAAGCAGAACAACCGAGCGGCCATCGCCCACCGGCATCGGTCTGGAGAGCGCATCCGCGTTTGCCGCACCCGGCGTCAGCCCCAGCGCCACTGCGCCCTGCAGCACCGCAGCAGAGCCCCCCGCGGCACCGAGCCGCTCCAGAAAAGCCCTGCGCGTTAATGAAACAGACATAAGTGACTCCGCCATCCGCTTGCCATTCAGCTACCGGATGCACGAATCATGCCTCTATGCGGTGTAGTGGCCCGCTAGTAGAGCCGGAACGCCTCGCGATCCGCCGTGCCGCCAAACACCGATGTCACCCGCGCGCCCACGATCATGTCGTAGGGACCCCATGCGGGTTCGAACAGCACGCGATCGTCCAGGGTGGTGACGCGGCAGTCGTCGAACTGCAGCAGCAGGTTGCGGTGCTCCATGCGCAGGATGTGGCGCAGAATGCCGCTGACAGTGATCCCCGACAGAAACTCCAGCGTGACGCGCTCACCCAGTCGGATATCGTGGGCCTTCAGCTCATCCACACTGTAATCGGAGAGGCAGCGGCTGAAATCCTTGAGGTAACCCACGGGCCCACCGATGCCCTCGGGGTGCCTTTCAGTGCCGTGGCCATAGAGTTCGCTGCCGCGCCAGGCGATCTGCCCCGGACCCCGGGTCTGCAGGTAGCTGACGTTATCCACCGCATCGCAGATCATGTCGACAAAGCGTCCGCTGATCTGCACGCCGGAGTCGAGCTCCGCCGTGCACACGGTGCCGGCCTCGATGGCCTGGCGCACCGAGGCAGCACCGCCGCGGCGGAAGGCCATGCCCGCGGCGAATTCCTCCAGCACCTGGGACAGGTGGCGGCAGCTGCGCGTGACGAAGAGCTGCGGCTGCTCGCGGGTGATATCGTAGTTCCACTTGATGGCATCCACGGTGAGTGGGATCTTGCGCACCCGACTGTCGTCCAGGCAGCGCTGGCTTTCGCCGAGTGAGGACAGCAGACCGGCGCCGAAAATCCGGTAGTCGTCCAGGGTTCCCACCAGCCCGTATTCCACGGTCCACCAGTGCAGGCGCGCCAGCAGCGCCGCTTCCGAGGGCGGCGCATCACTTTCCGTGAGCGCGGTCAGGCTCGCCTCGGCTTCGGCCACCGCATCGGCCGGCGCATTGCGCGAGGCCTTCAGGTCGGACAGCGTGCGCACCGCGTTGTAGACCTCGAAGTCGTGCTGGTTGGCGATGGCGCGCATGCCGACCTCACCGAAACGCTGCAGGAATTCGGCGTAGTCCACATCGACAATAAAGGGAGCGTGACCTGCCGCCTCATGCAGGATATCCGGCGCCGGCGTGTACTCCGTGTGTTCCTCATCGCGCATCTCCAGCGCAATCACCAGCACCCGGCGCGCCTGGAATTCCATGAAGATGGCCGGCGGAATAAAGCCGTCCACCACGATCGCGCTCCAGCCCAGCTGCGCCAGGCTCTGGTTCATGTCGTCGATCGAGGGGATGTGCCGCAGGGATACCCCGGTGCGCTGTAGCCCCTCCAGATACACCGGATGCGCGGTGCGTGCCAGGCTGCGCGTCAGCCGTCGCATGAGAAAGCGCCACAGCGCGTGATCGCGCCGGGTGTACTGCGTGGCGTGGTCCTGCACCCGGGCAAAGGGCTGCAGGTGGCCCGGGAGGCTCGCAATAATGTCCCGCTGGGTAAGGCTCATTGCCGTGTCCCACTCTCTCGCATGACGCCGGCTCAGATCACGCCCCGGCGTTCCTGCTCCAGCTCGATGGACTCGAACAGGGCCTGGAAGTTGCCTTCGCCGAAGCCGTCGTTGCCCTTGCGCTGGATGAATTCGAAGAAGATCGGACCGATGACCGTGGTCGAGAAGATCTGCAGCAGATAGCCGCCGCCCTGCTTCTCGCCGCCGTCGATCAGGATCTGTCGCTGGCGCAGCGCCTCGACGTCTTCCCCGTGCCCGGGCAGGCGTTCGTCGATAAGGTCGAAGTAGGCATCCGGTGTCTCCTGCAGGGTCAGGCCGCGCTCGGTGAGCGCATCCACCGAGGCATAGATGTCCTCGCAGCCCAGCGCGATGTGCTGGATGCCCTCGCCGTTGTAGGCGTCGAGATACTCGGCAATCTGGCTCTTGTCGTCGGAGGATTCATTGATCGGTATGCGGATCTTGCCGCAGGGACTGGTGAGCGCACGGCTCTGCAGGCCGGTCTTCTTGCCCTCGATGTTGAAGAAGCGGATCTCGCGGAAGTTGAACAGCTTTTCGTAGAAACCGGCCCATTTGTCCATGTTGCCGCGCTGCACGTTGTGGGTCAGGTGGTCGATGTAGGTCAGGCCGGTGGTCGCGCTGGCGTTGTCTTCGGTCTGCGGGATGGGCTCGAAGTCAACATCGTAGATAGTGCGATCGCCGTAGCGATCCACGAGATACAGGCGGCTGCCACCGATGCCCTCGATCGCCGGAATATTCAGCTCCATGGGACCTACAGGCTCGCGGATAACGGTGGCGCCGAGTTCTTCCGCACGCTTCAGCGCCGCACGGGCATCCTTCACCCGAAACGCCATGGCACAGGCGCAGGGACCGTGTTCACGGGCGAAGGCCTGGGCAAAGCTGTCCGGCTCGGCATTGACGATGAAATTGATATCGCCCTGCCGGTGCAGCGTCACGTTCTTGGTGCGGTGGTGCGCCACGGCGGGGAAGCCCATGCGCGTGAACAGATCACGCAGCAGCTCGGGATCGGGTGCGGCGTACTCGACGAATTCAAAGCCGTCGGTTCCCATCGGGTTTTCCATCTGATCCACCATTGCCTGTCTCCTTACCCTATGAAAACACTATGGTATTCCCGAAGCTGCGGGGAATGCTGCCAGAATCGGGGCTTCGACGCGAGTTTTTGAAACACGCTTTCAGATAACGACATAAAAGTGGCAGGATATTCCGAAAAATCGCACTTCCGTCAGAGTTCGATCCGCGTCGTCCGCTTCACCGTGCGCAGGGTGAAACTCGAGGCGGCGGCATCCACCAGCGGGCTGTTGAGCAGCTTCTGCGTGAGGAAGCGCTCGTAGTCCTCAACATCCCGCACCATGACCAGCAGCGTGTAGTCGTGGTTGCCGGACACCGCGTAGCAGGCCATGACCTCCGGTGCCTGGCGGACCATGTCCTCAAAGTCCACCCGGGAGGTGTCGTTGTGGTGGGCCAGCTTGACGTTGCAGATCACGCTGACGCGGATGCCGAGGCTGGCGGGCGACAGCAGCACCACCCGGCCCTCGATCACACCGCCCTCCTCCAGCGCCTGGATGCGGCGCCATACCGAGGAACTGGAGCTGCCGACGCGCTCGGCAATGGCCTGGTGCGTGAGCTGGCTGTCGCCCTGGAGCAGGTTGAGAATGGCGCGGTCGGTGCGGTCGAGCTTCATCGGGCTTCCTTTTGTCCCTTTGGGGTCAGGTCCGATACCGACCTGACCCTGGAGACATGGGCTATACTGCCGCCATCACAAGTCACGGGAGACTCACATGTCAAGAATAAAGCGACTCATGGCCATGTGCCTGATCGCCGGACTCAGCGCCGCGCCCGCGCTGCAGGCTGACGACACCATCCGCTCGGAGCACGCGCAGAAAACCCTCGAGATCTACCGCACCATTGTTGAAGTGGACACCTCCAAGCGCATGGGGAATACCACGAAAGTGGCCACCTACCTCGCCGGCGAGCTCGTCGCCGCCGGTTTCCCTCCCGAGGATATCGAGGTGCCGATGACCGGCGAATTCGCCTCACTGGTCGCGCGCTACCGCGGCAACGGCTCCACCGACAAAAAACCCATTCTGTTCCTCGGCCACATGGACGTTGTCGAAGCCCTGGCAGACGACTGGGAGCGCCCACCGTTCCAGCTCACCGAGGACGGGACCAACTTCTATGCCCGCGGCACGATCGACAACAAGTTCGGCGTATCGCAGCTCACGTCCACCTTCATCCGCCTGAAAAAAGAGGGCTTTGTGCCCGATCGCGACCTCTACCTGGTGTTTTCCGGTGACGAGGAGAGCGGCATGAGCACCACCCGTATGCTGGCCTACGAGCGCCCGGACCTTGCGGAGGCGGAATACGCGCTCAACTCTGATGCTGGCGGCGGCGTGCTGGACGCGGAGGGCAACGCCGTGGCCTATCGCATACAGGCGGCGGAGAAGACCTACGCCACCTGGGAAATGACCGTGCGCAATCCCGGCGGACACAGCTCCCGGCCGCGGCAGGACAATGCCATTTACGATCTCGCCGACGCGATCAAGGCGGTACAGGCCTACCAGTTTCCGGTGCAGTGGAGTGAAATGACGCTGGAGTACTTCCAGCACACCGGTGAACAGCTTGGCGGCGAGCTGGGCGATGCCATGGTCGCCTTCGCCTACGACCCGCAGGACGAGGCCGCTGCGGCGCGGCTGGCGCAGGAGCCTTCCTATGTCGGTACCACCCGCACCACCTGCGTCGTGACCATGCTGCAGGCGGGCCACGCCGAAAACGCCCTGCCCCAGTCTGCTACCGCCACCGTCAACTGCCGCATTTTTCCAGGTGTTGGCGTCGCTGCCGTCGAGGACACGCTGCGCGAGGTTGTCGACAACGAGGCGGTGGAGTTAACGATGCTGGCGGATCCCACCGAAAGCCCCATGTCCGAGCTGCGCAGCGACGTGGTTGCCGCCGTCGGCAAGGCGGTGCACAGGCGCTATCCCGACGTGAAGCTCATTGCCTACATGGAGTCTGGCGGCACCGACGGCATGCATTTTCGCAATGCAGGCATCCCGACCTGGGCAGTCAGCGGTGTGTTCATGAACCCGGACGAAATGTTTGCCCACGGGCTGAACGAGCGCGTACCGATCAAGGCCTTCTACGACGGGCTCGACCACTGGAGCGTGATCATCCGCGAACTCACCACGCCCTGATGAGGGTGGATGACAGCAACATCAACCCGCTCTCCCTGCTCTGGTCTGCGGCGGAAAACCGGACAGCGCCCGGTCTGCGGGGCTGAGGTGAATCATCTAGCACACGCGCTGCTGGCGGACCCGCAGCCGCCACAGCGCCTGGGTAACCTGTTTGGCGACGCGGTTCGCGGCCCGCTTTCCCGTGTCGACCTGCCCGCCGGCGTGCTGGAGGGCGTACGCCGGCACCGGCAGATTGATGCCATGACAGACAGGCACCCGGCATCGATTCGCCTGCGCGAGCGCTTTCCCCGAGCGCTGCGACGCTACGCCGGTATCGTGCTTGACGTTGCCTTCGACCACTACCTCATTCGCCGGTGGCCGCTATTCTGTGATGTGGACCGGGAGTCGTTTACCCTTGAGGTCTACGACGTCATGCACCAGAATCCGGCGCTGCTGCCCGAACCCGTCCGGCTCGCGGCCCCGCGAATGATAGCGCGGGACTTTCTCAATCGCTGCGAGACGATGGACGGCGTCATGTCCGTGCTTGCCTCTATCGATGCGCGACTGTCGCAGGGCTTCGATGTTGCCGCGGCGGGACGCACCCTGGAGGTGCACGACGGGGCGCTGGAGTACGGCTTCACAGAGGTATTCAGCGACCTGCAGCGGCCCTAGGAGGCAGGTGCCAACGGGACCCGGGCCGACAACGAAAACGACAGTCAACAAGGAGCACACGTGCCAGGCGAAATTTCCATCAGGCATCTCGAAAAGGTTTACGACGATGGATTTCGCGCCCTCAGCGATATCAATCTGGAGATACAGCGCGGCGAGATCTTTGCCCTGCTCGGTCCCAACGGTGCCGGCAAGACCACGCTGATCAGCATTGTCTGCGGCCTGGTGAATGCCTCCGGCGGTGAGGTGATGGTCGCCGGGCACGACATTATCCGTGACTATCGCGGGGCCAGAGAGAGCATCGGCCTGGTGCCCCAGGAACTGAGCACGGATGCCTTCGAATCGGTGTGGGGCGCGGTATCTTTCAGCCGCGGTCTGTTCGGCAAATCCCCCGACCCGGCGCACATCGAGAAAGTGCTGCGCGAACTGTCCCTGTGGGACAAGCGCAACAACCGCCTCATGTCCTTGTCCGGCGGCATGAAGCGCCGGGTGATGATTGCCAAGGCACTGTCCCACGAACCGCGCGTGCTGTTCCTCGACGAACCCACCGCCGGTGTCGACGTGGAGCTGCGGCGCGACATGTGGGCGATGGTCCGCGGCCTGCGTGAAAGTGGCGTCACCATCATTCTTACCACCCACTACATTGAAGAAGCCGAGGAAATGGCGGACCGCATCGGCGTCATCCGCAACGGCGAGATTATCCTGGTCGAGGACAAGGCGCAGCTGATGGCCAAGCTGGGCAGCAAGGAACTGCGCCTGCACCTGCAGCACCCGCTGGATGCCATCCCCGACGCTCTGAACGGCGAGCCGGTGTCTCTCGAGGCAGACGGCTACGATCTTATCTACACCTTTGATGCCCAGCGCGAGCAGGCCGGCGTCGCCAGGCTGCTGCGGCTTCTCGGCGAAAAGGGCATTGAATTTCGCGACCTGCAGACCCGCGAGAGCTCGCTCGAGGAGATCTTCGTGGGCCTGGTCAACCGGCCATCCGCCGGCGTCGACGCGGCCACCACCGCCAGCCCCTCCGGAGTCAACGAACGATGAATCTGCACGGCATCCGCGCAATCTATAAATTCGAAATGGCGCGCATGCGGCGCACCCTGATGCAGAGCGTGGCGTCGCCGGTCATCTCCACCACGCTGTATTTTGTGGTGTTCGGCGCCGCCATCGGCAGCCGCATGGGCGACATCGACGGCATCAGCTACGGCGCCTTCATCATTCCAGGTCTGCTGATGCTGTCACTGCTGACCCAGAGCATCTCCAATGCGTCCTTTGGCATCTACATGCCGAAATTCTCCGGCACCATCTACGAAGTGCTGTCAGCGCCGGTCTCCTATCTCGAGATCGTGCTTGGCTACGTGGGGGCCGCCGCCACAAAGTCAGTGATTCTCGGTCTCATCATACTGGTCACGGCGCGTTTTTTCGTGGACTATCAGGTGCTGCATCCCTTCTGGATGCTCGCGTTCCTGGTGCTCACCGCGGTGACCTTCAGCCTCTTTGGATTCATTATCGGTATCTGGGCTGACGGTTTCGAGCAGCTACAGGTCGTGCCGCTGATGGTGATAACGCCGCTGGTGTTTCTCGGCGGCACGTTCTACTCCATCGACATGCTGCCGGAGGTCTGGCAGACCGTGGCGCTGTTCAACCCGGTGGTCTACCTGATCAGCGGCTTTCGCTGGGCGTTTTACGGCGTGTCCGACGTGCACATCGGTATCAGCGTCGGGATGACGCTGGTCTTTCTGTTCGCCTGCATGTTCACCATCAGCTGGATTTTCCGCACCGGTTACCGGCTGCGCCCCTGAAGCCGGCAGACACCGCGAATTCCTCGGCGAGGCCCCCCATGATCGATCTGCGCAGCGATACCGTCACCCGTCCCAGCGCCGCCATGCTCGCCGCAATGACCGAAGCCCCGCTGGGCGATGACGTCTGGGGCGATGACCCTACGGTCAATGCCTTTCAGGAGCGGCTGGCCGCGCATACCGGCAAGGAAGCGGCGCTACTCTTCCCCACCGGTACGCAGAGCAATCTTGTCGCGCTGATGGCGCACTGTGAGCGCGGGGACGAATACATTGTCGGGCAGTCCGCACACACCTACCGCTACGAGGGGGGCGGTGCCGCGGTGCTCGGCAGCGTACAGCCGCAGCCCATCGAGAACGCGGCGGACGGCAGCCTGCCCCTTGAGCGTATCAGTGCCGCCATCAAGGCCGATGACTTTCATTTTGCACGCAGCCGGCTGCTGGCCCTGGAGAACACGATTGGCGGCAAGGTTCTGCCCGCCGATTATGTTCACAAGGCGACGGAACTGGCCCGTGAACGCGGGCTGTCGACGCACCTGGATGGCGCGCGGCTGTTCAATGCTGCGGTCGCCAGTGGCGTCTCTGCGGAATACCTGTGTCAACCCTTCGACAGTGTCTCGCTGTGCTTCTCCAAGGGCCTCGGTGCGCCGATGGGGTCCGCGCTGGTGGGCTCCCGGGCACTGATCGACCGGGCTCGGCGCTGGCGCAAGGTGGTGGGTGGCGGCATGCGCCAGTCCGGCCTCATTGCCGCCGCGTGTCACTACGCGCTCGATCATCACGTCGCAGATCTCGCTGAAGATCATCGCCGGGCGGCGCGCCTGGCGGAGGGGCTTGCCGGCCTGCCCGGCACCGACATCTGCTCGCAGTCGACCAACATGGTCTTTGCACGCTTCCCCCCGTCCCATCTCTCCGCGCTGGAGGCGTCACTGAGAGCCTCGGGCGTGCTGGCGCAGATACTGCCCACCAGCCGCTTCGTCCTGCACCGGGATATCTCGGATGCGGATATCGGGACCGCAGTGGCGGCATTCGCTGCCTATTTCGATCGTCAGTGAGGCGCAGACCGGGCGTCTGAATGTCAGCGCCCCTTGCAACAGATCACAGGGCTACGGCCGCGATGAGGCAGCACGGCGCCCGGACTCAAAGCGGCTGCCCACAACGTACACCAGACCGCCGGCAAGAATACCGGGCAGGATCTCGTACACCGTATCGACAATGCGCGTGTCCACCCACTGATAGGCAAACACCGTGGCGGGACCGGCGATGATCATCGCCAGCGCCAGCCTCTGGGACGGCCGCCTGTCCAGCGTGTAGGCGAGCAACAGCGGGGCGAACGCGGCGCCCAGGCCAGACCAGGCATACAGCACGAGGATGAACACGCTCTCATCTGACACCAGGGCAATGACCAGCGCCAGTACGATCATGCCCAGAGTCACCAGCCGGGTCAGGCCAAAGCTCTGCCAGCGCTCTGGCAGCAGGTCCTGGCTGATGGCTGCCGAACAGCTCAGGATCAGGGAATCCGCGGTGGAGATGGTCGCCGCGAAGAGGCCCGCCAGCACCAGGCCAGCCAGCAGGTCCGGCAGGAGCTGGGCTGCGAGGGTCGGCAGCGCCAGCTCGGTGTCCTCGGCAACGTCGAAGGCAGCGATCTCCGGAAGGATGAGGCGCGACAGCAGGCCGACCACCAGCGCCAGTGTGTAGAAGCTGACATACCAGGTGTAGTAATAGGCCCGGGCGCGCTGCATGCTGTCTTCGCTGTCCAGCGACATGAAGCGCACCATGACGTGTGGCTGGCCGATCACCCCGAAGCCGGCAAACATCCAGCCAATGACGAACAGCGCAGGCCCGGCTGCACCAAAAGCGAGATCTTCCGGGAACAGCGTCATGAAGGACTCGGAGACGCCGTTGAGCGCCTCCCAGCTCCCCGCAACGCCGCCGAAACGACCGAGCGTTATCCACACCATGATCAGCATGCCTGCGAGCATCACCATGGACTGGGCGGCATCGGTCCAGACCGAAGCGCGTAATCCCCCGGAAAAGCAGTAGAACAGAACCATCCCGGCGCCCAGCATGACGCCGAGGCGTTGCTCCCAGCCAAACAGCACATGCAGCGCCTTGCTGCCGGCGCTGAACTGGGCCGCCGCGTAAATGCCGAGAAAAACGACCGCGAGCAAGGCAGCCAGAATCCGCACGGCCCGATCGTTCTGCCCGTACCAGTTGCCGAGCAGGGACGGATAGGTGAGTGAGTCGAATTTTTCCGTCGCACGGCGCAGGCGCCTGTGCACCAGCAGCGAGATCAGAAAATCACCCAGGATCCAGCCGACCATCAACCACAGGGCCGCGAGACCTGTAGTGTAGGTGAAACCGATCATGCCGATGAACATGTAGCCGCTGTTGTTGGTGGCTACCGCCGACAGCCCCGCCAGTGAGGGCGGCAGCGAGCGCCCGGCAAGCAGATAGTCGCTGCTCTTCTTGCGGCGCAGCAGCACGGAAGAAAACCCCACCAGTAGAAACGCCAGCATGAAAAATAGGAAGCTTCCCTGTAGCACGTCACCTCCGCGGCTCTTTATGCCTCTCACACCCTACACGTTTTCGCCCGACGAGAAAAAACGGGAGGACTCTGCCAGGGCCCGGGCAGACCTGCGATACTTGACCGATGCCCGATACCGGCCTTCTCGCTGACGGATAACACGCGATGGTTTCAAGACAGCTGACAGTCTTTCTTGCCGGCCTGATTCTGGTCGCCTTTGCCCTGTGGCAGCTTGAGCAGGCGCGCAGCGGCGTCAGCACCCGCGACATGGACATCGGCGCCACCCCCGCGACGCTCTACTGGGACGGCAACGCCGCGCCCTCGCCGGTAGTCGTCGTCAGCCACGGCTTTGCCGGTTCCCGCCAGCTCATGCAGGCGTTCTCGCTGCATCTGGCGCGTGCGGGCTACCGCGTGCTCGCCTTTGACGCGCTCGGGCATGGCCGCAACCCCATGCCCATGTCCGGTGACGTCACCGCGATCGATGGCACGACGGCGCTGCTGGTCGCCGAGACGCGGCGCGTGATCGCGGCCGCGCGGCAGATTGCTGGCGCCAGCGGGGACGTCGCCGTGCTCGGCCATTCAATGGCCAGCGACATTGTCATTCGCGCGGCGCTGGCGGAGCCCGATGTCGACAACGTCATCGCCATTTCCATGTTTTCCGAGGCGGTAACGCCGCAGGCGCCGGCGCGACTGCTGGTCGTGAGCGGAGAATGGGAGGCTCGCCTGCGCACGGTGGCGCTATCCGCCCTGCAGCAGGTCGACCCGGAGGCCGACGAGGGTGACACCGCCACGTCCGGCGACGTGCAGCGCCGGGCAACGGTCAGTCCGGCGGTAGAGCACGTGGGCGTGCTGTTCAGCGCGCACAGCCTGCGCGAGTCGCTGGACTGGCTGAACCGCGGATTCCAGCGCAGCGAGGTACCGTCAGTCGAGCCCACCGGCGGCTGGATCCTCGCCCTGCTGATCGGCATCGTGCTGACGTTCCGGCCGCTGACCGCGCGCCTGCCCCAGCGGCCTGCAGCAGAACCACCGACCACGAAACGCCTGCTGCTGGCCATCGGGCTGCCCATGCTGCTGGCGCCGGCGATAGGCGTTCTCGTCTTCCGGCCATTCCTGCCCGTGCTGGTCGCGGATTATCTGCTGCTGCATTTTGCGCTGTATGCGGGGATTCAGCTGGCGGTACTCGGGCGCTGGCCCGTGCAGCGCGGCGAGCTGTCGTGGACCGGCCTGGCGCTGCTGCTGACCTGGGGTCTGCTGTTTATCGGCGTGGCCCTCGATCGCTATGCCGCCAGCTTTCTCCCTACCGGTGAGCGCCTGCTGGTCATCGCGGCGCTGTCACTGGCGACAGTCCCGTTCATGCTGGCAGACAGCCAGGTAAGCGGCGCCGGCGCCGGTCGCTGGTGGCAGCGTCTCGTCGCGCGCCTGGCCATCCTCGTCTCGCTCGCGATTGCCGCCGTGATCAAGCCCGAGGAACTGGGGTTCGTCCTGCTCGTGTTCCCGGTGATTCTGCTGTTCTTCCTGGTGCACGGCACGCTGGGGCGGGCGCTGGCCCAGCGTACCGGCACAGCGGCCAGCGGCATCGGTCTGGGACTCATCCTGGCCTGGGCACTGGGCGTCAGCTTTCCGTTTTTCGCCGCGGGCTAGCTCCGGCCCGGGGGTAGACAAGTCCGGCGGAAACGGCGATTCTCCGGCTCTGACACCAGAACGGGCACTGCAGCGGGAGGTACGCAGGCATCTTCGGCCTCGAGGTGAACATCAGCGGCATCGACCTTGCGATCATCGCCGCTTATTTTATCGCGGTGGCCGTGATTGGCGTTGTGGTTGCGCGTCGCACCCGCAGCGGCGACGACCTGTTCCTCGCCGGACGCCGGCTGACCTGGGGCGCCATCGGCCTCTCCCTGTTTGCCTCCAACATCTCGAGCTCCACACTGGTGGGACTCACCGGCGACGCCTACCGCGTCGGTCTTGCGCCGTCAGCCTACGAGTGGATGGCGGGGCTGCTGCTGATCGTCGGCGCGTTTACGTTTTTTCCCTTCTTTCTGCGCAGCCGGATCTCGACCATCCCCGAATTTCTCGAGAAACGCTTCGATGCGCGGCTGCGCCGCTATTTTTCCGCGATCACCATCTTCCTCGCCGTGGTGGTGGATACCGCGGCAGGCCTGTACGCGGGCTCACTCGTCGCCCAGGTGTTCATCCCCGACCTCAATCTGTCTGTGTTCATTGTCACCCTGGCGATTGTCGGCGGACTCTATACCGCCGCCGGGGGCCTCGCGGCCGTGGTCTACACCGATGTGCTGCAGGCCATCATCCTGATCGCGGGCACCAGCGCCATTGCAATTCTGACCTTCGGCCAGTTCGACTTCTCCTGGAGCGCGGCCACGCAGGCGCTGCCGGACGGCCACCTGTCGATCGTGCGCCCCGCCGATGACCCGGTGCTGCCCTGGCCCGGCCTGCTCATCGGTGTGCCGATCCTGGGCTTTTACTACTGGATCATGAACCAGTACATCGTGCAGCGGGTGCTCGGCGCGCGGAACATCACCGAGGCCCGCCGCGGTGCCATTCTCGCTGGCCTTCTGAAGCTCACGCCGCTGTTCATCATGATGCTGCCAGGTGCCTTCGCCGTTTCGCTATTGCCGGGCCTCGATTCGCCGGACAAGGTATTTCCGACGCTGATCCAGGAGTTCCTGCCGGTGGGGCTTACCGGGATTGTGCTGGCCGGATTGCTGTCAGCGATTCTGTCCAGCGTCGACTCGGCACTTAACTCTGCCTCGACGCTGCTGGTGCTGGACTTCATCGAGCCGCTTCGCGGAGAGAAACTGACGCCGCGGCAGGGTCGGCGCTACGGCACGCTGGCAACGCTGGGCTTCATGCTGGTAGCCGCGGTGTGGGCGCCGCTGATACAGCATTTTCCGGGGCTCTTTTCCTATATACAGGCCATGTTCGCGTATATCGTCTCGCCGGTGGTCGGCATCTTCCTGGTAGGGTTTTTCTGGGCCCGCGGCAATGCCCAGGGCGCATTCCTGGCACTGGTGAGCGGACACGGGGTTGCCGCGCTGATTTTTGCCCTGGTGCAGTCCGATATCATCGAGCTGCATTTTCTGTACGTCTCCGGTTTGCTGTTTGCCCTTAGCGCCGTGCTCTGTGTCCTGTGCAGTCAGCGCTTTGGCGATGCCCCCACTGACGCGCAGACCCGCGACCTGACCTTCTCCCAGCGGGACCTGACCCCCGAGGAGACGCCCGCGGCCTGGTATGCGGATCCGCGCTTCCAGGCCGCAGCGGTGGTAGCATTGACGCTGCTGACGGTGATCGTCTTCCGCTAGTGGGCAACGCCTGGCGTACTGGCTTTTCAGCGTACCGGGGTCGCAGCGACGCCGCCGGCAGGCGTCGCCCCGTCGTCCTGACCCGGCGACAGGGGAAACACCTCAGCCACTTCCCCGGTGTTTTCCAGGTACAGCGAGCGACTGGGGAAGGCGAAGCCAGTGCCGGCAGCCTCGACAATCTCCTTGATGCGGCAGGCCAGACGCTCCTTGATTTCCAGCCATTCACCCCAGACCGTGGTGTGCGTGAAACAGTAGAGCAGGATATCGATCGAGCTGTCATTGAAGGAATCGATGCGCACAAACGTCGCAACCTCGTCGGGCCGGGCGAATTCGTCGCTTTCCAGAATATAGCGCTCTATGCCATCGCGGATCTCACGCAGCTGCTCAAGCGTCGTGCGGTACTCCACCCCGAGCATCCAGCGGATGCGGCGATGGCTCATACGGGAAAAGTTGGTGACAGCGTTGTCCGCGAGCCGCGCGTTCGGCACGTAGACCGGTGCGCGGTCGAAGCGGCGGATCGTGGTGGTGCGAAAACCGATCTGCAGCACTGTTCCCTCGACGACACCATCCACCTGAATCCAGTCGCCGGTCTCAAAGCGCCGTTCGCCAAGCACAAACAGGCCCGCAATCAGGTTCTTGAACAGGTCCTGGGCGCCGAGGGCAACGGCAACACCAAACAGGCCAAAGCCTGCAATAATCGGCGCAACGGCGACGCCCCACAGCTCCAGTATGGTCGCCGCACCCATGGTCACGAACACCAGCCTTGCAAACTTCACCAGCCACTCACCCATGGCCTCGGTCAGCAGGCGACTCGAGCGCGTCAGCGCATTCCCAACCGGAGTACTGATGCAGAAAAACGCCCAGAACAGCGTAAACGCCACCAGCGAGCGATTGATGTTGTACACGAACGCTTCCGCACTGTCGCTCAGATGCATCACACGGCTGGCCAGGAAAATGCCTAGCAACACGGGTACGAAACGCAGCGGCTCGCGCAGTGCCTGTATCACGCTGTTATCAAGAGAGGTCGCCGAGCGATGACTCAGCCTTGTGAGTGCCCCCAGCACATAACGCGTGAACAGCGACCGGACCATGAGGGAGAACAGGATAATGACCAGCGCGGCCAGTATCTGCGGCAGGTTGATGCCATAGACACCCTGATTCCACACTTCCCGCACCAGATCCCAGAACTCCAGCAGAGACGCCATGCTCCATTCCACTGTGCAAACCTCCTGAAAAAAAACCTCTATACTACCAGTGCGATCTGCGGCATTCAGCGTTCCGTCGCAGGTGCCATCAGTGCGCAGGAGGAGACCACCCGTGAAAACCCGTTTACCGATCTTTGCGCTGACTGCACTGGCGCTGGTATGGAGCGGCACTGCGAGCGCACAGCAGGACAGTGCCATAGACCGCATCCCGCAGCCGGAGCCGTCAGAAACCCGCACCTGCCTGCCGATTTCGCAGATTCGCAGAATCCAGACCGTCGATGACCAGACCCTGCTGTTCCACATGCGCGGCAGCAGGAAATACGTCAATCACCTGCCTCGCGCCTGCCATGGCCTAAAGCGCAACAGCTTTATTCACCGAACACCGGTGAACAGCTACTGCAGCATGGATATCATTACGGTGGTGGACATGTTCACCGGCATGCAGTTCGGGTCCTGCCCATTGGGAAAATTCGAGGAAGTGATGGACGCATCGATCCTTGAATAGGTCGTTTGCAGGTCGCGACAGGTCAAACGGATGCCGCAGGCCCGAACCGTCGATTTCGGCCCTGTTCGTAGCGACCGCTACCCGGACACTTCTCGCCTGCGCCAGTGTCTGCTGGAGTGGCGCCGCTGCGCTGGCCAGCGAGACCGCGATTCAGGCCTGCGCCGCCATGGCCGACAACGCCACGCGCCTGGCCTGCTTTGACGCGCTCGCAGCAAGCCTCAACGCCAACCACACCAACGGCGTCGTGCCTGTCACCGCCGTCCGCGGCGACCGCAACCCGACAGACATGGGCGACACTGCGGGCAGCGATGGCAGCGTGCGCAATGGCACGGAGACCCCCCCTGCGCAGCCGGGACTGGCGCGTCAGCGAATGAACGTGCAGTCAGCCATCGCAGATCTGCCCTGGGCCGTTCTGCCCTACCACCGCAATTACCTGCTGCCGGTGACCTGGAACAACAGCCTCAACCGCGAGCCCTGGCAGAACCTGTTCCCCGGTGAGGGACTGCAGCAGGAAGAGGCCAAATTCCAGATCAGTTTCAAGGCACTGGCGGTGCGCGATATCCTCGGCGAAGGCACCCATCTGTGGGCCGCCTATACGCAGGAAAGCTGGTGGCAGGTCTACAACAGCGATCTGTCATCGCCGTTCCGGGAAACCAATTACCAGCCTGAAATCATGTTCACCGTGGACAATGACAAGAGCGCCTTCGGCTTCACCAACACACAGCTCGGACTCAGCTTCAACCATCAGTCCAACGGCCGCAGCCAGATCCTGTCGCGCAGCTGGAACCGGGTGATCGCCAGCGCCGATTTCGAGCGCGACGCAGCGCTGGTGCGGCTGCGCGCCTGGTATCGGGTGCCGGAAAGCCGCGAGAAAGACGACAATCCGGCCATCTGGAACACCATGGGCTACGGCGATATCACGCTTGCCTGGCGCAATGACCAGCATGAGTTTTCCGTGCTGGCGCGCAACAATCTGCGCGGCGGCGACGACAGCAAGGGTGCCATACAGCTGGACTGGAGCTTCCCCATCAGCCGCCGCTTCCGCGGCTACGTGCAGTACTTCAACGGCTATGGCGAGAGCCTCATCGACTACGACGCCCGCTCACACCGGCTGGGCATCGGGATCACGCTGACCGACCTGCTTTGACTTGCACCCCGCGACCGTAGCGGCGATCATTGCGCGCTCGGATCCCACCCCGGCCACCCGTCCCGTTGACCGGAGGCACACAGGCTTGAACGTCCAGACTATCGACTATCGCTCCGCCACAGCCGGCGGGCAGCTGGTGCAGTCACTGCGCGATACCGGCTTCGCGGTTCTCAGCCACCACCCGCTGCCCGACGATCTGCTGCAGCGCCTGTACCGACAGTGGTCGGCATTTTTCCGCAGCGAGGACAAGCACCGCTACCTGATGCGCCCCACCCGGCACTCGGACAACACCGTCGGCTTTGTCCCCGCGGATGTGTCGGAAACCGCGGTCGGACACCCGCTGCGGGATCTCAAGGAGTTTTATCACGTTTTCCCGGAAGAGCTGCTGCCGCCCGCCCTGGCGCCAGACACCCTCGACTACCTCGACCGGGCCTTCGCGCTTGGCGTGGAGATGCTCGACTGGCTGCAGGCAAACGCCCCGACAGCGGTGCTGGCGGCACTGCCCGACCGGCTCAGCTCGCTGTTGTCGAAGGAGGTCAGTCTGCTGCGCGTGCTGCACTACCCGCCTCTCGTCGGCCCGGACACAAGCGTGGCAGTGCGCGCCGCCGCCCATGAGGACATCAATCTGCTGACCCTGCTCCCGGTGGCCGAACAGCCCGGGCTGCAGGTACGTGACCGCCGGGGACGCTGGCTCGACGTCAATGGCAACCGGGGAGAGCTGATCATCAATGCCGGGGATATGCTGTGCGAGGCTACCGATGGCTACTTCCCCTCCACCACCCATCGCGTGGTGAACCCGTCCGCTGCTGCCGATAACGTCTCGCGCTATGCCATTCCGTATTTCATGGCGCCGCGGCTGGATACGGTACTGTCTGATCGCTACACGGCGGGCAGCTATCTGAGCGAACGACTGCAGGCACTGAACCGGCAGTGAGGTGCCGAGGGGCGTCGCGGAAAGGCGTTATCGGCCGCCGCCTTTCCCGGCCAGGGCCAGCGTTTCCAGATACAGCTGTCGCACCGCGTCGGCATCGACATCCACACAGATCTGCAGGGGTGGCGCCTCACGCCAGGCATCCGACACGTAGTCCGCGCCGGGCTCCCCGGCCACTGTCTGACCGATAGCAATACCCCCGATTGCCACGCGCACGACCCGCGACCGGGTGCGGTACAGGGAGGGCGCCAGCAGACAGGCCACGGCGCTCGAGTCGTGGATCGGGCAGTCCCGGGAACCGTCGCTCTGCTCGTAGAAATCGAAATAGAGGCGCGTGGTGCGATAAATGAACTCACCGGCATCGCCGGCACGCTCGCGCAGCTGGCGGATAAACGACTCATCCATGCGCGTCTTCGCGGTGACATCAAGCCCCACCAGCGTCAGCGGCATGCCGCTGACAAACACCGCATCTGCGGCGGCCGGGTCGCCCGCGATATTCGCCTCGGCAACCGGCGACACATTACCGCCCTGACCGTCCACGCCGAACACCCCGCCCATCACCACAACCTCCCGGAGCAGCTGTGGAAGCCTGGGGCACAGCGCCAGAGCAGCGGCGATGTTGGTCAATCGGCCGACCGCAACGAGGGATAGCTCACCGGGGTGGGCCATGGCCAGCGCGACAATCGCCTCGGCCGCCGGCAGCGGATCCTCGCGCAACGCGGGTTCATCGAAAGCCAGGTCACCCAGGCCGTTGCGTCCGTGCACAAAGTCCGGGTAGCCCTCGCCCAGGGCCGGACCGGATGCCCGGGCGGCGCCCCGATGCACGGGCGCTGCAATACCGAAGCGCTCCTTCACATGCAGCGCATTCCGGGTTGTGTCGTCGATACTGGCGTTACCCGCCACGCTGGTGATGGCCACCAGTTCCACATCGGGGCTGTAGTGCAGGAACAGCAGGGCCATGGCATCGTCGATGCCGATGTCGGTATCGAAAATCACGCGCTTGCGCGCTGGCGTGCTCATGTTCGCGAGACTCCGCTGTCCGGTGGCAGGGTGTGCAGGTCGCAGACCACGGCCGTGTGATCGAGATAGACAAGATCGCTCACCGGCGATGTCTGCGGCGTGCGTCCGGCGTACCAGCAATCGCCCGCTATGCCGGCGGCGAGAACGTGGTCAATGTTGAGGAAAGACAGAAAGGTCGGACGCACGAACAGGCCGACATCCGTCATGAAGCGGTAATGCCCCGGTGGCCGCGCGGACTGTCGCAGCGCCCTCCCGGCGGGGTCCAGCCAGGTCACGCGGCCGGGATCGGTATTGAAATCCCCCAGCACCACGCCGAATCCCGGTGAGGCGCCACCCTCGCCAAAAATCGCCTCGACCTGTCCGAGCCGGCAGCGGGTGTCCGCCCGCGCCAGCCCCGAAGTCCCGTGGACATGAACCACGCGCAGCACCCCCCCATCCACCAGCCGCACCGTGGCCGCCGCCACCCGGTTACCGGCACCGCAGCCGTCATCGTCCAGTCCCTGCAGGCCGCGCAGGCAGAAAGCCTCATCGCAGCCCGCAATATGGCCAAGCCGCCGGTGAACCGCCAGGCACTTGTCCGGCTTGCCCGGGTGACAGGCCACCTGGTAAGCCTCGCCCAGAATGCGCTGCACCACCGTGGGATCGCCCGGCTGCCAGGTCTCACACACGAAGCCATCGCGCGCGGATGACGGAATGTCAGCGCAATGCTCGCTGTGGAACACCTCCTGCAAGCCCACGATATCGGCGTCCACCGCATCGAGGAAACGTCGCACATCGCGCACCACCGCCGGCCATGCCAGGCCGTTGCCATACCAGCGATCCGCCAACGCCGCCTGTGCAGGGCCGTAGCCCGCGTTGGCATCGCTCAGCCTGTCCACGGATTTTCCCGCGCCCGCGTTCAGCGTCACTACCCGCAGCGCATCGAGGCGCGGGCTTCCCTCCGGCGCCGACACCGCCGGGGGCATCGACTGACAGGCGACCAGGAGTAGCGGCAGCAGCAACAGTAAACCCATTGACAGCCAGGGATGTGACGCCGACACCATCAGCCACTGGCCCGCTGGCTTTCCGCGTCAGCGGCAGGCCGCCAGCCGGGTGGACCGAACACACAGGCACAGCGCTCGCGCCAGCCGCCAGCGCCACGAAAATCCCGGGCAATGGCGCGGTACTCGTGGCTCAGCACCGTCCAGGGGTTGTCCGAGTTCAGATTCCGGGTCAGGCCGTAGCGCACCGGATCGTCATCGCGCTCCGCGCTGAAGGTGCCGAACAGCCGGTCCCAGATGATCAGCACGCCGCCGTGATTGCGGTCGATGTAGCGCGGGTTGGACCCGTGGTGCACGCGGTGGTGCGACGGCGTGTTGAAGACCGCCTCGACCCAGGGGTGCAACCGGCCCACGCTGCGGGTATGAATCCAGAACTGGTAGAACAGGTTGAGACCGATCATGGTAATGATCATGGCCGCGTCAAACCCCAGCAGCGGCAGCCACAGCCAGAACAGGAACTTGTGCAGGCGCTCGCCAACCCCCTGGCGCAGGGCGGTGCCGAAGTTCAGGTAGCGCGACGAGTGGTGATTGACATGGCCGGCCCACAGCAGGCGCACGCTGTGGTTGCTGCGATGAAACCAGTAATAGCTGAAATCGTCGAGGAAGAACAGCAGCAGCCAGGCCCACCACTGCCTCTGCACCACATCGCGCAGCGGGCTGAGTTCGTGCAGCTGGATGATCAGCCACAGCGCCAGCAGCCGTGGCAGGAACTCCACCAGCGCCGAGGCCAGGAGCATGCTGAGCGACGTCAGCGTATCGCGAAACCGGTAGTAATCCAGCGCGTGACGTCGCGAGTGCCAGGCCTCGAGCAGAATCGCCGCCAGATACAGCGGCAACGCGAGGGCGCTGAGGTCATCCTGCAGAATGTCGATGATATCTTGCATGCCTGGCGTTATCCTGGCCTGTTGTTCTGCGGGATTCTAGCGCATCTGGCACCTCGGGCGTGGGTCCAGCATACTGCCCCGAGCGCACTCCGCCAGCATACGACGACACGGACAGGCAGCTCATGCACGACACAGACAGCCCGGACCCCGGCCAGAGCGACCCTCATTCCCTCGGCGAACTCGACGAGTACCTGCTTGGCGAGGGAACTCACCGGCGACTGTGGAAGGTGCTTGGCGCCCACCTCGCCAGCCGGGAAGGCGTGTCCGGCGTACGCTTTGCGGTCTGGGCGCCGAACGCCCGGCGCGTGTCCGTCGTCGCCGATGTCAACCGCTGGGATCCCGCGGCACATCCCCTGGAGCCACGGGGCAGCACGGGAATCTGGATCGGCTTCGTCGCCGGCATGGGCGAAGGCGACGCCTATCTGTATGACATACTCGGCGCAGACGGCAGTCATCGGCGAAAGGCGGACCCGGTCGGTTTCGGCGCGCAGCATCCACCACAGATCGCCTCGGTGGTGCGCGACATCCGCGGCTATGGCTGGCGCGATGACGCCTGGCTGCAGCAGCGCGCGAAGAGCAACGCCCGCCGTGCGCCGATCAGCATCTACGAGGTGCACCTGGGCTCCTGGCGCCGCCGCGTACAGGAAGACCATCGCATGCTGTCCTATCGCGAGGCAGCGCGCGAGCTGATCGACTACGTGGCGGATATGGGCTTTACCCACATCGAGCTCATGCCCGTCTCGGAGCATCCCTTTGACGGCTCCTGGGGCTACCAGCCCGTGGGGCTCTTTGCACCGACCATTCGCCACGGCCCGCCACACGAATTCCGCGATCTGATAGATGCGGCCCATGCCAGGCATATCGGCGTGCTTCTGGACTGGGTGCCGGGGCACTTTCCCACCGACGCCCATGGCCTCGGGCACTTCGATGGCACGGCGCTCTACGAACACGCAGACCCCCGGGAGGGCTTTCACCAGGACTGGAATACGCTGATCTATAATTTCGGCCGGCGCGAGGTGGGCAATTTCCTGATCGCCAATGCCCTTTACTGGCTGGAGGAGTACCACCTGGACGGCCTGCGCGTGGATGCGGTGGCTTCCATGCTCTACCGCGACTATTCACGGGCTGCGGGCGAGTGGATACCCAACGTGCACGGTGGACGCGAGAACCTCGAGGCCATCGACCTGCTGCAGCGCATGAACAGCGTTGTTTACGCCGAGGCGCCGGGAATCCTCACGGCCGCCGAGGAAAGCACCAGCTTTCCGGGGGTATCAGGGCCGGTCCACGATGGCGGGCTGGGCTTTGGCTACAAATGGAACCTGGGCTGGATGAATGACACCCTGGATTATATGGGTCGCGAGCCCGTGCACCGCCGGCACCACCACCACCAGCTGACCTTCGGCCTGCACTACGCGTTCTCGGAGAACTTCATCCTGCCCATCAGTCACGACGAGGTGGTGCACGGCAAGGGCTCCATGCTCACGCGCATGCCCGGCGACCGCTGGCAGCAGTTCGCCAACCTGCGCGCCTACTACGGCTTCATGTGGGGACACCCGGGCAAGAAGCTGCTGTTCATGGGCTGTGAATTCGCCCAGATCCGGGAATGGCGTCAGTCCGGGCAGCTCGACTGGGAACTGCTGGACCAGCCGGAGCATGCCGGCGTACAGCGCCTGGTGCGCGATCTCAACACGCTGTACCGCGGGAACCCGGCACTGCATCGTCACGACTGTGAGTCGCAGGGTTTCCACTGGCTGGAGGCGAACGACGCCGCGCACAGCATCTACGCCTGGCTGCGACGGGGCGACGACGGTGACCCGCCGGTGGTGGTGATCTGCAACTTTACCCCCGTGCCGCGCCCCGGCTGGCGCTGTCCGCTGCCGGCCGCGGGGAGGTGGACGGAGCTGCTGAATACGGACGCGGCGATATACGGTGGCAGCAACACCGGCAACCTCGGGTCCGTGGAGGCGGACGCCGGTCCCTGGCACGGGCAGCCGGCATCGGCGCAGGTGAACCTGCCGCCGCTGGCTACGGTGTTCCTTGGCGTTGCCCCTCTGGGGTCAGGTCCGCATCCGACCTGACCCCAGGAGTCGACCGGACTCCCGGGCCAGGTCGCCAAGCGCCGTCAGGGTGAGTGCCCCCCACTGTGCGCGGGTGAGCTGCCAGCACCAGTTCCCCGCGTGCCGACCGGGCGTGTTCATGCGCGCGTACCCGGGCAGCGCCAGCAGATCCTGGGCGGTCACAATGGCGATTCGTGCCGGCGACGACATGAGCAGCGCCACCAGCCGCGGCACCAGTTCTTCATCCTCGCCGCTGCAGTCGATATAGCGACAGAAACGCGCCCTGGTTGCGTCGTCCGCCTCGTGCTGCAGCCAGCCGAGCACAGTGTCGTTATCGTGCGTGCCGAGATAGGCGATGGCGTTCACGGGATGGTTTTCCGGGAGGTAGGGGTTATGGGGGTTGTCCTCGCCGAAGGCAAACTGCAGCACCACCATGCCGGGAAAGCCGTAGTGGTCCCGGAGTGCGGTCACATCCGGGGTGATGGTGCCGAGATCCTCTGCCACCACCGGAAACGGATCCAGTTCCCGCATCAGCGTGTCGAAAAAATCGTGACTCGGGACATCGCGCCATTCGCCATGGACGGCAGACCCGGCATCGGCGGGCACTGCCCAGTACTGAGCCAGACCGCGGAAGTGATCGATGCGCACCACGTCAAAGCGCCGCAGGAGCGCCGCCATCCGCTCCCGCCACCAGCGATAGCCCGATGCGCGCAAGGCGTTCCAGTCATACAGCGGGTTGTTCCACAGCTGTCCATTGGCGCTGAAATAATCCGGAGGTACGCCCGACACCGCCAGCGGCCGGCGCTGCGCGTCGAGCTGGAACAGCGAGGGATGGGCCCAGACGTCCACACTGTCGAAGCTGACATAGATCGGCGTGTCACCGAACAGGCACACACCGTGGGCTGCAGCATGCGCGCGCAGGGCTTCCCACTGCCAGAAAAAGAAGAACTGCCAGCGCTTCTCCCGGTCGACCTGGGAAGCCAGTCGCCGCCGTGCCGACGCCAGTGCCTGCGGGTCACGATCGCGCAGTGCCGGGGGCCAGTCACTCCAGACCCCGGGATACTCTGTCTTGATTGCGCAGAACAGAGCGTGATCATCCAGCCAGTAAGCCTCGCGCGCGCAGAAGTCGCGAAAGCCGGGGGATTCGCCGCCCTCGCCAAAACGCTGCTGCGCCCGCTCCAGCAGCGGATACTTGCTGCTGCGCGCGCGATCAAAATCGGTGCGCCCGGTGTCGGACGCCACGGGCTCGATCACTTCATCGGCAGACAGCAGTCCGGCGTCGACCAGAGCGGCCAGGTCCACCAGCAGCGGATTCCCGGCCATGGAACTGACGCTGTAATACGGTGAATCCCCGGCGATGGCCTCGACCGGATTGAGCGGCAGCACCTGCCAGTAGCGCTGTCCCGCCCGCTGCAGACGCCGCACGAAGTCGTAGGCACAGGCACCGAGGTCTCCTGTCCCCCACGCCGAAGGCAGCGACGTGATGTGCAGGAGTACGCCGCTGGCGCGCTCTGCCAGAGGCTCCGCTGCAGAGCCCGCGTCCGCGGTGGACTCCCCCTGTATCGATTCAGTCTGCATAATGGTCCTGCGCAATCTGTTGGGCCGTCTACGGCAGCAAAACGTGAGCGGCGCATGGTAAACGAGATCGGGTGTCAGGCGTGAACACCCGACAGGAGGCAGCCAATGACCCGGACCGCGGTCAGACGACCGGTCGACCAGACACTTGACGCGGGCGACAGCACGACCCTCGGCGCAACGGCGCGCGACGGCGGCTGCCATTTCGCCCTTTTCTCCGCCGATGCCGAGGCCGTGGAGCTGTGTCTGTATACGGATGACGGCAGTACCGAAACCGCGCGCCACCGGCTGCAGTCCGGCGAGGGCGATATCTGGCACGGTTTTCTGGCCGGTGCAGGTCCCGGCACCTGCTACGGTTACCGTGTCTACGGCCCCCATGAACCCGAGGCCGGGCTGCGCTTCAACCCGAACAAACTGCTGCTCGATCCCTACGCCAGGGCGCTGCGCGGCGACTTCGTGTGGCACGACAGCCACTTCGGCTATCAGCGGGACAACCCCGGGGCCGATCTGTCTTTCTGTGATCTCGACAACAGTGCCTGCATGCCCAAGGCTGTGGTCACAGAGGCGATAGCGCCGGGGCCGAGCCGCCGGCCGGGCATTCCCATGGCGGACACCTGGCTCTACGAACTGCACCTTGCGGGCTTTACCCGCCGGCACCCGGCTGTCCCCGAAACGCTGCGTGGCACCTGTGACGGTCTGGCTCACCCTGCCAGCCTTGAGTATCTGCGCGCCCTTGGCATCACCGCGGTAGAGCTGCTGCCGGTGCATACCTTTATCGACGAGTACGCCCTGCATCAGCGGGGCCTGAAGAACTACTGGGGCTACAACACCCTGGCGTTTTTCGTGCCGCATCCGGCCTACGCAGGACGCGCGGGCGCGGCGGCGTTTCGCGCCATGGTAGACGCGCTGCACGACGCCGGGCTGGAAGTCATTCTGGACGTGGTTTACAACCACAGCGCCGAGAGCGACGAACTGGGGCCGACACTGAGCCTGCGCGGTATCGACAATCGCAGCTACTACCGGCTTGAACCGGACCAGCCACGCTTTTACGTCAACGACACCGGCTGCGGCAACACGCTGGACACCGGACACCCCATGGTGCGCCGCCTGGTCATGGACAGCCTGCGCTTCTGGGCAAGAGAGATGGACGTGGACGGCTTCCGCTTCGATCTGGCGCCGGTGCTGGGACGCGGCCATCGCCACTACCAGCCGGATGCGGCGCTGCTGTGCGCCATCAACAGCGATCCGGTTCTGCGCCACTGCAAGCTGATCGGGGAACCCTGGGATATCGGACCGGACGGCTACCAGCTGGGCAATCTGCCCGGGGGCTGGAGCGAGTGGAACGACCGCTATCGCGATAGCGTGCGTCGCTTCTGGCGCGGTGACGCCGCGCAGCTGCCGGAACTGGGGCGACGCCTGACCGGTTCCGGCGATATCTTTGCGCCGCGCGCGAGTGCGCCCACGGCCAGCATCAACTTCGTCTGCAGCCACGACGGCTTCACCCTGCGCGATCTGGTGAGCTACCGAGAACGCCACAACACGGCCAACGGCGAAGACAACCGGGACGGACATGCCGATAACCTGAGCGACAACCTCGGGCCTGAAGGACCCTCCGGCGATCCTGATACGGAGCGGCGGCGCTGGCAGCGACAGCGCAACGTCATCACCACCCTTGCCGTATCGCAGGGCGTGCCGATGCTGCAGGCCGGCGACGAATTCGGTCGCAGCCAGCAGGGCAACAACAACGCCTATTGCCAGGACAATCCACTGACCTGGCTGGACTGGACGCAGGTGAGCGCTGGCGCCGGTCAGCAGCTGCGCCAGCTGACGCAGTTGCTGACCGGTTTTCGTGCACGCAGCACACTTCTGCGCGCAGACCGCTACCGCCATGAGCGCCCGGATATCGATGGCCAGTGTATCCGCTGGTATGGCGCCGACGGAGAGCCGGCGACCGCGGCGCACTGGGAAGACCCGGAGCGCCGCGACATACTGTATGCCCTGCTGCAGTGCGATCCCGACGAGACGGTGGAAGATGCTGTGCTGATCGTGCTGAATGCGGGCGACCGACCACTGACGTACCGGATACCTGACAGCATGCCGCAGCCGCGCCTGCTGCTGGTGGACACCGCCGATAATGCATCACCCGGGCGTGCACAGGACATGGATAATGCGCTGCTGCTCGCGCCGGGTTCGGTGCAAATTGCACTCGCAGGTACCGGCGCGGTCGCGCATACTGATTCCTGCATCGATTCCGCCGGGAAGCGCACGGATTTATCGCCATGAACAGCACTGAACTGAATCGCCGTCTCGACGGCACCCTGAACGACGACATTGACCGGCACTATGCCCTGACGCTGGGACGCGACGAGCCGGGTGGCTCCCACCGCTATCTGTATGAGGCACTGGCACTGTCGGTCCGCGACCGGCTGGTGGCGCGCTGGCGGCAGACCCGGCATCAACTGAGGGAGGAACGACCCAGGCGCGTCAACTACCTGTCCATGGAGTTTCTCATCGGCCGCAGCCTGCACAATGCGGTGCTGAATCTCGATCTCGAGGACGATGTCCGCGACGCACTTCAGCAGCACCACAGCGACCTTGAGGACGTGGAATCCGAGGAGCTCGATGCCGGCCTCGGCAATGGCGGCCTTGGCCGACTCGCCGCGTGTTTCCTTGACAGCTGTGCCAGCCTCGGCCTGCCCGTGACCGGCTACGGCATCCGCTACCAGTACGGCATGTTCCAGCAGCGCATTCGCAATGGCTTTCAGGTGGAGTACCCGGATGGCTGGCTGCGCAACGGCAACCCCTGGGAGTTCGAAGTGCCGGAGCACGCCCAGCGCATTCGCTTCGGCGGACACACGGATCACTATCGGGACGGGAGCGGCCGACACCGCGTGCGCTGGACAGATACCTACGACGTACTCGCTGTTCCCTGTGACATGCCGGTTCCGGGCTATCGCAATGGCGTGGTCAACACCCTGCGACTGTGGAAGGCCGAGGCCACGGAGGAGTTCAACCTCGACGAGTTCAACGCCGGCAGCTACACCGATGCCGTTCAGGCGAGAACCCGCGCCGAACAGATCACCATGGTTCTCTACCCCAACGACCAGAGCGAGCAGGGCAAGGAACTGCGCCTGCGCCAGCAGTATTTTCTGGCCTCCGCCAGCCTCCAGGACGTGCTGCAGCAGTGGCATGAACTGCACGGTCCCGACTTCGGCACCTTTGCCGCATACAACGTCTTCCAGCTGAACGACACCCACCCGACTCTCGCCATCGCCGAGATGATGCGACTGCTGCTGGACGACTATGGCCTTGAATGGAACGACGCCTGGGAGATCACCCACAACAGCATGGCCTACACCAACCACACGCTGCTGCCGGAAGCGCTCGAGGTGTGGCCGGTTAGCCTGTTTGAGCACCTGCTGCCGCGACTGCTGGAAATCATCTACGAGATCAACGCCCGCTTCCTCAGCCGCGTGGCCGACCGCTGGCCCGGCGATGTCGACCGCCAGCGCCGCATGTCGATCATTGAGGAAGGGCCGGAACCCCGGGTGCGTATGGCCTTTCTCGGCATCATCGGCAGTTTTTCCGTCAACGGTGTGGCGGCCCTGCATACCCGGCTGCTCACCAGTGGGCTGTTCCGGGATTTTTACGAGTTCTCGCCGCAGCGCTTCAACAACAAGACCAACGGCGTGACACCGCGCCGCTGGCTGAGCCACTGCAACCCGGGGCTGAAGGCGCTGCTGGATGACACGCTCGGCGACGGCTGGATATGCCACCTTGACGAACTGGCACGCCTTGCGAGCCGCGGGGATGATGCCGACTTCCGCGAGCGTTTCGCCAGCGTGAAACGCGCCAACAAGGCGCGTCTGGCCGAGCTGGTGTGGGAGCGCTGCGCGGTGGAGTTCGACCCTGACATGCTGTTCGACGTGCAGGTCAAGCGCATTCACGAATACAAGCGCCAGCTGCTGAACGTGCTGCACATCATTTATCGCTATGACCGGGTGCTGCGCGGCGATACCGACACGCTGCAGCCACGCTGCATTCTTATCGCCGGCAAGGCCGCACCGGGCTACGCCATGGCCAAACTTCTGATCAAGCTGATCAACAACGTCGCCTCGGTGATCAACCGCGATCCACGCATGAAGCCCTGGCTGCGGGTGGCATTCCTGCCCGACTACAATGTGTCGACCATGGAAGTCATCTGCACCGGAGCCGACCTGTCGGAACAGATTTCCACTGCGGGCAAGGAAGCCTCGGGCACCGGCAACATGAAGTTCATGATGAACGGCGCGGTCACCATCGGCACCCTGGATGGCGCCAATATCGAAATCCGCGAGGCCGTTGGCGAGAGTAACTTCTTTCTCTTTGGCCTCGACGCCGACCAGGTAGAGTCGCAGCGCGGACAGACAGATCCCGCGGCCTTGATCGACGGCGACACCGACTTTTCCCGGGTCATGCAGCTGCTGGAGAGCGGGCATTTCAATATGCTGGAGCCGGGACTGTTCCGAACGGTCATCGACAGCATCCGCGATCCTTACGATCTGTGGATGACCGCGGCGGATTTCCGCAGCTATATCGACGCGCAGCTCGCCGTCGATGCCGCCTTCGCCGACAGCGAGGGCTGGACACGCAAGTGCATCGCCAACACATCAGCGAGCGGGTACTTCTCCAGTGACCGCACCATCCGCGAATACGCAGACGAGATCTGGTTCCGCAAGGGCCACTGGTAACCATCGGGAGAAACAGGGTGTGATGCATGGATGACCATAATCCCCGCTACGTCAGCCGGCTGACACGCAACACGCTGGCACTGGTCCTCGCCGGCGGTCGCGGCTCAAGACTTTACGAGCTCACCAACTGGCGCGCCAAGCCGGCCCTGTATTTCGGGGGCAAGTACCGCATTATCGACTTTCCACTCTCCAACTGCGTGAATTCCGGCATACGCCAGATCGGCGTTCTCACCCAGTACAAGGCCTATTCCCTGATCCGGCACCTGATGCGAGGCTGGAGCCACTTCAAGAAAGAATTCGGCGAGTTCGTGGAAATCCTGCCCGCTTCCCAGCGCTTTTCCGATGACTGGTACCAGGGCACCGCCGACGCGGTCTACCAGAACCTCGACATCATTCGCGCCCAGCAGCCCGACCATGTCCTCATCCTCTCCGGGGACCACATCTACAAGATGGACTACGGACCCATGCTGGTGGAGCACGTCGAGTCCGGTGCCGACATGACCGTGTGCTGCCTGGAAGTCCCCGTGGCCGAAGCTGCCAATACCTTTGGCGTGATGCAGGTGGATACCAGCGGCCGCGTGGTGGGCTTCGAGGAAAAGCCCGCCGAGCCCCGGGAGATACCCGGCAAACCCGGCATGTGCCTGGCGTCAATGGGCAACTATGTGTTCAATACCGAGTTTCTGTACGAGCAGCTGATCCATGATGCGGCGGTCGCCGACTCAACGCGGGACTTCGGTCACGACGTGATTCCAGCTATGATAGCGACCTGTCACGTACACGCCTATCCGTTCCGCGACCCACAAACCGGTGAAAAGGCCTACTGGCGCGATGTCGGCACGCTGGATTCCTTCTGGCTGGCCAACATGGAGCTGGTATCCACGACGCCGCGTCTGAACCTGTACGAGCGCGAGTGGCCGCTGTGGACCTACCAGGAGCAGCTGCCGCCTGCCAAGTTCGTCTGGGACAAGGACGACCGCCGGGGCGAGGCGCTGGACTCCATGGTTGCCGGCGGCGTGATTGTTTCCGGCAGTCATGTCAGCGGGTCCGTGATTTTTTCCAATGCGCGGCTGCACTCCTATTCCCGCGTGCACGCCTCGGTAATCCTGCCCGAAACGGAGGTGGGGCGACGCGTGCAGATGCAGAACACGATCGTTGATCGCGGCTGCATCATTCCGGAGGGAATGCGCATTGGCTTTGACAGTGAAGAAGACAGGGAGAACGGCTTCCGCGTCAGCACCGGCGGTGTTGTTCTGATCACCCGGGGCATGCTGGGCCTGGCAGAAGGATCCGCCTGATTATTATGGATATATCGCAAATGTCAGTAACACGTATCGAAACCCGGCCGTACGATGGCCAGAAGCCGGGAACCTCCGGACTGCGCAAGAGGGTGGCGGAGTTTCAACAGCCGCATTACCTGGAAAACTTCGTGCAGTCCATTTTCAACGCCATTGGCGGCGATCAGCGCCAGTCGCTGGTTCTCGGCGGCGATGGGCGCTACTTCAACCGGGAAGCGCTGCAGCGCATTCTGTGCATGGCAGCCGCCAACGGGTTCAGCCATGCCATCGTCGGCCGTGGGGGACTGCTGTCAACGCCGGCCGCTTCCTGCCTGATCCGCAAGCACAGCGCCACCGGCGGCATTATTCTCTCGGCCAGCCACAACCCCGGCGGCCCGGAAGCCGACTTCGGCATCAAGTTCAACGGCAGCAACGGCGGCCCGGCAACCGAGACCGTCACCGCAAGAATCCATGAATGTACCCGGCACATCGATCATTATCTGACACTGGATGCACGCAACATCGATATCGACCACGACGGCAGCCAGATGCTTGGCAACATGGTGGTCGAGGTGATCGACCCGGTCAGCGACTATGCCGACCTGATGGCGTCCATCTTCGATTTCCCGGCCATCGCCAAAGTGCTGGGTAACGGCCGCTTTCATGTCTGCTTTGACGCGATGCACGCCATTACCGGACCCTATGCCACGGAGATTCTCGAACGCCGGCTCGGTGCGCCTGCCGGCACCGTCATCAACGGTGAACCCCTGGAGGACTTTGGCGGCGCCCATCCGGACCCGAATCTGGCCCACGCGCGGGAGCTCGTCGCCCGCATGAATGGCGATAACCCGCCGGACTTCGGCGCCGCCTCCGACGGCGACGGTGACCGCAACATGGTCCTGGGCAAGGGCTTCTACATCAATCCCTGTGACTCACTCGCGGTGCTGGCGGCCAACGCCCACCTGATACCCGGCTACAATGGCCGTCTCGCAGGGGTGGCGCGCTCCATGCCCACCAGTCGCGCGGTCGACAGGGTGGCGGCGGCGAAGGGTTTCGACTGCCACGAGACACCGACCGGCTGGAAGTTCTTCGGCAATCTGATGGATGCCGGGCTCATAACCCTGTGCGGTGAAGAGAGCTTCGGCACCGGCTCGAGCCATGTGCGCGAGAAAGACGGGCTGTGGGCCGTGCTCTACTGGCTGAACATTATTGCCGAACGCAAGCAGCCGGCCCACGCCATCGTGCGCGAGCACTGGCGGCAGTACGGCCGCGACTTCTTCACCCGACACGATTACGAGAACGTCGACGCCACGGCTGCCGACGCGCTGATGCACGACCTTCGCGAAAGTCTGCCGGGCCTGGTCGGGCAGTCCTTTTCCGGGCATACGGTCAGCGCCGCCGATGACTTCCGCTATGTCGATCCCGTGGACGGCAGCGTGAGCGAAGGTCAGGGCATTCGTGTTTTCTTTGAGGACGATGCGCGCATTGTCTATCGGCTATCCGGCACCGGCACCGCCGGCGCGACGCTGCGCGTCTACTGCGACAGCTTTCAGCTCGACCCGTCACTGCTGGAAGTCGACACGCAGCGCGCCCTGGGCAGCGTGCTGCAGGCGGCAGACGACATCGCCGGGATTGTCAGCCGCACCGGCCGCACATCACCAGACGTCATCACCTGAGCCTGCAGTTCATGCGTTCACGCCAGGGCGAAAAAGCCCTGAATATCCTGATGCTGGCCGCCGAGAACGGTGCACTGCCCGGCGGCAAGGTCGGCGGCATCGGCGATGTGATCCGCGATGCCCCGGGCGCCCTCGCCGCGCTTGAGCACTCGGTCACCGTGCTGACCCCAGGCTATGGCCATTTCAGCCGCCTGCCAGGCGCCACACGGATCGACACGCTGCAGACGGTGTTCCGCGGGCAGCGGGAACGCGTCTCCCTGCACCGGGTGCCGTCCCGGACCGGGACCGCCGGCGTCAGCTGCCTGGCGCTGGAGCATCCGCTCTTCAGCAGCGCAGGGCCGGCGCGCATCTATGTCGATGATGATCCGGGACGACCCTTCGCCACGGATGGCAGCCGCTTCGCCCTGTTCTGTGCCGCTGCCGCTGCCGCCATTACGGACGGCGTTATCCCACGTCCCGACATCATCCACCTGCACGACTGGCACAGCGCACTGTTTGCGCTATTGCTGCACACCGATCCCGTCTATGCGGCCATCGCCGACATTCCCCTGGTCTACACGATTCACAACCTGGCACTGCAGGGGATCCGGCCACTGAGCGGCGACGAGTCGGCACTGTTCTCCTGGTTTCCGTCACTGCCGCACCTGCCGCCGTCGGCAATCGATCCGCGCTACCGAGACTGCTATAACCCGATGCGCGCGGCCATTGCCCTCTGCGGCCGGGTGCACGCAGTATCACCGCAGTATGCCGAAGAGATCTGCGACCCTGATAGCGACTTCGGCTGCGGCCTGCAGGCGGATCTGCGCAATGCGCGGCATGAGGGCCGCCTCGTCGGCATACTGAATGGCTGCGACTACCCCGATGTGGCACCCCCCCCTGCGACATTCGCTGACACCCTTGCGCTTGCGCGACGCGACGTGCGGCGCTGGATCGGCAGGACCGCAGAGGCACACAGCAGCCATGTCCTTGCGCTGCATCAGCTCGACCTTTGGCTGGCGGGGAGACAACCCCGTCCACAGGCACTACTGACCTCTGTGGGCCGGCTCACCGACCAGAAACTCGGCCTCCTGTGCTCTGTCATGCCCGACGGACGACTGTGCCTTGAACACGCGCTGGATGCGCTGGGGGATGACGGCCTCTGCGTGATGCTGGGCAGTGGCGACCCGACACTGGAAATGACCCTGACACGGCTCGCCAGCGAGCGTGACAATCTGCTGTTCCTCTGTGGGTACTCGGACGCGCTGGCCGATGCCCTGTATGCCGCCGGCGATCTGTTCCTTATGCCGAGCACGTTCGAGCCCTGCGGCATCAGTCAGATGCTGGCCATGCGGGAGGGTCAACCCTGCCTGGTCAATGCCGTAGGGGGGCTGGTGGATACCGTCCAAGATGGGGAAACTGGCTTTGTTTTCGCGGCGGATGCCGACGTTGGCGCGGAACAGGCGCTGCTCATGCGTCTGGGCGAGGCACTTGACTGCCTGCGCGGGCAGCCCGATGCCTATCGCAGGATCCGTGCCGGCGCCGCGGCGGAGCGCTTTCCCTGGGGACGCGCCGCGCTGGCCTACGGCGAGATGCTGTATCGCCCGCTACTGCCGGCGTCGCCGGAAAGTCAATAAAGCCGGCAGGCGCAGCGAGCTCAGAAAGTAATAACCTCGCCGCGCTCCGGGATGCCGGCCTCGATTCCCAGCTCGGTCTGGAGACGCTCGGCCAGCGCGATCTGCGCCGAGGCCTCGCCGTGTACCAGCACCGTCGCGGGACGCCCCTCAAAGGCGGACAACCATGCCACGAGTTCACTCTGCCCGGCATGGGCGGACAGCCCACCCAGGGTTTCTATCTGTGCCTTGACCACGAACTCGTCCTGAAACAGGCGGATCTTGCGTATGCCGTCCACCAGCAGACGTCCGAGCGTGCCACGTGCCTGAAAACCGGCAAAGATGAGGGTGTTGCGCTCGTCCCAGATACGCTGCTTGATGTGATGCCGGATGCGCCCGCCGGTGCACATGCCGCTGCCGGCAATGATGATCGCGCCTGACTTTATACGGTTGATGGCCATCGACTGTTCCGTATCCGGGGTCAGCCGCAGCGTCGGCAGAAAGGTTTCCAGAGAGGCGCGGTCCGCGGCTTCGAGGGCTTTCCTGTCGGTATCGTCAAGCAGCCTCAGCCAGTTGTTGTAGGTCTCGGTGACGGCAATGGCCATGGGACTGTCCAGAAACACCTGCCAGTCGTCGAGTTCGCCCGCATGGTACAGGCAGCCGAGATGAAACAGAATCTCCTGGGTGCGACCCACGGCAAACGCGGGAATCATGACATTACCGCCCCGCGCCCAGGTGTCATGCAGTATTCCCCGGAATTCCGCCAGCGTGTCGATTTCCGTGCGATGCTCACGATCGCCGTAGGTGCTCTCCATCATGACCAGATCGGCATGCTGCAGGGTGGCCGGCCGACGCATCAGGACAGAATCCGTCTTGCCAAGATCCCCCGAGTACACCAGGGTGCGCGGTTCACCCGCCTCCACACAGCGGATCTCGATAATGGCAGATCCGAGAATATGGCCGGCATCGTGAAAGACCAGACTGGCGCCGTCGGCCAGCGCAACGCTCTGATGGTACGCATAGCCCTGACAGGACCGGATAACCGCGTCTACATCCTCCATCGTGTACCTGGGCGCGATCTCCCCGCGGCCGCGACGCCGGTTACGCAGATTGGCACGCTCGAGATCACGCAGGTAAAGACCCGCGGCATCCTTGAGCATGATCACCAGCAGCTCCGCCGTGGCCTCGGTGCATAACAGCGGCCCGGTGAAACCCTCATGCAACAGCCGGGGCAGCAAGCCCGAGTGGTCCAGGTGCGCATGGGAGAGTATTACCGCATCCAGGGACGCCGGATCGAAGGCAAAGGTCTCGTCCTGCACGCGCTCCACGGCATCTCCGCCCTGGTGCATGCCGCAGTCAAGCAGGAAGCGCCCGACGCCAGCGGCCTCAAGGAGATGGCAGGAGCCGGTGACCTCGCGGGCGGCACCAAAGCAGGTTACGGTCGGCATCGGGGGTTCTCTCCGGTTCGGAGGTCGGGACAGGGCACACCACGGATCGGTGACCCGGGGCACGCATCAGTCACGCGAGGACACAATGGGGCGCATCAGCTGCCGGTTGCCTGGCTGAATTACCTGAAAGCCCGGGGGCACCCGGACTGGCGAGACGGGTCGGTGCTGCGGATACCGCAGTGGACCCGGATACATACCGCGCAGACGGGGATTGATCCACAGCACCGGCGCGGGCTGTGGCGATGTGGCTGTCTGCCGGGCAGGAAAGTCGCGATTCGTGGTGTAGCGAATGGTCGGCGGTCTGGCCGCCGCACGCTCGGCTTCGCGTTCGCGGCGTGCCTCCACCATACGCCGGGTGGTCAGGCGCAACTCCCGCAGACGCGCCGCGGCATCTGCCGTCGCAGCGCCTGCTGCGACGTGCATCACCTCTGACTCCGTCCCGGACGCCGGTGGCTGATCGCTGAAAAGCACCTCGCCATTGTTGCCGACAGAACGATAGACCGTGGTCGCCCAGGCCGGCTGCATCAGCAGCAGGCAGAGTGCAGAAGCTGCGATCAGACGCTGGCCTCTGCACCCGGCACAGTTCCGTGTGCTGGCCTGGCCTTCCGGGAAGGCAACACGCCAACGCCGCCAGCGAACGATTGCCGCCGTGCAGACGGTTACTCGACCACCAGTTCCACACGTCGGTTCTGCGCACGGCCGTCGTCCGTGTCATTGCTGGCCATGGGCTCTGACTCGCCTTTGCCGGAAGAGCTCAGGCTACTGCGACTGACGCCCTTGGACACCAGATAATCGACAACGGCGGCAGCGCGACGCTCCGACAGCTTCTGGTTGTACTCCTCGTCACCGCGGCTGTCGGTGTGGCCAACCACATTCATGTTCACCACTTCACTGTGCGACTTGATGACCTCGACAGCCCGATCCAGCGCCGCCTTGGATGACCGGTCGAGTTCAGCACTGTCAAAGGCGAAGCCCAGTCGGTTGATGGTCAGAACCACCTCGTCCTTTATCGGACAGCCAATCTCGTCCACCTTGACGCCCGCCGGTGTCCCGGCACACTGATCGAGGTAGTCGGCAACACCATCACGGTCACCATCTACCGGGCAGCCACGACCGTCGACGTCGACACCGGCCGGGGTTCGGGGGCAGCGATCCCTGTCGTCGGGCACCCCGTCTCCGTCGCTGTCTGCGGGTGGCGGTGCCTGACGCGGCGCGGGGGCCTCCTGTCCCTGTTCGCAGCTGATCAGGGAAATACCGGTACCGATCATCGCTCCGGGCAGCACGCCCGTGCCACCCGAACTGGCAGCGCCGATCACACCACCGGCCGTCGTCAGCCCGACAACACAGGTTTCCATCTGCCGCTCGGTGAGGTTGCTGCAGGCGCCGAGCACCAGCAGCAGCGGTGCCAACAGCGTGATTCTCGTCGTGGTGTTCATAAAAAATCCTTTTTCATTGTGTTGGGATACCAGATTGTCACTGTGCACCCAGAAGTCTGTGCCGATCATGGGGCCTATCATACACCTTGCCAGTGGGGTGGGTCAGCCGCCCGGCGCCACAGCGGACCCGACGGCAACCGCCGTCGCAATCGGCTATTGGACCAGCCCCAGGCGCTCCAGGTTCACCGTTGCGGCATGAAACTCCGCCTGCGCCAGCTGTGCGGCCCGATAGGCATCATAATACCGGACGCGCGCGTCTGCGGCCGTCTCTTCCCGCACATTGACCACAAAAAAATCACTCGCACCCTGCTCAAAACGCCGCTGCTCTGCCCTGCGCATGGTTTCGGACTGTTCTACCTCAAGGGCCGCCAGCTGCATCAGCCGGCGGGCGACATTGAGTTCCAGCAGAATATTCCGCAGTTCCAGCTCGATACGATCCTCCAGCTGGCGACGCTCCTGCTCCAGTGCATCCAGCCGTGCCCGGGCCTGGGACAGGCGACCCTTTGCCGCTCGCTGCTCCAGGGGAACAGAGAACGTAAAGCCGACAATGGCATCCCGGGTGTCCCGCGACGGCCCACCTTCGCCGATGCTGCCAAAAGGCTCCGCCAGTTCAAACTTCAGGTCCAGTCGGGGCAGAAGGTTGTTCTCCGACAGTGCGACTTCGCGCGACGCCCGACGCATGGCGGTCTCGACGATATTGAGTTCAGGACGTTTCGACAGAATGGAGCTCACGTCCATGTCGGGCGCGCCAGCGGGCTCCGAGACGTCCTTGATCGCGTCACTGGAGGGTAGGCGCTCAGCCTCCGGCACGCGCGGCTGGCCGTCGTCGTCGCGGAGGAAAAACGCCAGCTGGTTGGCCGCCACCCGAAAATCGCGCTCGGCCCGGGTCACCAGCGTCTGTCGCCGCGTGATGTTCTGGCGATTTTCGGTGAGAAAAATCTCCGCGCGGCGGCCGGTGCGCACCTCGACTTCCAGTGCTTTTTCCCGGGTCAGCGCAATGTCCAGCAAATCGCGGTAGACAGTCAGCTGCTGACCCATCGCCACCCAGTGCCAGTAGGCCGCGAGCGCGCGCTGCTGCACCCCGATTCGGGTCAACAGCAGCTCCAGATCGGCCTGACCCAGCGCCAGCTCGCTGTCGGTCTCGGCGAAACGCCGCGCATCGATATCCCGATCACGCAGCAGGCTGAACAGGACACCAACCTTGAGATCACCACCGTTGTTAGTGAAATACTGATCCTCGTATACGGGAAACGAGCCATCGGACACGGAGTACTTGCTGTAAATGCTGGCGCCGAGAGGCCTGAGGGCCTTGCGCGCGCCACCCTCGACGCTAGTGCCATCGTAGAATCCGTTCACCCGGCCAAAGCTGTCGGCAGAGAACACCAGATCGAATGCGCCCCGGGCTTCCGTAACGCGACCTTCCGCGACCCGACGCTGGGCCAGACTTTCCAGAATGCCCGGGAAATGCTCCGCGGAAGACGCGAGAACGTCCTCCGGCTCCAGCGCGTCAGCTGCCGCCACCTGCGCCTGCGACGGCGCTGCCAGAAAACACCACAGAATCAGCAGGGTTCTGGGCAGCATCAGCCGCCCCCCCGGACCGGCGCCTGCCCATCCACCGGAAAATTCGGCGGGAAGTTGTTCATGCGACGCCACATCTCGTAGCCGACGGAGACCTCGTCGAGCAGCACCCAGCCGCGCGCCTTGGCGCCAAAACGGACGTAACGCCGGTCCGGCCATTCGTTCTCATCATCCGGGTCCTGCTCGACAAGCACCCGGAAACGGCCGTTGGCCTGGGCAGATGCATCAATGGCAACCACCCGGCCACCGAAGGTGCCTACCGCTTTGGACGGCCAGCCGCTGATCTGCACCACGGGCCAGCCCTCGAACTGCAGACGCACCGGCGCGCCCTCGCGGATCAGGGACACGTCCATGCCATCCACAAACAGTTCCACGGCGCGCTCCACGTCGTCCGGGACAAAGGTGGCCACCACCTGCCCCATGGATACCATGGTGGCGGCATCACCGGCATTGACGCGAAGGATGACGCCATCGCGTGGGGCACGCACGATCTGCATGGACTGGCGGGACAGACGCACATCAACACGGCTTACCTCGGCGGAGGCCGCAGCCACCTGCGAGCGCAACTCCTCGATGCGGATACGCGCCTGTTCAAGATCGCGGCGGGCCGCCAGTCCCTCTGCCAGCAGTTCCTCGGTGCGGCGCCGGTCTATCTGCGCGATTTCCAGCGCCGTCTCCGCTGCGGTCAGCTGTGCAATAACCTGTGATCGCTCGGCCTGTAAACGCTCGATCAGCTGGGGATCATTGTCCACGATACGCACGATGGGATCGCCAACACTGACGCGACTGCCGTCGCGAACATACCACTCCTGAATGCGTCCGGGCACAAGGGCGTTGATTTCCTGCATGCGGTCATTGGGATTGATTGCCGTCACGGCTCCCGACCCCATTGCGGTCTGCACCCAGGGCACGTAGATCATTATCGGCGGCAATATCACAAGCACAAAGGCAATGAGCAGGCCGACGCGGCGCATTACCCGCGGCGTGCGAATCGACGCCAGCGTGGTGAACTTGTCCTGATGATAGTCGAGAGAAGCCATTCAGCGGTTCTCCCGATCATCTGCCGGCGTGGCGGCGGGTGTTTCCGGCAGTAGCGACCCGCCTTCCGTGGGGGCCCGCAGCGCCGTGGGCGCCAGCTGGTGAAACTCGCACATGCTGTCGTAGTCCTCGTACAGATGCTGCGACTGGCTGCCAAGGTACAGGTAGTGGCTGAATCCGAAATCCGCCAGCTTGCTGGAAAAATACAGCACGCTTGTCTGCTTCTGTGCCTGCAGCAATTCCAGTGAAGTCAGCAGGGCCGCCTCCGGTACTGCGTCGAAAGCCTGGCTCAGCACCAGCACACGCGGTCGCGCGATGATCGCTGCCGCCAGCGCCAGCTGCAGGGTTTCGGTGATGCTCAGTGGCCAGCCGGTTGACGCGACCTCGGTGTCGAGACCATCCGGCAGGTGAGAGATGGCGGGCTCAAGGCCAACCACCCGGATGGCGGTGACCGGGTCAATGGCGTTATCGTCATCGGCACTCAGGCGCAGGAAGTTGCGCAGACTGCCTTCCACGACCGTGGGGCGGTCGATCACGATAATCTCCTGACGGATCTCGAAGGGTCGCAGGGTACGCAGGTCCGTACCGGCAAGCTCCAGCGTCCCGGTATCAGGCCGGGAGTGCGACTTGAGCAGCTCAATGACCAGCCGCTGCACCGCGGGACCTGCAGAAAACACACCCACCCGCGCGCCGGCCGGTATTTCGCAATCCAGCATCACCGACTGGCCACCGCCCTGCACCTGGACCTCATGAAACGACAGCGTGGGCGGACCCGATAAGCGGACGTGGGGGCCCGTGGCCGGCTCCTGCTCGATCTCCATGAACAGAGTGAGCTCATCCACTGCCGCGCACACATCATAGAAATAACTCAGGTAGATCCCCATCTGGGAAATGCCGACGAACACCACCGACAGCACCAGCTCGGCGGCCACCAGCTGCCCGAGGGAGAGCTGCCCCTGAATGACAAGCCAGCCACCGAGCCCCAGCAAGGCGGCGCTGGCAGCGGCGTAAATCAAGATGAAGGCCAAGGTCTGCGAGAAATGATGGCGGAAGTGGGTAACGTGCTGATCCATGTAATAGCGCGTATTACTGTCAGTGCGATACAGCACGTCCTCGATGTGACGCTCACTCTTGAAGCAGTCATTGGAGCGGCCGATGCTTTCCAGCCAGGCCGCATTGACGTGCTTGCGGTGGGACAGTTCGATGGCGCTGCGGATGGCGCGTTTGCCCCAGATCACCCACACCAGCCAGATCAACAGCGTGAGCACGCCGTTAAAGATGAACAGCAGCGGGTGATAAGAGGAAACCAGGACGAAACCCACAACCGTCTGCAGCAGTATGGTAAAGCCGCCCACCAGGAGATTGGGCACCTGCTTGAGCATGATCATGATATCGAAGTAGCGATTGAACAGGGCGCCCTTGCGGTTGTCCTCGAAGAACGCATTGCGGGCATAGACCGCCCGCACCGCCATCTCCGAGACGATCCGGGCATAGAAGCGCCGACCGAAGATGTCCATGAGGTGAATGCGCAGCGCATTCAGGCCGCCGGCAAATAACAGGAGCGTGAACATGCCCACGGAAAGCACGATAAGCGGCGTCGCGAGACCTATATTTGCCACGGTATTGATCAGCATCTGCACAGAGAGCGGCGTGGCCAGAGAAAGCAGGGAGATGCCGATACCGTAGGCCAGCGCCAACCCGTAGAAAGAACGTTCCGGACCGAGGATATTGCGGAAATATTTCCACAGCTGCTCAGATGAGGGAGAGGGGTGCTCTGAGGGCCCGGCCATGCGGAGTCAATCCTTGTTGGATAAATTGTCCACTATACGTCGGGATACTGGAGCGGGATGCATGAAACGTCCAGTTTTTTCGGGGAAAATGCCATTAACGACCGGATCAGACCACGTCGGCACCATCCAGGAGAGGCGCGGCATCAATGCCATCGGCATCCATCATTTCCGCGACCCTCGCCAGTGCCGAGACAATCTGGTGTTGCTCCCATTGCGACAGCGCCTCAAAGCGGCCCGAGAATGTATCCTGCAGTGGCAGCGGCGCCTCCTGAAGAATCGTGTTGCCGGCCTGTGTCAGCTGCAATATGACGCGCCGGCGATCCTGCGTACTGCGCTCGCGCGTCACCAACCCACGCTCTTCAAGACGGTTGAGGATAGTGGTCACCGTGGCCTGGCTCAGGCTCACGGCACGCGCGACTTCCCCGGCGCTTGGCATGCCCGCATGGCCGATGGCACGAATCACCACGAGTTGCGGCACGGTGAGCCCCACCGATTTACCGAGCTTGCGCGAGTGAAGACTGCTCGCGCGCATGATACGCCGCAGCGCCACTAGGACATCGCTTTGGAGGTCTGCCATGAATCGGATTCCGCTAGTGAATGTCAGCCGAGGGGCTGTCAGGCGTGCTGGTAGCCGGCACCAGGGACTCCCCCAGGGCGTCTCGCAGCGGCTCCAGCCACGCCGCGTAATTGTGCCACTGTTGCTTCGCATCGCGATAGATCGGGCGGCGCACCTGTTCCGAGCTCGGCGTACGCACGGCACGTTCGGTCTCGAAATACCGCAGGCAGCTCTCCTCGAACGGCAGACCGAGAAAGTCCAGCATGCGCCGCACCTGACCCTCAAGGTCATCGAGGACATCCTCATGCTGCACCCGCAGCACCTTGCCGGGCAATACCGTGTCCCAGTGCGCCATGAGCGCCACGTAATCCCGATAGTATCGCCCCGTGTCCGCCAGGTCGTAACTGAACTCCTGGCCCTCGGCAAACAGCTGCTTGAAGTTGCTGAAGCCGCAGGCCATCGGCTCGCGCCGGGCATCGATGATGCGCGCATTCGGCAGCATCAGATGGATAAGCCCGATATGACGGAAATTGTTGGGCATCTTGTCGATAAAACGCGGGGCTCCGTGACGGTGGATCCCTGTATCGGCAAGGAACTGCTCGCCGAGAGCTCGCAGCTCGTCGGGCTTCAGAGCTTCAAGGACGGCCGGATAGCCCGGCACGTCGTCACCCACCCGCCTACGCCGCAGCTGCTGGCTCATGGCAAGCACGTTGGGCAGCTCCTGGGTACCGTCCACCTGTGAATGCGATGACAGGATCTGCTCCAGCAGCGTACTGCCGGCCCGCGGCATACCGACGATGAATATCGGGTCGTTCGCCGGGGCTCCCGCACCCGACAAGCCGCTGAACAGACTGGCACTGCAGTACTCGCGCTGCGCGGCAAGCTCTCGCGTCACGGCATCGGCATCGTAATGGCTGGCGCTGCGCTTGAGTCGGTTGCCCTCGGCGTAGCGGGCGAAGGAGTCGGCGAAATCCCGACGGTCCTCCAGCGCCTTCCCGAGGGCGAAACACAGGAAAACCCGGTCCGCAGTGACGAGATCGGCATCCTGCAGCAGCTCACTCATGCTACTGATATCGCCGTCGTCAAAGCGGTAGGTCTTGAGATTGGCCAGGGAATACCAGGCTTCGCCGTAGTGGCGGCTGCTGTCTAGCGCAGCCCGGTAGGCGGCGACCGCGTCATCGCCATCGCCACGGGTTTTCAGCGCATGACCGCGCGCAGTCAGGGTAACCGGGTCCCCCGGCATCTGTTCAAGCACGGCAGCGAAGCCTTCCAGCGCGGCGTCATAATCTCCCGCCTGCAGACACTGCACCGCGTGCAGGGACTCCAGCTGCGGGTTTCCCGGGTGCTCGCCGCGCAACCGCGCTGCCTGCTCCCGGGCGGCGGCGAAGCGCTGCCGACGGCCGAGCACACGAACATAGTCGATACGCGCGGCAATGTTTTCCGGCTCGAACATCGCAGCACTCTCGAGCAGGAACTCCGCCTCTTCCAGCGCCCCCAGACGCTGGCCGATCTCCGCCAGCAGGCGCATGCCCTCCACCTGCCTGGGCGACTCCTGCAGAAAACGCCGGCAGAGTGTCTCCGCCTGCAGCAGGCGGCCACGGGCAAGCAGGTCGGTAACGGCAACCAGAGGCCGCGGCAGGTCCTCAAGGTGGGCGAGCTGCGCGCGCACCCGTGCCGCCGCTTCACGGTTATCGCGGGCTTCGAGAATGGCAAGCTGACCGCGGAAACTGGCAACCAGGGAAGGATTGGCCCTGCAGGCATACGCGTAGGCACGCAGAGCGCCATCCGCGTCACCGCGATCGCGACAGAGATGCCCGCGCTCCTGCAGTGCGTGACCGTGCTCGGGATCCTGAGCGAGGATCCGGTTCAGGCAGTTCTCTGCCTGTGCGCTATCGCCCTGAAAGCGGTAACAGACCGCCGCAAGGTAGAGGCGATGGCTGTCCGCCCCGGGTTCATCCGGCGCGAGAAGCTCCAGCGCGCCGGAGAAATCCCCGGCGCGCATGCGCGAGCGTACCGCGGCCTCGTCCAGCGTCGCAGCAGCGCCGCTCACCGCAGTCACATCAATTGAAATCGTAGTTGACGCGGAAGCCGGCGGTCAGGGGGCGCGCAAGCATGACGCGCTCTCGATCCGCGACGAAACTGCCGGTCAGCTCTGCCGCCTCATCCGTCAGGTTGTCGACGAACAGCTCTGCCGTCCAGGAGGCCGTGCTCACGCCGGCTGTCACACCCAGCATCATCCAGGAATCCAGCTCCATGCGATTGATGCTGATGATATCCGTGAACGCAGTATCCGAATAGGACACGTGCGGCATCACGTGGGCGCGCATGCCGTTGTCGAGATCCCAGCCGTAGCGCGCCCGCAGGTTGCCCTGAAACTTCGGCGCGTAGGCCAGCTCGTCGCCCTTGCGAACATCCTCTGTCGGCGTCAGTACCTCAGTGATTTCCGTGTCAAGGAACGAGAAAGCACCGGTCACCGTCAGGCCCGGCACTGAAGCCGGCGCCCAGGTCACATTGCCTTCAAGCCCCCATATCTCGGCATTTGCCGCATTGTCCGAGAAAAACAGATTGGTAATGCTGGGATCAAAAATCGTCGTCTGCAGATCGTCAATCTCGACGAAGAACAGACTGCCGTTGAAACGCAGGGACTGGGCCAGGTCCAGCTTCCAGCCAATCTCGTAGTTGGTCACGGTATCGGTGTCGAGTGCGAAGGGCACGCGATAATCACCGGGACCATTGGCGCCACCGGGACGATTGAGCAACCCCGGGCGAAAGCCCTCGGAAATTGTGGCAAACCAGAGCTGGTCGGCGTTCGGCCGCCATGAGAGGGACACCTTGCCGATGACGCCGTCGGTCGCGGCGACATCCGGCGCAGACCGCAGCGCTGCCGCCACCTGATCCGGTGCCTGGTCGATGGTATCCATCGTGTAGGTGATCTGCTCTGCAGGATCGCAGGTTCCGCGGAACGTAATCTGACCATCACCGTTGTAAAGATCAGAGATATCCGTCCCGAAGGCGTTCACATCCGGCCCCGTCAGATTGCAGAACGACGAGTTCGCGCTGCCCTCCAGATCCACCTCGATATCGTACCAGCGCGCACCCAGAGTCAGGGCGAGCTGAGGCGTCAGGTCGTAGGTCGCCTCACCGAAGACACCGAGTTGCGTATCGGTACGTCGCACGTCGTTGCGGAAGTTCGTGCCGGCGGGAAAGGGCCCAGGGTCGGATGTGAAGCCAGTGGTGAACGGAAAGTTCGGCGAAAAGCCCGTCTGTACGCCGAAACCGTCCACCCGTGTGGAGCCGGGATAGACGAAATCGTTGCGCTCATCCAGCTGCAGATCGCTGTAGAAGCCACCGACCGTCGCCCGGAGCCGGTTGGCTTCCGGTGTATTGATACGGATTTCGTGTGTCTGCACCGTGGTATCCGTGACGCTGGTAACGAGCAGATCGGGCGGCTGACAGGTGCCCGAGGGAGCCGCATCGCCCGGATAGGACACCGATCCGTCGCAGATGTAGTACGGCAGGTACTGGCCGACAAACATGTAGTCCGAATAATCGATGCGCTGGTTGCTGTCGCGCTGGGTAAAGGCCCCGGAGTACAGCACCTCGAGCTCTCCGACCCGGCCTTCCAGCGTCAGGGCCGTGTTGTGGAACTCGTCAGACAGCTTGTCCTCGGTGAAGCGTGTCACCTCGTAGTCGTCCAGCTCCGGATCGGAGTAGAACACGCCGTCGGAATCAAGCTGCTGCTGCATGTGAGAGAGCTGCAGGGTCCAGTTCTGGTTGATCAGGTACGTGGCCGACAGGCGAAAACCCGAGTAGGTGGTGTCGTTGTAGTCATCCTCGGCGATGGTGCCGTTGTCGGCCTCGAGGAAATTGACATTGCTCAGGTCGGAAGTGGACTGGAACCCGGCGCGACGGGGCTCGACCGCCACCCCATTGGCACGCACGGTGCCTTCGGGGCGGAAGCGTGCACTTTCGCGCAGGGTCTGCGTGCCGGCAACGTTATCCACGTAACCCCCCATGCTGTCCGCGTAGACAACGCCACGCAGGGCCAGCTTGTCGGTCACGGGCAGATTGAGAACGCCCTCCATGTTGTTGCTCATTTCACCGCCCCGGGTGAAGGAGGTTCCCGCCTTGACCTTGCCGTAGGTGCCGGAAAAATCCGGCTTGTTGGTGATCAGGCGGACCGTTCCGGCCTGCGAGCTCGCGCCAAACAGGGTGCCCTGCGGCCCGGACAGCACCTCCACGCGATTGATATCCGCCGTGTAGACATCGAGGTTGCGGCCGGGCTGGGCAAGAGGCTGCTCATCGAGGTAGAAGGCGACATTGGGGGCCAGACCGGCCACCCCGGCCGTCGTCAGGGCCGGCGTTGTCGAGGCAAGCCCGCGGATGTAGATCGTGTTCTGTCCCGGACCGCTGCCACCTGCCGTGACGCCGGGCAGCTGCACCAGGTAATCCTCGAAGTTGGTGATCCCGAGCTGCTCTAGCCCCTGCTGCCCCAGCGCCTGGACGCTGAGCGGGATGTCCTGCGTGCTGGCGGAGCGCTTGGTGGCCGTGACGATGACCTCCTCCAGCTGGGCCTGCGCGCTGCCGGCCAGCATGGTGCCGGCAATTGCGGAAACCACGGCATGGCTGAGACGGCGACGGTTTACGGTCGGACGTTGATACATGAAAGATACCCCTCTTTGAAAATTCGAAGACAAACTTTCCCTGAGAGCGGACCGGCGTTTGCACGGTCTGCTCCGATAGTTTGTCTGCTGTGCGACAAATGATACTTACAGACCTAAGCAATTACCAGATCACAATTGTCGGCAAAATAAGGAGAAAACCCGGTATCAGCAAGAATTTTCCGAAATCTTACAAAGTTCTGTCGCAAAATGGACAGCAATATGCTTTCCCTGCAAATGAGTTTTCCAGGTATCGTGATAGACTTTCGGAACTTACATTTCACTTCCTGGCAAAGAAGTTGTCGTCCATGAACACGCCCATTGAACGCCGTTTTTACGTCGACCACACGGTCTTCTGGCCTGCTACCGGGCTATTGATGCTGCTGGTCATTATCGCCAGCGTCTGGCCGGAAAGCAGCCAGCAGGTCTTTCAGTCCCTGCAGACGGCGATTGTCCACTACGCCAGCTGGTACTACCTGCTGGTGGTCGCCATCATTCTGATCAGCGTTGCCGTGTTCAGCCTGTCCCGCGCCGGGGACATCAAGCTGGGACCGGACCACTCAGAGCCGTCCTACTCCTACGTGTCCTGGTTTGCCATGCTGTTCGCGGCGGGCATGGGTATCGGCCTGATGTTCTTCGGGGTTGCCGAGCCGGTGATGCACTTCCTGACTCCCCCACTGGGCGAGGGCGGCACCGTGGACGCCGCGGCCGAGGCCATGAAACTCACGTTTTTCCACTGGGGCCTGCACGCCTGGGCCATCTACGCCATTGTCGCCCTGATACTCGCCTATTTTGCCTTTCGTCACGGCCTGCCACTGACCCTGCGATCGGCGTTCTACCCCCTGGTAGGCGAGCGAATCTATGGGCCCTTCGGCGCTGCGATAGATGTCTTCGCGATTGTCTGCACGACCTGCGGCGTTGCCACCAGCCTGGGGCTGGGAGTACTGCAGATCAACGGCGGCCTGAATTATCTGTTCGGCGTCGAGATATCTGTCGGCGTACAGGTCGCCCTGATCATCGGCACCATGCTGCTGGCCACGGTATCCGTGGTACTCGGACTCGATGCCGGCATCAAGCGCCTGTCAGAGCTGAATATCGGTCTGTCGATGATCCTGCTGTTCGGCGTTCTGCTGGCCGGCCCCACCGTGGTCATACTGCAGGGCACAGTGGAGAATTTCGGCACCTACATCGGCGACCTGGTCACCAACACCTTCAACCTCTATGCCTATGATCCTACCGACTGGCTGGGTGGCTGGACCATTTTCTACTGGGGCTGGTGGCTGAGCTGGTCGCCCTTTGTCGGGCTGTTCATTGCCCGGATCTCCCGCGGGCGCACCATTCGCGAATTTGTCCTCGGCGCCATGCTGGTGCCCTGCGGCTTTACGCTGCTGTGGATGGGTGTGTTCGGCAACAGCGCCATTGAACTGATACTTCATGGGGGCGCGACGGAGCTGGCGGACGCGGTGCAGGAAAACCAGTCGGTGGCGCTGTTCAGCTTTCTCGAGTATCTGCCGATGACCACAATCCTGTCGGGTATCTCGCTGCTGATGGTCGTGGTGTTCTTCGTGACCTCCGCGGACAGCGGGGCGATGGTACTCAACATGCTCTGCGCGAACGGTCGCGACGACACCCCGGCACCGCAGCGCATCTTCTGGACTGCGCTGATTGCGCTTATCGCCATAGCCCTATTGCTGGCGGGCGGTCTGTCCTCGCTGCAGACAGCGGCTATCGCCAGCGCCCTGCCCTTCTCCCTCGCCCTGCTCGGCGCAATCTGGGGTTTCGGCAGTGCACTGCGCCAGGACGTCGCCAAGCGAATGACGCAGACTGTCACTCCCTATGTAAACCTGCCCGGCGACTGGCGACAGCGCCTCTCGACGCTGCTGCATTATCCGGGACAGGCGACGGTCATGCGCTTTATGGAGACGACCGTGGCCGAGGCCATGCGGGATTTTGCAGCAGAACTCGCCGCCCACGATGTGCAGGCCCGCGTTGTCGATGAGCTCAGTGAAAACGGGTCACTGCATATCGACGCGCTGCACGGCGAGGAAATCGATTTTGTCTATCGCGTGCGCTGCCGGCCACACCCCATGCCCTCCGCCGGCATCGCCGCAGAATCCATCGAGGAGCTCGGCGAGGAAGACAAATTCTATCGCGCAGAGGTCCACCTCAAGGAGGGCGGACAGGACTACTGCGTGATGGGCTGGACTGCCGAGCAGATCAACCACGACATTCTGTCGCAGTACCAGACACATCTGCAGTTTCTGCATTCCCTGCGCTGACCGCCCCGGCGGGCGTGCCTCCCGGAGGGCGGATCTGGGCTAAGATAGCCGGGTTTTCATCGGTCACGGGGCGGCAGCCATGCCAGATCAGAACACCACGGCGGGATTCGAGCGGGATATCTACGGGCGCTTCTACGCGCTTATCGCGGAGGAAGAGGATGCGCGGGTCTGCAGGGATATTCCGGACGACGCCTGCAGCGAGCAGCCCGCGGCCTTCACGCTGCAGCTGCTGTCGCAGATCCTGACCAAGATAGGCGACGCCCTTACCAGCAGCCGCATTGTCCTGGCCTGGATTCTCGCGTCCCTTGCGGCACCGGCGATTTACCTGTCACTGCTGGTGCCAGTGCGTGAATCACTGTCGCTGCTGCCGCAGCTGTTTGTCGCCCAGCGCGTGCGCCAGCACGCCATTCGCAAAGGCTTCTGGGTCGCCGGCAGCGCAACGCAGGCGGCGTGCCTTCTGGGCATGGTGCCGGCGATCCTCTGGCTGCGGGGGCACGCGCTCGGCCTTGCGGTGATCTGCCTGCTCGCCATTTTCAGCCTGGCCAGAGGGGTCTGCTCGGTTGCCGCCAAGGACGTGCTCGGCAAGACGGTCTCCAAGAGCCGGCGCGGGCGCCTGAGCGGTCTGGCCGGATCCGTCGCCGGCCTGGTGACGCTGGCGGTGGCCGCGGCACTGATGCTTTACGGAAGCCTTGATACACCGCGCGAGGCGGGAGACACGATGCTGTTCGTTGTTCTGCTCACCGTGTCGGCCGCTGCCTGGCTGCTCGCCGCCGCGCTGTATTCCCGCATACCGGAGGTCCCAGGCGCCACCGGTGGTGGCGGCAATGCCATTAGCGAGGCGCTGCGAAGTCTTGCCCTGCTGCACTCGGATACCACCTTTCGCAACTTTGTCATCGCGCGCATTCTGCTGATCTCCACCGCGTTCGCCATTCCCTACCTGGTGCTGATCCTGCGCGCCAACGGCGACGGCGACAGCTACGATCTCGGCGCCCTGCTTCTCGCCGAGGGCCTCGCCGCCCTGCTCTCGGCCCCATTCTGGGGCTACTGGTCAGACAGCGCCTCGCACCGGGTGATGGCGGCGGGGGCGGCGATTTCCGTGCTGACACTGGCCGGCACACTGTTTCTGCAGGGCTACGCGCCAGCGCTGCTCGGCAGCGCCCTGATCGGCGGGCTATTGATTTTCCTGTGTGCCGTGGCCCACCAGGGCGCGCGTATCGGACGCAAGACCTACCTGGTAGACATGGCGGACAGCGGTAATCGCGCGAGCTATACGGCCGTCAGCAATACGGTGGTCGGGGTGTTTCTGTTCAGCGGTGCCGGGCTCGGTGTTCTGGACGCGACCTTCGGCACCAGCAGCGTACTCTGGCTGCTGATTGCCGCGGGCACGCTGGGGATTCTGCGCAGCGCCAGCCTGCCGCGGGTTGACTGATCAGGCCGCCCAGCCCGCACCGGACGGCGCGGCCCGCGCATCCGGGCGCACGCGCAGCGGCACGGCACAATCCGGTGTCACGCTGCGCCACAGGTGATCACCCAGGCGCGCCAGCGATTCACTCGCATAATCGCCGGCCAGCAGCCAGTCCGCCAGTGACGACGCGACATCCGGGTAACGTACCCGCGGCGCAAAGGCATTGGACGCGAGCCAGGTCTCAACCACCTCGTGGCTCAACCGCGGCATGCAGGTCGCCAGCCGGAGCTCCGCCAGCGCCAGGGCATTGGATGCCTGCTCCATCTGCCGCTGCTGGGGTTTGACCAGCAGCCGCTTGCCAAGCGCAAGACACTCGCTGGCAAGCTCGAAACCCGCGCCGCAGATAACCCCCTCGCAGTCTTTCAGATCCGCCTGAAAACCGCTCACCGAGGTCGGCCGCAAATGCAGATTGCCGCGATCTTCCGGTTTCAGTCCCGGGGCGTAGATATGAAACTCGAACGCCGGGAAGTGCTTCAGCAGGGACTGCACTGCCGCGATGTCCTCAAACGGCAGGTAGACGAGGATCTTGCCGGCCCGCCGCACGCCCTCCCGCACCGACAGGTGAATCAGCGGCGGCAGAATCAGTGGCGAGTAGCGCGCCCAGTGCAGACCTATGCGCACCTGTCCGGGAGCGAACCAGCGCATCACGAGTTCACTCGCCAGATTCGTTTCGGCCACCGGCACGGCGTAATCGAAGGCCGGCTGATGACCCAGGCTGATCACGGTCTTGCCGCGCACCCGCCCCGCCCAGGCGGTAATCGGCTCAAAATCCGTAAGAATAACGTCGTAGCGCGCGACGTCCAGCGCCCGGACATCCCGCAGGAAACGAAGATAGTGGTTTGACAGCAGCGTTTTGCGATAGCGAAGCCGCCCCGCCTCGTTGACAAAGCTTAAGCCGCTGCGCACCCGGTAGTCACCAAAGCCCTGCATGTCGAACAGCTGCGACGGCTCACGGCCGCTGAACAAGTAGTGCACATCGGCGCCACGCGCCGCAAATGCCGCCGCCATGGCCCGAGCCCGACTCAGGTGGCCGTTGCCCGTGGCCTGCACGCCGTAGAGTATCTTCATCACCCGCTCCTGCAGCGATGCACCGGGACCCGCTCTGTCGTCACAGCAGATAACCTGCAGTGAACAGGCACAGAGACGTTCCCAGGGCCGCGCCCAGCACGGTATCGCTGGGAAAGTGCACACCGAGGCTCACACGCGACATGCCCACCGCGGCAGACCACAGGTAAAACAGGGCCGCTGTGGCGCCGTAGTGCACCACCAGCAGCGTGACAAACAGGAAGGCACCCGATGTGTGCCCCGAGGGCATGCTGAACTGGTCCGCGGCGATGATCCGGCTGTGGAAACCCGGCAGCAGCTCGGCGGGACGACGGCGGCGGAAACTGTTCTTGAGCACCCAGTACACCACCCGCTCAAGGCTGAACGTGATCGCGGCGTGCTGCAGAAGGAGCACGCCAGGGGTGGTAACGGCCGCCAGCAGCAGCGGCAGCGCGATATACAGATAGCCGTCGGCGCTGCGTGACAGGACCCGGCTGTGGCGCAGAATCCAGAGCGTGGATCCGCGGGTAGCCAGCAGCCACTGCCGGTCGATTGATGCTATGCCATTCAATGCTCGCATGCCTTCAGAGTAGGCACGGCGGATGACAGAAACATGACCGAAAGCCCTCGCTGCGTGAATTTTTCATGACAGCTGACGGCCGGGGATACCCGCCTGATCACGAACAGACCTGCAGAGGATTCCCGGGTGGCTTTGCAGTATCATCGCAGACGCAGCCACGCAGTCAGAGGACAGCCAACCATGAGCCTTCTTTACCGCAGCGCATTCGGCATTGCCGAAGACATCAAGGCACGGCAAATTTCCGCCGTCGAAGTCCTGACGTTTTTCCTCGAACGCATTGATACCTTCAATGCCGATATCAATGCCGTGGTCGCTATGGATACGGACGCCGCCCTGACCCGCGCCCGGGCCGCCGATGACGCCGCGGACCGGGGCGAGGACTGGGGTCCTCTGCACGGCGTACCGCTCACCATCAAGGATGCCTATTGCACGGCGGGCCTGGTGACGGTGGGCGGCATACCTGCCTGCGCCGAGCACATACCCGAGCGCAATGCCGCGGCCGTCCAGCGCTATGTCAATGCCGGCGCCATCGTGTTCGGCAAGACCAACGTGCCGTTCATGAGTGCCGATCTGCAGGTTTTCAACGATGTCTACGGCGTCACCAACAATCCCTGGCGCCGGGATCGCACCTGCGGCGGCTCGTCCGGGGGGTCCGCTGCTGCGCTTGCGGCGGGGCTGACGCCGCTGGAGCTGGGCTCGGACATCGGCGGCTCCATCCGCACGCCCTGCCATTTCAACGGCGTCTTCGGTCACAAGCCAACCTATGGTCTGGTCAGCCTGCAGGGGCATCTGCCCCCGGGAGAGGACGTGCTGTCGGAACCCGATCTCTCGGTCGCCGGACCGATGGCGACCTGCGTGGACGATCTTGAAAAAGCCCTCGACCTGCTGATCGGTCCCGCGCCCGGTGTAGCGACGGAACATTCCTTTACCCTGCCGGCGGTGCGCTTTGATACAGTGCGCCAGCTGCGCGTTGCAGTCTGGTCCGACGACAGCTTCTGCCCCGTGGACCCGGTCATCGCCGAACACGTGGAGGCGGCGGCAGACTGCCTCGAGCGCCTCGGTGCGAGCGTGGATCGCCGTGCCAGACCGGACATCGATCCCGAAGCCAACCACCACAACTACACCCAGCTCATGCTGTCGGTGCTCGGTGCCGACATGCCGGAGAGCGTGCGCCGCATGGCGGAGAGCAGGGTGGCGGAGGCAGACCCCGAGGACATGAGCGAACCCCTGCTGCAGATGCGCGGCATCGCCCTGTCGCACCGCGACTGGCTGCGACAGAACGAGATCCGCATGCGTACCCGCCGGGCCTGGGCATCCTTTTTTACCCAGTACGACGTCCTGCTTTGCCCCTGCGCGCATGTCCCGGCGTTCCCGCACGACCACGCCGAAGACATGCAGTCGCGGCTGCTGCACGTCGACGGCGTCGCACGGCCCTACACGGAAATCCTGCGCTGGGCCGGCCTGACGCTGAACGCCCTGCTGCCCGCCACTGCCGTCCCGCTGGGCACAACCCGGGACGGACTGCCGGTCGGCTGCCAGATTGCCGCGGCACACATGGGGGATCGCACCAGCCTTGCGGTAGCCCGCCTGCTGGAAACCCATCACCGCGCCTTCGTTCCGCCCCCCGGCTACAGCCATTGACACAACGAGACGCCCGCATGCCTGACAGCCACGACCTTCCGGAAGACAAAAACCCCGAGCTTGCACCGGGAACCGCACTGCGCCGCGGCGCGCCCCTGCCCGGCGGCACGGATCCGGCCAGTGAATTCCTCTGCCAGCGCGTCACCGAACTCCGGCAGCAGCACCGTTTCACCCTTGAGCAACTCGCCGCTGCCTCAGGCGTCAGTCGCTCCATGCTCAGCCAGATCGAGCGCGGCCGCGCCAACCCCACGCTGGCGGTGACCTACCGCATCGCGCAGGCCTTTGGTATCAGTATCGGTGAGCTGGTGGATGATCCCAGCGCCAGCGCCGGTATCGAAGTGGTCTACGGCAACGATCCTGCCACTCTCTTTCGCGCCGACCACGAGTGCCAGATACGCACCCTGTCGCCGCTGCATCAGGAAAAATCCGTGGAATTCTACGAGGTCCGGCTGCAACCCAGGGCGCGACTGGCCAGCAGCGCGCATTACGACGGCACGCGGGAACTGTTCACCGTCGCGGAAGGACGCGCGCGCATCCTGAGTGGCGGCAGTAGCTGCGACCTGGGCAACGGTGATACCGCGCAGTATCGGGCGGACGTGGACCACTGCATCACCAACGCCGGGGACGATGCGCTGCGCGGCTACCTGGTGGTCACGTATAAATAGCGCGGCCTCAGGCGTGTGCGCTGGCCCGGCGCAGCAGCGTGTGCGCCAGAAAAATCGTGCTGCTCAGGAGCAAGACAGCGCCACCCTGATGCGCGGCTGCCAGGGGCACCGGCACGTGCAGCAGCAAGGTGCTGATCCCCAGCACAAGCTGTAGCGTGAGCGCCGCGACAACGCCCAGCGCCGCCCAGCGGATGCGCGGCTGGGTTTCGCGCTGCAGCACAACCACGGCAAAGCCCACCAGCAGTGCGGCCAGCAGATAGGCGAACAGACGGTGGTTGAACTGTATCGTGGTGACGTCCTCAAAGGCCGCCAGCCACGCCGGCTCCATGGCGTACAGCCCCTCGGGCACAAAGGTGGGGCCCATCTTCGGCCAGGTGCTGTAGGCAAACCCCGCGTCCGTGCCGGCAACGAGGGCACCCGAGAGAATCATGAGGTACACCAGCGCCACCAGCGCCACCGCCCCGACACCCAGTCCGGACCGGTAATCGTTGCTCGGCGCCGGCCGCTGCGGGTGACGCCACAGATCCAGAATTACCCAGAGCATGAAGCCGTAAATCGCCACCGCCAGCCCCAGGTGCGCGGCAAGCCGGTACTGGCTGACGCTGGGCCGGTCGACCAGGCCACTCTGCACCATGTACCAGCCGAGCAGTCCCTGGCAGCCTCCCAGCACAAACAACAACAGCAGTCGCGGCAGCATGCCGGGCCGTATCATGCCGCGCAGCGCGAACACCAGCAGCGGCACGAAAAACAGCACACCGATGAGCCGGCCGAGTACCCGATGCAGGTACTCGTACATGAAAATCACCTTGAAACCATCCAGCGACATGCCGCGGTTTATCTGCTGGTACTCGGGAAACTGACGGTACTTGTCGAACACCGCCTGCCACTCGGCCTCGGACAGGGGCGGAATGATGCCCATCAGCGGCCGCCACTCGACCATGGACAGGCCCGAGCCCGTAAGTCGGGTGACGCCGCCGAGCAGAATCATGCCGAAAATCACAACGGCGCAGGCGATAAGCCACAGTGCAACGCTGCGGTCGTGCTGTGGCAGGTAATGGCGTGAGGTCATGGGCTCCCGTCGAATCCGGACATTGGCAGGCGCGTAATGATAGCGGATTTGACCGCAAAACCGGAGCCGGCCGAGCCATACCGGACGTGCCGCCTGGCCGATCAGTCCTGCAGTTCCGGGCGATTCGCAAACAGCGACAGCGCCTCGGGATTGGCGAGGGCGTCAGTGTTCTTCACGGGCCGCCCGTGCACCACGTTGCGCACCGCGAGCTCGACAATCTTGCCGCTGATCGTGCGTGGGATATCCGCCACCTGCAGCACCCGGGCCGGCACATGGCGCGGCGTGGTATTCTCGCGGATGGTGCGCCGGATGCGATCCACCAGCGCCTCATCCAGCACTACGCCCTCCCGCAGTACCACGAACAGCACCACGCGCACGTCATCCTGCCAGTCCTGGCCGATGACCACGCTCTCCAGTACCTCATCGATGCGCTCGACCTGACGGTAGATTTCTGCGGTGCCGATGCGCACGCCACCCGGGTTGAGCACCGCATCCGAGCGACCGTGGATCACGAAACCCCCGTGGGCAAACACCTCTGCGTAGTCGCCGTGGGCCCACACCCCGGGCCAGGTAGCGAAATAGGCGTCGTGGAAGCGGCTGCCGTCATCATCGTTCCAGAAGCCCAGCGGACAGCTGGGAAACGGCCGCGTGCAAACCAGTTCGCCTTTCTCTCCCACCACGGGCCGGCCGCTGTCATCCCAGACCTCCACCGCCATGCCCAGGCCCGCCGCCTGAATCTCGCCGCTGTAGACCGGCAGTATCGGACAGCCACCGACAAAGCAGGACAGGATGTCGGTACCGCCGGAAATACTCGACAGGCACAGCTCCTGTCTGAATTCGCGATACACATAGTCAAAGCTCTCGTGGGACAGCGGCGAGCCGGTGGACAGCACGCTGCGCAGGGAATCGAGGCGGTGGCTTTCCCGCGGCCGGTGCCCGGCTTTCTCCAGCGCGGCAATGTACTTGGCGCTGGTGCCAAACACGTTGATGCCCTCGCGGTCGATGGCATCGAGCAGCAGATGGCCGTCCCGCGCAAAGGGCGAGCCGTCATACAGCAGCAGCGTCGCGCCGCAGGCGAGCCCCGACACCAGCCAGTTCCACATCATCCAGCCGCAGGTGGTGTAATAGAAGAACACGTCGCCCTCGCCCAGGCCTACCTGCAGGCGATGCTCCTTGAGGTGCTGCAGCAGCGTGCCGCCGGCGCCGTGCACGATACACTTCGGCACGCCCGTGGTTCCCGAGGAGTACATGATGTAGAGGGGGTGGTCGAAGGGCAGTGATGCGAAATCGATGTCGCTGGCCTGTGCATCACCGAAAGCGGCAAAGTCGATGGCATCGGGATGGGCCCTGCTGATATCCCGATCCCCCACCAGGGGAACAATCACCACGGTCTCAATGCTCGGCACCTCGCGGCAGACAGCCTGCACGCGCTCGAGACAGTCGCAGGTCTTGCCGTTGTAGTAATAGGCATCCGCGGCAAACAGCACCCGTGGCTCAATCTGACCAAAGCGGTCGAGCACGCCATTGATGCCGAAATCCGGCGAGCAGGACGACCACACGGCACCCAGGCTGGCGGTGGCCAGCATCGCCACCACCGTCTCCGCAATGTTCGGCAGGAAACCCGCCACACGATCCCCCGGCTGCACGCCGGCATCACGCAGGCCCGCCGCGACCCTGGCGACCTCGCGGTAAAGCGCATCGCGGCTCCATGTGCGGCGCTCGCCGTTTTCCAGCAGAGATACCAGTGCCGTCTGCTCCCCGCGATAGCGCAGCAGGTTGGCGGCAAAATTCAGTTCTGCCCCGGGAAACCAGCGCGCACCCGGCAGCGCATCGGGATTTTCCAGCACCGCATCGCCGCGTGAGGAGGCCTCGACGCCCGCAAAGTCCCAGACTGCCTGCCAGAACGCCGCCGGCTGCTCCACCGACCAGCGGTGCAGCTGCCGATACTCACCATTGAACGCAACCCCGTGCTCACGCTCCACGGCCTGCATGAATGCCGTAATCGGCGCCTCCGCAATGCGCTTTGCATCCGGTGTCCAGAGCTTTTTGTTCATGAGTCCTCCCGTCGAGGCGCCAAAGCTTCGCACACCCCAATCAACACTGCCAACCCGCCGGGGTCAGGTCCGAGCGCTCCCCCGTCACGGACCACCGCAGTCAGGCCGGTCACCGGGTTGCGGGTTTTCGAGACACGCCGTGAAGCCATCCGTGGCGGCTCGGCGGCGACATCCATGTCGCCGACGGTCTCGAAAACCCGCAACCCGGCGACCGGCCGACCTACGAGGTTCCAAAGCCCCACTGTTCCAAAGACCCCACTCGGCCCCAGGCCCACAGGTAGGTTATGATGCGCGCCTCTTGAACCAACGGCAAAACGCCGACGAGGAACTATGGATCTGCTGCGGCTTGACCGCGCTGCCCTGGCTTTCGGGACCCAGGTGCTGCTGGACGATGTTGAACTCACGCTGCGCCGGGGCGAGCGCCTGGGCCTGCTCGGCCGTAACGGTGCCGGCAAGACCACCCTGCTCAAGGTGCTGGCCGGTGATATTGATCTGGACAGCGGCGAGCGCTGGGTGCGCCCGGGCATCCGCATGGCGCGCCTGGAACAGACGCTGCCGGACGGCGACGACGCCACGGTGTACGCCACGGTGGCCGGCGGACTGGATGACGTGGGCGAGCTGATTGCCCGCTACCACGCTATCCTCGGCAGCGGTGAGGACATGGACATGCAGGAACTGTCCAACGTCCAGCAGAAGCTGGAGGCGGCGGACGGCTGGCGACTGCAGCAGCGCGTGGAGACCGTTCTCAGCCAGCTTCAGCTGCCAGCGGACGTCACCCTCGGCTCGCTCTCCGGCGGCTGGCGGCGTCGCGTCGCCCTGGCGCGGGCGCTGGTTGGTGAGCCGGACATCCTGCTGCTGGACGAGCCCACCAACCACCTGGATATTCCCTCTATCGAGTGGCTGGAAACCCAGCTGGCGCAGTACGGCGGTGCCATCGTGCTCATCACCCACGACCGGCGCTTTCTGCAGCGCGTGGCCGGCCGCATCGCCGAGCTGGATCGCGGGCACCTGACCCTGTGGGAAGGGACCTACCGCGGCTTCCTCGATCACCAGGCGCACCAGGCAGAAATCGAAGAGCGCGCCAACGCCCTGTTCGACAAGAAGCTCGCGGAAGAGGAAAAGTGGATCCGCCAGGGGATCAAGGCACGCCGCACCCGCAACGAGGGCCGCGTTCGCGCCCTGGAGAAACTCCGCGGTGAACGCAGCGAGCGCCGCGAGCGCACCGGGACTGCCAGCTTCAGCATCGAGGACGGCGCGCGCAGCGGCAAGATTGTCGCCGAGCTCCAGCACGTATCCCATGGCTATGGGGACAAGACCCTGCTGCGGGATTTCTCCACGATCATCCAGCGCGGCGACCGCATCGGCATTGTCGGCCCCAACGGCGCCGGCAAGTCGACCCTGGTGAAAATCATTCTCGGCGAGCTGGCCCCGGACAGCGGCGAGGTCATTCTCGGGACCAAGCTGGAGATTGCCTATTCCGACCAGCTGCGCGGCAAGCTCGACCCGGAGAAGAATCTGATCGACAACATCTGCGAGGGCCAGGATTTCATTGAGGTCAATGGCAAGCGCCGCCACGCCATCTCCTATCTGGGGGATTTCCTGTTCTCGCCGGAGCGCATCCGCACGCCGGTCAAGGCGCTCTCGGGTGGCGAGCAGAACCGCGCGATCATGGCGCGCCTGTTCACCCGACCGGCCAACCTGCTGGTACTCGACGAGCCGACCAACGATCTCGACATCGAGACGCTGGAACTGCTGGAGGAAATTCTGCTGGAGTTCAAGGGTACGGTGCTGCTGGTCAGCCACGACCGCGACTTCATGGACAACGTAGTGACCAGCCTGATGATCGTGCGCGGCGATGGCACGGTCGAGGAACAGGCCGGCAGCTACAGCGACTGGGAGGCCCGGGGCGGCAGACTGGTGGAGCGCGCTGACACGGGTCGCGCCACCCTGAGCGAATCCGTGGCGCCGCCCGCCGCCGCGCCCGCGAACAGCATACCGCCGACGCCAAAAAAGAGCGGCGGCAAGCGACTGTCCTACAAGGAAAAGCGTGAGCTCGAGCAGCTGCCGGAGCGCATCGAGATGCTGGAATCACGCCATGACGCCCTAGCCGCGATGACCAGTGCCGCCGACTTCTATCAGCAGCCCAAGGACACCATCGAGGCGGCGCTGGCAGAGCTCAATGACGTGCAGCAGTCGCTGGACGCCGCGCTGGAGCGCTGGACGGAGCTGGATGAGCGCGCCTGATCCGGCGCGCCATTCATCGCCTGGGAAAGGCTAGTAGGCCACTGATATGTTGTGACCTGTCAATCGCATTCTTCCAACTTTCATGTGCTATTTTTCATGTTTTCTGCCTTTTGCAGTAAGCCCTTGGAACAGA
>NZ_SLWX01000007.1 GCF_004340525.1 Chromatocurvus halotolerans | reverse complement strand
CTTGAGACGGTGGCTGTCGGTGCGCAGCCAGGTGACCAGTTGTTCTTTGTAGGGATCCAGGACGCTGGCAGCGGTGCGGCGCGGATACGCGGGCTCGCGCATCTCGCTCTGCCGCAGCCAGTGTCTGAGGGTGTTACGGGATAAACCGGTCTGCCGTGCGATCTCTCGCAAGGGGACCTTGTCGCGGAAATACATCCGCCGGACTTTGGCTAACATGCCCACTGTTATCACTCCTTCGCACCCCGCTCAAAAAATGAGCAGCGTAGCGGATTCAGTGGGTCAGTTTTGGACGGAAATTACCCCCTTGGGTGGGTCAATTTTGGGCGGCATTCAACAAGTGTCCAAAAAAGTGGGGTAGAACCCCTCCATGGATTGAAGAGCTCGAGTTTGCCCCCCGACGCGGTCGGCGGTGAGGCCGATTGATCGAGCTCTATGTTGCTCACGAGAGCAAGCGCGGTCTTTCCGTGCTCTGCCGTATGCAAAGCGACTTCGTTGGCGGTCATCAATACTGCGTCCAGGATGGCACTGGTCGTCCCCTTAACCTCGACTTTGATCGCGTCGCCGTTGCGCTCCGCAAGGAAGTCATATGGCTTGCTCGCAACGTGTCTTCCACGACATACCCTTCAAGTTCTAGCTGACGCCGGGCAACCGCCATCGCACAAAGCTCGACAGCACGCCTCTCGTCGCCGGTAAGGGCGAAACCCTGGCGACTCGCGGCAGTTCGGCGAGTTGGGTTCGCAATCGCCTCTATAGCGCTTAAATCAATCTCTCGGGCTTTTAAGTTGCGGCCCCGATCAACGGATGCGTAGATTATCGCGAGCAGCCCCAGCGCCTCCGATATGGAGTCGAGAAAAGACTGCTCATCTAAGTTTTCGGGATCGAAAGCGCGAGCCAGGGCCGTTGCGCGCTCAAAAGACTTCGGCAGTGCGGCGGACGCGCCTAGCTCTATTCGATCGGGAAAGCCGGAAACATCTGCCCCGGCTTCTTCCAGCTCTTGAAGCATCCATAAGATGCGGGCGTCGAGCTCGTCATCGGATGTAGTCCTGAGGTCTCCGCTTTCCGCGTCCCAGGTCGAAGAGCTGCATCCCAGCGTGACGTATACGCTATGCCCATCTCGAGAAAAATGTATTACGACGTAATAACCGTCCGTCGCTTTCGGCGAGCGCCCCCGGCAATGGAAGCGGACCCAGGGGGACTCTGTTTTGCGCCCTATGCCATCTTTCCCATGCACGGCCAGCGTACCTGCGAACTCGCCCATCTGCGCCGTGAGGGCCGGCCAGGCGCCCCTGAAGAGGGCAGGCAAAGTTTGGCGGATTAGTTCTCCCCGTTCCTTCATCGCAGGGGTGTTTTCGCTGGTGTACTCACGTTGCAGATTCGCCACTCGCGCGATATCTTTTCGCATCGGTATACTCTCTTCCCACAAGTAACGGTTTGATCATAGTGATGCTAGAACTCGAATTCGATCACTATTTTACGGAAGGCCCATGAATGAAGAGCAAAAGCAGGTTTTTCTGATCTGAAAAGCAACCTCATTACACTAGCGGTATTCGTAATCAGTCGGTGATACGCAGATACTTTAGGGCCTGTTTTACTCTCTTTGCGCGAGAGAGCTCAGGTCGAGCGGGATTAAACAAAAAATGACTATCCTTGGTGCGGTCGAGTTCGATGACAAAGTGTTCGACGCACTGCGTTATCATCGATTAGTGGTCTTCGCAGGGGCGGGTGTTTCGAGGGCCCCACCATCAAGCCTACCTGGTTTCTGGGAATTAGCTGAGCGTATTGCAAATGGCACTGGTCTAGCACCAAGCGAGCCGCTAGACCGGTTTTTGGGTCAACTAGATCACAAAAAGGTCGCCGTACATGCTCGCGCTGCTGAGATCCTTTTGCAGCCAGAAAGCGAACCAAGCCCCCTCCACACGGATCTTGTGCGGCTTTTCGGAACTAGCGACCGTATAAAGTTAGTTACCACCAATTTTGATCTGCACTTCGAAGCGGCGGCAGCTAGGTTGTTCAGTATGGAGCCTCGAGCTTTCAGCGCGCCGGCTTTGCCTCGCGGGAGCGACTTTTCCGGAATTGTGCATATTCACGGAGCCTTACCATTCTCGAGTGAGCTTGTTCTTACAGATGCCGATTTCGGTCGGGCATACCTGACAGAGGGGTGGGCGCGGCGCTTCCTCGTGGATTTGTTTCGCCAATACACAGTGCTTTTTGTAGGGTACCGGCACGACGATGTGGCGATGAACTACTTGGCACGTGCCCTGCCAGCTGAGGGGGTCGCAGGGCGGTTTGCCTTGACAGAGGAGTTGGACAAGTGGGATTTGCTAGGAATCACCCCTATCAAGTTTGTGAAGCACGCCGGGGCAGAGCCATTTCGGGAACTCTACGATGCGGTGCATCGACTGGCGGAGCGCAGTTCTCGGGGAGCGCTTGATTGGGAGTCTCGTCTTGCAGAGCTAGGCAGTCGCGCGCCGCCGGCAGATCCTGAAGCTATCGGCGAGATAGAGGAAGCGTTGCGTGAAACCCATATGACGAGGTTTCTGTTAAATGCCGCTCGAGACCCCGAATGGCTGAAGTGGCTAAACGGACGCAACTATTTTGACAGGCTTTTTCAAGCTGCTGATCTCGGAGAACATGACCACCTATTTGTAGAATGGATCGGAAGGCACTTTGCGCTAGCCCATCCGATCGACGTGTTTGATATCTTGATGACCCACGGACTCCGATTAAACCGGATGTTTTGGTGGAGAATTTGCCGGGAGCTTAGCGTCAAAAATGACACGCCTATAGACGTGTCCTCGATCAAGCGCTGGATCACCATTCTTCTCGCAAGCGCGCCAGATCAAGCGGATCCTCACGCATTGATGTGGTTGGCAGAGCGCTGCGCGAGCGTGAATTTACACGAGCTAACCCTCAAAACATTTATGGCTATGGCGGAACACCAACTCAGGGTTACGCCTGGATTTATATGGCGGGATGACCAAATGAAGGAGAGGCCTCCCCCGGTGCATGTTGAGTGCCCACTTAGATCTGGTCACTGGCCGCTGAATGAGGTGTGGGTGCAGCATCTGGAGCCATACCAAGCAGAAATTGCGGAGCAGCTATTGTCCGCGATTGTACGGAGATCCGAGGAAATTTATTCTGAGCTCTCGGCTTGGGGGGCTGCATCCAGGGAGTGGGACCCAGAAAGCGCTAGACGTTCAGCGATTGAGGCACACGAGCAAGACGAATACGCAGAGGCCAGCGATGTTCTCATCAACGCCGCGCGTTCCGCGCTCGAGTCAATATCTAAAAACTTTCCCAATCGACTCCAGTCCTGGATGGATTGGCTCGTGGCTTCGGATGCCCCCATGCTGCGCCGGCTAGCAGTGCACGCACTCACTGTAGACTCAACGCGCAATCCTGAAGAGCGACTACAGTGGATAATCGAAAAGGCTGATTTGCGAGGCCATCCCGAGCATCACGAAATTCATCGAGCTATCGCGAATGACTATTCGATTGCTTCTGACCAGGCTCGAGAGGCTATCGTTGATGAGGTGATGAGCTACATACTCCCTGAATCTCAAGATCCTGCGAGCGAGGAACAAACCGATCGCTGGAAGTTCGAATGGCTGTCATGGCTGGTAGAGGCAAAGCCAGACTGCCACTTTGCAAGCGCGGCCCTGTCACCCCTACAAGCTAAACACCCAGAATGGCGGAGTCGAGATCACCTCGATTTTACACATTGGACAGGAGGCGCCGAATGGGTAGGTATGGAAAGCCCAATGTCCCAAGAGCAGTTGCTCGCTGGGCAGCCGACCGACCAGCTGGACGAATTGCTTAGTTTCAAGGGTAACGGCTTTGGCGGCCCCTCACGCCAAGGATTGTTGAGTAGCGTTCGAGAGGCTTGTAAGCAGCGGGCCAGTTGGGGGTTTGCATTGGCAGCCGCACTGACTGATAGGTCAAATTGGAAGAGCGACCTGTGGCCTGCGCTAATACGGGGCTTAGAAGAGTCCGACTTGGAGATGGACGGATGGCGCGACCTGCTAGCTTTCGGTGCTACGCCGGCGCTGCAATCCTCGTATGCCGATGAACTCGCATCTATGCTCTTTGCTTTAGTTAGGGATGGCGGAAAACCGTTCGCTGGTGATCTGCTGGAGGAAGCAAATGCCATGGCGTTGCCATTATGGCGAAGCCTTGAACCTATTGAGCAGGAGGAGGTCGACAATTGGCTCTCGATCGCCATAAACCGGCCCGCCGGTATCATCGTTGAATTTCTTATCACCGGCCTGTCGATGTTGGTCGACGGGAAAACCAAGGAAGATCGTTCAATGCCTGAAAGCTACAGCAGGTGTTTTACGCAGATTGTTCGGGACACCACAACAAACGGCGGGCTGGGTAGAAGTATCCTTGCCAGTCAAACCGCATTTCTGTTTGGCCTTAACCAAGCTTGGACGCTCGACCACATTATTCCGCTATTCAGTAGCTCGGACGCGCAAAGGTTAGCGCAAGCCTGGGACGGTTTTCTCGTCTGGGGGCGGCTGTACCCAGCTCTGGTTGAAGTTCTAACACCCGCATTTGTGGAAGCAATTTCTCGTTACGCTTTAGATAAAGAAGAGTCACGTCGGCACTTTATTGGGTATTACACGAATCTTGCGGTGATCCAGGTCTCCGATCCCACTCAGCAACTTTTGCCGGAGCTTTTTCGGAAAGGGTCGTTGCGGGATCGAATTGAATTTGCTTCTAATGTTGGGCGCTTCCTCCGGCAGATGCAGGAGGCTCAAACGCGTCAATTATGGGATAGCTGGCTGCGTCGCTATTGGCAAGGCCGGTTGCAAGGCGTTCTTGCAGTGCTAGAGGATGCAGAAGCAAAGAAAATGTTCGAGTGGGTGCCTAGCCTCGGAGGCGCATTTCCTGAAGCAGTCGCATTGGTAATCCAGCATAACCCTATCCGAATGGAGCATAGCCATGCAGTGTTTGAGCTGCGCAGTAGCGCACTCGTTCTGGATTTTCCTAACGAAACAGCGGAGTTACTCATTTATTTGGCTGGCTGCGTTACCGGCTACCAATTGAGGGAGCTGGCTGAGATCGAGGCCCGCTTGCCCGCAATTCCGGATGAGCAGCGTGAGAGGCTCAAAGAGGCGTTTGCGCTTGCGGGCGTCGAGAGACCATAGGGGTGAACGTCAGCAAGTTTATTTCGGGTGATGCAGAATCAATGATGCTGGGACCGCAATGTAGACAAGCTGTCTACTATACGTCTATTACACCCCAGGTTCGCATTAGAGCGAGGAAGAAAAAGCACATAAGTCATTGTTTTTATTGGTGCCCGGAGCCGGACTTGAACCGGCACGCCTGCAATAGGCGGGAGATTTTAAGTCTCCTGTGTCTACCAATTTCACCACCCGGGCAGGAGCGCTGAACGGACAGAAGAATACCACAGCTCACTCCCCCGCCGACACGCCGACATCAGCCACAACATGGTAAGCTGCATCGACATATTCTGCCTCTGCAGGTGAGTGTCCGGTGTTGAAAGGGCTGGCGTGGCTGGTGTCAGCGATTCTCTCAGTGGCGATCGCAAGCGCCGCCGTGTTGCTGCTGTCCGATCGCGTCTTTTTTGCCGCTGTCACGCGCCTTGTTCCAGCCTACACGCCCTACCGTATTATCTTGGAAGAGCCGCACATTCACTGGTTCGAGGGCAGGCTGGAGGTTGGTACCCTGCAGGTTCACCGCACAGGCAGCGAGGGTGCACCCCTGCTGGGCGTTGATGATCTCAGTATCAGTGGAGCGCCGAGTGAACTTTTACAGCAAGGCATCGCCCGTGCCGATGTAGCAGCAGGTGCGGTGCTTGTGTATGTCGACGCCACCGACAGCGCCGACGATCCGAATCCCGCCGAGTGGCTGCAGTACACCTCGCTGTTTCCTCGCAAGCTGAGTATCGGCACGCTACATGTTGTCTCTCGTGATACCTCCGTCAACGTTTTCCCCTTCAGCAACCTGTACGGAGGCTGGCAGGACAGCAGCCATTTCGTGGCGAGCGCGGGTGCCGACTATACCGGTACGCCGCTCATCATCGCGCTGAGCGCTGAACGTCGTGCCATCACTGAAAGCAGCAGTAGCCTGGCCATTCACGGTGCCCTGAAACCGCAGCAGGGCAGCAGCCGCATTGAGCTTGATGGCGAGCTCACGGCGACAGAAACCGCAGTCAACTACCGATTCGACCTGCATGCGGAGTACGAGCGTGTTCAGGACTTCCTTAACGCCATTGAAGATGGCGCTTACCCGTTTGAGGGCACGCTGAAGCTGGATGGCACACTGGTTGGCGACCTGGATCAATACGATCTCGATGTGCGTCAGCTGGCCCTCGACAACGGTGAGACCTACGCGTTTACCGCCAGCGGCAGTGTGCGCAAGTCGCTGGAATCTCCGGCGCAGATTGACGTTAGTGCCCAGGGCCGAATGGCATCAATAAACCAGCTGCTCAGCCTGGTGGATATCAATACCGGGGATATCGGGGGGGCGACGGCAGAGCTGCGCCTCGACGGCCCATTGACCGATCCGGTGCTCGAGGACTTTGCCATCCACACCCGCAATCAGGCAGGTCTTGAGCTATCGGTGGCCCCCCACGAAGGCAGGTTCACCCTGCAGCAGCAGTCGCTTCTTCCCGGGCAAACCCTTGCAGTCTCACTGTCTGCGCCTGGCCTGGCAGCCGTGGAGCCCTGGCTGGGCCCAATGCCGTTTGAACCGGGCGCCTGGGCTTTGTCCTTGCGCGTCTCCCAGGCAGATAAGGGTTTCCGGCTGGGCGAAATCACGCTCGATCTGGGAAATACGGACATCTTCGAGGGCCGCGTTTGGGGCAGCATCGAATCACTGCAGCTTAACGATACGGCAACGCCGGATATCGCCGGCGTGCAACTGTCGTTCAACGGCAGCAGCGAAGATGTCCCTGTGCTGCTGAAGGCGATCGCGCCGCAATTCCCGATGCCCGGGGTTCTGGGCGCCGCGCAGGTTTCGGGCGTGATGCGCGGTTCATCGAGCGAGTTGAGGCTGGAAGAGGCGCGCATCGGCGCAACGGGGCCTGACGTTCTCATCGATGCCAGCGACGTCGCCATAACGCTGCAGCCGCAGGATTCAGCGCAGCTATCGAGCGCTGATGCCAGAATCGCGCTCAGCCTGGCATCCCTGGCACCACTGGACGGATTGGAGCTGCCGGCGCAGGCGGCCTTCGTGCAATCTCTGCAGTTTGATGCACAGGCATCCTATGACGGCGCAACACTGTCGCTTGCCGATGTGGCTGTCAGCGCGCAGGCGCTTGACGGCAGTCTGCGTGCCCGGGGAAGTGTCGGCAATGCCTTGAACGCAACAGGCCTGGAACTGGAAGTCTCGATACAGGGAATACCGCTGACAAAGCTTGCAGCGGCGCTACAGCCACAAGCGACGAAGGGGTCCCTGACGGACCTCCCCGGGCGGTTGTCCGGCGTTGCTCATCTCAGCGGCGACATGGACGCGTTTTCGGTAGAGAGAATAGACCTTTCGCTGCAGGCTGACGCTGCCGCCGGCGCCACGCTCCAGGGCAGTGCGAGTGTCACCGAGGGCGTGCCAAGAGCGCAGGTGGAAATGGCCTACCGACTGGACGATCGCGAACTGATAGAAGCGCTGATCGGGCAGCCGCTCGCCACAGGCAGTGGCACCGTGGTGCTCGATTACCAGCCCCAGCGGGTCGTGGTGGTGCTGCACAGTCTGATGGGCGACAGCGACATCTCGGTGGTGCTCAATGCCACCCGCGACGGTGAACACATTTCCCGGCTGGATGTCGATCTCAACGTGCCCAGACTGTATCTGCCCGATCTTATTGGTACACCGCAGGCAAAGGGACTGCGGGAGTCAGGTTCTGCTGAGGGCGCGTCCGGGACGACTCAAGACGCACTGACCTGGCGGGACTCCCTGCCCACATACCCGCTGCGGGTAGAAGCCAACATCGGGGAGATCGTCGGTGACAACACCGCCTTGGAGGGATTTACCTTCACGCTGAGCGGAGCCGACAGACGCTACATTCTCGAACATTTTGATATTGGGTATGCGGGAGGAAGCGTGGTCTTTCGCGGCGCCGCCGATCTTGCCAGTGAGCAGATGGGCATCAGCCTCGCGGGTTCCGCCGAGGCGATGCCAATCACCGCAGTGGCTGCGGATCTCGGCTATGCCGGCGATATCGAGGGCTCGCTGTCGGTCCTCGCGGGCCTGACCGCCCAGGGAGAAACCGTCGATGCCATGCTCCGCTCCCTCTCCGGAAGACTTTCGGCGGCCGTGGCCGACGGTCATATTGAGGGAGCGGCCTATGATCTGCTTGCCACCGATCTGCTGGGTTGGCTGTTAAGCGGTGGACTGCTGAGCGCCGCCACCGACTTTCAATGCGCTGCGGTGAACTTCAATGTGCGCGAAGGCCGGGCGAACAGCGACCGTCTGTACATACTGACGCGCAACATGATCGCATCGGGGAACGCGACTATCGATCTCGCCGCCCGGCAGCTCGACGTTCGCGTGCAGCCGCGGGCGCGCAAACGCAGCGTGCAGATGCCCTCCTCCATCACCGTACGCGGGCCGCTGGACAATCCGCGGGTGAGCATATCGCCGATTGCCGCCACCATGGACACCACGGCCAAGATCCTGTTTTTCGTGCCCGATCTTCTGCTGCGACTCTTCGGACTCGGGCCGGACGCCGAAGGCAAGGTACAGGCCTGTACCGTCGACGGCTGAGCGGTTGAAGAGCGACTGCGCGACGCTCTGTCCAAGGCTACTCTGCATGCTACACTCGCCGATTTTTCGAGCACAACCGGAGCGTTTCATTTATGGCGTCAGACCGCGGCGAGTTCAGTTCACGGTTCGGGTTTATCATGGCCGCCGCGGGCAGCGCCGTGGGCCTTGGCAATATCTGGGGCTTCCCGACACAGGCCGCCAGCAATGGCGGCGCGGCATTCCTTCTGGTGTACCTGCTGCTGGCATTTATTCTCGCCTATCCGGTTCTTATGGCAGAACTGATTATCGGACGGCACGCACATGCCAATGCGGTCCGCGCGCTGCAGACCATCGCCAGCAGGCCGCTGTCGAAACGCGTCGGCGCCGGTGCCGGGATTGTGGGTCTCGTCGTTGCGAGTTTCATCCTCAGTTTCTACGCCATTGTTGCCGGCTGGATGATGGCGCACTGCCTCGGCTCTCTCGCCGCCCTTGCCGGGTTTGACGCGCTCGAGGCATGGCTGGTCGGCTTCTCCCTCGAACGCAACGCACTGTTCATGCTGGTGTTCATGACGGCCACCGCAGGCATCATCTCTGCCGGTGTGCACCAGGGCATAGAGCGCTGGTCAAGCCGCCTGATGCCGCTACTCCTCGTGACCATGCTGGCCCTGGTCATCTACGTACTGACGCTGGATGGTGCCATGGACGGGCTGCGGGTCTACCTGCTGCCCGATTTCTCCGCGGCACTGGCACCCAGCCTGGTCATCAAGGCCATGGGCGCGGCCTTCTTCTCGCTCTCTCTGGGTGTCGGGACCATGCTCATCTACGGCTCCTACCTCAGCGACCGCGAGAGCCTTCCGGTCGTCGGTGGCCTGGTCACCGGCGTCGATATCGGTATTGCGGTCCTCGCAGGATTTCTGGTGCTGCCCGCCATGTACGTTGCGCTGGCCAGCGGCGTGGAGATTTTCACCCCGACCGGCCAGCTGATTTCGGAAGACACGCTGATATTTACCGTGCTGCCAGAGCTGTTCGCCACCATGGGTGCGGCCGGTGCGCTCGTGTCCCTGCTGTTTTTCTTTCTGATGGCGATCGCTGCATTGACCTCGTCGATTTCCATGCTGGAGCCGCCGGTTGCCTATGCGATCGAGGAACACGGCCTTACCCGGCAACGCGCCGTGGTGCTGATCTCCCTGATTATCGCGGCCATCAGTGGCACGATTCTCCTCAACTTCGATGCCCTGTTCGGCCTGGTCATCGCGGCGACCACGCGTTACAGCCAGCCGCTGCTGGGCCTGGTTTTCTGTCTTTACGTGGGCTGGGTCTGGAACCGCAACGGACTGCTGCAGGAGCTTCGGGAAGGCGCGCCAAGGGTCGAACACACGATGTTCTGGCGTATCTGGCCGTGGCACGTGCGCTTCGTGTGTCCGCTCATTATTGCCGCGATCTTCGTGCAGAACCTGTTGTAGGGGCGAGCAGGCCCCCCGCCTGCGGTTACAGGGAGCCGGCGCTGAACCACCCACTGATCGCCTGCCTTGGCGCGCCGGCGAAGGGCGCCACGTAGGTCACGGCATGTACCCGGTGCACATCAAACAGCATCAGGTCATTGAAACCCGGGGCCCAGGCATCCTGCGGCACGCCGTCCTGGCGGTAGAACTGCAGGAGACCGCCCCAGTCAGGATGCCAGCGGGGCGTGAAACCCAGAACGTACGCCACGCGTCGCTGCTCAGCTGGCACCACATCGTTATGTCGGGTGAGAAAATGGCCCGCACGGTAGCGTGTTACCTGCATGGACGCGCAGCTGATATCGTCTATCCCTGACACCTCCCTCACCATTGCCAGCACAGGCTCGCTGTTCAGCGTCTCAGCCACACCATAAAGCGGCTCAGGGACAGAGGCCTCCGGTTGTTCCGGAAGGTAGTAGCGCTCGTAAAGAAACCCCACCCCATCGGCGGCGCCGGCGTTGATTTTCTCACCGAGCTGCTGGCGGGCCTGAGGACCCATCTTCTGTAGCTCGTCCGGCGTTGCCAGCTGTGTTCGACCGTCAACATGAAACGTGTTCGCATAGAACACGGCAGAGGCCATCGCGGTGGCGATCCCCTGCGCAACGTCAGGACGCCAGACCTGGTAGACACGCGTGCGCGCTTCTTCGCGGTACTGCTGGGTGGCGTCTGCCAGGGCCTCGCCAGAGGGAATTCGAAAGGAGGTTTTCATCGCGCAATTTAGCACCATGGCAGGTGGAAAGCGCAAGTCTGTGCGGGCCGCGGGTTGGGCCGCGCTGGAAAAACCGGTCGTGCCGAGGGGGTACGCGATAGACGCACACACGGGGTATGATGTTGAACGACGGTTAATTGGCAGCGCGAGGACCCGACTGCATGACCAAGTTCCTGATCGTTTTTATCACGGTTCTGTTTGTTCTGTTCGGCATCGAGATGCAGCAAACGGTGCAGATGCATGTCGTGCAGCCCTTTACCGCCGTCCTTGCTGATATCAGCGCGGCGCTGATCATGCCTTTCGACGATGCGGTAACGGCAACCGGCCGTATTATCCGTCACACGGAAAACCAGTTTGCTGTTTCAATAGAAGCAGGCTGCAATGGCGTGGAGGCAGCCATCGTACTTATCGCGGCGGTCGTCGCCTTTCCGGCACGCCCCCTGCAAAAAGCCGCGGCTATCCTCGCGGGCTTCCTGGCAATTCAGGCCATGAACATTCTGCGGATTATCAGCCTGTTCTATCTCGGCCAGTGGCGCATGGACGTGTTCAGCTGGAGCCACCTGTACCTGTGGCCCGTTCTCATCATGCTCGACGTGCTGATCGTCTTCCTGCTCTATCTGCGCTATATCGCGCGAGTCAATGTGCAGCCAGCGGTTTCTGCATGAGACCCGATCCGGCAACAACGCCCGCACGCTTCTTTGGTCTGGTGCTGCTGTTGATGCCGGTGACGTTTGTCGCCTGGTACGCACTCGGGTCGCTACTGGCGGCGCCGGCAGTGTGGCTGTCGTCAATCGTTCTGGGCAATTGGTTTCCCGAGTTGATCGCATCGGTAACGCTACAGGACACGCAAATGATGGTCATGGCCACGCTGGGCGAGGTGGATGGCCGGTTCCTGCCGGCGGATGAAGCTGGCTATCAGCTTGGACTGCCCGTAGACACGCGCGTGCTGACCTATTCCATACCTTTTTACGCTGCCCTGCATTTTGCAACGCCGATGCCGGGCAGCTGGGAGCGATTCGCCCGCGCCCTGCTGGTGCTCTGGCTACTGGTGATTTTCGGGCTGATCAGCACAACACTGAAAAATTTCATGCTGACATTCGGTGAACGTCTTCTGGCTCTGCCGCAGGCACCGCCTGCTGACATGATTGCACTGGTGTACCAGTTCAATACCCTGATTGTGCCGCCACTCGCTCCTATCATGCTGTGGGGGCTCGCCGTACGCAAAACGCCAGTCATGCGAAGCCTGTTCCCTGCCGTACTCGCGCGGCCGTCCGGCGAGGGCGAGCACTGAGGTATCAAGCCAGCGTCAGGACGTCTCGGCATCGCTGTGTGCGTCTCGTTCCGCCCATGCGCCCGGCGCACAGCGCCAGGGCCGATGATCGCAGGAATGCAGGTTCGGGCAATCCCGTGTGCAGCCTCGGCAGGGCAGAATGTCAGTGGGGTCCACGTCAGGCTGCATTGCCAACGCCCTCGCTGCGCTGTTTTTTGCGCAGCAGTGCCTCGAACTCTTCGCCGCGCTCTTCCAGCACCGCCTGCAGTGCTTTCTCCATCAGGTGCCGGGCCTGGCCGGTATAGGCGTAGATGCAGGAATGCACCGCGGCGTCGTGCCAGTTTTCCACAGAGCACGATGACGAATAGGCTTCAAAGTTGGCCAGCGCGGAAATGAGATCGGAAATGTGCCGGGGACATTCGCAATCGAGCGCGCTTTTCAGCTGACGTGCCGCCGCCAGTTCATTTTCTGAGAACTGTCGCGGACGGGCGCTCATCAGCTCACCGAGATTACCTTCGCCAACGCTGGCGTTCTTCTCGGCGATGCCCCGGGTTATTTCGAACGCCAGATAGGCGGGGTCCGGCGGGAAGGTTGTGGTCGAGTGTCCCCGGGACTCCAGTTCGTGGAGCCAACGATCGTTACCGAACTGGTAGGAAACAATCACCTTGGTAGCCTTGAAATGATCCGCCACCGCCTGCAGCTTATTGACATTGCCACTGGCGAGATTGGGACATTCCACGACCAGGGTATCGACGTCCTCAAGCAACGTCTGATCCGATGGGATGAAATCGGACAGGGCGACGCGTGCCAGACGGGCATCAACGCCGGCAATGCATCCCTGGTGGCCGTCCAGCCAGTCGCACAGCTGCTTGCCCACAAACACAGCACGCGGCTTGCGTTCGGGCAGTGTGTCGCGGGCCGACTTGCCGCGGTTGCGAACCAGCATTTCGAGGGTCTTGCGCTCGGTGGTGGCAATTTCGCCAATGCGGGACCCTGCTGCAACAAGCGCCGCAATGAGCTGCAGATGCTCAAGGTCTGACTGGGTATACTGCCGCCGGCCGGTAGCGGACTTGTGGCTGGCACCGAGTCCGTAGCGTCGCTCCCAGACACGAAGCGTGTCCGGTTTGAGCCCAGTGAGCCTGGCGACCGTACCAATACCGTAGAGGGGACGTGTTTCGAGCTGTGCGTGCTGCATGGTTTCTCTACTCCCTGACGTAGTTGGACAAGTTACGCGACAAAATGTGAACTAGATGGGGCGATATTAGTCGAATGTTGATGTTTTGTCCTGCTTTGACTTGGACAAATTTAGGAAATACCTGTCCAACACCATAAGAACATACGTATATCTGGACAAATGAGCCGAGTAAGCGAGGTGTTCGGTGGAGACATTTATAGTGGACACGGAAGAGAAGGATCTTGAACGTCTGTTTGCCGAGGCGCGGCGTTATCCGCTGCTCACGGCGGCACAGGAGCGCGAGGTCGACACCAACAAGTGGGCGGCAGTGAAAGGCCTGCAGGATCTGTTTGCGCGTGATCCTGCGGCCCGTCACTACATGCTGGAGTGGGCGGGAAATTGCTCAGTCACGCCGCTGGACATCGCTCGCTTCGACAATCGCGAACACCACTTCATCCTGCGGCGGGAGCTGGCTGACTTCCTGGAAGGTGGTAGCTGCAATGCGGCAATGACCGCCTTCGAAGCGGGTCTGGTGAAAGCGCGATCAGAGCGGCATCTGGCAAAGTTGATTGATGATCTCAAGCTCCCGGCCAGCCTGACCGTGGGCCTGGCCGGCGTGATTCTGCGCCAGGCCGGGCAGGCTGTTGCCTGCAGCGTTGCGAACGCATTACAGGACTGGCAGGTCAGCTGGCAGCGAATCGGGCAGCAGGCACGACCGCCGCTGGATACCACTGCTGCAATGACCATGCAGGGACTGCTGGACAAGTACACGGACGCCCGCGATACGCTGACGATGCACAATTTGCGTCTGGTGTATTCCATCGCCGGCCGCCACCGGGGGCGCGGCGTCAACTTCCTCGATCTGATTCAGGAAGGCACGCTGGGCCTGATACGGGCGGCGGAAAAGTATGAGTACCAGAAGGGCTTCCGCTTCAGCACCTATTGTTTCAACTGGATTACACAGTCGGTGCGTCGCTATGTCGGTGACTCGGGCGGCATGATCCGCTACCCGACTCACGTGCAGGAGCAGGTCAGCAAACTGTACCGGATCAAGGTGAATGAGGTTGCACGCACCGGCATCGAGCCGGGCGATGAGGAGCTCGCGCGGGCTGCCGGCCTGTCGCTGGACAAGACCCGTCAGCTGCTGCAGTTGCGCAACCTCGGGGTGTCGCTGGATACGCCGCAGTACGAGGATGACGACGCCACCCTGCTCGATTCGATACCCGGTGGTCCTTTCCAGGGCACGGAATCGCAGGCAGAATCGGAATCGCTGCACGAACGGCTGCTGCATGAGATCACTGATCTCGAGCCGGCGGAGCGCCAGGTGGTGATTGCTCGCTGGGGTTTGCACGACGGCCCGCCTCTGTCCCGCGCGGAGATCGCCGACAAGATGTCGGTCAGCCGCGAGTGGGTCCGGCAGCTCGAGCGTTCAGCGCTCGCCAAGCTCAGTCGCAACCAGAACGTGCAGTCCGCTTTCGAGGACTACACGGCGTTGTCCAGCTGACGCGTCGACTGCCGCCTGCCGTACGCCGCCCTGCTACGCGAGAATGGCGTGCAGGGCGTCGTCGATGTGCGCGTAAGAGAACGTGAAGCCACTGTTCGTGAGCCGCTGCGGCAGCACTTTCTGACCGTTGATGAGAAGTTCATCCGCCATTTCACCCAGCATGATGCGCATGACCGTCGCCGGCACCGGCGCGGTAATTAACGTTTTTCGCTGTTGCTTGATCGCGTCGCACATGCCCCGCCCGGTGACTGGCTCCGGCGCTGTAACATTGAACGGCCCTGACAATTCGTCGTGCTCAAGAAGAAAAGCCAGCGCGGCAACAACGTCACTACGGTGCACCCAGCTGAGCCACTGCCTGCCGTTGCCAATCCAGTTGGCGAGCCCGAAGCGGAAGGGGCGGAAAAGCTCCTCGAAGGCCCCGCCTCCCGCGTCCAGCACCACGCCGAATCGACACAGACAGACGCGGGTACCCAATGTTTCGGCATGGCTCGCGGCCTCTTCCCAGCGCCGGCAGAGATCGGCAGAGAAGCCCTCTCCGGCATCGTCAGCTTCGGTGACCGGTTGATCGCCGTGCCCGTAGTAGCCGATAGCGCTGGCGTTCAGCAGCACGCCCGGGGGCACCTGAAGCCGCTGCATGCACGCCACCAGCTGCCGGGTTGTCTCGAGACGGGAATCGACGATTTCACGCTTGTAACTGGCCGTCCAGCGCGCACCGGCAAGCGAGGCACCGGCAAGATTGATCGCGGCATCAATGTGCGCGTCATCGGCGAGCTCATCCAGATTCCGGATATATCGGCAACCCTCGGTATCCGTGTGGCGGGATCGGGACAGGATCGTGAGTTCATGCCCCTGGGTCAGCAGGGAAGGAACCAGGGCGTCACCGATAAAACCCGTTCCACCTGTCAATAAAATATGCATGCGTTATACCCCGTTGTTGAACATGGACAGAGTGACTCTTTACGCAACGCTCCCGCTTCCGATCAAAAGGTAGACACAGGACGCACCCTTCATGCAGAAACCGTATCATGCGCCTATGGAAAGCTCTATGACTTCAGCGCAAAACGCCCTTCTCGACTTTTTCGAGGCCCACCCGAGGCTGGTGGTCCTGACCGGCGCCGGTATCAGCGAGGGCTCCGGCATACCGACCTATCGCGACAGCAACGGTAACTGGTTGCGCAATGATCCCATCACCCACCAGGAGTTCACCGGCTGTGAGCAGAAGCGGCGACGCTATTGGGGACGGTCTCTGGTGGGCTGGCCGGGAGTGAGAGATGCGCGACCGAACGCAGCGCATCAGGCACTGGCAGCGCTGGAGCATGACTCTCGGATTGAGCTGTTGATCACCCAGAACGTGGACCGTCTGCATCAGCGTGCGGGTAGCCGCAACGTGATTGACCTGCACGGACGTCTCGACCGGGTTGTCTGTCTTGGCTGCAGGGCGTTTTCACACCGCGAAATCATGCAGCAGCGACTGGAACGTCACAATTCACACCTTCGCGATCTCGCGGCAGATGTCCGTCCCGACGGTGATGCCGATCTGAGCATGGAACAGGTCACCTCCGTCGTCGTTCCCGCCTGTGAAGCCTGCGGCGGCGATCTCATGCCCGATGTGGTTTTTTTTGGAGGTTCTGTTCCCCGCGAGCGCGTTGCCCACTGCACGGACGCCATAGCACGCGCTGACGCCTTGCTGGTGATCGGCAGTTCCCTGCGGGTCTTTTCCGGCTATCGTTTCTGCCGGCGCGCCGCCGAGGCCGGTAAACCCATCGCGATTCTGAACCCCGGCGTGACCCGGGCAGATCCGCTGGCGACGCTCAAACTGCCGCACGCCGCCGAGGGATTGCTGCCAGCCCTGATGACGCTGCTGGCACGGAGCGAGGCGGAGGGCGACAGCGGCCCCGCTGGCGCCCACCTGAAAAGTACAAGCCACGCAAGGACCCACAAGCCATGACATCTCCCCTGATCTTCTGGTTTCGTCAGGATCTGCGCACCGTCGACCTGCCGGGGCTGAATGCGGCGGCTGCCACGGGTCGACCGCTGATTGCGCTGTATATTCTTGATGACAGCACGCCGGGTGACTGGATACCGGGCGCTGCCTCACGCTGGTGGCTGCATCACAGCCTCGAGGCGCTGGCCGGGGCGCTGCAGGAATGCGGTGCCGAACTGATTCTTCGACGCGGCAAGGCACCCGACGTACTCGACGCGGTTATCGAGGAAACAGGCGCCGAGGCGGTGTACTGCTCGCGGCAGTACGAGCCCTGGGCGGGCGATCTCGAACAGGCCCTGCACGCGCGCTTCGCGGAGAGGGGCATCGAATTCAAGCGCTTCCCGGGCCACCTGCTGCACGAACCGGGCAGTGTACGTACGGGTGCGGGCGACCCGTTCAAGGTGTTTACACCTTTCTGGCGCGCCTGCCGTGCTCTCCCGGAACCGCCTGCACCAAGAGCGTTGCCGGAAGACCTGCAGTGGCACAGCCCCTTGCCGGAGACGGAAGATCTGAAAGGCTGGCAGCTGCAGCCGCAAAAACCTGACTGGGCAGCAGACTGGCTCGCGCTGTGGACGCCTGGGGCAGAGGGTGCCCATACCCGCCTGCAGCGCTTTCTGGAGGATCGTGTGGCGGATTATGGCGATTCGCGGGACATTCCGGGGGTGGCCGCCACCAGCGGCCTGTCGCCCCACCTGCATCACGGTGAGATATCGCCCCGCTCCATCTGGCATGCCACACAGGCCTGGGCCGAAGAGCATCCACAGTCCCGCGCCACGGCAGACAAGTTTCTCGCGGAACTGGGCTGGCGGGAATTTTCCTACCACCTGCTGGTGTTCTTTCCGGAGATCCCCGACAAGGCTTTCAAGCCGGCATTCGAGGAGTTCCCGTGGGCCGGCTCGCAGAAACAGCTGCGGGCATGGCAAAGGGGCCAGACAGGTTATCCCATCGTGGATGCCGGTATGCGTGAGCTGTGGGCCACGGGCTACATGCATAACCGCGTGCGCATGGTTACCGCGTCTTTCCTCACCAAACACCTGTTGATCGACTGGCGCGCCGGTGAGCGCTGGTTCTGGGACACACTGGTAGACGCAGACCTCGCCAGCAATAGCTGCAGCTGGCAGTGGGTGGCGGGCTCCGGGGCGGATGCCGCACCTTATTTCCGTATTTTCAACCCGACAACCCAGGGCGAGAAATTTGATGCCACGGGGGAGTACGTGCGCCGCTGGGTGCCAGAACTCTCGGTGTTACCCGACAAGTACCTGCACAAGCCCTGGGATGCGCCAGAGGCAGTGTTGCAGGAGGCGGGACTGGAACTTGGCAAAGACTACCCACAGCCCATTGTGGACCACCGGGAGGCGCGTGAGGCTGCACTCGCAGCCTACGGGCAGATCAAGGGGAAGTGAGCGACCTCAGACATCCCGCGAACTGACGCGACCGCGTCCGGCCTTGAGCCGGGCGCGGTGGGTTTTTCCGTCAAGCCGCCGTTTTTTCGATGCCAGCGTGGGCCGGGTGGCAACGCGCTTCTTGCGCGGGATGCTGCTGCGGCGAATCAGCTCTGCAAGGCGTTCCAAGGCATCTTCCCGATTGCGCGCCTGGCTGCGGAAACGCTGCGCCTTGATCGTCACCACTCCCTCGGCCGTAATGCGATGATCACGTCTTGCCAGCAGGGCGCTGCGATAGGGCTCGGGCAGCGAGGAGGACTGGCTGTCGAAGCGCAGGTGAATTGCCGTGGACACCTTGTTGACATGCTGGCCACCAGCGCCCTGCGCGCGGATCGGCACCAGCTCGATTTCCTCAAGGGGGATGGCAATCTGTGGGTTTATCTGCAGCATGGGAAAATTGTAGCAGACAACGTGCAAACGGCGGAAAGATACGGATGCGAACGCCGGTTGATGAGGATAGAGTAAGCACTGGTTTCCCCGATCACCGAGGCTGCCGAACAACGGCATCGACACCTATGCAGGGACTGCAATACCTACCGAATATCCTTACGGGAATGCGACTGGTCATGGCAATTCCGATTGCCCTGCTCATTCTTCGCAACGACTACGCCTGGGCGCTGGGGCTGGGCATTGTCGCCGGTGTCACTGACGCCCTTGACGGTTTTTTTGCCCGGCGCCTGGATGCACACTCCGCGCTCGGCGCAGGGATGGATGCCGCGGCGGACAAGCTGCTCATGGTCTGCGTTTTTCTGTCACTGGCAAGCGTTGGCCTTCTGCCCTGGTGGCTGGCTGCCATCGTCGTGGGCCGCGACGTGATCATCGTGCTCGGTGCGGGCGCGTATCGCCTGCTGATTGGCCCTTTCGATTTCGCACCCACGGTTCTCAGCAAGGTCAACATGGGGGTTCAGGTTCTGTACCTGGTCGCCGTGCTGGCAGATGCGCTGGTTTCGGTATCCCCGCCTGCCCTTGATTCCGCACTCGCCGTTCTGGTGGCACTGGTGGCCGTCGCCAGCGGAGTGCACTACGTGCTCTCATGGTCCCGGCGCGCGGTGAATGCACGCGGAACAGTCGAGGGCAAATGAGCCAGGAACTGCGCATACTGACCTACAATATCCACAAAGGTTACTGTACGGGCAACCGCCGCTTTGTGCTCAACGCCATGCGCGAACGGCTGGAGAACACCGAGGCGGATATCGTTTTCCTGCAGGAAGTCCATGGTGCGGCGGACAAGAGCGCCCTGAAGCAGCAGCAGCTGACCTACCCCGAGCAGCCACACTTCGAATTTCTCGCCGATCGCGTCTGGCCGCACTACGCCTATGGCCGTAACGCGATCTACCGGAAAGGGGATCACGGCAACGCCATCCTCAGCAAGTTTCCCTTCACCGCCTGGGAAAACATCGACGTGTCGATTTTTCCGCGCTCAAGCCGCAGCATTCTGCACGGCGTCATCGACATGCCGGAAACCGGCGTTCGACTGCATGTGCTGTGTGTTCACCTCGGGCTGCTGGAGCAGGAGCGCCGGGAGCAGCTGCGCGCCCTCACCCGTCGTATTGACGAGCACGTGCCGCGGGACGAGCCCATGATCATCGCCGGAGACTTCAACGACTGGCGACAGCGGGCAGAGCGCCATCTGCACGATGACCTGGGCCTTGAAGAGCTGTTCATGCATCTGCATGGCGCCCACGCCCGCACCTTTCCCGTGTGGGCACCGATGTTCCCGGTTGACCGGGTGTATTATCGGGGTCTGACGCCTGTCCGGGCCGAGCGGCTGGCGGATGGGCACTGGCGGGATCTTTCAGATCATGCAGCGCTGCATGGGGTGTTTGGTGTGCCGGGGGATTGACTCCCGGCAATGGCATTGGCGCAGGAAAGTCTGCCAGGCCTTCCGTGAGAGCAAATGCTTAGCGGTCGATGTCCGGGGCTTTCCAGCCCGGTGGTGGCGCCCGACGTTCAACCGGCGTGATCGGAACTGTGAACCCCGCGTCAGACCCGTTCATGAACATGCGTCGCTCGGCTATACGCCAGCCCCCATCGGTTCGGACAATTCGATCCCGGTACTGCCCATAGATAGTGGCGACGGAACCGTCATCCCGCTCATGCCAGGCCATAACGTAGCTGATCACGTTCGCCGCGTCCTCGCCGTCGAAAGCGAATCGCACATTCGACAGGTGATGTGAGGTGCGCGACCAGCGCCACATGCGCTCAAGTGAGCCTGCAAGCGCCGATGCCCCTCTGGACTGCAATCGAGGATCCTCGCCATAGACCACGACACAGTCAGGGGTGAAGAGAGCCGCGAGAGACTGGAGCTCCATACGGTCGAGATACAGACAGTAATCTACAAGAAGGTCGTGCATCTGTTGCCGGTCAGCGGACTGGCGCAGCTGCTGCGCTACGCGTGTCTCTGGATCTTGCTGATCAGGATGCACGAATTTTTAAGTCTTTGATATTTAAAGGATTTATGGAGGCTCGGGTCGGAATCGAACCGGCGTTGACGGATTTGCAATCCGCTGCATAACCACTCTGCCACCGAGCCTGTAATCTGGAGATGTTGGAGCGGGAAACCGGGTTCGAACCGGCGACCTCAACCTTGGCAAGGTTGCGCTCTACCAACTGAGCTATTCCCGCATTCCCGAGAGGCGCCTATTCTAGGGGTTGATCACAGGGAGTCAAGGCGTTTTGACTCTTCATCGCGGGCGCGGATCACCCGCGCTGCCGCGCGCAGGTACGCCATCATGGACCACAGCGTCAATATGGCGGCGCTGTAGAGCAGCACGTAGCACACTCCGAGCAGCCAGCCAGCGTCGCGGCTGGGATTGACCGCAAGCAGACCGATCACGGCAATCATCTGCAGCGCGGTTTTCACCTTGCCGACGTAGCTTACGGCAACGGAGGTGCGCTGACCGAGCTCCGCCATCCACTCGCGCAGTGCGGAAACGACAATCTCCCGGCCGATGATGACGCAGGCTGCCAGGGTAAACAGTATTGTATCGTGGCGCTCCACCAGCAGAACCAGCGCCACGGAGACCATGAGCTTGTCTGCCACAGGGTCGAGAAAGGCGCCAAAGGCCGTCATCTGACCCAGCCGCCGGGCGAGGTAGCCGTCAAACCAGTCGGTGACCGCCGCCAGCGTAAAGATACCGGCTGCGACCAGCCAGTGTCCCTGAAACGGCACGTAGAACACCACCACGAGCACCGGGATCAGAAGAATACGCATCAGCGTCAGCGCATTGGGGATATTGATGGGCAAGCCTGTACCTCTGTGTCTCTGGAAACCGATTCAGTCACTGACGCTGTGCAGGTGGTCGTAGATCTGCTGCGCCATGGTAGCACTGATACCCGGTATTTTTTTCAGTTCACCCACGCTCGCGTTACCAACGCCAGAGGCACTTCCGAAGTGCCTGAGCAGTTCTCTGCGCCGCTTCGCGCCCACACCGGGGATACTCTCCAGCTGTGACGTCCTACGCGTCTTGTCACGCCGTGCACGATGCCCGGTGATTGCGAAGCGGTGCGCCTCATCGCGTATATGCTGAATCAGGTGCAGCGCCGCGCTGCTGCCGGGGAGCTGCAGTTCGACGCCGCTTTCACCCATGATCAGGGTCTCGAAACCCGCCTTGCGTGTCGTTCCTTTCGCGACGCCCACCACCTGCACGCCCGCGACACCAAGATTGTCGAGCACATCCAGCGCCTGCTTCACCTGGCCCTTGCCGCCGTCGATAAAGAGGATATCCGGTAACGCGCCCTCTCCGTCGGCGAGACGCTTGTAGCGCCGTGTCAGTGCCTGCTCCATGGCCGCGTAATCATCCCCGCCTGTCACATCAGCAATGTTGAAGCGGCGATAATCGGATTTTTTCGGGCCGGACGCGTCAAACACCACACAGGATGCGACAGTGGCCTCACCACTGCTGTGACTGATGTCAAAACACTCCATGCGCTCGGGCAGGGACGTCAGCTCAAGGACCTCCTGCAGGGCCTGCAGCCGTTCCTGGGTGCTTTTTTTGCCCGCAAGATGCGCCTGCAGGTTCGTTTCCGCAGTCTGCTGCGCCAGCTGCAGCCAGCGCGCCCGCGCCTCGCGCACCTTGCTGCGTATCCGGACCCTGCGCCCGGCATGCCGGGAGAACGCTTCGGCGATGGCGTCGGCATCGTCTATCGTGGCATTCACGAGAATTTCATTCGGAATGGGCCGGTTGTCGCCACCCAGGTAAAACTGCGGCAGGAAGGCCGCCAGCACGGCGTCCGGCGTCTCATCAAGCTTTAGCGGCGGATACCAGGTTTTGCTGCCAAGAACACGGGCCCCGCGAACAAACAGCACCTGCACACAGGTCTGTCCACCCGCCACCACGGCGGCGAGAATATCGAGATCGCCACTGCTGCCCTCGATACCCTGCGTCGCCTGCACGTGCTGTAGCTGACGCAGCTGGTCGCGCAGCACCGCCGCGCGCTCATAGGCGAGCTCAGACGCCGCGCGCTCCATGTCATCGGCCAGTCGCACCATCAGTTCCTGATTCTTGCCCTGCAGGAACATGACGGTATTCTCGACCTGCTGGGCATATTCCTCCGTGCTGACGAGATCGACGCATGGGGCGCTGCAGCGATCAATCTGATGCTGCAGGCAGGGACGCGAGCGATTGCGGAAGTAGCTGTCGCGGCACTGGCGCACCTTGAACACCTTCTGCAGAAAATGCAGCGACTGCCTCACCGCGCCGGCGCTGGGATAGGGGCCAAAGTACTGCCCCTTGCGCCGCTTTGGGCCACGGTGCAGCGCCAGTCGGGGAAACCGATCCTCAGACGACAGAAAGATGTACGGATAGGTTTTATCGTCCCGCAGCAGAATATTGTACGGGGGCCGATGGCTCTTGATCAGGTTGTGTTCGAGCAGGAGAGCGTCCACCTCCGTTGACGTGACGGTAACCTGTATATCCGCGATACGATTGACGAGCGCAACCGTCTTGCTATTGAGTCCGCGATTGCGGAAATAACTCCCGACACGACTGCGCAGGTTCCGCGCCTTGCCAACGTAGAGCAGGCGGCCATCGGCGTCATACATCTGGTAGACACCGCAGCGGGTTGTCAGGCTCGACAGGAATGCGCTGGCGTCAAACGCGGTCACGCGGCAGCACCATAGATGCGCGGCTCGATTTCAAGCTTGCACCCGAAGCGACGGCGCACGGATTGCTGGATGCGCCCCGCAAGATCGAGCACAGCGCTGCCTGAATTGCTGCCCTGGTTGATCAGCACCAGCGCGTGACCCCCATGCACGCCCACGCCACTCTGCGTGTACCCTTTCCATCCACAGGCCTCGATCAGCCAGGCCGCCGGGATTTTCGTGCTCCCATCGGCAAGACGGAACACGGGCATGGACGGGTTCTCCTTCATCAGGGCTTCCGCCTGCGCCGACGTCACCACCGGATTCTTGAAAAAGCTACCAACGTTGGGCATCAGTGAAGGATCGGGCAAGCGTGCGCGACGCAGCTCAACCACCGCCTGATGCACCTCACTGGCCGTAACCTCGTGCCCGTCAGCCTTTACGTAATCCGCCAGCGCTGCATAGGACAGATTGGGCTGCTCGCTGCGCCGCAGGGTCATCTCTACAGCCGTGATCACACAGCGGTCTCGCAGCGCTCCCTTGAAGATGCTGTCGCGGTAGCCGAATGCGCACGCCGCGGCACTCAGGCGATGCATGCTGCCACTGTCGATGTCCACGACCTCCACGCAATCGATGAACTCGGACAGCTCCACACCATAGGCGCCGATGTTCTGTATCGGCGCCGCGCCTACCGTGCCCGGAATCAACGCCAGGTTCTCCAGGCCGTAAAAGCCCTGGTCGAGGGCCCAGACCGTCAATGCATGCCAGTTTTCGCCGGCCGCCACGCGCAATCCGACGTGCTCGCTGCCCTCGCTGATGATCTCGCGGCCGAGGCCGCGATAGCGCAGCACCAGCGCATCCAGATCGCCGGCCAGCACGACATTGCTGCCTTCCCCCAGCACCACCACGGGAAGCTGGAGCGAACGCGCCTCGTCAAGGACGTCGCGCAATCCAGCCTGCGTATCCGGCGTGCGCAGAAGCGTCGCACTGGCGCGAAGACGCAGTGAATTCAGGGCCTGCAGGCCTGCCCGCTCAGCCAAGGTCGCGCTCCAGGCGATCCAGCAACGCGTCGCTCGCTGCCTCGACAAGATCCAGGACGTGGGCAAAACCGTCGTCTTCGCCAAAAAAGGGGTCGGGAACCTCGTCGACGCCGAGCTGCGGTGCCCACTTGAGAAACAGGCCAAGCTCACCGCTGAAGCCTGCACCGGCGCGCTGGCGAACCTGCCGCAGGTTGTCCTTATCCATTGCCAGAATAAGGTCAGAATCCTGGAAATCCGAATCGCGCAGCTGGCGCGATCGCAGCGCCGAGAGGTCATAGCCACGTAACGCCGCAGCAGCCGCTGCGCGCGCGTCCGGTGGCTCGCCCTGGTGAGTCCCCAGGGTACCGCAGGAATCGACGTCGACCGCCGCCGCGAAACCCCGCGCTTCGAGCTTGCGGCTGAACACCGCCTGGGCCGTGGGTGATCGGCAGATATTGCCGAGACAGACAAAAAGAATACGCATGACAGTCCTCAGTTCGTGTTGCTTGCCGCGCACAGCCGGCGCACAGCGTCCAGGTCTGCCGGTGTATCCACCCCGGCAGGAACCCGCTCGCGGGCCGGTGCCACGTGCACGATCTCGCCGTGGTGCAGCGCTCGCAGCTGTTCCAGCTGCTCGAGGAGTTCAGCGGGCGCCTGCGGCCAGGCAACGAAGCGGCGCAGGAAACCCGCGCGATAGGCATATAGCCCGATATGCCGCTGCCAGTGACCCACCGGATAACGCTGCAGCGCATCGGGGTTCTTAAGATCCAGTCCGCGCGGATAGGGAATGGGCGCACGGCTGAAGTAGCGCGCAAAGCCCCGGACATCACTCACCACCTTGACGGCGTTGCTGTCGAGCAGGCTGGCAACATCGGTCAGGGGCTCGGACAAGGTGGCCATGCCAGCCTCGGGGGTATCCGCCAGATTGGCCGCCACCTGGTTGATGACTGCCGGTGGCACCAGCGGCTCATCGCCCTGCACATTGACGACAACGGCACTGTCGGCAAGCCCGCGGCTCTGTACAACCTCCTGCAGACGATCTGTGCCTGAAGCGTGCTCGCTCGCCGTCATGCAGACCTGAGCGCCCCACCCGCGCGCCGCCTCTGCGATCCGTTGATCATCTGTGGCAATGATCACCTCGTCCGCCTCGCTTCGCAGTGACTGCTCCCACACGCGCTTTAGCATCGGTTTGCCGGCAATGTCCAGCAGCGGCTTGCCGGGCAGTCGGGTCGATGCGTAGCGCGCCGGTATAATGACTGTGAAAGACATCGGTGGCTTATTCCTGCGCTGTCGGGAGAGTGGCCAGCCGTGCGACCCGCTCGAGAAGTTCCTCCGGCAGCACGGCGGTAATTTTCAGGAACCAGGCGTTCGATTCCACGAACTCCTCGCATTTTACCGCGTCTTTCTCGGTCATGATAATGGGCAGACCCTGCAGCCGGTTGAAGTCCGTGGCGACGAAGGCGTAGTGGTCCGGGTAGGGACGCTCGCAAACCTGCATACCGAGACCGCGCAGACTGGCAAAGAACCCCGCGGGATTGCCAATGCCCGCTATCGCCTGCACCCGTTGCCCGGCAAACGCATTTCCCTCCCGGGTTTCCCCCGTCCTGATATTCACGAATCCATCGATCTGATAGCGGAAATGCCGCGCGGGAATCGCACTGTCACGCTGCAGAATCCAGTCACAGCCCTCGAGCCTCGCCGGCGGGTCGCGCAATGGGCCCGCGGGCAGCAATCGTCCGTTGCCGATGCCCATCGTTGCATCCAGCAGCACGATTTCGAAGTCTCTCTCCAGCGCCAGATGCTGAAGTCCATCGTCGCTGATCACCAGATCAGGCGCCTGCCACTGCAGTAGCTCTCTCACCGCGTCTGATCGGCGCGGCGATATCACCAGCGGGCAGGCCGTCTGCCGCACGATCATGAGCGGCTCATCGCCGCAGTCACGCCAGTGGCTGTCGGGCAGCACCCGGCGCGGAAAGCGGCCTGGACTGGCCCCGTAACCGCGGCTGACAACGCCAACGCGCAGGCCCCGCGCCCGCATCCCGGCGGCGAGGGCACTGACCACGGGTGTCTTGCCGGTGCCGCCCACGCTGATATTGCCCACCATCACCACAGGTACCGGGCTGCGATAGGTAGCACGCCAGCCCCGCTTGAACAGCTGGCGGCGCAGGTACAGCACAACGCGGTGCAGGAAAGACAGCGGAAGCAGCAGGCGGAGCCAGGCCGCGTCCGTACGCCACGCGGCCTGCAGTATCATGGATGCCCGGTTCAGCAGGCCGCTCGGGGAGTCGGCCCCGTCCTCATCGTGCATCGGGAGCGGACTGCAGTGTGGCGATGCCGAGACGGGCAAAGCCCATCTGCCCCGCGGCGTCCATGGCTCTCACGACATAGCGATGCGCGGCGTCGGCATCTGCCGAGATCAGCAGCGGCAAGGTCGTATCTCCCTGCGAATACTGGTAGATCGCCGCCTGCAGCGTGCGCACGCGGTTGTCGACCAGCCCCTGCCCGTTCACGCGGTAGCTACCCGCTTCATCCACAAGGATCTCGATCTGCCGCGGCTCACTGTCCGCCGGAACCCCCGTGGCCTCCGGCAGGTCTACCGTCAGCCGTGTCTCCCGCGTAAACGTGGTCGACACCATAAAGAAAATCAACAGCAGAAAAACCACATCAATCAACGGCGTCAGGTTGACGTTGAGATCCTCGCGGCGCTGGCGGCGGAACTTCACTTATGGCCCACTAGTCCGACCTGTCGCCGGCATGCAGGGCATCCACCAGTTTGATGGCTTCCTGCTCGAGTCCAATAACGATTTCGTCGATACGCCCGGTGAAGTACCGGTGCATGACCAGGGCCGGTATGGCGACGGTGAGACCGGCAGCGGTGGTGATGAGCGCTTCTGAAATACCGCCCGCGAGCGCGCTGGCATTGCCGGTGCCGCGTACCATGATCTCGGCGAAGACACGAATCATGCCTACCACGGTGCCCAGCAGGCCAAGTAGCGGTGCAATGGCGGCAATGGTACCGAGAGTGTTGAGGTAGCGCTCGAGGTCATGAATCACGTGTGCCGCCGCTTCTTCGATACTCTCTTTCATCACGTCCCGCCCGTGATGCGAATTGAGCAGACCCGCAGCGAGGATGCGGCCCAATGGCGATGCCTTGCGCAACTCTGTGAGTGCGCTGGCGTCCATGTCACCCGCGTTCAGTCGCTTCCACACCGAGGCCAGCAGGTGGGGTGGGGATATCCGCCTCGGGTTGAGCGTGTAAAAGCGCTCCAGGCAGATCGCGATTGCAATCACTGAACTGGCAATGATGATGATCATCAGCCATCCACCGGCTGTGACGAGTTCCAGCACTCTGTTGCTCCCTGACCGCGTTTGCCGCGCATTATACGCAGTCTGCACGCTGCTGCGACAGAGAGTCAGTCGATAGCGGGATTCAGGCAGGAGGCTTCCAGAATGGCGCGTAGCCGCCGCGGGTGGGGATCACTTCCAGCTCGCCCTCGTTGCTCACGCGAAATACCAGTGCACCCTCGCGCGCCGTGGTGCGGATATCGATGCCACGCGCCATCAGCCTCGCGATCACCTCCGGGTGTGGATGGCCGAAGGGGTTTGCCCGGCCGAAGTTGAGAACAACGCCGCCGGGATTCACCGCTCGTAGCCAGGCAGCCGTTGTGGAGCTCCCGCTCCCGTGATGGGCTGCCAGCAGCCAGTCGGCGCGCAGGGCCTCGCGCCAGTAAAGCACCAGCTCACGCTCTCTCGCAGCACTGATGTCGCCGGGGAGGAGAAACCCGAATCCAGCCAGGTCCACCTGCAGGACGCAGGAGGCGTCGTTGGCGCTGCGACCGACACCATCAGCGCCTGCCAGAATGCGAAAGCGGATGCCGCTGGGCCATGCCCATGCCGTTCCGGTGCGGCATGGGACACCGCCCGCTGTCCCCGGAATTGTCTGGCCATAGAGCAGTTCGCCAACCGGCATGGCGTCAATGAGTGCCTGTGTACCCGCGCTGTGATCGCGATCAGCGTGGCTAACGACCAGCGTATCGACCGCATCAATGCCTCGGTGGCGAAGAAAAGGCAGCAGCGCGACAGCGGCCGTGGTGTAGCCACCTGGCTCACCGCCCCCCGTGTCATAGACCAGGGCGCGACGCCCGTCGCTGACAACGACAGAGGTCCCCTGCCCGACATCCAGCACCACAAGCTCCGGGCGCGGTTCGGGGAGCGGAGCTGCCTCCCGCAGAAGCAGAGGCAGGAGCAGGCATGCCACGGCGGCTTTCAGGGAAAACGGCAGGGGCATACCCAGCAAGGCCGCTGCCACCAGGGCGTTCAGGGCGGCGTAAGTGCCGCCGCGCAACGCGCGGTACCGCATGATGGACTCCTGCTCGGCGAGGAGGGTATCCGCCAGCGAAAGCAGTAACTCTATCAACGCCAACGCTGCGCTCCACAGGTACTCGGCTGTTGCCGACGACAGCGGGTCCGCAAGACTGGCCAGCAGCGTCAGGGGCACAACCAGCAAACCAACAACGGGCACGGCAACGGCGTTCGCTGCCGGGGCAATCACACTGCCACCGCCAAACCACCAGGCGGTGAGTGGCAACATGGCCAGGCAGAGGTACCCATGCACGCGGAGGCCGGCCGTTAACGGCTGGCGCCGCGGCTGCCAGGCAAGGAACCAGAGCAACGCACATACCGCACCGAGACTGAGCCAGAAACTGCTGCTGACCAGCGCCAGCGGCTGCATGAGCACCAGCACCAGGGCGGCAAATAGCAAGGTGTGTACCTTCAGCGCGTCGCGTCCGAGGGCGAAGGCCACAATCACTCCAGCCAGCATAGCCAGAGCACGCACCGTCGGCAGGCTGAACCCGGCAAGCGCGGCGTACATCAACGCTGACGCCAGTGCCAGAATCCCCGGCAGCTGACGCCACTGCGCACCCGCGCGGGCGAGAGACACGCCGCGCGCCAGTACTCTACCCACGACCGCACCTGCCCCGGCCGCCAGAGAAACGTGCAGCCCTGAAATAACGGCCAGATGGACAACGCCGAGTTCCCTGAACAGCGACCAGTCGTGGTGAGTGATGCCGTGGCGGACACCGACAGTCAATGCGACGAGTACGCCTTTGCCGCGTGCACTGCCTGGCAGGGATTCCATGGAGCGCTGCAGCCCCGCCCGGACAACGTGATGGCGATAGCGCCAGGGCAGCCCCCTGTCTTCCAGTGCGATGCGCCTGACGCTGCCTGTTGCCTGAATACCGTTGACGGCGTACCAGGATTCCCGGTCTGCGCCACCCGGATTGGCGAGACCCCAGGGCACGCGAAGTCGGCCAGCAAACTCCCCGTACTGTCCCGGCGCAATATCGGTATTCCCGTAGTAGCTCAGCCGCACCCGGGCGGGCCCGGCACAGCGGGCGGGCTCCAGCGCAGACACGTCCAGCAGAAAGCGTTGAACCGGCTGCTCGCCGAAGGCCGTGGCCGTCTCAGGAACGGAAGCGACGTAGCCCCGCAGGACGACCGGTTGTCGCTCGCATTCGGACGGCAACCACCTTTCCTGCACATGCGAGCCACCCGCCGTCGCCCAGGACACCCCGAGCAGCAGCCCAGCGAAGAAGGCGCGCATCGTCCCCTGCAGAAAAAGGCAGGCCGGCAGCAAAAGAAGTGGCAATCCGGCGGTCGGCAACAGCGACGGCGATGCGGCTACCAGCGCGACGCCCACGCAGACGCCGGACATCGGAGGCAGCAGCCGGAATGCAGTCGGAATGGCGTAGAGTCGCCGCCGGCGTCGATGGTAAAACATTACATCACTGCAGTGTCCAATAACGATAGACTCTGCACTGAAGCATGCTCGGCGGGTCGATAACACACCCTTTTCAGTCTGGTTGGATATGGTCAAGAAGAGACTGCGAAAAGTCATTCCGAACGCCTCAGACCTGCGCAGGAGCGGTGCGCTGAAGCCGTTTGGCGAGTGGATTTATGCCAGCAACTACTGGCACCTGAATCGCTATTCCGCATCCATGGCGTTCTTCGTCGGACTTTTCGTCGCCTTCCTGCCAATTCCCGGACAGATGCTTGTCGCCGCGCTTCTCGCTATCAGGCTGCGCTGCAATCTGCCCCTGTCCGTGGCGCTGGTGTGGGTCAGCAATCCGCTAACGGCGCCGCCGCTGTTCTACCTCGCGTACCGCCTTGGCGGACTGCTCATTGACCGCCCACTGACAATACCTCCCGGCACCGAAGAGACGGCCTTTGACCTGTACTGGCTTTTCGCAAAGATAGGAACGGTGTGGCCTCCCCTGCTTCTGGGCTGCCTTCTACTGGGGCTGTTCGCAGGGAGTGTCGGCTATTTCGTGATCAGCAACATCTGGCGCTGGCGCGTCGGGCGTGACTGGCGCCGACGACAGCACAGTCGCACGGCTACGACTCCTGCTGCAGGACCTCGGCGGGTGCAAGGCGGGCCGCGCGCAGCGCCGGGTACAGTGCCGCCATCAGGCACAGAACCAGCGCCGCAGCGGATACCAGCGCAACATCCTGAACGCGCAGATCCACCGGAATGAAGGACACAGGGTAGACATCGGTGGCCAGCAGCCGCGCACCCATAAGACGCTCGGCACCCCCAACGGCCGCCGGAACCGCGAGGCTGAGTGCGCCCCCCAGACATCCACCCAGTATTCCACCCGCCAGGCCTATCAGCCCGCCCTGACAGAGAAAAATTGTCGCGATGTCTCCCGGCGTCGCGCCCAGCGTGCGCAGAATTGCGATATCTCCCTGCTTGTCGATGACAACAAGAACAAGCGACGACACCACATTGAAGGCAGCGACACCGATAATCGACAACAGCAGCAATGTAATCAGTTGCCGGGAAAGCTGGATGGCCGCGTACAGATTGCCATGTGTCATGGTCCAGTTGGTAAGGTAGTAACCAGGGGGCAGGCTTGCCGCGAGCTCACGCCCAAGTCCTGAGACCCCGAAAATGTCCCTGGTGTGCAACCGATACCCGCTGGGCGCCCCTTCCAGACCTGCCAGCGAGGAGCCTGCCGCCAGTGATACGACGGCCAGGCTCTCATCGAGCTCGGTTCCGGTGCGCAAGAGCCCTTTGACGGTAAAGACCCGCGTCCGGGTGGACGTGACGCCCCGCGCGCCGGCTGCCACGGGCACAAGCAGCGTCAGGCGCTGGCCGGTATCGATGCCGAGACGCTCTGCGAGTGGTGCACCGAGCAGCATTCCATCCTCATCGCCACCGAGAAAGTCAGTTCCCGCTGTGCCCCCCGCCATCGCCTGCAGTTCCAGCCCTTCGGCGGTCGCAAGCCCAAGCCCGACAACTGCCTCGACGCGCCGTTCCCGCATGAGAAGCCCCTGAAACTGCACGAACGGACTTGCCGCGAGCACGTCGGGATTTGCCAGAAGCCGTTCCGCGATCGGATCCGCCGGGGCCACGCCGTTTACCGCGTGGACCGTGATGTGTGGCACGAGGGAGAGGATTCGCTCGCGCATTTCACGGTCGAAGCCGTTCATGATGGACAACACGGCCAGCAGGACAGCCACCGCCAGCACCAGACCCAGCATCGCCAGCCTCGACATGAATGACGACAGTTGGCCGCCGCCACTGCTGAAGGTGTAGCGCAGGGCCAGCGCGATGCGATCAGCTCCGCGCATGTAGCGGCGGGTAAAGCCCCGAGTCGCGCAACTCGAGCGTCCGATGCATGCGTGCAGCGATTTCCGGATCATGAGTGACAACAATAAAGGCGGCACTGTCCTGGCCCAGCGCGTCAATCAGCGACAGAATCTGCTGACTGGCGGCGGGATCGAGATTACCGGTGGGCTCGTCCATCAACACGCAGTCGGGCGTGGTGACCAGGGCTCGCGCTATTGCCACCCGCTGTCGCTCGCCACCCGACAATGCTCCCGGCCGATGGGTGAGTCGATGGTCCAGACCCACACGTTTGAGCATATCCGCAGCCATTCGCATGGCATTCTTGCGCCTCGCGCCACCGATGATGAGAGGCATTGCCACATTCTCCGCAGCCGTGAACTCCGGCAGCAGATGGTGAAACTGATAGACAAAGCCCAGGCGCCGGTTGCGCCACAGGCAGCGCTCGCGCTCGCGCATCGCCGCCACATTCCTGCCTGATACCAGAACCTGCCCCTCACTGGGTGCATCGAGCCCCCCGAGCAGGTTGAGCAGCGTGGATTTCCCGCTGCCCGAGGCACCGATGATAGCCAGCGTCTCTCCCGGATTGAGGGTCAGCTCGACACCCTGAAGAACCCGGATGATACGGTTTCCATCATTGAACTCCTTGCCGAGGCCGAGACACTGAAGAACGGGTTCAGGCATAGCGAAGCACCTCCGCCGGCGCAATCCTTGACGCGCGCCAGGCAGGATACAGCGTGGCAATTGTTCCAAGCGCCAGAGAGGCCAGCACCACGGTCAGGACGTCGCTCCATTCCAGAACGGCCGGCAGTGCACTGATGAAGTACACGTCGGGATCAAACAGCACGGCACCGGTCAGTGCTTCCACCCAGCGCGTCAGCTCGGCAATATTCAGGGACAGCACTACGCCAATGACACCGCCGGTGGCGACTCCCAGCAGCGCCAATGACAGCCCGTGGATAATGAAGATGGTCATGATACCGCGGGCATCGGCCCCCAGCGTGCGGAGAACGGCAATATCCCCCCGCTTTTCCGCCACCGACATGACCAGTGTGGAGACAATGTTGAACGCCGCCACCGCCACAACGCTCAACAACAGCAGCGCGACAGTGATTTTTTCCATACGCACGGCACGGAACAGCGAGCCCTGCGTCTGGCTCCAGTCAATGGCATTTACCCCTGGGCCGAGGCGCTCTCCCACCTCGCGCATGATGCCCGGCGCAGCAAACAGGTCGTCAGTGCGGACCTGCAGTCCGGACACGGCGCCGTCGCGGCTCAGGAGGCGCTGTGCGGTGTCGAGCGATACGTAGGCCTGCTCCGCATCCTGCTGCGCGCCCACCTGAAAAAGACCAACGACAATCAGCCGTTTACTGCGGGGAAACGCGCCGAGTGGGGTGACCGTGAGGTGAGGCAGGGTCACGACGACCGTGTCGCCAACGCCCACACCCACCATGCGGGCGAGTGATGTACCCAGGACAACGCCAAAGGGCTCCGTCTCAATGGCCGCGAGGCGCCCCGCAACCAGGGTGTTCGCCACCTGCGACACGCGCGCCTCATCCGCAGGAGAAATGCCGAACAGCCGCGCACCCTGCAGGGAACTCCCGGCGCCGAGCAGTACCTGCTCACGCAGGAAAGGCGCCACCGCCACCACCCCAGGCATCCCACCCACCCGCTGCATCGGTTCCGCCCAGTGCCTTGCCGCGTCATCGTCCAGAAAATTCACATAACCGTGTGGAACCAGCGAGAGAATGCGATCACGCAACTCCGCGGCAAAGCCGTTCATGACCGAGAGAACAACAATGAGACTGGCGACACCCAGTGCCATGCCGAACATGGAGATAACGGAAACAAGCGCCGTGAAACGGTTGCGTTTGCGACTGAAGCTGTAGCGATAACCAATGAAAAGCGGGTAAATCGACCCGTTCACACGCGCTTATGTCTTGTCGGCGTCATAGAACGAGGTCCGCGTGACGTCACTGCGTCTGCCGTTGTCGGCATCCCGCGTCTCGTCTTCACAGCGCTGTGGATTGCCACCGCAGATTTCGCAGGACTGGTCGATGCCGATGGCGCCAATACCACCACAGGAGCCCTTGATCGGGGCCCTGCCGGCCATGACGCCGACAGCCATGATTGCCATGACCGTCGCCATCATCAGAAATGTTGCCAAAAACGCCAAAAGCATAGCTAACTCCGTCGTGTTACTCACTTGTCATCGTGCCGAATCGCGCGCTGAATGCCGGTGACACCACACTCTTCACGCCATCGCCATTACGCACCATGAGATAGACTGCAAGGTCGTTGGCCTCGGCGAGACGCATGGCCTCTTCCGGCCCGGCCACGCTGAGCGCCGTCGCCCAGCCATCTGCCATCATACAGTGTTCATGCAGCACCGTCACAGAGACCAGATTGTGGGTTACCGGATATCCCGTTCGCGGGTCAAGGGTGTGTGAATAGCGCACCCCTTCGTATTCGAAGAAATTCCGGTAGTCACCCGATGTGGCAACGGCGACGTCCTCGAGTTCCAGTGCCTCCGCCACACCGCGCTGTCCGGGTACAGGCTCTTCGATAGCGATTCGCCAGGCGTCGCCCCGTGGGCTGACACCGGACACACGCATCTCACCGCCCACTTCCACCAGAAAGTCGGACAGCCCCTTTTTCTCCAGGATTTCCGCTATGCGGTCCACCCCGTAGCCCTTTGCAATGGACGAAAAATCCAGCTGCACGGGTTTGCGTCGGGCCAGCGTGCTGCTGTCGCCATCCCACACCAACGCGTCCTGCCCCACACGCGCCATTGCCTCTGCCACCTGATCTGCAGTGGGCATTCTCCAATCGGCCTCACTGCCCGCCCCAAAGCCCCAGAGGTCTACCAGCGGACCTACCGTGACATCATACGCACCGTCCGAACGCTCACCGATAGCCAGCGCGGCAGTCAACACGTCGCCGAAAGACGATGAGACCCCGCTCGTCTCACCAATGTTACTGGCGTTGAAGCGGCTGATTTCCGAGTCCGCCATATAGGTCGACATGCTGCCATTAACGGCCTCGAGAACCGACTCGATGTCGACCTTTACACGAGAGGGACTGACGCTCCCCGTGTAGGTAACGTTCCAGGTGGTGCCCATTGTGGCACCCTGCAGTTTATGCGTCCGGACCGACTCCTGGCAGCCCGCCACAAAAACCAGAACCGCAAAAAAAAGCCACCGGCAACGGTGGCTTTTCCCGACCCTGACAGGGCGATCAGCCACCGAAGTCGTCCAGCATGATGTTCTCCGGCTCCACGCCGAGATCGGTGAGAAGCTTGACACAGGCCGCATTCATCATTGGCGGACCACACATGTAGAACTCACAATCCTCCGGGGCCGGGTGATCCTTCAGGTACCGATCATAAAGCACGTTGTGAATAAACCCGGTGTCGCCCGTCCAGTTGTCCTCGGGCTGCGGATCCGACAGCGCTACGTGCCAGGTGAAGTTCTCATGTTCCTCTGCCAGCTTGTCGTACTCCTCGACATAGAACATTTCCTTGAGGGATCGGGCGCCATACCAGAACGTGATCTTGCGCTTGCTGTTGAGGCGCAGTAACTGGTCGAAGATATGTGAGCGCATCGGCGCCATACCCGCGCCACCGCCGATGAACACCATCTCATTATCGGTTTCCTTGGCAAAAAACTCGCCAAAGGGTCCGTACACCGTGACCTTGTCACCCGGCTTGAGATTGAACACCCAGGATGACATCTTGCCCGCCGGGATGCCTTCACTGCCGGGGGGCGGCGTCGCAATGCGGATATTGAACTTGACGATGCCCTCCTCTTCCGGGTAGTTCGCCATGGAATAGGCACGAATCACGGGCTCTTCAACCTTCGACACCACCTTGAAAAAGCCGAAGCGCTCCCAGTCGCCGCGATACTCCTCGTCGATGTCGAAGTCCTCGTAACGCACCTCGTGAGGTGGGCACTCCAGCTGAACGTAGCCACCGGCGCGGAACTCGACATTCTCCCCTTCCGGCAGCTTCAGCGTCAGTTCCTTGATGAAGGTCGCCACGTTGGGATTGCTTATTACCTCGCACTCCCACTGACGCACACCGAAGACCTCTTCCGGGACCTCGATTTTCATGTCCTGCTTGACCGCAGTCTGGCAGCTCAGTCGCCAGCCCTCTGCGGCATCGCGACGGGAAAAGTGAGACTCCTCGGTGGGCAGCATGGCGCCGCCGCCCTCCTTGACGATGCATTTGCACTGGGCACAGGTGCCGCCACCACCGCAGGCTGACGCCAGGAACAGCTCCGCATCCGACAGTGTCTGCAGCAGCTTGCCACCCGCGGGCACGGTAATGGTCTTCTCGCCGTTGATTTCGATCGTCACGTCGCCACTGCTGACCAGTCGTGTGCGCGCGAAAAGAATCACCAGCACCAGTGCGAGGACGATCGCCGTGAACATGGCGACGCCAAACACAATTGTCATATCCATTCAGATTTCCTCGCTATACCGCAGCTACAGATCAATACCGCCAAACGACATGAAGCCGAGTGACATCAGCCCCACAGTGATAAACGTTATGCCGAGACCCTGCAACCCATCCGGCACATCACTGTACTTGAGCTTCTCGCGAATGCCGGCCAGCGCCACGATAGCGAGGGCCCAGCCCACACCGGCGCCTGCGCCGAAGACCACGCTCTCGCCGAAATTGTAGTCGCGCTCCACCATGAACAGAGAGGCGCCGAGAATGGCGCAGTTCACCGTGATCAGCGGCAGGAACACACCGAGTGCGTTGTAAAGTACCGGCACGTACTTGTCGAGAAACATCTCGAGAATCTGGACCAGCGCCGCGATGACGCCAATGTACGAGAGCAATCCCAGAAAGCTGAGATCGACATCCGGCAGTCCGGCCCAGGCCAACGCGCCATCGGCCAGAAGATAATTGAATATCAGGTTGTTCACCGGGACCGTAATGGTCAGAACGACAATCACGGCAATGCCGAGTCCCAGCGCGGCGGAGATCTTCTTGGACACGGCCAGGAAGGTGCACATGCCGAGAAAGAACGCCAGCGCCATGTTCTCGATAAACACGGCACGGATAAACAGGCTCAGATAGTACTCCATTACACGCCCTCCTTCGCCGTGGTGTGGGCGGAGATCTGGAAGTCCGGCTCCTCAACCTGCTTCTTGTCCCAGCTTCGCAGCGCCCAGATAAAGAAACCGATCAGGAAGAACGCACTCGGCGGGAGCAGCAGCAGCCCATTGGGGTTGTACCAGCCGCCTTCGGTGACCAGGGGCAGTATTTCGATGCCCATGAGTTTCCCGGCACCGAACAGCTCGCGCACAATGGCAACTGCAATCAGCACGACAGAGTAGCCCAGCCCGTTGCCAACCCCATCGACGAAACTCGGGAGTGGCGGATTCTTCATGGCGTAGGCTTCGGCACGCCCCATCACGATGCAGTTGGTAATGATCAGCCCAACGAAAACCGACAGCTGCTTGCTGATGTCGTAGGCAACGGCCTTGATAACCTCGTCCACCAGAATCACCAGCGAGGCGATGATGGTCATCTGGACGATGATGCGGATACTGCTGGGAATCTGGTGGCGAATCAGCGAGATGAAGAAATTCGAGAACGCGGTGACGAAGACCAGCGCAACGCACATGACCAGTGTCACCTTGAGCGACGAGGTCACCGCCAGCGCACTGCAGATACCGAGAATCTGCAGTGCAATCGGGTTGTTGCGGAGTATGGGTGTCGTCAGTGTTTCCTTGATGCCCTGCATGTCAGGCGTCCCCCGTTTTCAGGTTATTGAGGAAAGGTTTGAAGCCTTTTTCTCCCAGCCAGAACTGCACCAGATCGGTGACGCCGCGACTGGTGAGCGTGGCACCGGACAACCCGTCGACCCGCCACTGTGCGTCGGGGCTGGACGAGTCGACGCTGCCCTTGGCCAGGGCGATGGCCGGCTCGCCGTCGCGGTAGACTTTCTTGCCGGGCCATTGGGCTTTCCAGCGCGGATTGTCGACTTCGCCACCGAGCCCCGGCGTTTCTCCGTGCTCGTAGAAGCCCAGCCCCGCTATGGTATTGATGTCGGACTCCAGTGCGACAAAGCCATACAGCGTTGACCAGAGCCCATACCCATGTACCGGCAGAATAATCTTGTCGAGACCGTCACCGTCCGGCGCCTCCACGAGGTAGACTTCGACAAAGTGGGCCTGGCGACCGATGCCTGCCCGATCCTCTTTGTCGCTAAGGTCGGTGGACAGTTGCGGGTTCTTCGACGCTTTCTGCTGGTTGTAGCCCGCCGGCACGTCTTCGGCAAACCCGCCCGTCCGCAGGTCGACATAGCGCGGCTGAATACGCTGGAACAGTTCCTCAACCGTCTTGCCCTCTTCCAGCAGACCCGCTGCCTGCAGAATGTTGCGCTTGCGGTCGAGGTCGCGATTGGCCTGCTGGGCAGGCTTCAGCAGTACTGCGGCGGTGGATACCACCACCGAGCAGACAATACACAGGGAAAACGCCACCGTGATGATTTTCTTGATGCTGTCGTTACTGGACACGGGCAATCCTCCGCTTGATGTTGCTCTGCACAACAAAATGATCCATGAGTGGTGCAAACAGATTCGCGAATAGAATAGCTAGCATCATGCCTTCCGGAAAAGCCGGGTTGACAACCCGGATAATGACCGCCATCACCCCGATCAGTATCCCGAAAGCCCAGCGCCCACCGTTGGTCATGGCTGAAGACACGGGGTCTGTGGCCATGAAAAACATGCCGAACGCAAAGCCGCCCACCACGAAATGCCAATACCAGGGCATGGAAAATGCGGGATTGGTGTCCGAACCCACGAAGTTGAGGAAGGTCGAGAAAATGAACATCCCGAGGAACACCCCGGCGACAATCCGCCAGGACGCGATGCGCGTTAGCAGCAGGGCGGCGCCGCCGATCAGGATGGCGAGAGTCGAGGTTTCCCCGATGGATCCGGGAATCGCGCCGATGAAGGCATCCATCCAGGAATACTGCGCCTGCAGCCCCGCCATACCTTCAGAGGCAACAACGCTGAGCGGCGTGGCCCCGGAGTAACCGTCGACCGCTGTCCACACAGCGTCGCCGGAGAGCTGCGCCGGGTAGGCAAAGTACAGAAACGCGCGGCCTGTCAGCGCCGGGTTGAGGAAATTCTTCCCGGTGCCACCAAACACTTCCTTGCCGATAACAATGCCGAAGCTGATGCCGAGTGCCGCCTGCCACAGAGGCAGATCAGGCGGGCAGATCAGCGCAAACAGAATGGACGTGACGAAGAAACCCTCGTTGACTTCGTGCCCGCGCTTGATGGCAAACAGCACCTCCCAGAACCCGCCAACGATAAACGTCACGGCGTAAATGGGCAGGAAGAAAAGCATACCGAACCAGAGGCAGTGCCAGATACTGCTGGCATCATAACCACCAAACGTCTCGATCAGGGTGCCACGCCAGCCATCGATGCTGCCACCGGTAGCGGCAAGCACGTCGTTGGCCTGAAAACCAAGGTTGTACATGCCATACAGCATGGCCGGAAACACCGACATCCAGACCGTGATCATGATGCGCTTCAGATCAATGCCATCGCGGACGTGTGCGGTGCTGCGTGTCACGCTACCCGGTGAGAAAAGAAAGGTATCCACCGCTTCGTAGAGCGGGTAGAAACGGCTGAATCGTCCCCCGTCCTGAAACTGGGGTTCCACATTGTCAAGCATGTTGCGCAGGCCCACGTCAGCCCTCCTTCTCTATGCGTGTCAGATTGTCCCGAAGAATCGGTCCATACTCATACTTGCCGGGACAGACGTAGGTGCAGAGTGCGAGATCTTCCTCATCCAGTTCCAGTGCACCCAGGGATTGCGCTGTTTCGGTGTCGCCGACGATAAGCGCACGCAGGAGCTGCGTGGGGAGAATGTCCATCGGCATCACTTTCTCGTAGCTGCCAACCGGCACCATGGCGCGTGGACTGCCATTCGTGGTGGTAGTCATGGGCAGCGCTCCGCCTGTGCCGAGAAAGCTGCTCAGGTAAATACTCAGGTTGGAGTGTCTTCTGCGGCCCGGTGACAGCCAGCCAAAGAGCTCGCGCTGTCGGCCCTCGCCAATCACGGTGACCTGATTGTGGTAGCGCCCGAGGTAGGCTGTCGCACCATTGACACCACGGCCGCCCAGGACGGACCCGGAAATAACCCGGTTGTCATCACCCTGCATCTCGCCGGCGACCAGCGCCTCGAGATCGGCTCCCACTCGGGTGCGAAGCAGCCGCGGGTTCTCGACCTGGGGACCGGACAGCGCTACTACCCGATCCGTGTAGAGTCTGCCATCCAGGAACAGGCGCCCTATCGCAATGACGTCCTGATACCCGATTGTCCACACTGGCTTTTCCATCGTCACGCCGAGCAGCATGTGTATATGGGTGCCGGCAAGGCCTGCGGGGTGCGGTCCGGCGAACTCGGCGCGTTGAATCGTCTGCGCACTGCCCGAGGGCATCTGGGCACCCGGTGCGGTGCAGACATAGGTGGCGCCCTGCGTCTGCCCTGCAAGCAGGTCGAGGCCCAGTGCAAAGGCGTCGGCCTGTTCGGCGATGATAACGGCGGGATCTGGCGCCAGCGGATGGGTATCGATGGCTGTCACAAAAATTGCCGCCGCTTCCGCGTTCGTGGCGGGTACCTTGCTGAACGGACGCGTGCGCAGCGCCGTCCACTGTCCGGAGCTGACCAGTCGCTCACGTACCGCGGCAGCGTCGAGGCCACGAGCGGTGTCGGCGGTCATTGGGTCAACACTGACGCTGTCATCCCCGTCAAGATCAATAACGACTGACTGCAGAACCCGCCTTGCGCCACGATTGATCGCCGCCACCCGACCGCATCCGGGTGCGGTGTAGATAACGCCCTCCGTTTTCTTGTCGCTGAACAGCAGCTGCCCCGTGACGACGCGGTCCCCTTCGGCGACCTCCATCGTCGGTTTCATGCCGGGGTAATCAAACCCGACGATGGCGACGGCCCGGGCGGCCGGCGCATCATGAATGGCTTGTTCTGGACTGCCCGCGATGGGAATGTCCAGCCCCCGTTTGATCTTGATCATGCGACCTGCCTGCAAAAGCGTCTAGTGTAAGGGCTTACCGGGTAATGTGGTGCCCGGTAGTGCTGCGCCGGGCAATCGATGACATGGCGGCGAGAGCGGGCCTGGGCTGCGTCTGGCTGTTCATCCGCAACGGTAGCGGGCGGACGAAAAGGCGTCTGCCGCGAGTCGGGCGTATTATAGACAAACGCACCCGCGTGCGCCACTCCGCGGGCTTGCCCGGCGCTGTGTTTTTCGAGGCTTACACGGCAACGAGGCGACCCGACGCGGCGCTCAGGATTCTTTCGGAAACACCAGATAGTCGATCCCGGCCATATGCTCGAGAATGCGGTGCACCTGACAGCTGTAGCCGAACTCGTTGTCGTACCACAGGTAGACCACAGCCTGCGTGCCATTGACGATTGTCGCCTGGGCATCGAAGACACAGGCACTTCTGGAGCCGACAAAGTCTGACGAGACCACCTCCGGCGAATTGGAATACTCGATCTGCTTGCGCATGGAGGAATGCAGTGCGACATGGCGCATGTGCTCGTTGAGTTCATCGACCGTGGTTTCACGCCCCAGTGTGAGGTTGAGAATCGCCATGGAAACGTTCGGTATGGGGACGCGAATGGCGTTACCCGTCAGCTTGCCTTCCAGCTGCGGCAGCGCCTTGACCACCGCCTTTGCTGCGCCGGTTTCTGTCAGCACCATATTCAGCGCTGCGCTTCGACCGCGCCGGTTGGCACTGTGGTAGTTGTCGATCAGGTTCTGATCGTTGGTGTAGGCATGCACGGTTTCCACGTGCCCGTTGACGATACCGAACAGATCATCGAGTGCCTTGAGAGGCGGCACGATCGCATTAGTGGTGCATGAGGCCGCGGAAACGATACGGTCTTCGGGCGTCAGGACCTCGTCGTTGATGCCGGCCACAACATTCTTGATGTTGCCTTTGCCCGGCGCGGTGAGAATCACTTTCGACACGCCTTTGGCCTTCAGGTGTCGGGACAGGCCCTCCTCGTCCCGCCATACCCCCGTATTGTCCACGATGATGGCATCTTCAATACCGTATTCGGTGTAATCGATGGTTTCGGGGGCATCCGCATAGATCACCTTGACCTCGTTGCCGTTGGCCACGAAGGACTGCCGCTCCTCGTCGACGCGAATCGTGCCGTCGAAAGCGCCATGCACGGAATCCCGGCGCAGCAGACTGGCGCGCTTGACCAGATCGTTCTCCGCCTTGCCCTTGCGCACCACAACGGCCCGCAGTCGCAGCCCGTCACCACCGTCGGTCTTGTCGATAAGAATGCGCGCCATGAGACGGCCAATGCGACCAAACCCGTAAAGAACCACGTCAACCGGCTTTTCCACCGGCTTGGCGGTGCTGCCAATGAGATCCGCCACTTCGCTGCGCACGTAGGTTTCCAGACTCTGGCCGTCTCCCTGGCGTTTGTCGAAGTAATCGACGGTGAGACGGCCTATATCGATATGCGCCGGGCCAAGATCGAGGCTGGCGAGAATACTGAGCACGCGGTGGGTTTCAAACTCCGAGAGCTCGTTGCCCTCTACCTGGCGCACGTAGCGGTGTGCCTTCATGATTTCCAGCACGGAGCGGTTGACCAGTGCCCGACCGTAGACATAGCACTTCACGTTCTTTTCCCGTGCCAGTGAGCCCACCATGGGGATCATGCTCTCGGCGAGGGCCTCACGCTCTTTCCAGTCGCGGAAATAGTCGTCTGGACGTGGTCTCTTGCGATCGTTCACGGCAGTACCCTCGCTTGGCAGCATAAAATCGCGGGCATTATCCCCGCCCGGGCCGCCCGCCGCAATACGATACCCCGAAGCCCGTGCACTTCTTCACACTGCCATGATTGGAGCCTGCTGCGGGTTCCGCTTACAATGTCGCGCCTCATCGCCGCACCGCAGTCAGCCATCAATGTTCAAGCAGCCGATCGAATCAACCCCCTGGCCGGAGACACCCGCCACAAGAACCTCTGCGGGGCCATTCCCCGGCAGCGCAAGCAGCGCCTGTATTGCCGAGCTGGCCGACGCTGACAGACTGCTGGTGGTCATCACGCAGGATATGCAGACCGCGCTGGAAATCGAGCGCGAACTGCCCTTCTACGCCGGCGGGGATACCGAGATTCTGGCGCTGCCGGATTGGGAAACCCTGCCCTACGACAACTTTTCACCGCACCAGGATATTGTGTCGGAACGCCTGCATACCCTGTTCCGACTGCCGACGATTCGCCGCGGCGTGCTGGTCGTTCCGATGCCGACCCTGATGCATCGCCTGCCGCCCCGGGAATATGTGGTCGGCTCCAGCCTGGTTCTCGAAAGCGGTGACCCGTTCAACATGGCGACCTTCCGACGCTCCCTGGAACAGGGAGGCTATCGCAGTGTCGATACCGTTTATGAGCACGGCGAATTTGCCGTTCGCGGCGCGGTAATGGACGTTTTTCCCATGGGCAGCGATCTGCCCTACCGCATCGACCTGCTCGACGATGATATCGACACACTGCGCACCTTCGATCCGGAGACCCAGCTCACCGTGGACCGGACAGAGGCCATCAGGCTGCTGCCGGCCCGGGAATTTCCACTGAACGCCGAGGCAATACGCAAGTTTCAGCAGAACTGGTTCCGGGTTTTTGACACCGACCCCGACAGGAGTCCCGTTTTCAGCGAAGTCAGTGCCGGGCGCGCACCGGGCGGCTGCGAGTACTATCTGCCGCTGTTCTTCGACGCCTGTGCCACGCTGTTCGACTATCTGCCTGACAACGCCGCGATTATCACAGTAGGTGACCATCACCGCGCCGCGACACACTTCTGGGACGACGTCACCACGCGTTACGAGGAATACAGCATTGATCCCCGGCGCCCACTGCTGCCACCGGCACACGGATTTGTGCCCGTGGAGGAGCTTTACGCTGCCCTGAAAACCCGGTCGGTACTTGAGATGAGGCTGCACAGCGATGCGCCCGTGCACGTCGAGGTAAATGCCCTGCCTCCCCCGGAGCTGGCAGCAGACATCGGCAGCGCCGACCTCGCGACGCGATTGCGATCACTGCTCGACGGGCATCGCGGTCGTGTACTGCTTTGCGCGGAAACGGCCGGGCGGCGTGAGGTCCTGCTCGAGTCGCTGGCTGCCGCGAAACACACACCGGAATCCGTGGTTGACTGGAAAGCCTTCATGTCCGGCGATATGGAATTTGCCATCGCCGTCGCCCCCCTGGACCGTGGCCTTTATTGCGGCAGCGACGCCCCGACGCTGGTTTGCGAGTCGCAGCTGTTCGGCTCGCGGATAGCCCAGCGACGCCGGCGCAGGCGTGCCGAGCAGACCGATCCCGAAGCGGTGTTCCGGGATCTGACGGAACTGCGTGAGGGCACACCCGTGGTTCATCTGGAGCACGGCGTTGGCCGCTATGTCGGCCTGCAGCACCTGGAGACCGGCGATGAGGCCGGTGAATTCCTGACGCTGGAGTATGCGGAAGGGTCGCGCCTGTATGTGCCGGTCGCATCGCTGCACCTGATCAGCCGCTATGCCGGCAGCGACCCGGATTTGGCACCACTGCACCGCCTGGGCTCGGAGCAGTGGACAAAAGCGCGCCGCAAGGCCACGGAAAAGGCCTCGGATGTCGCGGCGCAGCTGCTGGAGGTATATGCACGACGGGAGTCACGGCCCGGATTCACGTTTGAGGTACCGGAGACGGACTACGAGCGCTTTGCCGCTGCCTTCCCGTTTGAAGAGACGCCGGATCAGGAGGCTGCCATTGAGGCCGTGAAGCGAGACATGACCAGTCCCGGCGTGATGGACCGGCTGGTCTGTGGTGATGTCGGCTTTGGCAAGACGGAAGTCGCCATGCGCGCCGCGTTCCTTGCCGCATCCAATCAGAAACAGGTGGCAATTCTGGTCCCCACTACCCTGCTGGCCCAGCAACACTACAGCTCGTTTGCCGATCGATTCGCGGATTGGCCCGTGCGGGTTGAAGTCATTTCGCGGTTTCGCAGCAACGCGGATCTGCGCCAGATCGGTGATCGCGTGGCGCGGGGTGAGGTGGACATTCTGGTCGGAACGCACAAACTGCTGCAGAGCGATTTCCGTTTCAGCGATCTCGGCCTGCTCATTATCGACGAGGAGCACCGTTTTGGTGTCAAGCAGAAGGAGGCCATCAAGGCCCTGAGAGCGGAGGTGGACATCCTCACGCTTACCGCCACGCCCATCCCGAGGACGCTGAACATGGCACTCGGCGGTATGCGCGACCTGTCCATCATCGCGACACCACCGGCACGTCGCCTGTCCATCAAGACCTTTGTGCGGGAGCACAGCATTGCGCTGGTAAAAGAAGCCGTCTTGCGCGAAACCCTGCGCGGCGGCCAGGTTTTCTATCTGCACAACGAAGTCAAGACCATCGAGGAAAGCGCTCGCAAGCTGCGACAGCTGCTGCCGGACCTGTCGGTCGCCGTCGCGCACGGCCAGATGCGTGAGATAGAGCTCGAACGGGTCATGGCGGACTTCTACCACAAGCGGCATCACGTCCTGCTGTGCACCACCATCATCGAAACCGGCATTGATATCCCCAACGCAAATACCATCATCATCGAACGCGCAGACCGCTTCGGTCTTGCCCAGCTGCATCAGCTACGCGGCCGCGTGGGACGATCTCACCACCAGGCCTATGCCTATCTGCTGAGTCCGCCGCGTTCAGCGGTCACCGCGGATGCGGCAAAGCGGCTGGAGGCCATTGAGGCAGCGGGCGACCTCGGTGCCGGCTATCAGCTGGCAACGCATGACCTTGAAATCCGTGGCGCCGGTGAACTTCTTGGAGACGACCAGAGTGGGCAGATCCAGAGTGTCGGCTTCAGCATGTACATGGAAATGTTGCAGCGCGCGGTCGCGTCACTTCGTCGCGGCGAGATCCCCGACCTTGATGCACCGCTGGAGACGCGTGCCGACGTCAACCTGCACGTGCCGGCATTGATCCCTGAGAGCTACCTGCCCGATACCAACACGCGGCTCATCCTCTACAAGCGGATCGCCGCAGCGGAGGACGACGCCGGGCTGCGCAAACTGCAGGTCGAGATGATCGACCGCTTCGGCCTGCTCCCGGAGCCCGTCGGCAATCTGTTTGCCATCGCCCGGCTGCGAAACCGGGCGCAGAACCTGGGTATCGCGGGCATTGAGCTTGGCGCAGAGGGTGGTACCATCGATTTTCGGGACTCGACGTCCGTCAACCCCATGGCGCTGGTAACGCTCGTGCAATCCGAGCCCGCAACCTATCAGCTGGCGGGCGCTACGCGGCTGCGCTGTCGCAAGACTCTGGCAGAAGGTAAAGAGCGCATGGATTTTTCGCACGAGCTGCTGGACAAGCTGGCCGAGGGGTCGGCTGAAAATGCCGCCTGATCGCCTGTCGTCGACTGCAGGGCCGCGTTTCAGCCTGGCACTGGCCCTGGCCGCAGCTGCCCCGCTCTTTGCCGGTCCTGCATCAGCGCAGACATCGCCATCCGGCCAGGGCGACCCCTGGTATCGCATCGAAATCCTGGTATTCCGGCAACCGGGCAGTTCTGGCTTTGCTGCCGAGGCATGGGCGCCGGAGCCGACTCTCAATTATCCCTCGAGGTACCGGCACCTGATAGATCGCGATCTGGCGGATGCCCGCCAGCAGCGCTTTCCGGGAAGCCGCAGCCACATTGACGCTCTGGGCATGCAGAACCTGCTGCTCGTGGAGCCCCGCAGCCGATCGGTTCCCGAACTGGAGACGCTTGCCGATCCACTGCCCCTGGGCGAGGACATACCCGTCGCGGCAACTGTGGCGACGGGTGCAGAGGCCCCTGAGGTCGAGACAGCGGGCGCCGGCACGCTCGCGGTCGATACTCCGGCGGTCGACGCGCCGGTCGCTCTTGACGATCCGGACCTGCTGCCGGACGGCCCGCTACCCATTGACCCGCCCCGCGCCGATGCGCGGCTGGATCTGGATGATCCCGAGCTGCCGCTGCCGCCGCCCCCGGCATTCACCCTGCTTCCCGACGGCCTGAAAGAACTGAACCGCGATGCCGCACGGATGCGCTCCGCGGGCTACGACGTCCTCATGCACGCTGCGTGGGTGCAGCCTGTCGCCGCTGAGAGCGACTCACGGGCGATCATTCTCGACCGTTCCGGTGACCTGGACACCACCGCATGGCCCGCGCTTCAGGGCAGCGTGAGCATCCATCTGTCGCGCTATCTCCACATCAGTACCCGACTGTGGCTGAATACTCAGGGGGAGTATCTGCATCCCGACTGGCGTATGCCGCCACCACCACTCGCGCCCGCCTCTGTGCAGCTGACACTGCCAGGCCTCGATGACTGGTACGCGCGGCGGGTCGAGCACTTCGGCGGCGTGGACGTGGCGCGGCCCGACGGTCTGGTGGCCCCGCCAGCCCGGGTGCGGGTCGAGACTCCCGATGATGCAGCCCCTGCGATGGCAGATGAGCCGGACCCTGTCGACAGCGGCTATCCCTGGCGGCATGCCATACTGCTTGAGCAGAGTCGCCGCATGCGCGGTGGCGAACTCCACTACATTGACCACCCGGTGCTGGGAGTGCTGGTCAAGATGACACTGCTGGAAGGCGGGGACTGGCGGAAGACCTACCGCGAAACCCGCGACTGGCAATGGAATGACCGCCATAATGCGGTTATCGCGGGCGAGGGAGGCGTCACTGCCCCGAGAGGAAGCCCCCCCTGATCAACTCGCCGATGACGCGGGCGGAGGCCGCGGAAGACGCCCGCAGATGCTGCCTGATGCTGTCGAGGGTGATCGGTGCATCGCCGAGCCCGGCTGCGGTATTCACCACCATGCAGAGCGATGCATAGGCAAGGCCGGCTTCGCGCGCCAGTGCCGCCTCGGGCATGCCGGTCATGCCAACCACATCGCAGCCGTCACGCCTCAGCCGACGGACTTCCGCGGCGGTTTCCAGTCTTGGCCCCTGCGTGACCGCCATGACGGCACCATCAACCACGCCCTCGCCTGCTGACGCGAGCATTAACGCCTGTCTCAGCTCAGGCGAGTAGGGTTCGGTGAAGTCGATGTGCATCGGCGGCGCCTCTCCCCCCTCGTCAAAGGTGTGCGATCGACCCCAGGTGTAGTCGATGATCTGGTCCGGTAGCACCAGCATTCCCGGGCGCAATGATGCGTGTATGCCACCAACCGCGTTGAGGGCCACTACGTGGGTGATACCCCGCTGCTTCAGGGCCCAGAGGTTTGCCCGATAGTTGATCCGGTGTGGCGGCAGTGATCGCGGCTTGCCGTGGCGCTGCAGAAACACCACCTCCAGACCACAGAACTGACCGGTCTCGAGATCGGCAGAGACAGCGCCGAAAGGCGTCTCGACGCGCTCCACTGCGGTTACCGTGAGTCCGTCGAGCGCATCCACGCCAGTCCCGCCCAGAATCGCCAGCCGCGTCATCCAGGGTACCCCGCTTCTGATGAGCGCGCCGCGTTAGACCGATTGCCTCTTTTGACCCGCATTCTCCCGTTCCTTTTCATCTAAACCTCTCCCTAACATCTAGCATCGGGCTTAAGTGATCCACCCAAACGATTGATTGGAATGCCAATTCCTTTCATGCTTTTGCATGGCAGCCTGGTCCGTCCCCGTTGGGCGTGCACAGGCAGTGGCTGGACACGGGAGATCGAGGTGCTAGTGTCTAAGGACATACCGCACAGGGGAGAGCCCGTCATGGCAATGGAACGGCCGCTGATAGGCCGCTGGTACAAGGAGCTGGAAACCGGCGAACTTTTCGAGGTGGTTGCCTGGGACCATCGTGCCCAGACAGCCGAGGTGCAGTACGTCGATGGCGAGATTGCCGAGTACGACAGGGAAAGCTGGGCGGCACTCGCACTGGTGCCAGCCGCTGAACCTGAAGACTGGCGAAGCCCGTTTGAACTGAGCGACGAGGACGGTATCGATCCCGATCTGCCCTTCAATCCGCAGGACTGGAGCAATCCGGTCAACAGCATAGAACCTGACACCATGTGGGGAGTAGAGGATTTCTGACACAGCGCTGCAGGGACGCCGCCGTCCCTTGCACGAGCGTCGCAACTGTATATAATCACAGGTACTGTACAGATAAACAGGCCTGTCACATGATCAAGCTCACGCCGCGCCAGGAACAGGTTCTGGCAATCGTCAGGCAGCATATCGAAGACACGGGATATCCTCCCACGCGGGCCGATATCGCCAGACAGCTGGGTTTCAAGTCGGCCAATGCGGCGGAAGAACACCTCAAGGCTCTGGCACGCAAGGGTGCCATTGAAATGATCCCTGGCGCTTCCCGGGGCATTCGCCTGCCCGAGAATCGGGGGCTGCCGATAATCGGCCGCGTGGCAGCAGGTGCCCCGGTGCTCGCCGAGGCCAATATCGAGGACTACTGTGAACTGGCGGGCAGTTTCTTCCGGCCGGCAGCAGACTATTTTCTGCGTGTCACCGGCGATAGCATGATCAACGCCGGGATCCATGACGGTGACCTGCTTGCCGTGCACAGTACCCCGGAAGCCAGGAACGGTGACATTGTGGTAGCGCGTATTGACGATGAAGTTACCGTGAAACGACTGCAGAAAGGCAGGGCCAGACATCAGGTGCGACTGGAAGCGGAAAATCCGGATTACGCGCCTATCCACGTCGACCTGAGAGACACAGCTTTTGCGATTGAGGGCCTCAGCGTCGGCGTCGTCCGCCAGAGCATGGCTTAGGGGAGTATCTGCTGCGCTTAGTGCAGAATCCGGGGTGAGGCAATGGACTGCCCTGGCTCTTCTTCAATTTCAACCTCACCCTGGTCATTCAGCTCCGCCGTCGCCTCAATACCCGCCTGAATCATGGCCTTCGCCACCTCCAGACAGTTATCGAGAACATAGAGCCGGGATTCGTCGGAAAACTGTATGCGCAGTAGTGGCGATGACGCATCGTCGGCTCTTTGCAGAACCACCTCGCCATTCCCCAGATCAACAATTTCCAGCAAAGATGTCGTCACTCCAACTCCCCAACATTTGCATCCAGTGAGATGGTAACAGTGTGCGGCCGCAGGCGACAACCAGACCTCAGCACTCGTCCAGACTGTCGTTCATTCGCTCGAAAATAGACGCAAGTCGCTGGCTCCAGCCCTCTGCCTGTTCTGGTCCGGGCCAGTCCGGGCCACCAGAACTGGCCACCAGCGTATCCGGCCTCCTGGCGCCCTGAGATCCGGCGGAGCCAATGTCGGGCAGAGGGGCCAGCAGGGGCGCGAGCCAGCCTGCCTGCTCGAGCTGGCGAAACTCGTGTATCTCACCAGGGACGGACTTGCCGGCGCTCTGCGGCGGCAGGTCATCACAGCAGCGCGGCGTATCGCCGCCGGTTGTCGCTCCCGTGGGATCCAGCACGTGATTGAGGAAATGTCCATAAGCCAGAATCAGATGCTCACGCACACCCGGCGCGTACGCCTGGTCCAGCACGCGGGCGGGGACACGCTGCTCTTCACGGTCGCGCTGCCAGGCCCTGATGAGCAATCGCGCCAGATACAGATGCTGATTCGCGACCCCCCGACCCACTAACTGGCCTTTTTCTTCTTTTTGCGCGCCGGCGCTGGCTTGCCGCTACCCTCCGGCACCCATCTACCTTTCTGGTAGAAGGCCTTCCAGCCGGTCGCTTTACCGTCTTTCTCGGTCATGACGTACTGCTCTTTGGTCTTGCGGCTAAAACGGACCTGAGCCCGGTTCTTCGCGTCATCCACGGTAGGCGCACTGAACAGGAATGCGTACTTGGGGTCTATCTCATCCTTGTGTGGGAGCAGCTCATCCACGAACGGGGCGCGTGTCTCGCGGTTGCGGGGGAACTGGCTTGCCGCCAGAAACAGACCAGCCGCGCCGTCACGCAGCACATAGGTGTCATCCACCTTTTCGCAGGCGAGTTCCGGCATCGGGACGGGGTCCATTTTTGGCGGTGCGGGCTCACCGCTGCGCAGAAGCTTGCGCGTATTCTTGCAGTCCTCTGACGTGCAGCCGAAATATTTGCCGAAGCGCCCCGTCTTCAGCTGCATGGAGGCTCCACATTTGTCACAGTCAATGACCGGACCTTCATAACCCTTGATCTTGAACTTGCCGTGCTCGACCTCAAAACCCTCGCAATCGGGGTTGTTGCCACAGACGTGCAGCTTCCGTTTTTCATCAATGAGATAGCTGTCCATGGCGGCATTGCACAGCGGACAGCGATGCTTGCTGCGCAACAGCCGTGACTCTGCCTCGTCATCGGCATCCTCGCGGATGGCCTCGTCACCGGATACCAGGTTGATCGTGTTCTTGCAGCGCTCTTTCGGCGGCAGTGCATAACCGGAACAGCCGAGGAACACGCCGGTACTCGCGGTGCGGATCTGCATGGGCCGACCACACTTGCTGCAGGGGATATCTGTCATCGTGGGTTCGTTGGGCTGCATGCCTTCGGGTTCTGGCTGCTCTGCCTTCTCGAGCAGACCACTGAACTCCGCATAGAAATTGTCGAGAAGGTCGCGCCAGGCCAGCTTCCCGGTCGCGACATCGTCAAGATTCTCTTCCATGCTCGCCGTGAATCCATAATCGAGCAGCTCACTGAAGCTGCCCTGCAATCTCTCAGTGACGATGTCGCCCATTTTTTCCGCGTAGAAGCGCTTGTTCTCCAGGCGGACATACCCGCGGTCCTGGATGGTGGAAATAATCGACGCGTAGGTGGAAGGACGCCCGATACCGCGCTTCTCCAGCTCTCGCACGAGGCTGGCCTCCGCGTAGCGCGGGGTTGGCTTGGTGAAATGCTGTGTGGGTTCCAGCTTGACCAGTTCCAGAACATCGCCCTCTGCGACATCGGGGAGCACCGTGTCTTCGCCTTTGCGCCCTGCCGGTGGCAGCACCCGGGTATAGCCGTCAAACCGGATGATGCGGCCGCGAGCCGCCAGTTCGAATTCCTCTGCCGCCACGGTGATGGTGGTGGACGTGTATTCAGCGGACGGCATCTGGCTGGCCACAAACTGCCGCCAGATCAGCTCGTACAGGCGCTCGGCATCGCGCTCCATCCCGGAGAGACTGGCCTGCAGCGTATTGACGTCCGAGGGCCGGATGGCCTCGTGAGCCTCCTGTGCACCGTCCTTCGAGGCGTACACTTTCGGTGCTTCGGGCAGGTAACGGTCACCGAAGTTCTTGCTGATGTACTCGCGGCAGCTTGCAACGGCGTCCTTGCTCAGGTTGGTGGAATCTGTGCGCATGTAGGTAATGTAGCCTGCTTCGTACAGGCGCTGCGCCAGGGTCATGGTCTTCTTCACGCTGAAGCCCAGACGGGTGCTGGCGGACTGCTGCAGGGTCGAGGTAATAAAAGGCGCGGGCGCATTCGAGCGCGTGGGCTTGTCCTCGCGACTGGCTACGCGGTAGTCGGCGTCCGCCAGCCTGGCATGCGCGGCCATCGCCGTCTTTTCATCGCCGGGGCGGAACTTCTCGCCACGGTCCTTGCGGACTTCAAAGCGGGCGGATTCCAGGCCTTTGGCCTTGAGGTCCGCATGCAGCTCCCAGAATTCCTCCGGCACGAACGCGCGGATCTCGCGCTCGCGCTCGACGATAAGTTTCACGGCAACCGACTGTACCCGTCCCGCGGACAGACCCCGCGCAACTTTCGCCCACAGCAGGGGTGACACCATGTAGCCGACCACCCGATCGAGAAAGCGGCGCGCCTGCTGCGCGTTGACGCGATTGATGTCGAGCTCCGAGGGACGCGAAAACGCCTCCTTGATGGCGTTGCGGGTAATCTCGTTGAACACCACACGCTGGTAGCGGGAATCGTCACCACCGATAGCCTCTCGCAGATGCCAGGCAATCGCCTCGCCTTCACGGTCGAGGTCAGTGGCGAGGTAGACTGCATCGGCCTTGGCGGCCAGCTGCTTCAGTTCACTGACGACTTTTTCCTTGCCGGGCAGAATCTCGTAATGGGCTTCCCAGTTGTGTGCGGGGTCGATACCCATGCGACGCACCAACTGCTGCCGGGCTTTCTGCTTGCGGTGCTCGGCTTTTTTTTCCGGCGACATCTTGCGCGTGCGCGCCGCCTGGGCCGCACGCTCTTTGGGATCCGGTGTTCGGGAGCCTCCGCCCGAGGTGGGCAGATCGCGAATATGACCGACGCTGGACTTGACGATAAAATCCGGCCCCAGATACTTGTTGATCGTTTTCGCCTTGGCAGGCGACTCGACAATGACTAGTGATTTACCCATACAGGCTTAAGTCTTACCTCAGCAATGGCGGCGGATGTGAAATCCGGCGCAAAAAACGACTGGCATATATAAAGGGACGTTCCACGCGGGTCAAGGGAAAACCCGATCAGCCGTCCGCCAGATCCGACCGCCAGACCGTAACACAGCGGATGATCCGACCGACATCGCCGGTATCGCCGGTCTCCCGCCAGTAGATGCCACAGCTATTGTTATCCACACTTGCCGCCAGCACCGACGACGGCAGGTCCTCAAGGGCTGGCGGGAGTGGCAGCAGGCGCTGGGGACCGCCGCGCCAGGTATCATCCACCCGCCACCAGCTCTGTCGTCGTCGTCCCCGATCCGCCGCGGCAGCCAGTCGTGCGCCGTAGTACACGACCTGACGCTCGCTGCGACTCATGCGCTCGAGCCGCGGTCCATAGCCCGGCAGATCACGAAATTCCACGAACAGGCCGGCAAGCGCGGCCTCCTCACGCAGCGCGGCCTGACGCCGCTGGGTGCTGGTCGGCAGAAAATGCAGCAAGGGGGCGATTGCCAGTGCCACAACCACAGCGATAAAGACATACGTCCACATAGGCGATGACCCAGGTCAAGTGTTGTGTGAAAAAAGCGGCGGCGGCATTGCGACGGCCAACGCTTGTGATATAAAACAATGCAAAGCCACTCAGATACCGGAGCATTCATGGCCAACTATACAAAAATCCTGATGGCGGTTGATCTCACCGACGACTCGGCTGAAGTCGCAGAGCGTGCTCGGGCAATTGCCACCAACAACAGCGCGGAACTCCACATCATCCATGTCATTGAACCGCTCAGCTTCGCCTATGGCGGCGATATCCCGATGGATTTTTCCGGTATTCAGGATGAAATCCATCAGCAGGCCTCGCAGCAGCTGGAGAAATTTGCGACCGAACAGGGCGTTGCCGCAGACAGGCGGCATGTGGTCCTGGGTCGACCCGAGGTGGAAATCCACGCCCTGGCCGAGGAAATCGGTGCCGATCTCATCGTCGTGGGGAGCCACGGGCGCTACGGCCTGGCGCTCCTGATGGGCTCCACGGCCAATGGGGTGCTTCACGGGGCTACCTGTGACGTATTGGCAGTTCGCGTTGGCGTGTCCCGCTGATCACGCCAGGTGAGGCCATGGCGGCGTCTACAGGGCTTGCAGGCGCTGCCGCAACGCCGATTCGTCAAAGGGCCAGCTGAGCTCGGAACCATCGGCAAAGCGCACCACGGGTATCAGCCAGCCGTAACGATCAAACAGCGTATCGCTATCGCTGATATCAACGGTAGAATAGCTCGCCTCGGGGGTATCGAGCAAAACCCTGTCGAGCAAGGCAGATGCCTGTTCACACAGGTGGCAGGCCCCCGTACTGTATAGCATCATGTGCCCTTTCTTCGCAGTCTCCATGACGGATACTCCCGATTTCAATGACCCTGGCTCCTCCTGACAGCAAAGACTATGCCCAGCGCCGGGAGCAGTTTCGCCGCATGCTCACGGTATACGGTCGCAAACCCGCGTTGGAGGCCATGCGCGACGCCGATCTCGATTGTCGCATTCTGCACCTGGCCAGCAGCAACCGGGAAGACGGCCTGATCAGGGAGCTCCGCGCTCTGGCCTCGCAGCGCGGCATGGACGTGCGCGAGCATGAACGCGCAGCGCTGTCGCGCATATCCCGTAATGGCAAGCAGGACCAGGGCGTGGCGCTGGACGTGCTATGCCCCGGATTTCAATCCCTGGACACCTTTCTGGGCAGCCTGAAGCCCGATGGCCCAACCCGCCTGCTGGCCTTTGATGGCGTCACCAATCCACAGAATATGGGCATGTCGCTGCGCTCGGCACGGGGCGCGGGGGTGGATGGCGTTCTGTATGCCGACCACGGCAACCCGGCGCTCGGCCCGCTGGTCATCAAGGCCAGCGCTGGCACGGTCTACTCTGCTCCTCTCCTTCGCTGTGAGCGCATTGCGAGTGCCGCCGGCGCCTGTCTTGACGCCGGCTTCACGCTGTACACGCTGGAAGCAAACGCGGCGCGATCGCTGTTCACCACGGATTTCGCCGACCGCTCCCTGTTCGTTCTCGGCGGTGAAACCGAAGGCGTCTCCGCGGAAATCCGATCACTGGCCCACACGGCGCTGTCGATTCCCATGGCCGAAGGCGTGGAGTCGCTGAATGTTGCGGTGAGTGCCGCATTGGTAAGCTACGCCGGACTGCTGCGCCAGTCACCGTGACAGAAAGCCCATCGCATCCTCCAGCCCTTTCAGCGTCAGGGGATACATGTGGCCCTCCATCAACTGGTGCGTCATGCTGACGGACTGGGTAAACTCCCACTCCTCTTTCGGCACCGGGTTGATCCAGACCGTTTTTTCATAGGTCCGGCGCAGCCTGCGCAGCCAGACTTCCCCTGACTCATCGTTCCAGTGCTCCACAGAGCCACCGGGCTGCACGATTTCATAGGGTGACATGGCGGCATCGCCGACGATGATCACCTTGTAGTCGTGTCCGTACTTGTGAAGGATATCCATCACGGGCGTACGCTCGTTATGGCGTCTCACGTTGTTGCGCCACACGCTCTCATACAGAAAATTGTGGAAATAGAAATTTTCCATATGCTTGAACTCGGTGCGTGCCGCCGAGAACAGCTCCTCGCAGACGCGGACATGAGGGTCCATCGAGCCCCCCACGTCGAAAAACAGCAGGACCTTGACGGCGTTATGGCGCTCGGGAACCATCTTGATGTCGAGCAGCCCGGCATTGCGCGCCGTGGAATGAATGGTGTCATCCAGATCCAGCTCGTCTGCGGAGCCGGTACGGGCAAACTTGCGCAGGCGCCGCAGCGCCATCTTCACGTTGCGCGTGCCCAGCTCCACGGAATCATCGAGATTGCGGAAATCCCGACGATCCCAGACCTTCACGGCGCGGCGATTACCGCCATTGGGGCCGACGCGAATGCCTTCCGGATGATACCCCTGCTGCCCGAAAGGCGATGTGCCCCCGGTGCCGATCCATTTGTTGCCGCCTTCGTGCCGCTTTTCCTGCTCTTCAAGCCGTTTCCTGAACTCCTCGATCAGCTTCTCCAGGCCGCCGAGAGACTCGATTTTCGCCTTCTCTTCCTCGGACAGGTTCTTCAGGAACTCCGAACGCAGCCAGTCGTCAGGAATGAGCGCCTCGATCACGTCATCCAGTGCCTCCAGTTCCCTGAAATGCGCACCGAAGGCCTTGTCAAAACGATCGTAATACTTCTCGTCCTTCACCAGGCAGGTGCGACTGAAAAGGTAGAAGTCGTCCACGCTGCCCATCACCACATGCTGCTTGAGCCCCTCAAGCAGATCGAGCAGTTCTCGGGTGGTCACCGGGATACCGGCGTCGCGCAGACCATGGAAGAAATTGACCAGCATGACGCTTAACGCGACTCCCTGCGATGCATGAACGCGAGACGCTCGAGCAGATGCACGTCCTGCTCGTTTTTGAGCAGCGCCCCGTAAAGTGGCGGTATCGCCTTGCTCTGATCGCGTTCCCGCAGGATTTCATCGGGTATATCGTCAGCCATCAGGAGTTTCAGCCAGTCAATCAGCTCCGAGGTCGAGGGCTTCTTCTTCAGGCCCGGCACCGAGCGCAGGTCGAAGAAGATCTCCATGGCCTCCTGCACCAGCGACTGCGCGATACCCGGATAGTGCACGTCGATGATCTGACGCATGGTGTCGCGATCGGGGAAGTTAATGAAATGAAAGAAGCAGCGGCGAAGAAACGCATCGGGCAGCTCCTTTTCGTTGTTGCTGGTGATGATGATAATGGGCCGGTGCACAGCGCGCACGGTTTCTCCCGTCTCATAAACAAAGAATTCCATCCGATCCAGCTCAACCAGCAGGTCATTCGGGAACTCGATGTCGGCCTTGTCGATCTCGTCGATAAGTAGCACGACCTGCTCTTCCGCCGCGAAGGCGTCCCACAGCTTGCCGCGCTTGATGTAGTTACCGATGTCATACACCTTCTCGTCGCCGAGCTGTGAATCGCGCAGGCGCGAGACGGCGTCATATTCGTACAGGCCCTGCTGCGCCTTGGTGGTCGACTTGATGTGCCACTGTATGAGCGGCTTGCCGAGACCCTCGGCCACTTCTTCCGCCAGCATGGTCTTGCCCGTGCCCGGCTCACCCTTGATAAGCAGAGGTCGCTGCAGGTTGACAGCAGCGTCGACGGCCATGCGCAGGTCGTCGGTGGCAACGTAGTTCCTGGTTCCGGTGAATTTCATGATAGCTGTATGCCCGAGATAAAAAGAAGGCGAAAGGGTAACGATTGCGAGGGTGCCTGCGCAAGCCGCGCGGCCTGCGCGACCGCTAGCGCCTGCGGCGCTGCCACAGCACCACGACTACCAACAGCGTCAGCAGCCAGGCGGTTGCCAGGGCGACAGCGAGCGGCCGCAGTGCATGCATGGCCGGCTCGACCCCGGCGGTCGCCAGCTGAAACCCGGCAACGACGCTCGCCGGTGCCATCGTATCCATCCCCGGTGACGGAAACGCGGGCGTCAACAGCAGGGCCGCGCCGGTGAGGAACCACCCGAACCGCCAGGACGGATCTTTCGCCAGCCAGCGCGCCCCGACCAGACAGGTAAAAAGCCCTGCCATCAGATATACCGTCATCGCCACCAGGTAGCCGCTTTCTGTCAACATGTCTCAGTCTCCCTGCTCGACCCAGTGCAGGACATAGTCTTCCATATGATCCTCCGGTACGAACTCCTCGCTGATGATGCGTCCACGCACGGAGATGCCGGCACGGTGAACGCTGTCCGGATCGCCTGTCTCGAGGGGGTGCCAGTCGGGCAGCGGCAGTTCCGCCGCCCGCAGGCGATAGGCGCAGGTCGGCGGAAGCCAGTCGTACTGCGCGGCAGCTGTGGGCGTCAGAGCGACACAGGAAGGCACGTTCCGCAGCCGGTTCACATAGTCCGTGCAGCGGCATGCCGTTGCATCGAGGTAGCGACAGTGGACAGTCGTGCGCGCAAAATCTCCCGTCTCCTCGTCTTCCAGGACATGCAGGCAGCACTGCCCGCAGCCGTCACAGAGTCGCTCCCACTGCTCGGCCGACAGCTGACTGAGAGTCAATCTGTTCCACCAGCTGTCATTCATGAGGCTGCCGCATCACGGCATCAGTATAAGCGGGTGGCATCTGCAGAAAGAACCCCTTGTCATCGATCGCCGCAATGACCTCGGCCGCCCTGACTCGCGCGAGGCGCCGATCGGGCGTCAGCACCAGCGTCATGACCGACCGAGGCGGGCCAAATGCCGCCCGCAGTGATTCCGGAAGCTCCTCCCAGACCGCGTCGCGCGGCGCATAAAGATACATGCCCTCGCGACGTGAGCTGGCAAAGATCTCGACAATGCAATTCATGCGCGTCTCTCCGCGAGAAAATTACGCAGTGGATCTATCACCCGCGGTTTGCGCCAACCGTGCCAGTGAGCGGGTACAGGCACAGGGTCGCCAAGGGACTCGCGCAAGAGCCTTTCATAATCCTTCGACGGCAGGAGCGATTCCGGAGCGGCGCCGAGCGCGGCTGCAATCTGCTTGCCGCGCTGCTTCAGCGCCTTCAACAGCCGACGTTCGTCCGCGGTCAGCGGCCCTGGCAGGAGGGGCGGCAGCTCGCTGTCCGGCAGTGCGCGTGCCGCAGACACACAGGCGACCAGGTCGCCGCTGTAGCGGCGCAGGACTCCGGGAGAAAGACCTGGCACCTGAGCCAGACTGTCGGCGTCCAGCTCGCCACTGCGTGCAATATCGAGGCAGGCGGCATCCGGAATGATCCAGCTGCGAGGCTTGTCCCGGGACATGGCCTGCTCTTCCCGCCAGTCGCAGACTGCGCGCAGCACAGCAAGCTGGCGGCGGTTGAGCTTCCAGGCCGACTTGATGCGCAGGTAATAGTCCCGTGCAGCGCTGCCGGCGCTGTCGGTGGCGGTGCGCCCATCGTCAAATACCCACTCGAGCTTACCTTCCCTCTCTACCGCTGCGCGCATGTCGCGATAGATCGGCAGCAGATAAGCGACGTCCAGCGCCGCATAATCGCATTGGGAGGAACTCAGAGGACGCTTTAACCAGTCAGACCGGGTTTCGCCCTTGTCGAGCTGCACGCCGCAATAGGTCTCGACCATGGCGCGATAGCCCAGGCCGAAGCCGCGGTCAAGAAAACCGGCCGCGCGCTGGGTATCGAACAAGGGCTGTGGTGAGAGCTGCAGCCAGCGATCAAATACCTCGAGGTCTTCGCTCGCCGAGTGCAGCACCTTGACGATGCGTTCATCGGCAAGGAGATCACGAATGGGCGAGGTATCTTCTATCCCAAGAGGGTCTATAAGCAGTGCGTGTTCACCGGCGCTCAGCTGAAGAAGCGCAATCTGCGGAAAGAACGTGTCACGGCGCATGAATTCCGTATCGACCGCCAGCGCCTCCGATTCCCGCAGCGCTGGCAGGACACGCTCCAGCGCTTGCTGCGTTTCCACCAGCGTCCACTTCAAGAGCGCACCACTGGCGTTCGCCCGGTGAAGGCGTGCATGAGAGTCGACCCATCCACATACTCAAGCTCTCCTCCCAGCGGCACGCCGTGGGCAATGCGCGACATGCGTATCCCGCGTGAACCGAGCATCTCGGTCAGGTAGTAGGCGGTCGCCTCGCCTTCGGCGGTGGGATTGGTGGCGAGAATCACCTCGGTGATGCCCTGCGTTTCCACCTGCTCCTGCAGCCGGTCGAGACCGATATCCTCGGGGCCGATGCCATCGATCGGTGACAGATGTCCCATGAGCACAAAATAGCAGCCCCGGTAGCCTCCTGCCTGCTCCACCGCCAGCACGTCGCCCGGCGTTTCCACCACGCAAAGCGTGCGCTGGTCACGGCGGGTATCGCTGCAGATCTCGCACAACGCCAGTTCCGTGAGGTTCCTGCAGCGCTGGCAGTGGCCGATGCGATCAACGGCGTCGCGCAGCGCATTCGCGAGCACCGAGGCACCGCTGCGATTGCGTTCCAGGAGGTGAAGAGCCATGCGCTGTGCCGACTTAGGCCCGACGCCGGGCAGACAGCGAAGCGACTCTATCAATGTTTCGAGTGCGGGGCTGAACTTCATGCGCTCAGAACGGCAGCTTGAAGCCCTCGGGCAGATTCAGCCCCGAGGTCAACTGCGACATCGCTTTCTTGTTTTCCGCCTCGACCTTGCGCACCGCATCATTGACCGCAGCACCCAGCAGATCCTCAAGCACACTTTTCTCTTCCTGCAGCACGCTGTCGTCGATGGTCACGGCGCGCACGTCGTGGCGTCCGTTCATGGTAACGCGCACCAGACCTGCTCCGGACTCCCCCGTGACCTCCTGTTCCGCCAGCGCCTCCTGGGCTTTCTGCATGTCAGCCTGCATTTTCTGCGCCTGCTGCATCATTTCCGTGATACTTCCCTTCATGTGCCAGTCTCCGTTACGTTGCATGACGCTGATTCTGTTGCGTTCGACATCATGCGGGATCATTCCCTGTTGACCGTTATCTCAATGCCAGGTTCATCGAGCGTCGCCGAAAAACGCGCAATCAGGGCCGAAAGCCTTGGGTCCTGCCGCATTCGCGCAACGGCGGCCGAGTGTTCCTCCCGCGCCAGTCTCTGCTCTCGCTGCGCAGGGGTTTCTGATCGCAGCGGACCGGTCTGGATGTTGACTGTCAACGCGGGTTTCTGCAGCGCGCCACGCAGTGCCTTCTCGATGCGTTCACTGTGTCGGGCATTGAACAGATTCGATTGTTCCGGATCCAGCCTGAGTTCTACCATGTCATCTGTCTGCCGGTGCCATTCACAATTCTTTGCCGTGAGCAGGGTGCTCCCTGTCAGCCCCAGTGAGGGCAGTAGCCGGGCCCAGTCGCCGTCTGCGCCGCAGGGCGGCGCTTCAGGCTTTTTTCCGCGATCGCCGACCTCGCCGGCTCTGTCGTTGCGAGCCGGGAGTGGCGATACCTCGGCGCTGGCCGGTTCCGTGCGTGGTGGCGGCACGGCTTCGGCAGGCGCTCCTGCGGGCGGCGTCCCTCCGCGCTTCGCCGTCGCTCCGTCAGCTGCGGTGCCCGCCGGCCGCGAGCGGCTGGCCGTGACTGGCCTGAAGGCGAGCATTCGCAGCATGATCATTTCGAAGGCAGCACGGGTGTCGGCGCTGATGCTCATGTCCCGCTTGCCATTCAGCGCCATCTGATAGTGCAGCTGCACATCCTCCCCCGTCAGCAGGGCTGCCAGCCGGCGGAGCTCATCGGGCTCCTCCGCAGCGAAGGACAGCGCGTCGGGCACGACCTGAACGACCGCAAGATCGTGCAGCGCTGCGATGAGTTCATCGACGGCGCCGGCAAAATCCGCCCCGCTCTCCGCCATGCTGGCGATAATCCCCAGCAGCTCCTTCGCATCATCGCGCGCCAGCGCGTTGAGCAGCTGAAGTATTGCCGTGCGATCCGCGACACCGAGCATGTCCCGGACCTCTGCTTCTGCAATCTGGCCGCCACCGTAGCCGATTGCCTGATCCGTGAGACTGAGGGCATCACGCATGCTGCCGGCAGCAGCGCGACCAAGGAGTGGCAGCGCCGCCTCATCATAAGCTACACCCTCGGCGTCCAGCACCGTGCGCAGATGACCCACCACCTGCTCTGGCGGCATATTCTTGAGGTTGAACTGCAGGCACCGGGAGAGCACCGTTGCCGGCAGTTTCTGCGGATCAGTGGTTGCGAGCAGGAACTTGATGTGTGGCGGCGGCTCCTCAAGCGTTTTCAGCAGTGCGTTGAAGCTGTGCGCCGACAGCATATGGACTTCGTCGATAAGATAAATCTTGAACCGACTTCGGGTTGGAGCGTACTGCACGTTGTCGAGCAGCTCCCGGGTGTCGTCAACCTTGGTTCTGGAGGCTGCGTCGACCTCTATCAGGTCGACACTGCGTCCCTCGGCAACCTCGAGACAGGCACCGCAGGTGCCGCAGGGCTGTGAACTGACACCCTGCTCACAGTTCAGGCACTTGGCCAGAATCCGCGCCACCGTGGTCTTGCCAACGCCGCGAGTGCCGGTAAACAGGTAGGCGTGGTGCAGTCGATCATGATCCAGTGCGTTCGCCAGGGCCTTGAGCACGTGCTGCTGCCCCACCATTTCGCCGAAGGTGCGCGGGCGCCATTTTCGGGCCAGTACCTGATAGGACATGCTGTGCGCGTCACTCCTGCAGTCTCAGCCTGCCAGCATAACGCAGCCGCCGAGACAGAGAAACGACTATGCGGCAATGAGGGAGTCTGCGCCGGGCGACCACGACAAGAAAAAAATGGAGGCAGCCCGAACAGCCACACCCCGGCACACGCATCGGCAGCTACCGTTGCTCCCTTCCGGGCCTGGCGGGGTTCACTGCCTGTCGTTGCGAGGGGACCATCCGGACTACCATAGCCCCGCTTTCGCGGAGGACGGATTATCCTGCATCACAGCACGCCAGACAAGCCATGTCCCTCGAATTCCCTCGAAGGCAAAACCACGCTTCTGCTGCTACCGGTTATGCTACCCTTTGCCGTCATTTGACTTCGGGTGCGAGATCGATTCGTGGCTATCCTTTCCAGGTCCTCTGCCGAGGTCCATCGTGTCACTGCACGATGGCTGCTTGTGCTGGTGTGTTTTCTTCTGGCAGACCGTGGCATGGCGCAGACCGACGCCTCTGACGCGGTTACGGCCAGTCGGCTCGATGCGCTCTCACAGCAGCTACAGCAGTCGACGGAGCTCTCTGAAGAAGAACGGACCCGTCTAGCTGCGGAGCTGGAGTCCGCGGCCAGCACGCTGGCAGCAACCCGGGAGCTGCAGTCCACCATTGATGAGGTGTCTGACCGTATACAGCGCAGCGAAGAGGAGATAGCCCGCTTTGAGACGCTGATAGAGGAGTCTGCACAGGAGCCGGCTCCCCAGCCCGCGAGTGACGACGTGCCACTGGCCGAGCTGGAGGCCGAAATTCAGCTGCTGGTCGCGGATCGCCGCAGTGCCACGGCGCGCAGAACCGCCATCGCCACAGAGCTGGCAGCGGCACGACAACAAGGGACGGCGGAACGCGACCGCCTCGTCGCGATCCAGAGCCAGCTTGAGGCACTGCCGAGCACAAACCTCTCCGAGGGAGCGTCGCTCAAGGATCGCACCGCCGATGCCATGACGCAGGTCCGCCGCGCGCAGCTTACGGCGGAGGCAGAACTCCTGGCACTGCGGGTGCGCGGTCAACCGGCGCTGGAAAATATTCTGGTGGCTGAGCGGAACTGGCTGGATGTGAGAATCAATCGCCTGGATCGACGCCTCGCAGCCCTGTCCGAGGTAGCAAGGGACCTGCGTCGAAGCGCGGCGCAAAGACAGATCGAAGCGACGCAGGAAATCGTGTCGGAAATGGGCGAGACGCGCACCGACCTGCAGGCACTGGCCGAGGAAAACATGTCCCTCGCCCGTCAGCAGGAAGCCCTGGGGCTTGAACTCAACGCGGCGCGGCGGCAGATACTGGAGCTGCGCGAAACACTGGACAACATCGAGCGGGACGCCTCGCTGTCACGTCGACGCCTTGCCGTGTCCGGACTGCAGCCCGAGCTCGCCGACGTCATGCTGAGCCGGCTGCGAACACTCCCCGGACAACGCGGCATCGCCTCAGCGATAGACCGCCGCAACACGCGCATCAACGAGGTGGCGATCGCCGCGATCGATAACGACGAAGACGTCCGGGAAATGTCTGACCGGGAGTCATTTCTGAAAAAGCGATTCCCGGATCACGCGGACTGGGACAGTGCTACCCGGGACTCTCTGAACAAGCTTCTCGACCAGCATATGCGCCTCCTGCGCGAAAACGCACAGGCACAGTCGCAGCTGCAGCAGGTGCTTATCGATACCAACGAACTCGCCGCTGGCCTTTACGATTCCATAGAGAGCTACGAGGAGTTCCTCACCAGCAACCTTCTGTGGACGAGAAACCACAGCTACGTTGACCCGATGCGTCTGAAGGACCAGGTGAAGCTCCTCATCTCCACCGACGGGCTTCTCCAGCTGCGAGACCGACTGCCTCAGGCGGTGCTTAGCGTAGAGCCCCTGCTGCTCGGACTGCTGGTCGCCCTGCTGCTGGTCTTCCGGCGCCGCATCAAGCGTGAACTCGAAGAGCAGCTTGGCAAACCCATCAGACCCCGCGATGAGCGCAGTGATCGCATTTTTACCGGCATTGCCCTGAGCGTGGCCTACGCTTCGGCTGTGCCCCTCGCCGTATTCGCCATTTCCCTGGTTATCCGCAATGCTGCCGCGGACAACGCGCAACTCTCGGGCATCGCCGCCGGGCTCATGCTCGCCTCACTGGTACTGTTTTCCCTGAGCTTTCTTCGTCACATTACCGGTCGCCTCGGCGTGGGTCGCCGCCGGCTCAAGTGGAATGGCCAGAAGATGGACTGTCTGCGCCCGGCCCTCAGCTGGCTGACGCCGGTGCTCGTGACCGGCGCATTTACCGCTGGATTCGGTCTGTCCACGTCGGCAACGGACAGCGGTGGGCCACTGACGGCAATCGCCACGCTGGCGATTGCCGTTGCACTGCTCCTGGCGGGTCTGCGGGCACTGCGCAGCGAACTGTTCACCGCCGATCGCATTGTGCTGTATGGATTTCGGGCGGCTGTCGTTCTGTCAGCCGCCATTGCCATCATGCACGTAACCGGGCACCTCTTTGCGGCCCACCTCTATCTGGATTCCCTGGGGCTCTCCATAGCGGCGTTCCTGCTGATACTGTTTGTCACCAACATCCTCTATCGGGTCGGCCTCATTTTCAATGCGAAGATCGAGAGACGGACCCGCGATGAGTCGAGAGCGCTTCAGGAGGGCGGCGAGAGCGCCGTGGACAACGCCGATGACCTGGCGACGGTGGCCTCCCTCTCCGGCGCCAATACACAGCTGCTCAGCCTTATGCGCGTCCTGGGTCTTGCCATCGCCCTGTGGCTGATCTGGTCACCTGCCTTACCGGCGCTGAATATCTTCAATGAGATCGGTCTGTGGAACGTCGCAGATTCCACCCTGCCCGACGGTCAGTTGCGCGTCGTCTCGCTGGCGACCCTGATCAACGCGATCTTCATCCTGGTGATTACCGCCCTGGTCACTAAACACCTCCCCCCACTCATTGATGTTCTGCTGATGGAGTGGACCGGCATCACCCCAGGCAGTCGCTATGCCATCAGGGTGCTCATGCAATACGTCATTATCGGCACGGGCCTCACCATGAGCCTGTCACTGCTGGGTTGGGAATGGGGCAAGGTGCAGTGGCTGGTGGCTGCGCTCGGCGTCGGTATCGGTTTTGGTCTGCAGGAGATTGTCGCGAACTTTATCAGTGGACTGATACTGCTTTTCGAGCGGCCTATCCGCGTCGGCGACATCATCACTGCCGGTGGCGGCGATGGCACGGTTACCCAGATCAACGCCCGGGCCACGGTGATCGAGTCCTTCGAAGGCAAGGAGCTGATGATTCCGAACAAGGAACTGATCACCGGCGTGGTGACCAACTGGTCGCTCTCGACCTCGAACCTGCGCGTGGTGATTGCCGTTGGCGTGGCCTACGGCTCGGACGTCCGCGAAGCCATGCGGATTCTCATCGAGGTGGCGCATGACAACCCGTCGGTGATCGAGGAACCCGAGCCAACTGCAACCTTTGAGGACTTTGGCGACAATTCCCTGCTCATCTGGCTTCGCTGTTATGCGGAGCGGGAGTATCCCAGGGTATGGACCGAGCTGCGCACCGAAATCAATGAGAGGTTCAACGAGGCCGGGATCAGCATCGCGTTCCCGCAGCGGGACATACATCTCGATGCAGCCAGCCCCATACCCGTGCAGGTCGTGGAGCCGGCAAAACCCGTCGCGCCGCCTGAGACGCCAGCGCCCGACCCAGGCTGACCCCGCCGCCGCTACTCCTGCCGCAGCAGGGTGTCGACGCGGTGGGCCAGTGGATGGACGTGGTCGTCATAGGACCCCAACTCATGCAGTGCCAGGGCGAGCTCGCTCAGGTAGCTCTGGTTGCTACCGCTGGGGCCGCTCGCCGCGGCAATGTGTGAAGCCAGATCGTCCAGCGGCGCGGGACCGAGATAGGCAGGGTTACCTGCCGTAGCCACGTAAAGAAGCCCTTCCACCGGCGACTCCGCATCCTGCAGGGAAATCGCGACTCTGTGCCGCGCGTATCCATTCTTCTCACGATAATCGAGGTGGGCGAAGACCTCTGGCGCCACAAGATAGGCAACGCCACGACAGTCGATGCCGGGCGTCTCAATCAGGGTTACCACCCTCCCCGGGGCCTCTGGCGTTCCACGGTGATCATGGGAACCCTGCCAGAATCGCCGCGACCAGCCGCTTATGCTGGCCGCCCGACGGTCCATCCAGGGAAAATCGACCTTGAAAATCAGTGAGCCATAGCCGAACACCCAGGTGGGTTGTGAGATAGCTGACATGCGAGGTGTTCCTGCTGATAGTGGCGCGCCCACCAGGATTCGAACCTGGGACAACCGGCTTAGAAGGCCGGTGCTCTATCCAGCTGAGCTATAGGCGCAAGCAGTACAGTTTACCCCGAACAGGCGGCAAGGGGGAATCGGGAAGATGGGGTGGCCGACGGGTCTCGAACCCGCTACCTCCGGAGTCACAATCCGGTGCTCTACCTGGTGAGCTACGGCCACCATAGACAGGGTTGACACCGAAATGACCGACTCTTCACCGTTGAAAAGTGGTCGGGGTAGAGAGATTCGAACTCCCGACATCCTGCTCCCAAAGCAGGCGCGCTACCAGACTGCGCTATACCCCGATATACCTGAGTGTCGAAAAAGTAACCCGTGTTCAGGAGCGCGCATCATACTCACGCAACCCGGCAAAATCAACGTCCGCAACTGCAGTATAGCGTATTTGTCATGATCCGCCCCGACTGTCAGATCAGGCTCCGCGCCGCCACAGGGTTCCTTCGGCGGTATCTTCAAGTGCGATGCCCGCGGCCATTAGCTCATTGCGAATCGTGTCTGCCAGTGCGTAGTCACGATCCTGCTTCGCCCTGCGCCGCTGTTCAATGAGTTGCTCAATCGCCGCGGCATCCAGCTCATCGGCCGCCGTTGCGTCCTGCAGCCAGGACGCGGGTGTTGCCTGCAGAATGCCAAGGCTGTCTGCCGCCGCCAGGAAACGTGCCTTGAGCCGTGGCCTCTCCGCGTCCAATGCCTTGTGCAGCGCCTTGGCCAGCGCATGCAGCTCGGCCAGCGCCAGGGGTGTATTCAGATCATCCTCGAGCGCGGCAAACACCGGCTCCGCCGTGATATCGACAGGGCCCACCGGCTCGATGTGCTCGACGCTACGCAGGGTCGTGTAAAAACCGTCAAGCGTATGCCGGGCCTGATCGAGGAGATCGCTGGAGAAATTCAGCGGCGAGCGGTAGTGGGCCGTCAGCAGCGCCAGCCGCAGCACTTCGCCCCGGTAATGCTGCAGCAGGTCGCGAACACTGCGCACATTGCCCAGCGACTTGGACATTTTCTCGCCGTCGATATCCACATAGGCATTATGCAGCCAGTAACGCACAAACTCCCCGTCATGACTGCAGCGGCTCTGCGCAATCTCGTTTTCATGGTGTGGGAAGATCAGGTCGCGCCCACCGCCGTGGATGTCAATACTGTCACCGAGATGCTCCCGGATCATCGCCGAGCATTCGAGGTGCCAGCCCGGCCGCCCCCGGCCCCAGGGGCTGTCCCAGCCGGGTTCGTCGTCGGCGGCCGGTTTCCACAGCACGAAATCGCCCGGGTGACGCTTGTAGTCGGCAACGTCAACCCGGGCGCCCGCCAGCATGTCATCAAGCCTGCGCCCTGACAGCGCGCCGTATTCCGGCATGGACTCGACGGCGAACAGGGCGTGGCCGGCAGAAACATAGGCATGGCCGCGCTCGATAAGCCGCTGGGTCAGACGGATCATCGCATCAATGTTGTGGGTTGCGTGAGGCTCCAGGGTCGGTGGCAGCGTGTTGAGCGCAGCCATGTCTTCGCGATATTTCAGCGTGAACTCATCGGTGACAGATTCAATGCTGCGCCCGCTGTCACGGGCGGCAGCGATGATCTTGTCATCGATGTCGGTAATGTTGCGGGCGTAGGTCACTGTCGCATAGCGTTCTCTCAATACGCGAAACAGGGTGTCGAACACCACCACGGGCCGCGCATTTCCAATATGCGCCAGGTTGTAGACCGTGGGGCCGCACACGTACATTGTCACCGTGTCTGCGACCCTCGGCTCAAAGTGTTCCTTTTCGCCGCTGAGGGTATTGTAGAGGCGCAGACTCATCCGGCGCCTCCGGCGTTTTCCCAGACGTCGCGCAGGCCGATTGTCAGGTTGTAGACGGGACTGTCAGCACTGTGCTCCATGCTGTCAGCCACAAAGTAACCCTCGCGTTCGAACTGAAAACGCTCACCCGGCGACGCCACGGCCAGCGCAGGCTCAATGATCGCGCAATCGACAATTCTCAGCGAATCCGGGTTCAGCTGCGCCATGAAATCGGTATCACCACGGTCCGGCGCGGGGTGACGGAACAGCCTGTCGTAAAGCCTGACGGTGGCGCGACTGCCGCCGCGCGCGCATACCCAGTGAATCACGCCTTTCGGCTTGACGCCGTCTTCCGGATCGCTGCCAACAGTATTTGCAATGGCCGTGGCGTGGACCTCCACGATTTCTCCGGCTGCATTCCTGACAACATCATGCGCCTCGATCACGCAGGCGCTGCGCAGACGCACGCGCTTGCCCAGCACCAGCCGCTTGTATTTCTTGTTGGCCTCCTCACGAAAGTCCGCAGCGTCGATATACAGTTCTCGCGAGAACGGCAACTGCCGCTCACCCAGCTCCGGCTTGCCCGGATGCCTCGGAGCGATCAACAGGTCGTTTACGCTATCGTCGATATTGGTCAGAATCACTTTCAACGGATCGAGTACACACATGGCACGCGGCGCGTTTTCGTTCAGATCATCGCGGATGGCGTGTTCCAGCATGGCGACATCCGCAACACCATTGGCGCGGGAGGTCCCTACCATGTCGCAGAAACGGCGGATCGCCGCAGGCGTGACGCCGCGACGACGCAGCCCGGCAATTGTCGGCATGCGCGGATCATCCCAACCATCGACGACCTCCTCGTCTACCAGCTGTTTCAGCTTGCGCTTGCTGGTCACGGTGTAACTGGTATTCAGCCGCCCGAACTCATACTGCCGCGGTCGGCTTTTTACCGGCAGATGGTCGAGAAACCAGTCGTAGAGCGGACGGTGGTCCTCAAACTCAAGCGTACAGATGGAATGGGTAATACCCTCTATCGCGTCTTCCTGTCCGTGTGCGAAATCGTAGGTGGGATAGATCGGCCAGGCGTCGCCGGTCTGGTGATGATGACGCTTGCGGATCCGGTAGAGAATCGGATCACGCATATTCATATTGGGGTGAGCCATATCGATTTTTGCGCGCAGCACCCGGGTGCCGTCGGCAAACTCCCCCTGTCGCATTCGCCGCAGGAGGTCAAGGTTCTCGGCAGCAGAACGCTCCCTGTACGGACTGTTGCGTCCGGCCTCCGTCAACGTGCCGCGAAACTCCCGGGCCTGATCGGCGTCCAGCTCGCAGACATAGGCATCGCCCTGCTCCACCAGATACTCCGCCCAGGCGTACAGCTGCTCAAAGTAGGATGATGCGTAGCGGACGTCCCCCTGCCATTCGTAGCCCAGCCAACGGACATCTTCCTGGATGGCGTCGATATATTCCTGCGCCTCCTTTTCCGGATTGGTGTCGTCGAACCGAAGATGGCAATGGCCACCGAACTGCTCTGCCAGACCGAAGTTGACGCTGATGGATTTGGCGTGGCCGATATGCAGGTAGCCGTTGGGCTCGGGCGGGAAGCGCGTGACCACCCTGTCGACCCGCCCGCTCGCCAGGTCTTCCTCGATAATAGTCTGCAGGAAGTTGCCCGTTGACTTGCTGTGTTCCATGTGTTTGCTTCGCTGGAAATGAAGCCAGACAGTATAGCGCCTGATGCAGCAGGCAGATAGATCACGGGGCCGACGCTTGAATCTGCGCTGACCTGTGCGTAAATCCGTCACAGGAACGTGCTGTAACAGTTCTACTGGGAGGGCAAAGAACGTATCATCCGACTCTTCAGAAATCACTCTTAAGGCCCCGACTGATGATCACTATTCGCACGACCTTTGGCGAGATCACACTGGAGCTGGATGCCGAGCGCGCGCCCAGAACCGTGGAGAACTTTATCGCCTATGCCCGAAGCGGGCACTACGATGGCACGATTTTTCACCGCGTAATCAACAACTTCATGATCCAGGGCGGCGGTTTCGATACCGACATGAAACAGCGTCCCACCCGAGACCCGATCGAGAACGAGGCCGACAATGGCCTGAAGAACGATTTTGGCACCATTGCCATGGCGCGCACCATGGATCCCCACTCGGCGACCGCGCAGTTCTTTCTCAACGTCAAGGACAACGACTTCCTCAACCACAGCGGCAAAACGATGCAGGGCTGGGGTTACACCGTATTTGGCAAAATTGTCAGTGGTGAAGACGTTCTGGAAAAGATTCGCAACGTACCGACAACCAGCCGAGGCGGGCACCAGGACGTCCCGAAAGAGGCGGTGATTATCGAGTCCATTGTTGTGGATGATGACAGCGATCAGTGACGAACCCGGGCAGGCGTTGGCGACCGCGGCATCTGCCTGCCTGATTTCAGACCTGCACCTCGATGAAACCCGGCCGGCCGTGACGGCAGGCTTTGATGGTTTTCTTGGCAGCCTCCAGCACGTTGATGCGCTGTATATTCTCGGTGACCTGTTCGAGGCATGGATCGGTGACGACGATGACAGGCCACTGGTTCAGTCAGTTTCCAACCTGCTGTCGGGCCTGCACGAGCGTGACATCACGCTCTATCTGATGCCGGGTAACCGGGATTTTCTGCTTGGCGAGTCTTTCTGCGCGCGCACAGGCGCCCAACTCCTGCCCGATCCCTGCGTCCACCTTATCGGCGGTGTGCGCACGCTGCTCATGCACGGCGACAGCCTCTGCACCGGCGATGTCGACTATCAGTCATTCCGGCAAATGACCCGGGACCCCGACTGGCAGGCTGATGTCCTGGCCCGGCCGCTAGCCGAACGCCGGCGATTGGCGAGTGAATTGCGCGCCATGAGCCAGGACGCGAATAGCCTGAAAGCAGACGACATCATGGATGTTGACCCCGGCGCGGTGCAGGAGGTCATGCACCGCTGGGGGGTGATGCGGCTGGTGCACGGACATACCCACCGTCCCGCGACGCATGAGATGACGGCAGGAACCCGCTGGGTTCTGGGCGATTGGGGTAGCCACAGCGGCTGGCGTATCGATATCGATACCAGGGGGCCAGTGCTTCAGGAATTCAGTTTTTAGGCGGCGCCGCGGGCACGCCGCTGTGAAAGCGCAGCTCTGTATCTGCAGACTGGACGAGACCTGCCTCGGCCGACAGCAGGAACTGTAGCCTCTCCTCCACTTCCTTACTGCCCGCCGCCTCCGCCGCCAGCGCCAGATAGTCCTGGAAATGTCGGGCTTCTGACTTCAGCAGCGACCGGTAGAATGTGGAGAGCTCATCGTCCAGCCAGGGTGCAAGTGCGGCAAAGCGCTCGCAGGAACGCGCCTCAATAATCGCGCCGATCAGCAGTGTATCGACCAGACGCCCCGGCTCAGCCCGTCGTACACACTCATGAAGAGCGCCGGCATAGCGGGAGGCGCTCACCGACGTATACACGATATCGCGACGACGCATGATAGCGAGCACCTGCTCGAAGTGGCGCAGCTCCTCACGGGCCAATCGCGACATTCTGTTGAGCAGGCGATGCTGATCGGTGTAGCGGTGCATCAGCGCCAGCGCCGTGGAGGCCGCTTTTTTCTCGCAGTTGGCGTGATCAATGAGCAGCGTCGGAAGATTTTCCGGCCGCGCAGCCGCCTGAACCCAGGCATCTGGCGTCGCGCAGGACAGAAAATCCCGAACAGCCTCGCTGTCCTTACGGATGCTTGTCGACATACCTGTATGCTGCATTGACTGTGGTGACGCTCCTTAACAGGGTCGCGAAGAGTACGCTATTGAGCGCGCGAATGCACAGTATAAGCGGTTGATTTATTTATCTTAATCGGGCGCTCGGATATACTGCGACGCGTATCTCGTATCGCCCGGCTGCTGTCGCGCGGTAACCGTTCCATCGCCGCCTGCCGGCAGTCACCGGCGCCTGCGGCGAGCCCACGTACCAGGAGTCACACCGTGCTAGAAGCCTACCGCGATCACGCTGCTCAACGCGCCGCACAGAATATTCCGCCGAAGCCGCTGAACGTCGAACAGACCGCAGCGCTTGTTGAACTCCTGCAGGACCCTCCGGTGGGTGAAGAGGCCTTTCTGCTCGATCTGCTGAGTCATCGCGTACCGCCAGGCGTCGACGAGGCGGCCTACGTCAAGGCCGGCTTCCTGTCTGCCATCGCCCGCGGCGATACCGAGTGCGCGCTGATTGACCGGCCACTGGCTATCCGCCTGCTTGGCAATATGCACGGTGGCTACAATATCGAAACGCTGGTTGCTCTCCTGACCAACGAGGACCTCGGCGAACTCGCCGCTACCGAACTCAAGCATACACTGCTGGTGTTTGAGGCATTCCACGATGTCGCCGACCTGGCCCAGCGGGGCAATGCCCACGCCGAGTCGGTGATGCAGAGCTGGGCTGCGGGCGAGTGGTTCACCTCGCGCGACGCGGTGCCCAAGTCGATCAAGGTCTCGGTCTTCAAGGTAACCGGCGAAACCAATACCGATGATCTTTCCCCGGCTCCCGATGCCTGGTCGCGACCGGATATCCCGCTGCACGCCCTGGCCATGTACAAGATGGCCCGGGACGGCCTCCACCCCGATGAGCCCGGCAGCATCGGACCCATGAAACAGATCGAACAGATCAAGGCCAAAGGCTATCCGGTGGCATTTGTCGGCGACGTGGTGGGCACGGGCTCGTCGCGCAAGTCGGCGACCAACTCGGTGCTGTGGTTTTTCGGCGATGACGTGCCCGGGGTACCGAACAAGAAAGCTGGCGGCATCTGTATTGGCGGCAAGGTCGCGCCGATTTTCTACAACACCATGGAAGACGCCGGCGCACTGGTGTTTGAGGCCCCGGTAGATGATCTCGACATGGGCGACGTCATAGAGATCCGCCCGTACGAGGGCAGGATGCTGGCGGAGGATGGCAGCGTGATCGGCGAGTTCACGCTGAAATCGCAGGTTTTGCTGGATGAGGTTCGCGCCGGTGGCCGTATCAACCTGATTATCGGTCGCGGCCTCACTGCCCGCGCGCGGGAGTCCCTCGGACTGCCCGACTCCGACCTGTTCCGCACGCCGGAGCAGCCCGCCGATTCCGGCAAGGGCTTTACCCTGGCGCAGAAAATGGTTGGCCGCGCCTGCGGCATGGACGGCGTGCGACCCGGCACTTACTGCGAGCCGCAGATGACCACGGTAGGGTCCCAGGACACCACGGGGCCGATGACCCGGGACGAACTCAAGGACCTTGCCTGCCTCGGCTTCTCTGCCGACCTCACCATGCAGTCTTTCTGTCACACGGCGGCCTACCCCAAGCCGGTGGACATTGATACACAGCACAGCCTGCCCGATTTCATCATGACCCGCGGCGGTGTCTCACTACGACCCGGTGACGGCATCATTCACTCCTGGCTCAATCGCATGCTGCTGCCCGACACCGTCGGCACCGGTGGCGACTCGCACACGCGATTCCCCATGGGCATCTCGTTCCCCGCGGGGTCCGGCCTGGTCGCGTTTGCCGCTGCCACCGGCGTCATGCCGCTGGATATGCCCGAGTCCGTGCTGGTGCGCTTCACCGGCAACATGCAGCCCGGCATTACACTGCGCGACCTGGTGCATGCCATTCCTTACTATGCGATTCAGCAAGGCCTGCTGACGGTCGACAAGAAGGGCAAGAAGAACATCTTCAGCGGGCGTATTCTGGAAATCGAGGGGCTTCCGGACCTCACCGTGGAGCAGGCCTTTGAGCTGTCAGACGCGTCGGCGGAACGCTCCGCCGCCGGCTGCACCATCGATCTTTCCGAGGAGACAATTTCGGAGTATCTGCGTTCGAACATCGTGCTGCTGCGTTCCATGGTCGCAGAAGGCTACGGCGATCCGCGCACTCTGGAGCGCCGCGCCCAGAAAATGGAGGAGTGGCTGGCAAATCCGTCACTGATGCGGGCCGATGAAGATGCCGAATACACTGCCGTTATCGAGATCGACCTGGCAGAGGTGACCGAGCCGATTATCTGCGCCCCCAACGATCCGGACGATGCGCGTCTGCTATCCGCGGTCGCCGGCGACAGCGTGGACGAGGTCTTCATCGGCTCCTGCATGACGAACATCGGCCACTTCCGTGCCGCCGGCAAGCTGCTGGAGCAGCACAAGAAAGGCATCGCAACACGGCTGTGGATCGTGCCACCAACACGGATGGACGAACACCAGCTGATGGAGGAAGGCTATTACAACATTTTCGGTGCTGCCGGTGCGCGCACCGAGATGCCGGGCTGCTCGCTGTGCATGGGCAATCAGGCGCGGGTCGCAGCAAATGCCACCGTGCTGTCGACGTCCACCCGGAACTTCCCCAACCGCCTGGGTGACGGTGCCAATGTCTACCTGACCTCAGCGGAACTCGCGGCCGTCGGGGCAATTCTCGGCAGGCTGCCGACGCCCGAGGAGTACATGACGTACGTGGCCAACCTGGACGCGATGGCTGCCGATGTTTATCGCTACCTGAACTTCGACCAGATTCTGGACTTCCAGAAAAAAGCCGACGAGGGCAAGCGCATTGCCGCGGTGGAGATCACGCAACTCAGCGCCTGACTTAGCGACCCGGGTGCAGTCGCAGGCGCCGCACCTGGCGCCGCAGGCTGCGCTGCATCTTCCCGCGTTGTTCCGACCCCAGTGGCCGGTACAGCGCCGCATCGGCAAGGCGCGCAATGGCACGCAGGTCGTCTGAGGCACCGGGAAAGCGCTCCGCTGCCCTGCGACCCATGGCGCCGGGACTCTCGCCCGGGCGCAGATCAAAGCCAATCCGGCGCAGTCTCGTCTGCAGAAGACGGATATGCCGCAGCGCGGGATCCCGGTGCCGTCCCTGGCGGTTGCGCAGGAAGAGCGATGCCGCCACCAGCCCGAGCATGCTCCCGAAGCTGGCGAGCATGACGCCGACAAACAGCCGCGCGTTGATCTCCCCGAACACCCCGCGTAGCACATCGATCTGCTGCTGGCCGTCGAAGCCCACAACCCACGACTGCCACTGATAGGTAACGGCGTCGTAACGCAGGCGCAGCGCATTGATCCAGGAGATTCCCCGGTAGCGCAGTGGCGACAGCAGCGACGAGGACAGGAAACTGCCCTCCTCCCGCATGGCGTTTTCCAGTCCGAACTCGATACGGGCCGGCGACACCGCCGCGGTGGGATCCACCCGCACCCAGCCGCGGTCTTCCAGCCACACCTCGTTCCAGGCGTGTGCATCGAACTGATGCACGATGACCGTACCGTTGACGGGATTGATTTCGCCTCCCTGGTAGCCGGAAACCACCCTGGCGGGGACGCCGACGGCGCGCATCAGTACGGCGAACGCGTAGGCGTAATGCTCGCAGAACCCAGCACGTGTCTCCAGCAGGAACTGGTCCATGCTGTTATTGTCGAGCAATGGCGGCTGCAGGGTGTAGCGGAACGGTTGCTGCCGGAACAGCGCCAGAACGCGCTGGACATACTCGGCATCGTTCCCGGTGTCGCGATACAGCGATTCTGCAAGTGCGCGCGTTCGCGGATTCGAGCCCTCCGGAAGCTGTGTCTCGAGGCGCCTGCGCCAGGGGCTGATGTCCCGACCCAGCGCCGCTTCCGGCCAGCTACGCACCCGGTAGCGGAACTCCTGCTCCAGGACAACGGGGTTTAGCAGGCGATAATCCGGCAGCTGCAGAATGCCGCCTTGCCTGGCCTCCGCGTAACGCAGCCCATACAGCCACTGCTGCTGCGTAGGCTCGATTATCACGCTGTAGTCCAGGGACTCCCCGGTCTTCTCCACCGGCGGGGCGCGCCGTTCCGCGGGCGGTGTTTCAAAATACGAGACGGTGCGCCAGGCACCCTCATCTATCCGGCTCATCACAAGCCCACGCCAGTAGAGGCTGGAGACGGGCGGGACCTCTCTGGCGAAGCTGGCGCGGAAAGCGACATCGGAAGACTGGGCCAGGCTGGAAATATCGCCAGGACGGAGCATGTCACTGACCCCGGTCTTTGCCGCCTGCGTTTTTATCGGCACATTCCACAGGGGGCCAATGCGGGGAAACAGAAAGAAAAGCACCAGCATCAGCGGCACGGCCTGCAGTAGCATGACAGCGGCCAGTCGCATGGGACCGGTATCGTCTATCGCCGCCGAGCGATGGAGCGCGATCAGCGCCGTCGTCAGCACCCAGACAACGACCGCGCTATAAATGACAATGAGCAGATCCTGACTGAACAGAAACTCGGTGATGCAGATAAAAAAGCCGAGGAAGATCACGACATAGCCGTCCTTGCGCGCGACGGACTCCAGCAGCTTGAGCGCGAAGGCCACCAGCAGCAGCGCGACCGTGGGTTCGAGACCGATCACGGATCCGTAGCTCGCGGCAATACCGGCCATGGATGCGCCGATGAAGAGCAGCTTGAGCCAGCGGTTCGGCACGGCGGAGCGACCGCGATAGATTTGCAGCCGCCAGAAGAACGCAGCACCGTACAACAGCACAATCCACAGCGGAAGACGAAGCACGTGGGGTAACAACAGCAGCAGCTGCGCCGCGATAATCCACGCCAGTGCGTTGCGTGGGATAAGATCCGCGGACTTCATTCCTGTGTCAATCCGTGCAGGGCCAGAGCCGTCAGCACGCGATCGCGATGCGCGGCACCGTCAGACGGACTGAGCCGAAGACCCGGGAGCCGCAGACCGTATTGCTGTCGTCGCGCGTGCAGCTGCAGGCACTGGTAACACAGGTATGACAGGCGCTGCTCCGTGGGAACCCCCGGATAGCTGTCCCAATCCAGCCAGTCATCCTCGCTGGCATAGGTGGAATATTGCTTGCTCTGTAATGACTGCCCGCGGGCCAGTCCTTTCCAGTAAACCTGCCGCGGCCGGTCCCCCTTGCGATACTCCCGAAGACCGTAGAACTCATCTTCCCCTGGACGGGGATGCCATCGTCCGCGCTGACCGGGGTCTGAACCTCCGAGGATATCCGGGTGACGCTGCGGCGACGGATAGACAATCCCGGAAAGCGCCAGATCTACCGAGGTCCAGCAGCGTAGCAGACCCAGCGGGTAGCTGCTCTCGACAAGCAGACGACCGGGCAGGAATCGCCCCCGCTGCGAGGCCCGTGCATAAAGCTGTGCCTCAGTGGACGCGTTCGGAGGCACGTCCAGCTGCGCCTCCCCAGCACCAAGGGAGCTGTCACGCCATCGGACCCGAAGCGCATACCGGCTTTGCCTGCCACCCATCAGGCGCACAGAGAACGGCAGGAGATCACCGGGAAAGCCACTGCCCCCGCCGCTGCCGTGAAGCGTTAGCCCGGACAGGTTGGCGTAGGTATGCAGGACGGCAACCACGAACAGCGTCGCCAGCAGAAATGTGAGCGCATAGCTCATGTTGTTCTCGTAGTTGATCGCCGCAATGAGCATGACCAGCAGCGCCGCAAAAAAGAAAAGACCGACGCGGGAGGGAAAAATGAAGATCCGACGGCGATCCAGGGTGACGCGTGAGGCGGCGGGAATACGTCGCTCTACCCAGCGAGCGTAATGCCACAGGTAACGTCGTTTCAGGCTATCCGGCAGGATGACTCACCTCAGGGCCTGTCCACACATCATGACGCCAGTACAGGCACATCCTGCTGCAACATTGCGACCAGCGCCATTCCGTCGCCGGCGAAGCGCTCGCCCGGCACCAGCCGATGGCCCGCAACGGGGCCCAGGACCGCCTGCAGATCCTCGGGCAGAACATGGTCGCGATCGTCCATGAGTGCCCAGGTCTTTGCAGCGCGCAGGAGTGCGAGCACACCACGCGGGGACAGGCCGACGGAGACATCGCCTCCAGCGCGGGTGCGGGCGACCAGCCTCTGCAGATAATCCAACAGGGCTTCCGAAGTATGCACGGCTTCCACCTGATCGCGGATCGCGCCCAGTTGCTCCACCGACATCACCTGCTCGAGGCTGGCTGCCTGACCGCCGAGGTCACCCCGTCTCATCAGGTCGCGCTCTGCCCCGGGATCGGGGTAGCCGAGCTCGATGCGCATGAGAAAGCGGTCGAGCTGCGATTCCGGCAGCGCGTAGGTTCCCGACTGTTCACTCGGGTTCTGCGTGGCAATGACAAAAAACGGCGTTGGCAGTGGCCGTGTCTCGCCCTCAATGCTGACCTGGCCCTCTGCCATCGCCTCGAGCAGCGCACTCTGGGTCCGCGGCGTCGTTCGGTTGATTTCGTCGGCGAGCAGCACCTGAGTAAAGACCGGCCCGGGGTGGAACAGGAAACTGTTGTCCTCCCGTTGATAGACAGCAACACCGAGAATATCCGCAGGCAGCAGATCACTGGTGAACTGCACGCGGTTATAGGAGAGACCGAGTACCCGCGCCAGCGCGTGTGCCAGCGTGGTCTTGCCCATCCCGGGGAGATCCTCGATCAGCAGATGGCCGCGCGCCAGCAGACAGCACAGCGCCAGGCGAATCGGCTGTGATTTCCCGAGCAGAACCGTGGAAACCGCCGCCACCGCGGCATCGATGGCTTGCTTGTGACTGTTCACGGCGATGCTATCGCGGCCAGCCCGCGCGCGAGATCCGCCTGCAGATCCGCCACATCCTCAAGGCCTACGGCGATGCGAATGAGGCCATCGCGGATGCCTGACGCATCGCGCTGCTCCTGGGTCAGTCGACCGTGGGTGGTCGTTGCCGGGTGCACGATGGTGGTTTTGGCATCCCCGAGATTTGCGGTCAGCGACATGACCCGGGTTGCGTCGATGCAGCGCCAGGCAGCCTCCCTCCCCCCGGCCACGACGAAAGAGAGGACACCGCCGAAGGCAGATTGCTGCCGCGTCGCCAGCGCGTGTCCCGGATGAGATTCCAGCCCGGCGTAATACACCTGCTCTACCGCGGGCTGCTGCTGCAGCCAGAGGGCAAGCATCATAGCCGCCTCGCTGTGCGCCCGCATGCGCAGCCCCAGCGTTTCCAGGCCCTTGAGAAACACCCAGGCGTTGAACGGACTCATTGTGGGGCCACAGGTGCGCAGGAAGGCGACAATTTCCTGCAGGTGTTCCGCCCCACCGACGACCGCGCCGCCCACACAGCGACCCTGGCCATCGAGATACTTGGTTGCCGAATGCGTCACGATATCGGCCCCCAGGTCGAGGGGCTTTTGCAGCGCAGGCGTGCAGAAGCAGTTGTCGACAACCAGCAGGCTGTTGCTGGCACGGGCGATTTCCGCCATCGCGCCAAGATCCGCGACCTCGCATAGCGGGTTCGAGGGTGTCTCCAGAAACAGCATGGCGGTTTCCGGACGGACGGCAGCGCGCCAGGCGGACAGGTCAACCAACGGCACGAAGCTGGTGCTGACGCCGAACTTTTCCAGGTAGCGGGTGAAAAGACCGCTGGTGGTGCCAAAGACATCCGCCGAACAGATCACATGGTCGCCGGATTTCAGCAATGCCATGCACACGCTGAGAATCGCAGCCATGCCAGAGCTGGTGCCCACAGCCTGCTCACCCCCCTCCAGGGCCGCGAGGCGCTGCTCGAAAATGCGCACCGTCGGGTTGGTATAGCGCGAGTAGACATTCCCCTTTCGCTCACCGGTAAAGCGGGCTGCGGCATCGGCGGCGGAATCAAACACATAGCTGGAGGTCGCGAAAATCGGCTCCGAGTGTTCTCCCTCGGCAGTTCTTGTCACCCCGGAGCGGACCGCACGGGTCTGCGGTCCCAGTGTTTCAAGAAATGCCTCATCGAGCTCTCTCATCATTCCTCCTGGCGACGACGTCGCTGGTGGCCCACTAGCGATCGTTGTGTATGCCGACAACGGCACCATGGGCGGGATCATTGGCATCCTGCTGCGCTCTCGCTTCGTCGTTGCGCGCCACGTCGAGATCCCTGAGATACCCGGCATCAACATCGCCGGTGATGTACTTGCCGTCAAATACCGAGCAATCAAAACCGCTCACGTTGCTGTTACCCTCCTGGGAGCAGCGCACGAGGTCATCCAGATCCTGGTACACCAGCCAGTCTGCGCCGATCGCCGCACAGACCTCGTCCACCGTTCGCCCATGGGCAATCAGTTCGGCGGCCGATGGCATGTCGATGCCATAGACGTTGGGATAGCGCACCGGGGGCGCCGCGGACGCGACGTACACCCGCGCCGCGCCGGCATCCCTGGCCATCTGGATAATTTCCCGCGACGTCGTGCCGCGAACAATCGAATCATCCACCAGCATCACGTTCTTGCCCTCGAACTCGAGCCGGATCGGATTCAGCTTCTGGCGCACGGACTTCCGCCGCTGCCGCTGTCCCGGCATGATGAAGGTGCGGCCGATATAGCGATTCTTGATGAAGCCCTCACGGAACTTGATCCCCAGGTCGTGGGCCAGCGATTGCCCCGCGGTACGACTGGTGTCGGGAATGGGAATCACCACATCGATATCGTGCTGTGGGCGTTCGCGCTGGATCTTGCTTGCCAGCGCGGACCCCTGCCGCATGCGCGTTTTGTAGACAGAGATCCTGTCGATCATGCTGTCAGGGCGCGCGAAGTACACATGCTCGAAAATACAGGGGCGCAGCTCGGGGTTTTCCGCACACTGCTGGCGGTGCAGCACGCCGTCCCCATCGACGAACACGGCCTCTCCCGGCGCGACATCATCTATCAGGGTAAAACCGACGACGTCCAGCGCGACACTCTCAGAGGCAACCAGGTAATCCCTGCCGCCGGGACTGTCCCTGTAGCCGATCACCAACGGACGGATACCGTATGGATCGCGGAAAGCCACCATGCCGTGGTTGACCAGCATGGCCACCGCCGCATACGCGCCGCGACAGCGACGATGGACCGAGTTCACCGCAGCAAAAATATCGGAAGGCTGCGGCTTCAGCTTGCCCAGCCGCTGCAGCTCATAGGCAAAGATGTTCAGCAGCACCTCAGAGTCCGAGTCCGTATTCAGGTGCCGCAGCTCGCTCTCGAACAGGGCGCGCGTCAGTGCCGCCGAATTGGTCAGATTGCCATTGTGTGCCAGTGCGATACCGTAGGGGGAGTTCACGTAGAACGGCTGCGCCAGCGCAGGCCCGGAACTGCCGGCAGTCGGGTAGCGCACATGCCCGATCCCCATCGAACCCTCAAGCCGCTGCATGTGTTGCTGGCGGAAAACATCGCGTACCAGGCCCTCACTCTTGCGCTGATTGAATTTCCCGCGACTGCAGGTCATGATCCCCGCCGCGTCCTGCCCGCGGTGCTGTAATACCGTCAGGGCGTCATATATCTCGGGCGCCACGTTGACGTTGTCACGACTCACCAGACCTACCAGACCGCACATAGACTACTTTCCAGGTTGTAACGCAGAGTGTTTGTTTCGCTATCACAGCGATAGTGATGGCACCTGACCGGCACGCACATCGGCGAAAGCGCGCAGGCTCCAGTCGAGCGTCATGTCGATGGACGGCATCAGTGCAGATTCGTACAGCACCTGCTGATCCCGCGGTGGCACCAGGTCCCGCAGCACAAAGACAATTGCCAGAACAATCAGCAGACCGCGCAGAAAACCGAAAACCGTGCCCAGGAGCCGGTCGAGCAAGCCCAGGCCGGAAGCCTTGACCGCACGCGAGAAGACTTTTGCCAGCAGACCACAGACAAGCAGCACCACCACGAACACCAGCGACCAGGCGACGATATAGCGGCCTGTCAGGTTTTGTATCAATCCCGTCAGCAGCGTTGCGACATCGCTTGCAAACAGGTTAGCAGTGATAAAAGCGATCACCCAGCCGGCAAGTGACAGTGCTTCCCGGGAAAAACCCCGCCACAGGCTGATGACCATGGAGACCGACAGCAGCACCACCACGAACCAGTCAAAGCCGTTGAACGTGGCAAGGTCAGGGGACATAGCGCGCCACCAGGGATTCAACGCCGTAGCGTGCGTCGACGCGCTGCTTGATGGTTTCCAGTTCTGCGCGTTCAAACTTGGGACCGACGTACACACGGTACAGGGTGCCGCTGCCGCGTTGTAGCGGTCTGATGTAGGATTTCATCTCCTGATGATTGAGTTCGTCGCGAAGCTGCTGCGCCTTGTCCCGGGAGCTCATGGTGGCGACCTGCAGCGACCAGGCAATCGGGATTCCGTCGGCATCCAGCGCGGGCAATTCCGGCGACGCATCACGGGTAACGGGGCCCGGATCAGGTGCTGGCGAGGGTTCTGCGTCCCTCGGCTCTTCCGGTAAGGTCACATCTCCCCCTTCATCCACGGCAGCAATGGCAGGCTCCGGTGAGGCGCGCAGACCCTCGCTGTCCGGAGACGGCAGCGCCCGGTTGTCCACGCGGGGGGCGGGGGGGATATTCTCGGGCCGCGTCGGCGACGCCCGCTCGGGCGACACGAAGATGATCGGCCAGAACACCACGCCAAGAGCAACCAGTATCAGGGCTCCGACCAGTCTCTGTTTCAGAGGGGTGTCCACGTCTTCTCCAGGTCTCCTGCGACACCAGTATCCAGCAGTGCGGGCATTATACCCCCCACCGTGTGGAAGGACCCAAAGACGACGACACGATTGCCCGGCGACACACGATCCAGAAGACGGCTCCACGCCTGCAGCGGATTTTCCGTCTCTTCGATGACGTTCACACCGGACGCGCTGACAATGCGGGAAAGCGTCGCCGAGGCCATCGAGCGCGTCGTATCGGGCAGGCTGCAGACCACAGCGCCAGAAAGATGCGGCGCCAGAGGTTCGATGACGCCTTTGACGTCCTTGTCGCCCAGCACACCCACAATGGCGATAGTCTCGGCAGCGGGCAGCGTCGCAAGGTGCTCAGCCAGCGCCTGCGCCGCGTCAGGATTGTGGGCAACATCAAGCACAAGGTCGAGGCCCTGGAACGCCACGTGCTGTTGCCGCCCCGGAAAGACAAGTCCGGCGAGCGCCTGTTCGGCGATCGCCTGTGTGACCGGCATGCCAGCCAGGCTCGCGGCACACAGTGCAGCGGCGACATTGGATGGCTGCAGGCCTGCCGAGAGCGGCACCTGAAGCCGCTGGGCATTGGGCAGCGTCACCTCCAGTTGCCGGTCCCCGAGCAACTGCCATTGCCAATGGCTACCTGCGCGCTGGGGCCGCGCCAATCGATCCTCGACCACACGATACAGGGAGTCAGGGTAGCCGGGTTCCGCGAGGACAACCGGCTTCGCCTCGCGCACAATGCCCGCTTTCTCGGCGGCGATAGCCTCGAGGGTATCGCCGAGCCACTTCTGATGATCCAGCGCGATGCGCGTGACCACCGCAACGCTGGCATCTACCGCATTCACGGCATCGAGCCGGCCACCAAGCCCGACCTCCAGAACCGCGATATCCACCTGCTGGTCTCGAAATACGTACAGCGCTGCCAGCGTGGCAAACTCGAAGTAACTGAGGGAAATATCGCCCCGTGCTCCGTCAATGGCAATGAAGGCACTAATAATCAATGCGTCGGGGACCGGCAGACCATCAATGCAGATGCGTTCGTTGTAGCGCATCAGGTGCGGCGAGGAATACGTCCCTACCCGCCTGCCGCCGGCAACGAGCAGGGCGGTGGCACAGCGCACAACGGTTCCCTTGCCATTGGTTCCGGCGACGGTAATAACGGGAACGCGGCACGGCAGCAAACCGAGTCGTGTGGCAACAGCGGAAACCCGCTCCAGCCCCAGATCAATCTTGCGCGGGTGCAGTGTCTCTAGGTGCGTTAGCCAGGCGTTGAGATCCCGATTTTCAGTCATCTCCACGCGCAGGCTTCTTGTCCGGATCCTCGTCATCCGATGGCGCCGATTCGGCCGAATCGTGACTGGCCTCAGAGGCATCGTTATCGTCAGACTCCGCGTCTGACCCGGCCTCTGCGGCAAGCGCTTCGTCATCTTCAGAGGACGCGCTGTCGGCCTCCGCGGAAGCAGACCCGGAAACGTCTGCCACAGCGCTGTCTTCAGACGCCGCAGGCGACTCCGAGGAGGCTTCCGATACCTCTCCCGGCGCAAGCTCAGAGGCAGATTCGGCGGCAAACTCTCCGGTATCGGCGGCGCCGCCCTGGACCACAGCTGCTGCGGCTATCACTGCAGCGTCCTGATCCTCTGTCTGTACTGCTTCCTCCTCCGCTTCAGTCGCGCTTTCGGCACCATCGACATGATCCGGGTGAGTGGCTACGGCCGTGAGTTTGGCCAGCACACGACCAATCGTGTCGCGCATGTCACCGCGATGCACGATCATGTCGATCGCCCCGTGCTCCAGCAGAAATTCACTGCGCTGGAACCCCTTCGGTAACTTCTGTCGTATTGTCTGCTCAATGATATTGGGCCCGGCAAAGCCGGCGCGGGCATCGGGTTCGGCAATGTTCAGGTCGCCGAGCAACGCCAGGGAGGCAGAAACACCGCCGTAAATCGGGTCCGTCAGCACGGAAATGTAGGGCACCCCCGCCTGACGCAGCCGCTCAATGACAGCGCTGGTCTTCGCCATCTGCATCAGCGAGATCAGGGCTTCCTGCATGCGCGCGCCGCCAGAGGCCGAAAAACACACCAGGGGCTGCCGGTTCTCCAGCGCCAGCTGGGCCGCCCGCGTGAATTTCTCTCCCACCGCGTAGCCCATGGAGCCACCGTGGAAATTGAACTCGAAGGCGACTGCCACCAGCGGGATCTGCTGCACGCTGCCGCGCATGGCAATCAGTGCGTCGCGTTCGCCGGTGGCCTTCTGGGCCGCCGAGAGCCGGTCCCGATAGCGTTTCTTGTCCCGGAACTTGAGCCGGTCCACCGGCTCGATGTCCTTGAAAATCTCTTCGCGCCCCTCGGGGTCAAGAAACAGGTCGAGGCGCCGGCGGGCGCCGATACGCATGTGATGATCGCATTTCGGGCAGACCTCCCGATTGCGCTCCAGATCGGGAATGTAGAGAACCGCCTCGCATTTGATGCATTTCTTCCATAGCCCTTCCGGCACGCTTGCTCGACGGCTGCCCGACTGGCGGTTGACGCCCGATGGCAAAATCTTGTCAATCCAGCTCATTTCTCCCCCTTCCTAACCGACCGGCCGCGCCGGCGCGGCGTTATAGTGCGTCAGTTACAGACCTTGCATCAATGCCCGAGCGAATCTCTCCCAGCAGCGATGCCGCCGCTGCCATGGCCTCTGCGGGCTCGCCGCCGCCCGCGATAACATCCGCCACCAGGCTGACGAGGGCCGAGCCCACCACGACGCCATCTGCGACGCGAGCCACGGCAGCCGCCGATGCGGCATCCTTGATACCGAACCCGACGCAGACAGGGAGTTCCGTGCAGAGACGGATACGGGACACGTGGTCACTGACATCATCGATATCCAGATTTCCGGCACCGGTAACGCCCTTCAGCGACACGTAATAAATGAAGCCGCTGGCCTGGTCAGTGATCAGGTGAAGCCGGGCTTCTGGCGTCGTCGGTGCAATGAGGAAGATATTGTCCATACCTACCCGCTTGAGCTCGCGATTCACGCGCTCGACTTCCTCCGGAGGAACATCCACCGTCAGCAGACCATCGACACCGGCTTTCACTGCCGCGTCGGCAAACGCGGGGTAGCCCATGTGCTCCACCGGATTGGCATAACCCATCAGGAGCAAGGGGGTATCGGGATCCTTTTCACGAAATTCACTGACCATCGACAACACATCGCGAAGACGTACCCGGTTCTTCAGTGCACGCTCATGGCCACGCTGTATGACCGGACCCTCGGACATCGGGTCGGAGAACGGCACCCCGACCTCAATCACGTCGGCGCCGGCATCAACCAGTGCATGCAACAACGGCACGGTGAGCCCGGGGGTCGGATCGCCGGCAACGACATACGTTATCAGGGCCTTGCGACCGGCCGCAGACAGGTCGGCAAAACGCTGCGCTATTCGACTCATGGCGTCCCTTACAGTTCTATACCGTCGATTTTGGCGACGGTCAGGATATCCTTGTCACCACGTCCGGACAGGTTAACCACAATGGTCTGCTCAGGCGTCATGCTCGCGGCGAGTTTCTCGGCATAGGCCAGCGCATGTGCGGTTTCCAGTGCCGGCATGATGCCTTCTGTACGCGTGACTCGGTGAAACGCCGCCAGTGCCTCGGTATCGTCAGCAGAGACGTAGGTGACACGGCCGGTATCTTTCAACCAGGAGTGCTCGGGACCGACACCGGGGTAATCAAGGCCGGCCGACACCGAGTGGGTCTCGGTAATCTGGCCATCTTCATCCTGCATGAGATAGGTCCGATTGCCGTGAAGTACGCCGGGAGACCCCGCCGAGAGCGGTGCCGCGTGGCGTCCTGTGCCGATTCCATGACCACCTGCCTCGACCCCGTAGATCTCGACGGCGTCATCCTGCAGAAACGGATGAAACAGACCGATCGCATTGGAGCCTCCGCCGACACAGGCGACCAGCGCATCCGGCAGCCTGCCTGTCTGTGCCAGCGACTGCGCGCGGGCTTCACGACCCATAACGCACTGGAAATCGCGAACGATCATCGGATACGGGTGTGGGCCGGCTACGCTGCCGATGATGTAGAAGGTATTGTCGACGTTGGTCACCCAGTCGCGCATTGCCTCGTTCATCGCATCCTTCAGGGTGCTTGATCCGGACGTCACCGGCACCACCGTCGCGCCGAGCAACTTCATGCGGTACACGTTGAGCGACTGACGCTGCACATCCTCGGCGCCCATGAATACGTGGCACTCGAGACCGAGGCGTGCAGCAATAGTTGCGGTGGCAACACCATGCTGGCCCGCGCCGGTCTCGGCAATCACCCGGGGCTTGCCCATATGCTTGGCGAGCAGGGCCTGCCCCACGGTGTTATTAATCTTATGCGCACCTGTGTGGTTGAGGTCCTCACGCTTCAGGTAAATACGTGCACCCCCGATCATGTCCGACCAGCGGCGGGCCTCGTACAGTGGTGAGGGACGACCGACATAATGCGCGAGGTCGTGGTCGAACTCGCGCTGGAAATCGGGGTCTTTCGACAGCATGCGGTACACATCATCGAGTTCGGCCAACGCATGCATCAGCGTTTCAGATACGAATTTGCCACCGTAGTCGCCAAAGCGACCCTGTGCGTCCGGCATGCTCGCAATGAGTCTGCTGTCCAGTTTGCTTGTCATTCGTCTATCTCGCTGTTGAGTTGATCATCTGCTTCACGCACTGCCTGGACAAGCCCGGCGATCATGCGCGGGTCTTTTTCACCCGGCGCGACTTCAACCCCCGTGCTGGCATCCACCGCAGCCGGTCGGACCTGGGTGATCGCCTGGCCGATATTTCCGGCATGCAGCCCGCCCGCGAGCACCACAGGGCGCGTCAGGCCCGGGGGTATGGCATCCCAGCTGAACGTCTCGCCGGTGCCGCCCGGAGCCTCGGGACGATACGTATCGAGCAACAAGCCGCTGGCCGAGCGGTAGGGAATGGCCTCCTGCGCGAGATCGACATCCGGCCGCATCCTGAGCGCCTTGAGGTAAGGCATCCTGAATTGCTCGCAGAAATTGCTCGACTCATCGCCGTGGAATTGCAGCATGCCTATCGGCAGCTTCTCGATCACTCGCTCGACAAACTGTGCTTCCGGATTCACGAACAGGGCGACAAGCGTCACGAAGGGCGGTACGGCAGCAGCGATGTCTGCGGCCTGCGCCAGCGATACCGACCTGGGGCTGGGATTATAAAAGACGAGGCCAAGTGCATCGATGCCCAGAGCAGCAGCCGCTTCAGCGTCGCAGGGCCGCGTCAGCCCGCAGATCTTGATGCGCGTCCTGAGCATGCAGGCAGTCCACCTCACCAGAAACAAAGTGTCACAATCATAACAGAAACGCGCCCCGGGATGGCCTCAGGCGTGCAATAAAAGCGGACGATCCTGTGCCGGATCCTGCGGCAGCGCAAAGCGCTCGGGATAGGTCACGCCGGTGAGGTAGAGGCCCTGCGGCCCGGCCGTGGCTGCTGCGCGGGTGCGATCCCTGTCACGCAGCAGGCTACCGACCCAGGCCACGTTATGTCTGCCCGAGCCAACCGCAACCAGCGTGCCAGCGATGTTGCGCACCATGTGGTGGAGAAAGGCGTTGGCGGAGATGTCAATCGCCACCAGGGGGCCTGATCGCCGCACCGACACCCGGTGCACACAGCGCATTGCCGTGCGGGACTGGCAGGAGGCGGCGCGAAACGCACTGAAGTCCTGCTCACCCACAAGAACCTGCGCGGCCTCGTGCATGCGCGGCGCATCCAGCGGCTCCCGGATCCAGGTTGCGCGGTCGCGATACAAGGCCGACGCCACAGGGGTGTTGGCGATGATGTAGCGGTAGTGTCGTGCCAGGGCGCTGTGACGCGCATGAAAATCGGTGGCTACTGTGGCTGCGTGCAGTAAGCGGATATCACCCGGAAGATTGGCGTTGCCGCCCCTGACCCAGGCGCCACTGCCACGCTCGCAGGGCGCAACAAAATGAATCCACTGCGCCGCTGCGTGGACGCCGGTATCGGTGCGCCCAGCGCAGTGAACGCGAAGCGGCTGGTTCGCCACACGGGACAAGGCGTTTTCCAGTGAATCCTGCACCGTAGCGACGCCGGACTGCGACTGCCAGCCTGAATAGCCACTGCCATCATATTCGACGCAGCAGGCGACAATGTCGCCAGCCGCAGTGGCAGAACGCTGACTGAAGAGGTTGTCAGCCAATGCGGTCGAGCAGGGCCCGTGCTTCCCGCTCTTGCGCTTCAGATCCTGCAGACATGACCTGCTCGAGAATCCGGCGTGCACCGTCATCGTCGCCCATATCGAGGTAGGCGCGTGCAAGATCCAGTTTTGTCGCAACCTGGTCCGCATCGGTGGCAAACATCATCTCGTCTGAGCCGGGCTCATCACTGCCCCTGTCATCACGCGAGTGCTCGTCTGGCGCCTCCGCCTCACGCAATGCCTCGCTGAGGTCGAGCTCGTCATCCTCCAGATCCGCTGTCGCCGCCGGCCTGTCGTCCTCAATCGCCAACTCGTCGAAATCCAGTTCCAGCTCCATGACCTCTTCAGACTGCGGAGGCCGCGAAACGTCGTCGGGCACCGGGCCCGCCGCGCCGTGGCTGCCGCCAGAGACGCCAAGAACCTCGTCGTCCTCCGGGGAGATATCATCGAGGGAGAATTCCAGCGGCTCGTACTCGACCTCCCCCATCGAGCGGTCATCGGGCGCGTCGTAGCTGACGTCGTCCCGTGCATCTTCCCGGGCCGCGGGGGTGCCCGCCAGCGGCGCCGAGGGCGCCGGACCGGCTGCTGGCTCCTCGTAGGACCTGAGCCAGGCGTCTTCGGGGGATTCGGGCTCTGCCGCTGTCTCTGGTGCAGACTCCGCTTGCGGCTCGGACTCCTGCAGGGGTGACGACTGCGGACCGAATGCTGACAATCCTTCAGATTCCGGCGCGAACTGGAACTGAGACTCTGTCTCGATCTCCGCGTTCGGATCCGGCTCCGGCGCGATTTCCGGCTCCGGCGCGATTTCCGGCTCCGGCGCAATTTCCGGCTCCGGCTCATTAGCGGGCGCCACGGATTCGACGCTACTGCCGACAATCGCCTCTCCCCGACGCATGGCGTCGGCATCACCGAGCTCGCTCAATGCGTTGAGTTGTTCCCCGGCTTTGTCCGGCTCACCCATATCGACGTAAAGTTCGATCAGCTTCAGGCGGTAGGCCGCGTTACCGGGCTCAGCGTCGATCGCGGTAGTCAGCAGTTCCGCCGCCTGCAGATATCGCCCGTAAGCGATGTAGATGTCTGCCTCGGCAAGTGCGTCGCCCGCACCGGAATCGTCAATGTAATCATCGTAGCGACGTTCGCCGTAGCCACGATTATTACGCGCAGGTGCAGCAGCATCAGAACTTCCCGGCTGCGGGCCTGCGGGAACAACCGGTGTGACGGGCACCGTCGGCGGCTTCTCAGCCGCAGCCGGTTCATCGCGAAGCGTGACGCCGGCGAAAACGTCGTCACTGTCGTCGTCATGTGCGCCATCGACGTCGAAGCTGTCATCCTCGAGCGCCGCCTGTTCACGCCGTCGCAGCCATAACAACAGGCCGAGAAGCGCGACCAGCAGCGCCGCCGCGATCGCGTAAAGCCAGCTGCCCAAACGCTCGAGAAGACCGGGCGCCGGCTGCGGTGCCGGCTCTGGGACGGGTGTTTCAGCCACCGGCGTAGACCGCGACGGTGCCACGGCCGGCGGCTCTGCCGTTTCAGCTTGCGCAGCAGGCGCCTGCTGCGCTGCCAGGCGAGCTTCCCGCAGCGCCTGCTCGAGTGTGGCGATCTGCTCATCCTTGAGAGCAACAATCTGTTCGAGCGTGTCCAGTCTCTCGGACATCTCTGCGAGTTGCCCCGCAAGCTCACCCTGCCCCGACCGGGCTTCTTCATCACTGGCATCCGATGTCGCCGGTGCGTCAGGTGCAATGTCCTGCACGGTTGGCGCGAGCGATGCGGAATCGTCTGCTGCACTGCCGGCGGCGCTGGCGTCACTGACCTCGCGTGACGGCTGGCCTTCAAGAGGAGCGTCCGAACCATCGGCAGGGTCTGCGGAGATGCGCAGGGAAGCGGCTGCCGTCACGCCTGGCGTACCCGCCTGCTGACTCGCCCAGTCTGCGTTCTGCTGCTGCACCTCGGCCAGTGCCTCGGAAAAATCACCTGAACTGATATCGCCGTCCGCAGGCAGATAAATGATGTAGCCGGCCTTCACGCGGTTGATGTTGCCATTGATGAACGCTTCCGGATTGAGGCGCTGAATGTCCAGCATCGCCTGCTGAACGCTCACGCCCTGCGGGCGTCCCCGGGAGGCAATCTGCCACAGCGTTTCATCGCGCCGCACCATATAGCGCTGACCCGGCGCGGGAGTCTCGGAAGTTTCGGCTGAAAATGCCCGCCTGGGCATCCCGCCCGCCGGCAATTCGCTGCCGCTGGTGGTCACCTGCCCGCCCCCGCCGTTGCTCGTGTCAACGCTCGTGTCAGGCTCTGCTGCCGCTTCGGACGCATCGTCAGAGCGCTGCGCAGCACTCTCGGCCGCAGCAACCTCCTCCGATGCGGAAACTATCAGCGGCTCTTCGCGAAACACCGGGGGATCAACCAGCACCGTGTACTCCCTCAACAACCTGCCGGAGGGCCAGCGCGCCTCGATAATGACGTCGACAAAGGGTTCGAGTACCGGTTCCGTAGTTGTCAGGCGAATGACGCCAGTATTGCGCTCGCGGTCGATACTGACCTCGAACTGAATGCGTGTGAGGAAATAGCTGCGCTCGACGCCGAGACGGTCGAAATCCTCCGTGCCGGCGAGGCGTACCTTGATCTCGTCGGCGACCAGATCCCGCGTATCGTTGAGCCTGACCTCGGCGTCGAGGGGCTCATTCAGGTAGGAGTTGAGGGTGATGTCGCCAAGGCCAAGAGCGGATACCGTTCCAGCATGCAGCAGACTGCCAATGAGAACAGCTGATGATAGGTGAACTCGCTTTGCCATGTATCGACGCCTTGTTATTGTCCTGACTCCCGGAGGCGATATTGCCTGGGATCCCCCCTCAGGGACTCACAACGTACAATGCAAAATGCCATTATTCACAACGGCTTGCAACGCAATATGAACAAAATGCTGAAAGACGCCTCAGTGCTGTGGCCAGCCCCCCCGCGCGGGGTTCAAGTATCGAGTAAGGCCATGCGTTAATCAAGATAGTCACGGATCATAAGTTCGGCGATCTGCACGCTGTTGAGCGCTGCGCCCTTGCGCACATTGTCTGCGACCACCCAGAGATCGAGACCTCTCGGATGCGAGATATCCTCGCGCACACGGCTGACAAACACCGGATCCTTACCCGCGGCCTCCGTCACCGCGGTGGCGTATCCTCCGTCGGCGTGATCATCGAGCAAGGTGATCCCCGGGGCCTTGCGCAGCAGCTCCTGCGCCTCGGCGGCGGAAATCTTGTCGACTGTCTCGATATGCACTGCCTCTGAATGCCCGAAGAACACAGGCACACGCACGCAGGTCGGATTCACCAGAAGCCCACTGTCGCCAAAGATCTTCTGGGTTTCCCACACCATCTTCATTTCTTCACGCGTGTAGCCGTTGTCCTGAAAGGTATCGATGTGTGGCAGAGCATTGAACGCTATCTGCTTGGGATAGACCTCGGGCTCTGCGGGCTGGCCGTTCAGCAGACGGGCGGTCTGGCCGGCCAGTTCCTCAATGGCTTCCTTGCCGGTGCCCGACACGGCCTGGTAGGTCGCCACGTTAACGCGGCGGATGCCGACGGCATCGTAGATCGGCTTCAGCGCCACCAGCATCTGAATCGTGGAACAGTTGGGGTTGGCGATGATGCCGCGGTCACGCCAGTTGGCCAGCGCCTCCGGGTTCACTTCGGGAACCACCAGCGGTATGTCATCGTCGCGTCGGAAATGCGAGGTGTTATCGATGACCACACAGCCCGCAGCGGCCGCTTTCGGCGCGAACTCCGCCGAAATGGAGCCTCCCGCGGAAAAAAGCCCGATGTGCGCCTGGCTGAAATCGAAATCGGCCAGGTTGCTGATGGTAATGCGCCTGTCGCCGTAACTGATTGTCTTGCCCGCGGAGCGCTCACTCGCCAGCGCGTAGAGATTGTCCACCGGGAACTGACGTTCGGCCAGAATCTCGAGCATGACCTCACCGACCGCGCCGGTTGCGCCGACGACGGCCACATTATAGGTTTTTGACATCTGGCGGTATCTCCCCTCTCAGCTGCTGTGTCTGGTACTGCTGTGTTGTGAAAGTGCGGCGACCACGGCATCGCCCATCGCTTCGGTCGTGATCGCTGTCTGCCCCTGCGCGCAGATATCCGCGGTACGCAGACCTGCATCGAGGACCTGGCCGACCGCCGCCTCGATGGCGATAGCCACCGCAGGCTCGGCAAGCGTATAGCGCATCATCATGGCGACCGACAGAATGGTCGCCAGCGGGTTGGCCCTGCCCTGCCCCGAAATGTCCGGTGCCGAGCCATGGCACGGTTCATACAGGCCAAAACCCGCTTCGTTCAGCGATGCAGAGGGTAACATACCTATGGATCCGGTGAGCATCGCGGCCGCATCCGACAGAATATCGCCAAACAGATTCCCTGTGACGATGACATCGAACTGCTTCGGCGCCATGACCAGCTGCATGGCCGCGTTGTCGACGTAGAGATGCGTCAGCTCGACATCGGGGTAAGATGGCGCTATGGACTCGAGAACCTCGCGCCACAGGGCGGTCACCTCGAGCACGTTCGCCTTGTCGACCGAGCACAGGCGACGATCGCGCTGTCGCGCCAGCCTGAAAGCGAGATGTGCAATTCGCTGTATCTCTGACTCCCGGTAAACATCGGTATTGAACCCTTCCCGCTCACCGTTTTCCAGCGTGCGAACGCCGCGCGGCTCACCAAAATAAATGCCACCCGTCAGCTCCCGCACAATCAGGAGATCAAGACCAGCGACGATTTCCGGCTTCAGGCTCGAAGCCCCCGCCAGCTGCGGATAGAGCAACGCCGGGCGCAGGTTACCGAAAAGTCCAAGCTCACTGCGGATCTTCAGCAGCCCCCGCTCCGGTCGCAGTTCCCGCGCAACCCCATCCCACTGCGGCCCGCCCACTGCGCCCAGCAGGATCGCATCCGACTGCCGGGCACTTGCCAGCGTACTGTCCGGCAGCGGTACACCCTCGACGTCCAGAGCCGCTCCGCCGATCAGCCCGTAGTCCAGATCAAGGCCAAGCCCAAAGCACCGGTCCACCGCGCGCAGCACTTTGTCAGCCTCTGCAACGATCTCGCCACCGATGTGATCCCCGGGCAGCATTAGAATCCGACGGCCCACGCTACCTCTCCGCCGCTGTATCAAGGCTGCCGAAAAGCCATGGCGACCGTTGTCGCCACTGGGCCTCGAAACGCCGGATGGTGTCCGCGCTTTTCAATGTCATGCCGATGTCATCGAGACCCTCGAGCATGCGCTGCTTGCGGAAAGCATCAACCTCGAAGGAGAACACGTCTCCTGCCGGCGTCATCACACGCTGTGACCGCAGATCGACCTCCAGCGTAAAACCCTCGTGCGCGTAGACACTGGCGAACAGCGTGTCTACCTGTTCCGCTGTCAGCACCAGCGGGAGCACGCCGTTCTTGAAACAGTTGTTGTAGAAAATGTCCGCGAAACTGGGTGCAATAATCACCCGGAATCCATAATCCGCCAACGCCCAGGGAGCGTGCTCGCGGCTGGAACCGCAGCCGAAGTTCTCCCGCGCCAGGAGTATTGTCGCGCCCTGGTAGCGTGGAAAATTCAGCGGAAAATCCGGATTCAACGGTCGCCCGCTGCAGTCCGCCCCGGGCTGCCCCTCGTCGAGGTAACGCAGATCATCGAACAGGTTGGGACCGAAGCCCGTTCTCTTGATGGACTTGAGAAACTGCTTGGGAATAATCAGATCTGTGTCCACGTTGGCACGATCCATGGGTGCAACCAGGCCCTCGTGATGGCTAAACGGCGTCATGCGGCGACCTCCACCAGTTGGCGAACATCCGTAAAATGGCCGGTGACCGCCGCGGCTGCCGCCATGGCCGGGCTCACCAGGTGGGTGCGGCCGCCAGAGCCCTGCCGACCCTCGAAATTACGGTTGGACGTCGACGCGCAGTGCTCACCGGCGCCGAGCCTGTCGGCGTTCATGGCCAGGCACATGGAGCACCCGGGTTCGCGCCACTCCATGCCCGCCGCCAGGAATATTCGGTCGAGACCCTCGGCCTCCGCCTGCCGCTTGACCTGGCCCGAGCCCGGAACCACCAGCACCTGCCTGACCGAGTCGGCTTTGCGCCGACCCCGGACAACGGCTGCCGCCTCACGCAGATCCTCGATTCTGGAATTGGTGCAAGAGCCGATAAACACCCTGTCCGGCCTGATATCCGTGATCGGCATGCCCGGCCGGAGCCCCATGTAGTCCAGTGCACGCTGTACGGCAGCTGCGCGCGATGGGCTGTCCATACCTGCCGGATCCGGTACGTGACCGTGCACCGATGTCACCATCTCGGGCGAGGTGCCCCAGGTCACCTGCGGCTCGATGGCGGCACCGTCGAGCTCGACCACGCGGTCGAATTTCGCACCTTCATCGCTGTGCAGGTCGCGCCAGGCTGCGACCGCAGCCTCCCACATGGCGCCCCGGGGTGCGAAGGGGCGGTTGCGTACGTAGTCGATGGTGATCTCATCGACCGCAATCACGCCCACGCGTGCACCGGCTTCGATCGACATATTGCAAAGCGTCATGCGGCCTTCCATGGAAAGTGCACGCACCGCTTCTCCGGCAAATTCAATGGCGTAGCCCGTCCCCCCCGCCGTGCCTATCCTGCCAATGATTGCGAGCGCGAGGTCCTTGGCGCTGACGCCTGGCTGCAGGCGCCCACTCACCCGCACCTGCAGATTTTTCATTTTCTGCTGGACCAGACATTGCGTGGCCAGAACGTGTTCAACCTCGGAGGTGCCGATGCCGTGCGCCAGCGCAGCGAAGGCTCCGTGGGTAGAGGTATGGGAATCACCACACACCAGTGTCATGCCTGGCAGTGTGGCTCCCGTCTCGGGGCCGATCACATGAACAATGCCCTGGCGGACATCGTTGATGGGGATTTCGACAATGTCGAACGCGCGGCAATTATCGTCGAGTGTCTGGACCTGGAGACGGGAGATGGGATCGAGAATACCCGCCACCCCTCCACGACGCTCATCGGCGCCGGTGGGCACATTGTGGTCCGGGACGGCCAGATTGGCCCCCAGACGCCACGGCTTGCGCCCCGCGAGCCGGAGACCCTCAAACGCCTGTGGCGACGTCACCTCATGCAGAAGGTGACGATCGATGTAGATCAACGCAGAGCCGTTGTCCCACTGCTCCACCAGATGATGATTCCAGAGCTTGTCGTACAGTGTCATTGCAGCCATTGTCGATCTCCCGGTATCCCTGGCAACCTGCGAGGCGACAGCGTATCGCGCCTTTTTGAATTACTCCAATTTATTATTTTTATTTATCGCATAACCAAATACTATAGGTCGACCTCCACGGAAGAGTCATCCGCGTGTCTGCCGATCTCGACCTGCACAACCTGCGCGCTTTCCGCGCTATCGCCGAGACCGGCTCGTTCTCCGCAGCGGCGATGCGCCTGCACCTGTCCCAGCCGGCAATCAGCAAGCGCATTGCACTCCTGGAGGCACATCTCGGGGTAACCCTGTTCGATCGCGTGGGAAGACGCGTCCTCCTGACCGAGGCAGGCTCCGCACTGCTGCCCCATGCCACTGCGATCGAGCTGTCTTTCGCTGCCGCCGAGCAGGCGGTGAGAGACCTTGATGGCGAGGTGTCCGGTCGACTGCACCTGGGCACCAGTCACCATATCGGGCTGCACCGGCTGCCGCCGATCCTGAGCGCCTTTACACGCGCTTATCCGGACGTGCGGCTAGACATACAGTTTCTCGATTCCGAGCAGGCGTATGCGGCGCTGGCCGCGGGAGACATCGAGCTTGCAATCGCAACGCTGGCGCCCCAGGACAGCCGGCAACTTGCCAGCCATGCACTGTGGCAGGACCCACTGGATTTCATGGTGGCAGCAGACCACCCTCTGGCCAGCAGCTCCGAGACAACCCTCATGGCACTATCGAACCACGCCGCCGTGCTCCCGGGTCTTGAAACCTTCACCGGTCAACGGGTGTCGCGCTGCTTTGACGCGGCGGAGCTTCAGCTTCAGGTCGCCATGTCGACCAACTATCTGGAAACCCTGCGCATGATGGCAGCCGTGGGCCTTGGCTGGACTGTGCTGCCGCGGCGCATGCAGGATCGCTCGCTGCGCTGTCTCGCCGTCAAGGGGGTACAGCTGGAGCGCACCCTGGGCTACGCCATTCACCGCCAGCGCTCACCCTCCCGAGCGGCCAGCGCACTGATTGAGGCTCTACGCCGTGCCGGCGATGGCGCAATCAGACACTGAAGATTTTCGCGGCAGCGGCGCGACCGGCATCGTCCTTCCAAACGCCCTGATGATCAGGGATGTAGAACGTGCCGCTGTAGCGGGCGATGACCTTGTCACCATCGCGAATCACACCCGAGCAGAAACCGAAGCGACGCTTTGTCTCCACGTGATCCGTGTGTGTCTGCAGCCAGCTGCCCTTGCGGCCAGGGGCGATGAAATCGAAAGACAGGCTGACGGTGGGCAGACCGCGGGGGGCTTCGAGTTGCGAACTCACTGTTGATGCCGCGGCAATATCCGCCAGTGTCATGAGGGCGCCGCCATGGCATATCCCCATGAGGTTGCAGTGCTGGTCGAGCACGCGAAGACCGAACATCAACTCCCGGTTGGCCCCCACACAGCGGTAATAGGGTTGAAGACTGTCGCTGTAGGCCAGGCCTTCCGGCATGAGCTCAAAGCCCTCGGGTACGCTATCTGGTGACAAGGTTTCCTCCTGTTTGTGTTGGCCGTCTGCGGCCGTTGCGGCAGAGCGATCAGAAAATGGCCATCGCCACTCCCGTGGCGAAAGCTTCACCGAATTCCCGGGCAACATCGAGTGCCTGAGCATCCGGCAGACCGTGGAGTATTTGCGGCTCGGTCGCCGGTGTAAAGGGAATACCCTTGAATATCCGCTGCGCCTCGGCGACCGCGCCCTGACCGTCGCTGCCGGCGCTGATCAGCAATCCGTAGGGCAGCACCAGACCCCTGGCTATCGTCGGGTAAAAAATGCGGTCGAGAAAATCCTTCGCGCCGCCGTTGAGACGCCCGTTGTTTTCGGCACAGACCAGCAGCAGTGCATCCACCCGCGCCAGGTCGGCACTGCCCAGGTCCGCACATCGGCCGCAGCGGACAGCCAGCTCACCGCTGGCTCTTGCCCCGGCGGCGGCGGCGAGCGCCAGGGCCGCGCTGGCACCGCTCTGGCTGTGGTAGGCAATAAGCAGAGTCTTCATGACAACGCCCCGTGGCGATGCGAGAAACGAAAGCAGACATGTGGCTTCTTGCCCCGACGAAAATCGGGATCCAGAGTCTGTGCAGTGACGTCCTCACAGCAGAACTCTTCGGCCATGGCCGGGTCCAGCTGAAACCTGCGCTTGTTGTTGGAAAAGTACATCACGCCGTCGGGACGCAGTCGCCGCATGGTGGACCGGATCAGCGCCGGGTGATCACGCTGCAGGTCAAAGACGTCTTCCAGTCGCTTCGAGTTGGAGAACGATGGCGGATCCAGCAGGATGAGATCGGCGTCCTGGCCACCGCGCTCCAGCCAGGCTCGGGCATCGTCACGCACAAGGTGGTGACGATTCTCTGCCAGTCCGTTACGCGCCAGATTTTTGCGCAACCAGTCGAGGTAGGTGTTCGACATGTCGACGCTGGTGGTCGAACGGGCGCCGCCCAGTGCCGCGTGCACCGTCGCGGAGCCGGTGTAACAGAAGAGATTGAGGAAATCCCGTCCACGGGCCTCCTCGGCAAGACGACGACGCAGGGATCGATGATCCAGAAACAGGCCGGTATCGAGGTAATCCTGAAGGTTGACCAGGAGTGACGCCTGCCCCTCTCTCACCGTCAGCAGTCGGTCGCTGCTGTCCTGACGCGTGTACTGGGCCGTTCCGCGCTGCCGCTGACGCTGTTTGAGAACGATGTGCGATGGCGCAATAGCCAGCGCGTCGGGTACCGCCTGCAGGACATCCTCGAGACGAAGCCGGGCCGCCTCGGGATCGACGCCGGCCGGTGCCGCGTATTCCGCGATATGTACCCAGTCCGCATAGATATCGACCGCCACCGCGTACTCGGGCATGTCGGCGTCGTAAACGCGGTAGCACTCAATCCCGTTGCGCTTCACCCAGTTGGCCAGATGCCGACGATTCTTGCGCAGACGGTTGGCAAACATGACCGCGCCCTCGCTGAGCGCAGTCCTGTCCTGCGACGGCGCGTTGTCTGTGGCTTCCGCGCTCTGCGGCTCGCGCTGCAGCGGCGCGTCCCGCAGGCGATTGTCGCGCAGCGCAAACAGCAGCAGTGACGACTTCAGCGCACCGTTGTAAAGCGCATACTGCCGGTGACTGCGCAGTCCGATCGCCCGTCCCAGCTCAAGATCAGCGGTAAATACCGCCGCGTCCCAGCCATCGAATTCGTCGTGCAGAACCTGTCCGAGACGCTGATACAGATGCCGCAGCGAGGCTTTTTCCCCCAGGCGCTCGCCATAGGGCGGGTTGCAGATCACCAGCCCCTGGGACATCGGCCGGTGGCTGGGCCGGCGAAGCTCAGCGAGGGGCTTGCAGCTCACCCTGACATGGCGCTGCAGACCTGCCGCTGCAATATTGGCCTGCGCGTAGCGCACGACAGCCGGATCGGCGTCGTAGCCGCGAATTTCCGGGAGCTCCCGCTCCAGTCCCCTCGCCGCGCGGGAGCGGGCATCACCCAGCACCGCCTCCCACTGCCGGGCATCGTGGGCAAGCCAGGCCTCGAACGCAAAGCGCTGGCGTGAGAGTCCGGGGGCATGATCTGCGGCCATCAATGCCCCTTCGATAAGCAAGGTCGCAGATCCGCACATCGGGTCAACCAGGGCACCGCCGCGGGCGGCCATCCCCGGCCAGTCCGCCCGCAACAGCAGCGCCGCCGCAAGATTCTCCTTGAGCGGCGCGTCACCGGCGCGAACCCGATACCCCCGCTGGTGCAGGCTGCCGCCACACAGATCCAGCGCCACTCTGGCGAGTCCCTTGAACAGCTGCACACTGACACGGATATCCGCCTGACGTCGGTTGACATCCGGCCTCGGCTGGCCGCGATCCCTGAAGGTATCGACGATGGCGTCCTTGCTGCGCTGGGCCCCGAACTGCGTGTTGCGAATTGCCGGTGTCTGGCCATGAAAGTCCACGGCGAAGGAGCTGTGCGCCGAAAACAGCTCAGGCCAGGCTATCTCCCTCAGGCCCCGATACAGTGCGTCGGGGTCTGTCGCCTCGAAATCCGCCAGAGGCAGGAGTATCCGGTTGGCCAGCCGCGACCAGAGACAGGCACGGTAAAGCGTCGCCCGACTGCCGGCAAAGAAAACCCCTGCCGGGGTCTCGCGCACACCGGTTGCTCCCAGGGCGGCAAGTTCGTGCGTCAGCAGGGAACCAATCCCACGCGGGCACAGGGCGAGGTATTCGCGCGTCGTATCGGCATTCATGACGTCGGACCGGCCTCCAGGGCAAATATCCGCTCCAGCAGACTGCGCCATTCGACAAACTGCTCGCGCAGTGACCCCTGGAGCCGAAAGATGCGGTCGTCGACATCGACAACCGTTGCGGTCACCTCATTGTCGAAGCCGGTGGCCAGCTCATACAGGTCCTGCTCATGCACCTTCGCCCGGCGAAAGGTGTTGTAGGTCTGCTGCATCGCTGAAAACGTCCCCCGCCGGCTCTGTATCTCTCGCTGGGACTGCCGCGCCACGTAGTCTTCCTCATACACGACAAGTTCGCGGCTGTACTCCCGCCACAGGTGGTAGGTAGGGGCAAAATCCTCTACCAGGACGCGGTACTGTTCGTCCACAGTGTCGATAAACAGATTTTCCTGGCGCTGCAGGCGTCGCACCCGCTGCAGCATGGTGTCACCCTCCGCGGGAAAGCCCGTGAGCGCCACGCGCCCCGACGCGTTGCGCTCGAGATAATCCGAAAATACCGCGGGTGCCAGGCGCTCGGCGAAGCGCATCAACGCAATATCGGGCAACGCGGCGACAGCGGCGGCATCGCTGCCTGAGCGCACCGCGTGCAGGTCGTTGGCAATCTGGTGATAGACGCTTGCAAAGGGGTCCCGGCCGTCCGCAACCGGATAGTCATCGGCAGTGGTACGCCCCCTGTAGGTTCGCGACAGCCATTCACGGCCGGCCGCATCGGTAGCCATGACTGACAGCACCAGATCGCGGCCATCGGCATGCAGAATCTTCCCCGACACAATGAGCGCCGCGGAATCAGGGCGCTCCGGCACCACGCGGACGACCCCCCAGTGGCCGCTCTCCTCCAGCGCCCGGCGCAGCTGTACCGGAATAAACAGGGATTCCGCCTTGCGAACCTCGGCGAAAACCGCGTCGACATCGTCCTGCCGCACGGTATCGAGCCCAGTGTCGAAAACCAGCACGGCGACGTCCAGCAGAGGCTGCTTCGCCGATGTGCCTGCGCGCTTCAATGCTGTCTCTGCCACCGGATCAGGCCAGGTCGCGTCCACCGGCGCAGGCGCCCGTGCGGACCGCGACGTCGGGGCCGACGAACAGGCGCTCAGCAGTGCGACGCACAGGCATATCACCATTACATTCGGCCAGCCGCGCATCATTTGCTCTCCGTCGTGCAGACCCGCCCACGGGTGACCGTCATTTCGCAGCGGTACCCGCGATCTCCGGGTTCGAAGCGGTTGTAGACACGCTGCACACTGAACGGCGAGCTGACGCGATCCGAGAATACCGTGGTGTAGACGCCGAGCTGGTCACCCGAGGGCGCCAGGCTGAAGCGATGGCGGATTGACAGTCCCTCCGGCAGGGCGATGCGGAACACGAGCTGGGAGCCGTCCCAGCCGCAGGCCTCGCGACCCACGCCGAGATCCCGCACGCTGGTCGCCTGGCGCAGAAAGTCACAGGTCAACGCGAAATTGCCCTCGCGCTTGACCTGTATTCGCGTGCGGCTCTGCTCCACTTCGAACAACTGTGATTCGGTAATCAGCTCGGCCATGCGAGCGAGACCGATCACCGAGGGTGCGCTGTCCGTGCCGGACCCGCCGAGTACGACACCCGGTCCTCCGCGGCCGCCTCGCTCACTGCGCATTGCCGCCTGGCGCTCGGCCTGTTTACGCAGATTACGCACCAGGGCGCTCATCTGCGCCTGGACGTTATCGCTCTGGGCGAAATTCAGTTCCCAGTGGCCGGAAAAATCCACGGGGGCAGCGACGGATGGCTCACTGCGCTCCTGCGCTGTTTGCGTGCAGGACGCCAGAAAAGCGGCAACGCCGGCAGTGCACCACGCGGACATCCTGCGCAGGCCCCACCGGGTGGGGGCGGCGCGGTCGGGGCCGCCGGTAAGTGGCAAGCGACGACCCGTTGACCGCCCGCTGCGATCCTCGAATAACACCACGCGCATAGTTTTCTTGTCGTCCGGGATAAATGACGCATGGTACATGAAACAGTATACTCGCGCTCCTTGACTCAAGCCGCAGGCAGCATCGGGAGAGACCATGGCAAAGCGCGTTTACCTGTTCAATGAAGGCAACCGTGACGATCGGGACCTGCTGGGAGGCAAGGGCGCGAATCTCTGCGAAATGACCAATCTGGGTCTCCCTGTGCCCTTCGGCTTTGTCATCACCACGCCGACCTGCCGGGAGTTCTTCGAGAACGGGAACCATCTGCCGAATCTGCTGGAACAGGAATATCGCGTGGCTCTCGACCTGGTCGAGAAGAAGATGGATGCGCGCTTTGGCGATCCTGAGAATCCGCTGCTGTTCTCGGTGCGCTCCGGCGCGCCCATCTCGATGCCCGGCATGATGAACACGATTCTCAACCTGGGGCTGAACGACGCCATTGTCGAGGGTCTTGCCAAGAAAACCGGCAACCCTCGCTTCGCCTACGATTCCTACCGACGCTTTATCCAGATGTTCGCCGACGTGGTGATGGATCTCGACGGCGCGCAGTTCGAGCGGGAAATCGAGCGCTACAAGCACGCCCAGGGCTACCAGAGCGATATCGACATGAGCGCGGCAGACTGGCGCGCCATTGTCGAGATCTTCAAGGGCATTGCCGATTTTCCGCAGGATCCCTTCGTGCAGCTGCGCAAGGCCGTCGAAGCCGTATTTCTCTCCTGGCATACCCCCCGCGCCAACGTTTACCGGGAAATGAACAACATCCCGGATTCGCTGGGCACGGCGGTGACCGTGCAGGCCATGGTGTTCGGCAATTTTGGCGATGACTCCGGGTCCGGCGTGGCGTTCACCCGCAACCCCTCTACCGGCGAGCACACCTTTTTCGGCGAGTTTCTGTTCAATGCCGCAGGAGAGGATGTCGTGGCAGGCACGCGCACGCCGCAGCCGATCTCGACGCTGCAGGATCGCCTTCCCGAGGTCTACCAGCAGCTCGATGAAACCCAGCGCCTGCTCGAGAGGCACTACCGCGACATGCAGGACATCGAGTTCACGGTTCAGGAAGGCCGCTTCTACATGCTGCAGACCCGCAGCGGCAAGCGCACCGGGCGCGCCTCCATCAAGATCGCGGTCGATATGGTGAATGAGGGCCTGATCAACGAGAAGGAGGCACTGCTTCGGGTATCTCCCGAGCACGTCGAGGCGTTCCTGCATCCCATGGTGGACCCCGCCGCGAAAAAGGATGTGGTCGCCACAGGCCTGCCGGCAAGCCCCGGAGGGGCAACGGGACACGTGGTGTTCTCGGCTGACGAGGCGGTAGAGGTGGCTCGCGGCGGCCGCCCGGTCATCCTGGTACGCCGGGAAACGACGCCGGAGGACATTCACGGCATGAAAGTTGCTCAGGGCATACTGACCGAGCTCGGCGGCATGACCTCCCACGCCGCCGTCGTCGCCCGGGGCATGGGCGTCTGTGCCATCACCGGCGCTACCGGGTTGAACGTAAATATAGAAGCGGGAACGGCCACCACGCGGGACGGCCATGTGATCAGGCGCGGCGACGTCATCACCCTCGACGGCAGCAGCGGCGAGGTGATGCTCGGCGATATTCCCAAGACCGAAGCCAGCTCCAGTGACGACTTCCAGACCCTCCTGTCCTGGGCCGATACCCATCGCCGCCTGAAAGTCCGGGCGAATGCCGAAACCCCCGAGGACGCCCGGCGCGCGCGCGAGCTCGGCGCCGAAGGCATTGGCCTGTGCCGCACCGAACACATGTTCTTCGACCGCGAACGGATTGATCTCATGCGCGCGATGATCCTGGCGCGCAACAAGGATGAGCGTGAGCCCTACCTGCAGAAACTGCGCGTTTTCCAGCAGGAGGATCTGCTGGCGCTGTTCAAGGTGATGGATGGCCTGCCGGTGACGGTGCGCCTTCTTGACCCGCCGCTGCACGAGTTCCTGCCCCACGGCGAGGAGGATGTGGTCGAGCTGGCGAAGCGACTCGGTCGCTCTGCGGACGAGGTCCGCGAGGCTGCGGCGTCGCTGTCCGAGGTCAACCCCATGCTCGGCTTCCGCGGCTGCCGCCTGTCGGTCGTCATGCCCGAGATCACCCGCATGCAGGTCAGCGCCATTATTGGCGCCGCCATCGAGGCCATCGAGCAGGGCTACCAGCCCTACCCGGAAATCATGATTCCCCTGGTCATCAACGTGCGCGAGATACGCCTGATCGGAGAGATTATCGACAGCAGCATCCGCAAGATGCTCAAGGAAAAGTCCGTGTCGCTGCGCTACAAGGTCGGCACCATGATGGAGACACCCCGCGCCTGCCTGGGCGCCGACCGGCTGGCACCCGAGGTGGAGTTCATGAGCTTCGGCACCAATGACCTGACGCAGATGACCTACGGTTTTTCGAGAGACGACGCCGGCCGCTTTATCCCCGATTATCTGGAGAACAAGCTGATCGAGCACGATCCCTTCGTCAGCCTCGACCAGCGCGCGGTGGGCCGCCTGATGCGCATGGCGGTGGAGGAATCCCGGGGCGCGAACAAGAACATCAAATACGGTATCTGCGGCGAGCACGGCGGCGATCCGCGCTCGATACAGTTCTGCCACGACCTTGGCCTCGACTACGTGTCCTGCAGCCCCTTCCGACTGCCCGTGGCCCGGGTTGCCGCGGCGCAGGCACAGGTGCTGTCCGAAGGCTGACGCAGCCGTCCGACCACCGACCACAAACGGAGTCCGTTGCATGCACCACAGCTTCCATCCACCGCAGCGAACGCTGATGGGGCCGGGCCCCTCGGACGTACCGCCGCGGGTGCTCGCCGCCCTCGCCCAGCCGACTATAGGCCATCTGGATCCGTGCTTCATCGAATTGATGGATGCCATCAAGAAGCAGCTGCAGTACGTCTTCCAGACCGACAACCCGCTGACGCTGCCCATTTCGGCGCCCGGCTCTGCGGGCATGGAAGCCTGCTTTGTGAACCTGGTATCGCCCGGCGACACCGTCATTGTCTGCCAGAACGGGGTTTTCGGTGGGCGCATGAAGGAAAATGTCGAACGCTGCGGCGCGACCGCAGTGATGGTCGAGGATGCCTGGGGCAAGCCCGTGGATGTCGACAAGGTCGCGGCCGCATTCTCCGCCCATCCGCAGGCCAGCCTGCTGGCCTTCGTGCATGCGGAAACCTCCACCGGTGCGCGCAGTGATGCGGCGGCGCTGTGTGCGCTCGCGCGCGAAAACCGGGCGCTGAGCATCGTCGATTCGGTCACCGGACTGGCAGGCATTCCCGTAGCGGTGGATGCCTGGGGCGCAGATGCAGTGTATTCGGGCACGCAGAAATGCCTGTCCTGTGTGCCCGGCATCTCACCGGTCACCTTTAGTCCGCGCGCCGTGGAGCGCATCCTATCGCGATCGCACAAGGTCCAGAGCTGGTTCCTCGACATGCAGCTGGTGATGGCGTACTGGGACGGCGACAGCAAGCGCGCCTACCACCACACCGCGCCAGTCAATGCGATGTATGCGCTGCATGAATCGCTGCTGATGGTAGAAGAAGAAGGACTGGCAGCGGGACACGCGCGTCATCGACGCAACCATGAAGCGCTGGTTGCCGGTCTCGGCGCCATTGGTCTGGAGATGGCGGTCGCGCCGGAGCATCGCCTGCCGCAGCTGAACGCCGTGTGCATCCCCGAGGGGGTCGACGATGCCTCGGTCCGTTCAACATTACTGGCCGAGTTTGACCTGGAGATCGGTGCCGGTCTGGGCGCGCTGGCCGGGAAGACCTGGCGTATCGGTCTGATGGGACACAGCAGCCGGCCGCGCAACGTGTTCACCTGTCTGTCAGCGCTCGAATCCATACTCTCGCGCCAGGGTGCCATTTCGGTGGCGCCCGGCAGCGCGATTACCGCCGCGAGGTCCACCTATGGCGCAGACGATCAGGCGCATTAGTGCACTGGCGACGGATTGAAGCGCGTGTTTGAAGCGCTGGAAACCGGCAAAAAGCTGCCCAGGAAGGAATTCAAGCGTCTGCGGGATGCACTGCGCCCCGCCCTGCTGTCACAGCAATTCGAATTCCAGGCACGACAGTACCCTGTGATTATTATCCTCGGCGGTTTCGACGGCAGCGGCAAGGGCAGCGTGAGCCATCGTATCAACGAGTGGATGGATCCACGGTTCATTGACACGCACGCATTCTGGCTGCACTCGGACGAGGAGGAGTCACGACCACGCTACTGGCGTTTCTGGCGCTGCATGCCACCGAAGGGGAGCACCAGCGTCATGCTTGGCGCCTGGTACCAGGAACCCGCCTATCAGGCGATGGCGGATGAAATCTCGGATCGGGAGTTTGTCTCCCGTCTGCGCGACATAGAGGCCTTCGAGCGCATGCTGAGCGCTGACGGGACTCTGATCATCAAGATATGGCTGCACGTGACGCGCAAGACCCAGCGCAAACAGCTGGCGGAGGAGCTGCCCCAGAAGGCCAGAAATCCACGCGTGCCCGCGGACGCCGAAGCCTGGTGGAAACGCTACCCGCGCGCGCTCGAGGTTTCCGAGGAGATGCTGCGCCTGACCGACTCCAGCCACTCCCCCTGGCATCGCCTGGAGGCAGATGACCACAACTATCGCGACATTGCGGCTGCCGATGTCATTCTCAAAGCCATGCAGGCCCACGACAGACGGCGTGCGCAGCGAGACAAGGCGCCCTCGGCGGCGCCGGCGGTAGAGGATCTGGGCCAGGACCCCGCCGAGCCGTCCAGCGGACGGCTGCCAACAGTGCTGGATCGGGTCGACCTCGGTCAGTCCCTGGAAAAAAGCACGTACAAGAAAAAGCTCGCGTCACTGCAGGCGACGCTGCAGGATCACGCCTGGCGCGCTCACCGGGAGAAACGGTCCCTTGTCGCAGTGTTCGAGGGCTGGGATGCCGCAGGCAAGGGCTCTGCCATCCGGCGCGTCACTTCCGCCATCGACCCGCGACTCTACAAGCTGCTTCAGTTCGCGGCACCCAGCGACGAGGAGCGCGCGCAGCACTATCTCTGGCGTTTCTGGCGGCGGCTCCAGCGCGACGGTTGCGCCACCCTGTTCGACCGGTCCTGGTACGGACGCGTGCTGGTGGAGCGCATAGAGGGTTACGCGACCCAGGCAGAGTGGCAGCGCGCCTACAGCGAGATCAATCAATTCGAAGCCCAGCTGGCCGCGCACGGCTGTATCGTCGCGAAATTCTGGCTGCACATCAGTCCACAGGAACAGCTGACGCGCTTTCGGGAGCGCGAGGAAACCCCACACAAGCAACACAAGATGTCGGACGACGACTGGCGCAACCGCGATCGCTGGAACGATTACGCCATCGCCGTCGAGGATATGGTGGCAAAGACCAGCACAGCCCATGCGCCATGGACGCTGGTTGCGGGAGAAGACAAACGCTTTGCACGGGTGCAGATCCTGAGTACCCTGTGCGACCGTTTCGAGGATGCGCTGGGCAAGACCTGACGCATCGGTCAATGATCCAGCCAGGAAAACCGGATGCATCCACACGTTATTACCACGGGCGGCACAATCGACAAGATCTATTTCGATGCCAAGAGCGACTATCAGGTTGGCGAGCCTGTCATTGGCGATCTGTTACGCCAGATGGGCGTGGCCTTCGAATTTACCGTGGAATCGGCGATGCGCAAGGACAGCCTCGACATCACCGAGGCCGACCGCGCATTGATCAGGGATCGCGTGCAGGCCGCGGACAGTGACCACATCCTCATCACCCATGGCACGGATGGCATGGTGACGACGGGCCTTGCGCTGGTTCGCGAGGCCGCTCAAAAACGTATCGTGCTGACCGGCGCCCTCCAGCCAGCCGCCTTTGCGGGCTCGGATGCCATCTTCAATATCGGCTGCGCCATCGGCGCACTGCAGTGCGTTGATCCGGGGGTCTATATCGCCATGAACGGCCGGGTTTTCCCAGTCGGAAACGTCAGGAAAAATCTCGAGAAAAATCGCTTCGAGCCAGTGCGCTAAGGCCCTTCAGGTAAAGCGGAACCGGTTCACCGGTTCATCGGGGACCACCCGACCTTCCCGCCCTATGCAATCATTGTGTAGCAGCGTGTCACAGGCGGCTTCATCAACGGCATGCGCAAGACAGCGGCGACCATCATCGAGGCGACCGACAACAATGCCCCGCGCCGGCATGCCGTCCTTGAAGGGAACGGCATGCGCCTCTACGACGAGACGCCCGCTATGCGGATGCGCATTCAGAGTAGGGTGCGCCAGGGCATCCACGCTGCGCTGCACGCTGTCCCGGTCTCTTTCGAGCCAGGGGACGGAGGGTGCAGACCGCCCGTAGAGACCGACCGCATGCTTGGTCAGATAACCGCCGTTTGCGCTGACGAGACCACAGCGGCCGCGGGAATCGCGCAACAGGTCGACCATGCGGGCAATCGCATGCAGGGAGTAATTGTTGCCGGGCCCGCCAAAACGCATCAGGCCGCCCGTAACCGTGACACCCCGGGGATCATCCGCCGCCATCCCCAGTGCATCACAGGCGACCTCCACGGCGGAGGGAAAGCAGCTGTACAGGTCAAACCGTTCCACGTCACCAATGGAAATATCCGCCATGTCCAGTACCTGTGAGAAACACCCGGATAACGCCGGCGAGCGGTAAAAATCCACGCGCTCGGAGGTGTGCCAGACATCGTTGGCCTCGGCTCCTGCCTGCAGGTACACCATTCTCTCGGGTGGGACACCCAGACTGCGGGCATGCGCGTCCGTTGTCAGGATGACGCTGGCCGACATATCCACGGCAAGAATAGCGTTCATCGCCCGCGTGTAGGGGCTGGTAATCATGCGGTTCCCCGCCTCGGTGCTGAGAACCGCCTCCACTGACAGCGGATCCTGCTTCCAGGCCAGGGGATTGCTCGCCGCCACCTGGCTCATGCGACTGACAAGCCCGCCGAGGCGCCCGGCCTGTTCGCGTTCCGTCCAGCCGTGTGCGTGTCGCAGCGCGCTCTGAAACAGGGGATAGGTATTGATGGGCTCGAACAGCCCATGTGCGTGCTCTGACGGTAGACAGGGCTCGCGGCCGCTACCCAGATCACTGGACTCGCGGGTGCCACCCTGCTGCCATGCGGACAGGTCGGCGCCATTGCGCAGGCCGGCAAACAGGGTCGCCATGAGTTCGCCGCCGCTGACAAGCACCGCGTTGACCTCGCCGCGGACCAGGTCATCGGCGCAGCGATTGATGAACCACTGCGGCAGATTGCCGCCGAAATCCGAGGTGAGCAGCGTGGCTGGCTCAATACCCAGCGCCTCGGCGACGCCGGAGCCGGCCGTGGTCGGGAACATTGCCGCCAGTTCGGGAACCTGGCGCGCGAGGAAAGGCACCGTTACGAGGCAGTCGATGCTCTGCAGCAGCCCGTGGCAGTCGGCGTCCGCCAGCGCGAGACGCGCACTGTCCACCATTGCATCAATGGGCGTCCGCCCGGGGTCAGTGTCGCGGTAGGTGCATTGTCCGACGCCAATCACCACAGGATGTAACGGCTGTCCCATACCTTATCTCTCCTTGCTCATGCTGCTATCACCTGCATCCTCCCGGGCCAGCCTGCCGGTGGGCAGGGCTGCGAACCGTGGCCTGGCTCAACGCCCTGTTGAACCGTAGCGCGCAGGTATCCGCCGATGCGGCGCCGACCCCGAACCGCTGGGAACGGCTAAAACAGCTCCTCAAGGAAATTGTACAGTGAGCGATGGGAACGCCGGTTCGCCGACTCGCTGTACACCGCCCCGAAGTCGGGGTCGTTGGCCTCGGGAACCGTAAAGGCGTGCATGGTGTTGCCGTAGGCGTGCACCTGCCAGTCCGCCCCCGCCGCGGTCAGCTCATGACCCAGATCGAGAACACTCCCGGGATCAACCATCGGATCGTCGTAGCCGTGCAGGCAAAGCACTTTTGCGGTGATGGGCGCGGGCTTGTCGCCGGCAGTCCCCGGCGGGGTAAACAGCCCGTGGAAAGAGATCACACCACGCACATCGCTGCCGCTGCGCGCCAGGTCCAGGACACACAAGCCGCCAAAGCAGAAGCCCATCGCGGCGACCTTCTGCGCATCGACCTCTGCCTGCTCTCGTAAAACATCAATCGCGCGGTGCATGCGACGCGCCACCCGCTCCCGATTCTCCATGAACGGCATCATCAAGGCCTGGTTCTCCTCCGTGGAGCTTCCCCTTACACCCTTGCCGTACATGTCGAGAGCAAAGCCCACATAGCCCCTTGCCGCAAGATCCCTCGCCTTGGCCATCTCGAACTCTCCCCGACCGCCCCAGGCGTGGGCAACAGCCACCGCGGGTAACGGTTGGGAGGCACTGGCGTCAAACACCAGATAGCCCTCCAGCAGAGAGCCGTCACAGTCATACTCGATAAATCGCTCTTCAAGCGCCATGGAAAACTCCCCTTATTGGCTTGCTGACGTGTCAGTGACGCGGTCCTGTCCCGGCCTTGCCGCGATGTATGCCTCGGGGTCGAGGCGCCGCATCTCCGCCTCGATCCAGGCTTCAACCTCATCCATCACGGGCCCGGGCCGGCGGCCCGCCGCATCGATGGACGGACCGATCGATACATCGATCGTGCCAGGCACCAGCCAGAAAGAGCGCCGCGGCCAGCAGCGGCCCGACGTCAACGCGACCGGAATAATACTCGCGCCGGTCGCCACTGCGAGCCGACTGGCGCCCGACTTGTAGGTCCCCTTTTCACCGCGTGCGGCGCGGGTGCCCTCAGGAAACATGATGACCCATTTGCCGCGATCCATGAGCTTCGCACCCAGCGTGGCAACGCGCGTCCACGCGGCGGAGCGCTGGCTGCGGTCAATCGGAATCATCTCGAGGCGACCCAGCGCCCAGCCGAAGACGGGGATACGCAGGAGTTCGCGCTTGAAGACATAGGCCAACGGGTGTGGCGTGATGCTCGGGAAAAAAAACGTTTCCCAGGTCGACTGATGCTTCGGGCACAGAATCACGCGCTGCATGTCGCTGGGCCCCGGCAGGTTTTCCCAGCCACTGATGCGATAACGAACCCCGCCGATCCGCCGGGCCGCGCCGATGACGCCTCGAAGCCAGGGCACGGCGAACCACCACCATAGCCTGTCCGACGACACGAAGGGAGAGCAGATGAGAAGCCCCGCGCCCAGCGGGACAAGCGTCAGGACGAGCCAGGCAAAAACCAGCAGCGAACGGAGTGCATTCATGCAGACCCGGCCTGCACCTGCTTCGGCATTTCCAGGGCAGCAACAAACTCCGCGATGTTGGCATAGGCCTCCTCCGCTTCGGGCAGCTCAGGGGTGAACATCGGCCAGACATGCACCATGTGAGGCCAGGTCTGCAGCTGTACGGGAGATCCCGCCGCCTGCGCTTTCGCAGCGTAGCGACGGGCATCATCAATCAGCATCTCCGCCTCGCTTGCGATTATCAGCACCGGGGGAAGCTTCTCAAGATTACCCCGAAGCGGTGACACCCGCGGGTCTCTCGGCGGGATCCGCCAGCTGAACCAGTAATACCACCAGAGGACCGGCGTCGGCACCTTGACCAGTTTCGCAAACGCCGGGCCGAGCATCGGATCGGTCTCGATATTGTCGCGAAGGCTCGGCGAGGTCATGGTGGTATCGGTCGAGGGCGAGAGCGCGACGGCGGCATCGGGCATGCGCAGACCGGAGTCCCGCGCCCAGGCAATCACGTCGAGGGTAAGACTGCCCCCCGCGGAATCCCCCGCAACCAGCAGGAAATCCGGCGGCTCGGCATCCTCGGGGCCATTGTGCAGAATCCAGCGATAACCTTCCCGGGAATCGACAATCCCGTCTATGCGACGGTATTCCGGGAGCAGACGGTAGTCGAGGGCAAACACTGCGGCGTTCAGCGTCTGCGACAGCTTGTCCGTTACCGGCCGATGACTCAGGGGACTCCCCGCAAACCAGGCCCCACCGTGGATATAAAGCACCCGGCGACGCGTATCCACGCCGGGCGACTGCACCCACTCGCCGCTGATGCCGTCGCGCTGGACCCGGGTGAACGTGCTGGCATAGCTTTTACCGGCAGGAATGGAATCCATTAATTCGCGAATCGCCTTGATCCGTCCGAAACCGGACTCACCTTCGCCGACGCGGGCGAACCCCCGCAGCTGCTCCACCACGGCGTGATGGGCGTCACTCGGCCGGGTGTCGGGGGACGGCTGCGGCGGCCGGTCGAGATAACGCAGGTTTTCTCCGCGAAGGTAGCTGACGCTGAACCAAACCAGCGCGACGATAATCAAGATGACCCAGATCATGCAGATGCTCCGGTGAAACGTGAGCCGCATTAAACCAGACTCCGTTGAACTTGAAAAATGCGCAACATGAAAAATGCGCGGATGCATTGGCGGTCAGATAGCGTAAACTGACGGGTTACCGAGCAGAGAGCGCCTCATCCCAGGAGCCCCCCGGCACGCCAATGAAGAAGCTGTTGACCAAGGCCGAGCTGCGCGCGCAACTGGCACAGGAAATGGAGCAGTACCTGAACCAGGGCGGCGCGATCAGCAGCGTAGACCAGGGCGTGAGCGGCCGAGAGACTGGCGCGCCTTTCCGGGCGACGACGCGAGAGCTGTTTGTCGAACCCCGCGCCGAGCGAACGCAGATCCCGGAAGTCATCGCTGCCCTTGAGGCCCGACGCAGGCCACCCCGCAAGGCACCGGCACCGACGCGCAAACGCCAGCGCCGCAAAGTCATTTACGACGATTTTGGCGAACCGCTAAGGCACGTCTGGAGTGACGACTGATCGACGCTTCGGTGAACTGCGCCTGTTCGGTTGCCGTATATCGCCGAGGCACAGGAGTTTTGCATGATTACGCTGCACGAAACCATCACCGTTGAACGGACGCGAAGCGAAGCCTTCCGCTACATCTCGGATTTCCGCACGACAACCGAGTGGGACGCCACCGCCATCAGGGCAGAGAAAACCACCCCGGGCGCGGTGGACAAGGGCACCGAATTCGTTGTGCATTGCCGGCTGCCCCTCGGCTCTGTGGCCATTCGCTACACGGTAGCGGCGCTCGAGCCCGATCACTACATCGAGCTGCACGGATCGGCATCCCTGTTTGATATCGTCGATCGCATCACCTTTGATGACTCGGGATCGGGTACGCACATCGATTACGTGGCGGAAATCACGCCCAAGGGCGCGATGCGGATGGCAGAGAGCGCCCTGGTGCCCGGAATGCAGCGTATGGGCAGGAATTCCCTGCAGGGTATGCAGCGTGCGCTCGAGGATGATTTTCCAGCGCCCACCACTTCCGATAGCAGCCGTCGCGCCGACAACCTGGTGCTGCCCGGGCTCGCGATGTTCAGCCGCTGGGGGTATCGCCGCGGCCGCAAGCACTGGAATCCGGTGTCTGCCGACCTGCGCGACCAGCACATGGTGATCACCGGCGCCAATTCGGGAATCGGCCTGGCTGCCGCGCGCCAGCTTGCGGAGCGAGGGGCCCAACTCACCCTTGTGGTTCGCAACCCCGAGAAAGCTGCCGCAACCGTCGAGTCCCTGATCTTTGAGACAGGAAACCACAGCATCGCCGCGGAAATCGCCGACCTGTCCCTGATGCACGAGGTCGACCAGCTCGTTGACAGGCTGGTGACAGCGGGACGACCGATCGATGTACTCGTCAACAATGCAGGCGCCCTGTTCAACCCGAGACGCGAAACCTCCGAGGGGCTGGAAGCCAGCTTTGCCCTTCTCTTGTTGAGCCCCTATCGCCTGAGTCGCGGCCTGCAGCCACTGCTCGCCGCCTCCGGCGGGGGCCGCATTGTGAACGTCGTCTCCGGCGGCATGTACAGCCAGCCGCTGGAAGTGCACAAGCTCATCGCGCGGGAAAAGAACTATTCAGGCAGCGTCGCCTATGCGCGGGCCAAGCGCGCCCTCATGGTCGTGACCGAGCAGTGGGCCGAGGACTGGGCGGACGACAACATTGTGGTCAACGCCATGCACCCGGGCTGGGCAGACACCCCAGGCGTGGAGTCGGCGCTGCCCGGCTTTCACCGCCTGACCCGTCGCATTCTGCGCAGCCCCGACGAAGGTGCCGACACCATTGTCTGGCTGGCTGCCGCCACCGAGGCCGGCGCCGTGAGTGGAAAACTGTTTCTCGACCGCGAACCGAGAACCACACACCTGCGGGACAATACCCGTGAAACGCCGGAAGAACGCGAAAAGCTGCGCGCCTTCCTGGAGGACTTCAGGCTCGAAAACGCGGCGGGGTAGGACAAGGACTCATGCAGCAGGCTGTTTACCCTTTTCGTATCGACATCCCACAGGCGCAGCTGGACGACCTGCAGTATCGGCTGTCCCGGACGCGCTGGCCGGATGCAGAAACCTGCGAGGGCTGGGACCAGGGAACGCCCCTGTCCTATGCGAAGGCGCTTTCCGCCCACTGGGCAAAAAGCTATGACTGGCGGCGCTGTGAGGCACGACTGAACGGCTGGCAGCAGTTCACGACCGACATCGATGGCCTCTCGATTCACTTCATTCACCGGATGAGCCCTAATCCGGACGCCCTCCCCCTGCTGATCACGCACGGCTGGCCGGGATCGGTCATCGAATTTCACAAGGTGATCGAGCCACTGGCGGACCCCGCGGCCCACGGCGGTGATACCGCGGATGCCTTCCATCTCGTCATCCCCTCCCTGCCCGGCTACGGGTTTTCCGGCAAGCCCACAGGCACCGGGACGTCCGTCGAGAAGATCGCCGCCCTGTGGGGAACGCTCATGCAGCGGCTGGGCTATGAGCGCTATGTCGCCCAGGGCGGCGACTGGGGCAGCCTGGTCACGCTGGCCATGGCCACGGCCAGACCCGCTGGCCTTGCCGGCGTGCATGTCAACATGCCGGTGGCCGCACCCGACGCGAACAACATGGATGCGCTGACTGACGCGGAGCGAACTGCATTGGCGGCGCTTGAGCATTACCAGCGCTGGGGCTCCGGCTACGCGCGCCAGCAGTCAACGCGCCCGCAGAGCCTCGCCTACGGCCTTGCCGATTCACCGGTGGGTCAGATGAGCTGGATTGTCGAGAAATTCCAGGCGTGGACGGATTGCGAGCGCGACGGCGTGCGCCATCCCGAAAATGCCCTGAGTCGTGATGAGATGCTCGATAACGTCATGCTCTACTGGCTGAACAACACCGCGGGCAGTTCGGCGCGACTGTACTGGGAGAGCTTTCACCATACGGCGTTCGATCCCGTCGAGCTTCCGGTTGGCTGCTCGCTGTTCCCGGGTGAAATCCTGCGCACCAGCCGCCGCTGGGCGGAGAAACGCTTCCTCAACCTCATTCACTGGAACGAGCTGCCAAGAGGCGGCCATTTCGCCGCCTTCGAGCAGCCGCAGCTGTTTGTCGAGGAATTACGCCGCTGCTTCCGCGCCCTGCGCTGACCCGCCTGCGGCCGCGGGGTCGCCCAGCAGGATGTCGGCCAGACGTGCGCGATGCCAGGTGGCGTCTCCCCACAGAACCTCGCTGTGCTTCTGGCGCTTGAAGTACAGGTGTACGTAGCACTCCCAGGTAAAGCCGATGCCTCCGTGGGTCTGCACGGCGCGGCCCGCCGAAAACGCCGCGGTGTCACAGGCAGAGGCCTGCGCCATGTGTGCCAGCTGGCGTGCCCGGCCGGGTTCATGATCGATGGCGCAGGCAGCGCTATAGAGCAGTGACCGGGTCGCATCAACATGGATCATCACATCCACCAGGGGATGCTTCACCGCCTGGAAGAAGCCGAGGGGATGATCAAACTGCTGGCGGGACCTGGCGTACTCGACGCTGGTCTGCAGCAACCATTCCGCGGCACCCGCCATATCCGCTGCAAGCAGCACCCAAAGCGCCGGCATGGCCCTGTCCAGCGCGGCGGCGCCGGCATCACCCAGCCGGCTGGCGGCAACGCCGTTGAACGTAACGCGTCCCTGATCCCGGGTCAGATCGACGATGGCATCCGGTTCCACGCCGACCCCGTCTGCGTCCACCGACACCCAGAACAGCTGCAGACCCTGCGCGCCGCTGGCACTGACCAGAAGCCGCGTCGCCTTGCGCACATCCTGGATAAAATGCGCGCCGCCGCTGAGCACCTCACCGTCGTACGTGACGCCGCTGCTGGCGATATCCCAGGAACCGGTTTTGTCGGTCAGCGCCAGGGCGACGGCACAGCCTTCGACGATCTCCTGCTGCGCTGTGTGCCCGGCATCGCCGCACTCGGCGAGGATATAGCTGGCGGCCAGCGTACCGAGGAGAGGACAGGGGAAGGCCGCCCTGCCGAGCTCTTCCACGAGCCCCGCCACGGCAACGCAGGGCATGCCCAGGCCGCCGGCGCTTTCCGGCACGGCGAGCGATGTCCAGCCGAGGTCCACCATCGGCTGCCACAGTTCCTGCGGCCAGGGCGCCTCGGGACACCGATACGGATCGTGCGATCCGGCAACCCGTGCATGCAGCCTGTCGACCGGCAGATGCTGGGCAAAGAACTTTGCCGCCGAGGATTTCAGCAACGCGGCTTCTTCACCAAAGCCGTAATTGTTCGGTTGACTCATGATCTTTGCCCTATTTTGACTTTGCCAGGCCCAGCACACGCTCGCCAAGGATATTGCGCTGCACCTCGCTGGTGCCGGCGGCGATCGTCATGCCGAAGGAATTCATGTACGCCAGCGGCCACTGCCCCCTGTCCGGCGCGTGCTCGTCTGCCATGTACAGCGTGGCAGCGGCACCAGCCACCTCGAGCGCGACCCGCGCCGTATCCTGCCCGAGTTCGCTGGCAAGCAGCTTGTTCTGCAGCGGCAGACGCATGGGGTGATCCAGAAGGGCCGGCACCCGCGCGCGCCGCTGGTTCTCCTTGAGGGCCTCCTCCCGGATCACCTGCTGCATCATGCGATCGCGCAGCACAGGGTCATCCGCCGCCGTACCGGCGCCCCGCGGCGTCTTGCGGGCGAGTTCCAGCAGGCTCCGCGCCGTCGCCGAGTGCGACTCCCGGGATTTGAGCCCGCCAGCCCGCGGCGCCTGCAGCTCACCGGCGCCCCGCTCGTGCAACAGTGTCGTCATGGCCACCTGCCAGCCCTTGCCGAGTTCGTCCAGCCGGTAGCGATCATCAACCTCCAGCCCGTCGAAGATCACCTCGTTGAAACCGGTCTCACCGGTCATCTTGATCAGGGGCCGCACGCTGACGCCCTTGCCGAGGGCTGCGCGAATGGGCACCACGAAATAGGACAGCCCCTCGTACTTGTGGGACTTGTCGGTACGCAGCAGGATGATCATCCATTCGGCAAAGTGCGCCAGGGACGTCCATACCTTGTGGCCATTGATTACCCACCTGTCGCCCTTCGGCTCCGCAAAGGTCTGCACCGAGGCCAGGTCAGAGCCCGCGCCGGGCTCGCTGAAGCCCTGGCACCAGATGTCCTCGCCCGAGAACAGCCTCGGCAGCAGCTCTCGCTTTACGTCATCCCGGGCGTGGTGAAGAACGGTGGGCGCGGCCATGCCCAGGCCGATCACGTTGGGAAAGAAGGGCGTGCGCGCCGCCTGCATCTCCTCGTTGGCCACGCGCTGGCAGTCCTTGCGACCGCCGCCGCCAACCTCCACGGGGTAGTCGCAGCCGACCAGCCCGGCATCGTAGGCGGCTTTCTGCCAGGCCTGGAGGTAGTCAAGCTGATCCCGGGTCATGATTTCCAGGGGCGACTGCGGCAGGCGCACCGTGGGTTCACCGGGATGATGGTCAGCCAGCCAATCGCGGCAGTAGCTGCGAAATTCCGCCTGCTCCGCGCTGTCTCGTTTTCCGCTGTCACTCATGAGTCACCCTCAATAAAACTGCTTGATCGCTCAATACCGAACCGAAGTGTGGTGTATTCGCGGCCGGCCCGCAATACGGAGGGCGCGCTCAGTAATGCGGGGGCGGCGGCTCCGCTGAGTTTTCCCCGGCGTCACCGTCCGGCTCGGAGCCTGCCAGAACTTCACGCAGCCTGGCCTCCAGGAGTCGCACATGGTGGCGCAGCTCGATCAGCTGCATCTGCTGTGCCGCCAGTGCGTCGTTCAGTGCGCGCACAGTCTCCGACTGGTAGGCCTGCTCGGTCTGCAGACGTTCAAGCTCAGCTCGCGTAAAATTCTCTGTGCTCATGTTTCCCACACCCTGACGTTGGCCACCGCAGCGTACACGCCTTGGCACCCTGCGCAAGCCGATGCGGACAGAAGAGGATTGCAGGAATGCCACGCAACAGCAGTCGCCCCGTTTATTCCACCGATGTCGGCAGACTCTGCCCCGGCTGCCGGGAAGCCGTACGCCAGTGCCGCTGTCGCGCCAGCGGCACTGGCCGCCCGCCGTCAGACGGGATTGTGCGCCTGCACCGGGAGAGCAAGGGACGCGGCGGCAAGGCCGTCACCATCATTCGGGGACTGCCCCTCGATGGGCAGGAACTCAAGGCGCTGGCAAAAAAACTCAAGCAGCGCTGTGGCGTCGGCGGCGCCGTGAAAGACGGCGCGGTGGAAATACAGGGCGACCAGCGCGAACTGCTGAAAACCCTGCTGTCTGACGAGGGCTACCAGGTCAGGATTGCCGGGGGCTGAATCGATCGTCCGGCAGGCATCCCCGGGGCGCCTCAGCGACTGCAGGCGCAAAGTCGCCGACCCTGCGCGAGCAGGCTGTCACTTCCCTCGTGATCGGGCCGCCCGGTCTCCCGCTGTTGCGTCGCCCGCCAGAGTGGCAGGTCCTCGGGACGATCAATATCCTCGCGCAGCGGCAGGAGTGTATGGGATACCCCACAGTGGCGCGCCCGGGCAAGCGTCTGCGCCATGACGTCACTGCTGCCCCAGCCGATGCCGTCGAAACAGGCAGGGTTGACGCGGGTGGCGCCCACCAGGACATAACCGCCATCCGTGGCGGGCCCCCAGACCATGTCGTGATCATCCAGTGATCGGGCCGCCGCACGAAGATAGCCGGTATCGAGTCCCGGACAGTCACTGCCGACCAGCATCACTTTTCTAAACCGGCAAAGGCCGTCCTGCAGCGCATTCAGCATGCGCTCACCGAGATCTGCTCCGCGCTGCAAATGCAGCCCCATGCCGTAATGCGACGCCAAGCGTGACAGCCACGGATGCGCGACATCCCCGGTCACCCACAGCTCGCGGGCGCCCGTCGACAAACGCGCCAGCTGGGTCGCCGTATAAACGAGCAATTCACAGTGCAGTGCACAGGCCTCCTGCGGATCCAGAGCAGGGTGCATGCGCGTCTTTACGCTGCCTGCCTGCGGCGCGCGGGCGAACTGAATGTACAGACACGCATCTTTCTGCAGCCGCTCAGCGGTCATAGTAAATACGCCAGAGCGTCATTGGCGGTACGCCGCAGACGTAGAGGAAACGCAGCCACCACATGGTCAGCACCGTGCGCAGGATACCGTTTTCTTCCCAGCGCCGGCTCGAGGTACACACCACGGCGTCCAGTATGAGAGGTCCGGCAACGCGGCGCAGGCGCTTGCAGATGTCAACGTCCTCCATCAGCGGCAGCGACGCGAAGCCCTGCACTCTCTGAAACAGCTCCCGGGAAACAAACAGCAGCTGATCACCGGTGGCAACCCGGGTCCATCGTGAGCGAAGGTTCATGCCACGCTCTACAAGGCGCAGACCGCGGTGTGGGCCACTCAGCCGGACGCGACAGAACCCCCAGCCCGGCGAACGCGACATCGCCTGCTGCAGCTGTGGCAGGGAAAAACAGGGCCGGGTATCTGCGTGGAGGAAAAACAGATAGCTGCCCCTTGCACAGGCAGCGCCGAGATTCATCTGCGCGGCTCTACCCGGGGCGCCGAGCAATACCACATCCGCGACACCCAGGGCTTCTTCGATACTATGGTCTGAGCTTTCGCCGTCGACCACGATCAGCTCGCAGCCTGCGAAGCGGCTTTTCAGATCGGCAAGTAGAGGTCCGATGACCCCTGCCTCGTTACGCATGGGGATGATGAAGGAAAATGCGGGGATCATGTCTCAGTACAGCATCATGCGCTCCGCGGGGCGGAGCAGGTCCGGCATCTCGCCGCGCAGGTAACCGAACACCACGTTGTAGGCAAGCACCGCCTTCACGTAGTCGCGCGTCTCCCGATAGGGCAGCGTTTCGATCCAGATATCCACGGGCACCCGGTCGTCACCGCTATTGCGCCACGTTCGCGCGCGCCCGGGGCCGGCATTGTAGGCGGCAAGTGCGAGGGGACGATTGTCGTCAAAGCGGTCAAGCAGTTCGCGGTAGTAGGCGCTGCCGAGCCGAACATTGTGATCCACGTCATACAGCGACGTGCTCGGGGGTGCGCCGATCTTTCGCGACACCTGCCGGCCCGTCTGCGGCAGGAGCTGCATCAGGCCGCGGGCGTCCGCGGTGGAGCGTGCCATCGGAAAGAACGCGCTTTCACGCCGCGCTATCGACATGATTTCGGTGGTGCTCACGCCAACGGTCGCGGCCTGTGCCGCAAACACCTCGGGATAGGCCTCGGGAAATCGCAGACTGAGAGCATCGTTCGCCGACGCCATGTTGGCCGCATCAATTGCCAGATGGTGCCAGCCTTCATCCGCCGCCCACTGCGCCAGGCGTACCTGGTCTGCACTGCCTTCCCGGGCAAGCGCGTAGCGCCACTCCGCGTGTGCCAGCCAGGGCTCACTGAGCGCCTGCAGCTCGTTGACCCGCCGCACCCCGGGCAGTCGCAGGAAGGTTCTGTCCTCATCGGATGTCCGCTCCGGTGCCTGATTGCTGAGTTCATAGTCGACGCCCAGGGTATCGGCGGCAAGAAAGCCGTAGTAGTTTCGTTGCTGCGCCGCGGCGACAAAGCAGGCCTGCGCGCCAGTCTCATCGCCCGTCTCACGCAGTGCCCTGCCGCGCCAGTAGAGCCACAGGCTGGAATCCAGCGCCTCTGCGCTGAGTGCGGGCAGGGTCTGCAGCATTTCATCCCAACGCTGCTCGGCCAGCAGCCAGCGCAGCCGCATTTCCGTCAGTTGGTCATCCTCCCATCGAGGCAGGTTCTCCTCCAGCCAGGGCTCCGCAATCTCGATCCTGTCCAGCAGACTGCGAAACGCGATTCGCTTTTGCGTTTTGACGCGCTCTTCGCCGCCGGCATCGTCCGCCAACGGAGCCTTCTGCCAGAGCGTCAATGCCTTTTCCGGACTATAGGCCGCAAGACGCCGGATACCGAGATGGATGATATCGTCACGATAAGCGCTGTCCGGCAGGCCGGCAGTCACCGTGAGCACGGTATCGGGACGACGGTATACCGATTCCGCCCGCTCTACCCAGGGAGTCAGGGATGCGGTTGCCTGCTTGCCCACATAGGTCATCAGACCGCCCTGGCGCGCTTCAAAAGCGAGCTTGAGCCGGTTCCAGACATGCCTGTCTGTCAGGCCACCCGCGTCCATCCATGCCTTGAACAGCGGATCGCACTCTTTTGGCCGCGATTGCCCATGCACCCAGAGTTCGGTCGCTCCCTGCCAGGCCCGCAGCGCGTTGCCGGTGGCCAGCTGGGCGCGGAAATAGTAACACTGCAGCTCAATGTCATTGGGACTTTCGGGCATTACGGCAAGGTAGTCCTGCCACCGGCGCTCACGTCCCGCCCGCGACAGATAGGCCGCAAGAAAACGGTTCGCAAGCGGCGAATCCCGGCTGCGGTCCATGAATTGCCGGGCGTCCTGCACCGTTACCCGGGAGGACCCCGAGCGCAGACGAAAATAATCGAGGTACAGCGCCAGCGGGTAGTCATCGAGACGACTGCGCAACCGCTCGTAGTCTGTCCAGCGACCACGGTCAATGGCCTGCCGGGCCTCGCCATAGCTGGCGCGGTAATCCGACAGGGCACTGTCCTGCAAGGGCTGTGAAAACGCAGTGGGGCAGAGGGTGCCGACAGCGGCAAGCAGCGCGATGAGAGGTATCGCCCTTAGAGACAACAACGCAGACTCCTGTAGAGGCTTGGCAGGCAGTCTAGCACCGCGGCGCCCGAGTGCCTACGGGCGCCGGGTCAGTCACGGAAAGTGGTCCGCCTGGCAAGAGTCGAACTTGCGACCTACCGCTTAGGAGGCGGTTGCTCTATCCTGCTGAGCTACAGGCGGAAGTGTGAGACGCGGATTATTCCGCGACGACGCCGCGAACACAAGTTTTGCACTTGTCTTGCGCCTGGGTGGCCGCCATCAGCGCAAAGTGCCCGCGTCTTCCCTGCCGACTGCCCTTTTGCCAGCGGCGCGACGGTGCGATACTTCCCGCACAGCCATGGGATGCCACTATGTCCGATACAGACCTCGAAATTGCCCCCTATCTCGCCCTGATGGTCAAGAAAGACGGCGAGGACATGTACCTGCACACGGGCGCCAAGATCCTGATCAAGGGAGCCTTCGGCTTCGCCTGGATCGGCGAGAAGCTGGTGACCGGACAGGTTGATCGCATTTTCAGAACGCTCACCTCGGACCGCAAGATCATGGAGTTCGAGGAGCATGGCGAGGTGGATTTCAGCCTCGGCATCCCCAACCTGGGGCGCTTCCGGGGGTCTGCCTTCAAGCAGCGCGGCGAGACATCCCTGGTGTTCCGCTATGTGCACAACGACATACCGACCGTGGAGCAGCTCGGACTGCCGACGGTTCTCAACGACCTGGTGATGGAGAAGAACGGGCTTATCGTGGTGGTGGGCTCGACCGGGTCCGGCAAATCGACCAGCCTCGCGGCCATGATCGACCACCGCAACAGCAATGCCGCCGGCCACATCCTGACGCTGGAGGACCCGATCGAGTACCTGCACGCGCACAAGCGATCCGTCGTCGCCCAGCGCGAGATCGGTGTCGATACGGAAACCTACAACACGGGAATCCGCTCGGCCATGCGCTCAGCGCCCAACGTGATCCTGCTCGGTGAGATCCGCGACCACGAAACCATGGAGTACGCGCTGAAATTCGCCAACACCGGCCACCTGTGCCTGACCACGCTACACTCGAATAACGCGATCTCGGCAATAGAACGCATGATCACTTTCTTTCCGCCGGAGGATCAGGCCAACGAGGTCGCACGCATTGCCCAGAATCTGCGCGCCATCATTTCCCAGCGCCTGGTGCCCACCATCGCCGGCGGCAAGACCGCGGCCATGGAGGTACTGATCAATACCCCGCGCGTGCAGGACCTGATTTCGAAGCAGGACCTCGGTGAGCTGCGCGACACCATGGCCCAGGGTGGCAAGTACCAGATGCGCACCTACGACCAGGCCATGATCGAGCTTTATGAAAAGGGCAAGATCACTGCCGAGACAGCGATCGAGTTTGCCGAATCCAAGAACAATGTGTCGCTGCATATTCGCCTGAACAAGGGCGACAACTTCAACGACATCAATCTTCAGCTCGATGAGATCGACCGCTCGTAGGGAGCCGGCCGCGCTTTCAGTCCGCCGTGTCGCCCATCAGCAGGCAGATTTTGCCGAAATGCGCCTGTGACTCCTGGTGCCGGAAGGCGTCTGCCATCTGCGCCAGCGGGTAGTCGCTGTCAATGACCGGGTGCAGGTCGGCACTTTCGATGGCGGCAATCATGCCTTCCTGCATCGCCTGGCTGCCCACCGTAATGCCCGAGATGCGCGCATTCTTCTGGAACAGTTCCGCCAGCGGCACCTCCCCCGCTATCCCCGTCAGAACCCCGATCATGCAGATGCAGCCGCCGAAGGCGACCGCCTTGACCGACTGTCGCACGGTTGCCGGCCCGCCGACCTCCACCACCAGCGACACGCCCGCGCCGCCGGTCAGGCGTGCCGCCTCTTTACCCCAGTCGGGCTGCTCGCGGTAATTGATAACGTGTTCAGCACCCAGCGCGCGCAGGCGCTCGAGTTTTTCACTGGAGGACGAGGTGGCGATGACGCGGCAGCCCATGAGCCGGGCAAACTGCAGGGCAAACAGACTCACACCGCCGCTGCCCTGCACAAGTATCCAGTCGCCGGGCCGCAGCTGCGTCTCGACAGTCAGGGCGCGCCAGGCGGTGAGCGCGGCGCAGGGCAAGGTTGCGGCCTCGCGCAGCGTCAGGTTCGACGGAATCCGGCTGAATACCGACGCCGGCATGGTCACCGTGGAAGAAGCAAAGCCGTCAACGTGGTCGCCGGGCACGCCAAGCAGTCGGTGCATGCGCGCCGGGCCATCGACCCAGGCGGGAAAGAAGTGGCTCATCACGCGGTCGCCAACTGCGAAGCCGGTGACGCCGTCACCGACCGCGGTGACAACGCCGGCGCCATCCGACAACGGAATCCGACCCGGCTGCACCGGGAGCACACCGGTAACCACGACGTAATCGTGAAAGTTGAGCGAGCTGGCCGCCACGTCTACCTGAACGTCGCCGGGTCCCGGTTGCCGCGGCTCAGCAGGTTCCTTTACGAGGGTATCGAGACCTACCGGATTGCCGAGGCGTATCTGTTCATTCATGGGTTATCTCTCTGCTGGGCTGAGGACACATCACGACACCGTGATATGCAGGTTTTCGTAGGCTTCCCGGGCCAGTGTCTCGCGGAAATCCGGGTGCGCGATGGCTACCAGCGCGGCTGCCCGCTGGGACAGCGATCTGCCGCGCAGCTGGGCAACGCCGAACTCTGTCACCACGTAGTCGACCTGGGCACGGGTGGTCACGACCCCTGCCCCGGCCGCCAGCGTTGATACCAGGCGGGATGACTGGCCGCCCTGCGCCGTGCTGGGCAGCGCGATAATGCTCTTGCCGCGCTCCGAATAAGTGGCACCGAGCACAAAATCCACCTGACCTCCCACGCCGGAATAGATGCGGTGCCCGATGGAGTCGGCACAGACCTGGCCGGAAAGATCAATCTGGAGGGCACTGTTGATCGAGGTGACCCGCGGATTCTTGGCAATCACCGTAGGATTGTTGACGAATTCGATATCGAGAAAAGTCACCTCGGGGTTGTCGTGCACGTAGCCGTAAAGCTCGCTGCTACCCATGGCGAAACCGGTGACGGTGCGCCCGCGCGCCACTTTCTTCTGTGAATTGTCAATCACTCCGGCGTCGAGCAGTGGCAGGACGCCGTCGGAGAACATTTCCGTGTGAATACCGAGGCGGCTGTGGCCGCCCAGACAGCGCAACGCTGCATCCGGAATCGCCCCGATACCCATCTGCAGGCAGGCGCCATTTTCCACCAGACTGGCGACATTTGCGCCGATGCGGCTCTCTACCGCCGATGGCGGACGGCCACCGGAAGTAATCAGGGGTTCCCGGGATTCGAAGGCCGAATGGATATTGCGGACATTGATGAAGCTGTCACCGTGGGTGCGGGGCATGTCGGGATTGATGTGGGCAATGATTCTTCCAGCGACCTCACAGGCGGCCCGGGTCGCTTCGACAGAAATCCCGAGGGAGCAGTTGCCGTGATGGTCCGGCGGCGATACCTGGACCAGCGCCGTATCCACCCGTTGTTCACCCTTGCGAAACAGCTTGGGCAGTTCCGAAAGAAACATCGGCACGTAATCTGCCCGGCCGGCGTTGATGAGTTCCCGGGTGGCCTTGCCGGCGAAAAAACAGCGGTGCCGCACATGCCCTTCCATGGCAGGAACCGTCACGGATTCGGCGTGCTCCAGGTGCAGCTGCATGAGAGTAATGTTGCTGCGGGAAAGGGCGTGACTGGCCAGAGCATCGAGCAGCACCTTCGGGGTGGCGGCCATGGAATGGCACCAGACAAACTCATCGGAATCGATGGCGCTGACCGCTTCCTGCGCTGATTTTGCGTATATCACGCCCTGCATCCTGTCCGGCAAAGCCCGAGTGTATATAACCAGGGCTCCACGGTTCAATCAACGCAAGGCATTGGCCAGCAGTGCGCTATCAGGGATTGAGCTGCACCAGAGCCGCCGCGTACACCAGATGCGCGATGACAGCCACCAGCGTGAGACGCGTGCGCAGCGTGCGGTACCACCCGCCACGGGGCAGTGTGTTGAGCTCGTACCAGAGCTGCGCAAGGTGGCCAAGCATCAGCAGCAGGGACGCGATCAATGGCTGCGCCGTCAGAAAGCCCAGCACGGCAAAAATAACAACACCGTTACTGACCAGAAGGCGTGGCGTGCGGGCGCTCTCTGCATATCGCGGCGCAGACCCCCAGAGACTGCCGGCGAGAAAGCACAGTATCGCCAGGGAATACACCAGAAAGCCCTGCATGCAAAGCGCCTGCACGTAGCCCTGAAGCGCCCAGACACCGACAGCAAAGCCCAGAAACGGCAGCAATCCGGCATACCCCAGTGACTGCGCCAGGCGCGGTGGCAGGTTCATCGCAAAGCCCCCGACGACACCTCGGAGTGATCCACGCGGCGAATGACCAGCACGATCTCACCCACCCGGAACCCGAACTTGCGCATTACCGATTCGTTGAGCAAAGTGTTGCCATCGATAAGGTACATACGATCATCGATCTTTACATCAATGGTGCCATCCCCGTAAGGCACACGGAGCGTGTAATCGAGAAACATGGCATTGCCGGCAACCGTCACCGGTGACTCACCCACGACATCCCCGGCGGTGCCGATATACCTGCCCGGACCGTCGGGCCGCAGCGTCCAGACGCGCTGACTCTCTTCCCCATCGGAAAACACAAACTGCTCGTCCAGGGTGCCGACGCCGTCCCGCCAGGAGGCGTCGATCTCTGCAATGAAGCGACGCGTCACGCGGCCGCGGCGATCCTTCAGCATTCCGTGTGCGACCAGTTCACCGCTGAAGAATGCTTCAGGATCAAAGGTGGGTGTCTCGTCGCGGTAGTCCGAGACCGAGACAGTCGTGCATGCGCCAAGCGCCATGGTCATTGCGGCTGTCAGAAACAGGCGACGTACGCTTGACCCCATCACGGCACGAACACCTTCGACTGCCTGCATCAGGTTCATCACCTGCACCTCCTTCGCTCGTAATTCCCCGATTGAATCCCGTATTCTGGCACAAAAAAAAGCCCGACCGAGTGATTGGCCGGGCGAACGACCATCAGGGGGAAGAGATGGTCCGGGGAAGCAAACCAGACCGATGTCTGGTTCGGAGTAAGTTACGGTGTCAGGCGATCAGAGGATCACCACGCGGATATGCTTTTTCACACCGGATCTCTAACCCTGAGCTACAGCTGGAAGCTACTGCTCACCAGCCGCGTGCAGACGCGACTGGCATTGAACTGACGCAGCCGCGCCTGAACCAGTTCCTGGTCGGACTCGGGTATCCCAAACATCAAACCGTCAAAATACCCGACGGCCTTGGCATAGATCACATCGGCGGCATCATCCTCGAAGTCTGCCAGAGCCTGGTCAACCAGATCGTTGAAATCATTTTCAGAGAGGTACCCCAGGGAATCCTGCGCCATCACGCAGGCAACGGTTTTCGCAGCAGCGAACTCCTTGGGCCCGAGCGCGAGAGCCTGTGCACCGGAGGGCAGCAGCAGCGACAGCAGAACACCGCTGACGAAAAGAATTTTATGCATGTGGCAAGCTCCCGCGATCAATGCCCGAGACCATACACGAGGAAGGTGACATTTTTATGACAAACAGTGGTTCGAGTCCGAGTCGTAAACCTCTCGCCCTATGCAAAGAAAAGCCGTGCCCCGTTTCCGGGGCACGGCTTTCACAAGCGTTATCGCAAGCCCTAGTTGACGGTGCCGGGCAGTGTCCAGCCCTGCCACCAGACGTCGCTGCCGTCAGGGTTTACGGCCCCGATGAAGTCAGTTTCGTCCAGGAAGGCTTCGTCGGCGAGGCTTTCGGAGTAGATACCGTTGATCTCCGTCCAGCTGATCGGGGCACTCAGTTGCGCCTCGGACGCCTGCGACGCCAGATTATCGTCGAGATTCGCCTCTACCTGTGAGATCGTCGTGGCATCCAGCGTGTTGTTGCCGATGTTGCCGGTGCCAGCACCTCCAGCGCAGTCGGCAATCACGTTGTTCAGCACCAACGCTGTATTGATCAGGGCTTCGGAATCAGCACCCTGCACCTCAACACAGTTCTCGATCGTGCTGTTGCTGTCTGCGACCGTGAACACAACATTATGGAAGAATCCGCCGGACCCCGCCTTGAACACCAGCATTTCCTCTTCGTCGTCAGCAACGCCGTCGCCGATGATCGTGACGTTGGCAACGGTGGGCTTGGACAGCGGCTCGGGATTACCTTGTGTGTCCATCTCGAACGCGTTGCCCTGCACGGAGTCGTTCTGCTTGACGAGAATGTACTGAAGGTTGCCAACGAAACCCTCGTCCCAGTCAACAGAATCGTCCAGGTTACCCGTGAACACACCGTACTTGACGTCAACTTCGCCGCCATAGAACTCGATGCCGTCGTCAGAATTGTCATTGACCTGAATGTGATCGATCTGCGTGCCCTTGCCGACACTCATCAGCGAGATACCGTTGATCTCGTTGCCAACGGAGAACTCAAAGCCACCTTCGGTAACGATCACGTAGGACAGCGTGCCGCTGTCATCGCTCGGGTCAAAGCCTCCAGCGAAGCCGGATTCACCCTCGGAGTCAATATTGCATGTATCGACGCCGCACTGGTTGTGGCTGCCGAAGCCGTGCACGATCAAACCGCCCCACTCACCGCTGCCGTCGTAGCCTGGATCGTCAGAGCTGAAGATAATTGGTGCATCGGCAGTGCCGATGGCCTGAATCCGGCTTCCCCGAGTGATCAGAAGGTTGGCGAAAGTGCCTGTCGCACCTTTGACTTCGGTGCCTTCCTGAATCGTCAGGGTGACATTCTGAAGCGCGTTGCCGCTTGTCAGCTCACCGTCGGCACCGATCTCAGCGTTGCCGTTTCCGACGGTAACGCGGCCTTCCATCAGCCAGACGATGTCGTTGTCGAGCGTCCGGTTCTGGGAAATCTGTGCTGGCAGGGCGCAAACGTCGTTGCCGTCAGCGTCCCGCTGCTTGGCACCCGCCCAGTCAGGACAGTTCTGCGAAACACCTCCGGTATTGCCACCGGTTTCACCACCCGAGCCCCCTTCAGGGTTATTGTTGGTGGTGTTATTCGTGGGCGCGTCGATAACGATGTTCGACTCATCACCCTCGGAACACCCGTAAAGGCCGCCGAGGGCGCCCAGGATTGCTGTTGCCAGCACCGTTTTTCTGATCATCAGTCTCTCTCCCAGAGGTTTGTTGCCAGAGTTTGTCACGCCAGTCGCGTGTCAGTTCAAAAAACCCAATCCACACCGAGCTGAAACTCGACGCCACGCTTGTAGCCGAGGAAGGTGTCCCCTGCCTGCGTAAATTCAACATCATCGTTCAGCAGGTTGTTGATCTTCGCTCGCAGGGTGAAGCTCTCGCTCAGGTCATAGCGATAGATGAGATTGAGATCGAGCCGCGGCTCCTCAATCACGTCAGCATTGCCGAGAATGCCCACATCCTTGATTGACTCACCGTTCTGATTGAGCAGCATCGTGAGCTGGTGACCGCGGGCGAGGTCGTCGTAGCCCAGCACCAGGTTGAAGGTGTAGTCAGGCTGGCCCTGCAGCTTGCGGCTCTCCTCACCCGGGCGCTCTACTTCGGACTCAATGAGGCTTGCGTTGAGTGCCACGAAGAATGAACGGCTGTAATCCTCGCCGATCTGGAACTCCTTCTTGCCTTCTATCTCGATGCCGTACAGCTCTGCGGAATCCGCGTTGTCAAAGGTGCGTGAGTTGCCGGCAGTGCCGGAGGCAGGCTGCACGACACGCTCGATAGGCTTGTCCATGTCCTTGTAAAAAACCGCAGCGGACACGCTGTCCTCGTCGCTGAGGTACCACTCCCAGCGCATATCGACGTTGATGATGTCCGAGATTTCGAGGTTGGGATTACCCCGCACGCGGAAGTCGAACTCAGTATCAAAGAACGTGGCATTCGCCGCCTCCTTGAAGTCCGGCCGCGCCACCGTCTGTGAAACTGCGAAGCGAAGCTGCTGCGTATCGGAGTAAAGCCAGTTGAAACCCAGGCTTGGCAACAGGCTGTCTTCCTCAATAATCGACTGCACGGCGTCGCCCGCACCCTGCAGTGAAAAAGTATCAGTGGTCTGATTGTAATCCTCGTAACGCAGTCCGGCGATGAACTGGTAGCGACCATTCAGCATGTGGTCATAAGCCAGATAGGCGCTGTTGTATTCCAGTTCCGCTTCATAGCTGTCACTGGCCAGGGTCTTGTCCTGAAAAGCGAAGCCGTTGTTGGGATCACCGGTAATTGTCTGCGGGGTTATGATCTCAGAGACCAGCACGTTGGGGGCAATCAGGTTGTCTACCAGTCCCTGGTTGATGTTAAAACCATAGGTATCGGAGTCAGAGTCGCGCTCCCGGTAGATGAGCTGGACGCCGGTCTCCAGCGTCGCGTAGGAGCTTCCATCGTCGAGCACGTCCCAGGACAGATCCGCAGAAAAATCGAGATTATCGTCAGTTAGTTCATCGTAGCGACGAACGATGGTATTCGGCTCCAGAAAGAAACCATCAAGCGGTATGTTCTGCTCATTATTCAGTTTTGAAAAATCAAAGCCCGCGATCAGCGACTCGGGAGCCGTCGTACCCTGGTTAGCGCTGAATACCACCTCACGACGATCGGGGGCATCCCGGCGCGCCTGGCTGGCGGTGATCTGCCAGTTGCCGGTAAGGGTACGGCTGTCGTTTATGAGATGTGAGCCGGTGAACTGCTGCGACAGATACTGCCGTTCCACCCAGTCGACCGTATGGAAAATCTGCGACTGGAACTCATCCCCCTCCCTGCCCACGGTGCGCACAACCTTGCTCTGCGTGCTGCGTGATACCAGCGTATTGGACTCGAAGGTGTGGTCACCGATATTCAGGCCAAGCGCCATCAGACCATTGACCTCGACATTGTTGGCGTTTTCCTGGAAGCGGAAGATGTCAAGCGTGTCACCGGATGGCGTGAAGGTGTTACGCACGCCATCGTCTTTCTGCGTCCAGGAGTTCTCGAAATTGACCGCAATGAAGGCGCCCATTTCGGCATCCTCAATGTAAAACAGATCGCCGTAGTTGGCACCGATGCGCACATCCGGGGACGCGGTGGCCATGCCGAGGTCCATGTCCTCACTGATCAGAAGCGCACCCGCCCTCTGCAGTTCCCGCTGGACGCTGTCGTTAAGATCGAAGCTCGCCCCCGTCGCGGTATCTGTCACCGTGCCCAGGCCAAGAATCTCGGAAATCCCGCGCACGCCGCCGGGCACCTCGCGCTTGCCTGCGTCCCAACCGATCAGATCGAATCCACCATTGTTCTCATCAGTGAAGGCATCTTCCCCGGTCAGCCCCTGAGTGCCTGTAACCCGGATGCTGAGCCCGCCCGATCGCTCATCGGGGAACGTCCGGGTATTGATCACCAGGTTTCCGCCCGTGCTTTCGCCTGGCATGCTCGCCAGAAATGTCTTCTTGATATCGAGCTGACTGACGAAATTGCTGGGGAAAAGATCCAGCGGAACCGTCCGCTTTGAGGGATCGGTGCTTGGCATAAATGCGCCGTTGAGTGTCGTCGCAATATAACGGCCACCCAGGCCGCGAATAAAGACAAACCGATTGTCCTGCACCGTCACGCTGGGTACACGCACCACCGACGAGGCAACATTGGTATCGGCAAATCGGGCAAGTGATTCGAGGTCGAGAGTGTCAACGATGTTGGACGAATCACGCTCGGACAGCCCGAAAGCCCCGGGATTGTAGGTCGCCACCACGGTGACCTCCTCCATTTGCAGCGACGGCAGGGAGACTCCAGAGGAAGGCAACTGAAGAGTGACCGCCCGCGTCACGTTGGACACGACGCGCACTGTCTCGGCAACAGTGTCGGCGCCATCACGCTCAATCGTCATCTCGTAACGACCGCGCGGAAGCTCAACATCGAAGCGTCCTTGCGCATCGGAATTCAGCACGATGTCCGTACCGCGAATGACGATACGCGCGCTGGGTACGCGGCTGCCGGCAGACGCCACAACGCCAGTCAGCGAGCCGGTCGGCGCGGCCCGACGCAACTCGCCCGACTCCGTCGGACTGTATGACTCGACAAAGTGATTCTCGCTACCGAGGTCGATAACGACATCAACCAGCTGTCCGCGCGCGGTATCGAAACGAAAACTGTAGAGCGTCGCGTCGCCGTCCTTGACCTGAAAGCTGTGTGCACCCGGCGTAAGGTCGAAGCTTGCCGACCCGTCGCGACGCACGGCTTTCGCAGTGGATCCGTCCAGAACCAGGGTAACGTCAGTCGCGGGAGCGTCCCCATCAAAGGTATAAACGATCAGTTCACCAGCAGCTCGCGAAGGCAACGCCTGCAGCAGCAGAAGCAACAGCACAGCTCCACCCAGCCGATTCATGTACGCCTTGATCATGTCTGTTATGCCCCTGCTCTCGTTTCTGGTTGTATCTGGTCGCCGCCGGCGCCCGGACCGGCTGGCTTCCACGGAAAGCACCTTACTGACGATTTATGACGTGAATGTGACAACGTTGTTTTTTTATTGGAGTTTTTTTGCGTCGAGCACTCGAACCCATATTGGTACCGAGCTGGCCAGGACGGCCTTCGAAGACCGACCACTGGCGTCGTCACGAAATCTTCACCAAACTGTTTTTTTTCTGAAACACGGCAGCCGCATCCTGTCAATGGACAACAGGAGGGCATCGCCATGATTCGACAGTCGAACACCCCCAACCCGGCAGAAAAACAGCGCCTGCGCGACGCGATCAACCGTCACGTCAATCAGTTTCTTGAGTGCGGCGGCAAGATACGGGTCATCGAGACGCCGCAGAAACGCAGCACGGAACGGCTTCTCAGTCCCTGGCACAGCGAACACGAATTTGATGGCCTGCTGGATTGATGCGCACAACGGCAGGCACGCCAGTTCCCCACGCACGACCCACCCACAAGGACAAACCTGGCTATGCTGAACGTAGAGCATGCAATTGAAAGCCGGTATCCCGACCTCTTCAGACGTCACCGCCGGGTGGCAAAAACCCTGTCCCGATTCCTCGCCTATCTTTTCTTTGAATCGCGCTTTGAACGCTTCGCGCAGGACTATCCTCACCTGACCGGGTTCGACTTTGTCGAGCAGGTCCTGCGCACCTTCGATTTCAATATCCGGCTGACGGAAACAGAGCGTGCCCGTATTCCCTCGAGCGGCCGCGTTGTCATCGTGGCAAATCACCCCATCGGCTCGCTGGACGGGCTCGCCCTGCTGCATCTGGTGCGCGGCGTCAGACCGGACGTGAAGGTGGTTGCCAACGAGCTGCTCACATCCATCGGCCCGCTTCACAGCGTCCTCCTTCCCGTCACCAACATAGGCAATAAAGGAAGCTCGCGGGACAACCTGCGCGCCATACGCCGGCATCTCGAGTCTGAATGCGCGCTGATCATCTTCCCGGCCGGGGAAGTGTCGCGACTGGCGCCGAGCGGTGTCCGCGACGGTGTCTGGCAAAGCGGCTTTATCAAGCTTGCGGGCGCAACTCGCTCGCCGGTGCTGCCCATCCACGTTGCCGGACGCAACTCGCTGTTCTTTTACAGCCTGTCCATGCTGGCGCGACCGCTGTCCACGCTGTGGCTGGTCAGGGAAATGTTCAAGCAGAGCCACAACACGGTGGACGCCCGCATCGGCCGGCCGATACCCCATGAAATATACAGTGCCAGCGGCTTTGCCCCGGCGCAGCTGGCACGCATGTTCCGCAAACATGTCTACCGGCTGGGTAGCGGTGGCAAGCCGGTATTCCGCTCGGTCGAAACGGTGGCGCCTGCAGAGAACCGCCAGCTCCTGCAGCAGGAGCTTGGCAGCAGCGAGCATCTCGGCAGTACACCGGACGGAAAGACGCTGTATCTCGTTGACTACAACGCGTCCCCCTGTGTGATGCGCGAACTCGGTCGCCTGCGTGAGTACACCTTTCGCAGCATCGGTGAGGGCACGGGGCAGCCACGGGATATCGACCGCTACGATGTCGACTACGTCCACCTGGTTCTCTGGGACCCGGACGAGCGCGAGATAGCCGGCGCCTATCGCCTTGCCGATGCCGGCAGGCTGATCGACAGCCGCGGCATTACCGCGCTCTACTCGAGCACCCTGTTCCACTTTCCGGATACCGTTCTGCCGCAGCTGCGACAGGGACTGGAGCTGGGTCGCAGCTTTGTGCAGCCCCGCTACCAGAGCCGCCACAGCCTCGACTACCTGTGGTGGGGAATCGGCGCCTTCCTCAAGCGCAACCCCGGATATCGCTACCTGTTCGGGCCCGCGTCGATCAGCCGGCACTATGGCAGCGACGGCACCGCCCTTCTCACCGGATACTACGGCCACTATTTTGCCGCGCCTGAACTGGGCATCCGCGCGCGCAACCCGCTTCAACTCACCGACGAGAGCATGGCGAAAGCCCGCGAGGGGTTCCTCGGCGATGACCCGGAGACGGATTTCCGCACACTCCGGACCCGCCTGGCCGCGCATGGCCTCCCGGTACCCACCCTGTACAAGCACTACGCACAGGCGATGTGCCCCGGCGGCGTGACCTTCAGCGCGTTCAACGTCGATTCCGATTTCGGCGACTGCGTGGACAGCTTTGTCCTCGCCGACCTCGAGCAACTGACCCCGCGCAAGCGGCAACGCTACCTGAATTGAAGGAGGCGCCATGCAGGCCCTGCCGGTAGATGGAAACCTGGAATGCCAGACCGTGTGGCTATCGGACGTGCACCTTGGCAGCGTGCACTGCAAGGCGGAGGCGCTGCTGGCGTTTCTCGACCGCCTGCGCTGTGAGCGCATTTACCTCGTGGGCGACATTATCGACCTGTGGGCAATGCAGCGACGGGTACACTGGCCCGAGAGCCATAACCGCGTCATGCGCAAGCTGCTGAAGCTTTCCCGGCAGGGGGTGCGCATTACCTACATACCGGGCAATCACGACCAGACCCTGCGCGACTTCTGTGGCAGCCGCTTCGGCAACATCCGGGTGCGACGCCAGGCCATTCACACCACCTCAGCCGGCCTGCGGCTGCTGGTCACCCACGGCGACGAGCTGGATTATGCGGTACGTTACAGCCGTCTCAATCGCATTGTCGGTGATGCCGGCTACGACCTGCTCATGTGGGTCAACCGGCATATCAACGAAGTTCGGGAGCGCGCCGGCAAGCCCTACTGGTCACTGGCGAAATGGGTAAAGGTGAATCTCTCCCAGGCTGACAGAGCCATACAGGCCTACCAGCATGCCGCGATCAACCTGGCGCGCAGCCGCGGTGTCGACGGCATTGTCTGTGGCCACCTGCATCACCCCGTGGTGCAGGATTACGACGGCACGCTGTACTGCAATGATGGCGACTGGGTGGAGAGCTGCTCGGCACTGATAGAGGACGCCGCCGGAGAGCTCTGCCTGGTGCGTGCACTGGCCCCCGCCGGCAACACCGACGAGCTGCTTATCGCGCGGGGGCCGACGGAAACGCGTCCGGGCTGCTCGACAGGCGGTACAGAAACAGCGCTGCCCGCTGCGACTGGGTGAGCAGCGTGTTGAGGTCCGCCGCTTCATCCACGGTGTGGCCGCCACTGCCCATCATGCCGATTCCATCGAGCGCCGCCCGAACATAGGGCGCCGTGAAAGAGACGTCGGCAGCACCCGCCAGCCGCGGGTTGACCGCCCGCACCTGCCCCAGCCCCAGCGCTTCACTGGCACCGCTGTAAAGCGCCAGCAAGCCCCGGTTGTTATCGGTGGGCGGCATGGGTGGGTAGCCCGGATCGAACACAAACTCTGCCTGCGTGCCGTTGAGATTATTGGAGGCTATCTCGCGCATGACGGCAACCGCCCGCTCGAGCTGTTGCGGTGACAAGGCGCGGATGCCGCCGGTCGCTACCGCGGTCTGGGCGATGACGTTGCCCTTGCCGAAGGCCTCGCCGCGGGTGTTCGCACTGTCGTGCCGGATATCTGTGCCCGCCATGACCAGCCCCGGGTTGAAGGTCAGATTTTCCTCCTCCGCAAGCGCTTCGCGCCAGGCATTGAGAATGCGTGCCATCTCGAAAGCCGCGCCATCACCGATATCCTCACGGAAAATCTGCGACGAATGTGCGGGGCGGCCCCGGGTGGAAAGCTGCCAGCTGCTGGAGCCGCGACGGGCAACGACGGCCGTCGCGGTGTCGCCGTCGCCATCCTCGAAGCCGATGGCATAGTCGGCCCATCTCGCAGCCTCCTCCAGCGCTGCATTGGCGACGCTGAGCGGCCGGCCACGGTCTTCCTCATCACCGGTAAGGACAGCGCGAACCTGCAGGCCATCCAGTAACCCCGCCTGCTGTAGCGCGCGCAGCGCCTCCAGCATGACCACGTTGCCGCCCTTCATGTCAGTGATGCCCGGCGCACGCACGCGCCCATCCTCGAGCACGGTCCATTCCTGAAAACCGGCATCCGCGGGGAATACGGTATCGAGGTGACCGATCAGCAAGACACGCGGGCCCTCGGAGCCGCCGCTGGCAACCAGGTGCCCTGCCCGATGAAACGCGGCACCATCGACCCATTCCGTGGCAAAGCCGATGTCACGGAACTCCGACGCCAGCAGCTCGCCGACCCGTTTCACGCCGTCAAGGTTCATGGTGCCGCTGTTGATCTCGACCGAGGCCCTGAGCAGCGCCACCGCCTCGGTGTGTCGTGCCGCGACGGCATCGACGATATCCTGTTCACGCGGGTCCAGCGAGGGGTTGGCGGCGGCGCTGACGACACAGGCACAGCCAAGGACCAGTGAAGCGACGCAGCGGGACAGTGGGTTCTTCATTGAAAGACCTCTAGCATGGAACGGTTTCTGGGACGGCAGTCTCACATGCCGGACACGGTCGTCAGCGTACCACCGCAGCGTATGCTGACGTAACATCGGGACCACGGGCGATGAGCCGCAGCACCAGGGTGAGTGGATTGGCGAGGGTGAAACGCAAGCCGGACATTGATGTCAGTGAACTGTTGCAGGGTTTGAGAGAGGTATTGCCGGCGCAGGCCGTGATTACCGATGAAGCGTCCCTGCGCGCCTGGGAGTGCGATGGCCTGCCGCTCTACTGCGAGCTGCCGCTGGCGGTGGTGATGCCGCGCGAGGCGGACGAGGTCGCCGCAGTCATGTCACTGTGTCACCGCCTCGACGTTCCGGTGGTCCCCCGGGGCTCCGGGACCGGCCTGTCCGCCGGCGCCATGCCGCACCCTGAAGGAATCGTAATCAGTCTGGCGGGGCTTGACCGCATTGTCGATACCGACCCCGCCAACCGCGTCGCCCGCGTGCAGCCGGGTGTCACCAATCTGTCGATCTCCGAGGCCGCGGCTGCCCATGGCCTGTTTTACGCGCCCGACCCCTCCTCCCAGATCGCCTGCTCCATTGGCGGCAACGTTGCCGAGAATGCCGGCGGCGTGCACTGCCTGAAATATGGCCTCACGGTGCATAACGTGACCGGCCTGACCCTGATCACCGCCGAGGGTGAGACGCTCACGCTCGGCGGCAGCGGCCTCGACACCCCGGGTCCGGACCTGCTGGCGCTGATGATCGGTTCCGAAGGCCTGCTGGGTGTTGTGGTGGAAATCACCGTGAAACTACTGCCCTTGCCGGCATCCGTCGCGGTGATCATGGCGGGCTTTGACACGGTGGCAGCGGCAGGCGATGCGGTAGGAGCGGTGATTGCCGCGGGAATACTGCCTGCCGGCCTCGAGATGATGGATGCCCTGGCCATCCAGGCAGCAGAGGATTTTGCCGGCGCCGGCTATCCGCGGGAGGCTGCAGCCCTGCTGCTGTGCGAGCTCGACGGCAGCGACGCAGAAGTCGCAGAACAGTGCGCCGCGGTCAGCGCCCTGCTGCACGACGCGGGGGCAAGCCACGTTGAGATGGCAACGGACAGCGCCACCCGGCAGCGGCTGTGGCGCGGCCGCAAGTCCGCGTTCCCCGCCGTTGGCCGCCTGTCGCCGGACTACTACTGCATGGACGGCACCATTCCGCGGCGGCACGTGGCGCAGATTCTTGCCGAGATCAGCGACATGGCCGGGCAAAGTGGCCTGCGCGTTGCCAATGTGTTTCACGCCGGGGACGGCAACCTGCACCCGCTGATCCTGTTTGATGCCAGCAAGCCCGACGAGATCCGCCGCGCCGAGGCCCTCGGTGCCCGTATTCTCGAGCGCAGCGTGGAACTCGGCGGCTGCATTACCGGCGAACATGGCGTCGGCCTGGAAAAACTGGCGCAGATGTCGGTGCAATTCAGTAACGCCGAGCTACTGCAGCTCGAAGCCATCAAGGTGGCATTCGACCCCTCGCTCAACCTCAATCCCGGCAAGGGCATTCCCGTGCTCAAGCGCTGCCAGGAATACCGTGCTCTGCCGCAGAGGCACCATCATGGCTGACTGTTCGAGTGAACTGCGCGACGCAGTCCTGGAGGCGATAGCGGTGCAATCCCCCCTGCGAATCGCCGGCGCGGGCAGCAAGGCCGGATACTTCGGGCGCGAGATCGAGGGCACGCCGCTGGACGTGACTGCCCACTGCGGCATCACCGACTACCAGCCGGATGAGCTGGTGATAAGCGCCCGCGCCGGCACGCCAATTGCGCAGATTCAAGCCGCACTTGCCGGGCAGGACCAGATGCTACCCGCCGAGTGCCCCCTGTTCGGCGGCGCCGCGACGCTTGGCGGCAGCGTTGCCTGCAATGCCTCGGGCCCGGGCCGCCCCTGGCGCGGCGCTCTGCGAGACAGTATTCTCGGGCTCGGACTCATTAATGGCCGCGGTGAGATCCTGCGCTATGGTGGCCAGGTCATGAAGAATGTGGCCGGTTACGACGTCAGCCGCCTGCAGGCTGGCGCCCAGGGCACCCTCGGCGTGATCACCGACGTCACACTGCGGGTCGTGCCGAAGCCGGCACGGGAAATCACGCTCGCTTACACGCTCCCGGCAGCGGCGGCCCTTGCGCGGATGGTCACACTGGCAGGGCTGCCCGGGCCCGTGAGCGGCGCCTGCTGGATCGGGAATACTCTGTATCTTCGCGCAAGCGGCACGGCCGCCGGCGTGGAGGACTTCCGTCGTCGCCAGGGTGGCGACCTGGTGAGTGACAAGGCGCCCTGGAAGGCGCTGGATACACTGGATAACGCCCCCTTTTCAGGGACGGCGCCCCTGTGGCGTCTCTCCGTGGCACCGTCCTCGCCGCTAAGCGGCGCAGAGCCAGACATGATCGACTGGGGCGGTGCTCTGCGGTTTTTCGCCGGCGGACACGACCCGGTGGCCATGCAAGACGCTGCCCTGGCGGCGGGCGGTCGCGCGCAGCTGTGGCGCGGCGGCGACCGCCACAGCGACGTCAACGGGCCGATGTCCAGCGTGGAGAAGAAGCTCCAGCAACGCCTCAAGGAGGCCCTGGACCCCGGCGGCATCTTCAATCCCGGCCGCCTTTTCAGCGATGGATAACAGGCGTTTCACATGCATGTAAAACTCCATGCCGATTTCGCGGGCAACGCCGCAGCGCAGGAAGCCGCTGCACTGACGAGTGCCTGCGTGCACTGCGGCTTCTGTCTGGCAACCTGCCCGACCTATCTTGACAACCGCGATGAGCGCGACAGTCCCCGCGGGCGAATCTATCTCATCAAGTCCCTGCTCGAAACCGGAAACGGCGACGCTGCCGTTGAAACCCACCTCGATCGCTGCCTGACCTGTCGCAGCTGCGAAACCACCTGCCCCTCGGGCGTGGCCTATGCCCGCATCGCCGATGCCGGGCGCCGCCTTGTGCATCACCGGGACAGCCGCCCGCTGGCGACGCGCACGCTGCGCTGGCTGCTGCGCCAGGTTGTGCCCCGCCCCGCCCTGTTCACCCCGCTGCTGCGGCTTGGCCAGGGTCTGCGCGGCGTCATGCCGCCGGCGCTGCGTGAGCACATTCCGCCTCGACAGCAGCGCCTGCCCCTGCCGTCGCGCAGTCTGCCCCGGCGCATGGTGCTGCTGCAGGGCTGCGTTCAGCGTGCCGCGACGCCGCGCACCAATGACGCGGCGCGCCGGGTGTTTGCGCGCCTGGGTATCGAGCTGGTCTATGCCAGGGGTGAAACCTGCTGCGGCGCCGTCAATCACCACCTCGGGGCCCACGACGCGGCGCTGACCGATCTGCGTCGAACAGTGGATGCCATCTGGCCGCACCTCGAGAACGGCGCAGAGGCGGTCATCAGCAGCGCGACAGGTTGCGGTGTGCAGATCGCCGACTGCGGGCGACTGCTCGCGGCAGACCCCGATTACGCCGACCGGGCGGCCCGGGTCAGCGACTTGACGCGGGACATCGCCGACGCCCTGGAGCAGGAGGCCATTGAGTCCCTGCCGCTGCGCCCCGCCCCCGGGTCCATCGCCGTGCATGTCCCCTGCAGCCAGCAGCACGGCATGCGCCAGCCGGGGAACGTCAGGCGACTCATGGCGCGCTGGGGCTACACGCTCGCGAAGACCCGCGATGATCATCTTTGCTGCGGCTCCGCGGGCACCTATTCCATTCTACAGCCCGCCACGAGCCGGCGCCTGCGTGACCGCAAGCTCGCCGCCCTGAAAATGGCGCATCCGGACAGGATCGTCACTGCCAACGTGGGCTGCCAGCTTCACCTGCAGGGGGCTGCCGGGGCCCCGGTCATGCACTGGATAGAGTGCATTGCCGAGGACCTTCAGGCAGACGACGCGCTGTCCGCAGGGCCCTCTGCCGCGCCGTCTTAAAACCCTCATAACCTAGATTAAATATAAGATAGACATTTTAACTATATGATATAAAGGGTTTTTATGCCCTTTTATACTTGTCAGGCTTAATGCCGACCCCGCTAGTAACCAAACGATAGTCGACAGCCTGCTCCCGGTCTGATTACATCGGCCATGTGGCAGGTCATGCTGCGGCTCGCCGGGTAGTCTCGTCCCGAGGCGGCCCCGCTTCAGCAGGCAGCACGACCCTCCCACATTCGTAGGTTTCGAATACGACCAGAGGCGACACTATGAAAAGACAAAAACGCGATATGGGCACACGGGCATTTGATCGCGGCTATCACGCCGGCGTTTCCGGACGCAGCATGGATATCTGTCCGCACGAGAACGAACAACAGCGAATGAACTGGCTATCGGGCTGGCGCGAGGGCAGATCCGACCAATGGGATGGCATGACCGGCGTCTCCGGCGTGCACCGCATACCGACCATCTGACATACAGCCGGGCCGCAGGAAGCGGCCCGGTACCCGTACTGACAAACACCACTCTCTGACTCTCCAGCACCTGACACGGGAATACCCGACCCGGGCGAAGCAGACATATCCCATCCCGGCATAACCCCAGCCGGGCATAAAAGACGTTTGCATTTTCCCGGATATCCGTTAACCATTCGGCACAGAAGCGGTGCAACCGGCGTCGCCAGCAGAAAGACCTCGAGAACACGCCGACGCGACGGCGCACAGGACAGGGATTTCATGACGCGACCGCCCACATCAGAAGAAGGGAAGACAATGCCGCAGGGACAGGGTGCGGGCGCAATGGATCGCGCCGCAATGGAGGCCGTCATTGAGGCGCTGCCTGACCTGTTTTTCCTGCTGGACGGAGACGGCAGCGTTGTCCGCTACCGCGCCGGCCAGGCGAGTTATCTCTACACGGCACCGGAAACATTTCTCGGTGTCCGACCGGAAGATGTGCTGCCCGATCGGGTCGCAACCACATTCAAGACAACCATTGAACGCTGCAAAGCCTCCGGAAAGCTGGAGTCCTGTGAGTACCAGCTGCAAATGGCCGAAGGTCCGGTCTGGTTCGAAGCCCGGCTGAAGGTCGCCCCGGACGCGCAGCACATCGTCTGCCTGATACGCGACATCAGCCCGCACCGCAGGGCCCTGGCGCGTCTGGAAATCTACGAGTCCGCCGTTTCCAGCACCCGCGATCAGCTCGCGGTCATCGGCGCTGACTATCGCTATCTGATGATCAACGCGGCCTACGCCGCCTTTCTCGACCTGCCCGAGGCCAGCGTCCGCGGCATGCGCGTCGACGAAGTTCTCGGTGAAGAGCGCCTGAATGGCGGCATTCGCAAGCGACTCGAGCAATGCCTCGCGGGAGAAACCGTCTGCTTCCAGGAGTGGCGGGAAAAGCCCGCTACCGGCGAGAGACTCTACGTCAATGTCCTGTACACGCCATTGCGCCATGGCGATGCGATCACCGGGGTCGTGGTCAGCGGGCATGACATCACGTCTCTGCACGAAGCGCGCAGGAAACTGGAGAGCCTGGCCCACTACGACGCGCTCACCGGCCTGCCCAATCGCGCGGTGATCGACTCGCTGCTGGATGGCAGCCTGAAGCGCGCACGACGCGGGCAGCACCGACTCGCCGTCATGTTCATCGACCTGGACCGCTTCAAGGAAGTGAATGACACACTCGGCCACGCCGCCGGTGATGCCCTGCTTGTCGAGGCAAGCAGACGCATGTCAGCCCTGCTTCGCGACACCGACGCGCTGGCCCGGGTGGGCGGCGATGAGTTTGTGGTGATTCTCGATAATCTGGCAGAGACACGCAGCGCCTCCACGGTAGCCGGCAAGCTGATGCAACGATTGCTGGAACCCTTCGACCTTGACGGTCACCAGGCGACCATCAGCTGCAGTATCGGTATCAGCATCTACCCGGACGACGCCAGTGATCGCTCGCAGCTTCTCAGGTTTGCGGATACCGCCATGTATCGTGCCAAGACCCAGGGTCGCAACGACTGGCGTTTCTACACGCCGGACATGACTGCAAGCGCAACCCGGCATCTCAATGTGGTGGAAGCCTTGCGCCGTGCGCTCACGCTGGGCGTACTGACTCAGGTATACCATCCGCTGATCGATCTCGGTAGCGGTGCCTGCGTTGCCTTCGAGGCACTCGCACGCTGGCACGATCCGGACCTCGGCGATATTGCACCTTCCGAGTTCATCGGCATCGCCGAGCAGTCGGGTCTGGTGCGTCAACTGGACCTGTGGTCGATGCGCATGGCCTGCGAACGCATGCGCGACTGGCTGGATGATGGCATTGCACCCGATTACATCAGCGTCAACTTCAGCGAGGCATCGCTCTCACACGCCGGATTTTACGATGAGCTCAAGGCCATTCTCAGCCTGCTGGATATCCCTGCGAACCGGCTGCAGCTGGAAATGACCGAAGGGGTAGTCCTGCGCAATGACACCGCCACCATCCGCAACCTGCAGCGCATTGCCGCACTGGGCCTGAGACTGGCCGTCGACAACTTCGGCACCGGCTATGCCGCGCTCAGCCAGCTGCGCGCCGTGCCGGTAAAGACCCTGAAAATTGACGGTTCCTTCATTCAGTCGATCAGCCCGGATGCCGATAACGATATCGTTATTGCCAACACCATCATCGCCATGGGCGAGGCTCTGCATATGTCGCTGGTGGCCGGCGGCATCGAGGATGCCCACCAGGCGGACTTCGTGCGCGCGCGCAAGGGGATTCTGGGTCAGGGCTTCTTCTTCGGACAGCCCCTCAGCAGCGATGAAGCGAGCAATCTGATGCGCGAGTCGCGCAAGATGCCCCTGCTGCCAAAGGCCGCATCACCGCGCTGACCCGCCGCCCGGACGGCGTCGTCACAGACATCATGACGACCCGCGGCGGCTGCTCTGCGCCAGATCCAGCAGCTCACGATTGGCCACCGCAAACATGGCAAAATCCGGCGCGGTCGTGCTGTGCAGCTCACCCAGCATATCGCGCCAGCGCGACAGCAGCTGGGCCTCTTCTTTTTCCCAGCGCGAGAGGCAGCCCGCCACATCCAGACCGTCGCACTTCCGGTGCAACACCCCCATGGTCAACGTGCACTGCTGCCACTGCAGGTCCTCGAGATAGGTCTCGCGCGCCATGGCCTGCCACTCATTGTCCACATTCGTCGCCAGTATCTGGCTGCCGAACCAGTCCAGTTCAAGTCGCTCACCGAGGTCAAAGTACAGCTCGGCCACCTCCATAAGCGGTACGCCTGTCTGCGCCGCCGCATCCTGTATCGCCAGACCGGTAAATGCCTGCAGGCCGCCAGCGATCGTCGACGCCAGCGCATCGCTCACGCCCGCCTCGCAATACTGGTCCCGCTGCTGTTGAAAGAGCTGGAGCGCAGGGCCACGCAGCAGTGCCGGCAGAGCGGTGGCCAGCTCACCGATACCCGCGTGAAACTCGCTGATCAGATCACTCGGCCTTAGCTGATGCCGCCGATTGCGCAACAGCCAGCGTGTCGAACGCTTGACCAGTCGCACGATATTGACCGTCATCTCGAGCTGTATGCGCGCATCAACGCTGTAGTCCAGCGCCTCCATATCCGACCAGGTTGCGGGTACCGAGAAAATTTCCAGGGCGGCGATATAGGCCCGCGCGACATCATCCACGGTTGCCCCCGTCGCCTTCTGCTGGCGCGGCACAAAATTCAGCCCCATGCGGTTGACGATGTCGTTCGCGAGCTGGGTGCACATGATTTCACGGTGCAGTCGGTGCTCGTCCACCTCCTCCGGGTAGCGCTCCACTAGCTGGGCCGGGAATGCCGTGGCAACGGCCAGCGCAAGGATGGGATCACCGCCAAGCGCAGAGGCGATGAGCTGCTCCTTGAGGATGGCCTTGCTGTAGGACACGAGAATGGCCAGCTCCGGGCGGGTGAGCTGCTTGCCGTGCACGTGGCGGTCGGCCAGCTCATCGTCCGAGGGCAGGAACTCGAGCTCGCGATCCAGCTTGCCGCTGTCCTCGAGTTGCGCGATCAGCCGCCGGTACTCGCCGCCCCGGGACCGAGCCTCGAACTCCGCCAGACTGATGGCCTGCACCTGCCGGTAATTGTTCAGCAGCACCAGCCGGGCAACGCTTTCGGTCATGGTCTCCAGCAGCTCATTGCGGTGCCTGGCCGTCAGCTCCCCGCGGCGCACCACGGTATCCAGCAGAATCTTGATGTTTACCTCGTGGTCGGAACAGTCCACGCCACCGGCGTTGTCGATGAAATCGGTGTTGGAACGTCCGCCGGCAAGGCCGTATTCGATTCTCCCCAGCTGGGTCATGCCGAGGTTGCCGCCCTCACCGATGACCCGACAGCGCAGCTCCCTGCCGTTCACCCGCAGGCTGTCGTTGGTCTTGTCGCCGACATCCGTGTGTGCCTCGCGACTGGATTTGACGTAGGTGCCGATACCGCCATTCCACAGCAGATCCACGCGGGCCTTGAGCAGGTAGTTGATCAGTTCCGCGGGCGTGACCCGCGCCACCGGAATATCGAAGCGGGCACGCATCTGCGGCGATACGGTGATCGACTTTGCCTGACGACTGAAAATGCCACCGCCCTTTGAAATCAGTTCGGCGTTGTAGTCCTCCCAGCTCGATCGCGGCAGCCGGAACAGACGCTCACGCTCGACAAAGCTTGCCGCCGCGTCCGGCTCGGGATCGATAAAGATATGCAGGTGGTTGAAGGCCGCCACCAGCCGGATATGCGGTGACAACAGCATGCCATTGCCGAATACGTCCCCCGCCATATCACCGATACCGACGACAGTGAAGTCGGTGGTCGCGACGTTGATGCCCAGCTCCCGGAAGTGACGCTCCACCGATACCCAGGCACCGCGTGCGGTGATTCCCATTTTCTTGTGGTCGTAGCCAACGCTGCCCCCGGACGCAAACGCATCGCCCAGCCAGAAATCGTATTCCTCTGCCAGCGCGTTGGCGATGTCAGAAAATGACGCGGTGCCCTTGTCCGCTGCAACCACGAGGTAGGGGTCCTCGTCATCCTTGGCCACCACATGCTGCGGTCGCACGATGCCGTCACCCACCCGGTTGTCGGTGATATCGAGCAGGCCGCGGATAAACGTCCGGTAGCATTCCACGCCCTCGGTCTGCACCTCATCCCGACTCATGTCGGGACTCAGTCGCTTGGCCACGAAGCCACCCTTGGCGCCGACCGGCACGATCACCGCGTTCTTCACCTGCTGGGCCTTGACCAGCCCAAGAACCTCGGTGCGGAAGTCCTCAAGACGATCGGACCAGCGTAGACCGCCGCGCGCCACCTTGCCGCCGCGCAGATGCACCCCTTCCAGGCGTGGGGAGTAAACGTAGATCTCGTACAGCGGCACGGGCCGCGGCATGTCCGCAATGTCTCCCGGGGCGAGCTTGAAGGAGAAATAAGGCTTGAGATCCCCACGCGCATCCGGCTGGAAGAAATTGGTGCGCCGGGTCGCCTTGATGACCTGCACAAACTGCCGGATGATGCGGTCCTGACCAAGGTTCTGAACCCGATCCAGACCAGTGGAAATGCGTTCTTCCACCGCGGCCTCGCGCTGTGCGCGCCAGTCGTCGTCGCCGTCGAACACCGGCGAGAACCGGGTCAGGAACAGTTCGACAATGCCTGCCGACAGATGCAGGTGATCGGCCATGGTCTCGGCGATATAGCTGAGACTGTAGGGAAAATTGATCTGGCGCATGTAGCACGCGTAGGCCCGGAGCAGGGCAATTTCCCGCCAGCTCAGCCGGGTGCCTAGCAGCATGCGATTGAAGCTGTCGCTCTCAGCCTCGCCAAACCAGATGCGCGCAAATGCATCCTCGAACTCGGCCTTGACCTCGTCCAGATCGATATTCTGGGCCAGCGAGTAGATCAGCGAAAACTCCTGTATCCAGTACACCCCGTCCGTGCGTGTCCGCACCGGATAGGCGCGCTCCGTCACCACCCGCAGGCCGAGGTTCTCGAGAATCGGCAGCACGTCGGACAGTGGCAGCGGGTGCTCCGCGCTGTACAGCCGCAGCTTGAGGTGGTCATCCGGCTCCTCAAGCAGTCGGTAGAGCCGCATTCCCAGCGCCCTGCCCCGCTGCACCGCCAGCAGCTCGTGCATGTCCATCACGCCCACCCGCGGGTCGAAGTCGTCGCGATAGCCCGGGGAGAAACCATCGCCAATTTCGCGCATGAGGCGTTCGCCCTCCTCATCCCCGAATTCCTCGACCAGACGACCTCGCAGCCGGTCCTCCCATGCCAGTGTCGCCTGCACTATCTGCTCCTCTATTTCGTTGACATCACAGCGCTGTTCCTTTGCCGGATCGACCCGAAGGACAAAATGCACCCGAACCAGAATGGATTCGCTGAACTGCGTGGTGAATTCGGATTCCTCGGCACCGAAAGCCTCGGTGAGAATGCTTTGGATGCGACGACGCTGGTAGGTGGTATAGCGGTCGCGGGGCATGTAAACCAGACAGCTGAAAAATTTGCCGTGGGTATCGCGGCGCACGAACAGCCGTGTCTGCCGCCGCTCCTGTATACGATTGATCGCGCTGGCGGTCTCGAACAGGCGCGTGACGCTCGACTGGAACAGCTCGTCTCTCGGGAACAGCTCGAGCACACGGATAAGCTCGCGCCCGTCATGTTCATTCTTGTCCAGACCGGACAAGGCCAGCGCGCCGCTGACCTTGTCCCGCAGTACCGGGATCAGAGCGGGATTCATGTTGTAGACGGCCGCCGTGTAGAGACCGAGAAAGCGGTGCTGTCCGATCAGAACGCCATCGTCATCGAACACCTTGACTTCCACATAGTCGGGGTAGGCCTGGCGATGCACGCGCGAGCGCGTGCGCGACTTGCCGAAACTCAGCACGGTCTCCCTGAGGCCGGCAGGACCGGTCTCGCGGATGTCGCTCTCCAGCTCGAGCGCCCCCCGCGTGTCGCGCTGACGCAGAATACCAAGGTGACTGTCGAGCTCACTGGTCACGGCACACTCGGCACCGGCGCTCTCGACGTGCAGGTATTCGTAGCCGAGGAAGGTCATGTGATCGTGCCTGAGCCAGGACAGGAAGGCCTCTGTTTCTGCCCGCTCCTGCTGCGGCATCCAGACATTGGCTTCGACGCCGGCCTGCGCCGCTTCCAGCCGTTCCCGCATGGCCGCAAAATCGTCGACAACGTGCGCGACGTCCGAAAGAATTCCCTGTATCGCCTTTTCAAGATCAGCAAGGTCTGCGAAATTGGAATGTCGGGTAATCTCGAAATACAGCAGGCTCTCGTGCGAGAGTTCTTCGTCTTCACAATCGCGCCCCGTTACCTCCAGCAGCTTGCCACTGGCGTCGCGCCGGGTGGTCAGGTTGCAGCTGGCGAGCGTATGAATGTTAATGCCCCGTTGGTTGATCTCGCCGCGCACCGAGGCCGTGCAGAACGGCATATCCCGGCAGAGAATGGCGATGACCGTGGCTGTGCTCTCCCACCCGTGCCGGTCCATGTGCGGATTGAAAATGCGCACGCGGGGCTTGCGGGTATCGAGCACTCGCATGAAGTGCAGCAGACCATAAAGACAGCCATACAGGTTTTCCGCGGAACGCCCGCGCATGTCCTCCGCCGGAAAGCGGCTGTAAAAGGCGGCAGCCAGATTCCCCAGCGAACTCGCCACACTCCTGTCCGCCCGTTGCTCAATCCGCCGCGCAAGATCCTCCAGCAGACTGTTCTTGAGCTTTTCCCACGCCATTTCGGCCCCCGCTTCTGACAACAGATTTTCAACCGCGCCACCCACTGGTGACGTGTGCACAGTCTATCCCATGCGGGCCTTGCTTTGATCCCCGTGACAGGAACTTTCGCGGCAGGTCCTGGTCCGATTGTGCGCCGGGCACGACGGTTTGGCGAGACACAGCGCCTGCGCTAGACTGTCGCGCACTTGCCTGCAAACCCTAATGCGAAAACCACTCAGAGGAGACAGCGTGTCCGCCGCGACCCTTCAGTCATTGCAGTCCTGGCTCGACAGTCAGGTCATCGGGCAGAGCCACCTGGTAGAGCGCATGCTGATTGCCCTGCTTGCCGACGGACACCTTCTTGTCGAGGGTGCACCCGGTCTTGCCAAGACCCGCGCCATCAAGTGTCTCGGAGAGGGGCTTGAGGGCAGTTTCCACCGCGTGCAGTTCACGCCCGACCTGCTGCCGGGTGACATTACCGGCACCGAGATCTACCGCCCCCAGGAGGGTGGCTTCCATTTCCAGCGCGGACCCATTTTCAACAATCTTGTGCTCGCCGACGAAATCAACCGGGCGCCGGCAAAGGTGCAGTCTGCGCTGCTCGAAGCCATGGCGGAGCGCCAGGTCAGCGTCGGCAGTGAAACCTATTCACTGCCCGGCCTGTTCATGGTCATGGCGACGCAGAATCCGATTGAACAGGAAGGCACCTACCCGCTGCCCGAGGCGCAGCTGGACCGCTTCCTCCTGCATGTGAACGTTGACTACCCCGACGCGGAGGCCGAAACCGCTATCCTGCGGTTGACCCGGCGCGAGGCCAGGGAAACAGCGCCCGCGCCGGCGCCGCAAATTGAGCAGGAAACGGTGTTTGCCGCGCGCGGCGAACTGCTCACGCTGCATATGGCAGAGAGCGTGGAGCGGTATATCGTCCAGCTGGTCATGGCGACGCGGCAGCCCGGGCACTACAGCACCGAGCTGGCGCAGTGGATCAGCTACGGCGCCAGCCCTCGCGCGACCATCGCCCTTGATCGCTGCGCGCGCGCCCACGCCTGGCTGCGTGGCGCTGACTTCGTGGCCCCCGATGACGTGCAGGCGGTGGTCGCAGACGTCATGCGGCACCGTCTGCTGCTGACCTTCGAGGCAGAGGCCAACGGGGTCACGCCCGACCGGGTCATCAGCGAGATCGTAGCCCACGTCCCGGTCGCCTAGGCGCACACGCATGCCAGCCGAGGATTTCAACCGACCCGCGCATGGCGCCTATGCCGAACTTGAGGCACTGATCGCCCTGCGCTTTCCGGCGCGGCAGATCGACATCCGCAAACGCCGGCGGGCACTCAGCAAGATGAGCGGCGGTAACCGGGCAAACGCGCGCGGTCGCGGCATCGATTTCGACGAGGTCCGCAGCTACCAGCCGGGAGATGACATACGCGCCATTGACTGGCGGGTGACCGCGCGCACCGGTGCGGCACACACCAAGCTGTATCACGAAGAGCGGGAGCGCCCGGTCCTGATCGCAGTGGATCAGCGCGCCGGCATGTTTTTCGGCTCGCGGCACTGCTTCAAGTCAGTGCTTGCCGCACATCTTGGCGCCCTCATCACCTGGAGTGCGCTGAACTGCGGCGAGCGCATTGGCGGCGTTGTCTTCAGCGATGACGGCCACCGCGATATCCGCCCGCGGCGCAGCCGAAAAACCGCACTGGGGCTGCTCTCCACGGTGGTCGAATTCAACCGGCAATTGCAGGCCCCCGGCGTCGATGGTGGCGAGGGGTTCTCGGACCTGCTCGCCATATGCCGGCGCATCGCGCGTCCAGGCGCCAGCCTCGTGATCATCAGCGACTTCAATGGCCTGCTGCAGCAGCGGGCACAGGAGCACCTGTTCCAGCTAAGCCGCCATGTCGAACTCACCGCACTGCACTGCACCGATGCGCTCGAGCAGCAGCTGCCGCCGCCGGGAGATTACGTCGTTACTGATGGCCTGCAGCGCAGCACCCTCTCCACCGGTGCCAATACCCTGCGCAGCAGCTACGCACGCGAGTCCAGTGAGTACCAGGCCGCCATCACCGACGCACTGCGGCGCGTCGGTGCGCCCTGTCGCCGGGTCACCACCGATGAATCTCCGTTTCAGGTCCTGCGCGACCTCTACGGCGGCGTCAGCGCATGACGCCACAGGATCCCCTGCAGGCGCTGCACCCGCTGCGCGAGCCCGCTCCGATAGGCTGGTGGCCGCCGGCACCGGGCTGGTGGTTTCTCGCTGCTCTCTGCCTGGGTCTGCTGACAGCACTCGCTGTCTGGGGCTGGCGTCGGTACCAGCGCAACCGCTATCGTCGCCAGGCGATCACTGAACTTGAGGCACTGGGCGCGGACCTACTCCCGGACAACGAGCGTGTGCAGCAGATCAACGCGGTACTCAAGCGCGCGGCACTGATGGCCTACAGCGCAACCCGGGTGGCGCCGCTTGGCGGCGACGACTGGATCCGGTTTCTCGACGCCACCCTGCCGCACAAGCGCCGGGCCTTTGCCGGCATCGACGGCGACATTCTCTACACGCCGGAACCATCACCAGCGACTGCCGAGGCATTTGCCAAAGCGGCCGCCATCTGGGTGCGTCATCATCAGCGGGAGATCGCGGATGCTTGAGGTGCTCTGGCCCTGGGTGGCCCTGCTCCTGCCACTGCCGCTCCTGGCGCGCCGTGTGCTGCCCGCTGCGGGCCAGGCCCAGGCGCCGGCATTGCGCATTCCTTTTTTCCGCCGCTGGCAGTCCCTGTCCGAGCAGGCCGTTGCTGTCAGCGGCGTGAATCGTCGCCTGCCTGCCGTTCTGCTCTGGCTGTGCTGGGTGCTGCTCCTGATGGCGCTATCGCGACCCACCTGGATCGGCGAGCCGGTGCAGCTCCCCGACAGCGGCAGGGACCTGATGCTGGCTGTCGACATCTCTGGCAGCATGCGCGTAGAAGACATGCTGGTTGCCGACACGCCCGTGCGACGCATTGACGCTGTAAAGGCGGTGGCCACCGACTTCCTGCGGCGGCGCAGTGGCGATCGCGTCGGCCTCATTCTGTTTGGCAGCAATGCCTACGTACAGTCACCGCTGAGTTTTGATACCGCCACCGTCGAACGTTTTCTCAACGAGGCACAGATCGGCTTCGCCGGCCAGGAGACCGCCATTGGTGACGCCATCGGTCTCGCGGTCAAGCGACTGCGCGAGCGACCGACCGACAGCCGGGTCCTGATTGTCCTGACCGACGGTCAGGATACCGCGAGCACGGTCGATCCGCTCGAGGCGGCGGCACTCGCAGCGTCTCTGGACATCCGCATACACACGATCGGTATCGGCGCTGACAGCATGGTCGTGCCCGGCGTCCTCGGCTCGCGCTTCGGCAACCGCCAGGTCAACCCCTCGGCAGACCTTGACGAAGACACCATGCGAGCCATTGCCGGGCGCACCGGCGGTCGCTACTTCCGGGCACGTGATCCCCAGGACCTGGTGCAGATCTACCAGACCATCGATCGCCTCGAGCCCGTGGAGGTCAGCACGGCAACCTATCGGCCACGCCGTTCGCTGGTGCACATCCCCCTGCTGGTGGCACTGGCGCTCAGCGCGGGGCTGGTACTGTTCGGCAGCGGCAGTGCAATCCGGCGCCAGGCCGCGGGCGGGAGTCCCGGATGATGGAATTTCTGTCAGACCTGCACCTTCTGCGGCCACACTGGCTCTGGCTCCTTGCGCCCGTCGCACTCCTGGTGTGGTGGCTGGCGCGGCGCCGTGAAGATGTCGGCAGCTGGCAGGGGGTTATCGCCCCGGAACTGCTGCCCTACCTTATCGAAGGCACGGCGACCCGTCGCCGGCGCGGCTGGCTGCCGCTGCTGGCACTGGGCTGGACTGTGGCCGTACTGGCAGCGACCGGACCGAGCTGGCAGAAGCTGCCGCAGCCCGTTCTGCAGAAACAGGATGCCCTGGTGCTGGTGCTGGATCTGAGCTATTCCATGTGGGCACAGGACCTGCCTCCCTCGCGGATCGAAGGTGCCCGGCGCAAGCTGCTGGACCTGCTCGACCTGCGTGAAGAAGGACAGACCGCACTCATCGCCTTCGCCGGCGATGCACACGTGGTGACGCCCCTGACCGACGACCATCCGACCATCGCCAACCTGCTACCGGCCCTGGACCCGGGAATGATGCCGCTTCCCGGCAGTGAGCCTGCCGCTGCCATCGAAGCGGCAACGCAGCTGCTGCGGTCGGCAGGGGTTCCCCGGGGCCGTATTCTGCTGGTCACCGATGGACTGAGTGACCGTGATTCCGAGGCCATTCGCGACGCACTGGCCGACAGTGGCGCCCGCCTGAGCATACTCGGCGTCGGCACGGCGGAAGGCGCACCGATCCCTCTCCCCGGCGGCGGCTTCCTCAAGGACGAGGATGGTGCCATCGTCATGCCAAAACTGCCGGCAACTCCCCTGCGCGCGCTCGCAGCCAGCGCGGGAGGGGATTACCGCGGCATTACCGTGGACCTGTCGGACCTTGACGATCTGCTGGCAGCCGCGGCTGATCCCCTCGACGCGGAGGCCCGCGAAATCGAGCGCCAGGCTGACACCTGGGCTGACATGGCACACTGGTTCGCGCTGCCACTGCTGCCGCTGTTACTCGTGGCGTTCCGCCGCAGCGCTGTCTACACCCTGATTCCCCTGCTGGTGCTGTTACCCAGCGAACCGACCCGGGCCGATCTGTGGAGTGACCTCTGGCTGACAAAGGATCAGCAGGCGGCACGTGCATTGGCTGCCGGTGAGCCGGAGAAAGCCGCCGAGACCTTCGTCGACCCCGACTGGCGCGGGAGCGCTGCCTATCAGGCCGGTGACTTCGCCGATGCGGCGCAGAGTTTCATGCAGCAGGACACGGCGGACAGCTGGTATAACCGCGGTAACGCACTGGCAAGGCAGGGCGAGCTAGATGCCGCCATGGAGGCCTACCGCGAATCGCTGCAGCGCGACCCCGGACGGGAAGACGCGAAGGACAACCTGGAACTGGTGGAAGCGATGAAACGCCAGCAGGAGCAGGAACAGCAGAATCAGGACCCGAGCGACACAGACCCGCAGGAAGACGGTGATGACGCGGGTCAGGATTCGGCGGCTGACGACAATTCCGGCGATAGCGCTCAGGACAGCGCGGACTCGCCCGGAGAACAGCAGTCGGGTGACGGCGCTGCGCAGACGCCACCCGGCGATGATCCGACCGAGGATACAACGTCACAACAGGACGCAGACAGCGACCCGACAGCGGGGAATGACAATCAGGATGCCGAAGGCGACCCCGGTGACGCCGCTGAATCCCGCGAGCTGCCGAGCGCCGAGATCGATACGGCATCGTCCCTTGCCGAGTCGCTGGAGCGCGATCAGGCCATGCAGCAGTGGCTGCGACGGGTGCCGGATGACCCGGCGGGACTGCTGCGCGAGAAATTCCGCTACGAAAGCCGCAAGCGACAGCGCAAGGGCGATGACAGGAGGGGCAATGACGACGTGTGGTAAGCGGTTCCCGGCCTGGCTGGCAGTGATCTGGCTGCTGCCAGCGCTGGCGCTGGCAGACCTGACGGCAACAATAGACCGCACGCAGGTCAGATTGGGAGACAGCCTGCAGCTGACGCTCTCCTCGGACGGTGTCACCGACCCAGCGACGGCAGATCTGTCGCCCCTGGCGCGCGACTTCGAGATTCTGCAGCAGTCCAGCCGCAGCAGCACTCAGATTGTCAACGGCACAACCACGCGGGAGAAAGCGCTGGTGATAGAGCTGGTGCCGCGGCGCGCTGGCGAGCTGGAAATACCCGCGCTTTTTGCCGGCGGAGAACGCACGCAACCCATACCGCTGCAGGTGTCGGAAGCGACCGGCGGCCCGGCGAGCGACGAGCAGGTTGTCTTCACCGCCAGTGTCGACAGCGACTCGGTGTACGTGCAGCAGCAGGTCATACTGACGCTCACCCTGCAGCAGGGGATTGCCCTGGACGACCGCAGCGTCACCGAACTGAAGCTGGATGATGCCTACGTCAAGGCGCTCGGCCAGAACTCCTACCAGCGCAGCAGCGGCGGACGGCGCTGGCTGGTGCATGAGATACGCTACGCGATCTTCCCCGAACAGAGCGGGACGCTCACCATTCCCGCGCAGACCTTTGCCGGCCGTGCGCGGCAGGGATCCCGCAGTCTGTTCGATCTGGACAGCGGGCCGCGCATCAGCCGCAACAGCGAAGCCATTACTCTCGAGGTAAAGCCGAGACCCTCGTCTTTTCCCGGCAGCACGTGGCTGCCCGCCAGCAGTCTCGAGATCGAGGAAAGCTGGTCCCGGGAACCTGACGGTCTGGCCACCGGCGATTCCGTGACGCGAACCGTTACCGTTACCGGCGAGGGTCTGCAGGGAGCGCAGCTGCCGCCGCTGGAATTTCCCGACACACAGGGACTCAAGTATTACCCGGACAAACCCAGCATCGAGGAAGCCGAAACCGACACCGGCGTCATCGGACTGCGCACCGACAGCGCAGCCCTGGTGCCGGTCAGGCCGGGCGTCTACCGCATACCCGAGGTTCGCATTCCCTGGTGGGACACGGTCGAGGACCGCCTGCGCTACGCGGTTCTTCCCGGCAGGGAGATCTCCGTCGATACCGCCGCAGGCGATAGCGCCGACAGCTCCCCTACGGAAGCACCGCGCGCACAGGCAGCCCCGGGCGAGAATGGCCGTCAGCCGGCCCTGACGCAGGGCAGTAATAATCGATGGGCATGGATCAGCGGTGTGCTCGCCCTTTGCTGGCTGCTGACCGCAGCAGCGCTCGGTCGGATGGTATGGCAACGCCGACAGCGCGAACCCGAACCAGCCGCCACTGCGCCGGCGCCGCGTGAGCCCGCGGCCTGGAAACAGCTCCAGGCCGCCTGCGCCGCCGGTCGTCCGGGCCCTGCGCGGGAGGCGCTGCGCCGCTGGCTGCAGACCCTGCCGCCACCGGCGTCCTCGCAGACCCCGTTAGCCTTCGCCGCCAGCCTGCAGGACAGTGTTCTGCACGGCGCAGTCGGCGACCTGGACAGGGCGCTGTACGGGATTTCGGGGAAACCCGACGCCTGGGACGGTAACGCCCTGCTCTTGGCAGCGGCGTCGGCGCGCCAGCGCTACCTGAAAGGCAGCGAAGCAGCTGACGCACACAGAACTGCCTCGCTGCCGTCGCTGTACCCGGGCGGATAACGCGCGGCCAGCGAGTGCCGCGCGGGCCCGTTCGTCAGGCGAGGCTTTTGCTGACGACCTCGTAGACGTCTGGCGAGAGATCGGGCAAGGCCGCAAGGCGCTGCAGCTCCTCGCGCATCGCATCACGTCCCGCCGGGTAATTGCGCCACTTTGTCAGCGGCACGAGCAGGCGCGCTGCCATCTGAGGATTGCGACGGTTCAGGATTTCCACGATGCCGCCGAGAAAACCATAGCCGGCACCGTCGGCCCGATGAAAACCGGTGGGATTTCCCGAGGCAAAGGCACCAACGACAGCCCGCACCTTGTTCGGGTTATCCAGCGTGAAGGCGGGATGCTCCATCAGCGCCCGCACCCGCTCGAGTGAATCGCCGACCGTCAGCATGGCCTGCAGCTGCAGCCACTGGTTGACCACCAGGGTCTCGTGGGACCAGTCGTCATAAAAGCGCTGCAGCGCCGATTCACGCTGCGAGGCCTCGCCATACTGCGCCAGGATCTGCAGCGCCGCCAGTCGATCCGTAAGGTTATCCGCCGCCTCAAGCTGAGTCGCGGCCAGAGCGACCTGGGCCTCACCCAGCGTCGCCAGATAGGACAGACAGACGTTGGCCAGCGTCCGCCGGCCAATCTGCTCGCCGACCGGCGCGTACTCCTCGCTCACCCGGCATCGCCGGTAGACGCCCGCGAGCTCGTCGCCCAGTGCCCCGGCGATGGCGCCGCGGGCGTGCTCACGCGCCGCATGAATTCCCTCGACGTCCGCACCGCCGGCGTGACTGGCCAGCTCCGCCAGGGTGTTTTCTCCCGGTAATGCCAGCATCGCGGCGGCAACCGCGGGCTCGAGCTGTTCGTCGCGCAACAGCCCCCCCAGCGCGTCCACCAGCAGGGGATCCAGCGCCAGTGCCTCACCGTCCCGGCGCTGGGTCTGCAGATTGCCCAGCGCCTGTACCATCAACTGCTGACCCGCATCCCAGCGCGCGAAGCCGTCGCCGTCGCGCATCATGAGGGCACACAGGTCCTCGCGGGAGAAGTCGTAGCGCACGCGCACCGGGGCGGAGAAGCCTCGCAGCAGCGAAGGCACGGGTTTTTCCGGCACGTCGGTGAACAGGAAGGACTGCTCTGCCGCATTCACCTCGAGCACCCGGTGCGTGTTGTCCGCTAGCTCGCTCCCGGCGGGCTCACCCTGCAGCTGCAGACGCAGATTGCCGGCGTCACCAAGCAGCCCCATGGCCAGCGGAATGACCAGGGGCAGCTTGTCGGGCTGGCCGGGCGTTGCCGGGCAGGACTGGGTCACGTGCAGGGCAAAAGTGCGCGCGTCGGCGTCGTATTCCCCGCTGATGGCAAGTTCGGGTGTTCCCGCCTGGGAGTACCAGCGCCGGAACTGCGACAGGTCGACGCCGGAGCTGTCCTGCATGGCATCGACAAAATCATCACAGGTCACGGCCTGGCCGTCGTGGCGTTCGAAATACAGGTCGGAGCCCGCGCGAAAGCGCTCGGGACCCAGCAAGGTGTGGATCATCCGCACCACCGCCGCGCCCTTCTCGTAAACCGTGAGCGTGTAGAAATTGGAAATCTCGATAAAAGAGTCCGGGCGCACGGGATGCGCCATGGGGCCACCATCCTCCGCGAACTGTGCGGTGCGCAGCAGGGTTGCGTCCTCGATGCGCTTGAGATCCCGGGCACCGCGGTCGGCGGAGAACTCGGCATCGCGAAAGACCGTGAAGCCCTCTTTCAGGCTGAGCTGGAACCAGTCGCGGCAGGTAACGCGGTTGCCGGACCAGTTGTGGAAATACTCGTGGGCCACAATGGACTCGACGCGCTCAAAGCCGACATCTGTCGTCGTCTCCGGGCTCGCAAGAATGCAGGAAGTATTGAAGATATTGAGGCTCTTGTTTTCCATCGCCCCCATGTTGAAATCGTCGACCGCCACGATATTGAAAATATCCAGGTCGTACTCGCGGCCATAAACTTCCTCGTCCCAACGCATCGCATGCTTGAGAGACTGCATGGCGTGATCGCACTTGCCGAGATCCTTCTCCTCCACATAGATCCGCAGCACAACGCTGCGACCGCTCATCGTGGTGAAGGTATCCTCGACACGGGCAAGGTCCCCCGCCACCAGTGCGAACAGATACGCCGGCTTGGGGAAGGGATCCTCCCAGACAACGCGGTGGCGTGCATCGGCCAGCCCGGACTGCGCCGTGCGGTTACCATTGCTGAGCAGAACCGGGTAGCGTTCGAGATCGGCGTCGATAGTGACGGAAAACACCGACATGACGTCCGGTCGATCGAGAAAATAGGTGATCTTGCGGAAGCCCTCGGCCTCGCACTGAGTGCAGAACATGGCGCGGGACTTGTACAGCCCCTCCAGCGCCGTGTTGTCCTGCGGACGGATGCGGGTTGTGGTCTGCAGCTCAACCGTCTCGGCAAGCCCTGTCAGGGTCAGGGACGCGTCGTCCACGGCATACTCACCGTCGACGAGCGCCCTGCCGTTCAGCGCGATGGCCAGCAGTTCAAGATCCTCGCCGTGCAGGCGCAGGGAGGTCGCGGATGAGCCCGGTCGTCGAGCCAGGCGCAGCGTGGCGTGCACCAGGGCGAACTCCTCATGCAGCTCAAAATGCAGGCGGGTTTCCGGGATCAGGTACTCCGGCGGCTGGTAGTTCTTGAGGTAGATGGCCTTTGGCTGGGCATCGCGCATGGGTGTCAGGTCTCCGTGGTCGCAGTCAGTTGCAGGCGGTAGCCGGCATATTTACGCATGTTGATGACGCCGGTATCAAAGATCAGGTACTGACCCTTGATGCCGAGCAGCGTGCCACCGACATCTGGCGTCTTGTCAAGGTTGAAGGACTTCACCTTCACCGGGTAGGTCAGCACCGGGTAGCTGATGGTCGTTTCCACAGCGTCGGGCAGGGGCTGTATGGCGGCAATGCCATGGGCCGCCTGCAGCGCTGCAATTTCGGTTGCACACTGGTCCATCAGGGCATCCCGGGCGGCCGACAGGTCGTGTACGTCGCCCGGCCCCTTGAGCATGGCCTGCCAGTGGGTCTTGTCGGCAACGTGTCGGGCAAACAGCGTTTCCACCAGGCCCGACTGCAGCCGATTGCTGACCCGGAATACCGGCAGCGCCTGGGTCGCGCCCTGGTCCATCCAGCGTGTTGGCACCTGCGTGCCGCGGGTGATACCGACCTTGATGCCGGAGGTATTGGCAAGATACACCACGTGATCGATCATGCAGTTCGCCTCACCCCACTGGGGCTCACGACAGGTACCGGCAAAGAAGTGACAGGTCTCCGGCTTGACGATACAGCTGTCGCAGCGCGCCAGTCGCTTGAAGCAGGGGTAGCAATAGCCCTGGCTGAAACTCTTCGAGGTCTTGCGATCACAGTGGATGCAGTGGATATCACCTAAAAAGGACAGCTGCAGCGAGCGACCGATCCACGCGTTGAGCGGGGTTTCGACGTCGCCCAGTGGCAGCCGGTACTGTACGACATCTGCCAGCTCCGTGCGCATTTTGCGCACACCACCGGCGGCCAGCGGCGCATTACTCATCGCCGCGGGCTCTTTTGTCCGGGTTGTCTTTCTCCTGCCATCGCAGTGGCTGGTCGCTGACAGCGCCGGGCGGTTTGCCGCCCCCTTTGCGGCCGCGGTCGATAAAACCGACGCGCTCCTCCGGTGGCAGATTACGCTCACCCCAGGCGATGATGGCTGACAGACAGTGCTCTCGCTGCACCGCAGTCACTTCCCTGCCATCCGGCCACCTGCCGGTCTCGACAGCGCGCTTCAGGCGCTCGTAAACATCAGGGTTCAGGCTGCCGACAAGCTTGTCGTATTCATCCATGCGCTGTCCGTATCGTTGTTCAGGGTGGCAGAGTATAGCGGCCCGGATCAGGCTTTGCCGACCCGGTGGGAGGCGTATCCGGCAATCGCCCCCAGCACCCCACCGGCCAGCAGACCGCCGACGTGCGCCGCGTTGGCGACCGCGCCAAAACCGAGCACTTCAATGACGCCGAACAGGCAGATCAGCAGCCAGCCGATCATGAACAGCATGAGTCCCGGGGGCGGCGCAAACTGCCAGCGCGGCTGCAGGCGGGCGGCAACCCAGCTGAAACCGAGAAGGCCGTATACCACTCCGGACATGCCGCCGAAAATACTCGGTCCGCCAGCGGCAAACTGGCTGCTGTTGGAGATAACAGCGATGGCAAGAAACAGCAGCAGGAGCCATCGGCTGCCCAGTGTGCGCTCTATGCGGTGACCGAACTCCCAGGTCCACAGCGCATTGAACACGATGTGCAGCCAGCTGAAGTGCAGGAAGACCGGCGTCACCAGGCGCCAGTACTCACCGTTCATCGGCGTAAACGAAGGGCCAGCGCGCCCGAGGTTGAAGGGCAGATAGGTCAGTCCCGATACCCAGCGCAGGGGCATGTTCAGATACACCAGGAAAAACCCGACGATAGACAGCAGCAGCAGGCCGGCTGTAACCGGCACTGGCCTCAGGGCTGCAAGAAGATCTCCCATACTCACTCCACCAATGCGTTGCTCCAGTGCAGTTTGTCCCTGCAGCTGGCATAAAAACTGTGTCCGACAGGATGCAGCAGCGTCAACCGCTCAGGCTTCTTGCGGATGACCACGGCGTCGCCGGGTCGCGCCGTCATGTTGACCTGGCCATCGCAGGTGACCGGGGGATGGATGCGGTTGCGGGCGAGCACATCGAGGCGGATCTCGCTGCTGCCCTGCACCACGATTGGCCGGCTGCTCAGTGCATGCGGGAACATGGGCACCAGTACAATCGCGTCGAGAGAAGGATGCATGATGGGGCCGCCTCCGGACAGGGCGTAGGCGGTGGACCCGGTCGGGGTCGAGACGATCAGGCCATCCGCCCGCTGACGGTAGACGAATTCGCCATCGATGGACAGCTCGAACTCGATCATCTGTGCCGAGGTACCGGAGTTGACAACCACATCGTTGAGCGCATCGGCATGGGCAATGCTTTTGCCATCACGTTCCACCGATACGTCGAGCAGAAAGCGGTTCTCCTCGGTATACGCACCATCGAGAACCGCAGGAACCTGCTCTGACAGTTCATCGGGACTGATATCCGTGAGAAAACCCAGGCGACCACGGTTGATGCCCAGAACGGGCGTGTTGTATCGCGCCAGCGTGCGCGCCGCGCTCAGCAGGCTGCCATCACCGCCAATGACGATGACCAGGTCCGCGCGCTCGCCGATCTCGTCCCGGGACAGCAGGGGGCAATCCTCTGTGGCAACGGCACCCAGGCGGTCCTCCAGCATGACCGTGATACCGCGCGCGCGAAGCAGCGCAATCAGCTCATCCACGACCGTCTGCAAACCCTCTTGACGACTGCGCCCGACGAGGCCGACACGCTGAAACCTTTCTGTCATGCACTGCACTCCCAAAACCGATGCCGAGTATACCTGCCATGACGTCCCGAACCCATGACGCCCGCCTCCGTCGCCTGCCCGTGATAGTCTGACGAACCGGCATTCAAAGGAGACACGATTGAACGTCCTTGAACGGCTTGCACACCCTGTGGTGCGCGACCTGGCGTGGGCAGTCTTTTCCGATGACCTGATCCTCGCCGGGTCCATCGGCTCAGCGCAGCATTCGCTGCACAGCTGCGGGTTGTCAAAGCTGACGCCGGCACGCAAGGCCTGGCTGCTGGAGCTCGATCAATCGCCAGAGGCTCTGCTCGATCAGGTCCGCGCGGCTCGTGACCAGCGCCTCGGCCTCTACTTCGAATCGCTCTGGCATTTCTTCCTCGACAGTGACCCGGCCGCAGAGCTGCTGGCGCATAATCTGCCGGTTCGCGAGGGCGGCCGCACGGTGGGGGAATTCGACTGTCTTTACCACTGTCGCAACAGTGGCCAGGTGGTTCACCTTGAGCTGGCAGTCAAGTTCTATCTTTACACCGGCGCGGAGAGCGGCGGCACCGGCGACGGACGCGCCGACTGGCTCGGCCCAGGGCGTCGCGACCGGCTGGACCGGAAACTGGATCATCTGGCCACGCGCCAGACCCGCCTCGCCGACGAGAGCGCCGCACGACGCCTGCTGGAGTCGCGCGGACTCATGCCAGCGCGCCGGGAAGTGGTGGTAAAGGGACGTCTGTTTCGCCGGCCTGACCAGCCATGCCTGCCACCGCCAGGTTTCAATCCCGCACAGGCCTTGCTGAGTTGGGGTAGCCCTGACACGCTGACTGTCCAGCTTGCCGACAAACACGCCAAGTACACGCGTGTTCTGCCTCGCCAGTGCTGGCTGTCGCCACTGCAGCTGTCCGAAGCCCCACTCTCCGGTCTGCTGCCCCCGGAAGGGCAGGATCGTTGCGCCGCACTGCAGACACAGCTGGCAGGTAGCAACCGTCCAGTGCTGGTGGCCTCACTGGACAGTGAGTACCGGGAGCTTCAGCGTTTCTTTGTGGCCCCGACCGGGTGGCCCGGAGACGCGAACCGCTGACGCGACCGCCGCCTGGTATCAGGAGAGCCCAACATTGTTCTTTTTCAGCACCTGCTCCGCGCGATAGCTGGAGCGGACCATGACGCCGGACACCACCTCGAGAAAGCCGCGCTCAAGACCCCACTCCCGGTAAGTGGCAAACGCCTCGGGCGTGACGTAGCGGTCGATGGGATAATGGTGTGGTGTCGGCTGCAGATACTGACCGAAGGTGACAATGTCGACATTGGCTGCGCGAAGGTCATCCAGGGCTTCGCAGATTTCGTCGTCGCTTTCACCGAGCCCCAGCATCAGACTCGTCTTGGTAAGCACATCAGGACGGCAGGCCTTGGCGTGCGCCAGCACCTCGAGGGTCTGCTCGTAGCTGGCGCGCGGATCCCGCACGGGATGCGTCAGGCGACGCACCGTTTCCATGTTCTGGGCAAAGACCTCGATACCGGAATTGACGACGGTCTCCACATCCTGCAGAACGCCGAGGAAATCCGGCGTGAGGGCCTCGACCGCCGTGTCGGGATTGAGTGCCTTCACTTCGCGTACGCAGGCGGCATAGTGTGCGGCTCCGCCATCCGCCAGGTCATCGCGATTGACCGACGTCAGCACCACGTACTTAAGACCCATCAACTGTACCGACTGCGCCGTTTTCAATGGCTCCTGTTCATCCAGCCAGCCGCGGGGGTTGCCCGTATTCACGGCGCAGAAGCGACAGGCGCGGGTACAGACATCTCCCATCAACATGATGGTTGCGGTGCCGGCACTCCAGCACTCGCTCATGTTGGGGCACTTCGCCTCCTCGCAGACTGTCGCCAGTCCGTGCTCGTGAACAATGCCTTTGACCTTGTCGTAGACAGGGCCGCCATGAATGCGGGTACGCAGCCACTTGGGTTTTGCGAGCCGCTGCGACTGGGAGGCCGAGGCCTTGATGCCGTCCTTGATCACGCGCATGCCCCGCGGATTTACAAATTTCTCGCCGCTCGTGACGTTCACAACCGGGATCAAGGGTACCTCACTCATGGTGGCTCCTGTCGCTGAAGAATTTCAGGCGCCGTATTATATCGGAAACCTACCCACGCCACAGGACGACGGCATTGGCTGTCGGCCAGACCGCAACGGCGATCAGGGTCGTCCCGGAACGAGGTGGCAGGCGGCCAGCTGGTTACCGCCAATATCGAGTAGCGTCGGCGTCTGGCGCGAACAGCGCTCCTCGGCAACGGGGCAGCGCGGATGAAAGCTGCAGCCCGAAGGCGGGTTGATTGGCGACGGCACGTCGCCATGCAGGACCTGACGCTGCACGCGGCGATGCGGGTCGGGCACGGGGATGGCAGCGATCAGACTCTGGCTGTAGGGATGTCGTGCCTGGTGGTAAATGGTCTCGCTGGCAGCGGTCTCGACAATCTTGCCGAGGTACATGATGGCCACCCGATCGGACACGTGCTTCACCACCGCCAGATCATGGGCAATGAACAGGTAGGACAGCTTGAACTCCCGCTGCAGATCCACCAGCAGGTTGAGAATCTGGCTCTGGATGGACACATCCAGCGCCGATACCGGCTCGTCGCAGATCACCAGCTTCGGATTCAGCGCGATGGCCCGCGCGATGCCGATCCGCTGGCGCTGGCCGCCGGAAAACTCGAACGGATAACGACTCGCCGAGCGCGCCGGCAAACCGACGGTATTCAGCAGCTCCGCCACCCGCTTCTGCCGCCATGGCCGGCCACCCAGCTTCTGGACAATAAAGGGCTCTTCCAGGATGTCGCCCACCGTATGCCGCGAATTCAGCGACTCCATGGGGTCCTGGAAAATCATCTGGATATCCCGACGCAGCGGCCGCAGGGTGCGATCCGGCAGATGCGTAATGTCCTGGCCGTTGAAGCGGATGCTGCCGCCCGTGGGCCTGTACAGCCGCGCAACGCAGCGTCCCAGCGTGGATTTGCCGCAACCGGATTCACCCACCAGACCGAGGGTTTCCCCGGGACCGATGCTGAACGACACACCATCGACGGCCCGGTTGAAGGTCCTGGCGCGCAGCAGCAGACCCTCCCGCACGGGGAAGTGCATGCAGAGATTATCGACCTCGAGCAGTGCTTCGTTCACAGGTCCCGCCAGCGGCTGCAGCTGACCCGATGTCCGGCGGCGACCTGTTCTGACGGCGGTGGCGCCGCACGACAGGCCTCGAGGGCATGGGGACAGCGATTCTCGAAGCGACAGCCCGACGGCAGGTCATGCAGGCCGGGCACCATGCCCTCGATAACGCCGAGACGGGATTTCGGTTCGCTGTCCAGGCGCGGGATGGCATGCAGCAGGCCGCGGCTGTAGGGGTGGGCCGGACGATCGAAGATATCGAACACGGAACCGCTCTCGGCAACCTTGCCCGCGTACATCACCACAACCTCACTGCAGGTCTCTGCAATCACACCCAGATCGTGGGTGATCATGACTACCGCCATGCCCATCTCTGCCTGCAGATCCTTGATCAGCTCGAGAATCTGCGCCTGGATGGTGACGTCCAGCGCCGTGGTCGGCTCGTCCGCAATCAACAGTGCGGGTCGACAGGCCAGCGCCATGGCGATGACAACCCGCTGGCGCATGCCCCCGGACAGCTGGTGGGGATACTCACCAAGGCGCACGTCCGGCGAGGGAATCCCGACCCGGTCGAGCAGTTCCGCCGCCTCGCGAAGGGCGTTTTCGGGCCTGCAGACGCCGTGCAGCAGCATGCCCTCGGTAAGCTGGCGGCCGATGGTGTGGACCGGATTGAGCGCGGTCATGGGTTCCTGAAAAACCATGCCGATCTGCCGACCCCGAACTTTCTCCATGTCGGGAATGGACAGCTGCGCGAGATCACGATTCTGGAAACGGATCGCACCGCCGGCAATGCGACCCATGGGCTGGGGCAGCAGGCGCATGATGGACAGCGCCGTAACGCTCTTGCCACAGCCGGACTCGCCGACAATACCGAGCGTGGTCCCGGCGTCAACGCTGAAGCTGACGCCGTCAACCGCGCGCACCAGTCCCTCGTCGGTGGCGAACTCGGTGACCAGATTGTCGACCGCCAGCAAGGTCACCGGCGGCTTACTCTGCCCAACGGTCATGGACCGTGATAGAGGGTTCGAAGGTCTCTCCCGCCTGCCGCGCCGCCTCGGTTTCCTGCTTCAGGTCGTTATCAATCCAGTGCACGAAGAGATCCCCCGCGCTCGCCGCATGCCGGTGGGAGAAGCCCTCGGGGTAGCGCACCCAGCGCCAGTAGCCCGTGCGGAAAAAGCCCTGATAAAAGCCCGGAACAAACGAGGCGTGCTCATGGTGCAGCTCGATCATGCGATGGGACAGCGCGATCATTTCGTCACCGTCGGTCGATGCCCGATAACGCTCGATCAGTTCGTCCATCTCCTGCAGGGCAAACACCTCAAGGTTATTGGTCTGGGTCTTGAGCTGTCGGTCAGGATTTACGCTGCCGTCCTCGAGGAACGCACGGTCCCAGGCGTTATCCGAGTGATAGTGCTCCCAGAATCGGGGATAGGCTTCCATGAAGCGTCCGAACGCCGTGAAAAAGATCTCGTGCTGCTTTTCCTGCACCTTTTTCCAGCCAACGGTGCTGTCGAGGATCTCCAGACGCAGATCCAGCCCCGCCTTGGCCGCTTCCTGACGCAGAATCGTGAGGACATCGCGCAGGTTTTCATAGCCGGTAGACAGCATGAAGGACAGCTTCTGCCCGGCATCGTTCATCAATATGCCATCGGCGTCGCGGCGAGTGAAACCCGCCCGGGCAAAAGCGGCCTGCGCCTTGGTAATATCGAACTCGCGCGCCGTCAGGGTCGGGTGGGAATACTCGCCAAAGCCGTCGTTGGCCGTGCTGAGCCTGTCGTTGTCGCCGCGAAAAAATTTCTCGAGCACCATTTCCCAGTTGGTGGCATGGGCAATCCCCACACGGATATCCCGATCCTGCAGCAGGGGCTGCGCAGTGTTGATCCACAGACCGAACGGCGGACGCGGCCGCTGGTTGTAGAACGTGCTCTTGTGGATGTAGCCCGCCTGCACGTCGGGATCGGAATCGGGCAGCTTCTCGTACCAGTACTCGGCCAGATTGAGGCCGAATTGGTCAATGTCCCCGCGCTTGAAGGCCTCGAACATTTTCGCCGTGTCACGAATAACGCTGAACTGAATGCGATCGGGGTTGAAGCGATAGCGGAAATGCTTCTTGTCCCGGGCCCACCAGTTTTCCAGCCTGGTCAGGGCAATGGAGCGACCCTTGCGGACGTCCTGGTCCCGGACAACATAGGCACCCGAGGTAGGCTCGAACTTCCACTGGTAGCGCTCGGTGAAATCGTCACCCATCTCCCGGTAAAAGTGCTGCGGGACAGGTCCCAGCAGGAGCCCCCGCTCATCCATGTCGGGCTTCTGCTCCGCCATGGTGATGGAGATGGTGTGGTCATCATAGCGGGAGATATTGGTGTAGGTCGTGCTGTAAAAATTGTTGTACCAGGGGGCCATGATGTAGGGCGAGCGGTAGAACCAGAACATGAACAGGTAGTCATCCGCGGTGATGCGCTCGCCATCGGACCAGGTTGCCGCCGGGTCCAGCTTTGCGTAGACCGTGTTGTTGTCCCAGTCCACCGCCCAGGCCTCCGCCAGACCCGGGAAGAGTTCCAGCGTGTCCGGGTGCTGATGGGCCAGGCCCATCCCCACGTTGTCCAGCAGATAAGGACGAAAACTGCCGTTGGAATCTGGCCCGACCGTGCGCAGCGTGCGCGGAAAATCCTGCAGGGCGGCATACTGGGTACCGCCTTTTTTCGCCTGCGGCGAGCCGATCTCCGGAAGATGGTCATTGCGGGTCCACTGCAGGTCCGGCGGCAGATCGTCGGGCGTTCTGAAGCCGAAGAAATCCGGGTTCGCCGCGTAGAAAGCTTCCACTTCCGCGGTGACACCGGCGCCCGCTGCCTCCGTCGACGCGCCCGATCCGGCGCCGTCACCGCCGGAATCACCGCAGCCGCCGAGCAAAAGCAGGAAACCGGCTACGAATAGCGCGGACAGTGTCTCTCTCATGGCAATGACCTCGATAGTGGAAGCGTCAACGGTAAACGGAAAAGGTTTTGGGGTCGAATGATTCCCGGATGGCCTCGCCGATAAAGGTGACCAGCGTCAGCAGGGCAACCAGTGTGCCGAAGGCAGAGATCACGATCCACGGCGCGGTGCGCAGGTTGGCGGTGCCCTGCTTCAGCAGTTCGCCCAGGCTGGGCGTCGGTGCCGGCAGGCCAAACCCGAGGAAATCCAGCGCGGTAATGGCAGAAATCGCCGCGACAATGGTAAAGGGCATGAACGTCACCAGGGTCGAGAGCACATTGGGCATGATGTGACGAAAAATAATGCGTGAATTGGAGGCGCCGATGACCCGCGCAGAGGCAATGTAATCGCGGGATTTTTCCTTGTAGGTCTCGGTACGCATGTAATAGGTCATGCCGGTCCAGGAAAACAGCACCATCACCAGCAGCAGAATGCCGATGCGGGTGGACACGGCAACGGTGGAGGGAATCACCGAAAAGATGATGATCACCATGTACAGAAAAGGCACGTTGGACCAGATTTCAATAATGCGCTGAAAAATCAGGTCAAACACACCGCCAAAATAGCCCATGGCACAGCCAATGGTAATGCCGATGAGGTACACGCAGGCCGTGAAAACCAGGGCAAAGACCAGCGCGATGCGAGTGCCGTAGAACAGCCGCGCGAGGATATCGCGGCTCGTGGTGTCGGTACCCAGGTAGTGCTGCTGGGATGCGTCGGGCGGCAGCGGTCGGAAAATGCCGCCAGGCGCATGATTCTCGTAGGGATTGTAGGGCACCGGCGGCAACAGCACCCAGTTGTCCCCGCCAGATTGCGCAAACCGCGTTTTCAGTTCCCGGTAGTTGGTTTCGTAGTCATAGTCGAGCCCGAAGTCCGTACCGGGGTGAAAGGTCGTGTAGGTGGGAAAATAGAGCTGGCCTTCATAGCTCACGATAAGGGCGCGGCTGTTGATCAGCAGTTCACCAATGATCAGCAGCACGCCAAGGCCCGCCAGCAGCAGAAAGCTGTAGTAGCCGCGCCGGATATTGCGGAAGCGCCGGAGTTTCTTCTGGGTCTGGGGGTTGAGACGCAGCACCGGCTACTGGAACCTGATCCGCGGGTCGACCAGGGCGACCAGAATATCCGACAGGATATTACCGATCAGCAGCAGCAGGCTGGCGAGCAGCACGACCCCCATCACCACCGGGTAATCACGATCGAGAATCGCCGTGAGACCGAGCAGGCCGAAACCGTCAATATCGAAAATCGTCTCGATCAGGAACGAGCCTGACACCAGCAGAGTAATGTTCTGGCCAAAGGTGGTCGCTATCGGGATCAGCGAGTTGCGTACCGCATGGCGCGTGACCGACCGGCGAAAGGAGACGCCCTTGGCGACGGCGGTGCGTATATAGTCCGCGGCGAGGTTGTCCATCAGGTGATTTTTCAGGAGCAGCGTTACCAGGGCGAAGCTACCCACGAGGTAGCAGATAAGCGGCAACACCGAATGGTTCAGCAGATCCAGTGCCTGTTCGCCCGCGCTCAGATCCCGGAAGTCGTAGCTGACAAAGCCGCCCATGGGAAACCACTCCAGGCGAACGGCAAAAAACAGTATCAGCAGCGAACCCAGTGCATAACCGGGGATCGCATAGCCGATGAAAATCAGGATAGAGCTGATATTGTCGACAAAGGTACGGTGCCGGATGGCCTTGAGAATGCCGAGGGGAATACAGACCACATAGGTGATCAACAGCGTGACCAACCCGTAGTACAGGGAAACCGGAAAGCGCTCCTTGATGACATCCCAGACGGGTTCGTTGTAGCGATAGGACGCGCCCAGGTCACCGCGCAGCACCTTGCCTAGCCATTGCAGATAGCTCTGTAACACCGGCTTGTCAAAGCCGTAGTACTCGCGCAGCCGATCCAGCTGATCCTCGGAAATCGCCATGCCCTGCCCCGCCATCTGCGAGCCACCGCCGGCCATGCTCATCTGCTGGGTCTCCATGATCGCCCGTTCCAGCGGCCCGCCCGGCACCAGGCGGGTGATGGCGAAAACGATGATGGTGACGCCGATCAGCGTCGGCGGGACAAGCAGCAAACGCCGTAGAAAATAGTCTCGCATATAGGTGGTAGGGTCCTGGTGGGCGCAATCTCTGCTCGCGATTCCTGCTGATAGGCCGCCTCGCTCATCTTCGGATGTTGCCATAAAGCCAGGCCACGGCAAAGCAGGCTCTGTCCTGCGGCGCCATACGCTGCGCCGACCTAACGATAAACGATATCCCCGTACATGGCGGCCAGGCGCTTCAAAAGCCGATTCTGGGCGCCCACCGGCACGTCCCGGCGCTCCATTGCCCGGATGAGATCCTCCACGACGCTGTTGAACTGGGCGCGCGTGACCTGCATGTCGCGGTGGGTCTCGCGCATGTTGTCGCCGCTGTATTCGCAGGGACCACCGGATACGTCACACAGCTGCTCAATGAATTTCTCGCGAAACCGGTCGATATCGGTGTTGGCAAACAGGGGCAGGACATCGGTGTCCTCTGCCAGTTCGTAAAGGAATCCGTCGACAATCGCGGTGATCCCAGACTGGCCGCCAAGCTCGCGATAGAGGACAGCGTCATCGTGCCGGGTGCCAGTGCAGGCCAGCATGACGAGTAACGCAAACGCGAGCAGCGTGCGGAGCAGAAGCACGGGCAATGACATCACCGATTCAGCTGCAACGACAGGTACCAGCCACGCTGGGACTCGAGACCGGCAATATCACCGAGATCGGACCAGGCCGCGACCACCGCAACATGCTTGCTGGGAAACCAGCCGACAAAGGCATCCATCCAGTCATCCTCGGCAACCGCTGCCAGTCGATCCGGTTTCTGGCGATACTCGAATCCGACCACCCAGTGACGGTTGAGGAATACGCCGAGACTGCCCTCTGCCACCCAGTCGCGATCGCTGCCATCAGCGTTACCAAATCCGAGCAGACCGGCCTGGTTGGCATCGGTAGAACGCAAGGTGAGGCTAGTCAGCACATTGCGGCCGACCACACCATCCAGCCACAGCCGACTGGCAGACAGGGTATAGTCGAGGCCCTTATCCGAGTCCGCCCCCACGGCGCCGGGAACCGCAAAATCCCGGTTTTTCTTGTACTGGACACCCGCACTGATCTGCGGAAGCACACCGTACACCAGGTCGCCAACCAGGCGCAGCTTGCCGCCGAAGACATCCTGGCGGATGGCGAGACCCAGCGGCTCGACCCTGAGCTTCTGCCTGGCATAGCTAAGCTCAACACGGTTGTTGATACCAAGCGCCAGTGCGGCAACGTCGAGTTCGAAATCATCGACCTGTACGCGCGTGATCGCCGCCGCCCCGCCCCACTCGCCATCGTCACCATAGCCACTGATCATCGCCCAGGGCACGAGACCGCCACCGGCCTGACCCTCGAACTGGGTCGCCCCTCCGGTCGCCAGCAGCTTGCTGTCCGCAAGTGCGCCCGGCGTAAAGAATGCAGCGAGCAGCATCCACACTATCCTGGACACGTGGCGGGCTGTTTCAGGCATCCAGCAAGGCCGGAATCTGACGCACGTGCGGCGGTAGCTCGCGTAACCACGGCTCGAGGCTGTCGGCAGACATCGGCCGCGCCAGGTAATAGCCCTGCACGGCATCACAGGCCATACCTGCCAGCAGTTTCAGCACCTGTTCATTCTCCACGCCCTCCGCCACCACCTTGAGGCCCAGGTAGTGTGCCATTTCAATCGTGGAGCGGACAATCTGCCGATCGTCCTTTTCGGTGTCCATACGCATGACGAGGCTTTTGTCGATCTTGAGTTCCTGGACCGGGAGTGCCTTGAGCTGTGCGAGGGAGGAAAAGCCGGTACCAAAATCGTCGATGGACAGGCGTATCCCCGCCGCTTCGACGTCGTTGAGATTGGCCGTTGCCAGCCCCATGTCCGCCATCATCGCGGTTTCGGTAATTTCGAGTACGACGGCAGACGGTGGCAGCCCGGCCTCGGCGACCACGGCAATCACGCCGCGCAGAAACGACGACTGCAGAATATCCAGCCCCGACAGGTTGATACACGCCGACAGCACAAGACCGGATTCGCGCCAGACCACGAGCTGCTGCACCACATCTCGCACCACCAGCTCACTGATACGCGTGATGATCCCCGTCTGCTCGGCAATCGCAATGAACTCATCGGGGAACACCGCTCCCAGCTCCTCGTCCGTCCAGCGCATGAGTGCCTCAACCTCGCACACGGCACGCGCGCTGAAATCGTACTTGGGCTGGTAACTGAGCGTGAAACCGTTTTCCTCGACGGCACGCGGCAGACGATTGGCCACCTGTATCTGGCGCAGGTGTTTTTCATCCTGCCCCAGTTGATACACCGCGTGATCCAGCGCACTGCGGCGGGCCTGGGAAAGCGCGATCTGTGCGCGCCTGAGAAGATCGTCAAAGTCACTGCCATGCTGGGGGCAGAAAACGAACCCCAGCGCGAACTCCAGCCTCGCAGGCACGCCGTTGACCACCACGGCATTGGCGAACTCATCGCGCAATTTGCGCATGACGACGCCCACCGACGCTGGCTCCATATCAGCGAGGAACAGCAGAATCTGTTGGTCCGCAACCCGCGCCGCCATATCGCCGCGCCGCAGGCTGTCGCTGACGCGCGCCGCGACGTGCCGCAGCACCTCATCACTGAAGTCGTTACCGTAAAGATCCTTCACCTGCTGCAGGCTGTGCAGATCCAGGAGCGCAAGCGCAAATCGCGGACTGGCGGCACTCTCGGTGACGTGACGGGTAAACAGGAAAAAGATGTAATTGCGATTCGGCAATTGCGTGAGCAGATCATACTGCGCCTGATGCTGGATCCGCGCTTCGCGTTCCGCCACCGTGTCCTGCATCAGGTTCAGCGTGCTTGCCAGTGCATCGAACTCGCGCCCCGCGCGCAGCTCGATACGCTGGGAATAGTCACCTTCCGAGATTTTCTGTGCCGCCTTTACCAGTTGATAGACCGGGCGCGCCACCCAGCGAGCCACCAACAGCGTTGCCAGCGCAGCCGCGAGTAACGCCGTGAACGTAATGAGCACCATCTGCAGCCGCATGGGCGCGTACTGATCCAGCGCCTGCTGCAGTGACTCGGACAGCACCGCAACCAGCTGCGCATCAGCGGTGTCCAGCATGACCCGCTCCCGACTGAGCCAGGCGGCGGCGCGCAGATTGTCAGCGAATTCGCTGGCGACAGCGGCGACATTCTCTCCCATCGCGTCATTGCCACGCGCACTGTCCAGCAGCGTGCCGGGCAGTGTGCTGATGCGCTGGGTTGATGGCGCAGCGCGCTCAGCGAAGAACAGGGTGACATCGACATTGGTGATTTCCCGGATACGGGCAAGCGCCTGCTCGTCGATGGCGCGACCGAGGCCCAGCCAGCCAATCAGGTCCGGCGCCCGCACCGGTATCAGCACCAGCTGAAACGCGCCTGCACCAATCACGACAGGCAGGCCCACCCCGCGGGACATGGCGGGATCGAGCGACTCGTAGGCCTCCTGCGGCAGGGCATCGAGGGGATGCGTGCTCATGATGACATTGCGCTGCGGGGAGACCAGCATGACCAGATCCGCGGCGATCCGCTGGCCGTGATTGGCCAGGACACTGAGCATGGTGTCCGTCTCGCCGGTCGCCATGGCGCGCTTGAAGGCGAAATCGCCCGCCAGCACCTCGCCGCGCTCCAGCAGTTGCTCCCGGTCCTGGCGCAGAAATTCGATGAATACGCGCTCTATAACGGAAAGCTCCTCACCGAGAAGCGTCTCAACGTTCTCGTTGGTCGCGCGCAGAACCGCCAGGGTCGTGGAAATCACCGTGACCGCCAGCAATCCGACGATCAGCAGAAGGAGCCTCGAGCGAAAGCTACTTCGCATCGCGGGAGAAGCGTTTCAGCAATGACTCCAGTTCAGAAACAGACTTGACCTGCTGTGGATCTGTCCAGGCCACGGGCAGTGTCAGGGAAACCCTGCCCTGGGTGGTTTCCTGCGCTTTCAGCTGAAATGCCATGGATTCCCCGAGCTGCGGATGCCAGATAGTCAGTGTCACTGGCACTCCCGACGGCAGCCAGGGCAGGCGTGCCAGCCCGTCGCTGTCAGCCAGCGCCTGTGGCCGGCCGTTGGCTACAACAACATAGGCCTTCATGTTGTCGTGAATATTGCAGCCGAGGGTTACGACACCCGGCGTTTCGAAAATCACCGGCGGGGCGTCGTTGCTGCGGTAAAGCTTGATTTCGAAGGCGTTGCCTTCTGAAAACGAGTAAACGTGATGGCGTGTATCGTCACTGTTCGGAAAGGACACTGCGGCCCCCGGCGCAACGAGACTGATGTGGGGCACAAAGCGCCGGTTGCGCTGATCGACCACGGCCTCTGCCGGCAATGCCTCCGCCGTGTACGCCGTGCCCATATAGGCGACCAGGGCTCCCGGAAGTGGCTCGCCATCATTTCCCAGAACCGTGACATCCAGGGCCATGCACGTCCCGGATAACAGACAGCCCACCGCAATCGCCAGGCTCCTCACGCCGTCTGGTCACCCTGCCGGGTCTTGCGCTTCTTGCGCGCGTACATGAGGTCGTCAGCAGCTTCAATCAATGCCTCGATGCCGCGATCATCGTCAGCTGCCCGGGTGACGTAGCCGGCACTGTATTCCAGGTCGTATCCCCGCAACTCACGGCGGTTGTAGTCAGAGAGCGCCTCGCCGAAGCGCTCGAGCGATTCTTTTGCACCCGCCTCGTCGGCACCCGTCAGCAGAACAATGAATTCATCGCCACCCGTGCGCGCGTAAACATCGGAATCGCGGAACACCTCTTGCATGATGCGGGAAAAGGCTATTAGTGCACGATCGCCCTCGGCATGGCCGAAGCGGTCATTGATCGGCTTGAACTTGTCGAGATCCAGCACGATAAGCACGGCGGGCTCCTTATGCCGACGGCACATGGCGACGGCGTGCTTCGCCAGCGCCATGAATCCCCGACGGTTGGAAATACCGGTCAGCTCATCCAGCGTGGCCATCTGCAGCGCCGCAATTTCCTGCTCGGCCATTTTCGCCAGGTCCTGCAGCAGCAGGCGGTCCTCATCGTCAAGCGTTCGCGGTTCGTGGTCGATCAGGCAAAGCGTGCCCATTTTGTGGCCGTTCGCCACCTGCAGGGGGCAGCCGGCGTAGAAGCGCACATTGGGATCTCCGGTGACCAGAGGGTTGTCATGGAAGCGCTCGTCGCGGGTTGCGTCCTCCACCGTAAAGACGCCATCCCCGAGAATGGCATGCCCGCAGAAGGAGACGGCGCGCGGAGTCTCGGTGGCGTCAAGCCCCGCGCTGGACTTGAACCACTGGCGATCGCTGTCGACAATGCTGACCAGCGAGATCGGCACGCCGAACATGCGTCTCGCCATCCGCGTCAGGCGGTCAAAGCGCTCTTCCGGTGCAGAATCGAGGATCTTCAGCGCGTGCAGGGTAGCGAGACGCTGCGTTTCGTTGTCCGGGATCTTGGGTTCTTGCATGAGGTTTCCGCGCAGGCGCCTCCCGTGTTACGAAATCCCGAGTATACCGCAGTTGACAGGCATGCCGCGAAGTCGACAGGTCCGTGTCAAGGGTCCTGTCACGAAATTGTCATGTTTACGCTGGTAACCTGAAACTTTTCACGTCAAGAGCCCCCCTATGCTGACAAGGAAAGACTTGCCGGACCTCCTGAAGCCTGCCGAGCCCCTGATCGCGGAGGTAAGCGTGGCCGATGTGGCCGACAGGATTCTGCTGTCAAACAACGTTAAGTTTCTGTCATTGCCGGTCGTCGATTCCGGGGGCAAACCTGCGGGAATGGTCAGCCGGTACCAGTTGCAGGACATTTTTCTGCAGCGCTACGGACGCGAATTGTGGGGTCGGCGCCCGGTCTCCGAACTGATGAACACGTCGCCACTGCTCATTCCCCTGTCGATGAGCATTGAAGAAGCCGCATCCCGTGTCACGGCACACGTTCATTATCCCATCACCGAAGATTTCATTTTCGTTGATGGGGAGGGCCGCTATCAGGGCATCGGCATCGTCCTCGACCTGCTGGAGGCCATGTCCGAGGATCTGGGCCGGAACCGTCGGGCACTCATGCGTGCCCAGCGTATCGCCGGACTGGCAAGCTGGGAGTGGAGCGCGGAAGACACAACGCTGATCTGGTCTTCGCAGCTGAACGATATGCTGGATATCGACCAGGCTCTGGTCGAGGCCCCCTGTTCCAGAATCATACAGGCGTTTGAGCCTGATTCTCAGATTGAACTGGGAGCGTTCTTCGCCGCTGGCATTGAACGCCAGCCCCAGACACTCGAGCTGCATGTCCAACATCGACAGACGGGGCTTCGCTTCATTGAATTCCACGGCGAACATTTTATCGACGCTGATACCGGCGAGCATCGGGCGGTGGGTACACTGCGCGACATTACCCAACGGCGACTGACGGAAGAGCGTCTGGCACACCTCGCGAATTACGATCACCTCACCGGCCTGCCCAATCGTTACCTGTTTCAGGACCGGCTCAAACACGCCATCGCGCAAGCCGGCCGCAGTGGCCGTCTTGTCGCCCTGCTGTTCCTGGATATTGATCGCTTCAAGTGGATCAACGATGCGCTGGGGCATGCTGCGGGTGATTGCCTGCTCAAGCAGGTGGCGCAACGACTCCAGGGCGTCCTGCGCAGCTCCGACACCGTGGCCCGGCTTGGTGGCGACGAGTTCACCATCATCCTCGAGAATATCGACACCAACGCCCAGATACAGACTGTCGCCGAGCAGATTCTGCGGGGATTCAGTGAAAAATTTCAGCTCGGCGAACGAGGCATTGCGGTGTCCACCAGTATCGGTGTCGCGCTGTACCCGAACGATGCTGTCGACCTCGATACGCTGCTCAAGTGCGCCGATGCCGCCATGTATCGCGCGAAGGAACAGGGGCGCGATGGTTATCACTTCTACACCGCGGAGCTGAATCGTCAGGCAGACCGGCGTTTTCAGCTGGAACACGGTCTGCGCAGTGCAATGGAGCGCAACGAGTTCACACTATACTTCCAGCCTCAGGTTCACACCGATAGCGGACATCTCCGGGGGGCCGAGGCGCTGCTGCGCTGGCACCCCGCGAGCGGAAGCGTGAACCCCACCGAGTTCATCCCCTTGCTGGAGGATCTGCGGCTGATCATTCCGGTCGGCCGTTGGGTCCTGGAGCGTGCCTGTGCAGCAGCTGCGCAGTGGCAGCACGGCGCTTTGGCAGGGGTAAGAGTGGCGGTCAACCTTTCGGTGCATCAGTTGCGACAGTCGGACTTCGTGAGCATGCTGCAGAGCATTCTTTTCGAGACAGGGCTGACACCAGACCTTCTGGAAATCGAGGTGACGGAAAGTGTTCTCCTCGATGATCGAGGCGGCACGGCGACCCTGCTCGCCCTTAACGGGTTGGGCGTACGCGTGGCGATTGATGACTTTGGCACCGGCTACTCTTCACTGTCGTACCTCAAGCGTTTATCCGTGGATGCACTGAAACTCGACCGGACCTTTGTCAAAGATCTGACGACGGACGCAGACGACGATGCCATCGCGTCCGCGGTAATCAGCCTGGCACACGCCCTGGCCATTACCGTTACGGCGGAAGGCGTGGAGACACTCAGTCAGAAGCGATTCCTGCAGGACAGACGCTGTGATCACATCCAGGGATATCTGATCAGCCGACCGATGCCCGAAAGCGCATTCCTGAGCTGGGCGCAGGAGCGTGCTGGCGCGCTTGTCCCGGAGGTCATCTGAAGTCCGGCTCACCCTGCCAGTCAAAGAAGTCCGGCATATCGACAGACACCCGGTTGCTATAGGCCGCCGGGCGCTTTTCGAGAAACGACGCCACGCCCTCTTTTGCATCCGCCGATGCACCGCGGGCCTGCACTGCGCGGCTGTCGAGCTGGTGTGCCTCCATGGGATGCGCTGCGCCGGCCATGCGCCACAGCATCTGACGCGTCATGGCGACAGACACCGGTGCCGTGTTGTCGGCAATCTCCCGAGCCAGCGCCAGCGCTGCCGGATAGAGTTCTTCCGGCGCATGGACGGACCGCACCAGCCCGCGCTTCTCCAGCTCATCGGCGTTCACCAGACGACCGCTCATGCACCACTCAAGCGCCGTGGACAGCCCTACCGCACGGGAGATGAACCAGGATGAGGCGGCCTCGGGCACAATACCGCGTCGCGCAAACACAAAGCCATAGCGGGCGGTTTCCGAGGCCAGGCGGATGTCCATCGCGAGAGAGAGGGTGGCTCCCACGCCGACGGCGGCACCGTTGATGGCACCGATAACCGGCTTCAGACTGCGGAAAAGGCGCAGGGCCACCATGCCACCACCGTCGCGATTGATGCCGCTGGCCAGAGGATCTGGCGCATTGCCTTTCTGCTTCTCGTAATCGAAGCTATCGGCACCGGCAGACAGATCCGCACCGGCGCAGAAGGCCAGGCCGGCGCCGGTCACGATCACCGCCCTCACCGCGTCGTCGGCATCGGTCTGGTCAAAGGCCGCAATCAGCTCCTCCATCATCGTGACCGTAAACGCGTTCATGCGGTCGGGCCGATTGAGCGTGATCGTGGCGATACCGTCGTCGACGACGAGGGTGATGGTTTCAAATGAGGGCATGACATCTCCTTGTTGCCAGAGAGCGACGCGCATGTGCGGACACCGGATCGGGCAAGAATACCAGCGCCTGCGCCCCGGAGCATCAGCCCTGCCGCCGCGTGCATGCCCAGGCTGCGTTGGCCAGGTCGACCACTGGCTCGGTTATACTGCCGTCGATACCCGCAATGGAAAGCAGCACATGGCGCGCGCAACGGCCAACGGGATTGGCATAGAGTACGAATCCTTCGGCGATGAAAACACAGAAGCGATCCTGCTTGTCATGGGGCTGGGAACGCAGCTCACCGGCTGGCCAGAGACGCTCTGTGAAGGCCTGGCAGAGCGGGGTTACCGGGTGATTCGCTTTGACAATCGCGACATCGGACTGTCGGATCACCTCGCGGGCGCCGCCGTGCCGAACATTCCCCTCGTGGTCGGGCGGCACATGCTGCGCTTCCCGCCCGCCGTGCCCTACACCCTCGACGACATGGCCAAGGATGCTGTCAAGCTGCTTGACGCCCTGGGCATCAGCCGCGCGCACCTGGTGGGCGCTTCCATGGGCGGCATGATTGCGCAGCTCGTGGCCGCGGACTTCCCACAGCGGACACTCAGCCTGACGTCCATCATGTCGACCACGGGCAACCGCGCCCTGCCGCGCGCCGACCGGCACGCGACCCGCGCCCTGCTCATGAAACCCCGGGATCCGCTCGACCCCGAATCAGTGATTGTCCGCAACGTGCGTGTGCGCAAGGCCGTGCAGAGCCCAGCCTACCCGAAGAGCGATGCCGAGCTTTATGATGCCGCAGCCCTGGCGTTCCATCGCGGCGGCTACGACCCGGCCGGCGTGGCGCGACAACTTGCCGCCACGATCGTCGCCGCGGACCGTCGGCCGCTGCTGGGCCGGATTTCGGTACCGTCGCTGGTCATACACGGGGACGCCGACCCGCTGGTCAAGCTCGAGTGCGGTCTCGACACGGCGCGGCATCTGCAGAACGCGGATCTCGAGATATTCCCGGGCATGGGCCACGACTTCCCGGCGCCACTGCTGGACGCCATCGCCGACAAGATTCATCACACCGCCAGCAGGGCCCGAACAGAGGTGGCGACCTAAGGTGCACTACCGGCAGGCCAGCAACTTCCTGATCACCGCTGCGGCCCTCATCCTCGTGTTTGTCGCTCTGGTGTTGCCGAACCGGCTGGACTGGATCAGAGGCGTCGCCTTCAACGTATTTCCGCTCGAGCTTGTGGTTATCGGCCTGTTGCTGCTACTGCCCGGTCGCGCAGGCGATGGCGCCCGTATTCTCCTGGCGCTGTTACTCAGCCTCTCGATACTGCTGCGAATTGCAGACCTTGCCACTCATGAGATTTTTGCCCGACGCTTCAACCTGATCTTCGACACCCATCTGCTGGCCGATGCCGGCCGCCTGCTGAGCGGTGCGCTGGGCAGTCTGGCGTGGCTGCTGGCAGGCCTGCTGGTGGTGATGCTGGCGGGACTGCTCGGCTGGCTGGCCCTGGTCACGCTCGGGCGTTTTCAGCGGCTCCTGCAGGGAACGCCGCGGTTTTCTCTGCTGACACTTGTAGCACTGCTGATCGCCTGGGGCCTGCTGAAACATCTGGGCGCAACACCCCGGGCAGATGCCTTTGCGTTCCGGCAGCTGGTGGAACACGGACAGGATACAGTGAACAGCATCCGGGATATCCGGGTGTTCAACGAGACGGTGGGTAATGACCCCATGGCCGGGAGATCTGGCGGCTCACTGCTCTCAAAACTTGAGGGCAAGGACGTGTTCATTGTCTTCGCCGAATCCTACGGGCGAGCGCTGCTGGAACGCGATCCTTTCGCCGAATCGGTAACCGCCAGGCTGAGCTGGGCCGAGGACACACTGCAGGCAGACGGCGCGCAGATGCGCAGCGCCTTCCTGACCGCCGCCACCGTGGGCGGACAGAGCTGGCTCAACCATGCCACCCTGCTGTCGGGTGCCTGGATTGACAGTGAGACGCGCTTCAGAAGTCTCATTGTCAGCGATCGGGTCGCACTGAACCGCCTCTTTCGTGATGCCGGCTGGCGTACCGTCGCCGCCTTGCCCGCCATCAGCATGGCCTGGCCGGAAGGCGCGTATTACGGCTATGACCACATCTACAGCGCCCGTAATTTCGGCTACGAGGGCGAGCCCTTCAACTGGGTCACCATGCCCGACCAGTACGTCTGGTCAGCGCTCCAGGCCCGGGAACGCGAGACGGGTGACGCAACGCGACCGCCACTGATGGCCGAGCTCGCCCTGATCTCATCCCATGCGCCGTGGACGCCGATTGCCGAACTCGTGCCCTGGGATGAGGTGGACGATGGACGTATCTTCAATGATCAGGCGCTGGCAGGGCCCAGCCCTGAGCAGGTGTGGGGCAATGTCGAGACGGTTCGCGATCACTATCGGCAGTCCATCGAATACATGCTGGAGACGCTGGTGTCCTACGTGACGACCTTCGGCGGTGAGAACCTGGTGCTGCTGGTGCTGGGGGATCATCCGGCAGCGCCGAGAATCTCGGGTGACGCGGAGGATCGCGATGTCCCTGTACACCTGATCGCCCATGACCCGGCCATCATCGACGCCATTGCCGACTGGCAGTGGCAGCCGGGCATGCTGCCCACTGCGGACGCTCCCGTGTGGCGAATGGACCAGCTGCGCGACCGTTTCATCGAGGCTTTTTCCGAGCCAGACAAGGATAACCACTGATGACCTGGACAGGCTGGCGGGAACGGCTCGGGCTGTGGCGTTCACTGCTGATGTACTATGGCATTCCCGGGCGGCAGTCACGCATGCGACGGTGCTACGGGCAGTTTATCCGGCACGGCGACCTGTGTTTCGAGATCGGCGCCCACGTTGGCAATCGGCTGCGGGCGTGGCGGACCCTCGGCGCGCGGGTCGTGGCAGTGGAGCCCCAGCCCCTGCTGATGAGGACCCTGCAGCGCCGCTACGGCGCGGACCCGGCGATCGCCCTTGTGGAAAAGGCCGTTGCCGCTGAGCCGGGTGAGGCGACGCTGTTTATCAGCACACGTACGCCAACCGTTACCACGATGTCAGCAGACTGGATCGCACGCGTGCAGCAGCACCCTTCTTTTCAGGCGGTGCGCTGGGACCGCGAGGTCAGTGTACCGGTGACAACGCTCGACGCCCTGATCGAGGAATATGGCGAACCGGGATTCTGCAAGATCGATGTCGAGGGGTTTGAGCTACAGGTATTGCAGGGCCTGTCCCGACCGCTTGCCGCGCTGTCCTTCGAATACATCCCGGCAACGATCGCGATGGCGCTGTCCTGCATCGACCGCCTCGAAGCGCTGGGTCGCTACGAGTACAACCTGGCGCCGGGAGAAACGCATCGCCTGCAGTTCGATCGCTGGCGCACGCCCGACGACATGCGTGATGTGCTGACAGCCTTGCGGGAAGGCAGCGGCGACGTCTATGCCCGGCTTCGCCACTGATGCCCGGGTCTGAGCCGGCGTCTACACCGTTGCGTGCGCTGACGCCGGGTCCGGCACGGCCAGCAGGTCCGTGTGCCCTACCGTGCAGGACCCGGATGTCACCTGCGCCTGGCGGAACCTGACCCAGTCTTCCAGGGAGCTGACAGCCACACCAGGGCTGCCCGCCACCGCAGCGGCAATGCCGGTTATCAGCGCCGATACGAGCGGTTCATCGGCCCCGTCAAGCACCCAGGGGCTGCTGGCAGAGAAGACCCTGAAGCCGGCCTGCGAAAACGCGTCGCACATGGCGCCTGCCGCCTCCGGCCCCAGCGCGGGACCAAAGCCCTTGTCCCGACGCTGATCACAATTGAAGGCCTCGAGAACGACGTCATCCAGCGGATGGGAGGGGGTCCACTGCGTCAGGCCATCGTAGTTGAGCGCGGAATACACGCCAATCGGGTCCTGTCCCGCGGGCCTTTGCAGCACCTGCGCCAGCGCCTGCAGAAACTCCGCGGACACCAGATCAAATAGCGCAGACGCCGTGACCAGCCTTGCACCGTCCAGAGGCAGGGTGCCAATGTCCGACAGATCCGCGGCAAATGTTTCGATGCCGGTCTGGCCGCCGTGGCGTCGACGGGCTTCCGCCAGCAGCGCTGGGTCGTGGTCCAGCAGACGCCAGAGCAGCGGCCGTTGGCCGGCGCCGTCCAGAGCCCGTAGCGTGGAACCGGTACCCGCACCCAGATCTACCACAATGGCCTCACGGCCCCGCGAGGGAGCCAGCTGCAGCCAGTGCACTGCCCGCTCGCAGAGGTCGCTGTCCCGGGCACGCCGGTCGGCGTCCTCGCGAAGATCAAGCCAATCGATACTGAAACCACTCATAATAATGCTGCATCCTCGATAACGCGGGCCACGCAAGCGGCAGTGTCGGACCAGGTCGGTAATGTCCCGGCGGCCAGGCGGGCGCCTGCCTGCAGCTGTCGACGCAGCTCCTCCCGGGCCAGCAGGCTGTGCAGCGCCGCCGTCAATGCCTGCACGTCATCGGGAGGTACCAGCAGTCCCGCCGATTCGGGCACCACATCCGGCACGGCGCCCGCACGGGCCGCAACAACGGGCAGGCCAGCCGCCAGTGCCTCGGCGAACACCATGCCGTAGCCCTCGTAGCGCGAGGGCAGCACGAACAGGTCGGCACGCTGGAACTCCCCCTGCGTTTCGTCTACGACCCCTACAAAATCGATACGCGAGTGAAGCCCCAGGCGATTCACCTGCCGCTGCAGCTCATCGCTCCATGCCGGATCGAACTCGCGACCGCCGACAAAACGTGCCTGCCAGGGCAGGTGTTGCAAGGGTGCCAGCGCATTGATCAGGACATCGTGGCCCTTGCGCCGGGTCAGTGAGGCCACCGCCAGCAGCCTGGGCGGTTGCCCCTGGCAGCGCGCGAAGGGTACCCGGGTGGTGCCGGGCCGGGCGACAGTCACCCTCTCAGGCGGCACCGCGAACTGCGTGATCAGCGTCCGTCGGGTGTGGGCGCTGGTTACCAGAACCGCGCGCGCCGCCTGCAGTGCCCGCTGCTCCGATCGCTGAAAACGCCGTTGCTGCGCCGGATCGAGCCCGGATTCCAGCGCCAGCGGATGGTGGCACAGCGCAACGAGGCGCAGCCGCTTCGCCCGCACCGGCGCCAGCGCCGTCTCATCGAAGGCCCCCAGGGCCAATCCATCGATGATGACCAGAGCACTGTCAGGGAGGGCGGAAAGCGTCTCGCCTGCCTCCTGCAATGCCCGGTCATCGGCAAAGGGAAAACGCCCTGACAGCGACAGTGTCGCCACTTCCAGCCCCAGTTGCCGCAGTTCCCGGATCAGTTGGCGATCGTAGTGATACCCACCCGTCAGGGTGTCGAGGCGTCCGGGAAACGCGAAATACAGGGGTGCAATGCTCACAGGCGGTTTGATCCGTTGTCGTCAAGGTGTCGTAGTTTAAGACTTTGTCGAGGCATACAACCGGGGTCAGGCGGACGTATGATGAAAACATCACAACACCAATCCGAGTGTCCTATGGCGGAGCCTGAAGCAACCCGAATGACCCGTACAAGGATTCCCACAGAGCACGGCGACTTTCAGCTGTGTTTCTACAGCAATACACTGGACAGCAAAGAGCACCTCGCTCTCTATATGGGCGATCTGAGCAGTGTCGAGTCCGTTCTGGTGCGAGTGCATTCTGAATGTTTTACCGGTGATGTACTAGGCTCGCGTCGCTGTGACTGCGGTGAACAGCTCGACCGGTCCCTGGCGATGGTGGCTGCAGCCGGTGTCGGCGTGGTCATTTACCTGCGGCAGGAAGGGCGCGGCATCGGCCTTCTGGAAAAGCTGCGGGCCTACAACCTTCAGGATCAGGGCTATGATACGGTCGATGCCAACCTCATGCTGGGGCATGGCGCCGATGAGCGCGATTACTCGCTGGCAGCGCTGATCCTGGAAGACCTGGGCGTTCCCTCCGTGCGGCTGATGACCAACAATCCCGCGAAGATTCTGGCGCTGGAAGCAGCGGGGATCACGGTCTCGGAACGGGTGTCACTCGCCGTCAACGCCAACTTCGACAACGCAGACTATCTGCTGACCAAGGCGCAGCGCATGGATCACTTGCTGCCGCTCAAGCCGGTCAGGAAGACACAGTCAGCCCATGAGTCTTAACGAGGATATAGAACGATGGCTGGTGCGTGAGCAGGCTGACTTCCACAGTTTGCGGCTCGGCAACTCTGAAGCACGTCCCCACGTCACATTGAGCTACGCCCAGAGCTGGGATGGCAGCATTACGACCGCACCCGGCAGGACAGTCGTGCTCAGCAGCGACGAGGGCATGCAGATGACGCACCAGCTGCGCAGCCTGCATGACGGCATCCTCGTCGGTATCGGTACGGTGCTGGCAGACGACCCGCAGCTCACGGTACGTGAATGGACGGGCGCGGATCCACAGCCCATTGTGCTGGACAGTCAGCTGCGCATCCCCGCCTCCAGCCGGCTCTGCCAAAGTGAACACCAGACATGCTGGGTACTGACAACGCAAGCCACAGGCGCAGCGCGCAGCGGGTGCGAGTTGATTGTGGTGCCGGGCGATGACAGTGGACAGGTCCACCTGCACAAGGCCATGGAGATTCTCTACCGGCGCGGTATCCGAAAACTGATGATCGAAGGGGGAGCCGCCGTTATCACCGCCTTCCTGCGCGCGGGCCTGGCGGATGCTGCGGTATTGACGGTGGCGCCCGTCTTTATCGGGGGCTACAACGCCATTGGCCCGTTGGGCAACACGGACACCCTGTCCTGCCCGCGCGTCACGACACTGCACAGCCGGCAGCTGGGCAACGAAATCATCGTCTGGGGAAGGCTGTGTTACACCCACGCCGCACCGCCGGATACCACGACATGACTGATCTGACTGGCACAGTAAGCGCGTCGCAACTCTGGTTCACGGCGCCTCTGGAGGTAGAGGTGCGGAACGTGGCGCTGGCGCCACCGGGGCCGGGTGAAGTCCGGGTGAAAACCCGCTATTCCGCCGTAAGCGCCGGCACGGAGCTATTGCTGTACCGGGGCCAGATCCCGCAGTCGATGGCACTGGACAGCACGCTTGAATCCCTGCAGCAGGCGCCTCACTACCCCGTACAGTTCGGTTACGCCTGTATTGGCGACGTGCAGGCCATCGGTAGCGGAGTCGATGCAACCTGGGCGGGACAACGGGTGTTTGGCTTTCAGCCCCACGCCAGTCATTTCCTCGCGTTGCCGGAACACCTTATCGCGGTACCGGACGACATTGTGGCATCGTCGGCGGTATTCCTGCCCAACATGGAAACCGCCGTCAACCTGATACAGGACGGCCAGCCCATGATGGGCGAACGGGTTGTAGTGCTGGGCCAGGGCGTGGTGGGTCTGCTGTTGTCAGCCCTGCTCGCACAGTATCCGCTGGCGTCGCTCGCCGCGGTGGAAGGACAGCTGCAGCGACAGCAGCTTGCCCGCCGGATGGGTGTCCAGTCCGTGTGGAGCCCGGCAGAGGCGGAGCTGCCTGCGCAACGAGCGTCCGGCCTCGGCAATGCCGATCTGATCTACGAGGTCAGTGGCCATCCACAGGCACTCAACCTCGCCATCGGTCTGGGCGGCTATGCCAGTCGCATCGTTATCGGCAGCTGGTACGGCAATAAGCCAGTGTCGGTTGACCTTGGCGGCGACGCCCATCGCAACCGCCTGCAGCTGATGACCAGCCAGGTCAGCACCCTGGCACCGGCGTTAAGCGGACGCTGGGACAAACGGCGCCGTTTCGACCTCGCCTGGGACATGATCCGTCGTGTCGACCCGGGTCAGCTTGTCACGCAAACCCTGCCCCTGCAGGAAGCCCCGGCGCTGTATCATCAACTTCATGAACAGCTGCCCGATATCGTGCAGCCCTTGTTTCATTACCCAGACTGACAGGACGCTTATGTATACCGTTGCCGTTACACAGGATTTTATTGCCAACCACTACCTCATAGGCGGTGACTGGGGTGACGAAAACACTCCCCATGCGCACCACTACGTGCTCGAGGTCAGCATCGAGAGCGACACCCTCGATCAGCACGGTTATCTGGTAGACATTGTCGAGATCGAGGCGGCACTGACCACCACGGTGGCGTATTTCCGCGACTGCATGCTGAATGACAAGCCGGAATTTGCCGGCCTCAATCCCAGCATCGAGCACTTCAGCCGGATTCTGAACGAGAAACTGATGGCGGGTATTACGCCGCCTGGCAGCGGTAGCCTGACTGTGAAACTGTGGGAAAACGCCACCTGCTGGGCAGCGTACCGCCAATCATTCAGCTAGGACAGCCGGCTCGCTGTAATGACCGGCGCGGTAGAAACTGAAGAGACAGCCCGCGCCAATCAGCAGCACCAGTGCATCGCGCAGGCGTATCAGGGCAATCAGCCCGATAGCAGCACTCGCGGGAAACCCCAGGTACTGGAAGGACCACACCAGTGAGGCCTCAATCGTGCCAATGCCGCCGGGCACCGGCAGCAGCATCGCCAGTCTCATTCCCAGCATGACCAGCACAACGTCTGTGGGTGAGACCGCAAGACCGAGAAAGCCCAGCAGCATCGCCAGCTCAATCAGCAGCGCGACCCAGCCCGCCAGAGACAGCAGCAGCGCCAGCCAAAGCTTCGGTCTGTGGCCCGAGAGGGCATCACGCAGCAACGCGACCAGCGCCTGCCACCCCCCCCTGCCCTTCTGCCGGACATTTTCATCATTGCTACCAATCATCCTGTCGCCGCGCATACCGGTAACCGCAGCCCGCAGGCGCTCGGCAAGCGGACTGCAGTGTCTAGCCAGCCAGTCAGGATGCCGCAGCACCAAAGCCGCCGCCAGCAGCATCACGCAGAGAACCGCGGCCAGTATCACTGTCACCAGCAGCCACTCCTGAACCGGCAGCAGCGTGGTGCCTAGCAGCATCAGCACGCCCGCCAGCAGAACAGCAAGGTTGGTGCCAGTTTCCACGAATCGGTCCAGTCCCAGCGTTGCGACGGCGCGGTGCATCGGCGTGCCGTAATAACGGTGCAACCAGTACAGCTGCAGTGGCTCGCCGCCAAAATGGGGGCCCGGGGTCAGAAAACTCACGGTACTACCGGCCTGGCGCAGACGAAACAGGCTCGCCAGGGGCAGTGACGCCAGTAACGCCTGCCCCAGCAGCTGCCAGCGCTTTACCGCGAGGTACAGGATGACAACGTTGACCAGGAACCAGAGCAGCCAGTCGGGCGGGGACAGCAAGGCCAGCTGGGAGACACTGTCACCCAGGGGTAACTGCCTGAGGGTCCAGGCAAACAGCCCCAGCGCCAGCAACCACAGCACCAGGGTGACGGCGCTTTTGCGCGTGATGTTGTCGGTGTGGTGAAGCCCGGACCTCTGTGTCAAGAACACGACTCCCGACAAACATCACGCCGACCGCTGACGTACCACCAGTCGCGGCAGAAGCCGATCAGCAGCGGGAGCATCAACACCACGCCGAGACCCGTGGTGACACCGTGGGGCACCGGCGGCCAGAGTGCGACGGCCACCAGCGCCATCTGCACACCGGCCAGGTATCGGCGCAGCCGACTGGGCGGCAGCGGGTAGACAGGCAAGGCGTGTCGCTTCCGCCAGATGATCCCGCATTGAAACAGGTAATAGGCGACGCTAACCAGAAGATAGCTGACGTGGAGCTTGCCATAGGCAATCGCAAGCAGCGGTGCGATCAGCAGGCCGAATGCATCAAGCGCTGTGTCGAGCTCCGCACCCAGCCGGGTCGTATGCTGCTGATACCGCGCCATACGACCGTCGAGCAGATCCGCCAGCGCCGCTGCCGTATACAGCAGCGCCGGGACGTACAGCAGCCACGGGCTGGTGTCCGCGGGCGCAACCAGCAGAAAGCCGGCGAGCGCGGAAATCAGCAGACCGCGAAACAGCGTAATTCGGTTGCCGTGTCCCAGCGTGGCGTAGCGCCGGGGCCTGTCGGGCTCTTCCGGACTGCTGCAGTTCAGGTGGAGCCGCTTACGACACTGCCAGAGCACGAAACTCCAGCAGGCGAGGCTGACCAGCAACCAGCGCAGCGCTAGCTGCGCGCCCTCAAGGCCTGACAATACCGTTGCGCCGACCAGCAGCAGGCTCACGCCCAGAATGGCAAGGCGCAGCAGTTCACCCTGCAGGGCGGGCTCTACCCCGACTCGCGGCACGTCATCCAGCGCCTCAGACAAGCCCGGCATGTACGTCCCGGATGATTGATGAATTTCGTCTTCCTTGCACAATGCAGAAACCTTGACCGTGTCCGTCGTGACTATACGGGTAAGGTCACTGGCGAGACCATCCCCCAACCGTACCGCTGATCTGTCTTACCCCTATATACGTAGCCTCAGACAGCCACGCCAACCTTGACTCGCGCTATTTTTGGACAAAACAGGGACAAAATGCAGCCATCATGACGTCCGCGTTATCCTCAACGCCACCGGCATCGCCGCTGGCCATGCCCACGCAAGTGCTGTCCCGGCGACCCGCGCGATTCGATGCCAGTCCGGATCCGCTCACGATCCTGGCGCGCGCCATCACCTTCGGTGGCAGCCTGGCGTTGACGGCGGGTGCCTGCTACCAGCTATATCGCATCATCCCGCTTGATGAAGCCGCGACGCTCGCTGCTCCAGCCCGTCTCTGGCTGACTTTCCTGCTCTGGCTGCTGCTATTCCTCTTCACCACAACCTTTGCCTGGATATCCCTGTCGGCGACAGGGGCGTTGGCGGGGCTCCTGTCTGTCTGCCACCTGTCGGGGTCCACTCGCAGGCAGAGACACCCCGGGGCGGATACCGCGCTGCGCGGCCGAACTGTCCTGATTATGCCCATCTACAACGAGGACGCCATCAGCGCCTGCGCAGCACTGGCAGCGATGGGTGAGGACCTGGCGAGAACCGGACTGCAGGGACACTTCGAGATTTTCATTCTCTCGGACAGCAACGCCGCTGACGTCCTGGCCACAGAGCAGGCGGCGGCGCAGTACCTGCGTGACCATCTGCGGGGAACCATGCCCGTCTGGTACCGCCGCCGCGAGCATAACAGCGAGAGAAAGGCCGGCAATATTCGCGATTTCGTCAACCGATGGGGAGACAGTTACGACTACATGGTTGTCCTGGACGCCGATAGCCTGATCGCCGGTGAAACGCTGGTCGCGCTGGTTCGGGAAATGGACGCTGATCCCGCAAGCGGCATATTGCAGACGCTGCCACGTCTTCACGGCGGAAAAACCCTGTTCGCGAGGCTTCAACAGTTTGCCGGCATCGCCTACGGCCCTGTCTTCTCACGCGGCCTGTGCGCCTGGCAGGGCCACGACGGCAACTACTGGGGCCACAATGCCATTATCCGCACGCGCGCTTTCGCCGCGTCCGCCGGCCTCCCGGTGCTGCCGGGGCGTCGCCCTTTCGCTGGCGAGATACGCTCTCACGACTTTGTCGAGGCCGCCCTGATGCGACGCGCAGGATGGTCAGTCAGAATGCTGCCAGAGCTGGCGCACTCCTGGGAAGAGTGCCCTACCACGCTCCTGGATGCCGCCATCCGCGATCGTCGCTGGGCGCAGGGCAATGTCCAGCACCTGGCAGTGGTCTCTGCCAGGGGTCTGCGCTGGCCCAGCCGGGCGCATATGTTGATGGGCGTCATGAACTATCTGACCTCGTTGCTCTGGCTGGCGATGGTTACGCTTGGCCTGGTACTGAGCACACAGTTTGCGCTGCCGCAGCCGGGGCTTTTACCCGTAGAGAACCTGCCGGTTTTTGACTCCAAAGGCATGATCGGCCTGTTCATTTTCACCATGGCATTGCTGTTGCTGCCGAAAATGCTCGGCCTCGCTTCGGGTCTGCTGACGCCGGAGATGCGCGGGGGCATGGGGCGACTGACATTTTTCTGCAGTGTGCTGCTGGAGCTGCTCTTCTCCGTCCTGCATGCCCCCATCTTCATGCTGATACACAGCCGGCACCTGTGGGACATTTTGCATGGGCAGGACTCCGGCTGGTCTGCGCAGCGACGCCAGGAGAGCGGTATTCACTGGCGGCAACTGCTGATGAGTCACGGCACACACACGGTAGTCGGGATTCTGCTGCTGAGCCTACTGCTGTGGTTGCCGTCTTCACTGCTGTACTGGATGCTGCCCATTATTGTCGGCCTGTTACTGGCCGTCCCGCTGTCCGCGCTGGGCGGCAGTCAGGCAGCGGGTCAGTGGCTCGAGCGGCGAGGCCTGTTAGGCATACCCGAAGAGCGTGCGCTCCCGGAAATCATGCAGCGCCGTCATGCCTTGCTGGACGCCTGCGAACCCATCATCACGGCGCGAGCTGCCCGTACGGCTACACCATCCGTCTGAAAATACCGTCCTTGCGCAGCGCATGCCTGAGCGCCCCGGAGACATGCGCGGCGACCAGCACGGCGAGAGTGATGGCAAGCCATCCGTGCACCTCGAAAAGTGTTTCCGCCAGTTCCCGGTCTTCAGGGACAAACGGCATGGCTGGCAGTTTGTAGCCCCCGACGGTATCGAGGGCAGGAAAAGCCGTCACGCCGGACCAGCCGAACAGCGGTGTCAGTACCAGCAGCACGTAAAGCAGGGATTGCACGGTCCGGGCGGCCAGCAGAATGTTCCGGGGCATCGCATTTGGCGGGTACGGCGGGTTACGGTAGCGAATCTTGACGGCTATCCGCAGAATCATCAGCACAAGTACGCTGAAACCGATGGCCTTGTGCCAGCGATACAGCGTATTGGTAAGCTCCCCCCAGATATCGGCTTCTGCCCGCGACGCCATCCACAGCCCAACGGGTATCAGCGTCAGGACCATCAGCGCCATCAGCCAGTGCAGCACCCGCCAGCCTGCAGGGTATTTCCAGATTCGGGACATAGACTATCTCCCTTTCTTCGCTGCGGCGACACCGCCGGGATGGCGACAGGACCGGTATCCGGATAGTCAGGTAGATCGGGGGTCAGCGTCAATCATGCGGCGGGCTGCAGGCTCGACAGCAACAAGCGCGCAGAGCCGCCAACGCCGGGAACTCATCGTTCCATAGGGAAGACCGCCTACAGTATGATAGGGACTGCCATGATCTCTATCGAGGGTGTCGACATGCGCTGCCAGACGAGATTTGCGCTTTCGTGGTTAGTTGCTTGCAGTCTGCTGTTGTCCGGCTGCTCTGATGATGCTGATCCGCCGGAGACGCAGACGATAAATCCCGGACACGAGGATGCGCAGCCCTCAGCAGATACCCCGCCCCAGGGTCAGGCGTCGCTGCCGACGCCCGCAGACACCAGTCGGCTGGCGCTTGACTGGGCCGGTACCTACTCAGGCACCTTGCCCTGCGCAAGCTGCCCCGGGATCGAGACCGTTATCACGCTTTATGAAAACGACACCTACGAACGCTCACTGCAGTACCTCAACGAGAATCCGCGCCCTGTCACCGAAACAGGCGCGTTCACGTGGAATGACGCGGGGAGCATTATAACCCTGGACACCGATGACAACGGCCCTAGACACTACCAGGTGCGTGAACACCACCTCCTCCAGCTGGATATGCAGGGGCAGCCTATTCAGGGCGACCTCGCTGAGCGCTACATTCTGGACCAGCACCTTGAGGACCCGGCTATCGAGGATGTTCAGTGGCGCTTGATCGAATTGAACGGAAAGGCAATTGCCCCGCAAGACCACCAGACACAACCTTTCTTCACACTGCAATCCGAGACATCGCAGGCCGTCGGCAACACATCGTGCAATTCCTTCAACGGGACCTACAGCATCACGCGCAATCAACGCATTGATTTCGGTGAAAACCTCGCCATGACGCGCATGGCCTGTTCCGACATGAACACTGAGCAGGCCTTTCTCGACATGCTCACATCGGTGAGAACCTATGCTTTGGAAGATGACAACTCAATGATGCTTCGTGACAGCGCAACAGCCCCGGTTGCGCGTCTCATCAAGGCCGGCAACCAGTGACTACCCTGACAGCCGATACCGCGGCGATTCTGCGCAGGTTGCGAATAGGCTCGGGACCGCCATTGTAGGCGACCAGGGGGCTGGCCCATCTGTCGTACTTTCTTGGCAGCGGACCCATGACGGCCTGGGAATCTGCCGGAGAGCCGATAGTCAGCGATTATTGATCTATCGCTTTACTGGCATTCCGGAGATGTTCGAAAAGTGGTTTAACGTCATTCGAAAGGGTAATGGCGGTGAGGCGGACCGCCTGAATGCTGCGATCGGCTCCCTCGGCGATCTCGACAGCGACCGCCTCCTCCAGGTCATCAAAAGACCAGTCGGGGCCATCATAGCGACGACACAGGGTGAGAAAGGCGTCGTCGTACGGCAGTTCGGTCTCCAATCCGCACGCGGCCCACAGCCGTGCAGCGGCGCCATCGAGATGGCGAATCCGCTGCACCTGCGGTTTACCGATACCGTGCTCCAGCGCCACCGGGATGACGGGCAACAGGCGCTCCACGGCATAGACCATGTGGGAGATCATGGCCTGGCTCAGCCCATAGCCGCGGCGCATCAAGGCTGCTGACAGCGCCTGCTGCGAAAGCGGTTCACCCTGCTCTGCTTCGAGGAGTTCCTTGCACGCCATGACCGCGCGCGCCTTATCGATGAAGCTGAGCTCTCCCCGAAGATCATTCTCGCGCACGTACGCGAGCAGGATTTCCGCCTCGCCCGGCCAGGGAGTGAGGACACAGGGGACCCGGCCAAAGCGCGGGTCGTGGGTTTCAGCAAAGAGTTCCCGCAGGACCTCCAGCCGGGTGCCGCCACCGGCGCTCAGGACGTAATGCGTCGTCCCCGGGGGCTGGGTAACAGCGAGCGCATAGTCCAGGCCATGGGCGCGAATGGAGTCCTTGATGCGATCGCGGGCGGGATTGGGCGAATGGCGCGGATTGCGCTCGTAAGGCGTGATGTTATCGATGGGAATGACGACCAGCTGACTGGCCACCCCCCTGCTCTGAGAGTCTATTTCCGATTCGTGCACAGCATCCATGCTCATGCGCTCCTCTATCAGTGATGGTTCGCTACGTGAAGCTCATATTCCTCCAACCTTGGGTAACCATAGGGCGCTAGAATCGACAGCCCTGGAAACCACTTTAGGCAACGATCGGATTTTTTGGCAGCAAAACCGCGTCACGGTAGTGAAAGGAAATTTGTTGATCCTCATAAATACCGGCGCAGCCCTAGCAGCCTGTCGGACTTAACCGAATAGTATCGACGTGGGATAATCCATGTCACGTGCAGTGATCGGGGCGCAATGATGGCAAACTTCGTAAAC
>NZ_SLWX01000006.1 GCF_004340525.1 Chromatocurvus halotolerans | reverse complement strand
TGACTTGCGGGAAATCGTCGACACTGTCCGCGCGCTGATGCCGCCAAAGGCAAAATAGTCACGCTGGCAACAACGTCTCGGAATGACCGGTTACTGTGTCGCGACGGCAACGGCCCGTAAGCGCTGGTTTTCAACAACGTAAATATAGCGGTTCCTGTGGAGGCTCTGCTGCGGCACCGCCACAACGTTGTCTACCGGCGGCAATTGCAGTACCAGATCCACGGTGCGACCGATTTCCAGAGAACTGCCGGTCGGGAGCCTGAAAAACGCGTCAATACCGCTGCTTCCCGATTCGATTTCACTGGACAACTGGTCGAGCTCTGCCATGTCCAGTCTACCGGCTATTGCTGCGGAAATGCGGGTGCCGCTGGCGACGTGCGACTTCAACCTGGGCACCAGCGCCGATGGCAGGCGAGCACGAACGCGCAGCTTTTCAAGGTCATAGAGGGCGACGAGCACTTTCCCGGGTGTCACACGATCCCCCTCGGAGGCATTCACCAGGGTGACGCGACCATCGAAGGGCGCTCGCAGCACGCTGCGTTCCAGGCGCAGCTGTTGTTCATCCAGCGCTGCCCTGGCGCTGTCTACAGCCGCGCGGGCGGCAGCGAGTCGCTGAGGTTGTCTCTCTACCAGTGCCTGCTGTCGCGATAATTCAATGCGCCTTATCGACACCTCCTGCTTCAGCGTATCTACCTCTGTGGTGGACACCAACTGTCGCGCATACAGTTCTCTCAGCCGGTTCACCCGCCTTTCAGCGAGTTCCTGTAATTCCTGCATCTGCGCAAGAACCCGCTGTTCGCTGTCGAAATCGGCTGCCAGTGATTCGAGTGTTGCCAGGTTTCCCGCCAGGTCGGCCGCGCGTTGTGCGTGAACGAGCTGCGCCTCGGCGGCATCCAGCGTCACCAAGGGTTCACCTTTTTGCACGCTGTCTCCCTCGCTGACGTGCACGGCCACCACCGGTGCATCAAGTGCACTGGACAGGCGGGTATGCCTTGGGCTCTCGACTCTCCCGTACACCTGCAGCTCTGGACTCAGGCTATCCACTTCAACCAGCGTCGTACTGACTGGCCACACTTTCTCGTCCACCTCCTGTGGTGCATGTTCCGGCGCCGTGGCCATGAGAACCGTCGTGGTCATGGTGCCGATACCCACGGCGATGGCGAACAGAACGTTCTTGCGCTGGATCCGTGGCGTGATGCTGGCCAGGGTTGTTTTCAGGGTCATGATCATTCTCCGTAGTATCCGGGCAGTGGCACGTGAGTTGGTGTTGTCGGGTTCCGGGCCGACTGAGTCTGCCTGGCAGGCCGATCAATCAGCGACAGGATTGCTGGAATCGCGATGAGTATGAGAGCCGTGCCATACATGAGACCAAAGCAGATCACGACGGCAATGGGTGCCATCGCCTCTCCCATCGGCGAGCTCTCCAGCATCATGGGTGCCAGTCCCAAAGTAGTGGTGATTGATGTCAGCAATACCGGGCGCAGGCGCGAGACGCAGGCTTCAACAAGCGCTTCGCGTGCTGTCATCGGGCCCTCTCTGAGCTCGCGGTAGGAGTTGATGAGGATGATCGAGTCGTTGATGATGACGCCGGTCAGGGTAAACAGCCCCATTATCGCCATGGCACCCAGATTCAACCCCATGATCTGCAGGCCAAAGAGTGCGCCGGTGAATCCCAGTGGGATTGCCACCATGACGGCCAGCGGCCAGGACCATGATGCAAACATCCAGGCGAGAATGAGGTAGATAAGAATCAGACCTATCACGGCTCCGATCAGCATGTCGCCGAGCACTCGGGCTTCTTCTGCGGAACCATCGCCAAGGCCATACTGCACGCCGTATCTGTGGGTTATTTCCGGAATGGTCTGCGCCTCAAGGTCGGCGATGATTGTCATGGGCGTGTTCACGCGACGATCGACGTTGGCATAGACATTCACAACACGCTGCCCATCGCGATGCCGAATACGATCGATTCCGCGCTGTGATTCCAGTGTCGCTATGCTGGCTAGCGGCACGCTGTGGCCGTCGGGCGTGACAATGGGAAGTGTTGCGACGCGGGCAGGTTGCCGTCGTTCACTCTCGGGCAGAGATACCCGGATTTCCAGTTCCGCATCGCCCTCCATGAACAGCTGCACGCGATGTCCCTGAAAAGCCGCGGTGACCTGTCTTCCGACCTCTTCGCTGCTAAGCCCTGCCGCGCGGCCTTCTGCGGTCAGTGAAAAGAGCCACTGCTGATCGCCATAGGGAAGATCGTCGAATGTGTGGGTAACGCCGGGATATTGTGAAATCGCCGCGGCCAGCTGCTCGGCGGCGGCCTTGAGTGTCTGGGTATCGTCTCCACGGAGGAATAGCTGAAGGTCCGGCGTGCTGTCTTCGCCCGAAGAGAATGCGACCTGTTCGACCGCGCTGTTTGCCGCCACGCGCTGTTTCCAGGCTGCGGAAAAATCAGCCAGCGTTACCTGTCGGTCCTCAGGAGATACCAGCTCGGCCTCGACCGCCGCATATTGCGCGCCGTGGCGCTCCTGCTGATCAAGGCGCGCCCAGTTGTGCGAGCGTACCTGGGTAATCACGACATTGCCGCCGAACGCGTCGTCGGTTTTCTGCAGTGCCGTTTCGAGGGCTCGCAGATAGCTTTCTTTGTCGGCCTCGGTCGCGTGTGGCGCAAACCGCACGTGGGCATCGGCAAATTCAAAATTCAGCTGGAGGTCGAGTTCGGGCTTTACTCGCCCGCTGAAGAGTAGCGACAGTGCCACCACGAAGGCGCCCAGCGCAACGGCCACGACGGTACGTCGATTGTCCAGGCACCAGTGCAGTCCGGGTCGGAACAGGCGCGATACCATGCATTGGAAGTAATGATCGAAGCCGCGCCGGAATTTCCCCGGAACGCGATGCTGCATCCGCTCGAAGCTGTGTCTCAGGTGACCGGGCAGGATCAGAAAGCATTCAAAGAGCGACGCAATGATAATGCAGAAAATCAACAGCGGGATTTCGCGAATGGAAGCCTGGTCGAGGACAACCAGCGGCAGGAACGCGGCGAGCGTGGTCAGCGATGACGCCACAACCGGTGCGAACATTCGCCGTGCTCCACTCGCAGCGGCCTCTGCCGGGCTGGCACCTGCCTCAAAGCGTGCCAGCGCATGTTCGCCAACCACGATGGCGTCATCGACCACAATGCCGATGGCCATCACCGCGCCGACCAGGCTGATGAAGTTGATCGAGCCACCCAGATACCAGAATGCGCAAAGCGCCGTCAGGAACGATACCGGTATTCCCAGCGTGACCCAGGCGGCCACGCGGGTATTTAGGAAAAGAAACAGAATGGCGACCACGAGGAACAGGCCCGTGATGCCGTTATTCACTACCAGCATCAGCGTGTCACGGGCAAAGCGCCAGGCTTCCAGCCAGACTCCGGCGTCAATGCCGCGTGCTGCAAGGGAATCCACGTTCTCTGCGTGCCACTCGCGCAGAATCTGCGCTTCTGCCATCACGTCCGAATCTGGCGCGCGGCGCGCGCGTATCATGATGGCCGCATCGCCGTCATGGAAAAGCAGGCGCTGGTTGTCCTGATAACGACGCTCGATCAACGCGATGCTGTCTAGGCGCTGCAGCTGTGCGCCGCTGCCCGTCTGCAGCGGCAGCTTGGCCAGCTCCTGCGGACTGCGTCGCTGCTCGGGAGCCCGCAGTGCGAGCGCCGATGCGCCTGAGCCGACGGTGCCGGCGGAAATGTCACGGTTGTTTCTCAGAACGCTGGCCGCAATATCGTGAAGGGGGACACCGAGCTCAAACAGTGTCTGGCTGTCGATCTGTATTGCGATCTCCTCACGCGGTACGCCCCTGAATTCCACCTGATCGAGACCGCGCGCCAGCAGGTCACGTTGAATACGGCGGGCTTCAGGCACCAGCTCGGAAAGGGGTCCATCACTCGATAGCAATATGGCCGCGACGGTTTCGTAATAGATGGCTTGACGGATGACCGGCGTTTCCAGATCTGCCGGCAGGTCGCGCGCCTGATCGACCCGCTGTTTGACCCGATCGGCAGCCGCACTGATGTCTTCCGCTCCGCTGAAGCGCAGACGAATGGATGCCGCGCCGCTCTGTGTGGTCGATGTCAGGCTTTCAAGTCCTGGCAGCGAGCGCAGTTGGTGCTCCACGGGCTGCGTCACGAGCTGCTCCACGTCTTCTGCCGCGGCGCCGGGCCAGGTCAGTTCAACCTCGATGCTGCGTGTGGGCTGCGTTGGATTCAGCTGGACATTCAGCTGACGCAGGCCCCAGATGCCCGCCAGAATGCAGACCAGCATGAGAAGGTTGGCGGCGAGGGGGTGGCTGGCCAGGGTCGAAATCAGTCCTGGGTGTGCGCCGGGTTTCTGCGGGATGTGCTGCACGTCGGTATCTGCCATCGATATAGTGTTATGCATAACTATAACACCATATCAAAAGCTCGCAAGGGTTTTTGCGCCCCAGGCGCCTGAACGCTCTCGCCTTGTCGTTCGGTGAATGCTCAGCGTGATTAAGACGCCGGTGCCGTTGCACACCCGTCTGCAGCGTCAGGGTGCGCGCTGTGCGAATAAAACTGGTATCTTTACCGGGATGCGAGGAGCGCAACGACAATAATGCGCGCAATATCCCGGGGGGGATCTACATGAAAGTGATAATACTGAGCGCCGGCCAGGGCAGTCGCCTGCTGCCGCTAACGGAAAATCAGCCGAAATGTGCACTGGCAGTTGCAGGTACGCCGGTGCTCGAGTGGCAGCTGCACAGCATCGCGCGCTGCCCACAGATTGAGGAAGTGGTGGTTGTCACCGGTTATGCAACAGATAAGGTGGAAGCGATCATTGCCGGTTTCAGCAGTGACCGGCTTCTCGTGCGGAGCCTGCACAATCCGTTCTTTGCGGCGAGTGATAACCTGGGAACATGCTGGATTGCGCGGCATGAAATGCATGACTCTTTCATTCTCATCAACGGTGACACGCTTTTTGAAACCGCCGTACTGCAGACGCTGCTTGACGTGGAAGCCACGTGCCCGATAACCCTCACCGTCGATCGTAAAGGATATTACGATGATGATGATATGAAGGTCATTCTTGAGCGTGGACGTCTGCGGCAGATTGGCAAGAAACTCGATCCCGAGGATGTTAACGGTGAATCGATAGGCATGACGCGTTTTACGGCACATGGAGCCGATATTTTTCGCGCCGAGCTGGAGCGCAGCATGCGCTTTGGTGGCGGGCTGAACCGCTGGTACCTCTCGGCGATCGATGTCATCGCCCAGAAACATGCTGTAGTGGCCTGCTGCATCGAGGGGCTCAGCTGGTGTGAAATCGATACCCACGAAGATATCGAGAACGCCCATGGCGTGGTGCGTGGCTGGTCTCAGCCGTGCCGGGCTAGCCTGGGCAACGGCGTGTTGCGGGGAGCCTAGCGCTGGCCGTGCACGCCACTCTTGCAAAGTTCGGGTACCCAGAGGGCTGTCTGCTCGAGAGCCCGCATTGGGCGGTTCTCCTGCGACCGGTGCAATGCACGCTGTCAGCTCTGGTCCTTTGCAGCAAGACGCAGGAACGCGCGCTGCCCTCTCTGCCCCCGGCAGCATTTACCGATTTGCAGGATATCTGCCAGCGTCTTGAAACTGCCCTGACCGGCGCGTTCGGTTACGAAAAAATCAACTATCTGATGCTGATGATGGTCGATCCCGAGGTGCATTTTCATGTGTTTCCCCGTTATTCATCCGAACAAGTATTTGCCGGTCATCGATTCCCGGACAGCGGTTGGCCGGGACCGCCGGACATCAGCGGTGGCGTTGCAATAGAGGGGGCCCTCACCCATTCACTCATGAGGGTGCTGCGGAACCACCTGCCCGCGCAGGGAGCGTCTGCGAAGCCGGATGACCCCACCACCCTGACTCGGTGATTATCGACCGGTATCTGCTGCAACGTCTGCTGCCCCCGGTGGTCGGGGTCGCACTTGTGCTGTCGGCAATTTTTGCCACTTTTTCCCTGGCGCGTTTTCTCACGGATGCCAGTGCCGGTGTGCTGCAGATCTCCGAGGTGTTTCAGCTGACGGCATTGCGTTGGTTGATCGCACAGGACGTTTTGCTGCCAATTGCCTTTTACCTGGGCCTGATTCTTTCCTGGGGACGGCTGCGGGAGGATCTGGAAATTGACGCGCTGTGTGCGAGTGGCATCAGTGAGTTCCGCCTGCTGCGCTCGACCCTGGGGCTTGCGCTGCTGTTCGCCCTGCTCGTCGGACTCTTCTCGCTGTGGCTGCGGCCCTGGGCGTGGGGAGCGGATCACGTCATCAGGTCCCAGGCCGCGGCGTCCGCCGACATCCAGCGCATTACCTCGGCCGCTTTCAACGCCTATGCCAATAACCGCACCGTGTTTATCGAGGACATTGATGCCAATGGCGCCCTGACCGGAGTGTTCATCCGCAAGCGAAGCGGTGAGGACTTCGAGATCCTGTCAGCGCCGACAGGCCAGTTCCGGGCCTACGTGACCCGGGACGCACACGAGCTTCGCCTGCAGCAGGCCCGTGTTTTTATGGAGTCCGGCGATGATCCGGGCGTGCTCGGTCGCATTGATGACCTGACGCTGAGAATCGAGGCGGCGCGACCGGAGCCGTTCGCTGACAAGGCCAAGGTCCGGGACACGTTCACCCTGCTTGAAAGCAGTGACAACCATGACCGCGCGGAACTGCAGAGACGGCTGTCGGCGCCGCTTTCGGTTTTTCTGTTGCTGGCAACTGCTGTCCCCCTGACACGGTCGGGCCCCCGCGAGGGTCGCTACGCACGCCTGCTGGTAGCGATAGCTGTCTATGCCGTGTACTACAACTTTCTCGGTGTCGGACGCACCTGGGTAGAGCAGGGGCAATGGCGCAGCATTGTCTGGGTCCATGTTGCCCTGTTGATTTTCGCGATTGGCATTGGTCGCTACCGGCGGGTGGCGGCATGAATCGGGTCACACGTTATCTGGCGTGGCACTATCTGCTCGGCTGTGTTCCGGTACTTCTGATTCTCGTGACCCTGTTTTCGTTTCTGGCACTGTCCGAGGAGCTGGAAAGCGTCGGTGAGGGCTTATACCAGACTCGTGATGCTCTTATGGTAATGCTGTTCACAACGCCGGGCCGCTTGCTCGAACTGTTGCCCGTCACGCTGCTGCTAGGTTCGCTCTGGGGCCTTGGTGGTCTGGCGCGACACGGTGAAATTGTCGCCTTGCGCGCGGCCGGCGTTTCGGTCCTTCAACTTGCAGTCCCCGTCCTTGCGGTGGCGCTCATGGCCGTGGCAATGGTTGTGGGCCTGCGGTTCCAGGTGATCCCCGGTCTTGAGCAGAATGCGCAGGTGCTGCGCGCAAAAAGCGAGTCGACCGGTTTCATATCCAGCGAGGACGCCGGTGGCTACTGGATGCGTTCCGGTGATCAGATTGTCCGTATCGGTGGCCTCAAGGGCGGTGATCAGTTGCATGATGTCGAAGTCTACCGGCTCAATGCGCGCGGCCAGATTGAGCATTTCATGCGCGCGGCCAGCGGGCGCATGCGCCTGGATGGGGAGTGGCGGCTGCAGGCTGTCCGCCGCTACGATACACGGGAGGGTCCGGCGCGGGAGACCTTTGATGAAACGCTGGCCTGGCGCAGCCCACTCTCGGATCGGCAGGCCAGCAGCGTTGCGGTCCCTGTTGAGGCACTTTCGCCCGTCGCGCTGCACCGATACATTGAACTGCTGGACGCGAACCGGCTTGACAGCCACCGCCATCGGATCATCTTCTGGCAGCAGGTCAGTCAGCTCCTCGCCATGGTGATCATGGCCATCGTGAGCGTGCCCTTTATTCTGGGTACGCAGCGCAGCGGCGCCCTGGCGCGCTCGGCGGTGATCGGTGGAGGGCTCGGTATCGGGTTCTATCTGGCGGAACAGCTGGTGAGTCACCTCTCGATTCTGATCAATCTTGCGCCGCCCATTGCGGCGCTGCTCCCGGAACTGGCAATGGCAGGTATCGCAACTTTGCTGCTGCGTCGGGTCCGCGGCTATTGAGCGCGGCGCTTTCACGACAGAGGCATAATGACACGACACCATGAACGGAAAGGACAACATGCAGGCAATAGCGTTTCTGGTAGGTGATTCCGGGGTTGTTCTCTGGGGGCTGTCCTCGCGCGAGCGTTTACGGCGTCAGTGTCGCGGTCTGGAACTGCCGGTCAGCGCGGCTCCACCGGATGCCGCTGCCAGTGGCGACTGCCTGCTGTTGCGCTGTGACTATCTGTTCGAGCTGCGTACGATCGCCTCGCTGCTGGATCGGGCCGATTTTTTATTGTGCGACCCGGATACCGGCGATATCGCCGCTGCGCGGGTGCCCGGTGAGCGCGCCGCAGCGCTGCACGCGCTGATGCAGCAGCAGTTTGTCGCCACTGCACAAACCCGGCATGAGCAGCCTGACGTTATCGATGACACGGCGTGTGATGGTCTGACTCGCGGCGCCCCGGGTGATCTCGGTGATTACGATCTGACGCTGCGGCGCTCGCAGCCACCCATGCTCGAACGCCTGGATGCGAGTCGCGCCGGACAGCTGGAAGACCAGCTGTATGGTGATGCGTACAAGGGCATCACCGACCTGGTCACCAAATGGCTGTGGCCACGGCCCGCCAAGCGCCTCGTCAGGGTGTGCGCCGCCTGGAATATCAGCCCGAACCAGGTAACGAGCATCAGTTTTCTGCTTGTCGTGGCCAGCGCCGTGCTGTTCTACCGTGGCGAATTCGCGCTGGGTCTGCTCAGCGGCTGGATAATGACGCTGCTCGATACCGTGGACGGCAAGCTGGCTCGCGTGCGGGTGCAGTCCAGCCATTTCGGGCATCTGTTTGACCATGGTATTGATCTCATTCACCCGCCTTTCTGGTACCTGTTCTGGGCACTGGGGCTGTCAGGTGCTGGAGAGACTATCGACATCGGCATGACCGCCACCCTGATTTTCAGCGGTTACGCTGCGGGTCGCTTTGCCGAGCTTGCCTTCCAGAAGCTGTGCGGCGGCTCCCTGTTTGCCTGGCGTCCCTTCGACTCCTGGTTCCGGCTGGTGACAGCGCGGCGCAATCCCTGTCTGGTGATACTCACCGTCGCCGTGCTGCTGGGTGCCCCGGAGGCAGGTCTCTGGGGGGTTGTCGTATGGACGGTCTTCACGTCGATGATCCTGTGGTTGCGCGTCACACAGGCAGTGTCGGCGCGGCGGCAACGCGGTGGCAACCTGCCGGCCTGGTTCGAGTCGCCGGAAGCCGTGCGCGCGCATCCACGCAGCCATCGGCTGTTTTCCGGAACGCGTGGCGCGTATCGCGCCTGACCGTGGTTTCGATCCGGGTGCTGCCATGAGTGTGTCGGCGTCGGAGGTGGACACCCGTTGGCAGGGTCGCCGCGTCGGCCGGAATTTTCTGCGCCTGCTCAAGGGCCGCGCCGCGTCTGCCCTGCTTATGCTCGCCGCTACCGCGCTTATGGCGCGGAGCCTCTCGCCGGAGGATTTTGGGTTGGTTGTGCTGATCCACAGCTACCTGCTGCTGGTGAGGGGCCTGGTTAACCTGAAGCCTTTCGAGGCCATTATTCACTACGGCGTACCACTGCTGGAGCGCAACGACGGCGATCGGCTTGTGCAGCTACTGCGCCTGAGCTTCGTGCTGGATGTGTTGCTGGCAGTCATCGGTATGGTCCTGGCCATGCTGGTGCTGGTCCTGGCGAGCGATGTTTTGCCCTGGGACAGTGACGCCAGCCAGGTCGCACTGGTCTATTGTCTGCTGCTGCCGGCTGCGGCCAGTGGTGCTGCCAGCGGCGTGCTGCGACTGTATAACCGCTTCGATCTGCTGGGTATACGCCAGGCCCTGGGCCCACTGGTACAACTGTGCGGCGTCACGCTCGCCTGGTGGGCCGACGGGAGCCATGTGCATTTCCTGATGGCCTTCGGTGCGGGTTTCCTGATCGAGCATGTCGCGATGCTCGGCTTCGGTTATTCGGAGCTTCGCCGGCAGCAGCCGCATTTTCGTCTGCGCGGTGAATGCCTGACAGCGCGACGCGAGCGCTTTCCCGGCCTTTGGCGGTATCTGCATGTCGTCTACTGGCAGAGCAACATCGATCTGGTTCCGAAGCAGGTTTCCCTGCTGCTGGTGGGAGCAATTCTCGGTCCCGCGGCTGCAGGACTTTTCCGCATCGCACAGCAGATTGCGCGGGTGGTCTCGGTGCCGGCGCTGTTACTGCGGCAGGTCCTGTTCCCGGATCTGGCGCGGCTGTGGTTCCGCCGCGATCCGCAGTTTCGACGGCTGCTTGGACGCACGCTGCACATAGCGCTGGTAACGGGTCTGTCTGTGGCGCTGATGTCACGGTGGGTGGGTGAAACCCTGATTGAGGGAATCGCAGGAGAAGGCTATGCGGGTGCGCGCGACGTACTGCCCTGGCTGCTTCTGGCGGCGGGGCTCGATCTTGGCGTGGCTACCCTGCGCGCGGCGGGCTATGCCATGGGGCAGGCGGGCGGCCTGCTGCGCGTATCGGCTATCGCTACGCTCTGTTATATGTTTGTGCTGGTCATGTTTGGCCGGATACTGGGGCTGGAGGGCGTCGCTTTCGCGGTTGTCGTCTGGGCGAGCATGAATCTGATCGCATTTGCCGCAATTGTGCATCGTGGCCTTGGCAGAAGCGGGATGTAGACGGACTGCCGTCAGCCAGCGTATCGCGACCCCTGCTGAATGCGGTCAGAACCGTCGCTGGAATCCGCCGTGGAAAGCGATGTCGGGAGCCGTTTCCACCGCAATGTCTTCGCTGAATCCGACCTCGAAAGACCAGTCCCGGGACATCGCAAATGCCGCTGCCAGGGATAGCTGCAGCGAGCCGCGATCGAGGAGGCTGCCCGTATCGTGGTAGGCGGCGGTGTGCCCGTCGAGCTGCGCCTTCAACACCCAGTTCCCGGACACCCGCCAGGCCAGCGTTGTCGAGCCGATGCCGAGCAGGTTTTCGCGCTGCCCCCGCAGGACGTCGCCGTTGCCGCTGATCAGCAGGCCGCCGCTGATATGCCATGTCAGGCTGTCACCGAGGTTGCGACTGGCATGCAACGAGGTGGCAAATGCCGTCGCCCCGGATCCCGTCAGCTGCTGGCTGCTGCCGGTCGGCAGCTTCAGCATGCCGCGCAGGGCGAGGCCAGCGCCGAGTCGTCGGCTCGCGGACAGCTGCAGATCCCCAATCCCTCCGCCGGCGCTGTCCAACTGGAACCCGGGTGCGTCCGGTGAGCTCTGGCTGAACAGGAGGCGGTCCCGGGGCAGCCGGTCGCGGTTGCCGTTGGGAAGCTGGAAAAACTCATGCCAGCGTTCGATGGGCCGATCCAGAAACCCGCCGCTGTGTCGCAGGAACGGCAGGGTAAGTCCTATATCCCAGCCGCCGCCAAGTCCGTGTCGGATATCGAGCTCAAGGCGGTGGGTTTCTCCGTCGATGATCGTCAGGCGGCCATCTGGCGCTCTTTCAACGATGCTCGAATTGGCGGCATCGGCGTGCAGGTAAAGCCGCGTACTGTCTTCGTTGAGCAGATACGCGCTGCGTGCAGGGGGCAGACCGTGGATGGCAAGGAAAGGCAGGCGGTTGCCGGTAGCGATCGGGTCGGCGGCGATCTGGCCGCCGCCGGCTGCCGCTGCCGGCAGCGCCGAAAACAATAATGCCAGGACAAAACAGGCGCCGCGCTGGCTATCGTGGTAAAGCCCGCGGCAAGGCCTGGTATCCAACCCGGGGGTCAGCTTCCGGCCTGGCATCCGAAAGAGGCGATGATCACACCGTTGTCACTGTCAGGGTCGGTTGCGGTCACCAGAATCTGCCCGTTCTCAAATACCGTGATCGTCTGGTCCGGGTTATTCGGGTCAGGTGCCTCTTCGCCGCCCGTAAACTGGACGAGAAACGATGTTGTGAAGGCCCCGCGGGCACCGCCCCGATTCGGCACGATTACCGGTTCTTCAGGAAGAATGCCGCAGTCGCCGGTCGTTTCGAACTCGATGGTGGTGCCGGCCCCGGGGGCATTGTTATAGAAGTCGGCAATGTGCAGGTCGTAGCTGTTGCCATTGCGCGCTGTGGACACGGTACTACCTGTGCCGCCGCTACGCCGTACCAGTCGCGTGAACAGGTTGTTCGGTGATGAGGAAAGCGTAAGCACCAGGTCTGCGCGCACGTTAACAAGATCCCGACTGCAGTAGATGCCATCGCCCTGGGCAGGACACAGGCTGCCGTTATAGACGCCCTCTCCGGTGTTCGGATCAACGTTCAGGCTGTACACGCCGTCGCCATTGGCATCGATGAACTCCTCTTCAGCGCCCGCCAGCCGGCAGTTCTCGGCAGTGCTCGGCGACCCGCACTTAGGACCCTCCGTGGGTGTGTAAACGCCGTCCTCGTTATGGTCCAGAAAGGCTTCTGGCAGATTTTCGAACGCTTCACCTCGGTCATACAGGCCATTGCCGTTGGCGTCGACAAAGAATTCTTCACCCTCTGCGGTAACAAGAACCGTGGAGCGAAGACCGCGAATCGCGCCGAGATCCTGTGGGCAGGGACCTCCGAATGTGCTGTTGAGTACGCCGCACGAGAAGCTGCCGTCATCGGCAATGGTCTGTACTCGATCGCTATTGAATGTGGGCAAACGCGGCGCCTGGCTGATCCACAGCACGGTGCACGTACCGCGCAGCGGTGCCTCGGTATCCCGCAAGCGCTGGTAACGCGCCCCGTTGCTTTGCCCGGTGAGGCAGGAGGAGTCGATTGCCCCGTATTCCGTGGTAAAAATGGCGCTGGTGCCGTCGGCGACGGGATTGTTGAATTTGTCAGCCATGCGCACGGTGATGGCGACTTCCACGCCGTCCACGTCAGCGGCGCGCGGCACGTTGAAGAATTCGGTGCTCAGAGAGATGGAGTTCTGGTCCGGCAGCCCGGTGCCGATCACGATCTGGTTCGACAGCACTGACTGCGGGCGCAGCGTGCCATTGCTGCTCTGCGCCTCAAAGCTCGCAACGATGCGGGTCGACGTGGCCACGTTGCCTGAGCGCAACTCTACGCTCACCAGTCCATCGGCATCGGAAACGGCGCTGGTATTCAGGAGCGTGGTGTCACCCAGGCTGCTGGTCAGTTCGAACGACACGGGAATACCCGACAGCGGCCGGCGGGCGGGGTTGTTCAGGTAGGCAGGGTCACCGGGTCCTGGCTCGTCCTCGCCCAGCGCTACTGACTCCTCCAGCACTTCGAAGGTGACCGTGGCGATTTCTGTGCGGCCGGGTCCACCGGTGCCCTTGATCGCGATGATGGTGCGGTCCGAGCCTTCTTCGCCCTCAGAAGGCTCGCTGCGGATAAAGCCAATGAAATTGGCGTCGCGGTCGGCGATGGTGACGTTAGCGGTTGCCTCTCGCCCATTGCCCAGAAGGCGCGCAGTAATCACGTCTTCCGCCTCACAGCTTCCCGCCCGGTACTCCACCGAAGCCAGGCCATTCGGCGCCTCAACGGTCAGGGAAGAACTGCCGCTGCCTTCATCATCGAACTCCCTGAAGGTGGCGCGGCCGGCGTTCGAGCACACGCTGCGGAAGCGCACCTCCTCGACGGTGGAGACCGCTTCACCCTGTTCATCGACAATAGTGACCGTCAGCACCGAGGATCCGCGGAAAGGCAGGTTTTCGGCGCTCAGGCCGATCTCGCCGTTGATGAAGCTGTTGCCCTCGAAGTAACCGATACTCAGGCCCGCCGCCTGGACATCGACCACGGTATCAACGCTCACAGGCCCCCTCGGAGCCTCGGCGGTGACGGTCACGGTATCCGCGCCGAGCGTGGCGCCGGCCTGTATTTCAAAGCGTGCAATGCCGTCACTGTCGGTACGGGCCTGGCCATTGGCCGGGAGTATTTCAACAAACTGGGCCTGGGCCGTCACCAGGACGCCGCTGGCGGGCGCGCCCGCGCGGGTGTCTTCCAGCACGGTAACTTCGAGGGTGACGGGGCGCGTGGAGGTGACCAGTGAGGTCGGATTGTCATCCTGGTCGATCACTGCGGTGCTCATGCGGTAATTCAGCAGGTCTGCGCCCGGCTCGCCCGGAATGAAGCCTCCGCCGCCGCTGCCGCCTCCACCACAGGCCGCCAGGGCAAACAGAATGGCGGCAGCCGCAAATCGGCTGGCAAAGAAAGCGACCCGGTGACTCATTCTATTCCCCTTTCTGTTCGCAGCGGAACAGGTGTTGTTATCAGTGCACGTGCGTGCCGCGCTGTACTGTAGCCTGACACCGGAACACACGCTAGACCGGTCAATACCATAGCACGGTTTATGAAGAGAAAGTCCATACATAACATGACGATAGATCAAAAAGGTAATTTTTAACGCAAAGTATGCCGCCTACCTGGCTGAAAACCGGTCTCACCGCTCAGAACAGGCCCGCGCTGTCCGCCAGCTTGACCGCCCCGAGCAGCACGGCGACAGTCACGACCACAATACCCAGCAGGTTGCCAACCCGGCCGTTCACATGCTCGCCCAGCAGGTCGCGCCGGTTCATCAGTATCAGCAGCGCCACTGCGACGAAGGGCAGCAGCAGGCCATTCGCCGCCTGCGCGAACACAATGGCCACGAGGGGTCGGGTGCCGATCGCGGAAAACAGGGTGCCGGTAACGAGCACGGTCAGGCTCACGGCTCTGAAGGGCAGGTCGCGCATGCCACCGCGGCAGCCGAGAGCGCCGCAGACGGCATAGCCGGCGGCCAGCGGTGCCGTGATGGCGCTGGTCAGGCCGCCGGCGAACAGGCCGGCAGCAAATACCGGGCCGCTGGCATCACCCAGCAGGGGGCGCAGCTGGTCGGACATGGCGAAGGCGTCAAAGGCAGCACCGCTCACATAAAATGTCATCGCGGCGGTACTCAGGATGGCGAGAGTCACCAGACCGCCGAGCCCTATCGACAGCCCCGTATCCCAGCGCGACTCGCGCAGCGCACTCTCGAGAGGCACGTCGGCAGACCATTTCTCGCGCACCGCGTTCGCCTGCAGAAACAGGTTGTAGGGCACAACGGTGGTGCCTATCAGCGCGACAACGGTCAGCAGAGATCCCGAGGGCAGGCTGGGATGAAACAGACCCGCGGCGACGTCGGCCAGCGGGGGCGCAACCAGCCATGCGCAAAGCAGGAAAACCACGCTCATCAACAGCACCAGCGCAATAAGCACCCGCTCCAGAATGCGGTAGTGTCCGCTGAGCAGCAGGCCACCCGCGACGGCCCCGATGACCAGTGACCAGGTACTGCCGGGCACGCTGCTGACGCTTGCCAGCGCCAGGGCCGCGCCCGACAGGTTGCCGGCTTCATAGGCCGCATTGCCGCAGCCGATGGCCGCGACCACCAGAATAATGGCGACGCGCCCGACCAGACGGCTCTGGAAGGCACTGCGCAGGTTTTCCGCCAGGCCGGTGCGCGTCACCAGGGCCTGCCTGGCGGCCATTTCCTGGAGGATGATGGTTGCCGCTACGGAAAACAGCAGTGCCCAGAGCAGGGCAAAACCGTAGCTCGCCCCGGCACTGCTGGCGGTGGCAATCGTGCCCGGCCCGATGAAGGCCGCGGTGACCAGGATACCGGGGCCGAAGGCGGCGCGCCTGCGCGGGGACTGGGATGACATGGCAGCCGGTGGGTCCTTTGCTGTGATGCGGCATGGTACCAGCTGTGCCTGCGGGCGCACACGTCATGGGACGCCAGCCCGGGCCAGGGTATGCGCAATACTGGTAAACTGCCCGGGATGACGCCAACGCATTTGCCCAGTCTCGCTGTTTCCGTGGTCCTGCACCACAGCCCCCTGCCGCGACTCCGCCAGACCCTGGCGAGCCTTCTCGTTGCGCTGCAGGAAGCCCGGGCAGATGGCGTCCTTGGCGCCGCCCGCGTGTGGTTGATCGACAACGCCTCGGGTGAAGCCTATCGGAACGCCGCGCAGGAGCTGCTGGACGACGTTTTCGGCGCGACGGACGACGCTGTGCTTACACGCTTCGTGCCGCTTGAGCAGAATGTCGGTTTCGGTGGCGGCCACAACCGTGCCCTGCTGGACGACGACAGTGACTACCACCTGGTGCTGAATCCGGATGTCGTCCTCGGGCACGATGCGCTCGCCGCCGGACTTCGCCTGTTGTCCCGCGATACGGGCGTGGTGGCGGTGAGTCCCCGCTCCTCGTCACCGGGGGGGGCGCGTGAATACCTGTGTAAACGCTACCCGTCGGTGCTCGTGCTGGCGCTGCGCGGTTTTGCGCCGGCCTGGCTCAGACGCCGCTTTGCCGCGCAGATTGCCGCCTACGAGATGCGCGATGTGTGCCGCGGTAACGCGCCCGCAGAGGTGCCCCTGATCAGCGGCTGCTTCATGCTGCTGCGCGGCAGGGCGGCGCGTCGTGTGCGCGGGTTCGATGCGCAGTACTTCATGTACTTTGAAGATTTCGACCTGTCCCTTCGCCTGCGGCTGCACGGTCGCCTGATGTATGTCCCGACCGTTTCCATCGTGCATTACGGAGGCTATGCGGCGGCCAAGGGCTGGCGCCATCGACGCTGGTTCCTGCGGTCCGGAGGGCGGTTTTTTTCCCAGCACGGCTGGCGCTGGATATAGCCGCACCGGGAAAACTGGTAATATCGCGTCATGCCCAGCGAACACCTCATGGCTCATCGGCAAACCCTGCAGGCCATGGGACTGACGCTGTACGTGGCCCGCTACCCGCTGCCGGGGGCGGCAACATCACTCGGGTTTGAGGAATCGCCGGCAAGCGTCGGGGCAGGGGCAGCGCCCCTGCGGCAGGGCATCGAGTCCGCGCATCACGGGACCGACGGCGAGGCGCTGGATCGGTCTGCACAGGAGCCGCCTGACGCGCAGGCACTTCAGGCGTCCGTGACTGCACCGTCGTTACTCGACGCTGCGTCCCTCAATGTGGCACCGGTCAAACCGACGCCGCGGCCGCGTCAGGCGACGGCGGTGGACGCGCCGGCACTGGCGCCCTTCACACTCGCCGCGGTGGCCCTGGGGGGCCGTCTGTGGCTGGAAGAGCTCCCGGATGGCGTACTGGGTAGGGATCAGGTGCAGCTGGTGCGGGCGATATGCCACGCCCTCGGCTGGCCGTTGGAGCCCCTGACCATCAACCAGTTCACCTGGCCCATGCATCGAAATCCCCAGTTTGATCAGAGTGCCGATGCCGCCAAAGCGGCACTGTCCGCCTTTGTCGGTCGGCAGATGGAGGCCGGCCAGTGTTCACAGCTGATGCTGCTCGGGTCGGAGGCTCGGGACAGGCTCGGCGACATGCCCCCCGGCACCCCGGTGCTTTGCACCCACTCAACCCGTGACATGCTCGGCAACCCGCAGCTCAAGCGCGACGCGTGGCGCGACCTTCGCGGACAATAATGTGGATTCATGCAGGATACGCCCCGCAGAGCCAGGTGATATCGAGGACGTGCTCGCCATCAACAGCGAGGCGCCGCTATCCGCGCTGCCTGAGAGCTGGCTTCGGGATCCCTTGCTCTGTGCCGATGCGCACCGACTGATCCTGGTGGCAGAGCGTGCCGAGGGTATTATCGAGGCCTTCTGTCTTGCGGCACTGGTGCTGGATGAGGCCTCGCTGTTGCTGATTGCCGTCCGGCCCGGGGCGCGGGGAAAAGGTCTGGGTCGCCAACTGCTGCTGGCACTGCTTGACGGCTTCGGACCGGCAGGCATCCATCGTTGTCTGCTGGAAGTTCGCGAAAGCAACATGGCGGCCCTGGCACTGTACCAGAGCTGCGGCTTTGCAAGAGATGGACGCCGCCGGGGCTATTACCCCCCGGAAGCTGGCGGAAAACGCGAGGATGCAGTCCTCATGTCGTGGACGAGGAAGGTTGAAGATCATGGTTGTGCTTGAAACCGAGTGGTGGAGTCTGCTGCTGCCGCCCGAATGGGTCGCTGAAGAAGACGAGGACGAGGATGGCGGCGTCGTTATTGGGGACAGCGATGGCGTCGGCTGCATCGAGCTCAGTGAGCTGCGCCATCCCCGGGGGACGTTTGCCGAACAGGACACTCGCGATTTCGCCGAGCAGCAGGGCAGCGAGCCGGCTTGGCAGGCGTGCTCACTGGGCCAGCTGCGCGGCGTGAGCCGGTCGCTGGTGGAAGACGGTGCCGCGATCCGCGAGTGGTGTGTTGCCAGTGGCCCGCTTCTGCTTTACATCACCTACAGCTGCGACGACAGCAACGCGGGTATGGATGACGCGGCAGTTGACGATATTCTCGGTACGCTGGCAGTCAATCCGGATCTCTAGTGGGCGGTGCGGCTGGTCCGGTCATAGCCGGCCGCGGCTAGCTGACCGCGCCCGTCACGCGGACACGCTTGCTGCCGCGCACCGGCTGTTCTCGGAGCGCCAGGCGGCGCTTCGCCAGCTGGCGGTCTATCAGGTTCTTCAGGGCGATCAGCAGGCCGGTGAAGATAAACGCGCCCGGTGGAAGAATGGCCAGCAGGAAGGGCTGCGAGGTGTCGAAGAAAACGACTTTCCAGTCGGCCGCCACGGGTCCGAAGAGCAGATCCATGTTGGCGAACAGGGCGCCGGTGCCAACCAGCTCGCGCATGCCCCCCAGCATGACCAGCACAACGCCAAACCCCAGCCCCATCATGACGCCATCAAACAGCGCGGGCGCCACGGGGTTCTTGCTCGCGTAGCCGTCGGCCCGACCCAGGATCACGCAGTTGGTGGTGATCAGGGGCAGGAATATGCCGAGAATCTGGTATAGCTCGTAGGTAAACGCCTGCATCAGCAGTTCGATGCAGGTCACGGCGGAGGCGATGATCATAACGAAAGCCGGTAGGCGCACGGCATCCGAAACGATGTTGCGGATGATCGACACCGCCGTGTTTGAGCACACCAGCACCAGCAGGGTTGCCAGCGCCAGGCCGAGCGAGTTAACCACCGTGCCCGTGACGGCCAGAAGCGGGCACAGTCCCAGCAGCTGCACCAGCGCCGGGTTGTTTTTCCAGAGCCCGTTGACAGAAAGGTCGCGGTAGCGGGTATCGCTCATGGTGCGGCTCCTGCGGTTGTGGCGCTCGATGTCTCAGTGCCGGGCAGTTCAAAAAGGCGCTGGCGGTTCTGCGCGACAAATTCCAGCGCACGGCGGGTGGCGTTGATCACTGCCCGCGGGGTAATGGTAGCGCCAGTGAACTGATCGAACACGCCCCCATCCTTTTTCACCGCCCAGTCGGGCTCGGGCGTGTTTGCCAGCGAGTGGCCCTTGAAGTCGGTTATCCAGTCGGACTTGCGGCGTTCGATCTTGTCGCCCAGCCCCGGTGTTTCCCGGTGAGAAAGCACACGCACGCCGGCGATGCTGCCGTCGCGGCTGACGCCGACGATCATGTCGATCGCGCCGCTGTACCCATCCGCTGCGCGGGCGGGGACGATCAGTGCTGTGACGTCACCATCGCGTCGCGCCCGGTAAATGGGTCGCGGCGCAGTCAGCCGCAGCAGGTCGTCGCCGGCAGGCGCGGACAGGGTATCGTCGAGCAGGGAGTTGTCATGACTCTCCCGCGGCAGGATCTCCAGCAGCGCTTTTTCCTCGGCCATGCGCTGCTGCTGCGCAATGCGATCGCGTGTCTGCAGAAACGTGGTCGAGATAACCAGTGCGGTGCCGACGGCAAACAGTGCCAGCAGTACGCTGTTGCGTGATACCGATTGGCCCATCAGCTTCATGTCGGCGGCCTCACGCGGTGGCCATAGGTGCGTGGCTGGGTGTAATGATCGATGAACGGCGCTGCGAAGTTCATGATCAGAACGGCAAAGGCAACGGCATCGGGATAATTGCCGGCCACCCTGATGATGTAGACGAGCGCGCCGATCAATGCCCCGTAGACCAGTCGACCACGGTTGGACACGGCGGAAGAGACGGGGTCGGTGATTATAAAAAAGGCTCCGAAGAGCGTCGCGCCCCCGAGCAGATGGAATAGCGGCGAGCCCTTGCTGGCGGAGGATCCCTCGTCATAGAAAAGCGCTGACAGCAGCGTGATGCTCAGCAGCATCCCGACCGGCGCATGCCAGGTGAACAGACGCTTTTTCAGCATCCAGAGCCCACCGGCGAGGAAGGCCAGACTGACCCACTCCCAGCCCGCCCCGGCCCATCGACCGAGCTGCGGTGATTCCCGCCAGAGCGCTTCCAGGGTCAGTCCGCTGTTCTGCTTCACGACGTCCAGCGCGGTGGCCATGGTCACGGCATCGTAGGTCTGCGGTGCGAAGCAGGCGCGAAGCGCCTCCAGGAATGAGGGCAGTTCAGCGCCGGTCCCACGCGGTGGAGCCCAGGACGTCATCTGCACCGGGAACGAGATCAGCAGCACCACGTAGCCCACCATGGCGGGGTTGAAGGGGTTGTAGCCCAGGCCGCCGTAAAAATGCTTGGCAAGCCAGATGGCGGAGCCCATGCCAATGACAATCAGCCACCAGGGCGAGTAGGGCGGCAGCGAGATGCACAGCAGGCTGGCTGTCACCACCGCGCTGTGGTCGTCCAGCGTGCGCAGGATGGGACGTCGCCGCAGCGCCAGCGCGACAGTCTCCATGGCCACCGCGACCATGCTGCCAAAAAGGATATTCACCAGCGTTCCCGGCCCGAAAAACCAGGTCATGACCGCCACGCCGGGCAGCGTCGCCAGCAGGACCGACTGCATGACCTGTGTGGTGTCCTGGGCCCCATGCGCGTGGGGCGACGTGACCCGCAACAGAGCCATCAGTCTTTGCTGCCGGCGTCGGCCAGCGCGGCCTTGCGAGCCTGGGCGCGTTCGATGGCGGCCTGTATCGGGTCGCTATCCTTATCGTCCCCTGTGGCCGCCGTGGCCTTGGCCTCGGCGGCACGCTTGCGTGCCTCGCGGCGCTCGGCCTTCTCGCGAGCCTGTCTCTCGATGCGCTCCTGGCGCGCCTCGAAGCGCTGTCGCGCGTGCTCGGCGCGTTCGGCGTCCTGTCGCTGCGCAATGATCTCGGCCTTGGAAGCGCGATAATACTGCACCAGCGGAATATGGCTGGGGCAGACATAGGCGCAGGCGCCGCATTCGATGCAGTCGAACAGGTTGTGCGCCTCAAGGCGCTCGTGGTCCCGTCCGCGGGAATACCAGAACAGCTGCTGCGGCAGCAGGCTGGCGGGGCAGGCTTCGGCACACAGGCCGCAGCGGATGCAGGCCTGCGGCGGCGGTGGCGTTGGCAGCTCGGCTTCGGTGGGCAGAAGCAGGCAATTACTTGTCTTGATGATCGGACAATCGGGGTCGCTGACGGTAAAGCCCATCATCGGTCCGCCCATGACCAGGCGCTGGTTCACTGATGCGTCATAGCCGGCGAGTGCCAGCAGGTGGCGGATCGGCGTGCCCAGCAGCACCTCGTAATTGCCCGGCCGCGATACCGCCTCTCCGGTAACCGTCGTGATGCGGGACACGAGCGGCCTGCCGTTAACGACCGCGTGGTGCACGGCGGCTGCGGTGCCGACGTTCTGGCAGACAACGCCTATGTCTGCCGGCAGCGCGCCGCTGGGTACCTGTGCGCCGAGAAGAATCTCGATCAGCTGTTTTTCGCCTCCGGAAGGATATTTGGTGGGGAAGACCACGATCTCGACGCCGCTGCCGGTAGCGGCATCCTTCAGCGCCGCGATGGCCTCGGGCTTGTTGTCCTCGATGCCGAGCAGCACGGTCGGGTTCCCCAGTACATGCGCGAGGATCAGGCTGCCACTGATGACCGCGGCGGCGCGCTCGCGCATCAGGCTGTCATCCGCGGTGATATAGGGTTCGCATTCGGTGCCGTTGATGATGAGTGTCTGTATGGGCTTGCCCGGCCGCGGTGACAGCTTGACCGCGGTCGGGAAGCCCGCACCGCCCATGCCGGCAATGCCGGCCTGCTGGATGTGCTGGGTGAGCAGCAGGGGGTCGGCGTTCATGGGGTTAGCAAAGGGTCGCGGCTCTGCCCATTCGTCGCGACCGTCCGGCTGCAGAACGATGCACAGCGCCGAGAGTCCCGACGGGTGAGGGACCGGTCGGTCCTCCACCGCCAGCACCGTGCCCGAGGTTGGGGCATGGCAGGGCACGCTGAGCGCGCCGTCGGCTTCCGCAATTTCCTCGCCGCCCAGGACCCGCTGTCCCGGTGCTACCGTGGGCAAGGCACTGTTGCCGATGTGCTGGCCGGTCGGCAGCACCAGGACATCCGGCACGCCCGCTGGCTGTATGGGCTGCGCCATGGAGTCGGACTTGTGCTCGGCGGGGTGAATGCCGCCGTGAAAGTCGTGTATGCGCCTCATGCTGCCTGGTCCCGATCCTGGGAGTGAGACGTCGCGACCGCCTGATTCACATCGCAATCACTGGCGATAATGTCTGCCGGGCTGCGGTCTGCCGGGGGGAGCGGCCAGTGCCAGGAGCGCAGGGTGGTTTCGACCGGCAGCATATCGATGCAGTCAACGGGACAGGGCTCCACGCACAGATCACAGCCGGTGCATTCGCTCGCGATCACCGTGTGCATCTGTTTCGCAGCGCCGAGAATGGCGTCCACGGGGCAGGCCTGTATGCACTTCGTGCAGCCGATACATTCGTCTTCGCGAATATAGGCGACGGTTTTTGCTACCGCCTCTTCGCCGTGCTCGTCGTCCAGCGGTATCGGCTCCACATCCAGCAGGTCGGCCAGAGCCTGTATGCCCGCTTCCCCGCCCGGCGGGCACTTGTTGATCGCCTCGCCGTTGACGATCGCCTCCGCATAGGGGCGGCAGCCCGGATAGCCGCATTGGCCGCACTGGGTCTGCGGCAGTAGCGCATTGATCTGGTCGGCAATGGGATTGCCTTCGCTGCGAAAGCGCACGGCGGCGAAGCCGAGCAGGGCGCCGAATACGCCGCCGAGGCCCAGCATGGCGAGACCGGCGGCAAGCAGCGGAAACTGTTCCAGCCAGGCGAGCATCTACACCAGCCCCGCAAAGCCCATGAAGGCCAGGGATGCCAGACCGGCCGTAATCATGCCGATGGCGGCGCCAGCGAAGGGCTCGGGAACATCGGCAACGGCAAGCCGTTCACGCATGGCGGCGAACAGCACCAGCACGAGTGAAAAGCCGAGTGCCGCGCCAAAGCCATACAGCAGCGACTGAGCAAAGTCGTGGCTCTTGTTGATGTTCAGCAGGGCAACCCCCAGAACCGCGCAGTTGGTGGTGATGAGGGGCAGGTAGACGCCGAGCACGCGGTGCAGCAGCGGACTGCTTTTGCGCACAACCATCTCCGTGAACTGCACCACCACCGCGATCACCAGAATGAAGGAGATGGTGCGCAGGTAGCCGAGATCAAGCGGCAGCAGCAGGTAGTTATAGGTAAGATAACTGCAGGCGGAAGCCAGCGTGAGCACGAAGGTCGTGGCCATGGACATGCCCATGGCGGTCTCCAGTTTGTTGGAGACGCCCATGAACGGGCACAGGCCAAGAAACTGTACCAGCACGAAGTTGTTGACCAGGATCGCCCCGATCAGCAGAAAGGAATAGTCAGCAAGCATCTCGCATTCCGCCGGGTTCTCGCTGGAATGTTAGGGGGTCACCGCCGACAACACAATGCCATTCACTTGACCTGCATGCCCGGCGTGGCGCCGCTGTCCGGCGCCAGCAGGAAAATGTCCTTGCCGCCCGGTCCCGCTGCCAGCACCATGCCTTCGCTGGTGCCGAAGCGCATTTTGCGCGGTGCGAGGTTGGCCACCACTACCGTGAGCCGGCCGACCAGATCCGCCGGTGCATAGGCCACCTTGATGCCCGACAGGACCTCCCGCTCGCCCAGGGAACCGAGGTCCAGCGTGAGACGCAGGAGTTTGTCGGCGCCATCCACGGCCTCCGCACTGATGACTTTTGCGACCCGCAAATCGACCCTGGCGAAATCCTCAAAGGCGATTTCGCTGGCAATCTCCACCCCGGGCGCCTTCTCGGCCGTCCCGGTTTTCGCCGGTTCGGACTGCACGTGCGCAGCCTCTGCCGCCTGGCGTTCCGCGTCGAGAATGGCGGCAACCTGCTTCGCATCGATACGCGTCAGCAGTGGGGTGAAGGCGCGCAGCTCATGGTCGAGCAACGTCTGCTCCAGCGCTGTCCAGTCGAGGGACGTCTGCAGGAATGCCTCGGCCTTCTCGGCCATGCGGGGCAATACGGGTTTCAGGTAGATCATCAGCACACGGCACAGATTGATGCCCACGGAGCAGACTGCATGTACCTGGTCGGCGTTAGCCGGATCTTTCGCCAGAATCCAGGGTTTGTGATGGTCAATGTACTGATTGGCGCGATCTGCCAGGGCGATGATATCTCGCACGGCCTTGCTGAACTCACGGCTCTCGTAGCGCTCTGCAATCTCTTCCCCCGCGGCGATAAAGGCGTGCAGCAATTCGGGCTCGCTGCAGCTGGCGGCCAGGCGATTATCATAACCCTTGCGCAGGAAGCCGGCGCAGCGACTGGCGATATTTACCACCTTGCCGACCACGTCAGCGTTGACGCGCTGCACGAAGTCCTCGAGATTCAGGTCGATATCGTCGACGCCCGCGCCCAGCTTGGCGGCAAAGTAATAGCGCAGGTATTCGGCGTCCAGATGCTCAAGGTAGGTGCTGGCATTGATAAAGGTGCCTCGACTCTTTGACATCTTCGTGCCGTTCACCGTCAGAAAGCCGTGGGCGAAGATGCCGGAGGGCGTGCGCAGGCCGGCAGAGTGCAGCATGGCGGGCCAGAACAGGCCGTGGAAGTTGACAATGTCCTTGCCGATGAAGTGGTACAGCTCGCTGTCGTGACCGGAGCGCCAGAAACGGTCGAAATCCGTGCCGGTGCGCGTGCAGTAGTCCTGAAAGCTGCCCATGTAGCCAATGGGCGCGTCCAGCCAGACATAAAAGTACTTGTTGGTTTCGCCGGGAATCTCGAAGCCGAAGTAGGGGGCGTCGCGACTGATATCCCATTCGTGGAGCTCGGTATCGGTCCACTCGCGCAGCTTGTTTGCAATCTGCGGCTGCAGGGTGCCAGAGCCTATCCATTCGCGCAGCATGTCGGCAAATGCCGGCAGGCGGAAGAAAAAGTGTCGCGAGGCCTTCTCTACCGGGGTGGCGCCGGAAAGTGCCGATACGGGGTCAATCAGCTCGGCCGGCGTGTAGGTGGCGCCGCAGGCCTCGCAGTTGTCACCGTACTGATCGGGCGTCCGGCAGCGCGGACAGGTGCCCTTGATGAAGCGGTCCGCCAGGAAGAGCCCTTTCTCCGGGTCGTAGGACTGCGTGATCTCACGCTCGGCAATGTGGCCGTTCGCTTTCAGGCGCGCATAGATGTATTCACACCACTGGCGGTTCTCTGCCGAGTGGGTGGTGTAGAAATTGTCGAAGCTGATCAGAAAGGCTTCGGAATCGCGCTGATGCGCCGCGTGGATTCGGTCTATCTGCTGCTGCGGCGTGATGCCCAGTTTTTCCGCGCTGAGCATGATGGCGGTGCCATGGGCATCATCTGCACAGACATACAAACATTCATGTCCCCGCGAGCGCTGAAAACGGACCCAGATGTCCGTCTGTACCTGTTCCAGCATATGGCCCAGGTGCAGGGGGCCGTTGGCGTAGGGCAGGGCGCTGGTGACGAGAATGCTGCGCTTTTCTGGGGGCATGGGGCTGCATGGCATCGCAAAATGGGCGCGTACTATAGCCGCTTTGAGGGAGTTTTTCACGCGGCTCATGCGGGTCGGCCGCCGCGGATTGTGGGGGAAGAGGTGAGTCTCTATACTGGCCGCCCGTCGGGGCCTGTGGCTCGCTCGGCCAGGAGAACAATCATGCAGTCAGTGCAGCACATTATCGCCGTCGCTTCGGGCAAGGGGGGCGTGGGCAAATCCACCGTTGCCGTGAATCTGGCGCTGGCACTCAAGGCATGTGGTGCCCGGGTCGGCCTTCTCGATGCTGATATCTATGGCCCCAGTCAGCCATTGATGCTGGGCGTTGCACCGGGAACGCGACCGGACACCGAAGGTGACCAGGTGATACTGCCGGTCGAGGTGCACGGACTGAAAACCATGTCCATGGGGTATCTGACAACGGACCGCACGCCATTGGTATGGCGGGGTCCGATGGCCGGTGGTGCGCTCACCCAGATGCTGGAGCAGACGCGCTGGGGAGAGCTGGATTACCTGCTGATCGACATGCCCCCGGGCACGGGCGACATTCAGCTGACGCTGGCGCAGAAGGCCAGGGTCAGCGGTGCGGTGATCGTCACGACGCCGCAGGACATCGCGCTGCTCGACGCACGCAAGGGCATCGAGATGTTTCGCAAGGTCGATGTGCCGATTCTCGGCATTATCGAGAACATGGCGCTGCATGAATGCACCCAGTGCGGTCACGTGGAACACGTATTTGGCAGCGGTGGCGGCGCGGATGTCGCCGCGGAGTACGGCGCCGAACTGCTCGCAAGCCTGCCCCTGGCCATGGCGATCCGCGAGCAGACCGATGCCGGTCGGCCAACGGTGCTGTCGGCACCTGACTCCGCCGCCGGGGAGGCCTTCATGCAGGCGGCGCGGCGTCTACAGGAGCGGCTGGCCGCGGACGACGCGACGCAGGGCGGCGCCCCTGATATCAGTGTGACTGACGACTAGTGGCATGAATTGCCACTCATGACACTAGCGTCCAGAAAGGAGCAGCGGTGAGTATCAAGGCGGACAGATGGATCCGGCGCATGGCGCTGGAGCAGAGCATGATCGAGCCCTTCGAGCCCGGACAGGTCCGCGAGCGCGACGGGCACAAGCTGATTTCCTACGGAACCTCCAGCTACGGTTACGATGTGCGCTGCTCCCAGGAGTTCAAGGTTTTCACCAATATCAATTCGGCCACGGTTGACCCCAAGGCCTTCGACGAGAGCAGCTTTGTCAATGTCACCGGCGATGTCTGCGTGATCCCGCCCAACTCCTTTGCGCTTGCCAGCACCGTGGAATATTTTCGCATTCCGCGCAATGTCCTCACTGTCTGTCTGGGCAAGTCGACCTATGCCCGCTGCGGCATCATCGTTAACGTGACGCCGTTGGAGCCGGAGTGGGAAGGGCATGTCACGCTGGAGTTTTCCAACACCACAACGCTGCCCGCAAAGATCTATGCCAACGAGGGCGTTGCGCAAATGCTGTTCTTCGAATCCGATGAGGTATGCGAAACCAGCTATAAGGATCGCGCTGGTAAGTATCAGGGGCAGCGCGGGGTGACTCTGCCCAAAGCGTGATAAAAGGCCCAGAGCGTGATAAAAGGCCCAGAACGGGAAAGAGCCCGGAATCCTGTTCAGCTGGCGACGTACTGCGTGACCGGAACGCCGTCGATTTCCGCGCTGATAAGGTTTGCCTCTATGGTTTTTCCTTCCTCAATGTGCAGCGTCTTTACCACAAGATAATCCCAGTCGGGTGCCACCCAGAGCTGTGACAGGCGCTCGTCGGTATCGCGCTGGCGCTCGTAGAGCAGTGTGTCTACCTCTCCCATCGGGGTCTGCAGTCGCTCCTCGCCGATGAGTGCCAGCGTGTAGTCCTTGACCTTTCGGCCATCGGCAACGGTAAATACCATTTCCTCGGGCGCGGGATCCTGGCTGAGAAGATTCAGGCGCATCTGTTCCTGCTGACTCATCCGGTCAAGCGTATGTCCGACATCGGGCAGGGCATACCACTCGTCCTTGTAAAGACTGCGAATGACCGAAGAACCCGACGTGAAGTGGACTTCCCGCCGCCGACTGATAAGCCCCGTTCCCTGGTAGATGTACGAATGGGGCTCCACACGGCCTTCCGTCAGGCTGAACCGGCTGACTTCGCTCAGTCCCACGACGAGCAGGCTGCCTTCGCTGGTCAGTCTGCAATGTCCCTCGGCGTCAATGGTCAGGTCGCGGCGAAGCTTGATGCTCAGGCCGCGCGCGGTTGTCTTGTAGACTGTGCTATAGGGCTTCAGCCCTGTTTTCCCCGTGCCTGGTGCCGATTCCTGCTGGGCTACGGCCGACACGCCGGAGGCACACAGACACGCAAGCAGAAGTGTCGACAGTCGCCGCAGCGAATGCCAGGCAGCGCGACGCCCCGTGACCTCATGTTTTGCCCGGGGTGTACGGTATCCCGGTTGCGGGCATCGTTTTTCCATCCAGTGTCACCTCTCCTGCTGTCAGCCGCAGCCGTCCTTTCACCCACCATGAAATGGCTTGGGGATAGATGCGGTGCTCAAGTTCGAGAACCCTTGCGGCCAGTGTGTCGGCGTTATCGTCAGGTATTATTGGTACTCTTGCCTGAAGAACAGGGGGCCCGCCGTCCAGTTCGTCTGTGACAAAGTGAACCGTCGCGCCGTGTTCGCGGTCTCCGGCTGCCAACGCTCTCGCGTGAGTCTTCAGGCCAGGATACTTCGGCAACAGGGATGGGTGAATGTTCAACAGGCGGCCACGGAAAGACGCGATGAACAGCGGCGTCAGTATGCGCATGAAACCGGCGAGAACCACCAGGTCCGGCGCATGCGGTTCGAGTTCGGCCAGCATGGCGCGGTCAAAGGCGTCGCGGGTGGCGTAGTCGCGATGATCCACGACGACCTGTGGAATGCCCGCGCGACGGGCGCGCTCGAGAACGCCGGCTCCGGGCCGGTTGCTGCCGATGACGGTGATACGGGCGGGAATGGTGCCGTCGCTGCAGGCATCGGCAATGGCCTGCATGTTGGAGCCGTTGCCGGAGGCAAGGATCGCCAGCCGCGACAGGCTGTCGGCAGCGCCCATCACTCCCTGAGGTTGACGCGACGCTCGCCGCGACTGATCGTCCCCAGCTTCCAGGCTTTCAATTGCTTCTGCTGCAGACTGTCAATCCCTGCTTGCCAGGTGTCGGGCGACATGCAGACCACCATGCCGACGCCACAGTTGAAGGTCCGGTACATCTCCTCAGTGGCAATCCCTCCCTCGCGCTGCAGCCACTCGAATACCGGCGGCCACTGCCATGAGCTGACTTCAATGTCTGCCGCGCAGCCCTCGGGCAGGACGCGCGGAATGTTCTCGAGCAGCCCGCCGCCCGTAATGTGTGACAGGGCGTGGACGCCACCCTCGCGTATCAGCGCCAGCAGCGGCTTCACATAGATTTCCGTGGGTGCCATCAGCGCTTCTCCCAGCGTCCTGTCGTCGAGTTGCTGCTGCAGGTCGACGCCGCTGACCTCGATGACCTTGCGGATCAGCGAGTAACCATTGGAGTGCGGGCCGCTGCTGCCGATGCCTACGAGAACATCGCCGGGCTGTACCGCGCTGCCGTCGATGATCTCGCTTTTTTCCACCACGCCAACGCAGAAGCCGGCGAGGTCATAGTCGCTGCCGTGATACATGCCGGGCATCTCTGCCGTCTCTCCACCTACCAGTGCGCAGCCCGCCAGTTCACAGCCGCGTCCGATGCCATCAATGACGCGGGCCGCAACGTCAACGTCGAGCGCCCCGGTGGCGTAGTAGTCCAGGAAGAACAGGGGTTCAGCACCTGCGACCACGAGATCATTGACGCACATGGCAACGAGATCTATGCCGATCGTGTCATGTTTTCCCAGCTGCATTGCCAGTTTCAGCTTGGTGCCGACGCCATCCGTACCCGACACCAGCACCGGCTGACGATAGCCGGCCGGGATCTCACAGAGGGCACCGAAACCGCCCAGGCTGCCCATGACCTCGGGGCGTCGAGTGCGCCGGGCGGTATCCTTGACGCGCTCTACGAGTGCGTTGCCGGCATCGATATCGACGCCGGCGTCCCGGTAGCTAAGCCCGGTCTTGCCGCGATCACCGCTCATGCTTCTCCCTGTCTGGCGCTGGATTGAGGCGCGTAGTGTACTGCCACGTTATTTCCAGTAAAGCCGCGACGGTACTATTTATGCTCTCCGCCTGCGGCTCGCGCTGTTACACTTGGCCGCATGATTGTATCCGTTTTCAGGTGCCTTGCACGTAGGATCACGCTGGGCCTGTTGTGTGTCTTGCTGGCGCACCCGGCAGCCGCTCGCGTGGTTGATGACCTGTACAGCGCGCGGGTCAGCGTGCAGGATCGCAGCCAGGCGTCTCTGGACGCTGCGGCGCGCGACGGCCTTTCCGAGGTGCTGGTGAAAATTACCGGCAGCCGCGAGGTACTTTCACTGCCGGTGCTCGATCGCGCCGTGCGCGACGCACGGGACCTGCTGCAGCAGTTTTCCTATCAATCCTCGGGCGATGGCCGCGATCTCGAGATCGAGCTCAGGTTCAGCAGCGAGACAGTCCGTGGCCTCGTCATAGAGGCCGGCGCGCCGCTGTGGACCGCGAATCGGCCGCAGGTGCTGGTCTGGATGGTTGTCGACGGGCCAGGCGGGCGTCAGCTGGTCGATGCCGAAAGCTACCCGGATGTGGTCGCCAGTATGCAGCGGGCGTTTGAGCGCCGGGGTCTGCCGCTGGTCATGCCGATTCTGGATCTGGATGATGTGGTTGCCCTGTCGCCGGGCGATGTCTGGCGGCAGGGTCTCGCCGAGATCATGCAGGCGTCCGCCCGATACCCCGCCGAACAGATTCTGATCGGACGCGTTGCGGCGTTGTCCGGTGACCGCTGGCTGGGCGACTGGCTGCTTTACGACGGGCGCAGCCGCGCCGATCGGCCGGTCAATGCCGGGTCTGCGGATGCGTTTCTGGAGGCGGGCGTTGACCTGGTTGCCGGAGTTGTTGCGGGCCGCTTCGCGCTGACTTCGTCTGTTGCCGGCAGTAACTCCGGTGCGCGAGTGGAGGTCAGCGGTGTCAGCAACTATTCGGATTACGCCGCGATTGTCAGCTGGCTGGAGAGTCTTGAACTGGTCGAATACGCGAACGTGGAGTGGTTGCGGGGTGACCGTCTCACCCTGCGCCTGGTCGCGCAGACCGATCTTCAGAGTCTGCGACCCCTGATCGAGCTCAACAGCCGCCTTGTCCCGGACAATCGCGGCGGCGACGGTGCCAACCTGGTGTACGTATGGCAGAACTAGACGAGCCGGTTGTTGACATCCCGATCAAGCGATGGCCGCTGGTTCTCGCGGTGTTTGCCGTTGCCTGTCTGTTTTTCTATCTGCTGCAGCCTATCCTGCTGCCGTTCGTTCTCGGCGCGGTGATCGGCTATCTCGGTGACCCGCTGGTCGACCGGGTAGAGGCCCGCGGCGGCAGCCGCACCCTTGGCGTGGTTCTGGTTTTCCTCGCCTTTGGTCTGCTGCTGCTGGTCGCAACGCTGTTCGCCATGCCGATGCTTCTGCAGCAGCTGGATATCCTCATCCAGAAGATTCCCGCATTCTACGCCTGGCTGCGCGATAGCGCGCTGCCGTGGATGCAGTCGAGGGTAAGCATACCTTCCTCGCGTCTTCCCGAGATCGACTGGTCGGGCCAGCTGCTTGAAAACTGGCAGTCTTTGGGCAAGGCATCGGCGAAGGCAGTGGGGCAGATCACGGGATCCGGACTGGGCATGCTGCTGTGGCTTGCCAACATTGTGCTGGTGCCGGTGGTGGCGTTCTATTTCATGCGGGACTGGGACAACATGGTACGCAAGCTGCTTGAGCTGCTGCCGAAGGCCTGGCAGTCCGGCACCCGCACTCTGGCAGCGCAGGCGGATGAAGTTCTCGGCGCCTTTCTGCGCGGCCAGTTCGTTGTCATGTGTGCACTCGGTGTGCTTTACAGCAGCGGGCTGTGGATTGTCGGCGTGCAGGCGGCGCTGCTGCTGGGCCTGCTTGCGGGCCTGGCGAGCATCGTACCCTACCTCGGTTTTGTCGTCGGTATTACCGCATCCATGATCGTGGCCTACGTGCAGTTCCAGGAGTTTTCCATCCTGCTCTGGGTGCTGCTGGTGTTCGGTGTCGGACAGCTGGTGGAAAGTCTTTTTCTCACGCCGGTTCTGGTGGGCGATCGCATTGGGCTGCACCCGGTAGCCGTAATCTTTGCATTGATGGCCGGGGGCCAGCTGGCGGGGTTTCTGGGCGTCCTGGTCGCGTTGCCGGTAGCGGCGGTCGTCATGGTCTTCGTCAGGCACGCCATTTCCCACTACCGCGCCAGTAATCTCTACGGGGGCTGATCGTGGCCACTGCCTTGGGGAGCCAGCTACCCCTGAACATCCGTCCCCGCGATGACGCGACCTTCGACAACTATGTGGTCAATTCCCGGGTGCGGGCGGTCTGTCTGGCCGTAAGCGGCGCTGTCGAGCGACTTTTGTTCATCCATGGTCCCGGTGATGGCGGCAAATCCCATCTTCTGCAGGCAGCCTGTCATGCCTGCGACGGTGTGGCCCTTTACCTGCCGCTGGCCGCACTATCGGATATGGCGCCGACGGGTCTTCTCGATGGCGTTGAGCACTCGGCGCTGATCTGTATTGACGATCTGCAGGTGGTCGCCGGGGACGGCGAGTGGGAGCGGGCGCTGTTCAACCTGTATAACGCGGTGCAGTCGGCAGGCGCGCGCCTGGTGGTCGCGGCTGATGCTCCCCCTTCCGCCCTTGCCATCGCCATGCCGGATCTGCGCTCCCGGTTGGCTTCGATGCTGGTTTACAGTGTGCCCTCGCCCGACGACGAGGAAAGACAGGCAATACTGATCGCGCGGGCGCGCCGGCGTGGCCTCGCGATGCCGGTCGAGGTGGCCCGTTACATCGGACACCGCGCCGGTCGGTCACTGGGAGACCTGATGGCGGTACTGGAAGAGCTCGACCGCGCGTCGCTCACTTACCAGCGCGCGCTATCCATTCCCTTTGTGCGCCAGGTCATGGGCTGGCAGGGAAGTCAGGTTCCATAGACTTCGTTATCCGCGTGCGCTGCCGCCATTTCGCCGGGCTGAAGCCGCAGGTAGCGCCGCAGATAATGCACGGCAATGTACAGCGGGCCGGTATCGAGAAGCGCCACACAGGCCTTGAACACATAGTTGCTGCCTACCAGAACGAGAAGCGCCGTCAGCGCGATGTCTCCACGCAGGAAGGCGGCGCCAAAGGTCACCGTCACCACCATCACCGAGTCCACCATCTGGCTCATCAGCGTGCTGAAATTGTTGCGTATCCAAAGGTGCTTGCCGCGTGTCACCCGCTTCCAGAAATGAAACAGCTGCACATCGCAGTACTGGGCCGCGACATAGGCGAGCATGGAGGCGAACACGGCGCCCGAGGTCGTGGCGTAGATCAGCTGATACAGCCCCACACTGGATTCGACGATGTCGCCGTTGGGCAGGGCTATCGGCGCCGCCAGCTGCAGCACCTGCCAGGGCGGCATGGCGTCGGGACCCACCGAGGGCAGGCTGTTGCCCAGGATCAGCACGCCGAGAATGAAGAAATTCATCCCCAGGCCGACGCTGACCAGGAAGTTCGCGCGGGCCCGGCCATACAGTTCGCACACCAGGTCGGTACACAGGAACGTCAGGGGATAGGGAAGCACGCCCACGGCGAGAGCCATGGGCCCGAGCTGAACAAAACGCGTGATGCCAATCACGTTGAGCAGCGTCATCGCGCAGAGAAAGGTTCCGGCAAGTACCAGGAAAACCCGCTCCCGGCGCTCCTGCAGCACGCTTGCCTTCATGCGCTCAGCTTTCCCGCTGGCCGAGGTTGGCATGTATGACAGTGCCGTTGATTACCGGGTGTTCATGCGCCCAGATGATCAGCTCGGCGATTTCCTCCGGCGCCACGAGACGACCAAAACTGTTGCTGCCGCCAATGGCCCGGAGGGTATCTTCATCATTGCCCAGGTGGGTGCGCAGCATCTCGGTATCAGTAAAGCCCGGACATACCAGCGCCGTGTGCACGCCCTTGCCCATCAGATCCTGGCAGGTTGCGCGCATCATGCCGAGTTGCGCGTGCTTTGAAACGACATAGCTGAACGCCCCGGCAACCGCCTTTTCGGACAGTGTCGAACCCACATAGATCACGCTGGACGACGCAGGCATCACGGGCAGCAGCCGCTGGTTGAGCGTGTTGATGCCAATGACGTTGACGCCCAGCACGCCGGCCAGGGCCTCATCGCTGCAATCCAGTGCGGAATCCTTGAGCATCTGGCTGGCATTGTGGACGAGGGCGACCGTGTCGGATTGCTCGACCGCCGGCAGCAGAACCGACATCGCCGCCTCCACGCTGCCCCGGTCCCGAAGATCGCAGCGCAGGTTCTCAACGCCGGTCAGGAGGCAGGGTCGACGCGACAGATTGTAGACCGAGTAACCGGCGTCGCGGAACAGCTCGGCAGCGGCGTGGCCGATACCGGCGCTGGCCCCTGTGATGATGGCAATGGGCATTGATGTATCCTGTCTGACGGGGGCTGCAGAATGGCAGCCTATGCTAACGTTGTGTGCGACCAGTTTATACTCCGCGACTGGCCGGCCGGATTGCCCTGGGTGTGAACCATTGCCGATGCGGTTCGCGTATGCAGATCTGACCGCACAGCACGCATGCGCATTGCGCGAGGAAGGCCCGTTGAATAATCAGGAACCGCAACTTGCAACGCTCTATATCGACAAGGAGAGTCACAAGTTCTCCGCCGCCCATTACACCATTTTCTCGGCCACCGAGCGCGAACGACTGCATGGCCACAACTACTCGGTGTCGGCGAAAATTGTGGCACCCATGGGGAACAACGGGTTCGCGGCGGATTACAACGTGTATAAAAACCGCATAAAGCGTCTGTGTGACGAACTCGACGAATACATGATTCTGCCCGAACATTCTCCCCACCAGACACTCGAGGACGGGGGCACGCACTACCGGGTGGCTTTTGCCAATGACACCCTGCATTTCCTCAAGAGCGATACCCTCGTGCTTCCCATTGTCAATGCCACGGTCGAGGAGTTCTCACGCTACCTGCTGGCGCGCGTTATTGCCGATTCCCGGGGTGAGGATCTGCGGGAAGTGCAGATCTGTGTCGCCTCCGGTCCGGGGCAGAAGGGCTGTACCACCTGGACAGCCGGATAAGCCTCCGGTCACCTGCAAGGCTGCCTGGGTGTCTCACGCGGCAATGCCACTGTGACGCAACAGTGCGCGGATGTCCGGGTCGCGCCCGCGAAAGGCCCGGAACGTTGCCAGTGCATCGCGGGACCCGCCAGCCTCCAGCACTTCGCGCAGGAAATCCGCGCCGGTCGCCGCATTGAAGATTCCCTCCTCCTCGAAACGGCTATAGGCGTCAGCTGACAGCACTTCGGCCCACTTGTAGCTGTAATAGCCGGCTGCGTAGCCGCCGGCGAAAATGTGGCTGAAGCTGTTCTGGAAGCGGTTCCAGGTAGGCGGCTGCAGCACCGCCACATCCTCGCGCACGGCATCCAGCAGGGCTTGCACGGAGTCGAAGTCCTGCCTGCCCCATTCCAGATGCAGCCGGAAGTCGAACAGGGAGAACTCAAGCTGCCGCACGGTCTGCATGGCCGCCTGGAAGGTCCGCGCCGCCAGCAGTTTGTCCAGCAGCGCCGCCGGCAGCGGCTCGCCCGTCTCGACGTGACCTGAAATGAAGCCGAGCGCTTCTGCCTCCCAGCACCAGTTCTCGAGGAACTGGCTGGGCAGTTCCACCGCATCCCATTCAACGCCATTGATGCCCGATACCGAGGCGACAGTCTGTGCTGTGAGCATGTGGTGCAGACCGTGCCCGAACTCGTGGAACAGCGTGGTCAACTCGTCGTGGGTGAGCAGCGAGGGAGAGCCGCCAGAGGGGGCAGAGAAGTTGCACACCAGCCACGCTACCGGCAGCTGAAGGCCGTCGCCGGCGAGGGTTCGTCGAGTGCTGTAATTGCCCATCCAGGCGCCCCCGCGCTTGCCGCTGCGGGCGTAGAGATCGAGGTAGAATCGCGCCACCGCCGCGCCATCGCGTCGGATCTCAAACAGCTGGACGTCGGGGTGGTAGCTGTCCACCTCAGGAATCTCCACCACCTCAACCCCATACAGCCGATTGACCAGAGTGAACAGGCCGCAAAGAACCCTGGGGACCGGCAGGTAGGGGCGTATTTCTTCCTGCGAGACGGCGAAGCGGTGCTGGCGAAGCTTTTCGCTGCAATATGCAACGTCCCAGGCCTCGAGCTGTTCGAACCCGAGTCGCGCCTTGGCAAAGTCCGCCAGTTCCTGCCATTCCTGCTTGGCGCGGGGCTTGGCTCTGTCCGCCATGTCGGTGAGGAAGCGCACCACTTCATCGACGTCCCGGGCCATCTTGGTGGCAAGAGAGAGCTCTGCGTAATTGTCGAAACCGAGAAGTCGCGCCAGTGCAAGCCGGCAGTCTAGCGTCTCGCGGATAATGGCGCTGTTGTCCCAGCGGTCCGCATCAGGACCCTGCTCGGAGGCGCGCGTGGCAAAAGCGGTGTACATTTCCCGGCGCAGTGAAGAGTCATCGCCGTAGGTCATGACCGCCAGGTACATTGGCATGTCCAGCGTCAGGAGCAGGCCATCCTTGCCTCTGGCCGCGGCGGCGTCCCGGGCACTGTCCAGCGACGAGGCAGGCAGGCCGGACAGCTCTTTCTCGGTCACCGCTTTCGACCAGGCGTCGGTCGCGTCGAGCACGTTCTCGCTGAAGCGGGCGCCCAGGCGCGACAGGCGCTGGCGAAGCTCGGCATAGTCGCGCTTTTTCTCCGGTGCCAGGGCCACCCCGGCAAGGCGGAAATCGCGCAGGGCAATCTCCACGCTGCGCTGCTGTGCCGGCGAAAGCGACGCGAATGACGCGCTGTCGAAAACCTCCCGGTACGCCCCGAAAAGCCCTTCGTGCTGACCGAGCCAGGTGTTGTATGCGGACAATAGCGGCAGGCAGGCGTTGTAGGCAGCGCGCAGTTCCTCGCTGTTGACCACGGCATTGAGATGGCTGACCGGCGCCCAGACGCGCGCGAGTTCATCCTCAAGCGCTTCAATCGGCTGCAGAACGGTTTCCCATGTGGCGGGCTGGTGTGACGCTAGCAGTGCCTCGATTGCCGTCTTGTTGCGATCGATCAGTTCTCGGATGGCAGGTTCTGCGTGTGACGCTTCGATAGCGCTGAATCGGGGCAGCTCGGCAGGCGCGAGCAGGGGATTGGTCATCGGGTATACTCCAGAGTCGAACATCAATATGGCGCCAGTGTAGCGCATGACCGCGCGGTTTCCCGTCGCGATGTGTGCCTCCGGCAGATTACCGTTTCCACCAGAGAAGGATGTCTCATGAAACAGACACTACGGCTTTGGCGGTCGCTGTTCACCGGTGCGGTCTCGATACTGCTGGTGTCCCAGGCCGCACTGGGGCAGGAGAAGGCCCCGCTGGCGCTGGAGGATGTTTTCCAGCTGCGTTACGCGGGGGCGCCGCTGGTCAGCGCCAGCGGTGATTTCATCGTGTATACGCGGCATTCCATGGACATCATGCAGGATCGCGAGCGGAAAAACCTGTGGCTGGTCAGACGCGACGGCAATGACCACCGGCCACTTACCAGCGGTGCGATGAGCGTATCCCACGCGGCCCTGTCACCGGATGACACCCGGGTTGCCTTTGTCGCCAGGGATGACACCGGATCACAGATCTTCGTGCACTGGCTGCAGCAGGGCTATACGGCGCAGCTGACCCGGCTTGCCAACGCGCCCGGTCAGTTGACCTGGTCGCCGGATGGCCAGCAGCTGGCTTTCACCATGCGGGTTGCGGAAAAGGCGCCCGTAATGGGGGTGTTGCCGTCAGCCCCGGAGGGCGCGGAATGGGCACCACCGCCGATAGTCATTGACCGCGCGGTCTATCGCAGCGACGGCAAGGGCTATCGCAAACACGGATTCCAGCATGTGTTCGTCATGCCGGCCAGTGGCGGCAGCCCGCGGCAGGTGACCTCGGGTAACTTCGATCACAGTGGTGGCATCGCCTGGTCTGCGGCTGGGGACGCACTGTTTATCTCGGCAAATCGCGGCGACGACGCCGAACTGAACCCGGTGAACACCGACCTGTTCCGTATTGACCTCACCACGGACCAACTGACCCGTCTGACCGATCGGCAGGGCCCGGACAGCGGTCCGGTGGTCTCGCCTGACGGGCGCTATCTCGCCTATACCGGATGGGACGACGCCGGCAAGGGCTACCACCGCCAGCGGCTTTACGTCATGCGCACGGACGGCTCCGGCAGGCGTGAGCTGCAGGCTGACCTTGACCGCGATGTGGCGTCACCCCCTTTGGTCCGAAGGCAGCGAACACCTGTTTTTCAGCTTTGACGACAAGGGTGACACTGTCCTTGCCATGACCGACCTGGAAGGTCGCCTGGTGCGTCTTGCGGAGGGTCTCGGCGGGACATCGCTGGGGCGCCCGTATGCGGGTTCGGCCTTCGCCGTGGGTGGCGGTGATGTCTTTGCCTATACGGCAGGCGACACATCGCGCCCCGCGGATATTGCCGCGGGCCGGCCGGGGCACGACGCTCCCGCCCGACTGACAGCCCTGAACGAGAACTTTCTGGCACATCGTGAGCTGGCGCGCGTCGAGGAGCGCTGGATCACCTCATCGGCTGACGGCGAGGAGATCCAGGCCTGGGTCGCCCTGCCGCCGGGCTTTGACCCGGGCCGGAAATATCCGCTTATCCTGGAGATTCACGGGGGACCATTCACTAATTACGGCGATCGTTTCTCGACCGAGATTCAGCTGTATGCGGCCGCCGGTTACGTGGTGCTCTATGTGAATCCCCGCGGCAGTACCAGCTACGGCGAACGCTTCGGCAACCTCATACACCATGCCTATCCTGGCAAGGATTACGACGATCTGATCTCGGCAGTAGACGCGGTCATCGACGAAGGGTATGTCGATACGGACGCGCTGTTTGTCACGGGTGGCAGTGGCGGCGGTGTTCTGACGGCCTGGATTGTCGGCAAGACCGACCGTTTTCGCGCCGCGGTGGTGGCCAAGCCGGTGATCAACTGGGCCAGTTTCGTGCTGACCGCCGACAATTCACCGTACTTCACCCGCTACTGGTTCCCGGCCCTGCCCTGGGAGGACCCCGAGGGTTACTGGGCGCGCTCGCCGCTGTCCCTGGTCGGCAACGTCAGCACGCCAACCATGCTGCTGACCGGTGAGGCGGATCTGCGCACACCCATCAGCGAGACGGAGCAGTATTATCAGGCACTGAAGCTGCGCGGGATCGACACGGCGATGGTTCGGATACCGGGTGCTTACCACAGCATCACCAAGCGGCCCAGCCAGATGGCGGCCAAGGTGGCGGCCATTCTGGCCTGGTTCGAGCAGCATTCGGCGACGGAGTAGTCCCATGGTTCAGCGTATCGAGATCGCACAGACCGGTGGTCCGGAGGTGATGCAGCTTCGCGAGACGGAATTGTCGGCGCCGGGTCCGGGCATGGTCCGGGTGCGTAACAGGGCGGTCGGCCTCAACTACATCGATACCTACCATCGCTCGGGCCTGTATCCACTGCCATTGCCCAGCGGTCTCGGTCTCGAGGCCGCCGGGGTGGTGGAAGCCGCGGGTGATGGCGTTGCGCTCGTACCCGGAACCCGAGTTGCCTACTGTGCCGCCGGCATCGGCGCCTACAGCGAGGCGATCAACCTGCCGGCGGCCAGGCTGGTGGTGCTCCCGGACAGCATCAGTGACGAGATGGCTGCGGCGGTACTGCTCAAGGGCTGCACGGTTGAGTACCTGCTGCAGCGCACTTACCGTTTGAGCGCGGGAGAGCACTGCGTCTTTCACGCGGCGGCTGGCGGTGTCGGGCAGTTGTTCGGTCGCTGGGCGCAGGCTCTGGGCGTGCAGGTCATCGGCACGGTGGGCTCGGCGGAGAAAGCCGAGGTGGCGCGACGCTGCGGCTACGCCCACGTGATCAACTACCGGGAGGAGGATGTTGCGGCCCGGGTGCGTGAGATTACCGGTGGGGTGGGTGTTCCCGTGGTGTACGACGGCGTTGGCGCGGCAACCTTTGATGCCTCGCTCGATTGCCTGCAGCCCCGGGGCCTGATGGTCAGCTTCGGCAATGCCTCCGGCGCACCGCCGCCGCTGGACCTGCAGCAGCTGACTGTCAGGGGTTCGTTGTTTATCACACGGCCTTCGCTGATGGGCTATGTCGCCTCGGATGCAGAAATGCAGGCGTCCGCGCGGGACGTACTGCAGCGGGTTGCAAACGGTACCCTGGCCGTTGCCGTCAATCAGCGTTACCCGCTGGCTGACGTGCAGCGGGCACATCGGGAGCTCGAGGCACGAGCGACGGTCGGGTCGAGTGTGCTGCTGCCCTGATTGAGGGAAAAGCCCGCCATGGGGAACCATCGCCGTATTCGCGGGTCACAACTGCGCAGGCGGTAAATGCCTGCCGATGTATTGACACTGTTCAGGCCATTGACCCCCTGGAAGAGACTCCTCCTCTGCCGGCCGCAAGGCCGGCTTTTTTTTGGCTGAGCAATCCCGACCCGGGTGCGCGGTGCGCTATTTTGCGGAACGCTGCACCGTTGCCTCGAGCAGTGAATCCAGGGTCTGTGGTCCGACCAGGGTCTGTATCAGCTGGCCGTCGGGATGGAACACCAGGGTGGTCGGCAGCACCACAGGTCGCTCGGTGCCGAGGGCTTGCGCGGGATCCTCCGGCAGCGTGGCAAAGTCGATACCGAGTTTTTTCAGCTGCTGCGCAAGCGCATCGCCCGTGGCGCCATCGAAATTGACGCCGAGCACCGTGACATCATCGCGCGAGTTCAGCTCATTCAGTTCCGGCACTTCCTTGATGCAGGGTTTGCACCATTCTGCCCAGTAGTTCACCACCACCCAGTCTCCCTGAGCCGCCCTGATCGGCGCCAGAGGGCCGTCCGCCGACGGGTCACAGCCAGCCATTGTCATCAGAAGAAACCAGAGTGCCGCCAGCGGGCGGCGAACGTTGCTGCGTAGTGTCATGCCGAAAACAGCTCCACCAGGTTGATGTCGAGGGCTTTTTTGCGTGCCTGCTCCTGTTCGCTGAGCAGGGCAATGGCCTTTTCCTCCCAGGCGCTCTCAGCGTTGCCCGGATAATCGCGCACCCGTTTTTCGCCGCTGACCCACTGCACAACCTGCCACAGGCTGATGTTGTGAAGGTCACGGGCCAGCAGGTAGTGCCCGCGATCATTCTGCGAGATGAGTTTGTGCTGCAGAAAGATACGGCGCAGGGTACTCCAGCTGTCGCTATCAATATTACAGCCGCGGTCGAGCATCAGGTCGAATTCGCGCAGGGTCTGTCCGGCCTGCTGGCGACGCCACAGCAGGTGCAGCGCCTCCAGTGCCTTCACTACCAGGGGCCGTGCTGCCTGCTCTCGCGACTGGTAGGCCGACAGGCCGTGCACGAGGATCGCGCAGATGAGGACAATATTCCAGGAAATAAAAACCCACAGCAGGAACAGGGGTACTGCCGCAAACGCGCCGTAGATAAAGGTGAAACTCGTGCCCGACACCAGCATGGTGAAGAGCTTGCGTGCCACGTTGAAAGCGATGGCTGCCGTCGTGCCACCGATCAGCGCATGTTTCAACGGCACGCGACAATTGGGAACGGCTGCGTAAATGAGGGTGAATCCAATGGCGTTGAGGAAAAATGGCGTCAGCTGCAGCAACAGACCACCGACGCCGATGATATCGAAGCTTTCCAGGACGTCGGCGAATGACGCGAGATAGGTGCTTACGGCCAGGCCCAGCCCGATGGTCAACGGCGCCAGGCTCAGCACGGCCCAGTACAGCAGAAAGCTGGACACCGGGCTGCGATTCTCCGGCGTGCGCCAGATTCGGTTGAAGCTCTTTTCAATGTTGCGCAGCATCAGGATGGCGGTGCCGCCGAGAAAAGCCACCCCGAAGCCCGTGAGGTTCTTGGCCTGACGGGAGAAGTCGTCCAGGTAGTCCTGCATTTCCCGTGAGGCCTCCGGCATGAGGTACTCAAACAGAAGGTTCTGGATATTGCCCTCGAGGCCCTTGAAGGCGGGTATCGCCGAGGCCATGGTGTAGAGCACGGTCAGCAGCGGTACCAGTGCGAACAGGCTCATGTAGGTCAGTGCGGCCGCCGTGTCCTGGCAGCGATCCGCCTTGTATCGCTGGAGGAAGTAGTCGAGCCGGTGCAGTAGTGGCTGCCACTTGTCGGGTACGCTGATCATGAGCGGATTATTGCACGATTCACGGCGCGTCGGGACGCAGGCACAGTCAGTCATGCCGCTTTGCTATAATGCGGCGCTGGAATATGGAGAGTCGAATGATCGTCATCATGCCAACCCGCAATCCCGTCGCAAGCTGCCGCGATCACGCTGTGAGCAGCGCATTCCCGGCACGCGTCCAGGCACCGCTGTCGTGACGCCAGGCAGACCCTATGTCCTGGTAGTGTACTACTCGGCCTCAGGTGCGACAGCCCGGATGGCAGAGGAAGTTGCCCGCGGTGTCCAGGGCGTGGCCGGCATTGATGCGCGGCTGCGCACGGTCCCTGGCGTGTCTGCGGAAACGGCGCAGGTGGCAGCGGACATCCCCGACGCGGGTCCGATGTACTGTGAGCTTGATGATCTGCGGCAGTGCAGCGGTCTGGTGCTTGGCAGCCCGACACGATTTGGCAATATGGCGGCGCCCATGAAGTATTTTATCGACGGCACTTCCGAGCTCTGGCTTAGCGGCGCGCTGGTAGACAAACCTGCGGGTGTGTTCACTTCCACGTCCAGCCTGCACGGGGGACAGGAGAGCACGCTGCTCAGCATGCAGCTGCCGTTGCTGCATCACGGTATGCTGCTGGCCGGCCTGTCTTATGGCGAGCCGGGACTCACCCGCACCCGCGGTGGAGGTACGCCTTACGGCGCCAGTCATCACGCAGGCCCCCGCAATGATCGTGCACTGGACGCTGACGAGCTGGGTCTGTGCAAGGCGCTGGGCGCCCGCGTGGCGCGCCTGTCTCTGGCCCTGGACACCTCCCGCGCCGTGGGTGGCACCGCATGAGCGCTGGTGTGACAAGACAGGGCGCGAGCGCCTGGCTGTGGGGTCTGGTGTGGGGTGCCTGGCTGTTGCTGTTCCTGCAGCAGACCGCCGATGCCTGGCTGAGGGAAGTGCCCTGGGTCATCTGGTGCGGCAAGCTGCTGCCGTTGCTCATGTTCGCGCCCGGTATGCTCAGGGACCGACTGCGCAGCTTTATCTGGCTGTGTTTCATGTGCCTGCTCTATTTCATTGCGCTCGTCCAGTACCTGTTCGCAGCACCGGCCTCGCTCCTTGCACAGACCGGCATGCTTGCGGTGGTGGCGCTGTTCATTGCTGCCATGATGTACGTACGTGCCCGCGGTCCCGAGCTGCGCGCGGGGAATCAGCCAGCCACGTCGCCTGAAGGATGACCATGACCCGCCGCCCCTCTTTTCTGAAACGACTCCTTCGCGGCACCTGGCGCGGCATCACCTTCCTGCGCCTGGCGCTGTCGAACCTGCTGTTTCTTGTGGCTATCGGGCTGCTTTACCTGCTGTTCAGCGGGACATCACCCGAGCCGCTGCCGAAGAAAGCGGCTCTGCTGCTCGATCCTGCCGGCACGGTGGTCGACGAGAAAACACGCATCGAGCCGCTGTCCCTGCTCAGTGAGCCTTCCCCGGCGACGGCAGAGACACGGCTTCAGGACATGATAGACGCGGTGGACGCAGCGGCCACCGATGAGCGGATCACCGCGCTGGTCATGGATACGGAGAATCTGGTGCAGTTTGGACTGAGCAGAGCGCAGGAGATGGCGCCGGCGCTTGCGCGCTTCCGCGCAAGTGGCAAGCCGGTCATTGCCGTCGGAGACTACTTCACCCAGGATCAATATCTGCTGGCTGCGGAGGCTGACGAGATTCTGCTGCACCCCTACGGCGGTGTGGCCCTGCAGGGTTTTGCCAGTTACCAGAACTATTTCCAGGAGGCTTTCGAGAAACTCGCCGTGGATATCCACGTGTTTCGCGCCGGTGAGTTCAAGTCAATCGCCGAGCCCCTGATGCGCAACGACATGTCGGAGGGCGAAAAGCAGATTACCCGTGCATGGCTGGAGGATCTCTGGGCCCAGTACACCGGACATATCGAGCCGCGGCGCGGCCTGGACGCGGGCGCGCTGCAGCGGCAGATCAATGCCTATCCGCAGCGCCTGGCCGGTGCCGGCGGTGATCCGGCGAGGCTGGCGCTGTCGGAGGGCCTGGTTGATCAGCTGATGTCACGTCGGGAAATGGACAGTTACCTGGCCAGCCGCGTCGGGGCGTCGAACGACGCCGGTGAGGCGACCATGATTCCTTTCCAGCGTTATCTGGCGAAGCGCGGCGCCTCCACGGGGAATGGCAGGCGTATTGCGGTTGTCACTGCGCAGGGAAATATTCTGCCGGGCGAACAGGAACCGGGTGCCATTGGCGCAGAGAGCCTGTCTTCACAGCTCATCGAGGCGTCAGAGGCGCCCGACGTCGCGGCGATTGTCCTGCGCATGAACAGCGGTGGCGGCAGCGTCTTTGCCTCCGAGGTGATTCGTGCGGCGCTTGCCGAGGTGCGCGCCAGGGGCACGCCGGTGGTCGTGTCCATGGGACCTGTCGCGGCGTCTGGCGCCTATTTTATCGCCACGGCAGCGGACCAGATCTGGGCAACGCCGGCAACCCTGACCGGCAGCATCGGCGTTTTTGCGGCGTTTCCCACGATTGACCGTCTGCTCTCCCGAGCCGGTATTCATACCGACGGCGTCGGTACCACGGAGGCGGCGGGATCGCTGCGCATAGATCGTCCGCTGAATCCCATGGCAGCGGAAGCACTGCAGCAGTCCGTTGAGCAGATCTATCAGAAATTTCTCTCGCTGGTGTCGGAAAGCCGCGGCATGAGCATCGCCGAGGTTGATGCAGTGGCGCAGGGGCGCGTCTGGAGTGCAACCGCAGCTCGGGAGGTGGGTCTGGTCGATGAAATCGGATCGCTGGAGGACGCCGTGTCGGCGGCAGCGGCACTGGCCGGCGTGTCGACCTATCGCGTCGACCATATCCGGGCGCAGATGTCGCCGCGCCAGCAGCTGCTGCAGCAGCTGAGTGAGCGTGTGGGGCTCGGCGGAATTCTCTCCGGGTTGCCAGACGCGACCGCCGCGCTGCCTGTCGCTGTGCGACAGGCCCTGGTGCCGTTGCGGGTGGCGCGCGACGCGATGTCCGGACTTGCCGATCCGCGGCATCTGTACATGCAGTGTCTCGGCTGCAGTTTCTGATCGCCGACGGCAACGTCCTTGCCTATTCCGCTACCGCGGTCCGCGCTTGCTCCGTGGCCATGGCGGTCTCGTACCGGGTAATGTGCAGCTCCCGCTGCGGAAACGGAATGGTGATCCCCGCCTCGTCAAAGCGCAGTTTCACCTTCTCCGTGGTGTCCCAGAACACCGGCCAGTAATCGGCCGAGTTCACCCAGGGGCGCACCAGGAAATTGACGCTGGAGTCCGCCAGTGCCCCGACCACCACGGCGGGCGCCGGATCTGCCAATACACGCTCATCGCCCTCGACGATATCCTGCAGGATGCTCCTTGCCAGGCGCAGGTCGTCGTCGTAGGAGATACCGAAAGTCATGTCGACGCGACGGGTGGGCTTCGCGGAGAAATTGGTGATGTTGTTGCTCATAATGGTGCCGTTCGGAACGATGATCTCCTTGTTGTCGGGCGTGATCATCGTCGTGGTGAAAATGTTGACCTTGTCTATCGTACCCATCGCGTTGCCCGCCTCGACGAAGTTGCCTTTCACGAAAGGACGGAAGATGATCAGCATGACGCCGGCCGCAAAATTTGACAGCGAGCTTTGCAGTGACAGGCCGATGGCCAGGCCCGCGGCGCCGATCAGTGCAATCAGTGACGTGGTGTCGATACCGAGCTGGCTCAGTGCTGCGATGATCACGAACAGCAGCAGCAGGGCCCGAAGAATGGCGACAACAAAAATAACCAGCGTCTCGTCCAGTTTCTGTCGCAGCATGAGTTTCTGGGCGATGCCCACTACGACGGCAACGACCATGCGCCCGATAATGAAAATGACCAGCGCGGTGACGATGCGAATGCCCCAGGGGATGGCGTAGATATTGATGAGTTGCGGGATGTCAATGTTTTCCATGCGCTCGCTCCTTGCGGCTATCAGGCAGAAGGCGGAAGATCATACCGGCGCCTCCCCGTGCTGTACACGGCAAGGCAGGTGGCGTCGGGCTGTTGGGCCACGTTGCCCGGTCGGTATGCCGGACTTCAGGGGTCCTGCGCCGGGATCGCGCCGGCGATATCCAGTGCAAGCGCGCGCACCAGAGCACTGAAGGCGCGGGCGACGGCGGGACCGGAGGGTGACACAAGGGCTTCCTCGCGACTGAATCGCCCCGTGAGTGTCGGGCCCGGTGAAACGGATGACGTTGGCAGAATGCGCCAGCTCGCGGACAGCCTCGCTATGGCATCTGTTGCCTCCAGCCTGCGCACAGAAATGCTGACCCCGTAATCCGCCCGCGAGGCCGAGGGTCCGGGGAAATTCGTGATCCCTGCGCCTTCAAGCGCGTCAGAGAGAATCTCGATCAGCGTGCGCTGTATGCCCTGATCCAGCGGCTCTGCCCAGAGCTCTGACACACTGTAGTGCAGCGCGCCCTCGCTGTCGCGTCTCGCCAGAGCGCTGCGCTTGAGGTATTCGGGTAGCGTAACCGGGCCGACACTCACCGGGGGCGCATCACTGCGAATGGCTGCCTGCGCTGGTGAGGTCAGCGTCAGATAGTCCACGGCGGCAGGCGTGGCGCAGCCTCCCAGTGTCATTGCCAGCAGGTAACACAGCGTCTGGAAATACGGGCCTTTCACTGGTCGTTACTCCGTCGACCACGCAGAAGGGCATCCGGATGTTCCTCCAGCAACCGTGCCAGAGACTGCAGGGCCCGGCTGGCATCCGCGAGTTCTTTCAGCGTTGCGTTCAGCTGGTACAGCGTGGGCGATCCGGGATCCACCTGGTCACCGATGGATCGCATGGCCTGTTCTGTGGCCAGCAGCGCCGAGTCCAGTCGCTTCAGGCCACTGCCGGCGCTGCTGGCGAGCCCGGGAAGATCCGCGTTGACCTGCTGCAGCACGCCGCGGGCTTCCGCGAGCACGGTCGTCACTTCAGGTCGCAGCGCGACCATGGCATCTGTGAGACCGTCACCTGCCTGCGCAAGGGATGCCAGCGTCTGCTGCAGGTCTCCGGGCAGGGCCTGGAACTCTTCCGTTGCGGTCAGCGTATTGAGACTGCCCGCAATATCACCGATGTCCTGCGCGATTCTGGCGTAATCGATGGATTGCAGTGTTCTGCGCAGCAGCTCCAGCTCGGTGGGAATGGTTGGCACCTGTGTGTGCGGCGAGGTAACGTCTGGCAGACTGACAACGGTGTCGGGGTGGAAGTCCATCTGCACATAAAGCAGTCCGGTCAGCACGCTCTGCATGTTGAGCTGGGCGCGCAGGCCGTTATCGATCAGATAGGGAATGAGCGACGACGCATCCATGCCTTCGCCGACGAGAAGAACGTTTCTCTCGGACAGCTCCGCCTCAACCTGCATGATGATGTCAGCCTTGTCCGTGGACAACAGCAGCTGGATGTCGGTGACCTGGCCGATCTCTACCCCGCGCAAGGCTACCGGTGCACCCACGGTCAGCCCTTTCACCGAGCCCTCGAAGACCATGACGACCCGCTCTCGCTGGCCTCCGAAACCGGTGCTGCCGATAACTACCGCTCCGGCGAGCACAATGAGCAGGGAACCCACCACGAAGGAGCCGATCAGCACGCTGTGCTTGCGTTCACCCACGATCGTCCTCCCCGGAGACGTCGCCGGACGGCCGGACGTCGGCTTCGCGATTCAGAAACTGCCGCACGACAGGCTGTTCACTGTGTGTTCTCAGCCAGCCTGGATCGCCGTAGTCAATCATGGTCCGGGTCTCCGCGTCCAGATAGACGCTGTTGGTGGCGATGGCAAAAATGCTCGGCAGCTCGTGCGTCACCATCACCACGGTGGCTCCGGTCGACTCCTTGATCTGCAGGATCAGGTCGTCGAGGCGTCGTGAGCTAACCGGGTCAAGCCCGGCAGAGGGCTCATCGAAGAACAGAATCTCGGGATCCAGGGCAATGGCACGTGCCAGGGCCGCGCGTTTGCGCATGCCACCGCTGATTTCTTCAGGCAGATAGTCCTGGAAGCCATCCAGGCCCACCAGCGCGAGCTTGTAGGCCACGATATCATCAATGGTGGCAGCTTCGTATTGCGTGTACTGGTGCAGCGGCAGCGCCACATTCTCCGCGAGGCTCATGGCGCTGAACAGGCCGCCACTCTGGTAAGTGATTCCCCAGCTGCGCCGCATGACACGTCGCTCCGCGGCACTGGCAGACATCAGGCTGCGACCGTGATAGAGCACGTCGCCAGCGGCGGGCGTCTTGAGGCCAAGCAAGTGACGCAACAGGGTGCTCTTGCCGCAGCCGGAGCCGCCCATGATGACAAAAATGTCTCCGGGGAAGACGGCGAAATCGAGGTCGCGCTGAACGACCGTGGAACCGTAGGCCATGCACAGCCCATGCACCTCGATAACCGGCTCCTGGATCACACGCCCACCTGCTGAAAGAGAATGTTCATGCCGGCATCGGCGACGATCAGGTAGACCACCGCGGTGACGACGGCTTCCGTGGTGGCGTCGCCAACGCCCGCGGAGCTGCGACCTGCCGACATGCCGGCACGGCAGCCGGCAATCGCGATCAGCACGGCAAACAGCAGGCTCTTGGACAGTCCGACCATGAAGTGCCCGGGGGCCAGTACGGTGACCAGTTCACTCAGGTAGGCCAGTGGACTGATCCCCATGCCGCCGGCGACGATCGCCCCGCCCAGCATGCCGAGGACGTTGGCATAGATCGTCAGCAGGGGCATCATAAGCGCGAGCGCCAGCAGGCGTGGCGCGACCAGGAATTCCATCGGTGACAGGCCGAGGGTCGTCAGGGCGTCGATTTCGTCGTTGCTCTGCATGGTGCCGATCTGGGCGGCATAGGCGGCGCCTGTTCGACCCGCCATGACCACAGCCGTCATCAGTGCGCCCATTTCCCTGAGCATGCCGATGCCCACGAGGTCGGCGACATAGACCTCGGCGCCAAACTCCTTCAGCTGCACCGCGCCGAGATACGCGAGAATCATGCCGACCAGAATGCTCGTCAGTGTGATGATGGGCAGTGCCCCGGGCCCGGCCTGAGCGCAGTACAGCTTCAGGTCGGACCAGCGCATGCTCGAGCCGGGCATCATGCAGGTGGCGCAGGCGACAGTGGCATCCCCCACAAAGGCCAGGGATTCCTGCACCTGCTCGCCGATCTCATGCAGGTTGCGCCTGATGGCAGCCGCCGACAGCCAGCCGGCGCTGCGCGGTCGTGCCTCGCGCGGCGGTGTCGCGGTTGCCAGATCCAGCAGGTCGTCGAGACTGGAACCGTGGCGGCGACGCTCGCAATCGATACCGCGGGAGCGGCACAGATTCATCCATCTCAGGCAGAACGCGGGGAGCTGAGAATCCCAATCGCCGATGCCGGAGAGGTCGAGGGCGACGGGACCGGGCGGTTCAATCCGTGCCAGCATATCCTGCAACCGGGATGGTGCCGGGGTGGGCTGGCCCTCTGTCCAGTCGCCGCTAAGGTAAAGCGTGGGCTGACCGCTCGCGTCAGGACGCAGTGCGCAGTCGGGGGCCGTTGCGTCCATGGTCGGTTTTCCCTGGCTTACTCGCGCCAAAGGTTGCAGGTGGCCACTGCGTCTGCCGGATGCTGCCGGCGGCGTGACCGGCTCACTGGAACGGCCGCTTTTCCCGGATCGGTTCAATCAGGTCGATCGCCTTGTCATAGATTTCCTGCACTGGACGATCATTGCCAACGGCGCGCCGACGCGAAATCATGGTGGCCGGAAACAGGTAATTGTCGGTTTCGCGGTAACGCAGCGCGCGGCTGCGGCCCACCGGGTCCTCGTAAATCACCCAGTGCATGTCGAGTTCCCGCGCCAGGACATCGCCCAGCAGTATGCCCATGGCCTGCAGTTCCTCGGTCTGCTCAGGCCGCACACGGCGCTCATCGAGGAGGCGCTGCAGCAGCGGAATGTCGTTTGCGGGAGAACCGTCAAAACCGCTGCCGGTATGGCGGCGCGCCAGACTCTCGATCGCATCGCGCTGGCGCTGCATATACTGTCTGTCCAGTGGCGTCAGTTCGCTGATACGCAGCTGATCCTGGCCCGCCGCCGGCAGGCTGCTGAAGAGAAGTGTTGCGATGATGACCAGGCAAAGACGGGTCAGGACGTTCATTCGGGCCTCCGGTTTTCAGTCAAACCCCACGTGCTGCACTCTAGCGCGGCGTGACGGATACCTCAATCCGGTTGTGTTTGGGTGATGGGCATGGATAATTGCGCCCTTTAACCCGACCGTCGGCGTTTTCGACGCCGACCCGGGTCAATTTGCGGAGTTTCGCATGATCACTGGCAGCATAGTCGCTCTCGTCACACCCATGCACGATGACGGGAGCCTCGACTGGGCGGCTCTCGAGCGTCTCCTGGACATGCACATCAGCGCGGGCACCGCGGCGATCGGAGTCACCGGCACCACGGGAGAAAGTGCGACACTGACGGTTCCGGAGCACTGCGCGGTGATTCGCCACTGCGTCGAGTATGTTGCCGGCCGCCTGCCCGTGATCGCCGGCACCGGCGCCAACTCCACCCGCGAGGCCATCGAGCTGACCACGGCCGCCGCCAACGCGGGTGCCGATGCCTGCCTGCTTGTGGTCCCCTACTACAATCGTCCCACGCAGGCCGGGATCTACGCCCACTTTATGGCGATTGCCGACGCCGTCGAGATTCCGCAGATCCTCTATAACGTACCTGCCCGCTGTGCGGCGGATCTCGCCAACGACACTGCGGTGGCCCTGTCGCGTCATCCGAATATCGTCGGTATCAAGGATGCGACGGGCAATATGGAGCGCGGAAGGGAGTTGATCGAACGGGTCGGCGATGACTTTGCCGTGTACTCGGGTGATGACCCGACGGCGCGGGAGCTGATGCTGGCAGGCGGGCGAGGCAATGTCTCGGTGACCGCCAACGTGGTGCCGAAGCTGATGGCCGAGCTGTGCGACGCTGCGATGGCGGGCGACCAGGCGGGCGCGGCAGACATTGATGCGCGTATGGCGGGGTTGACGGCGGCGCTGTTCATCGAGCCCAATCCCATACCGGTGAAGTGGGCGCTGGCGCGCATGGGCCTCATCGAGACAGGCATACGCCTGCCCCTGCTGCCCCTGGATGCGAAGCTGCGCGCGGTTGTGGATGATGCGCTGGCAGGGGTGGCACTGTGATGCTGCGCAGTCTGTCAGTCGCGTTGCTCTGTCTGCCGCTGGCGGGTTGTGGGTACCTGTTCGGCGACTCCGGCTTCTTCCGGGACAGCTCCGGGGATTATCGACAGGCCCGGACAACCGAGATCATCGAGGTTCGCCCCGGAGAGACGGCCGCGCTGCAGGAAATGTACCCGATTCCTCCAATCCAGACCGATGCCCTGATGACACGGGAATTCGAGGTGCCAAGGCCAGCGTCACTGGCGTCGGGACGTGCCGAGGAGATGGTGCGCATTCAGCGGCTGGGCGACGAGAGCTGGGCGCTGGTGGCGATAGCGCCGGGCCAGTTGTGGCCACAGGTGCGTGGCTTTCTCTCCGCGGCCGGCATCAATTCAGGCCGCATTGACGCCGGGCAGGGGATTATCGAGACAGACTGGCTGAAGCTGCGCAATCAGGACATGGAGTCCCGCTTCCGTTTCCGCATTGAGCGCGGCGTGCAGCGCGGCACCAGTGAACTGCATGTCCTGCAGATGAACCGCGCTGGCGATACCAGCAGTTGGCCGGAGGTGTCTAACAATCTCGAGCATGAGTCCGAGATGCTGCGCAGCGTCGCGCAGTACATAGCGAACAGCACGGAGACCGCGCCCGTCTCCATGATGGCCGACCGGGCGATCAGCGCGGGCGGCAAGATATCCGTCCAGGAAGATGACGGCGGTGATGTGTACATCCGTCTCGGTCTGCCCTTCAACCGGGCGTGGGCGTCGCTGGCGCTGGCGCTGGAGGCGGCAACGTTCGAGATACTGGATCGCGACCGCAGCGCCGGCAATTATTACGTTCGCTTCATTGGCGACGATGAAGAGGAGAGCCGGGGCTGGTTCGGTCGACTCTTCAGCCGTGACAGCAATCACCCGCTGGCGGATCGGCAGTTTGTGGTGTCGCTCGCGGAATCGGACGCGAGCGAGGTCAGGATTGACCTGCAGACGGAGGAGGGGGATCCCGAGCTGGATCCTGGACAGAAGCAGGCGATGCTCGAATTGATCAAGGGGAATATCAATTAGTGCGCTTTGCATCCCTGGGCAGCGGAAGCAAGGGCAACGCCACCCTGGTGCAGAGTGGCGATACCCTGGTCATGGTGGACTGTGGGTTTTCGCTGAGGGAAGCGCGGCGCCGGCTGCAGCGACTGCAGGTGGATCCCGCCAGCATCACGGCCATTCTGGTCACCCATGAACACAGCGACCACATCAGCGGCGTGGGACCACTCGCGCGCGCGCTCGGGATTCCGGTTTACCTGACCCACGGCACGCAGCGCAGTGGCAGGCTCGGCGATTGTAATAATGTCGTTGCCTTCAACGCCGGAGAGCACTTTTCCCTTGGCGCCATGGCGGTGCGCTCTGTGGTGGTCCCGCATGATGCGCGGGAGCCCTGCCAGTATCTGTTCAGCGGCAACGGCTGCCGTGTCGGTGTTCTGACCGACCTTGGCAGCGTTACGCCGCACGTGATCGATGCCTACCGCGGATGCCACGGCCTGCTGCTGGAGTTCAATCACGACAGCGGGCTGCTGGCAGGGGGACCCTATCCGCCCTCGCTCAAGGCCAGGGTCGGCGGTGACTGGGGACACCTCAGCAATCGGCAGGCCAGTGAACTGCTGCGGCAGATCGCAACCGACGATCTCAGGCAGGTGGCCATCGCCCACATCAGCGAGCAGAACAATGCGCGGGCCGCGGTGGAGGAAGCCCTGGTCGCGCAGCTTCCCACCTGGCGAGACGATGTCGTCTGGGCTGACCAGGGGACGGGCTTTCCCTGGCTTGACGTGGCCCGGGACACAGCGGCGATGGCCCAATGCGATGCTTGCTAGTATGCTGATCGTGAAGGTACCGGCGACCTCGCCGGGCATGGCGGTCCTGTAAATGGGTAACGCTGAAGTGGAAGCGGTCAGTATCATCCAGCGGGGAAATCTGCAGAACCTCGAGCGCACCCTGCGTCGTCAGTGGCGCCTCGGGCAGAACATTGTGCTTTGCTGGTCGCTGGATGCCCGCGGGCTGCTGGTGATCTTCGTCCCGCACTATTTTCTCGGCAACTACTGCGCACCGCGCAAGGACGATACTGAGCAACACCGCGACAATGAGCGCTATATCCGCCGCCTGATTTCCGGCAAGCGGCGCAAAACCCGCGATGAACTGTTTGCCGTCGCCGTACGCCTGGGCGCCTCACCCACTTTTATCAAGCTGGACCATCCCCTCGACGATCAACCGGCTGTGGTGGCGGCGGTCGAGCAGATCATCCGGCGCTACGGGCTGGGCTATGTCGACAGTCGTGCCGTGTTGCTTTTCGATATTTCCGATTTTTCTCTGCGTACGCCGTTCGAACAGGCGAGCCAGCTCAACAGCCTGTCCTACTCCATGAACTCGGTGTACAACAAGCTGGCCGCGCGTGGGATGGAGATCAACTTTGCACGAACCACCACCGGCGATGGCTACTACGTCTGGAACCGGGATCGGGAGGCGGATTCCGACAGCCTGCTGTTCTACTTCCTGATTCTCATTATGCTCGACAACGCGCTGGCGTCGCGGGCTTCCCGCGGCAAGACGGTTCCCCTGATTCGTGCGGCGTTTCATATTGGCAGCCACTATGAGCTATACCAGGCCGAGGGCGTGAACCCCACGGTATTCAGCTACATCGTCGGCGATGTGACCATTGATCTGGCGCGCATGATCGAAAAGGCGGAGCCCGGTCAGATTCTGCTCGGGAATTTCGCTGCAGAGCTGACCATCTCGGGGGAAGTGGTGGACCCGAACGCCCGGGTCACCCCGGCCTTCGTTGCGTCGAGTGACGCCGGTCTGGAGCGTATCCGGGGCATCAGGATGATGGGCAGCGCGATCGATGAAGTTGCCTGCTGGCTGACGGCTTCGCGCCCCCTGGCGCCCCGGCACACCTCACCGCTGGAGCTGGCGCTGACCGACAAGCACGGCTTCTCCCATCTTGCCTACAATCTTGAAATCGCCGCGACCATCGGTGATGTGCAGATGCGCCTCGGCCACTCACCGGAGCAGCTCAGGGCGCAGAAGTGACGGCCCAGGTCCGGGAAGGCGGGGGCGGCGCTGTTGCCGGCGCCTGTCGCATGGCCCTGATGCGGCCTGCTTCCGGGCCTGAACGCGACGCGGCAGACTGGCCCCGGCTGGCCGAGACACTGGGCCTCCCCCTGCTGGAGTCCGCCCTGAGCGCGCGCCAGGAGACGCGCTGTGACGTCTACCTGTCGCAGGACGAGACTGGCCCCTTTCTGCAGGTGACGGGCAGTCGCGCGCCGGGTCCCGTGCGCTGTGGTTTTTACGATCCGGCCATGGCCTATCGGCGCCGCGGTGGACAGAATGAACTTCTGGGGCGCGCCGTGGGGGTGCACAGGTGCCCCGGGGGTCGCGTGATAGACGCGACGGGGGGCTTTGCCGCCGACGCCTTTGTGCTGGCAGATCTGGGTGCCCGGGTTCTGCTGTGTGAGCAGCACCCCATGCTTGCCACGCTGCTTGCTCTCTCCGTCGACCATCTCACGCATGTGCAGCACGACTGGCGCTCGGACGTGGTTGGCAGATTGTCGGTGCACAGCGGTGACAGCCGGCTGCTGCCGGCGGGAGAGCTGCAGGCCGAGGATGTTCTCTACCTGGATCCGATGTTTCCCCCGGGCCGGCGCTCGGCGGCGGGCAAGGGCATGGCCCTGCTGCAGCGCCTTCTGCCCGAGCACCCTGATAGCGCGGCGGAGTCCCTGCTGCGCTGGGCGCTGCGCCAGACGGTCCGGCGTGTGGTCGTGAAGCGGCCGCTGAAGGCGCCGCAGCTGTGCGGGATTCGCCCGTCACATGGGCTTTCCGGGCGTTCCGTACGTTTTGATGTCTACCAACTGGATGGAGTCGCAGTTCATGAATCCTGAAAATGCCACAGTGCTGGTTACCGGCGCATCCTCAGGCCTTGGGGAGGAGTACGTGCGCCAGCTGGCGCCGCGCTGCGCTCGCATCATCGCGGTCGCCCGGCGCGCTGACCGACTCGACGCCCTCGCTGCGGAGCTCGCGTCTGCACATGCTGACATTGTTCCGCTGCAGGCAGACCTTGCCACGCTGGAAGGTCAGGGACGCGCCGTCGAGTGCATCCGCCAGCAGGGGCCTCTCGGCATGCTGGTGAACAATGCCGGCTTCGGCAGCTTCGGACCTTTCATTGACGACGATATCGACAGGGATCTGGCGATGCTGCGGCTGCATCAGGACGCGGTACTGCTGCTGACCCGCGCGGCGCTGCCGGCCATGCGTGACGCCGGTGGGGGCGACATTATCAACGTGGCGTCCGTCGGCGGCTTCCTGCCGATGCCCGGCAGTGCGGTGTACGCGGCCAGCAAGGCGTTTCTCAACAGTTTTTCCGTATCGCTGCAGAGTGAGGTGGAACGCTTCGGGATCCGCGTGCAGAGCCTGTGCCCGGGATTCACGCACACCGAGATCCACGATTCGCCGTCCATGCACGGTTTTGACAAGTCGCGCACGCCGCAGGACCTGTGGATGCCGGTGGATGAGGTTGTGAGAGAGAGTCTTGCCGGACTGGACAGCGGCAATGTGCTGCTGGTGCCCGGTGTCATGAACCGCGCGATGGTAGTCGATGCGCTGGACAGGGAGCTGGCGCTATTTCGCTAGCAGCCGCCGCAGCAGGGCAGCGTAGATTGCCGTCAGCGTTACCAGATCCTCGCTGCGAACCTGTTCGTTCACCTGGTGGATGCTGGCGTTGACCGGGCCTAGCTCGACAATCTGCGCGCCGCTGGGTGCAATAAAGCGTCCGTCTGACGTGCCGCCGGCGGTTGACAGCCTTGCCGTACGACCGGTGACCTCGCGTATCGCGGCGACCGTCGCATCGACCAGTGTCCCCTCGGCGGTGAGGAAGGGCTCGCCGCTCAGGTTCCATTCGATGTGGTAGTCGAGTCCATGCCGGTCCAGCAGGTCTTCCGTGCGTCGCCGCAGATTGTCAGCCGTCGTCTCCGTCGAGAAGCGGAAGTTGAACAGAACGCGCAGTTCACCGGGAATGACGTTGGTGGCGCCGGTGCCCGCTTCCACGTTGGATATCTGCAGCGATGTTGCGGGGAAATGGGCGTTGCCGTTATCCCAGTGCTCTGCCGTCAACGCGGCGAGTGCCGGCAGTGCGCGGTGCACGGGGTTGTCTGCCAGCTGTGGATAGGCAACGTGGCCCTGCCTGCCGCGCACCACCAGGGTGGCCCCCAGCGAGCCACGGCGCCCGTTCTTTACCGTATCTCCCAGCGCCGTGCTGCTGGAGGGCTCGCCGACAAGCGCCCAGTCGATCTGCCGGCCCGACTCACGCAGCCACTGCATCACTCTGACCGTGCCATCGGTGGCCGGGCCCTCCTCATCGGACGTGATCAGGAAGCCGATGCGCCCGCGGTGGTCGGGGTGTGCGCTGACAAACTCCTCGCAGGCGACCACCATGGCGGCAAGGCTGCCCTTCATGTCGGCGGCACCGCGACCGTACAGCACACCGTCGATGTCCGTGGGCTCAAAGGGTGGCGTGCGCCAGGCGGCCTCCGGGCCCGCGGGAACCACGTCGGTGTGGCCGGCGAATACCATCAACGGTCCGCCACTGCCGCGCTCTGCCCAGAAATTCAGGGTATCCCCGAAAGGCAGGCGCTGGCAGGTAAAGCCGGCCGCCTCCAGGCGACTGATCATGATGTCCTGGCAGCCGGCGTCGAGCGGCGTTACCGAGGGTCGCCGTATCAGGTCGCGGCACAGCGCCAGGGTGGGGTGATGGGAGGTCTGCGCCATGGGGAGTCCGTCAGTTGTGGCTGTGCAGCATGTCGTTGAGTTCGACCGCTGCCTGGTTCGTCTGGCATTCCACGCGGCCGCTGGTCGAGTTGCGCCGGAACAGGAGGTCCGGTCGGCCCGCGAGTTCGCGCGCCTTGACCGTATCTACGCTGTTGCCTTCATTGTCCAGCACGGCGACCTTGGTGCCGGCGGTGATAAACAGTCCGGCCTCGACTGTGCAGCGATCACCCAGGGGGATACCGATGCCGGCGTTGGCCCCGATCAGGCAGCGTTCGCCGACCGATATGATGATGTTGCCGCCCCCGGACAGCGTGCCCATCGTGGAGCAGCCACCACCGAGATCTGACTGCGCGCCGATAAAGACCCCGGCGGAAATGCGCCCCTCGATCATGCCGGGCCCTTGGGTGCCGGCGTTGAAGTTGACAAAGCCCTCGTGCATCACCGTCGTGCCCTCGCCGAGATAGGCGCCGAGTCGTACGCGCGCGGTGTGTGCGATCCGCACCCCCCTGGGCACCACGTAATTGGTCATTTTCGGGAACTTGTCGACGCAGCTGACTTCCAGCGGCACGCCGCGCAGGCGGGCCGCCAGCTGGCGCTCGGCGAGTTCTTCCAGTGCGATGGCCCCCTCACTGGTCCATGCCACGTTTGGCAGCAGGCCAAACAGGCCCTCAAGGTTGGTGCCGTGGGGCCTTACCTGGCGATGGGAGATGAGGTGCAGCTTGAGGTAGGCCTCGGGCACGCTGGTGGGCGCAACATCCTTCTCCAGCAGGACACAGGCAATGGGCTGCGGGGCATCGCCAAGGCGCCTCGCAAGCTGTGCGAGTTCGGCAAAACCTGCCTCTTCGAGAGCCGCCACCAGACCCTGCGCCGCTGTCCGAGTCAGCGGGGTCGCACTGCTGAAAGGCCGCACCGCTGTGGCGAGACTGGCATCCACCGCGAGCCCTGGCTGGGGAAAGAACACCTCAAGCCAGTTGCCGGCGCTGTCCAGCGTACCGACGCCGATTCCGAAAGCAAATGCGGTTGCCGTCATTGTGTCGAGTCGTCCATGTCAGTGGGAGGTGTTTTCAGAGTGTGTGCCGTTTGAAGAGCGTTGCGTAGCGTTCCGGGCTGAAGCCGACGTGAATCTCGCTGCCGGTATCGAGCACCGGCCGCTTGACCAGCGTCGGGTGTTCAAGCACTGCCGTCAGCGCCCGGTCATCATCCATGCTGTCTCGCAGTTCTGCCGGCAGTGTTTTCCAGGTGGTGCTGCGGCGGTTCAGCAGTTCCCGCTGGCCGAGGGCCGTCAGCCATGCGCTGGCGCTGGGTTCTGACAGGCCGTCCTCGCGCAGGTCGTGGTACTGGTAGTCGATGTCGTGCTGGTCCAGCCAGCGCCGCGCCTTGCGCACCGTGTCGCAGGATTTGATGCCGTATAGCGTGATCACGATAGTCTCCGGGCCGCGTCAGCCTGTAAAAGCCGGCAAGGATAGCAAAGATGCTACGGTGCCCGCGATACGGGCATTGATCTGCTGGGTCATGCCTTGCGGGTTTTTTTCGGGTGTCGTCGCGCCGGATAGCAGGTGCGGCAGATATCACAGACGCGACCGTCGCAGCCGCGCGCTGTGCAGAACTCGCGACCGTAGAAGATGAACTGGAGGTGAAGTGAGTTCCAGCGCGCGCGGGGGAAGAGCCGCTTCAGGTCTCTTTCCGTCTGCGCCACGCTTTTGCCCGAGCTCAGGCCCCAGCGCTGCGCCAGGCGGTGTATGTGCGTGTCCACCGGAAAGGCGGGTACCCCGAAGGACTGGGCCATCACCACGCTGGCGGTCTTGTGGCCGACGCCGGGCAGGCGCTCGAGGGCCTCGATGTCCGCCGGCACCTCGCCGTCGTGCTCGTCCAGCAGAATCTGGCTGAGACCGGTGATGGCGCGCGCCTTCTGCGGCGACAACCCGCAGGGACGGATAATGCCGCGGATAGCCTCGGTACCCAGCGCCAGCATGTCGACCGGGTTGTCGGCTGCCGCAAACAGTGCCGGCGTGATCTGATTGACGCGCTCATCGGTGCACTGGGCGCTGAGCAGCACGGCAATCAGCAAGGTATAGGGGTCGCGATGATCCAGGGGGATCGGCGGGTCGGGGTAAAGCGCCTGCAGGCGTGTATCGATGAAGGCAACCCGCTGTGCCTTGGGCAGCATTACAGCCGCCCAAGGAAGCGCACGATCCGTCTGGCGGCCTCCTCGCAGTCGGCAAGCCCGGCCACCAGCGCCAGCCGCACGTGGTTCTCGCCGGGGTTCATGCCGCCGGCATCCCGCGCCAGATAGCGTCCGGGCAGCACGAGGACGTTTTCCTCGGCGTAGAGCCGCTGTGTGAAGTCGGTATCCGGGATCGGCGTTCGCGGCCACAGGTAGAAGCCGGCCTCTGGCACCTGCACCGGCAGCGCCGGTGCAAGCAGCGATGCCACGCGGGCAAACTTCTCCCGATAAAGTGCCCGGTTGGCTGCCACGTGGGTTTCATCCCGCCACGCAACGGCACTGGCGGCCTGGTGGTGCAGTGGCATGGCACAGCCGTGGTAGTTGCGGTAGCGCGTGAATGCATCGAGCAGATCCGCGTCTCCCGCGACAAAGCCGGAGCGTAGCCCGGGCAGGTTGGAACGCTTGGACAGGCTGTGAAAACTGAGGCAGTTGCGGAACGTCGCGTTGCCTGCCTCGATGCAGGCCTGCAGCAGGCCAGGGGGCGGGGCATCCTCATCGCTATAGATCTCGGAATAGCATTCGTCGCTGACCAGGATCACGTCGTGCTCCAGCGCCTTGTCGATGAACCGGCACAGCAGTGACTGGGGCATTACGGCGCCACTCGGATTGCCCGGCGTGCAGAGATAGAGGAGCTGACAGTGCCTCCAGGTCTCGGCGTCGATACTATCGGGATCTGGCAGAAATCCGTTGTCGGCGTGGCAGTTCAGGAAGACCGGCTCGGCGCCGGCGAGCAGCGTCGCGCCCTCATAGATCTGGTAGAACGGATTCGGGCTCAGCACCAGCGCCCCCGGCACCCTGGAAACACAGGTCTGGGCAATGGCGAACAGCGCTTCGCGGGTGCCGCTGACCGGCAGAACCTGGCGCCCGGGGTCTGGGCGGGCAATGCCGTAGCGTTGCTGCAGCCAGTCGGCGATGGCATTCCGCAGGTCTGCCGTGCCGCGGGTGGCGGGATAGCGGTCCAGCAGATGCAGGCTGTTGTGCAGGGCCTCGATGACCGCGGTGGGGGCGTCGTGACGGGGTTCGCCAATGGTCAGGACAACCGGGTCGAGCGACCGGGGTGGCTCTATGTCGGCGATGAGTGCCGCGAGGCGCTCGAAGGGGTAGGGGTGCAGTCGGTCGAGATCGGTATTCATGCGGTTTTCTGTCCATCCAGTTCGCGGCGAATCGCCGCCTGTATCGCCTCGCACAGCTCGCGGTCTTCCAGCGGTCTGTGCGCGCTGTCGGTAATGAAGAAAACGTCCTCGACGCGCTCGCCGAGCGTCTGGATCTTGGCGGCCTGCAGCACGACGTTGAAGCGCACGAAAACCTCGCCGATGCGCGCCAGCAGGCCGGGCCGGTCGGGCGACCTGACTTCGAGAACGGTGACACCCTTGTTGGTGTCGGTGGTCATGAGGGTTTCCGTGGGCAGGCTGAAGGAGCGCACCTGGCGGGGTGTGCGGCGCTGCACGATGGCGGCGCCACGCGCCTCGTCAGAAAGCGCATGTGTCAGGTGTTCGGCAATGTGCTCCTGGCGTTCCCCCTGGTCTTCCAGCGGTGTGCCGTCCGAGTCCAGTACGAAGAACGTGTCCAGGCTCATGCCGTCATTGGCGTTGTAAACCCGTGCGTCGTGCACGCTGAGCTCTAGCTGCTCAAGCTCGGCGCAGACCCGCGGGAAGGACCGGTTGTCATTGCGCGCGTAGATGAAGATCTGGGTAGTGTTGGCAACGTTGGACTCCAGGCTGTTGCGCACCAGAACCAGTGGCTGCCGCCGGTCGTGGTGTCCCGCGATGGCCTCCGTATGCCAGGCGATGTCCTCGGCCCGCTCGCGCAGGAAATAATCCTCGCCGCGCTCGCGCCACAGCGCATCCAGCTCCTCGACCGTAAAGCCCCGATATTCCAGAATGTCGATCGCCGCCTGGCGCGTTTCGTTGATCCAGTCCTGCTTGTCGACCGGGTTTTCCAGGCCGCGGCGCAGTGCCCGTCGTGTTTCGGCATACAGTTGACGCAGCAGGCTGGCGCGCCAGGCATTCCACAGCGTCGGGTTGGTGCCGTTGATGTCCGCGACCGTGAGCACCAGCAGGTAATCCAGCCGGTTCTGGCTGGTGACGTGGCGGGCAAAATCCTGAATCACATCCGGGTCCGAGATGTCCTTGCGCTGGGAGAAGGCTGACATGACCAGGTGGTTGCGCACCAGCCAGGTCACCAGATTGGTGTCGCGTCGGCTGAGGCCGTGGTCAAGACAGAAGCGCTCGGCGTCCACCGCACCGAGTTCCGAGTGGTCGCCGCCGCGGCCCTTGCCGATGTCGTGATAAAGGCCCGCGATGTAAAGCAGTTCTTTCTTCGGCAGACGCCTGGCGACGCGGCTGGTAACCGGAAACCGCTCATCGCTGTCCTCACGCAGAAAGCGCCGCATGTTCTCGATCACCTGCAGCGTGTGCGCGTCTACCGTATAGGCATGGAACAGATCATGCTGCATCTGCCCGACCACCCGCCCGAACTCGGGCAGGTACATGCCCAGAATGCCGTAGCGCGCCATGCGGCGCAGCTGCCGCGTCATGCGGTGCTGTGCGCAGAATAGCTGCAGGAACAGTCCGCGGTTCGAGGGATCGGCCCTGAAGTCTTCGTCGATCAGGTGCCGGTGCTCGCGAATGAGGCGGATGGTCGGCGCACTGATGCCCTGGATGTGCGGGTTGTTGCCCGCCTGAAGAAAAACCTCCAGCAGCGCGCCCGGCCGGCTCCGGAACAGATCCGGCGAGCGTGCGGCAATATAGCCGTTGCGGATCTCGAAACTGTCATTGAGGATCGTGACCTCGTCCTCGGCGTCGGTGCGCAGGATGGCCTGGTCGAAGTTCTGGATCAGCAGCTCGTTCAGCTGCGCCAGCGCCAGTGCCCAGCGGTAATACACCTGCATGAACTGCTCCACGGCGAGGCGTTCACCGTCGGTGAAGCCCCACATCCGCGCCAGCTCACGCTGGTGGTCGAACAGCAGACGATCCTCTTCGCGTCCCGTCAGCATGTGCAGGGCGTAGCGCACCCGCCACATGAACTCCTGGCCGCGCAGCAGAATGCTCGATTCCTCCTTGGTCAGGAAACCGCTGCTGGTGAATTCTTCCGCCGTGCTCCAGCCGAAATGTCGCCGCGCCAGCCAGCCGATCAGCTGCAGGTCGCGCAGGCCGCCCGGCGAGCTTTTCACGTTGGGTTCGAGATTGTATTCCGTGTCCGCGAACTTGTTGTGGCGCGCCTCCTGCTCCGCCAGCTTGGCCTGCAGGAATTCGCGCGCCGGCCACATATGATGCGTGGACGTGCGTTCGCGCAGCTGCGCCAGGAGGCCGGCGTCACCCGCCAGCAGGCGCGCTTCGAGCAGGTTGGTCAGTATGGTGACGTCGCCGGCGGCGCGCCGCACACATTCTTCCAGCGTGCGCACGCTGTGGCCGATGCTCAGCCCGAGGTCCCAGAGCAGAGTGATGAACTGCTCAACCCCTTCCGGACCTCCGCTCTCGCGATCCGACTGCAGTATCAGAAGGTCAATGTCAGAGTGCGGGTGCAGCTCGCCGCGTCCGTAGCCCCCCACGGCGATGAGGGCGAGACCCGGGCGATCCGGGGTGAAGCGCTGCCACAGTGCCGATAACAGCTGGTCTGTCATTTCCGCACGCCAGTGGATCAGTTCACCGGCGAGGTGGCCGCTCCTGAAGGCCTCGTTGAGCTGCTCATTGGCCAGACGCAGGGCTTTTCTGCCTGCCTTTACCGGCCCGGCGGCCGCGGCGTCGGTTTCAAAGGCTGCCCGGCTGAAGAGATCCCGCGGCAGGTCGAGTTCAGACATCCGCTGCCTCAGAACGGCTCGTCACTACGGCGCGTCAGGACTTCGACGCCGGCGTCGGTCACGGCAAGCGTGTGTTCCCACTGGGCCGAGAGGCGGCCGTCCCGGGTGGACACTGTCCAGCCATCCTTCTTGTTGAGTTTGGTGTGACGCCTGCCGGCGTTGATCATGGGTTCTATGGTGAATGTCATGCCCGGTTCGAGGGCCATGCCGGTGCCCTTGCGTCCGTAGTGCAGCACCTGCGGCTCCTCGTGAAACACCTTGCCGATGCCATGGCCGCAGTATTCGCGAACCACTGAGTAGTAGTTCGACTCGGCGTGTTGCTGGATGATATGGCCGATGTCTCCAAGCGTTGTCCCCGGACGCACGATCTCGATGGCCCGGTAAAGGCATTCCTGCGTGATGCGCATCAGGCGCTCCGCGTGAGGCGGCGTATCGCCGACACCGACCATGATGCTGGTGTCGCCGTGATAGCCATCCTTGATGACGGTGACGTCAATGTTGATGATGTCGCCTTCTTTCAGTTTGCGCGTGTCGCTGGGAATGCCGTGGCAGATGACGTCGTTGACAGACGTGCAGATGGAGCGCGGGAATCCGTGGTAGTTGAGCGGGGCGGGGATTGCCTGCTGTACCTCTGTGATGTGCCTGTGGCAGATCTGGTCGAGCTCTCCCGTGGTGATGCCCGGTTGCACCTGCGGCCTGATCATTTCAAGGACTTCTGCCGCCAGTGCGCCTGCGACGCGCATCTTGTCGAGTTCCTCGGCGGATTTTGCAATGACGGGCATGGCAGACCTTATGGGTAGGGAAACTGTGTCTGCAGGCGCGCTGACGGGCCGGCCTGCGGGATCAGCGCCACAGTGTAACGCAAGCGGTGGTGCAATCTGTAGTCTCGGGCGCTGTCGACGGCCGTCGACGCTTCTTATCGGCGTTGACTTGTGGTATAAAGCGCCCCGCTCGGGGCTGCTGCCCCGGGTAAACGACACACGCACGCCACAACCCGCTTCAGGGTGCCGGTGCCGGCGATTGCCACAAAGGCTCGCCGCGACACGGGTTTGGATCGGGGGCAGTGCGGAGGACTAACCCATACAAGGTAATGATTATGTCACAGATAAGCATGCGCGACCTGCTGCAGGCCGGTGCGCACTTCGGTCACCAGACCCGCTACTGGAACCCCAAGATGGACCAGTACATCTTTGGTGCCCGCAACAAGATCCACATCATCAACCTCGAGCACACGGTGCCGGCGTTCAATGAAGCGCTGCAGCTCATCAAGCGCATGGCCGGCGGCAAGAACAAGATCTTGTTCGTGGGTACCAAGCGCGCCGCGGGCAAGATCATCAAGGAGCAGGCCGAGCGCGCCGGTATGCCCTTTGTCAGCCACCGCTGGCTCGGCGGCATGTTGACCAACTACAAGACCATTCGCGCATCCATCAAGCGTCTTCGCGACCTTGAGGCCCAGCAGGCCGATGGCACTCTTGCCAAGCTGACCAAGAAGGAAGCGCTCATGCGCACCCGGGAGATGGACAAGCTTGAGCGCAGCATCGGTGGTATCAAGGATATGGGCGGTCTGCCCGATGCCCTGTTCGTGGTCGACGTCGATCACGAGCGCATCGCCATCACCGAGGCCAACAAGCTGGGTATCCCGGTTATCGGCATCGTCGATACGAACAGCGATCCCGATGGCGTGGATTACGTTATACCCGGCAATGACGACGCCATTCGCGCGGTCCGGCTTTACGTGACCACCGTGGCGGATGCCTGCATAGCAGGTCGCACCGAGAGCGGCGAGCAACCGCCATCCGCTGGCGACGAGTTCGTTGAGGAAGCGGCTTCTGCGGAGACGCCCGCAGACGCCTGAGGGCGGCTGCTGCACCCCACACACTATCGCGCGCCATGAGCCTGGTGCGCGATGTTTCATTATTTGCCCGCCGAGGTGGGCATGTCAGGAGGTAATCCATGTCTGCAGCATTGGTTAAAGAGTTGCGCGAGCGCACTGGGCTGGGACTGCTGGAGTGCAAAAAGGCACTTGCGGCGGCCGATGGCGATGTCGACAAGGCGATCGAGGAATTGCGCAAGTCCAGCGGCATGAAGGCCGCAAAGAAGGCAGGTCGTACCGCCGCTGACGGGGTGGTTGCGGCGCGCGTCGCAGAGGATGGCAGTTACGGCATGCTGCTGGAAGTCAACAGCGAGACCGACTTCGTCGCCCGCGACGAGGGGTTCCTTGGCTTCGTCAACAGTGTTCTCGAGGCGGCGTTCTCGCAGCGCGAGACGGACATTGAAAAACTCATGGCCGGCGAGCTGGAGCAGGCGCGCGAGGCGCTGGTGCAGAAAATCGGCGAGAACATCACGGTGCGACGGGCGGCGCTCATGACCGCTGACAACGGCGTCGTGGGTTCCTACGTGCACGGCAACAATCGTATCGCGGTGCTGGTTGAGCTCAAGGCCGGCGACCAGGACCTGGCCAGGGACGTTGCCATGCACGTGGCGGCGGTGAGTCCGCAAGTTGTCTCTCCCGATGACATGCCGGAAGAGGTGATTGCCAAGGAGAAGGAGATCTACACGGCGCAGGCCATGGAGTCGGGCAAGCCGAAGGAAATCATCGAGAAGATGATCGGTGGGCGAATTCAGAAGTTTCTCGCCGAGAACAGTCTGGTCGACCAGCCTTTCGTCAAGGATCCCGATACCAGCGTCGGCAAGCTGGTCGCCGCGGCTGGTGCGGGTGTGGTGTCCTTCTGCCGCTTTGAAGTGGGTGAGGGCATCGAGCGTGAGAGCGTGGACTTTGCTGCCGAGGTGGCGGCCCAGCTCAAGGGCTGATTCGCGGCATACGAGAGGAGCGGGGCTGTGGCCCCGTTTTTTTTCGCCCGAAAAGCACGGTCCGGCACACATTGCCTGCGCCCAGGCGCTAGGGCGGTGCCCGATTGTCCTGTAACATACGCATTTTTCCGGAGGCGATAGGGTTGTATGGTTCAGGGCGCGGGAGAAAAAAAGTACAAGCGTATTCTGCTCAAGCTGAGCGGTGAGGCCCTGACGGGTAGCGAGAAGTTTGGTATCGACCCGAAGATTCTCGACCGGCTGGCACTGGAAATCGGCCAGCTCGTGGGTATCGGTGTACAGGTCGGTCTGGTGGTTGGCGGCGGCAACCTGTTTCGGGGTGCCGCGCTGCAGGCAGCGGGCCTCGACCGGGTTACGGGCGATCATATGGGCATGCTGGCAACCGTCATGAATGCCCTCGCGCTGCGCGATGCGCTGGAGCGTTCGAACATCGCCACGCAGGTGCTCTCATCCATCCCGATGAGCGGCGTGGTGGATCACTATGACCGGCGCAAGGCGATTCGGGCGCTGTCCAACGGCGACGTGGTCATTTTCTGCGCGGGCACCGGTAATCCGCTGTTCACCACGGATTCCTCGGCCTGCCTGCGGGGGATTGAAATAGAGGCCGAGGTCGTGCTCAAGGCCACCAAGGTCGACGGTATCTACTCGGCCGACCCGCTGAAGCAGCCGGATGCCGAAAAATACCAGCGCCTGACCTACGACGAAGTCCTCGACAAGAAGCTGGAGGTGATGGACCTCACGGCGATCTGCCTGTGCCGCGATCACAGTATGCCGGTACGGGTTTTCGGGATGAACAAGGCCGGCGCGTTATTGAATATCGTGCGCGGCGGCAACGATGGTACGCTGATAGAGTAACAGGCGCGAACAGTCCAGAGGGAGCAGCAAGCGTGATCAAGGATATCAAGAGCGATGCCGACGAGAGGATGAAGAAAAGCCTCGAGGCACTGGGGCACAATTTCAACAAGATCCGGACCGGACGGGCACACCCGAGCCTGCTGGACGGTATCAAGGTGTCCTATTACGGCGCCGAGACGCCGCTCAGCCAGGTCGCCAATGTCAATGTCGAGGATGCCAGGACCCTGTCGCTGACGGTATGGGACCGGTCGATGATTCCGGATGTCGAGCGCGCCATCATGAAGTCCGATCTCGGGCTGAATCCGGCAACGGCAGGTGAAGTCGTCCGTATTCCCATGCCCATGCTCACCCAGGAGACCCGCAAAGGCTATATCAAGCAGGCGCGGTCAGAAGCCGAGGCGGCGCGGGTGTCAATCCGCAACGCAAGGCGCGACGCGATGAACCTGCTCAAGGAGTTGCTCAAGGAAAAGGATATCAGCGAGGATGACGAGCGCCGTGGTCAGGATGCCGTGCAGAAACTCACCGACACCTATATCGGCAAGGTGGATGCGCTTCTGGCTGAGAAAGAATCAGACCTCATGGAAATCTGAACCGGCGGCTTATGTCCGGTAAACCCAAATCCGCTCCGGCGATTCCCCGGCATGTTGCCATCATCATGGACGGCAACAACCGCTGGGCGAAGCGCCAGGGTCTGCCTGGTTCTGCGGGGCATCGCGCCGGTGTAGAGGCGGTACGCAATGTCATGCGCGCGTGTCGCGATCAGGGCGTGGAAATACTCACCCTGTTTGCGTTCTCCAGTGAAAACTGGGGGCGACCCAGACCGGAGGTCCGGGCGCTGCTGGCGCTGCTGTCGCGCTATCTCCGTACGGAAGTCAAGCAGCTGCAGCGAGACGAGGTACGACTCCGGTTCGTTGGTGAGCGCTATCGCTTCAGTGAGCGCCTGCAGCGACTCATGGAGCACGCAGAACGCAGCACCCAGCACAATACGGCGGCAACGGTGGTTATCGCAGTCGACTACGGTGGGCAATGGGATATGGCAGACACCGCGCGGCGCATGGCGCAGGATGTCGTTGCCGGTCGACTGGCGCCCGGTGACATTACGGTCGAGTCCTTCGGTCGCGCGACCAGTCTCGGGGATCTCCCGCCTCCCGACCTGTGTATCCGCACGGGCGGGGATGCGCGCATCAGCAATTTCCTGCTTTGGCACGTCGCCTATAGTGAACTGTATTTCACGCCGACACTCTGGCCCGACTTTGGCGAGCTGGAGTTTGCGCGGGCGCTGTCCGATTACGCGCGTCGTGAACGTCGCTTCGGCAGACGTCAACCTGATGGACTGGTCGCCGGCGGTGACCTTGATGCTTAGGCAGCGTGTCTTCACGGCAATCGCCATGGCCATGGCCTTCCTGGGCGGCGTGCTGTTTCTGTCCATACCGACGCTGGCCCTGACTTTCGTTGTCGTGGTTGCCCTCGGCGCCTGGGAGTGGGCGCCGCTAGCAGGGCTGCAGCACGCGCTGGCGCGAACCGCCTATGTCGCGCTGGTCGTGCTGGGCTGCGGGGCGCTCTATCTCAATCTGTCGCTGGGTGACAGCCCGCGCCGGGCAGAGGTGCAGCCATTGCTTGGTGTCGCCTGTCTCTGGTGGTGCTTCGCACTGCTCTGGGTGCGCTCGTTTCCCGGCAGTGCGGTGCTCTGGAGCAGCCGCCTGATGCGGGTTGTCATGGGGCTGATGGTGCTGCTGCCCGCCTGGATGGCTGCGGTTTATCTGCTGAGTTTCCAGCGCGGTGGCGTGCTGATGGCAACGCTGGTGCTGCTGGTTGCAACCGCGGATATTGGCGCGTACTTTGCCGGCAAACGCTTTGGTCGTCACAAACTGGCGCCGGCTGTCAGCCCGGCCAAGACCTGGGAAGGTTTCTGGGGTGGCATGATCTGTGTGGTGCTGGTCACGCTTGCCATCTGGTCCATCCTGCCGACACAGTTTGATCATATCGGCGTGGGGGCCGCCATCGCGGTGGGTCTGGCGACGGCGCTGACCTCGGTGCTGGGCGACCTCACGGTGAGCATGGTGAAGCGGGAGAGTGGCGTGAAAGACAGCAGCTCCCTGCTGCCGGGGCATGGCGGTCTTCTGGACAGGCTTGACAGTCTCTGTGGCGCCGCTCCGACCTTTGCGCTGGCGTTGTTGCTGGCAGGATATTGAGATGTCTTCGAAACGACAGCAGATCACGATACTCGGTTCCACCGGCTCCATAGGCGTCAGCACGCTGGATGTGATCGCGAGACATCCGGACAGGTTCAGCGCCTATGCCCTGACTGCCAGCACGTCCGTTGACGCGCTATACGAACAGTGCTGTCGTTTCCAGCCACGCTTTGCCGTCATGGCGGACGCCGATGCGGCCGCGGCGCTGGAACGCCGTCTGCGGGACGCTGGCGTCACCCGCGTACTGCATGGCGATGCCGGGCTGCGACAGGTCGCCGAGGCTGCCGAAGTGGATGCCGTGATGGCGGCGATCGTCGGTGCCGCGGGGCTGCCGCCAACGCTGGCGGCGGCGCAGGCGGGCAAGCGCGTCCTGCTGGCCAACAAGGAGGCCCTGGTGATGGCCGGCGCCCTGTTCATGTCAGCGGTGCGCGAAGCCAATGCGCTGCTGATGCCGATCGACAGCGAACACAACGCCATCTTTCAATGTCTGCCGGTTGCGGCCGATGGGCGGCCCGGCCTGCAGGGCGTCGAACGCATTCTGCTTACCGCCTCCGGCGGCCCGTTCCGCAGCTGGTCCGAGTCGGCGATAAGTGACGCCAGTCCAGACCAGGCCTGCGCCCATCCGAACTGGGCAATGGGCCGCAAGATCTCTGTGGATTCTGCCAGCCTGATGAACAAGGGGCTGGAGCTCGCCGAGGCCTGCTGGCTGTTTGACGTGACGCCGGAGCAGGTGGATATCGTGGTTCATCCGCAGAGCATCATTCATTCCATGGTCCAGTATCAGGATGGATCGGTGCTGGCACAGCTTGGCAATCCGGATATGCGCACGCCCATTGCCTTCGGCCTCGCCTGGCCTGAGCGCATCATGGCCGGAGTGTCGCCGCTGGACATGATTGCCACGGCAAGGCTCGATTTCGAGGCGCCGGACGAGGGGCGGTTTCCCTGTCTGCGTATTGCCCGCGAAGCGATTGCCGCGGGGGGCACCGCCATGGTCTCCTGCAATGCGGCAAACGAGATAGCTGTCGCCGGTTTCCTGGAGGGACAGCTTGGCTTTACCGAGATTCCCCGCCTGATCGAGGCGACGCTCGAGCAGGTGCCGCAGGTGGAACCTACCACGCTGTCCATTGTCGAAAACGCCGACGCACTGGCTCGCGACACGGCCCGGGCATTGCTCGCCAATCCGGGCACCCGCCGCACCGTGGCGCGGGCGCCCCTGTCACAGGATCGCTGATGGACCTGCTCTATACCATTTTTGTCATGCTCGGCACGCTGGGAATACTCGTGGCCATACACGAGTATGGCCACTTCTGGGTTGCCCGCCGCTGCGGTGTCAAGGTCCTGCGCTTCTCTATCGGATTCGGTCGAGCGCTCACCCGATGGCATGACCGTCACGGTACGGAGTACGTGATCGCGGCAATACCGCTAGGCGGTTATGTCAAGATGCTGGATGAGCGCGAGGGCGAGGTATCGCCGCAGGAGCAGCATCTGGCGTTCAACCGCAAGCCTGTGCTGGCGCGGATTGCCATCGTCGCGGCGGGTCCCCTGGCCAATTTCCTGCTTGCCATTGCGGTGTACTGGGGCCTGTTCATGGCCGGCGAGAGCGGCTATGCCCCTGTGGTGGGGCAGGTGGAAAATGCCTCCATTGCCGACCTGGCAGGGCTTGAGCCGGGCCAGGAGATCGTGGCGGTGGACGGGCGCGAGACGCCCACCCGGCAGGCACTGAGTTTCCGCCTGCTCGATCGTCTCGGCGATTCCGGGCCCATTTCATTTACCGTCAGGTATCCCGGGTCCGACATGCTGTATGACTCGCAGGCGATGCTCGATAACTGGCTGGCCGGCGCCGACGAACCGGATCTCTATCGGGCGCTGGGTCTGCGTCTTTACGTGCCGGAGGTTCCGCCGAAGGTCAGCGAAATTGTTGACGGCGGCGCCGCCGCGCGGGCTGGACTGAGCCCCGGCGACCTTGTGGTCAGCGCGGATGGCAACCCCATGCCAGACTGGGAAAGCTGGGTGGATTACGTGCGCCAGCGCCCTGGCGAGTCCATTAGGGTGGGTTATGAGCGTGATGGCGTACGCCAGTCGACAACCCTGGTTCCCGAGCGCATCACCGATGACAGCGGTGAGGCTTTCGGGCGGGTCGGTATGGCGGTGGTGCTGCCCGAGATGCCCGAGAGCATGCTGCGAACCTTCGAGCGGGGGCCGCTCGAGTCACTGGCGGCGGGCGTCAACCGCACCGGTGAGATGATCGGCTTCACGCTGACCTCCATCAAGAAGATGCTGCAGGGGCTTATCTCGCCAAAAAACTTGAGCGGTCCCATCACCATTGCTAAAGTGGCGTCCGCTTCGGCCCAGTCCGGTCTTGAGTCCTACGTGGGTTTTCTTGCATTGCTCAGCGTCAGCCTCGGGGTGCTGAATCTATTGCCCATTCCGGTGCTGGACGGCGGCCACCTGCTGTATTACACGGTGGAGCTGATCGCCGGACGTCCTGTTCCGGAGCGTGTGCAGATGGTGGGCTACCAGGTGGGGCTTTTCCTGGTGCTGAGTCTCATGGCGTTCGCGTTATACAACGATTTCTCACGGCTCTAGGGGGATAACACTGGCAACTGCGGCAGCGCCACGCTGACCGCAGTAAAGCCGGTCACTGATATTTTGACGACAATTACATTGAAATGCCGTGCCTGCCTGCTGGTACTGCTGCTGCTGTCGCCGCTGGTGTCGGCGCAGAGCTTTATCGTGTCGGACATACGTGTCGAAGGCCTGCAGCGGATTTCTGCCGGCAGCGTGTTTTCCGCAATGCCGATCGCCGTGGGTGATGTCGCGGATGACTACAGCATCCGGGAAACCGCGCGGCAGCTGTTCTACACCGGCAACTTCGATGACATTCGCATTGGACGTGACGGTGACGTGCTGGTGATCGTCGTGGTCGAGCGACCCAGTATCAGCGCCATTAACATAGACGGTAACAAGGCCATTGAAACCGAAGCGCTGCTGGAGGGCCTCAAGGGGGCGGGTCTGGCGGTCGGTCAGGTGTTCCAGCGCTCAACCCTGGAAGGCATGCAGCTCGAACTGCAGCGTCAGTATGTCCAGCAAGGCCGCTATGATGCCAATATCGACACCGAGGTCCTGCCGGAGCCGCGTAACCGGGTGTCTGTCAATATCGACGTCGATGAGGGCACTGTTGCCTCCATCAAGCACATCAACATCGTCGGCAACGATGTGTTCGAGGATGAGGAGCTGCTCGACACCTTTGAGCTCAAGACAACCAACCTGCTGTCGTTTTTTCGCAACGACGACAAGTACGCCCGGGAAAAGCTGTCAGGCGATCTCGAGACATTGACGTCCTACTACATGGACCGCGGCTACCTGCAATTTTCCATCGATTCCACCCAGGTCTCCGTATCGCCGGCGAAGGACGAGGTGTTCATCACCGCCAACGTCACCGAGGGCAACAAGTTCACCGTGGGGTCAGTCGGCCTTTCCGGTGACCTTGTGCTGCCCGAGCAGGATCTGATGCGCTTTGTCTTTGTCGGGGAAGGGCAGACCTTCTCCCAGCAACTGGTGACGTCCTCCGAGGAGTACATCACGCGGCGTCTGGGCAACGAGGGCTACAATTTTGCCAAGGTGACCGGTATACCCGAAGTCAATGAGGACGAGGACACGGTCGACCTGAAGTTTTTTGTCGATCCCGGCAAGCGTACCTATGTCCGACGTATCAGCTTCACCGGCAACAGGCGCACCGAGGATGCCGTCATGCGTCGGGAGATGCGACAGATGGAGAGTGCTCCAGCGTCTGCCTCGGCCATCGAGCAATCCCGGATCCGGCTGCAGCGCCTGGGGTATTTCAGCGAGGCAAAAGTCGAGACCACGGAAGTGCCCGGTCACGACGACCTGATTGATGTCGAGTTCGAAGTGGAGGAGATGTCTTCCGGTAGCATTGGCGCCAGCCTCGGTTTCGCCCAGGCGGCGGGCCTCATCGTCGGCGTGAATCTGCAGCAGAACAACTTCCTGGGCTCAGGCAAGCAGGTCGGCATCGGTCTGAATTCCTCGCGCTTCCAGGACGTCTACAACTTCAGCTACACCAACCCCTACTACACCGAAGATGGGGTCAGTCGTGGCTTCAATGTCTTTTTCCGCTCTACCGACCTCGCCGAGGTCAACGTGGCCAGCTACACCACCGATACCGTTGGCGGTTCGCTCAATTTCGGCTATCCATTGTCCGAGACCCAGCGGCTGGGATTCCAGTTCGGGCTCTCCAACACCAAGATCACCGCTGGCCGCTTTGCCGTGCAGGAAATCCGCGCAAGCCCACGCCTGCTTGAAGGTGTCGATACCTTCTATGAAAGTACCCGGCTCGACAGCGGTCTTTACGCCGGTCCGGAGGTCATCCGTCCGATTTCCGAATTGCCGGAGGGGGCGCTGACGATACCCTCGGAGCCCGGCTTCCTTGATGAGAACGGCAGTGAGTTCCTGAACTGGACGATCACCTCGAGCTGGTCATCCTCGACGCTGAACCGTGGTCAGCTGGCGACACGGGGTTCAGCGCAGTCACTCTCGCTGGAAGTCTCCATGCCGGGTTCGGACCTTGAGTTCTACAAGGCCAACTATCGGGGGGAAATCTATTTCCCCATTACCAACCGCTGGGTCATGCACTTCCGGACACAGCTGGGCTTCGGCGATGGCTATGGCGATACCACAGAGCTGCCGTTCTACCAGCACTTTTTCGGCGGCGGCTTTGGCTCCGTGCGGGGCTATGAAATCAATACCCTGGGTCCGCGCAGCTCACCGCCATCCATCTATGACGTGACGCAGCCGGTGACGGCGGTGGGCGAGGACGGCAACCCACTGGAAGTGGGTGGGCCGGATGGGCGTCAGTTCGGCTATGTGCTGAACCCGGCCACGGGCCTGCTGGATTTCCAGACCATCCAGAACCGGCGTCGCCCGCCGCCATTCGGTGGCAATACCAAGATCGAGGCGTCCGCCGAGTTGCTGTTCCCGCTGCCGTTCATCAAGGACCAGAGACGTTTGCGAACGGCTTTCTTCCTCGATGCCGGTAATGTCTTTGACACGACATGTCGCCGCGATCAGCTGAACTGTTTTGATATCGACGCGTCGGAGTTGCGCTACTCGGCGGGTATTGGCGTGACCTGGATTTCCGGGTTCGGGCCGATGACGTTCGCCATTGCCAAGCCGCTAAACGCGTCGGATATCGACCGTGAAGAGGTGTTTCAGTTTACCCTCGGTCGCGGGTTCTGAGTTTAAAGCCAATCAAAAGGAGAATATTGTGCATAAATCATTGACGTTGTTAATTGCCGCAGTTGCGCTGTCGCTGCCCGCTATCGGCTGGGCCCAGGGCAAAATAGCCGTTGTTGACCTGCAGGAAGCGATTCTGCAGTCCGATGCGGCGCAGAAAGCCCTGGAGCAGGTGCGCTCCCAGCCCGACTACAGCGAAGACAAGCAGGAGTTCGATCGTATCCAGGACGAACTCGAATCGCTCGTTGCTGAATTCCAGAAAGACGCAGCTGTCATGAGCCAGGAGCAGCAGATGTCAGCGCGCAAGCGTCTCGCCAGCAAGCAGGCCGACCTTGAGCACGTGACCGGCAAACTGCAGCAGGCCGAGCAACAGGCCGGCCAGGCCATATTGCGCCAGATGTCCGGTGAGGTGCAGGAAATCCTTCGCGACCTCATTCAGTCAGAAGGGATTGGTCTGCTACTGCAGCGCCAGGCGGTCATCCACGCTGATCCCGGCTACAGCATCACGGCCAAGGTAACGGATCGCCTGAACCAGGCCACGTCCAACTGACATTCGTGCTCACGCTGGGCGAGGTTGCCGCGCGCCTGGATCTGGAGCTGGTGGGCGACCCTGCTGCGCCGATTGCCGGCCTGGCATCGCTGGCATCGGCGACGGATCAGGATCTGACGTTTATCACCTCCCGCCAGCGGCTCGCGGCACTCGGGTCGACCGCCGCGGCAGCCGTCATACTGAAGCCGGAATGGCGACGGGACTGCCCGGTCGCGTGCCTGCTCACGGCAGATCCCTACCTGGCCTACGCCAGGGCGTCGAGGTTGTTTGATCGTCAGTTAACCCCGGATTACCGGGTGCATCCCACGGCCATCATCGCCGCCGGCGTGCATCTGGGGGCGTCGGTTGCGATCGGTCCGGGTGTTGTCATCGAATCGGGGGTTGTCATTGCCGATGAGGTCGTGATCGACGCTGGCGTGTTCATTGGCGCCAACACCCGAATCGGCACCCGCACACACCTTTATCCCAATGTGGTGCTATACCACGGCGTCAGGATAGGCGATGACTGTCGCATTCATGCAGGGGCGGTTATCGGAGCTGACGGGTTCGGCTATGCGCCGGGTCCCGGTGGCTGGGAGAAGATTGCGCAGCTTGGCGGGGTGCAGCTGGGTCATCGCGTGGAGGTGGGGGCCTGTTCGACGATTGATCGCGGTGCGCTGGATGACACGGTAATCGATGACGGCGTGATTATCGACAACCAGGTGCAGATTGCGCACAACTGCCGGGTCGGCAAGAATACCGCGATCGCCGGTTGTGTGGGCATAGCCGGCAGCACCACCATCGGCGAGAATTGCACCCTCGCCGGCGCGGTGGGTGTCTCCGGGCATCTCGATATCTGTGACAATGTGCATCTTACGGGGCAGGCGAGGGTAACGCGTTCCATTCATGCGCCGGGAACGTATTCGTCTGGCACAACACTCGCTCCCACCCGGGAGTGGGCGCGTAACGCCGTTCGCTTTACTCAGCTTGATACACTCGAGCGTAGACTGGCGGCGCTGGAAAACGCTGTTTCGGCAACCACTGACAAGGAGTGAATAACATGATGGATATCGCCGGAATACGCGAGCATCTGCCCCACCGCTATCCCTTTCTACTGGTCGACCGCGTTCTGGAACTGGTCCCGGGAGAGTCCATCGTCGCGCTGAAGAACCTGAGCGTGAACGAGGAGTTCTTTCAGGGGCATTTCCCTGACAAGCCGGTTTTTCCCGGGGTACTGATGCTTGAGGCGATGGCCCAGGCGGCGGGAATCCTCGGTTTCAAATCGCAGGACAAGACCCCGGCAGACGGTTCCATTTACTACTTCGTCGGCGCGGACGACCTGCGCTTCAAGCGGCCCTGCGTTCCGGGTGACCAGGTCATCCTCCACGCGCGCATCCTGGGCGATCGGCGGGGTATCTGGAAGTTTGCCGTGCGTGCCGAGGTAGACGGTATTCTTTGCGCCTCCGCCACGATTCTGTGTGCCGATCGCAAGGGATGATTCACCCTTCGGCCATCATCGACCCCGAGGCATGCCTGGCGGAAGACGTCAGCGTTGGCCCCTGGAGCGTGATCGGTCCCCACGTCGAGATCGGCGCAGGCAGCGTTATCGAACCGCATGTCGTGATCCGCGGCCCGACGCGCATTGGTCGCGACAACCATATCTATCAGTTCTCCTCTGTCGGTGAGGCGACGCCGGATCTGAAGTATCGCAACGAACCCACGTGGCTGATCATGGGTGATCGCAACACGGTTCGCGAGGGGGTGACCATTCATCGCGGTACCATACAGGACCACGGCGAGACACGGATCGGCGATGACAACCTGTTCATGGCCTATGTGCATGTGGGTCACGACAGCGTGATTGGCAACCACACCATTCTGGTCAATAACGCGGCGCTCGCCGGCCATGTGCATGTGGGTGACTGGGCGGTGCTCAGTGGCCATACGCTGGTACATCAGTTCTGCAAGATCGGCGCGCACAGCTTCAGCGGCATGCAGACGGCTATCGGCAAGGACGTGCCCGCCTACATCACCGTCAGCGGTTCCCCCGCAGAGGCCAAGACCATCAATACGGAAGGGCTGCGCCGACGCGGCTTTTCGAGCGAAGCCATTAACGACCTTCGCCGGGCCTTCAAGATTCTGTATCGGCAGGGGCTGACGCTGGATATCGCGATTCAACGCCTTGAGGGCGTGTTTGCCGGTAGCGCCGAGGTTCAGGTCCTCATTGACTCCCTGCGCGCATCGGAGCGGGGTATCGTGCGCTAGTGGGCCACGCGGGGAAGCAGCACCGCACCTACCGCGAGGCCCGCTAGTGTCCAGCCCTCTCCTGCGCGTCGCCATGGTGGCCGGCGAGGCGTCGGGCGATATCCTGGGGGCCCGCAGTATCGCGGCGCTGCGCGATCGGTTCGGCGAGATCGAGGTCACGGGTATCGGCGGGCCGCTGATGCAGGCAGAGGGCATGCAGTCGCTGTTTCCCATGGAACGGCTGTCGGTGATGGGATTTGTGGACCCCCTGCTGCGATTGCCGGAGCTGCTGCGGATTCGACGTGACCTGTTTCATCACTTCTACCGACAGCCGCCGGACTTTTTCCTTGGCATTGATGCCCCGGACTTCAATCTGGGCCTCGCACGGCGTCTGCGGCGCGAGGGTATCGCTACGGCGCACCTTGTCAGTCCTTCGATCTGGGCCTGGCGTGCCGGCCGGATACACCGGATTTCCAAGGCCGTTGACCTTATGCTCTGCCTGTTCCCGTTCGAAGTGCCTCTTTATCAGCGGGCCGGCGTGGCGGCCCGCTGCGTGGGACACCCGCTGGCGCAGTCACTGACGCCGGCCGACGGCATGCGCCGCAGTGCACTGCGCCTGGAGCTGGGCATCCCTGAGGGAACGCCGGTTCTGGGATTGCTGCCCGGCAGTCGGGCATCGGAAGTCACCCACATCGGACCGGCCTTTGTGCAGGCCGCGCAGCGCCTTGGTCGGGATCTGCCGATGCTGAAGGTGCTTGTCGCCGCGTCTGATGCTGAGCGTCTGGCGCAGATCTCGGCCCTGCTGCCCGATGCAGAGACCTTGCCGGTCAGCCTTCTGGAAGGGCGCTCCCGCGACGTGATGTCGGTTGCCGATGCGCTGCTGGTCGCCTCCGGCACGGCTACGCTGGAAGCCGCGCTGCTTGACGCGCCCATGGTTGTGGGATACCGCATGCAGCCGCTGTCCTGGGCTCTCGTGTCGCGTCTCGTGCGCACGCCTTATGCCGCTCTGCCGAACATCCTGAGCGGCAGGGCGGTGGTGCCCGAGTGCATCCAGGGAGCCATGACCACCGATGCCCTAACCGCCGGGCTGCTGCCGCTGTTTGCGCCGGGTGGCGGGCAGGCGCAGCGGGCCGCCTTTGCGAAGATACGGGCCTCACTGGCGGTGGATTTTGGGTTGGCGTTTACTCAGGCGGTTCAGGAGCGTCTACTGCAGCGTGGATGATCTGCGGGCAGCAGGGTTCAGCGCCGATGCGATATCGGCCCGGTATCTCGCTGGCGTCGATGAGGTCGGCCGCGGGCCTCTTGCGGGTGATGTGGTGGCGGCGGCGGTGATTCTCGATCCAGGGAGGCCGATTCCCGGACTGGCGGATTCCAAGACCCTGAGCCAGCGACGCCGCGAACAGCTGGCCGATCAGATTCGCGAGCAGTCGCTGGGCTGGGCGCTGGGCCGTGCCAGCGTCGCGGAAATAGACACGATCAACATACTGCAGGCGAGTCTTCAGGCCATGCATCGGGCCGTCGCGGCGCTGGCGATTGTGCCCGACCTGGTTCTGGTGGACGGCAATCGTCTGCCGCAGTGGCCTTATCGCGCGCAAGCTGTTATCAAGGGCGACAGTCGCTGTGCAGCGATTGCCGCGGCGTCTATCCTGGCCAAGGTTCAGCGCGATGCCGAGCTGGTCGCGCTGGAGCAGCGTTTTCCCGGTTACGGGTTTGCACAGCACAAGGGTTACCCCACCGCGGCGCATCTTGAGGCCCTGGTCCGGCTCGGACCGACGGTGGTGCACCGGCGCAGCTTTGCGCCGGTGAGACGAATTATCGCGGCTGGCGAGACAGTGTCGGCGCGCAAGGAGTAGATTGCCCGCATGACCGAATTTGTTCATCTCCGCCTGCACACCGAATATTCACTGGTTGACGGACTGGTGCGCATCAAGCCACTCATGCGGCGCACCGCCGAGCTGGGCATGGGGGCCGTTGCGGTCACCGACCTGTGCAATTTCTATGGCCTGGTCAAGTTCAGCAAGGCGGCCTATGCTGCGGGCATCAAACCCATTTTCGGCGCCGAACTCGCGGTTGTCGACAGCCACGATGCGGAGGATGCCTTCCCTCTCGTCCTGCTGGTCGCGAGCGAGACGGGCTACCGCAACCTGACGCGTCTGATATCGGTCGCCTACACCGAAGGGCAGCACCTCGGCATGCCGCGGGTGATGCGGGAGTGGGTGAGCCAGCACAGTGAGGGACTGATTGCGCTGTCGGGGGGTGCCCGGGGCGATATCGGTCGCGCGCTGCTGGTGGGGCGTGGAGAACAGGCGTCGGAGCGTCTGCGCTACTGGATGCGCTGCTTTCCTGATCGCTTCTATCTGGAAGTGCAGCGGACTGGCCGCGAAGGGGATGAAGACCACCTGCACGCTGCCGTTGCGCTGGCTGCCGCAACGGCCTGTCCGGTCGTTGCTACCAACGATGTGCGCTTTCTGACAAGCGATGAGTTCGAGGCCCACGAGGCGCGGGTCTGTATCGGTGAGAGCCGCACGCTGGACGACCCGCGTCGGGCGCGGCGCTACTCGGCGCAGCAATACCTGCGCACGCCGCAGGAGATGGTCGAGCTGTTCGCCGACCTGCCCGAGGCCATTGAGAACTCCGTCTGCATTGCCATGCGCTGCAACTTTGCCCTCACGCTCGGTCAGCCCTGCCTGCCGGATTATCCGGTGCCGCGGGAGCTGGGCATGGAGGCCTATTTTCGACGCCTGTCCCACGAGGGGCTGGAAGCGCGGCTGGCAAAACTGGGGCGCGATACCGATCCCGATGCGGTGTCTGCGTACCGGCAGCGCCTGGATTTCGAGCTGGACACCATCATCCAGATGGGTTTTCCCGGCTACTTTCTGATCGTCATGGACTTTATCCGCTGGGCCAAGCAGAACGGCATTCCGGTGGGTCCGGGCCGCGGCTCCGGGGCGGGTTCACTGGTGGCGTATGCGCTCGAGATCACGGACCTCGACCCCCTGCAGTACGACCTGCTTTTTGAGCGCTTCCTGAATCCGGAGCGTGTCTCAATGCCCGACTTCGATGTCGACTTCTGCATGGAGCGACGCGACCGGGTGATCGATTACGTGGCAGACAAGTATGGTCGCGAGGCGGTTTCCCAGATTATCACTTTTGGCACCATGGCCGCCAAGGCCGTGGTTCGCGACGTGGCGCGGGTTCAGGGCAAGCCCTACGGACTCGCCGACCGACTGTCCAAGATGATTCCCTTCGAGGTGGGGATGACCCTCGGCAAGGCGCTGGAGCAGGAAGAGACGCTGCGGGAGTTTCTTGCCGAGGACCCGCAGGCGCAGGAAATCTGGGACATGGCGGAGCAGCTCGAGGGCCTGACCCGCAACGTCGGCAAGCATGCCGGTGGCGTGGTGATTGCCCCGGCGCGGATTACCGACTTCTCCCCCCTGTTCTGTGACGAGAGTGGCAGCGGGCTGGTCACGCAGTATGACAAGGGCGATGTCGAGGACGCCGGGCTGGTGAAGTTCGACTTTCTCGGCCTGCGCACGCTGACCATCATCGACTGGGCGGTGCGAATCATCAACGACGAGCGTGCCGGCCTGGGTGAAACGCCCCTGGATATCGAGCAGCTGCCGCTTGACGACAGCGCGACTTTCGATCTGCTCAAGCAGGCGGAAACCACCGCCGTGTTCCAGCTGGAATCCCGCGGCATGAAGGAGCTTATCGCGCGGCTCAAGCCTGACTCCTTCGAGGACATCATTGCGCTGGTCGCCCTGTTCCGTCCCGGCCCGCTGCAGTCGGGCATGGTGGATAACTTTATCAACCGAAAGCACGGGCGCGAGGCCATTGCCTACCCGGATCACAGTTATCAGCACGACTGCCTGAAGCCCATCCTCGAGCCCACCTACGGCATTATTCTGTACCAGGAGCAGGTCATGCAGATCGCCCAGGAGCTGGCGGGCTACAGCCTCGGCGAGGCCGACCTGCTGCGCCGCGCCATGGGCAAGAAGAAGCCCGAGGAAATGGCCAAGCAGCGCGAGGTCTTCGCCGAGGGCGCCGCGGGGCGCGGTATCGATGCCGATCTCGCCACGCGCATTTTCGACCTGGTGGAGAAGTTCGCCGGCTACGGTTTCAACAAGTCGCACTCGGCGGCCTACGCGCTGGTGTCCTACCAGACCGCCTGGCTGAAAACCCATTATCCCGCCGCATTCATGGCGGCGGTCATGAGTTCGGAAATGCAGAACACCGACAAGGTGGTGGTCCTGATCGAAGAGGCCCGGCGCATGGGGCTCACGGTCAAGCTGCCCGATGTCAACGAGGGCGAGTACCGCTTTACCGTGAATGCCCGGCACGAGATCGTCTATGGTCTGGGGGCGATCAAGGGCCTGGGTGAAGGGCCCATCGAGCTGTTGCTGGCCGCCCGCGCGGGCGACGGTCACTTCACCGACCTGTTCGATTTCTGCGCGCGCACTGACCCGCGCAAGGTGAACCGGCGCGCCATCGAGGCGCTGGTGCGTGCCGGAGCCTTCGATTCACTCGAGGTAGCGCGCTGGATTCTGATGGCCAGCATCGACGATGCGCTGCGCGCGGCCGAGCAGAACGCCGCCAACCGCGACGCCGGCATGCTCGACCTGTTCGGCGAATCGGTGGTCACGGCCGATGCCGCCGCCGGCGATCCCTACGCGGGGTTCCGGGACGTTCGTCCCTGGTCGGATCGCGAGCGCCTAAGCGGTGAAAAGGACACCCTGGGCCTGTATGTCACGGGGCACCCGATAGACGAATACGAAACGGAAGTTCGGCGCATGGCACCTGTCCGCATCGCCGATATGCGCGCGGATGCCAAGGGTACCCAGCGGCTGGCGGGACTCGTCATTTCCCTGCGAACGGTGAAGACCGCCCGGGGCACCATGGCGATTGCGGTGGTGGATGATCGCAGCGCGCGTATCGAGGTCACGGCGTTCGCTGAAACCTATAATGAGTGTCGGTCGGTACTGGTCAAGGACGCGATCGTCGTGGCCGAGGGGCGTATCGCCCAGGATGATTTCAACAACGGTGCGCTGGTGATGCGCGCCACGGGCATACGCAGCCTGGCCGAGGAACGGGAGCGGCTTGCCAGGGAGCTGACGCTGGAAGTGCACGACAGCGCGCTGGATGATGCCTTCGGTGACTTTCTGGCACAGGCCCTGGGCGCGACCCCGGGGGCGTGTCCGGTGAGGCTGCTGTACTGCAGCGGCGACATCCGTGCACCTCTCATCTTCGGCAAGGCCTGGCAGGTGAGGCCCACCGAGGACCTGCTCGAAACCTTGCGTGCGCGACTCGGCAACGCTAACGTCAGACTGGTGTTTTCATGACAGGAGATGACACATGACCCAGGACGACGCACAGCGCGAACGCGATATCGAGGCCGCGGTGTTCCGTCGGCTGCTGGACCACCTGGACAGCCGCAAGGATGTGCAGAATATCGAGCTGATGAATCTTGCCGGTTTCTGCCGTAACTGCCTGTCCAAGTGGTACCGCGCGGCGGCACAGGAGCAGGGCGTGACGCTGGAGGATGCCGAGGCCCGGGAGCGCATCTACGGCATGCCCTACGAGGAGTGGAAGGCGCGTTATCAGGCGCCGGCGACGGCGGAGCAGCGGGCGGCATTTGAGGGGTCGCGGGAGGTCTGATCGGGAGCGGGGATCTTCGCGCTGCATTTCAAAGTGAAAGAAGGGCATTCACTTTGAAATGCAGCGCGAAGATCCTCTCGAGTCGCTGCCGTCACTGAACGCCAAATTTCCTGTAAGCCACCGATTTAAAAAGTTTTTTTGGGGGGCTTTCCGGTCGCGTTGTTGTGGCACGCATTCTGCAATGCGGTAGCGGTATGTAAAGTACCGTGCTGACAGGAAGGTGTGTTCATGGCGAAACCATTGGCGGGATTGCGCGTTCTGGATCTCACCCACATGCTCTCGGGGCCCTACGGTGCGATGATCCTCGCAGACCTTGGCGCGGAGACCATCAAGGTCGAGCCGATCAAGGGCGAGGGCACGCGCAAGCTGCTGGCCACGGACCCCGCCAACTCTCTGGACGGCCAGGGTGCCTACTACATCACGCTGAATCGCAACAAGCAGAGTGTCGCCCTGGATCTGAAGAGTGCGGAAGGTCTTGAGGTCTTCTATGACCTGGTGAGATCCGCCGATATCGTGATAGAGAACTTCAGCGCCGGCGTCGCCGACAAGCTCAAGATCAGCTATCCCTTCCTTTGCGACATCAACCCTCGAATCATTACCTGCGCTATCAGCGGCTTCGGGTCCGCGGGGCCGAGTTTCCAGCGCCCTGCCTTTGACCAGGTGGTTCAGGCGCTGGGCGGTGGCATGTCCATCACCGGCACCGACGCCGAACACCCGACCCGCGCGGGCATTCCCATCGGCGACCTGGGAGGCGGCATGTTCGGTGCGATGGGCGTGATGGCGGCCCTGTACGAGCGTGAGCGCAGCGGTAAGGGGCAGCACGTGGACATCTCGATGCTGGACTGCCAGATTTCCATGCTGAACTACATGGCCACCATGTATTTTCTCTCGGGAAACGAGCCGACGCCCATCGGCAACAGTCATTTCGTGCACGTGCCCTACAACAGCTACCGCACTGCCGACGGCCATATCATCATCGCGGTCATCTTTGACAGCTTCTGGGACAACCTGCTGGAAGTCGTGGACTACGCGCCCTTCCGCGACGAGAAGTACCGTACACAGCCCGGGCGCCTCGCTGACAAGGACTTTATCGACGGCAAACTCAATGAGCTGCTGAAAACCAACACCTCTGAGTACTGGCTGCGCCGGCTGGAGGAAAAGCGCATTCCCTGCGCCAGGGTCAACCGGCTCGGCGAGGCTCTGGCGGATGAGCAGGTGCTGTCGCGCAATATGGTTGTGGACCTGCATCATCCGAACGGCAGTCACACTCGCGGTCCCGGCAATCCGATCAAGCTGTCGCGTACGGACGAGGAGTCCTTCAGTCCGGCGCCGCTGCTGGGCCAGCACACAGACGGCGTCCTGGCAAATATTCTGGGGTATAGTGATGCGCAGATTCGGGCGCTGCGAGAAGAGGGCAGAATCGCATGACAGACGACACGATTCGCATCAACGAGGTCGGCCTGCGCGACGGCCTGCAGAGCCAGTCCCGCCACCTCACCCTCGATGAGCGCCTGCGCCTGGCAACCTCTCTCATGGAAGCAGGTCTTACGTCCCTGGAAATCGGCAGCTTTGTCTCACCCAGGGCCGTTCCGCAGATGGCGGGTACCGGCGAACTAATCGCCGCACTCAAGCAGCCCGATGGCGTGCATCTCAGTGCACTCATTCCGAACATGAAAGGCTACGAGCTTGCCCGCGCCGCCGGGATCGGGACCGTGGCGGTGGTGGTGTCTGCAACCGAGACCATGAATCTCAAGAATATCAACATGAGCCTTGAGCAGACCCTGGAAGTCGCGCGCGGAATCATCGCGCGCGGGAAGGCCGAGGGGGTAAAGGTTCAGGCCTACCTCGCGGTGGCCTTCGAGTGCCCCTTCGAGGGGCCGACGCCGCGGGAAACGGTCCTGTCCCAGGCTGCGCAGCTGGCCGAGTGGGGCGCACACGAGATTGTTATTGCGGACACTATCGGCGCAGCCAATCCGGCGGCGGTGCGCGGGCTCATGGATGCATTGGTGGTGGCTCATGGCAGCGGCCGGCTTGCCTGTCACTTTCACGATACCCGGGCCATGGGCCTTGCCAACGTCTTTGCCGCCATCGAAAGCGGGGTGCGTCAGTTTGACAGCTCAGTGGGTGGTCTTGGTGGCTGCCCCTTCGCCCCCGGCGCCAAGGGCAACGTGGCGACAGAGGATGTGGTGATGCTGTGTGAGCAGATGGGCTTCGCCACGGGTGTCGACATGCCGGCGCTTCTCCGCTCGGTCGAGCTGGTCAGCGAACTGATCGGCACAGCCCAGGGTGGCCGGGCGCATGACTGGTTGAGCCGCAACGCGGCATAGACGCAGGCAGGGACCCGGGCGCGTCGGGAGCAGCACCGCCAGCGCCCGCAGAGGATACACCGGTAACCGATAACAGCGAGGAGACATAGCGCATGGCATACAGACTGGGTGTCGACGTCGGCGGCACGTTCACGGATTTCCTGTTGATGAACGATGCGACGGGCGAGACCCATACGGCAAAAGTGCCGTCTACGCCGGAGGATTCCTCCATCGGTGTTCTCAACGGCATAGCCCGCGTCTGTGAGGAAACCGGCATCAATCCGACTGACATCCGTCTCGTCATGCACGGCACCACGGTTGCCACCAATGCCGTGTTGACCGGTCGCGGTGCAAAAGTCGGGCTTGTCACGACCGCCGGCTTCGAGGACACCCTGCAGGTGGCGCGCTCCTACTGTCCCGGTGGCCTTGCCGGCTGGGTAAGCTACATCAAGAGTCCGCTGCTGGCGCCCCTGGAGCTGACGATCGGCGCACACGAACGCATGGCGGCGGACGGCTCTGTGGTCACGCCGCTGGATGCTGACCGGCTGCGCGAGGAGCTGCGCAGGCTGCACGCAACGGGCGAGGTCGAGGCGCTGACGATCTGTTTCATCAATGCCTATATCAACCGCGAGCATGAAGAGCAGGCACGCGCCATCGCCAGTGAAATCTTTACCGACACACCGATTTCTATCTCCAGCGACGTGGTGCCGGAGATGCAGGAGTACGAGCGCACCGAGACCACGGTTGTGAATTCCTATGTCAGACCTCAGGTAGCGCGCTACGTCGACAACCTGCAGCGCGCGCTGGAGGAGCGCATGGGTGGCGATACCCACCTGTCGATCCTGCGCTCCGACGGCGGTCTTGCCTCCGCGCGCGCCGCCTCGGAATCGCCGGTGAATCTGCTGATGTCGGGCCCCGCCGGCGGGGTTGCCGGGGCCATCTATTTCTGCAGCCGCGCCGGTTACGACAATATCCTGACCTTCGACATGGGCGGCACGTCTACGGATGTGGCGCTGATCCAGGAGTCAAGGGCGCGGGTGCGTCGTGAGACCTATGTCGGCGATGTGCGCGTGCGTGCACCCTCTGTGGATGTGCGCACCGTCGGCGCTGGCGGCGGCTCGATTGCCTTCGTGCCGGAGCTGACGAAAGCCCTGCGCGTGGGCCCCGAGTCGGCGGGCGCTGTCCCCGGTCCCGCCTGTTACATGAAGGGCGGTGAAGAGCCCACGGTCTGCGACGCCAACGTCGTGCTGGGCTATCTGCCCTCCGATGTCCAGCTTGGCGGCAAGATGGAGATCAACTACGACGCGTCGGTCAAGGCCGTGCAGAAGGTGGCCGACGCCATGGGCATCGGACTCATGGAGGCCGCGGAGGGCATTGTGCGCATCGTCAACGAATCCATGTTCGGTGCCTTGCGGCTGGTGTCGGTGGAGCAGGGGTATGACCCGCGCGACTTTGCCCTGGTGGGCTTTGGCGGCGCCGGCCCACTGCATGCCAACGCGCTGGGGATTCTTACCAGCGCCTGGCCGGTGATCGTGCCGCCGGGCCCCGGTGTGCTGTGTGCCTACGGGGACGCCACCACCCAGGTGCAGGATGAGGCCTCTCGCACCTACCTGATGATGGCGGGCGACCTGACCGACGACAAACTGATGGCAGACCTGAAAGAGCTGCAGGAGCGGGCAGGGGCCTCCCTGCGTGCAGACGGTATCGCTGCGGAGGATCAGGAGGTGGCTTTCCAGGCCGACCTGCGCTACGTCGGCCAGGCCTTTCAGATCACGGTCGACTTCACGGAAGACGAGCTGCGTGGCAGGGGCGTGAGCCTGTTGACCGATGCCTTCGATGCCGAGCACGAGCAGCTGTTTACCTTCAAGCTTGGCGATGGCCACGAGGTGCTGATGATCCGCGCGGTTGCCAGGGCCCGCACCCGCACCATAGAAGCGGCCTCCGCCGGTGATGCCTCGGCGTCGCTGGCGGACTGCATTATTCACCAGAGTCGCTTCTATGTGGACGGCGAGTGGCACGACATCAACATCTACAGTCGCGAAAAGCTGCATGCGGGTCTCACGGTGCCGGGGCCCGCGATCGTTCTGGAAATGGACTCCACCACCGTCGTGTTGCCGGGCTACGCCGCAGGCGTGGACACCATCGGCAACCTTTTGATCAACCCGGCCGCCTGAGGAGAACAGACCGATGGGAGCACGAATCATTGAGACCAGCCCGGCGCCGCTGAAGACCGTCGATGTGGACGGCGTGACCGTGGATATCATTGAAAATGCCCTGAAAAACGCCCGCGTGGAAATGGATGCGGTGCTGTTCCGTACTGCCATGTCTCCAGGCATTCGCGAGCAGGGTGACTGTTTCCCCATGATCGCCAATCGCGAGGGGAAAATGGTGGTGGGCCAGTTCGGCTCGTTTATCGGGCCATTCCTGTCGGTCTATGATGCGGATATTGAGGAGGGTGACATCATCCTCACCAACGACCCCTACCTGTGCAACGCCGCAGTGTCGCACCTGCCCGACTGGCTGGTGCTGGTGCCCGTCTTCAAGGACGGTCGACACATTGCCTGGAGCGCCATGTTCGGCCATATGTCAGACAACGGTGGCATGGTACCGGGGTCGATCCCCATCGAGGCTACCAACATTTTCCAGGAAGGCATTCGCATCCCGCCCACGAAACTTTACCGGAAGGGCGTTCTGCAGGAAGACATCCTCGAACTGATACTGCACAACGTGCGCACGCCGCAGTGGAATCGCTTCGACCTGAATGCCCTGGTTGCCGCGTGCAAGACGGCGTCACGGCGATGCATCGAGCTTGCAGAGCGCTTTGGCGATGATGTTCTCGGCACCACCATGGATGTCATGCTGCAGCGCAACCACGATGCCATGCAGCACATTATCGAGAATTTCATCCCCGAGGAGCCGCGGGAGTTCGAGGATTATCTGTGCGATGACGGCATGGGCATGGGTCCCTACCGCATCAGGTGCCGCATGTGGCGCGAGGGATCGAAAGCCATCTTCGATTTTGACGGCACTGATCCGCAGGCGCAGAGCTCGGTGAACTTCTTCCTCAATGAGGACATGTTCAAGATGTTCTTCGGCTCTTTCACCATCAACGTGGTAGATCCGCAGATTGTCTTCAACGACGGTTTCTACGACCTTGTGGATGTGCGCATCCCCGAGGGTACGCTGCTCAAGCCAAAGTTCCCGGCAGCCCTGTCAGGCCGTACCCACGCCCTCGGTCGGCTGTTTGACCTGCTCGGCGCACTGCTTGGCATGGGTGCGCCGGAGCAGATGCTCAACGCGGCAGGATTCTCGGATTCGCCCCACCTGTTCTACTCGGGCTACGACAGCAAGGGGGAGTGGTTTCAGCTGTTCCAGATCGGCTTTGGCGGTATCCCCGGGCGCCCCGTGGGTGATGGACCCGATGGCCACTCCCTGTGGCCGGGATTCACCAATGTTCCCAACGAGTTCATCGAGAGTTATTTTCCGCTGCGCATAGAGCGTTACGCCACCATTCCCGATTCCGGCGGCGCTGGGCTGCACCGTGGTGGCAACGGTCTCAACGTGGCCTATCGCTTTCTCGCCGATGGCGACATTGCCATCCACGACGATCGCTGGCTGACCTACCCCTGGGGCGTCCTCGGCGGTGAAACCGGCATGCGCTCCACGAAACGCCTTGTCCGTGCGGATGGCAGCGAGGAGTGGCTGCCGTCCAAGGTGGAAAACGTGAAAGTGAGGGAGGGTGACGTGCTGCACTTCAATACCTGGGGCGGTGGCGGCTGGGGCGACCCCTTTCAGCGCGATCCCGATCTGGTGCGCCAGGATGTCAACCGCAGGCTGGTCACCCGCGAGGGCGCGAAACGCTATGGCGTCGTGATTGCCGACGATGGCAGCGTGGATGCCGCGGCTACTGACACGCTGCGGCAGGAACTGCGCGCATCGCGTGGCGAGATTGCGCTGTTCAACCGCGGCGGCAGCATTGAGGAACTCAAGTCGCGCTGCGAGGCGGAGACGCATCTCAAGCCACCGGTTGCGCCCAGCTTCCGCAAAGGGGCGGCGTAGTACGCCGCGGCCAGCGTGACGGATAACGGCATCATGCGGAGACGGGCGTCGTGACCGAGCGGGTGAAGGTCCTCGTCGTCGGTTATCGCAAGTTCAGCGAGCTGATCAATGCCCTGCTGCCGGAATTTTCCGATGAGGCGGATGTGGTCATTGTGGAATCGGTGGCATCCGATCATCGGGACTACAGCGACATGGTCAAGCGCTACGCCGCCGATGTTGTGGTCAGCACCGGATCCAATGCTGCCTATCTCAAGGCCACCCTGAAGGTGCCCGTGGTATCGCAGCGGGTTTCTGATACCGACGTGATCGAAGCTCTTGGCAAGGCACGCAGGGTTGCGCCAACGATGCACCTTTTCAGCTATTCCGGGGAGCCTGAGCCCAGTGCCCGCCTGCTGGAGAGCCTGCCGGAACTGCTGGGTGTCTCTGTGCAGGCGCACAGCTACACCACGACGGATGAAGCGGCCGAGAGCCTGCTCCTGGCGCTTGCCGGCGAGGCGCCCGAGGTGATTGTCGGTCCCAGTTATATCTGCCGTCTCGCCGAGCAGCGAGGCGTGCCAGCGATACTTGTGTACAATCGGAGCTCGGCCCGGCTGATGCTGCGCGAGGCGATAGATACCGCGCGCGCGGCGCAATCTGTCGCGCGAGCGCTCACCGAGAGTCCCGATACGGGCCCTTTTGTTATCCGCTCGCCGCAGATGGAGCGCGTGTCCGCCCTTGCAAGCACCTATGCCCGGGGTCGCGCGGCGGTGCTGCTCCAGGGGGAGAGCGGTACGGGTAAGGAGCATATTGCACGGGAAATTCACCGGCGGAGTGAATTTTCCAGCGGGCGGCTGGTGCCGGTCAACTGCGGCAGCATTCCCAACGAGCTGTTTGAAAGCGAGCTGTTTGGCTATGTGGAAGGGGCGTTCACCAGCTCCCGTCGTGGTGGCCGCGTCGGGCTGATAGAACGGGCAAACGGCGGCGTGCTGTTCCTCGATGAAGTTGGCGAGATGCCTCTCCAGCAGCAGGTCAAGCTGCTGCGCGCGCTGCAGGAGCGGCGCATACGGCCCGTGGGCGGCAACCGGGAAATCGCACTCGACTTCAAGGTGATTGCGGCTACCAACCGCGATCTGCGCGATGCGGTGACGCGGGGTGAATTTCGTGACGATCTGTATTTTCGCCTGAATGTTTTCTCGCTGCGCATTCCTGCGCTGCGTGACCGCCCTGAGGATATTCCGCCAATCGCCGGCCACTACCTGCGCGAATATGCCCGCCAGTACGCCACCGATATCGATACCGGGAGCCTGCTGGCGCAGGTGGTGGATCGACTGCTGGGTTATGCCTGGCCGGGGAACGTTCGGGAGCTGCAGAATTTTGCCGAGCGGCTGGTGGTGAACTGCCTCGATCACGGTGCCGCAGCGATCACGCCGCAGACACTGCGGGATATTCTTCCGGAGCTTATTGCGGCTGACAGCTCGCTGCAGTCGTCCGGGGCACTGAAAGCGCAGGAGCAGGCGGCCATAGACGAGGCCATGCAGCGGTTTGGGGGTGACCGGCAGCGCGTGGCCGAATATCTGGGTATCAGTACCACAACACTGTGGCGACGCCTGAATACCATGGGCCGGGCCGGAGTCTCGAGCATCAACTGACAGAGCGACAACAACTTTCAAAAAAGAGCGGGAGGAGACACATGCAACACACCAGGCGACCTTTGATCGCTGCCCTTGTGGTGGCGGGTGCTGCGTTGGGCAACACGACGCAGGTGAATGCGCAACAGGGCGGTGCTTCTATCGAGGAAGTGGTAGTCACCGCGCGCAAGCGCGCGGAAAACCTGCAGGAAGTTCCGATTGCGATCAATGCGCTCAATGCGCAGGACCTTGAGCGTGCCGGCATCAATCGACCGAGTGACTACATGGGGCTGATCCCCAACGTCACGATTGTCGACGCTGCCAACGTCGGTGATACCCAGGTGAGCATACGCGGCATCGTCTCCACGCGTGACGCCGAGTCCACTTTTGCCTACGTGGTTGACGGCGTTCTCAGCACCAACCCGAACAGCTTCAACGAGGAACTGTTCGACGTCGAGCAGATTGAGGTGCTGAAGGGTCCCCAGGGCGCCCTGTACGGCCGCAATGCGGTGACCGGTGCCATTCTGGTCACCACGAAACAGCCGACCAACGAGTTTGAGGCGCGTGTCGGCGGCACGGTGGGCAACGTCGGTACTTACCGGGCCAATGCGATGATCAGCGGTCCCATCATCGAGGACAGGCTGCTTGGCAGACTCGCTGTGAGCACCAGTGAAACCGATGGCTTCTATGAGAATATCTTCACGGGCCAGGATGACGTGGTGGACTTCCTCGAGGACACCAGCGTGCGTGGACGCCTCATTTTCAATGCAAGCCCGGACCTGACTTTCGACATGCGTGCGGGATACTCCGAAGTCAGTGCGGGCGCCATCAACTTCAACGCGGCTTTCGCCATCCCCGCGTTCGTCGACGCCTTCGGTGCACCGAACTATTTCCAGGACCCCAACGATCTGGATTTCCGCTTCATCTTCAACACCCCCGGGGAAAATGAGCAGGAAACCACCGAGTTTGCCATCAAGGCCGACTGGACGCTGGGTTTTGCCGACCTGGTCGCCAGCTTTTCCTACAATGATCTTCAGGAATACCTACTGTCCGATGGAACGGCAGCGACATTCTACGGCTACGAGCTGACGCCCTCCTGTCAGTCTGACCGCGCCGAGCTGAACAGCTTTACCCGCCCGGACCTGTTTGGTGAACCTTTCAATCCCTTCGGCGTGTTGCCGCCCGGCAATGACTTCGAGGGCGTTTACGGGCCGTATACTGCGTTGTCCTGCGACGGCTTCCAGTACCAGGAGCGCAATCAGACGGATATGAGCCTGGATGTCCGCCTGGTGTCAGCCCAGGACCAGCCCATGCGCTGGATTGCCGGTCTGTACACGGCGGATATCGAGCGAGAGGTCGTGGTGTCCTATGGTGCCGACCGCGGTCAGGGCTTTGTCCGCGCCCCTTATGTGCCTGCCAGCGGTATCAGCCCGACCGACCTGCTGTTCTGGGACGATTTCAAGACCCGGGTGTATTCCGGCTACGGGCAGCTCGAGTTTGATCTCAGTGACCGCATGGAAGTGTCACTGGCCCTGCGCTACGACCGCGAGGAGCGCGAGGTGGAGAACCGAGTACCCAACGTGCTCAACTCCGGGCTCAACGTCAACCTCGTGGACGAGAACTTCGCGCCTTTGCCCATCAATCCCGCCTTTGGCAATAACCCGGATGGCATTCCCGATCGCGATCGCACCTTCACCCAGTTCCAGCCCAAGGTCACCTGGAGCTGGGCGGCAACCGAGGCGGTCAATGTCTATGCCAGCTACGGCATTGGTTTTCGCAGCGGTGGCTTCAACTCCGTTGGCACAGAGGATCTGCTGAATTTCTGGTTCAACGCCGGCTTCGGTGGTCCGGGCGAGGCGGTGAATGCCGGTATCACCGTCACCGATGATTACGACAAGGAAGTCTCGGAGGCCTGGGAGCTGGGCCTGAAGTCCGAGTGGCTGGATCGCCGCCTGCGCCTTAACGCGGCGGTATTCCGCACCGACGTCGAGGACAACCAGTTCTTCGAGTTCTTTGCCGGCCCCTTCGGTCTGCTGCGTTCTGTCACAACCATTGATGAAATGTACATCCAGGGACTGGAGGCAGACTTCACCTTCGTTGCCGGCGACGGCCTGACGCTTTACGGCGGTATTGGCCTGATGGACTCCGAAATCGAGAAGAACGTGAATCGCCCCCTGTCTGTCGGCAACGATGTGCCGCAGGCGCCGGACATGACCGGTAATCTGGGCGCGGAGTGGGTTCTGCCACTTGCCGATGGTCTGGATCTGGTCAGTCGCCTGGACTGGAAATACACCGGTGAGATGTGGTTTCACACGCTACAGGGAGAGCAGACGCCAACCATCTGGAACGCGTTTTTCGGCCCGGGCTTCAATCAGGATTTCTCCAAGTCCTCCCGCGATGCATTCAGCACGCTTGATCTTCGAGTCGGGCTGGAGTCCCTGAACTGGACCCTGACCGCCTGGGGGCGGAATATCACCGACGAGGAGTACCTGCAGGAGATCATCCCGGCGCCCGAGTTCGGCGGCACCTTCAACCATCCTTCCGCACTGCGCAGCTACGGTGTCGATTTCTCCTATCGTTTCTAGTGGCCCACTGTCTAGCGTGCAGACTGCCGGGGACGCGCAGGCGCTCCCGGCAGTCCCGCCGACCGCAGACCCGGGGAGTGCGTGCCTCTTGACGGCAGAGGTATAGCGCCTTGTTCACGCCTGAAGTTGTCGTGCTGTGTACTGCCGCAGCCTCCATCGCCTTTGTGCATACGCTGCTGGGTCCCGATCACTACATGCCCTTCGTGGCGCTCTCGCGCAGCCGCGGCTGGTCGCTGGGCAAGACGGTTCGCGTCACCCTGTTCTGCGGCGCAGGACACATCGTGGGCTCGGTGATCCTCGGCGTGCTGGGGCTGTATATCGGTATTCAGCTGAATGTGCTGGAGTGGGTGGAGAGCGCCCGCGGCGATCTCGCAGCATGGGCGCTGGTTGCCTTCGGGCTGGTTTACATGAGCTGGGGCATACGGCATGCCTGGCGTCAGCGACCGCACGCACACTGGCACAGCCACGATGGCGTCAGTCAAAGCCATGCCAATGCGAACAGCGCGGCGCAGGCTCACCCGCACACGGAACCGGATGCCGCAGCAGAGAAGAGTGAGCGCCGCACGCTGATTGGCTGGGCGATTTTCATTATCTTCGTGCTCGGCCCCTGCGAACCTCTGATTCCCCTGCTCATGTTTCCCGCCGCCCGGGAGAGCCTACCGGCGCTGCTTGCCGTGACCGGCATTTTCGCGGTGGTGACTGTGGCCACCATGCTGTCTGCGGTTGTGGCGGGATTCTGGGGCGCTCGAAGCCTGCGGTGGCCGGGACTTGCCCGCTTTGGTCAGGCGATTGCCGGCGGCATTATTCTGGGCTGCGGGTTGGGTATTGCGGTGCTCGGTCTGTGAGCGCTATTGCAGCTGGTTGAGTTCCACGGTGAAACCGTCCGGATCCTGCATGGCCCCTATCAGGACGGTGAGGGCCTTCTCACCCGCGTAGGAGGGATAGGTGACCCGCTCCGGCTCGTCCAGAACCGTCACTCCCGGTACCTCCCGCGCCCGGGCAAAGCTTTGCAGCAGCTCATCCGTGTTGAACACAAGTACCGTGGTGCCCTCCCGGAAGGCTGCGCCCTTCAGATCAACACGCGGATTTTCGGGCTTGATGTACTGCAGCAGGCCGATCATGCCGATGTAATCGTCATTGGCGCGCAGTAACACGAGCCGGCGAATGAACTCCGCCTCATCCCGGGATGCGCCACGGGGCGTGATGATGGTCCTGTCGTAGGTCACCACCATGCCCAGGGCGTCCCGGTAGAAGGCGAGTGAGCGATCAATGTCGGCCACGACAAGTGTTGTGCGCCGCAGGTCGATGGGAGTGCGTTGCTCCGGATCGACCGGCTCGGCATGCGCCGGCGGCCGCAGGGCCGACAGCGCCAGGCAAAGCAGAGCGGTGGCCAGGTGTTGTACAGACATGACGGCGCCTCCCGGGGCAATAATGGCTAACGTGCTGACGACTGGCCTGCCGGCGCCTGCGCCTGATGCAGACCCGTTAGTGCAGTGCACGGTACAGGGTAGCCCAGGCCGGTCGTGCAATTCCATTCGCTGCCGCAGCAGTGGCGGGTGTTATCCGCTGGCGACGGCGGTGACGCTCCAAAAACGGTAGACTGCGCAGCAGGCATGGCGAGCGGATCGGGAGCGCGGGATGATCAGGGATTTCAACGGACTGATGGGGGTCGTCCTGCGTGGCGGTCTGCCCACCCTGATCTTCCTCGGCGCGCTGCTGGCCGGGGTGCTCGCGCTGCAGCTGACGCCGCGGGAGGAAGAACCGCAGATAGTCGTGCCCATGGTGGATGTGCTGGTGGATGCTCCCGGACTGAGCGCCCGCCAGACCGAGCGTCAGGTCACCATCCCGCTGGAAAAACTTCTCAACCAGATTCCCGGTGTAGAGCACCTCTATTCGAGTACCCGCGCCGGCAGCGTTGCTGTAACGCTGCGCTTTCACGTGGGTGAAGATCGCGAGCGCTCCCTGCTCAATACCTACAACAAGCTGTATTCCAATCAGGATCGCATTCCGCAGGTGGTGTCGCGCTGGCAGCTGAAGCCGGTCGAGATCGACGATGTGCCGATTCTGGTTGTGGCCCTGTGGAGCACCAACAGTGAACGTTACGGGGACTACGAGCTCGGGCGCATGGCGCAGGAATTTGCCACCAGCCTGCAGGCCATACCCCAGACCAACGGCGTTACCGTGACAGGGGGGCGTACGCGCACGCTGCGAATACTGCTTGATCCTGAGGCCATGGGGGCCCGCCGCACCACTCCCACGGACATCGTTGAGGCACTGGCCTCTGCCAATCGGCTGCAGGAAGCGGGCGACTGGGTGGTGGGTAATGAGGCGATCTCGCTGCAGGCTGGCGATGTCCTGCGCGAGGCCGGCGAACTGCGCCAGCTCGTGGTCAACGTCATCGACGGTGCGCCGGTATTCCTGCGCGACGTGGCCGATATCGTTGACGGACCGCAGGAGCCGGAGGCTTACAGCTGGCTGCAGGCCGTTTCCGGAGAGGCCAGCAGCACCGAGCACCCCATGGTGACGCTGGCGGTTGCCAAGCAGCGTGGCTCGAACGCTGTGACGGTATCCGGGCAGGCTATGGCGACACTTGAGCGGCTGCAGTCGGATATTCTGCCGCCCGAGATTCGCCTGACGGTGCTGCGCGACTACGGCGAAACCGCGGATGCCAAGGTCAACGAACTGGTTACCTCGCTGGGTTTTGCGGTGCTCACGGTGGTGGTGTTCATTGGCGTCTTCCTGGGCTGGCGGGCGGCACTGGTCGTGGGGCTGGCGCTGCCGGTCTGCTACGGCGCCGCGCTGGCGCTGGACCTGGCCTTTGGCTACACGATAAATCGGGTGACGCTGTTTGCCCTGATTCTCTCGCTGGGCCTGTTGGTGGATGACCCGATCACCGGTGTGGATAACATTGACCGTTATCTGCGCCGCGGCGAGGGCTCGCTCGCTGAGCGTGTGGCCGGAGCGATGCGGGAAATTCGCTCGCCCCTGATCATGTCGACGGTGACCATTGTGGTGGCCTTTCTGCCGCTGGCGTTCATTACCGGAATGATGGGGCCTTACATGGCGCCGATGGCGTTCAACGTGCCGGTCAGTGTGATCATCAGCACCCTGGTGGCTTTTCTGGTGACGCCCTTTGTCGCTAGTCGTTTGCTGCGTGCAGAGGCGCCCGCCGACGCCGCAGCGCCGGCCGGCCACAACCTGTATCGATCCCTGCTGGCCCCGTTTCTCGACAGCCGATCGCGGGCGCGTACCCTGATTCTTGTCGTTGTCCTGCTCTTTGTCGCCTCCGCGCTGCTGCCGGCGCTGCGCGCGGTCCCCCTGAAACTGCTGCCCTACGACAACAAGAACGAAGTGCAGGTGCTGCTGGACATGCCGGAGGGCAGCAGTCTGGAGCACACGGCGGCGGCGCTGCGGCAGCTGTCTGCCGCCGTGTCGCGGGTTCCGGAGGTGCGCTGGGTGGCGGCGTTTGCCGGCGAGCCCTCGCCGATGGATTTCAACGGTATGGTGCGTCGCTATTACCAGCGTCTGGCGCCGCACCAGGGTGAGCTGCGCCTGGTGCTGGCGGACAAGGCCATGCGCGAACACCAGTCCCATGCGGTGGTGCTGCGCCTGCGGGCATTGCTGGCGCCTCTGGTTGCCGACGGCGTCTCGGTCAAGGTGGTGGAGGTGCCGCCTGGCCCGCCGGTACTGAGTACCCTGGTGGCGGAAGTGTATGCCGATACGCTCACGCCCTCTGCCACCCATCAGGCGGCAGCCAGGGAGCTGTTGCGGCGCCTGGCGCTCGAACCCCACGTGGTTGAGATCGATTCGACGCTGGAGGCATCGCAGCCGCAGCGACGATTTATCACCGACCGGCAGAAGGCCGCTCTGTCAGGCATATCCACAAGTGACGTGGCGCGACTGCTCACTCTCGCCAACGCCGGGGAAGTTGCCGGTTACCTGCAGGACCCCGACGAGATGCTGCCCGTGCCCATGGAACTGCGTCTGCCCCGGTCGGGACGCGTGCAGGAAGGGGATTTTCTGCGCCTGCTGGTGCGCGGCCGTGCCGGCATCACGGCAACCACCACAGAGCAGGGCCTGGAAGTGGCTCCGCAGCCGCTTGTCGCGCTGGGCGAACTCGGCGCGTTCGAGTCACGCACGGTCGACAGGACAATCCATCGCAAGGATCTGCGTCAGGTGGTCTATGTCACGGCCGAGCTGAACGGTCGTACGCCCGCCGAGGTGATTGCCGATATCCACGCAGACCAGCAGCAGGCTGGGGATACCCGGTCCGCAAACACCAGCGCACCGCCCTGGGAGTCGCGCACCTTCTTCAATAATGGCGGTGGCGAGGCCTGGCAGCTGCCGCCGGGTACCGGGGTGAGCTGGACCGGCGAGGGGGAACTGTCCATCACGCTCGACGTGTTCCGGGATATGGGCCTGGGCTATGCCTTCGCCCTCCTGGCGATCTTCGGCATTCTGCGCGTGCAGACACAGTCGACGGCGCTGTCATTGATCATCATGTCGGCGATCCCGCTCACCGTGATCGGCATCATGCCGGGGTTCTGGCTGATGAACCAGGCAGGCGAGCGCATGGTGGCGGGCGCGCCCGATCCGGTAATGTTCACGGCCACCGCGATGATCGGGATGATTGCGCTGGCGGGCATCGTGGTACGCAATTCCCTGATTTTGGTGGAATTCATCGCGCAGTCCCTGGCCGAGGGTGAGTCCCTGCGCGAGGCCGTGCTGCAGGCCGGTGCCGTGCGCATGCGCCCGGTCATGCTGACCGCCGGCACCACGCTGCTCGGCAACCTGGTCATTACCCTCGACCCGGTATTCAACGGCCTGGCGCTGGCCATCATATTCGGGATTGTCGCGTCCACCCTGTTCACCCTGGTAATCGTGCCGGTGGTGTACTGGCTGGTGTTCAGTGACGCCAACGCCCCGGCATCTGCGGAGTCTGCATCATGATTCAAGCCCGGAAACTGCTTCTGCCCCTCGCCGCCCTGTGCCTGTTGCTGCTGGTCATTGCCTGGATGGCGGGTCTGTTCAATACGCGTATTGAGCCCGGTGTCGAGCCCGGTGCCGGTCAATCCGTCGAGGATGCGCTGGTCGCCACCTACACGGAGGAGCCTGTGACTGAGGCGGTGCCGGCATCGGTGCAGGCGGTGGAGCGCACGGTGGTGAGTTCGCGCTTGCTGGCGCGGGTCAGTCGCCTGCTGGTGCGCTCGGGGGATACCGTCGAGGCCGGCGCATTGCTGGTCGCGCTGGAGGACGATGACCTCACGGCGCAGACGCGTCAGGCGCGGGAGTCTGTCAACAGCATCCAGGCGCGGCTGGACGAGGCATCGCGCAACCTGCAGCGTGCCAGCAGCATGCACGAACGCGGCCTCATCGCCGATACCGACCTGGATGCCGCCATCTCGGCCGCGCGCACGCTGGAAGCCGAGCTGCAGCGCGCCCGGCGCCGGGTCGAGGAGAGTGAGGCGGCGCTGTCCTATGCGCAGGTGCGTGCACCCATCGGCGGCCGCGTGGTGGAACGTTTTGTTGAACCCGGAGATACCGTGTCGCCGGGGGAGCCCATGGTGTCGCTGTACAACCCCGTGTCGCTGCGCGTGGAGGCCTGGGTGCGGGAGTCGCTCGCGCTGTCACTCACCGAGGGCGACACGCTTGCGGTGGCCATTCCGGCACTCGACAGGGGGCTGGAGGGGACGATCGAGGAGATCGTGCCGGCGGCAGATCCCGGTGCCAGGGCATTCATGGTCCGAGTGCGCCTCCCGCCCGGGGACTCGCTGCAGCCGGGGATGTATGCCCGGATGCAGATTCCTGCGGGCAGCGTTGAGCGACTCCTGATTCCGCAGGCGCGGGTACGCTCCATTGGCCAGCTCGACGTGCTGTGGGTGCAGGGCGAGAGCGGTCCCGAGCGTCGCTTCGTACGCCTGGGTCCTGCCCGTGATGACAATACGGTTGAGGTGGTTGCAGGTCTGTCTCCGGGTGACAGGGTGCTGGTGCCACAGGACCGTGGCAATCTGCCCTGAGCGGCGTTTCCAGGTTCCAACCCAGAGAGACGGACCCCTCCCTTGTAATTGATAATCGTTATCAGTATCGTTCGCGCTTATGGGCTTCGGCACCGGAAAACCGTGCGGGGCCGTGCCAATACGGGCACATGATCACACAGCGGACAGTACAGGGGGCAAGGCATGATCAGATACGGCAACAGACGGAGCAGGCTGGGGATCGCGGTGGCATCGGCGATCACGGCGATCGCGGGAGCGACTGCACAATCGGCTGAGCTGGAAGAGGTCACCATTGTTGGCTCGGTCGCTGATGCCCGCATTCTGCCGGGCTCGGGCAGCGTGATCGATAACGAACAGATGACCATCGAATTCGCCAACGATATCAACCAGCTGCTGAAAACCGTTCCCGGCGTCTACATTCGCGAGGAGGATGGCTATGGCCTGCGACCGAATATCGGGATCCGCGGTGCCACATCCGAGCGTGCCTCCAAGGTGACGCTGATGGAGGATGGCGTCATGATCGCGCCCGCGCCGTATTCCAACCCGGCGGCCTACTATTTTCCGACCACCCTGCGCATGCATACCACCGAGGTAGTCAAGGGCGCGCCACTGCTGCGCTACGGCCCGCAGACTACCGGCGGCGTGATCAACATGGTATCGACGCCGATTCCCGATGCGTTCGGCGGGCGGGTGAATCTACGCTACGGGCAGAATGCTGAAGCCGACCTGCTGGCCAGCGTGGGTGGCAAGCGGAACGGTTTTGGTTTTCTGCTGGAAACGGCGCAGCGCCGCAGTGATGGCTTCAAGGATATCGACGGCGGCGACCGCGACTCCGGTTATGACATACAGGATTATGTCTTCAAGCTGGGCTGGGAGGGCGACCGCCAGAGCCTGTTGTTCAAGGCCCAGTATTCGGACGAGACCTCTGACGAGACCTACCTCGGCCTTACTGACCGCGATTTCGCCCGCGATGAGAATCGACGTTATGGCCTCTCAGCAATTGATCAAATGAACAATGAGCACGAGGGCTACAGCCTGACCTATCGCCTCGCGCTGACCGACACGGTCGACCTCACGGCCATTGCCTACCGCAATAACTTCAGCCGCAACTGGTTCAAGCTCAGCGGCGGCGGCAGTCTTGTCAGCGCCGCCAACGCCGGCGACGCGGACGCCCAGGCCGTGCTCGACGGCACCCGCGACATCAGCGGTCTGAGCTACAAGAACAACAGCCGCGACTATACCTCCGAAGGCGTGGACCTGAACCTTGATATCGACCTCGGAGAGCACCAGCTGGCTCTCGGCGGGCGGCTGCACCAGGACGACATGGACCGCTTTCAGCCGGTGGACATCTACGACCAGATCGATGGGCAGCTAGTGCAGACAGGCACGGTACTGCCAACCGGCGGTGACAACCGGCTGGAGGACGCCGAGGCCATGACCTTCTGGGCGGTGGATACCTGGCAGATCAGTGATGCGCTGAAGCTGAACCTGGCCCTGCGCTACGAAGACGTCGAGTCCAGCCGTCGCCAGTACGGTGACGTGGATCGCATGACGGCACCCTCTGTTCGCGGCAACGACTCCGCGGAATGGCTGCCGGGCGCATCCTTTACCTATGCCCTCTCGGACAGCTGGCAGGTCCTCGGTGGCGTGCACCGCGGCTTTTCGCCGCTGGGGGGCGGTGCGAGGGAGAATGAAGACGCAGAAACCAGCGTGAACTACGAGGCGGGCGTCCGCTACAGCGGCGCCATGTTCCTCGAGGCCATCGCCTTTTACAGCGATTTCGAGAACAAGAGCGAGAACTGCTCCAACGCCAGCCCCTGCAGCAACGGCGCGACCAGCGGGGCATTTGTCACCGGCGAGGCAGAAATCTCCGGGGTGGAGATGCAGCTCGGCACCAGCCTGAATGTGGGCGGGCTGAATATGCCGGTAGACGCGATGTACACCTACACGCAGGCGGAAGTCAGCGGCAACAACGAGAGCCTCGGGTTTGCCGATGGCGATCGTCTGGCCTCCGTGCCGGAAAACGTGTTCAGCCTGCGCTTCGGTCTTGAGAGCGACATGGGCTGGAACAATTATGCGGTGGTGAAATACATCGATGACATGTGCGTGAACATCGGTTGCAATAATGTCGCCAGCAACTTTGCCGAAACGGAAGAGCTGTTGGTGATCGACTACATCAGCCGCTATGCCCTCAACGACGACGCCGTGGTGTTTCTCAAGGTCGACAACCTGCTGGACGAGCAGTCCATCGTGTCGCGTCAGCCCGACGGTGCGCGTCCGAACCGACCGCGAACGGCGTCCGTTGGCGTGCAGTGGTCGTTCTGATCAGGGGGTCTTGCTGATGCTGTCGAAGCGATAGTCGACCGCGGTGATGACATAGCGCTGCTCACCCGCCGGCGTTGCCACGCTCACCTCGTCGTCCAGGGCCTTGCCGAGCAGGGCACGGGCGACGGGAGAGTCAATCGACAGTTTTCCCGCGGGTAGATCGAACTCGTCGGGCCCGACAATGCGCCAGCGGATCTCCTCGCCGGCGTCGTTCTCAAGGGTGACGTGACAGCCGAAGTAGACCCTGCCGGCGTCAGCGGGCGGACGGTCCACGATTGTCACCTCGTCGAGGCGCTTGCCGAGAAAGCGCACCCGGCTGTCGATTTCCCGCAGCCGCCGCTTGCCGTAGATGTAGTCCCCGTTTTCCGAGCGGTCACCGTTCTTTGCGGCCTCGCGCACCACGTCAGTGACCTGCGGTCGCTCCACTTTCCACAATCGGTATAATTCATCGCGCAGGGCGCGCTCTCCCTCCGGGGTGATCAGCGCAGTGCCGCGGCGGCGGGGTGGTCGGTAGCGTGACATGGCGCGCAGTGTAGCGCGACATCCGCCAGCCGGTAAGATGGCCGCTGACCAGCGCGAGACAGTCACTTGCCGCGACGGAAGCGGGAACAGTCAGTGGAAACAGGGAGAACAGGCGATAATGGCAGGGGCGATACGGATACCACGATGGCGTGAACTGTTGCTGTTTATGGGCGCTGCGGCGGCCACCTCGGTCGCTCACGCCCAGTGTGTGGATGTCAGCGGCGATCCGACTCAGGGGGGTGTTATCTGGGGCAGGGTAGCGCCCGAAGCCAGAGTGGCCCTCGATGGCGAAGCGATCGATGTGCTGCCCAACGGCTACTTCGTTGCCGGCTTCGGCCGCAACGCCGCCGCTCGCAGCCTGCTGGTGGTGGAGCAGGAAGATCCGGGCAAGCGCTGCGAGCAGGCGCTGACGGTGGCAACCCGCGAGTACCGGATAGACCGGGTCGAGGGCGTGCCCCAGCGCACGGTGACGCCGCCACCGGTACAGCTGGAGCGCATCCGTCGCGAGCGCGAACTCGTGGCCGCGGCAAAGCGCCAGCGCATCGAGCGTCCGGACTGGCTGCTGCAGGTGGATGGCGGCTTCGACTGGCCCGCGACGGGTCGCATATCCGGCGTCTATGGCAGCCAGCGCGTCTATAACGGCGAACCCGGCAATCCGCACTACGGTGTTGATGTCGCTGTTCCCACGGGAACCCCGGTGCTGGCGCCGGCGGCAGGCGTGGTCACGCTGGCGGAGGACGACCTGTTTTATTCCGGCGGCACGGTGATCCTCGATCATGGCTACCGGCTGTCCTCATCTTTCCTGCACATGAGCCGCATACTGGTGTCGGTGGGGGATGAGCTGGCGCAGGGCGACCTTATCGGCGAGGTGGGCGCCACGGGGCGCGCCACCGGCCCGCATCTCGACTGGCGCATGAGCTGGCGACAGGAGCGCGTGGACCCTCAGCTGCTGGTTCCGCCCATGCCCAAGCCCTGAAAAATCCGTATACTATCGGGTCCCGGATCGTCGCAGATCCTGCAATGGAGTCAGTATGATCGACAAGAAACTGCTCAGCATCCTGGTGTGCCCGGTGACGAAGGCGCCACTGCAGTATGATGCGGAAAAAGAAGAGCTGGTGTGCAAGGCCAGCGGGCTCGCCTACCCGGTGCGCGATGGTATTCCCGTGATGCTCGAGAGCGAAGCACGCCAGCTCACCGCCGACGAGAAACTGGGGTAAGCCGTGTCCGAGACTATTTTTGGCAAGATCATCGCCGGGGACATCCCGGCAGACAAGCTGTACGAGGACGAGCACTGCATCGCCATACGCGACATCAATCCGCAGGCCCCGGTGCACGTGCTGGTGATTCCGAAGAAGGCTATCGCCAGACTTTCGGATGCCAGCGCCGATGACCAGGCACTTCTCGGTCACCTTATGCTCGCCGCGGGAAAAATCGCCCGGCAGGAAGGCGTCGGCGATGCCTTCCGCCTTATCGTCAACAATGGTGAAGCGGCAGGCCAGACCGTTTTCCACCTGCACCTGCACATTATCGCCGGCCGGGAATTCGCCGAAGGCCATCTGGCGGGCTGACCCCGCCCTGTACTGACAGAGACCCACTATGAAGACCGGAGACATACGCGAGGCATTCCTGGCGTTTTTCGAGAGCCACGGGCATACCCGGGTGCCCAGCAGTTCGCTGGTTCCCGTGGACGACCCGACGCTGCTGTTCACCAACGCCGGCATGAATCAGTTCAAGGACACCTTCCTTGGCAACGATCCGCGTCCTTACCTGCGCGCGACCAGCTCCCAGCGCTGCGTGCGTGCTGGCGGCAAGCACAACGACCTGGAAAACGTCGGCTATACCGCGCGCCACCACACTTTTTTCGAGATGCTCGGCAACTTCAGCTTCGGCGACTATTTCAAGCGCGACGCCATTCGCCTTGCCTGGACCTTTCTCACCGAGGAACTGGGGCTGCCGCCGGAGCGCCTGTGGGTCACGGTGCATGTCTCAGACGATGAGGCCGAGCAGATCTGGATCGAGGACATCGGCTTCCCCGCCGCGCGCATCTCGCGGCTGGATGAGGACAATTTCTGGCAGATGGGGGACACCGGTCCCTGTGGCCCCTGTTCCGAAGTGTTCTACGACCACGGCCCAGACGTCCCTGGCGGCCCTCCCGGCAGCCCTGACGACGATCTCGATCGTTATATCGAGATCTGGAACCTGGTGTTCATGCAGTTCAATCGCGATGCCTCCGGAGAAATGAACCCCCTGCCCAAGCCCTCGGTCGATACCGGCATGGGGCTTGAACGTATCGCTGCCGTGCTGCAGGGCGTGCACAGCAACTACGAGATCGACCTGTTCCAGGCCCTGATCAACGCCGCCGCCAATACCCTGGGCGTGACCGACCGCGACGCGTCATCGCTGCGGGTGATTGCCGATCACATCCGCTCCTGTGCCTTCCTCGTCGTGGACGGCGTACTACCGGGCAACGAAGGCCGTGGCTACGTTCTGCGCCGCATCCTGCGCCGGGCCATCCGCCACGGCAACAAGCTCGGGGCGGACAGACCCTTTTTCCATCGCCTGGTAGCGCCCCTGGTCGAACAGATGGGCGATGCCTACCCGGAGCTGCGACGACAGCAGGCGGCCATCGAAAAGGCACTACTGGCGGAAGAAGAGCAGTTCGCCAAGACGCTGGACAACGGCATGGCCATTCTCGACGAGGCTCTGGCGGGACTCGATGGCGACGAGATCCCCGGCGACCTGGTATTCCGGCTGTACGACACCTACGGCTTCCCGACCGACCTGACCAACGACATCGCCCGTGAACGCGGCCTGACGCTGGACATGGAAGGCTACGAGGCCGCCATGAACGCCCAGCGCGAACGCTCCAAGGAAGGCGGCAGCTTCCGCGTTGACTACAACGCCGCACTCAAGCTCGAGGGCAGCACACAGTTCACCGGCTACGATGGTATCGACGGCAGCGGTCGCGTGCTCGCCCTGCTGCGCGACGGTGAACCGGTGACCTCGCTCTCGGCTGACGACAGTGGCGTGGTGGTGCTCGACAGTACCCCCTTCTACGCCGAGTCGGGCGGACAGATGGGAGACACCGGTTTTCTGGCCGCGGATGGCGTGCGTCTGGAAGTGACTGACACGACCAAGGCCCAGTCCCATCACCTGCATCATGTGAAAGTGCTTGAGGGCCAGGTGTCAGCGGGGGACACCCTGGCGGCCTGCGTGAACAACAGCCTGCGCCAGCGCACACGCCTGAATCACTCGGCAACCCACCTGCTGCACGCTGCGCTGCGGGAAATTCTGGGAGACCATGTCGCCCAGAAGGGCTCGCTGGTGGATTCGCGCCGGCTACGCTTTGATTTCTCCCACCCAGACGCGGTGACCCACGAACAGCTGCGAGCCATCAGCGAGCGCGTGAATGCACAGATCCGGGCGAATACGCCCGTGACCACCCGTCTCATGAGCATGGACGAGGCCATGGCAGCGGGTGCGATGGCGCTGTTCGGCGAGAAGTATGGGGAAGAAGTGCGTGTGCTCAGCATGGGCGAGAACGACTTCTCCGTGGAGCTTTGCGGTGGTACCCACGTGGACCGTACGGGTGATATCGGCCTTTTCCACATTACCGCAGAAGCCGGCGTTGCCGCCGGCGTGCGCCGGATCGAGGCCGTGACTGGCGAAGGCGCCATTGCCGCCGTCGATGCCCAGTCGGAACAGCTGAGGTCACTGTGCGAGGCCGTGAAGGCAACCCCGGCAACGCTGGTGGATCGGGTTGTCGGCCTGCGCAGCGAGGCGAGAGAGCTGGAAAAGGACGTGGCGCGCCTGAAACAGAAGCTTGCCACTTCCGCCGGTGGTGATCTGACATCCCGCGCCGTCGCGGTGGGTGATACGAGAGTACTGGCCGTCAACGTTGACGGTGCCGACGCGAAAACCCTGCGAGAGACCATGGACCAGTGCAAGAACAAGCTCGGCAGCGGCGTCGTGTTCCTCTCTACAGTGAGTGACGACAAGGTGTCATTGACCTGTGGTGTCACGGCTGACCTGACCGACCGCATCAAGGCCGGCGACGTAATGCGCGAGTTTGCCGGCCGTCTCGGCGGCAAGGGCGGCGGTCGTCCCGACATGGCCCAGGGCGGCGGCACCGATGTCGCTGCGCTGGACAGCGTGCTGGCGGCCATTCCCGACTGGGTCGCTGAGCGGATGGGCGTCAGTGCGTGAGTCTGATTGTCCAGAAGTTCGGCGGTACCTCTGTCGGCTCAGTCGCCCGTATTGAGCAGGTAGCGGATAAAGTCGCCGCCTTTCGCGCCTCAGGTCACGATATCGTGGTTGTGGTGTCCGCCATGAGTGGCGAAACCAATCGGCTCATCGGCATGGCGCACGAAATCACCGAGCACCCCCTGCCGCGTGAACTCGACGTGCTGGTTTCCACTGGTGAGCAGGTGACCACGGCGCTGCTCGCCATGGCGCTGGAGAAGCGCGGGCTCAGCGCCAGGAGCTACACCGGCTCCCAGGTGCGCATCCTCACCGACAGTGCCCACACCAAGGCGCGCATCCGCGAGATCGACAACCAGCGAATGCACGCCGATCTTGCCAGGGGCAGCGTAGTGGTCGTGGCCGGCTTTCAGGGCGTGGACGAGCACGGCAACATCACGACGCTCGGCAGAGGCGGCTCGGACACCACTGCCGTCGCGTTGGCGGCGGCATTGAAGGCCGACGAATGCCAGATCTATACGGACGTCGACGGCGTCTACACCACGGACCCGCGGGTTGTGGACGGCGCGCGACGCCTCGATCGCATCACCTTCGAGGAGATGCTGGAAATGGCCAGTATGGGCTCCCGCGTGCTGCAGATACGCGCCGTGGAATTCGCCGGTAAATACCATGTGCCGCTGCGTGTCCTGCACAGCTTCAAGGACGGCCCGGGCACGCTGATCACCCTCGAGGAGGACGAGTCCATGGAAACGCCAACCATTGCCGGCATCGCCTTCAATCGCGACGAGGCCAAGCTCACCGTGCGCGGCGTGCCCGATACGCCGGGCGCCGCCTATCGCATTCTCGGGCCGATTGGCGAAGCCAATATCGAAGTCGACGTCATTGTGCAAAATGTCGCCGGCGATAACACCACCGACTTCACCTTCACCGTCGCCCGCAACGATCTGGCCGAGGCCGAGGCGGTATTGCGCGAGGTGGTCGCAACCATGGATTCTGCCGAGGTTCGCAGCGACAGCCGCATCGCCAAGGTTTCCGTTGTTGGCGTTGGCATGCGTTCCCACGCCGGCGTTGCCAGTCAGATGTTCGCGGCCCTGGCCGAGGTCGGCATCAATATCCAGATGATCACGACGTCTGAAATCAAGATTTCGGTGATCATCGAGGAAAAATACATGGAGCTCGCCGTGCGCGCGCTGCATTCCTCATTCGGGCTGGACGGGGAACCCCGGGACGAGCACGCTGCCTAAGCCCACGGAATGGGTTGGTCTGCGGTGGGTAAACCGCTAGAACGGTATCGATGGGGCGGGGTGAGAGTGGCCCGGCATCCGCAAGCAAGCGCCGACTGCGGCGATCACGGACGATACAGGCTGAACGATATGTTGATTCTCACGCGCAAGGTAAACGAGTCGCTCATCGTTGGCGACAACATCACTATCACCGTACTCGGCGTCAAGGGAAACCAGGTCCGTATTGGCGTCGATGCGCCCAAGGACGTGGCGGTGCACCGGGAAGAGATCTACCAGCGTATTGCTGACAAGCCGGCCGAAGACAACGAGTCCTCCTGACGGGAATCTGATTTTTTGATTTCTTGTCTCGCCCAGTGATATGATTCCGCGCCACGGAGAGGTGGCCGAGTGGCTGAAGGCGCTCCCCTGCTAAGGGAGTATAGGGTTTATAGCCCTATCGAGGGTTCGAATCCCTCTCTCTCCGCCATTTATCGGCTCGGCTCTACCCACCTAGGCTCTCCGGCTCTACCCACTTAACGGGGGATGCACCGGTTTTCACTAAACGCGATTAATAATGCCATCCCATCCACAATGGGTTAAGACTCTCAATCGATAGTTCTCAAAATTCCTGAATCCGTAAGCCCTCCTGGTCATCATTTCCATCTTGGTATGGTGACCCTCAGTGACCCCGTTGCTCTTCGAGAAACGCCACATGGCGGCGCATGAGGCTCAGCAGGCCACGACTCCTGCCGCCGTCGGGATCGGCGTTCTGTCAGGCCTTGAGAAAGTGATGGGGTGATAAATCGCACACTTCGTCCTTGTCACACAACCTTCTCCAAACTGTCTTTTAAATAACGCTTTTTGTTCATCGAGAGGGCGTAGCGTATTGATGCTGCGCACGCGGACACTTTCCTGTCTCGTGGCAGCGCCATCCGATCAGCTTCGCTACACAACTGGAGAATGCGATGATCACTGATAATTCCCCCAATAATGCAAGCCTGCACGATGATATGGAGAATGTTGCCTCAAATATTTCAGGCAATACGCACTTCTCTGATATCGTAAATCGAGGTGTCGCCCGACGTAGCCTCATGAAGGGCAGCCTGGCAGCGGCGGCAGCGGGCTTTTTCGCGCCATCGGCTCTTGCCAAGGCCGCTGGCAAAGGTAACGGAAAAGCCAACGGCAAGGCGAAAGGTAAACCCTTTCAGTCCGGCGTGGATGCCGGCAATCTTGTTACCTTTACACCGGTAAGCGTGGAGCAGGGTTCTTCGAATGCCCGTATTCCGCATATTTCAAACGATTACGAATACCAGACTCTCATTCCCTGGGGCACGCCGCTGGTGTCGGGTGCCACTGGCTATGATGGAGATCCCGATAGCCGACCCACGGCGGACGAAGCCACCCGGCAAGTCGGCATCGGCCACGATGGCATGTGGTTCTATCCCGAAAACAACCGCTATAGCGATTTTGTCGCCAATGGCTACCAGCTGAGCAGTACTCGTGGCCTGTTGGTAGTCAATCATGAGTACGGCACCAATGGCCATGTGCTGGGCAAGGCAATGCCGGATTCATTGGAGGATGTACGCCTGTCGCAGCACGTGCACGGCGTCACGGTGGCCGACATCCGCAAGGCCCGCGGCAGCGATGATTGGGAACTCGTCACCGATAGCCGATTCAATCGGCGCATACACGTCAACACAGAGGTGACGTTCTCGGGACCAGCCGCGGGCAGTCCGCTGCTGCAGAATCTGGCGGGTAACCCGCCCATGGGTACGGCCAACAACTGTGGCTCCGGTCCAACTCCCTGGGGCACCTACATAACTTGCGAGGAGAACTTCAACGGCTACTTCGGTTCGAATGAGCCGGATCGGCAAAATGACAGCGCCCAGGATCGCTACGGCTTTAGTAACAATGGATTCGGTTATGGATGGCACCTGTTTGACGAGCGCTTTGATCTTGCAAATGAAGATTACGCAAACGAACAGCACCGCTTTGGCTGGTGTGTCGAGATCGATCCGTTCAATCCCGATGCAAAACCCGTCAAGCGCACGGCACTGGGCCGCTTCAAGCATGAGGCGGTGGCGATCAAGGAAATCAAGGGCGGTCATATCGCCGCCTACATGGGTGATGACCAGGTCTTTGATTACTGCTACAAGTACGAGTCAAGACAGCCCTGGCGTAATTACATCCGCCGCGGCGAGAGTCCGCTTGATGATGGACGCCTGTATGTAGCGCGCTTCAATGCTGACGGCACGGGTGAGTGGATTGAGCTGTCCGTCGACAACCCGAAGCCGTTCAAGGACGGCAAGACGCTTGGCGATATGTTTGCCGACCAGGCAGAACTGCTGGTGTTCACGCGCCTCGCGGCTGACCACGTCGGTGCAACCCCCATGGATCGACCCGAGTGGGCCACCATCGGAAAGGACGGAGAGGTCTATTGGGCTCTGACGAACAACGGTGCACGAACTGAGCCCAATGCTGCCAATCCGGAGGCCCCGAACACAGACGGCCATATCATCAAGACAGTCGATCGCAACAGCAATCGGTTCAACTGGGAGCTGTTTTTCCTCGCCTCAGATACACGTGGCACGGAAAATGTCGTAACGGACCCCGACGCAGCGTGGGCTGACGACGAAGGCCGTCTGTTCATCGGCACGGATGGCGGTCAGCCTGACGGCCTGCAGGACCAGCTGGTGGTGTTCGATACGACTGCGCCCGGAAAGCCGGAGCCAAAGCGTCTGTTTGTTGGTGTCTCCGGGGATGAGATTACGGGTTACGCAACTACGCCCGATTATCGCTATGCATTTATCAATGTGCAGCACCCCGGTAATGGCAGCCCCGCCGCGACAAACTTCCCGGCACCGGATGGCAGTGGGCGCGTACCGCGTGATTGCACGGTCGTGCTGCGTCGCAAGGACGGCGGTAGGGTCGGTTCCTGATTGGCCAATGTATTACGCGGGGGCGCTCTGCGCCCCCATCTTCACGTTTCAGGGAGATTGACAAATGGGTATTGGTGGAATTGGAGTCTGGCAGCTACTAATTGTGTTTGCGATGATCTTGCTGGTATTTGGCGGCAAGCATCTTGGATCCCTGGGTGCTGATCTGGGGAACGCTATTTCAGGCTTCCGAAAGGCCATGCGGGATGACAGCCCGGTTGAGTAACCGTCCTTTTTCAGGGGTCTCAAGCAGGCAACACCGGAACAGCTATTGACCTATCGACTCACTCAACCCCGGGCTACGCCCCTGTTATCCCTGTATTCATCAAACCGAAGGGCCCCAACGGGGCCCCTTTTCATTTGCCTATCAGTATGTCGGCCATTCTTATTTTCCTGAGTCTTGCCCAAAAGTAAGCCATAGATTTGTTACAGGCTGATTTCGATGGCGTTGCCGTTTGTTTACAGTCGCGGGTGGAATGCCAGATTCGGGTAGTCTCAGAGCAATAAGGAGGGTGAAGACGCTAATGCCTGCGATCAGCTCTACACGACGATAGGGTTTGCCCGGTGGCAGGATCACGCCAGGCAGCATGAAATAGCGCCGCACGCATGTCGTGAGCATATAACAGCGGATCTGCGTATCGCCAGCATAGGTTCCACGTCGCTTGAAAGACGCCGCCACCAGGCGGTAGCCTCGTCTTTATGAAATGCATAGAGGAAAGCAGGAGGGAAAATTCCATGCGATCTTCAGTCATCACGATGACGCTGCTTGTTCTCCCATTCGTAGCGCCGGGCCTGCCGTCTGCGAGCGCGCAGGACAAGCCATGGTCCGCTGCGCTCCACGTGGGAGTGGCCGAGGTCAGTCGACGGGTAACGGACAGCGGGCCCTGGTGGAACGACGTGGATGATGATGCAACCGCTCTGGGTGTCAGCCTTGGCTATGATGTGTTGCCCATGCTTGGAGTTCGCGTGATGTACGAGGAGGCGGACAACCTGCGTGGTGTGAACACATGTCCCGCGGACGCGATCTGTCCCGCTGTGGTCATTCGTGAAGAGGTTGGCCTCAGATCATGGCACGCGGCCCTGCTTCCGCGCTATGAATTTGCACCTGACTGGACGGTGTTCGGGACCCTGGGTGCACAGCGATGGAAACTGGATCGGGATGATGTTCTTCCCGATGATTCGGGCACAGCGTTCACCTACGGCGCTGGCGTCACATGGCAATTCCTGCCACGCTTGGATGTTGGCCTTGAATACCAGTCGTCGCAAGTGGATTACGACGCCGTTCGGCTCTCGCTGGGATACCGGTTTTAGCGGTGGCACTCCCTTGTTATGGACACGTCAACAACGCCTGATGTTTTGCTGTTGAACACAACAAGCCGTTCAGGTGATCAGTCCTTCTATGGCCGGGCCCCCAACTGCGACAACCCGATGATCTCGCATTGATTGTTGAAGCTATCCGCCAGATAACGGATGTGGGCGGGTGTAATCTCACAACAACCACCGGTAACCACGGCGCCATTGTTCAACCACTGTTCCACGGCCGCGCCATAGGTTGCCGGTGAGACGTCCTCCCGTGCTTCAAGGGTGTCTACCAGTCCACCGTTCGCTACGCTCTCGACACTTTCAAACGCATTGGCGTAGCCGCCTACCCTTGGATAGAGTGCAACCAGTTCGGGCATCGCGGTGGTGAGTGTTTCGAGGTCACAGCAATTCAACATCACGGCCGTGGGTGCGTAATGTGCAGCCGTAGAGACGGCTTTCGCGAGGCTTTCACCCGATTTCAGGCCACCATTCGCCTCCAGGCGGAATGACACGGCAAAGGGTTTGCCGAGTTCCCTCGCCGCATCGCATGCTGCCCGTGCTTCAAGGGTGTTGGTCATGGTTTCAATCAACATGACGTCGGCACGTTGCTGGAGCTCGACGAGCGTCGCGTATTCCCCGCGCAAATCCTCGAAAGATCGTTCCGGCTGGCCCCTGTAGCTCCCGAACAACGGTGGGAGGCAACCAGCAACATCCACCTCGGTACCCGTCGCTTCCATGGCTCTCTCCAGCGCTTCGAACGCCTGATGGTGAATAGCGCCCATCTGACTGAGAGCCCCATTTTTTCGTAGACGATCGGGCGTGGCGGTATAGGTATTCAGGGTCAGGGTTCGGGCTCCCGCACGGATAAAGTCTGCGTGAACAGCCGTGACAATCTCGGGTTTTTCGAGCATGACGGCAACCGACCACAGTGGAGAGCTTATGTCCTTCGCCCTGCGGTAGATTTCCTGGCCAAGCCCGCCATCGAGGAGAACGATGGACTGCGCGTCAGGCTTCACTTCCACTCCCGAAACCAGCACAAAGGCGACTTGTCGACACGGATATTTTCGTCTCCATCCAGGTGTGCTGGATCACCCAGCCTCGTGCATCATCATATCATTGACGGTTTGTCGCCCTGAAGCTCATCATCCGATGGTCATATGCCTTCTGGTATCAGGGCTTTAATGGGAATAAGGGGAATCCCGATGCACCGTGGAACCTGTAGCGTAATGTTGGCGCTGGCCTTGATCACATCGACAATGTCTTCTGCGGAACAATCGGGTTCATTGGCATCGGGCTTCGAAGCCCTCAGCCTCAGGAACCTGTCGGATCTGCGCTGGAAAAACCGCGTCATTATCGTGCTGTCATCGGGCTCGGCGTCGGTTGCAGAGGATATCGCAGCACTGAAAGAACATACCCCTGGACTCGAGGAGCGCGACGCAGTCTGGTTTGTCCTGGATGGTGAGGTTCTGGTGACGAACTTCCCCGGCGCGGTCGCACCGACGTTTGCAGACGATCTGGGCGAGTCGGTCAGCGGCGATCAACGCGTGCTGCTGATCGGCAAGGATGGTGGTGTCAAGATGCGCGCGTCGCGCCTGAACATCGACGAGCTGTTCTCGCGCATTGACGCCATGCCCATGCGACGCCGGGAGATGCAATCACCGGCGCGCGAAACTTCGGAAGTTCCCCGTCAAGGGCACGCAGGAGATGCGCGAATGCGGTATCCGTATTGTGCCGGGTGGAGATTATGGCGTCGCCTGGACCCTACACGGCACCAACGCGACAGATCTCGAGTATTCAGATCGGGTAATGGTAGTAGCGACCCGAGTACTTCGGCACCTGAGTGTACTTGGAGTGCAGGAACTCGACGACATCAATCAGCTGCGTGACTGTCATGGTCCCGGTGAAATCCGGCATTGGCGATACCACGGCCCCTTCATCGTTGCCAGAATCGTCCTGCCGCCGCAGTTGGGGGGCCACGCGGTGGCTGGGGTTGACGATGGATGTGAGCAGGTCGCCGTAATGCTCAACCTGAATCAGTCTGCCACCGAGCCTGACCTGAAACTCGGCATTCTCGGGTTGCTCGATGTCGGAGTCAGCGACGGTGTGGCACTGTGGACATCCCAGTGACAGGAAAGCCGCTTTGCCCTGCTCAATGTCACCCTCGGGCAGGACAAAACCTTTCACAGGCGGCCTGTCATCGCTGCAGGCGGCGAGGGTCGAGATGAACAGAAGAACCAGCCCGTAACGGGCACCAGGAACACGCAGCAAACCGTTCATGATATTTCCCCATGTAAACACCTGTTTTGAGTATAGGCCAGGTGGCATGACGCCGCCTTGACTTCTATCAAAGGGGCTAAGACTGGCGCTGCGCCAGCGTTTGTCGCCACTGCGGGCGATACCGGAACTTGTGCCTCGGGAGCTGACTCCCGCAAACGCGTCAAATTCGCTACAATGCCGCGCACATCCGGGGCTGTGCCGTAAATCATCGAGACGTGCAGCTCGCCACGCGCTGCCTATCCGCAGCAGTCCCAGCCATGACACGCAGCCGAGTATCCATCCATGCATTTCAAGAACGTTGTTATCCAGGCCCCTGTCGCCGTGAATGCACCTGTCAGCCTTAGCTCGCAGGAGATCGCGCAGCGCCTGAAGCCCACCATGGATCGCCTGGGTATTCGCGAAAACCTGCTTGCGGAAATTTCGGGAATTGAGTCCCGCGGTTTATGGGATGAGCACACGAGCCCCTCCGATGCCGCCACGCTGGCCGCGGAGGAGGCGATTGCGCGCAGTGGCATTGACCGCTCGCGCATCGGCCTGGTCATCAACACGTCGGTGTCCAGGGACTTCCTTGAGCCCTCCACCGCCTGCATGGTGCACGGCAATCTTGGCCTCGCACCCGACTGCCTGAATTTCGATGTCGCCAATGCCTGTCTGGGCTTTCTTAACGGTATGGATATCGCGGCGCGCATGCTTGAGCGTGCAGAGGTGGATTACGCCTTGATTGTTGATGGTGAATCCAGCCGTCCACTGATCGAAGCCACCATTGCACGACTGCTTTCACCGGAGGTGGAAGAAGCACAGTTTCGCGCAGAGTTCGCGTCACTGACGCTGGGCTCGGGCAGTGCCGCCATGATCATGGCGAGGCGTGAGCTGGCGCCCGACGGGCACAGCTATCGCGGTAGCGTGACGCGAGCGGCGACCCGGTTCAATAAGCTGTGCCAGGGCAATATGGACCGTATGCAGACGGATACGCGAGGACTTCTTGGTGCCGGGCTGGAGCTCGCCGCGGAGACCTTTGCGGAGGCGCGCAAATCCTTCGGCTGGGCCCCGGATGAACTGGATCAGTTCGTCATCCATCAGGTAAGCAAGGTGCACACTGAGTCACTGGTCCAGCTGCTGGGTCTGGACCCTGTGAAGGTTCACACGATATATCCGCATATGGGTAACGTCGGACCGGCCTCGGTACCGATCGTGCTGTCCAGGGTGGCCGAGGCGGGCAAGCTGGACACAGGAAGTCGCGTTGCGCTCCTGGGTATTGGCTCGGGCCTCAACTGCTCCATGGCCGAGGTGGTCTGGTAATTCCCCATGAGTGAGGCGACCGCGCAGCCGCATCCATCCACCTACCGGCCACCGGAAGATCTGTATCCGTTCCACTCACACTGGCTTACCATCGATGGCCAGCGCATGCATTACCTGGATGAAGGTCCGCGGGATGCGCCGGTATTGCTGATGCTGCACGGCAATCCGACCTGGTCGTTCTACTACCGTAATCTTGTGCTGCGTCTGCGCGACCGTTATCGCTGTATCGTTCCGGACCACATCGGTTGCGGTCTGTCCGACAAGCCGGATGACGCAGATTACGACTATCACCTGGCCCGGCGGATCAGTGACCTCGATGTGCTGGTGCGTGCGACTGTCGGTGAGGAGACGCCTCTGTCGCTGATTGCACACGACTGGGGCGGCATGATCGGCTTCGGCTGGGCGGCACCGCGTGCGCAGAGGATAGAACGCTGCGTCATTCTCAATACCGCAGCTTTTCCCCTACCTGCAGACAAGCCCTTTCCCTTTGCCCTGTGGCTGGCCGGGCGCACGCGCCTGGGTGCGGTGCTGGTCCGAGGCATGAATGCCTTCTCTGCCATGGCCGCCTGGATTGCCTTCAAGAAGCCGGTGAGCAAGGCCGTGCGGGCGGCTTACACAGGCCCGTACAACAGCTGGCAGAACCGCATTGCCACGGTACGCTTCGTGCAGGATATTCCGCTCAAGCCCGGGGACCGCGGCTACGACCTGGTGGCCGGAACGGCCGCACAGCTGCATCGCTTTGCCCGGACGCCGGCGCTGCTCGTCTGGGGCCTAAAGGACTTCGTTTTCGATCAGAGCTTTTATCGCGACTGGCAGCATTATTTGCCAGAGGCTCAGCGATACCCGCTGGCGGACTGCGGACACTATGTGCTCGAGGATGGCGGCGAGCCATTGCTGGACCGTATTGAGGCCTTCCTGGCCTCCAGCGAAAGTCTCGCGGAACACCAGATGTCCACGCCACCTCAGCAACCGGGCACCCTGGAGGATGCTGCGGGCAATGACCGCGCCGCACCCTGAGCAGGGAAACACCGGCCCCTGCAATGTCGCGGCTGCCCTGGTTGAGCAGGCGCGCCGGCAGCCGCAGCGTCCGGCAATTCACTACCCGGTGGGTGCGCACAGAGGCACGGTAGACTACCACAGTGCCACCTACGCCGAACTCGACGCGCTGAGTGACTGTTACGCGCGAGGGCTAAAGCATTACGGGATAGAACGCGGCGCCCGCGTGGCACTGATGGTGCCGCCGGGGCTGGATTTCTTTGCGCTGTTTTTTGCGCTGTTCAAGGCCGGCATTGTCCCGGTCCTGATCGACCCGGGTATTGGTCTGAAACCGCTGAAGACCTGTCTGGCAGAAGCCGAACCGGAAGCCTTCATCGGTATCACCCGGGCACAGCTGGCCCGCGTCATCCTGCGCTGGTCGCCTCATTCCATCCATCGCAACGTTACCCTGGGGCCGCGTCTTGGCTGGGGTGGCCTCTCGCTGCGTGGCCTTGCCCGCCGCGGCGGTGTCACCGGTCCCCCGGTGCTGGCCGATACCCGGGCGGAGGAGATCGCGGCGATCCTGTTTACCTCCGGCAGTACCGGTATCCCCAAGGGTGTGGTGTACCGGCACCGTCACTTCACCGCGCAGGTCGACATGCTGCGCGCCACTTTCGGCATTGAGCCAGGCGAGGTTGACCTTGCCACGTTTCCGCCCTTTGCGCTGTTCGATCCGGCACTGGGTATGACCACGGTGGTGCCGTACATGGACCCGACCCGCCCGGCCAGGGCCAATCCCGACTACCTCGCCCAGGCCATTGACCGCTTCTCCGTAACCAACGTGTTCGGCTCACCGGCGCTGCTCAAGGTCCTCGGTACCCACTGTCGGGAAAAGCAACGTCGGCTGCCAACGCTGCGACGGGTGCTCTCCGCGGGCGCGGCGGTGCCGGCGGACACCGTGTCCCTGATGCAGCAGGCCATGCCTGCCGATGGCAGGGTCTACACGCCCTACGGTGCCACCGAGTGCCTGCCGGTCGCCTGCATCAGCAGCCATGAGCTGAGTCCGGAGCTAATTGCCGCCACGCGGGAAGGTGCCGGCACCTGTGTCGGACGCCCTGTGGCACCTAACGAGGTGGCGATCCTGCGTCTTTGCGATGAGGCGCTGGAAACCTTCGCGGCCGATGATCTGCTGGCGGCGGGCGCTGTCGGGGAAATCATTGTGCGCGGCCCGACCACGACAGATCGTTACTGGCAGCGCAGCGAGCAGACCCGACTGGCCAAAACCGCCGATACACAGGGCAGGCTCTGGCACCGCATGGGCGATGCAGGCTACCTTGATACTCAGGGACGGCTGTGGTTCTGCGGCCGAAAGTCACAGCGGGTGCGTACGGCGCAGGGAGATCTGTTCGCCGATCAGATCGAGGCGATCTTCAATACGCTTGACGACGTCGAGCGCTGCGCACTGGTCGGCGTGGGGGAAGCCGGCGAGCAGGTACCTGTGCTGTGCGTGGAACTGCACCGAGCGGGAAGCGGTCAGCCGCCGGCCTGCAGGCAGGCGGTAGAAGCGGCGGTCAGGTCAAAGGCCACGGGGCACGCTGCGCTGCAGAGTCTGGGCGCGGTGCTGTTTCATCCGGGCTTCCCGGTGGATATCCGGCACAACTCAAAAATCAACCGGCAAGTGCTGGCTGCGTGGGCTGCCCTGCAGTGCGCCGATGCGCGCCGGCAGCAGCAACCCGCGATCACGGACACCAACGCGAGCACCGAAGGGCGCCGTCTGTGAAAATTCTGGTAACCGGGGGTGGCGGCTTTCTCGGTATGGCCATCTGTCGCCAACTGCTGGCGCAGGGTGATGAGCCCATTGCCATGCAGCGCCGTGAATCATCGGCGCTGGCTGGTCTGGGTATTTCCCAGTACCGCGGCGATATCCGTCGACCCGGGGATGTGCGGGCGGCCGCCGCGGACTGTTCGGCGGTGATTCACACAGCAGGCAAGGCCGGTGCCTGGGGTGATCCGGCCGTCTATCACGCTATCAACGTCACGGGAACGGAAAACGTCATCGATGCCTGTCGTTCTCTGGGTATCCGGCGTCTGGTGTTCACCTCTTCCCCCAGCGTCGCGCACGGTGGCGGTGATATCGAAGGCGGCAATGAATCTCTACCCTATCCCGATCATTACGCGGCGCCTTACCCACATAGCAAGGCTCTCGCCGAGCAGACGGTCATGGCGGCCAGCGACGGTGATTTGAGCACCGTGTCGCTGCGTCCGCATCTGGTCTGGGGCCCCGGGGACAACCAGCTGTTGCCGCGACTCGTGCAGCGCGCCCGTCAGGGCACACTTAAGCTGCCTGGCGCCAGCAAGCGGATTGATACGGTCTACATCGACAACGCTGCCCGGGCACACCTGCTGGCCCTGACGGCACTCGACAACAACGCGGCCTGCCACGGCAGGACCTACTTTATCTCCAACGGGGACCCCTGGCCCCAGGCAGAAATCATCCACGCACTGCTGGCAGCGGTTGGCGTCGATGTCCGGATCCAGTCGATACCGGCCTCGGCAGCGGTGCTGATCGGCGCGGCGGCCGAGAGCTGGTGGCGTCTGTCGCGACGTCGCGACGAGCCACCGCTGACGCGCTGGTCGGCGCAGCAGCTCTCGACTGCGCACTGGTACGATATTTCCGCCGCTCGCGAGGACCTGGGCTATGAACCGCTCATCACTATGCGCGAGGGACTGGCGCGTCTGCGTGCGTCAGGTCTGTCACCCTGAGGTCAGCGCGCCTGACTAGTGAGGAGCCGCTCCGCTTGATAGCTTCAGCTGAACCAACGCGAGTTCGCGCAGAATACGATTGGCCTCGAACTGGCTGCCCATAAAGCCGCGCAGGAACGTTATGATCTGGACCAGCACCACGACCAGAACACCCCATTGCACGGCCCGGACGGGGTCGCTGGCATCCATCAGGTTGATCGCTGCCCAGATGCCGGTACCGAACAGTGCCAGCTGGACCGCCATGACCAGTCTCATCACCCAGCCCAGCGGTCCGCGGAACAGACCGAATGCCTGGCGCAGGTACCCGGGCTCCTCGCCCAGTTCCGCCCAGACCGCGCGGTCCTGTTCTTCCAGGGTCTTGCGGATCATGTCATCAACATTGCTCATGGTGCGTCTCCTTTTAAACGAGCGCGCAGGCGATTGCGCGCGTGCAGTAGCCGGGTCTTGACGGTGCCCGGGGCGATATCCAGTGCGGCGGCAGTCTCTGTCACCGTCAGTCCTTCCAGGTAAAAAAGCGCCAGCGTGGCGCGGTGATGGGCCGACAGGCCGGCCAGCACGGCATGCAGTTCATCGGTCGAAGCGCTTTGCTCAGGTGATGCATTTTCGGATGCCACGGCATCGAACGTCTCGGCAACATCCCGCTGGCGTCTACTCTGCCGTTGGCGGATGCTGCGGGCACAGCGGCGCGAGACAATCCGATAGGCCCAGGCAGGAAAGGCGCGTGCCTCGCGAAGGCCTGGCAAGCCGCGCAGAATCTCCAACCAGGCATCCTGGGTGGCCTCGCGCGCAGGCTCCTCCTCACCCATCAGACGCCGGGCGTGCGCCAGCAGCTTCGGCTGCCAGCGCTGGGCCAGGTGTTCCAGTGCGTTTCTGTCGCCCATACGGGCAACCGAAACCAGATAGTGGTCGAGCGCAATGGACTGATCTGTCCGCATTCGTGTCTTCCCCGGTAGATCGTCGTTCGGGCTGCCGGTAGCTGCCACCCCTGCCGGGCGGGTATCGCTGAACCAGTGCCGACAATCATCAGCAATAGTCTTACAGTGGGGGAAGAGAGGGAAACGGTTCACTGGCCATGGATATCGAGTGGCTGTGCTGCGTCAGACAAAAGTATTGCGTGTGGCGAAATCGTGCCTTAGGCTGGCCCTCTATAAAAATAATGCTGGAGAAATCTGCAGTATGCGTCTGATGTACAAGCGCGCGGCTCCGCACGGGTCAAGCAAGGTGTTCTGTGCGGGTGTCCTGGGTTTTGTTGCCCTGGTCATGCTGGCAGGCTGTTCGGAATCCGATCCTGAGCCTGAAACGCCCGGAACCAGAGCCCTGGTCAGCCTGGTCACGGCTGAGCAGTACCGTAATTCCCTGAGCTACATCTTTGGTCCCGGCGTTGATCTTCAGGTGGAGTTCGCGCCTGTGGCACGCACCGAAGGACTGCTCGCGAACAGTGCTGCAATCGCCGGTATCGGCAGTTCTCAGCTTCAGGGTATTCAGGGCGTCGCTGCCAGCGTGGCCAGTCAGGTCCTCGATACCAAACACCGCAATTATCTGGTTCCCTGCAGACCGGAATCCATAGACGGGCCGGACGAGGCCTGCGCAACCCGCTTCCTGTCCAGGGTCGGCCGGCTCCTGTTCAGGCGCGCTCTCACGGATGACGAAGTTGCGATGCACGTGAAACAGGCGGGTTCTGCGGCAGAGCAACTGGAGAGTTTTTACGCAGGCCTGGAAATTGCGCTTGAGGGGATGCTGATCAGCCCCGAAGGTCTGTTTGTTGTGGAGCGCGCCGAACCCGATCCCGAGAATCCAGGCCAACTGCGCCTCGACGCCTATTCCCTCGCATCGAGGCTGAGTTATTTCCTGTGGAATTCCGCGCCGGATGACGAGTTGCTGGCCGCGGCAGAGAGCGGTGAACTGCAGGCGAGTGGGGGTCTTGAACGTGCCGTGGACCGAATGCTGGCGAGTCCGAGGCTCGCGGAGGGAATGCGGGCCTTCCTCGACGACATGTTCGCCTTTGATGAAGTCAAGACGCTGACAAAGGACTCCACCATCTACCCGGAGTTCACACGTGTGACAGCAGAGGACGCGCGGGAGCAGACGCTGCGCACCTCCATCGAGCATCTGCTTGCCAATGATGGCGATTATCGCGACCTGTTCACCACGCGGTCGACTGTGATGTCCCCGGCCCTGGCTATTATCTACGGTGTGCCGGCAGAGCCTGGCTGGACGCCGCATACCTTTCCCGACGACAGTCCGCGATCGGGTCTCCTCACGCAGGTCAGTTTTCTTTCCCTGCACGCGCACCCCGGTCGCAGTTCCGTGACCCTTCGGGGCCAGGCTCTGCGTGAGCGCTTTCTGTGCCAGACGGTTCCCGAACCGCCGCCAGGTATCGATTTTTCCGTGGTGTCGAACCCCGATGCCAACTACCCGACGCAGCGCCAGCGTGTGCGGGCGCATCTCGAGACGCCGTCCTGTGCCGGCTGCCACAGGATCACGGATCCGATCGGTTTGTCGCTCGAGCGGTTTGATGGTGCCGGCGGCTTCCGGCTTACCGAGAACGGCGCCGTGATCGATGCCAGCGGCGGCCTCGATGGCTTCGAGTTCGAGGGCGCCGTAGGTCTTGGAAAGGCACTGCGCGAGAACCCCGAGCTGCCTCGATGTCTGGTGCAGCGCGTCTACAGTTACGGCACCGGCGCGCCGCCGGCGATGGAGGCGCGGCCTGCACTGGATTATTTCAATGCCGAATTTGCCGCTCGGGGCTACCGGCTTCGCGAGTTGTTGCGGACGATCGCACTCAGTAAGGCATTCTCGCGTGTACAGAATGATCCGGGCGAAGAGAGCAATCCGGAATATCAGGAAGAAAGCCGGATATCGGTTGCGAGTTCACGCTGAGGCCAGTCGTGCGCCGGGTACAGGAACACTGAACCGAAGGACCGACGGCGTTGGCTATCTGCCGTCGGACATCGGGCGAATCGGGGAATTCAGGAGAGTGGTTATGAGTCAGTGGAACAGGCGTCGTGTTCTCAAGGGAATGCTGAACGGTGTCGGTGTATCGGTAGCGCTCCCTTTCCTTGATGTCTTTCTTGACGGCAATGGAACGGCACTCGCCTCGGGCGCACCGATGCCCGTGCGGTTTGGCACCTGGGGCTATGGACTTGGAGGCACGTCGGGTATTTTTGTCCCGAAAAAGACCGGCGCCGGCTATGACCTGCCCGAGGAGATTGCTTCCTGGGCCCCGGTGCGTGATGACGTCAATCTGTTCACGAACGGATCGGCCTTTCCCGACTCCTCCCCGAACCGGAATCATTTCACCGGCTGGGTGGTGTCGAGAACCGGTGTGGCGCCGGAGATCGACAGCGTGCCAACCGAGACGATCGATGTCACCGTCGCCAAGCAGATTGGCCGTGCCACGCGCTTCAACTCCCTTACCGCCACTGCGACCGCTGATGCTCGCGACACCTACAGTTTCATGAACGCGTCGACGCCCAATACGCCGGAATGGTCGCCCCTGCAATTCTACAATCTGTTGTTCGGGGCCGATTTTCAGGATCCGAATGCAGAGGAGTTCACTCTGGATCCGCGGATTATTGCGCGCAGAAGCGTATTGTCCGGCGTCATGGAGCAGTCGCGCTCCATGATGAAGGTGGTGGGCGCCGCGGACCGCGAGCGTCTTGATCAGTACTTCACCGGCCTGCGTCAGCTGGAGACGCAGTTTGAGCAACGACTGACCAAGCCGGATCCGATCGCGAGCTGCCTGCCCCCCGGTGAGGCTCCGGTCAATCCCTTGATGGACAAGTCGGCCGATGCCGTCCGGCTGCGGCACCAGATGATGACCGAGCTTATGGTGATGGCCATCGCCTGTGATCAGACCCGTGTTTTCAACATGACCTATTCAGCAGCATTTTCGTCAATTATCAAGCCGGGCTATCCCAAGCCGCACCATACCTGCACCCACGAAGAGCCCGTCGACGAGCGCACAGGCTATCAGCAGAACGCCTCCTGGTTCACGCGCCGCGCCATGGAGTCCTGGGTGGATTTTGTTGAAGCCTTCAAGAAGATACCGGAGGGTGACGGCACACTGCTCGACAACGTGCTGATTCTTGGCACGACCGATGTCGGTTACGCGAGAACGCATGCAATTGACGGCATGCCGGTGTTCCTCGCCGGCAGAGCTGGCGGCAAGGGCAAGAGTGGCATGCACATTGATCTGAAAGGTGGCTCGGTGTCACAGGTTGGCTACACCGCCCTCAGGCTCCTGGGCATTGACAAATCCTCCTGGGGTACGCTGAGTAACGAGTCGTCTGAAGTCATCCACGAGGTCGTGGCCTGAATGATGGCGCTCGGCGATTCAGGGAAAGTCATCGACAGGCGCGTGATCCACTCCCTCGCTGCGACGTGTCTTCTCGCCGCGACGGCGAACCTGGCCGTCATGGATGCGGCTGCCGACACTTCAGATCGTTCGCGGTACTGGCAGGCGGCGACCAGCACCGCACAGGAAGCCTACATCGAAGAGAAGACGCCACCGGGGATTCAGGTGGTTATCAGTCCCCTGGAAGGGCCGGTGTATGCCGATGAGCGAGGGCGAACGCTGTACCAGTGGCCCCTGAGTGCCTTGCGCAACGGGTCCACCGGTGACAGGAAGCACGAACCGTCCAACTGCACCGATGAGGTGCTGAAGGTTTCCGCAGGCTTGATGAGCCCATACCCTGCCGGTCTGCGCTTGCCGGATGCCGACCAGCGCCTGAGCTGTGCCCGGGTCTGGCCTCCCCTGATCGCAGCCGATGATGCGGAAGACGTCGACAAGTGGACGCTTGTCACGCGCGACGACGGTTCCCGCCAATGGGCCTATGACGGTTACCCGCTATATACCTCCATTCTGGATCAACAGCCCGGCGATGTGCTGGGAGGCACCAGGATCAGGTCTGGCGGTGATGGCGGTGTGGTTCGCGTGCCGGTGGGACCGCCGCCGGATGTTCCGGCTGAGTTTGCTGTGATTCCCAGCACTACCGGCCGACTGCTTGTGGATAACCGGGAATACTCGGTTTACACCTGGGATGGCGACGAGCCGAACACGTCGAACTGTTATGACGACTGCCTGGATCACTGGACTCCGGTCGCTGCACCTGCGCTTGCGGCCGACACGGATCAGTGGACAGTGATCAGGCGGTCTTCCGGAACCCGTCAATGGGCGTTCCGGGGCCAACCGCTCTACACTCACAAGAACGACCCCGGGAGCCGCAGCTTTGTCGGTGGCGATGAGCCGGACTGGCGCAACCCGAAATGGCACAACACCTACACGCAGCGCGCCGTCGTGCCGCCGGACGCGTTCACGGTACAGGACGCGGAGTTCGGTGGGCAGGTTCTGGCGGATGCCCGCGGGCGGACCCTGTATCTGTACAACTGCAACGACGATTCCCTGGTGCAGCTGGCCTGTGATCACCCGGATGCGCCGCAGGAATATCGCCTGGCCATCTGCGGCAATGGCGACCCTGCAGTCTGTCTGGAGACCTTTCCCTACGTCATCGCAGAGGCCGATGCGAAGAGCGAGAGTTCGCTCTGGAGCGTGATGGCGATAGATCCCGAGACCGGACATCGCGCCGCTTCGGGTCAGGATAACGCGCTGCAGGTCTGGGCCTATCGCGGGCGACCGGTATATACCTATGTCGGTGATCGTGAGGCGGGCGTTACCAACGGTGATGGCATCGGCGAGTTTACCGGGCGTCGCAACGGCTACAAGGCGTTTGTGCTGCGCGACGATTTTGGTGAAAACGCGTTTCGTCGATGATGCTTATGCTGACAGTGCCAACAAGCGTTATGAACGCTGGGGAGAAAACCGATGTCACAGTTTGAAGCGGCTAATACCTTGCATAATTGCCCACTGTCCCTGAGAACAATCTCGGCCGCAGCGCTTCTCATGTCGTTGGGCAGTGTCGCAATGGCGGGGGCGCCGGATGGGGGTCGCATTGGCTACGTGCTCACGGAACGGCACTGGGCGCTCTATCAGACGGAGGGTGCCCGGGAAGAGTGTCCCCAGGGTTTCAATATCGGGCCGCGCGAGCAATACGATGAGCTGTTTCCGGAAGACAGCGGGGTAGAGCGCACCGAGGTGGACACGCGTCTCATGCGGGAGGGTCGACGGTTCCACCGCACAACCGCAGATGAAGATCCCTTCCCCTTCCACGATGCACAGGGCACCACCGCTTACGGACTGAACCTGGATGGCAAAGTGAGTGATGAGGACTTTCTCAGCCCCGAGGGCGAGGACGGCATCGATAATCAGCTGCATCGCGCCATCGGCTGTATCTCGATTTACCGCGGCCCCGACGGTACCTTCTACCACTTTTCAAACCTTTTCATGTACGGGAATGCCTACAATCGCTGGATGATAGAACTCTCCGGGGTGGACGATCTGGCGAATGACAATGAGGTGACGGTGACGTTTTATCGCGGCCTCGATGACCTTGTAACCGACGCCTCCGGCAAGGGCTTTGTTGCGGGAGGTACGCAGCGGGTGGATATGCGCTGGGGCCAGAGCTTTATTCAGGAGGTACAGGGCAGCATTGTCGACGGCGTCCTGACCACGCAGCCGACGGATCGGACCAAGTTTCCGTGGTCTTTCCCCGGGATCGGCGGTGGCTTCCATCTCTTTCGCGATTTCCAGCTTAAGCTCACGCTGACCCCGAAAACAGCCGAGGGCATCCTGGCCGGCTACGTCGATGTCGAACAGTACAACCACCGGCTGAACAGGAACTGGACAACGCACCACCAGAGTTACGGCCAGCTCTCGGCGGCATCCCTGTATCGCGCGATGAAAAGGCTGGCGGATGGCCACCCCGATCCCGACACCGGCGCCAATACGGCCATTTCCGCGGCCGTGGATGTGATCATGCACCAGGTGCATATCGTGCATCCGGGCCAGCAGTCGGCAGATTAAAGGTTATTGACCCCTTTAGGAGTATGACATGGAAGGTCGGCATTTTTTTTTCGCGCTGCTTGCGTGCATCGTTATTCCATTTGCGTCGGTCGCGCACAGCGCCGAACCTGGCGCGCCCATTCGCGATCGGAGCCTCATAGAGCTGTGGGCAGCTGGGCAGCCGGCTTTTGGCCAGTATGTGACGCAGATGGCGGACGATGCCGGTTCAGAGGAAGTTCCCCGTTACACCGTTGAGACAGGCCGTGAGCTCGCTGCAAACCGGTTACTGGACTTTGCCTTCCTGAGTCTGGAGCAGCATTACGATGCCGAATCCGCGCGTAACGTCGCCAGGGGCCTTGGCAGCGGGGGAGGGGATGCCGCGATGCCCCTGCTGGTACGCATTCCACCGATTTCGACAGATGGCGAAGACGCGGCACGGGAGCGGGTCAGGGAAGTTCTCGCGCTGGGCGCCGATGGCGTGGTCATCCCCCATGTGCTCAGCGCCGGGGAGGCGCGCACCGCCATTTCGTTCTTTGAGGACGTTGATGTTTGGTCTCCCGGCAATCCGGAGGGTGACGTCATCGCAATGCTCATTGTCGAGGATCCTGAGGTTTTTGCTGAGCTTGAGGAAATCGCCGGCATGGCGGGCTACAGTGCGCTGGTCTGTGGCATCGGCAGTCTCACCAGTGCGCTGGATGGCGACCGGGAAGCGGCGGAGGCGATCGCCCTGGAAGTGCTGGAGGTGAGCCGGCGTGCGGGACTGGTGGATCTGATGACCGTAGACACGGAATCGGTCGGGCGGCGCGTGGAGCAGGGTTTTCTGGCGCTGCTGGCCTATGGTCCCGAGTCGGATCAGGCCATTCGAGCAGGCAGGGCCGCGGCTGGCCGGTAAGCGGCACGCGCACCCAGACCTTTCCCGGAACACTGTGTTCGCGGGCACATCACAAAAAGGGGTAGAGAATGAATTCCAGAATGTCGCGGCGCACGTTGCTGTTGCGAGGCCTGCAGATTCCTGTTGCGGGCGGTGTACTTATGGGATTGTCCGCCTGTGGTGACGACCCGGACAGCGGCGGCGACACGGCCATGGTATGCGCCGACCCCGGTACGATGACCTCGGCCGAGGAGAGTGTTCGTCGCACGCTCAACTATGTGGAGACCTCGCCGGACCCCGCCCGAAAGTGTATGGATTGCGAGTTTTTCCACGCAGCCCGGGAAGCCGGCGGCTGTGGAACCTGCGAGATGTTTGGTGGCAAGCCGGTGAATCCGGGGGGTCACTGCGACTCGTGGAGTGTTGATGCCTGATAAGGCTACGCGGGACCTTTCCCGGATTCGGAACGGAGCAGGAATGATCAACTTTCACATCGAACGCCTCGAGTCGAGAACATTCGACGCCGCGCCTGCGGGCGCCTCTTCAGTTCTGCGCAGCATGCTGCTGGCGCTGGCCATTGCCGTGAGTCTGGCAGGCCAGGCAAGCTCAGTGGATGCGGCAACTGCCGCTGGTCCTGGCAAGATCACTTCGGATACGCATCAGCGAGGCGAGTACCTTACCAGCGCAGGGAACTGCGTGAGCTGCCACACGAGCGATAACGGTCGGCCATTCGCCGGCGGTCTTGCGTTCGAAACACCGTACGGGACGATCTATTCAACGAATATCACCCCCGACGCAGACACCGGTATCGGTCAGTGGAGCCTGAAAGAATTCACGGTGGCAATGCGGCAGGGTGAGCGGCCGGACGGCGAGCATCTGTATCCGGTGTTTCCCTATACCTCGTTCACGAATATCAGCGACGCGGATATCGCCGACATTTACGCGTACCTGAAGACGGTTGCCCCGGTGAAGTCTTCACCGCCGCAGAATGACCTTGATTTCCCCTATAACCAGCGCTGGGCGCTGGGAATCTGGAAATTCCTGTTCCTCGAGGATCGCCGCTTCGAGCCGGAGCCAGCGCAGTCGGCGCAATGGAACCGCGGAGCCTATCTGGTCGAAGCGCTGGGACACTGTGGGGAATGCCACACCCCGCGCAATTTTCTCGGTGCCACCGATGCGGATCTTGCGATGACCGGCAGCACCTACATGGAGCGGGTCGAGGGGAAACTGTCGGCCTGGTCGGCGCCAAACCTTACCGCTGCGAGCAGCGGTCTGGCCATGTGGTCGACCGAAGATATTGCGGGATATCTGAAGCTCGGCTTCAGCCACCGGGCAGGCGTATTCGGCCCGATGAACAAGGTGGTTGTGAACAGCACCCGGCATCTGTCTACCGAGGATGTCAGTGCCGTGGCCACCTACCTGAAAAGCTTGCCGGCCAATTCCCGGCCCAGCGCTGAGCCTGCCAGTGACGAGGTGCTGCGCGCCGGCGCTATCCAGTACGATATCCATTGCGGGACCTGTCATTTGCCGACGGGTGAAGGGTCTGCAGAGACCGGGCCGCCCCTGGTCGGCAGTCCGGTGGTTCTCGATACGGATCCGTCGTCGCTGATCAATATCACGCTCTATGGGGCCCAGCTGCCGAAAATCGCACCGTCGACTGAATGGCAGGCGCGGGGCTGGAAGCGCATGGAGGCCTATGCCAATAAATTGAGTGACGAACAGACGGCGGCACTGCTCAGCTATCTGCGCAATGCCTGGGGTCATGAGGCGGGGGCTGTCAGTCGGGAGCAGGTCGCGACGCAGCGTTAGTGGTGCGGCCCTTTGAGGCCGCTCTGCAGGGGCGAGACCGGGAGGCGCCCTTCAGGGAGTAGGCGTCGCGCCCGACAGCACGGTCCGGAAGATGTCCGTATCCACATTGCCGCCACACAGAATGACGGCCACGCGCCGCCCGCGCTGTCGTTCCCGCTCCTGCATGAGCCCGGCGAGCGGGGCGGCACCCGCACCTTCCGCGACGTTGTGCGTGCAGCGAAAGTACATGCGCATGGCTTCAGCCACTTCATCATCGCTGACTTCCATGACGCGACTGGCACCGCGTCGGTAGATTGCCAGTGCCTCCGGTACGACGGCCCGGACGGCCATGCCATCGGCGAAGGTGTGGGCGCTGTCCGTCGACTCGGCCTTGCCGCTGTGAAAGGCGCGGCTGGCGGCGGGTGCGGCGTCGGACACGACACCCACGATTTCCGTGTCCAGGCCAAGGGCATCGCGCGCGGCGATGACGCCACAGATACCCGAGCCGCAGCCTATCGGCACGTACAGCGCGTCAATGCGGTCCACTGCGCGGAACAGCTCCAGCGCGTAGCTTGCCACCCCGGTCACCAGAGCCGGGTGGAAGGGAGGTACCAGAAAGAGGTCTTCTGTCGCCGCGATGCCTGCTGCTTCCTGGCGCGCTTCGTCGAAGTCGTCGCCATATTCCAGTAGCGTTGCGCCGAAGGCACGCATGGCCTCGTTCTTCTCCCGCGCATTTCCGCGTGGCACAACAATAGTGGCGGAAAGACCGCACGCGGCAGCCGCGCGGGCCTGGCTCTGACCGTGGTTGCCACGAGTGGCCGTTACCACGCCTCTGCACTGCGGGTGTGCCTGCCGGAGCCAGTGCATGAACGTGATGCCACCGCGGACCTTGAAAGCCCCCGTCGGCGTATGATTCTCATGCTTGACCCAGACATCCGCACCGACAGCGTCTGCAAGCGTTGGCCACGCATATTGCGGCGTGGCGGGCATCGCGTCGTACACGAGCGCCGCAGCCGCCTCCAGTGCACTCAGATTGAAATCCGGGCTGGAAAAGTCGTCCATCACTGCGCTGTCTCCCTGGTCATCCGGCGGTGTGGCCAACAGGATAGCACCACAGATGCCTGCATTGTTTTCGAGAACCGCCTCATCGACATGCGCGAGACCGCACAGATAAAAGAAACAAGCCCTGCGAAACTTGAGCTGAGTCGAGCGTCAGCCACAACGCTGCAGGGCCGTCACAGGCCCGTCCGCAGGTTTCTAGCTGCGCGCTGGCGTATTTTTCAACCCGGGCGTTCTAGAAGGAGCACTGTCATGCACAGCATCATTTATATCATCGGCGTTATCGTGGTCATTATGGCCATCCTGTCGTTCGTGGGTCTGGCCTGAACAAGGCGATCAAACCCGTTATCAAGGAGACTTCCCATGACCATCGAACACCCCTCTCAAGCGGTAACCGTCAATGAATCCGATCGAGCCTACTCTGACTGGCAGGCGATATTCACCGGCGCGTTCTTTGCCGCAGCCTTTTCCCTGGTCTTGCTGACCTTTGGTTCGGGCGTTGGCCTTACCATGATGTCCGCAGAGCCGGGTGAGGGGATCTCATTGAAATGGTCGATGATCGCGGCCGGCGTCTGGTTCATCGTTGTCGCGGTCAGCAGTTTCGGTGCCGGTGCTTATCTGACCGGAAGAATGCGCCATCCCATTGGCGATGCCAGCGAGGACGAGATTGAAACCCGCGACGGAGTGAATGGCCTGACAGTCTGGGCGACGGGAACGCTCATTGCCGTTGTTCTCGCCATGGGCGGTATCGGCAGCCTGATGGGCATCACTGCGTCTGCGACCGGTGCCGTTGCCGGCGGTGCCGCGAAGTTTGTGGAAGAGCAGGGGGATTATTTCGCCAGTCTCATTGTGCGTAACGGGACCGGCGCATCATCCTCGTCCGAGTCGCTGTCTGAAATCCGCACGATTCTTGCCCGCAGTGTGGCAGAGGGCGAAATCAGCGAGTCAGACCGGAACCGGCTCAAGCAGATCGCCGCCGCAGAGGCGAACATGGAGCCCGCAGAGGTAGAGCAACGTGTCAACGAGGCCCTGAGCATGTTCAAAGAGGCGCGCGAGGAGGCAATGGACGCCGTTGATCAGGCAAGAATCGCCGCAGTCATCACAACCTTTGTGGTGGCTGCGACCATGATTGCCGGTGCGGCGGTCGCCTATTTCGCAGCGACACTCGGTGGGAAACATCGCGATCATGGCATGCCATTTAGCCGCGTGGCATTTCGACGCGAGGTCTGATTCACTCGGATAGCTGGCACATCCTGCGGCCGCCCGTATGCTTTTGAAGGTTGCGGCGTTGCTCCCCGGGCAAGGGGTAACCTTCCGCGTGGCACATGTGCAAAAACTCTCTAAGGGTCGATGCCTGGTGTGCCGGGATGCCTGGCGGTCTGGCAAGGATTGATCGTCAGCTCTTTTCAATCATCAGGTAGAGCACATACAGAAAAGGCACCGTTGACGCGATGCCGACAAGATTCCAGTATCCGCAAAGTTGCCAGTAGGACTCTGGGATTGTGCCGGTAACCGCGAATTTGCGCGCCTGCCGGGACTGCAGGACCTGCAGCGGGACGAGCACCAGAAGCCAGATGAGCCCGACGGCGTAGAACCAGATCTGGCTCCAGAGCAGCCAGCCGGTGGCGACGGGATCGATACGGGCGACAGCGGTCATTCCGTAACCGCCGATCATGACAAGCGCCGCGCCGCCAGCGGTGAAGACCCAGTCGGTCCAGGTCACGATACGCTGCGCGAAAGCGAGCACGATCGGGTCGCGCGTGGTATCGGCGTGAAACTTCCAGATGAACGTGATCGTCACGTTGCCGACCAGCAGGACGACACCGAGGATATGAATAATCTTGAACAGGGAGTAGGTCATGACGTTTCGGTGTGCCACGGCGTCAAAAGAATCGTGTTAACTGTCATGCCATCGTTGCTGCCTAACCTCCACCGGCCCTGCAATCCAGGCCTAGATTTGACTGAATGATAACCTCATCCAGTGCATCCGTGCGACCGTCCAGGTTCAGGTCGTAGACGCTGGAGAGACCTGCCCCGCTGGCGTAGCGTTCCCACTGTCGCAGGTCCTCTTCGTCAACCACGCCGTCGATGTTGCCATCACCCGGGCATTCGACGACGCTGGCGCGGAGCAGCGCTAGCTGGTCTTGCAGTTCCACGTAGGCGGTTTGCTGCCCCGACGACAGCGCATTCAGCGGAAGCTCGTCGCCTTTCCTGTCGAGCCATGGCGTGTCCAGCGGCTGGTCTATCTCGAACAGCTCCAGCTGTGTGCTGTCGACGCAGGATCCGGAGCTGCAGTCCTTGAAGGTATTCTCCACCAGTTTGAAGGCATCGTTACGTACCGCAATGGAAACCAGGGGCAGTATCTCGAAGGCGTCGCCGCCATTACGCGTCACGAAGTCCAACACCTCGGAGCAGTACTTGAATCCCTGCCCAGGTGCCGGTACGCCGTTAACCGCCGCAGTGTTGTCTTTTCCCCACCAGACGCCGTTGTTATCTTCACAGATGCTGCGCACGTTGGGTATCTGGGTGCAGCTGTTGATCACGCAGGGACCGTTGACCTCACCATCGGCCTGCAGGCTCAGTCCGACTTCGGTGTAGTTCCAGTCGCGTAAGGCCGGCTGATCCGGGTTGGTCAGGTACGGCAGCATGGATACGGCGTCCAGCATCCGCGGTACCGCGGCCTGTACGTCGCCGACGCCGGCGATCTCGGCGAAGAGGGCGAACAGATCGACAGCGTTTACCATCGAACGCACCTGGCGGTCGGGGGTGTCCACCAGCGGACCGCTGACAATCAGCGGGACCCAGACGCCGGTCTGGTAGGCAGAGCCCTTGGAGCGGGTGAGGTCGAAGGGCAGTTTCACGGTATAGCCCAGCGAACCGTTGTCGCCGAGAACCACGACCATGGTGTCGGTCGACTCGGGGGCATACACCAGGCTGCCCTGTTGATCGTGGGTCGCAAGGCCGATTTCCACAAGCAGCCTGCCGATTTCAAGATCCAGGGATTCAACCATCAGGTTGGACAGTTCTCGCTGGGCCAGAAGGTTCGAACAATCGAGGTTCGTGGCGGCGATGCTGGCTGGGGATGCCGGATCAACCGGCGGTGGCACCAGTGGCGTGTGGATGGAAGCGAAGCTGACAGTGGCCATCCATGCCTGGTCCGCAGCGCGCGAGTTGATCCAATCGGCAGCGGCATCAACCGCGAAACTCGCACGGAACTGACGCGATCTCGGGTCGGTGGTCGGCAGCTTCTCCACCGAGCCGTCGGCCCGGTTATAGGTCACCGGTGATACCGAGTGGGCGTTCATGCGGGTGAAGTCAAGCCGCTCCGGCACTACGCTCTGGCAGCTGGTATTCGGGTTGAACAGACCACCCGCATCGCGACAGCTTCGACCGGGCGCGACGACATCGCCCCCGTGTTCGGAGCAGCTGCCGTCAGCCATATAGCAGGCGCCGGCATCGGCGCCGTTGGCCAGCTCGCTTCCCGGCACGAAGCCACAACTGTACGTGCCAGGCGGGGCGATGCCGCCTGCCGTGGTATCGATCGAGGTAGGATCGCCGGTCTCGTCCAGCCAGCCTGCGAAGTAGTCCCAGCCGAGGTCGTGGACCAGTGCGTCGCCGGCGGGGTAGTTGCCCTGCAAAGCGATATGAAATTTGCCGATGAGTGCGCTCTCGTAACCCTGGCCGGCCAGAAGCCTGGGGATAGTCATGGCGTAAGGCGAGGTCATGGAGTTGGCAAGGTCGTTCGGGCCCAGCGCCGCCTTGACGTTGGTGCGCAGGGGGAACCTTCCCTCAAACATGGCGGCGCGCGTCACCGAGCAGGCGGGCATGGCCCAGGTATCCGAAAAGCTGACGCCTGAGCTGGCGAGCTCGCCGATCGTCGGCGTTGCGGGCGCGGTGGCGCCGCCAAACCCGAAAATCTCCATCTGATCCATACCGACGTCGTCGAGAACCACAAACAGAATATTGGGCCTTGCCGTCGCGACGGGGTCGGGGTCGGCTGGCACCACGGGGAATGAGTTGTTGTCGGAGCAGCCAGCGACCACCAGAGCAGCGATGCCCAGAAGACATCCCATCGAAAAACGGATTAGCGTGTGGCCGTGCATGGCGTGCTCCAGGACGATGGGGTACGGGAGCCTAACAGTATGCCTGCTCCCCGGTTACTCATTTCTGCTGTCCCAGCAAAAACTGAACAAAGTCATGGACGCGTGCTGCATGATGGGATATACGCTTAGTCCCGTAGTCGGACATCAAAAGCAATAACGCCCGTTCGACGTTTGCGGTAACGGCATGACGACAAGAGGGGAGAGGGAAGAATGCCTTTTGGGAAGAGGAGGACAGGTGCCGGCGGATACCGTTTATGCGCGACCATCCTGGCACTACTGCCAGCGCTTTCAGTTAACGTGGGCGCCGCGGAGTCCACTGAACATCAGTATCCGAAAGCCGATGCTTACCTCGGTGAGGTAATCCAGACTGACGAGTGGCATTCCGCGCAGCGACTGATCAACACGCTGGAAGAGAAAATCAGAAGTACCTATGGTCCCGGTGGTGCACGCCGCGATGCACACCCGAAAGCGCACGGCTGTGTCGCTGCAGATTTTGCGATCAACGACGATCTCCCGCCAGGTCTTGCCCATGGCGTTTTTCAGCCCGGGGCAGCCTATCGCGCGAAAATCCGCTTCTCCAACGGCTCACCCAACGCCACAGGTGATGACATCACGGGTGACACCCGCGGCATGGCCATCAAGCTGTATGACGTCCCCGGCGAGAAGCTTTTTACGTCTGCAGACCGCGCCGATCAGCAGGACTTCATTCTGATCAGCAGTCCGGTATTTTTCATCAACGATGCCGATGACTATGCCAGCTTCTTCGAGCGCGTCGATAGCGACAGCGTACTGAAGATGCTGAAAATTCCCTTTCTGCTTGGCTGGCAGGGGTCGTGGAATGCGTACAGGATGCTGTCCCAGACCATCGCCAACCCGCTGGAGACCCGTTACTGGTCGGTGGTGCCTTACCAGCTTGGGCTCGGTCAGGAGCGCCAGGCCGTCAAGTATTCCGTTCGGGCCTGTAACGAGGGCAGCAGTACCATTCCGGATGACCCGGACAGCAATTATCTGCGCGCCGCCATGGTCAGAACACTGGACGCCGGTCCCGCCTGTATGGAGTTCATGATTCAGCCGCGCATCGCGGAGATGAGCGTTGAGGATTCGATCAGCCGCTGGTCGGAAGATGAGGCGCCGTTTCAGCCGGTGGCGAAGCTCACGATACACCAGCAGGTCTTCGATACGGCGGACCAGAACAGCGCTTGTGAAAACGAGTCCTACAATCCCTGGCAGGCCCTTCCCGCGCACAAGCCGCTGGGCGCGGTCAGCCGGATCCGTCGCGTGGTCTATGAGGCAATAAGCGATTTGCGTCACGGGATGAACGGTGTCGAATAAGTTTTTCTGTTGGAGTTTTGAATGAAGTTGATACGCATATTCGCACTGTCTGCTGTGGCAGTGGTGATAGTTGGTGGTGGCTGGCTGTACTGGTCTGTCGAGGAGGCAGGGCGAGACAAGACCGGGATTGAGCTGACTGCCCCTGCTTCGCGCGCGTCCATGGTCCCGGTGCAGGCGGACTGGGCCGCAGAGCAACAGGCTCGCAGCGACGCCAAGACCTCGTATATCCGTTCTCACCAGGAAGCCTATGACTGGTTTACGCTGTTTCCTTTCAGCAAGTCAGATGGCACACCGCTGCTGATTCTCAAGGTGCTTCCGAGACTTGCGCCGGACATCTGGAACGAGGGCGAGGACTTCCTGTCGGGGGTCGGTCTGTTCCACGACGCGCGCGTAGACAGCGCGATCCTCCCGACCGGTGTTGGCTTCACCGGACTTACCCGGGACGACGCGAATTCCGACATTGACTATACATCGTTCACCTGCGCTGCCTGCCACATCGGGCGAGTGCGTGCGGATGATGGCCAGGTTCACTACATCGATGGCGGCATCAATGCCGAATTCAATATCAACCTGTATTTCGTCAGGCTGAGCCAGACCCTGGCGCAGCTGTACGGTCCGGAGCAGGATCCCGCCAAACGGCTTGAGCGCGTGACAGACAGCATTGTGCAGGCGGTCGATACCGCCGCGGCCGCGTCGCCCACCTACTTTTACGCAAACCATCGCTACGGCGACCGCACTTTCGATGCCGCTTACGAGGCGCAGCAGATCGCGCTGTTCAAGCAGAACGCAGGCACCCACGTTGGCGCTTTCGTTGATTACACCGAGGGTTTTGTCGCGGCATTCAGCCATTATCTGGACAAGACCTACGAGGGCTACCAGCAGCAGATGCTCGCAGGTTTGCCGGGCATGGCTGACGCGACCGGCGTAAGCGCTTCCCATGGCTACGAGAGCATGGCCACCAGCAGGCTGGGCACACTGATAGGTGAAGGCGTACTGCCATCATCTCCCGGTTTGACCGACTTCATGGCCGTATGGGAGCAGAAGAGCCGCACTGCGGAATGGGATCCTACCGGACAACAGCTGATCAATGGCGGCGGCCAGTATAACGGCAACATTCCCGTGCCTATTTTCCGGAACCTGGCGGCATCCATGACCATGGGTCTTGCAGACACTGATGTCCGTGTGGCTGCCTTCAGTGCAGAGCTGCTCGACGGTCTGCCTGCCACCGTCTGGCCTTTCCCGGTGGATGTGGCGCTGGCAAGACGGGGAGCGGCATTGTTCGAGCGTAACTGCGAGGCCTGTCATCAGCCGAATAACGGCCGTGTCTATGACGAGCTGGGAACGAGCATGGCTCGGGCAGGTGTTATCAATACCCTGCTGATGGAAGGCGCGCGGGCGGAATATACCGGCACCTGTTCGCCACAGACCACGGTGGAGATGTATGGTCGTCAGGTGAAGCCCTGTGCGGAATTCAAGGGCGTACCATTGGACAACATGGAACACGTGGTCATGCGTCCTCTGGATGATCAGCGTGGCTATAACGCCCTGCCGCTGAAAGGTCTGTGGGCACTCGCACCCTACCTGCACAACGGCTCGGTACCCACCCTGTACCATCTGCTAATACCCTCCGAGCGGCCAGCAAGCTTCATCAAGAGTCGCCTCGATTATGATCAGGAGAAAGTCGGCTTTGCCTGGCAGGACGACGGAACGCCCGGCGGTTATCGGTTCGATACCGGCGCATTCCACGCGGTCAGCAACAAGGGACATGACCGCGATGTGACTCTGGATGGGGTCACGTACAAGCTTGCCTGGGAAGATGATCGCGACGGTGCCGCGGCATTGATCGAATACCTGAAGACACTTTGACATGGCTACGACAACAGTCTTGGAGACCTTGATGCCTTATTCACGATTTTTGCAACCGCTGGCGCTTTGCCTTGCTGTCCAGGGCCTGTCTTCAGCGGCGCTGGCGCAGCCGCAGTCCCACCCTCAATACAATGCCGTGTATGGCGATAACCTGATGATGCTCGATCAGGGCTGGGATGATGAAGAGCGCGATCGCTTTTATCATGAACCACAGGGTTCGCCGATCATGCCCTACGACTGGTTCCTGATACTCGAGCAGGCGGGAAGCACGGATCTGTTTCGCTCGAATGATCATCTGCAGAGCTTTGGCCTCATTACGGCTGCGGCGCCCAGTGCGCGCAACCCCGCAGCCCTGCCGATCGGTCTCACGAAAGACCTGGGTCTCTATCCGAACGAGTACAAGCTCGGCATGAACTGCGGTGCCTGTCATACCTCCGAAGTGAGTTATCAGGGCAAGCAGGTACTTATCGATGGTGGCGCCGCGCACTTTGATTTCTGGTCTTTCATGGCGGCGCTGGATGCTGCGCTACTTCAAACCTGGGAAGACGACGACAAGTTCAAACGCTTCGCGGATCAGCTGCTTGAGGGCGATAGCGATGAAGACACGGCAGACCAGCTGCGCGCCCGCTTGCGCGGTGTGCTGAGAGAAAGACAGGACTGGTCTTTCCGCAACGCCACGCATGTCGTGCCGGGCCCGGGACGGGTCGACGCCCTCAACGTGATCCTGAACCAGGTTACCGCCATGATGCTGAACCGGCCCGACAATGCCAGGCCTTCGGATGCGCCGGTGAGCTATCCTTTCGTCTGGGACGCACCCTATCTCGATTATGTTCAGTACAACGCGGTGGTGCCTAATGAGGGCCCCGGAGCGATAGGACGGAACGTTGGCCAGGTTCTCGGCGTCTTTGGCGAGGTATCCATGGTGCCCTCGACGTTGCCGCCGGGCTACGCCTCGTCGGTACGCACAGATCATCTGCTCATTCTGGAAAGCGCCCTGGAAACGCTGGTTTCGCCCACCTGGGAGGAAATGGCGCAGAAGGGCATACTTCCACCACTGGACAGGGCTAAGGTTGCCAGGGGCAAAGCCGTCTACGACAAGGCATGCAGTGACTGCCACCAGGTGATTGATCGTCGCGACCGCGGCGAGCTTGCCAGCATCAAGGTCAAGACACTGGCCCTGTCAGATATCGGCACAGACCCTGTGGCCTCACTGAATTTCACGGATCGTGAAGTGGAGACCGGCCCGCTTCTGGGGCGCAAGACCGACTTCCTTGAGGGTGAGCCGCTGTGCGAGCGTACCCACGCGGACCAGATCCTCGCGCACGTGACGGTGGGTACGATGATGCACGACCTGGGCGTCACCGGTGGGCCTATCCTTGGGACCCTTGGCAGCAGCCTCATGAGTGATGCTGCGGGTGCAATGAAAAGCCTGTTCGACCACGCGCTCCACGGCAGCCACAAGCAGGAGTCGGATCAGGCGGTTATCGCCCGCATGGCTGCGGCCGGAAAGAGTGAGGCGGAAATCGCCGCGACGCTTGCAGAGCGCAGTGGAGACAGAACAGCGCTGTACACCCTGCTGGTAGAAGACGGAATGGACCGTCACGGGGAAAACCGCCACTGCCTCGAGGTGCTGGAGCACGCGGTCTATCGTTCGCGTCCCCTGAACGGCGTCTGGGCAACCGGCCCCTTCCTGCACAACGGATCGGTGCCCAGTATTGCAGATCTGCTACTGCCCGCAGAGAAGCGTCCTGCGACGTTCCAGGTGGGGTCGCGGGAACTCGATCCGGTTCGCGTGGGCTTCGAGAACGCGGAACGGCCGGGAACCATGATGTACGACACCCGAATAAAGGGGAACAGCAACGCCGGCCATGTTTACGGCACCAGTCTTCCGGAGAAGGACAAAGCTGCATTGCTGGAGTTCATCAAGACGCTTTGATTTGTGGGCTGATTGCCCTGAGTTGCCGCCCGCCTGTCGGTCGGGCGGCGGACGACGGGACATTCACAACAGCAGCCGCGCAAACACCTTTACGGTATTTGTGTGCTGCTGCCGATCTGGCTCGTTGCGACTGAGCGTCGCGCCAACCGCGATGAATCGTGTCAGGTAGTGCGTCAGCCCGAGTGTATAGTCTGTGCCCCTGGTTTCACCACCGGTGATATCCACTCCAGCCACAAGGCTGCTTGCCAGGGTGAAGTGATACTCACCCTGAATGCCGAGGCTGTTACTGGTGCCGGCGTCGGCATCGATGTGTTGATAGTCAAGGTCGAGTGTCAGGGACGTATTGGCCGTGGGATGCCGCGTTACGTTCTTGTAGGCGAGTCCCCAGATGTGGCTGGAACTGTCGGACAGGCCGTCAATGCTGTCGTCCGTGCGTCCGATGTTCGCCACGATCGTAGATGTGTCATCAAGGTAGCGCCCGAAGGTCAGTGACCGGGTCTCCTGCTCTGACAGGCCGGCAAGCCTGAGTCGGCTGTACGTTGCACCCACCAGCCAATGCGACGTCATGATGTACTGAAGGTCAACGAGCGCCGCATCACCGTCGGTCTGGCCATTGACGCCGAAGTCTGCATCAACGTCGGCCCAGGCCATTGTCAGGCTTGAGGCGCGTTCAAGAAACGCAGCCTGGTTATGAGGTAGCGAACCGTGATTGACCTCCTGCAGAAACGCCGTACCCACCACCGTCGCAGTATCCGTGTTTTGCACACCACTCTGACGGGCACGGGAATAATCGGTCTCGATGACGCCCGAGTGGCTGATGGAGCTCTGTGCTTCAGCTTGGAGGGCAAGCAGACTGCCGAGTAATGACAGCAGCAAACGGGGGTTTCCGGTCATTACTTTCTCCTGGTGCAGCTTGTCGGGTTATGAGTATTGCTGCAGGCGGCGATAGTACGCCGTTTCTGGCAGGGGCGATATATGCCGGTGTGAAAGGCGGGTGAGGGTTGGCGCGATGCAACCAGACAGCGCGGTCTTTATTGGGTAGAGCAACATCCCCCGATCTCGCAGGAGACCGGGGTCAGTGTCGAGGCTCGCTAGTGGCCTGCTAGATCGGGTCGCCCGGCAGTAACTGCAACGCCTCGGGAACCGCATACCCGGGATGCTGCTGCCATCGGCGTATGTCAGCGGCGACCGACGACAGATGAGCGTTAGTGTCCTGCTCGTCCTCGAGTCGCGAGGCCAGGGTATCCAGGCGATCGGCCAGCACGGCTTTTACCGCACCGGAGCTGTCCTTTCCCCGCGCCTGGCGCATCATCTCATTCACGGTGACCCGCTGGACGACGTTGAGAACCTCGCGTGGATACGGGTCGTCCGGCTTTTTGGCACCCCAGGTGAAGTCGATCAGGCGGTCGATCACCTCCTCGAGATCCGGGTAATCGCCCATGCTGCCGTAGGCGACCAGGCGAGCCATCCGGGCCGGGTGCAGAATCTGTTTGACCGACAGGCTGGCTGAAGCTTCGGCAGCGCCCAGCGGATCAAACAGCAGTTCAGTGCGCCCGGGGAAGTGTTCACCCTGGCCGTAGCGATAGGCCGGCGGCGGGATCAGCGCGACGATATTCTGTGGCAGGGTTAGGAATTCCGGGCTCAGCGTCGAGAGAAGGGTTTCCAGCGCATCGCGCTGTTCATCTCCATCAATGATGGCAAAGGGGGTTTGTCCGTCACCCCTGACCGCGTAGCGGTAATCGGCCCCACCCAGACTCTGCGCTGCCGCATTCAGCTGAAAGCGGTGATGCATGTAGAGTGGCAGCAGTACCTCTTCCAGGGACGACAGCGGCTCGCCATTGCGTATGACGGACTCACCGAAGTTCTCCAGTCCGATACGACGCACCTCGATCTCATGCTTCAGATGGTCCACCAGGTTTTCCCCGTTGTCCCACACGCTGGCGTACTGATGACCGGCCCCGACAAAATTGTTGTTGGTGTGCGCCATGAAGAGCAGCCCGCGATCCAGGCTTTCCTGCGCGATCATTGCCAACTCTTCCGCTTCCTGACTGGCTGAGGCGAACTGTGCATAGGAGTAGCGCACCGCCAGTTTGTCGTACTCGCCAATGCGCTGAACATAGGCATTGGAGAGATCCAGCTTGCCGTCCTCGGTGATTTCCACCAGCGGGGCAGGGTAGTCCATCACGCTCTCGCGCCCATAGGTACTGGCAATATAGTTGTGAGGAAAGCCGATGGCGTGTCCCACTTCATGCGCCGACAGTTGTCTGACACGGTCCAGGGCCATGTTGACGGAGGCGGCGTTGTCGTCAGCGATATCTTCGAGGTAACGGAAGCCGGGAATCAGGCCCTGACCGTGCAGGTAATCCTGGCGCAGGCGCAGGCTCCCGAGGTTCACGTTACCCTTGAGAATCTCGCCGGTTCGGGGATCGGTCACCGCGTAGCCGTAGGAGTAGCCCCGGGTGCGGCGATGTGTCCAGTGAATCATGTTGTAGCGAATGTCCTGCGGATTCGCATCTTCGGGCAGTTCCTTTACCTGAAAAGCATTGATAAAGCCCGCTGCCTCAAAGGCCTGGTTCCACCAGCTGGCGCCTTCGATGAGCGCGCTTTTTACCGGCTCCGGGGTGCCCGAATCAACGTAGTAAACGATGGGTTCGACGGCCTCCGAGCGTTCCGATTCAGGGTTCTTTTTTTCCAGGCGATGCCGCGCCACGAGGCGAACCTGTAAATCCTCGCCGATGGGTGTGCTGTAATCCTGGATGGTCGGACCATTAGTGCCGATGCGCGGATCTGCGAGACGAGGCGTGAGTTTCTCATCGGGAAGTTTTACCAGGGAATGGTGCTGGCGCAGAGTGATCGAATTGCCCGAGGCAGCCACGCCCCTGACCAGATTGCCCGGGTTGCTGCTGTTGAACGTCAGCATGACCTCGACTTCGATATTCTCCGGAAAGGTCTCGGTACTTTCCATGAAGAAGACGCTGCGACTTTTGTCGAGCGTAAAGGTGCCCTGGTCCCGGCTGGCGATTCTGCCGATGACATCCCTGGCATCCCGCATGAAAAAGTCTGTTGCATCCACCAGCACGCTGCCTTCTTTTTCAGCCAGGACGTCAAACCCCCAGATTACCGAGGGAGCAAAAGCATCCACGACCGACTGTTTCTCCAGCGGATTATCGCTACTCGCCACGAAACGGTAATTGGGTTGCATCAATAGCACTTTCCCGCCCACCCGCTTTGTCGTGAGAATCGACGTGGAGGCAAGTTGCCCCCGGTCAATACCAACGGGGTTGGATCCCAGACCTGAGCCCATGGAAACTAGGTAGAGAAATTCGGTGTTGAGCTTGTCGATCTCCCAGTACATCTTCCCTGAAGATTCTTCCCAGTACAGGTTGAAATAGCCCTCCATGGGTGTCGTGTCGGCCACCAGTTCGTCATAACCGGCGGCTTGTGCGGACACGGGCGACGGTAGTAGTGAAGCGCTGCTCAGGAAGACCAGCAAGGCCAGTATCGATCTCGATGTCGTTATTCTCATGTCGGGCTCCTTTACTCTGACTCTGGGGACTTCAGTACCGGGTAATCGACGCCCAGTTGTTCCAGGTAGGTTTCATACTTTGATGGGTCATAGTAGTACTCGGACAGTTGGCCCTTGTAGTTTGCCATAATAGCCGTGTTTTTCTCGATTGCAGGTGCATCATCCTGCGCGATGAAAGGTGTGTAGGTTTCGTTTGCCGTCTGCTCCTCTCGGTAATAGGTCCAGGCGCTCTCCACAAGAGCTGGCTGCTGCAGCAGGTCGAGCATTGTCGTTGCAATCACCTTGGCGCCGGCTGTGGCACCTTTGTGCGCTATGGGCGTCGCCATGGCAATGGCGCTAGACCAGTGGTGGCCAGTGCGGCCATCGATGTTTGAGGGGAAGCGCAACGTGACCGTCGGTACACTCCAGGATACATCCCCGATATCATCAGAGCCGCCTGATCTCGGCTCATCGCGAGGCGCCGCGAGTTCTTCAACATCCGTTTTGAGACCGGTGATGTCCGTGGCGCTCATGAATTCCTGGAACGCCTCGGCAAAGGCCTGATCATCCTCCGACCAGTCAGGCATGCCCACCGACAGGATATTCTGCTGCATGGCTTCGGCTATCGGCTTGTTGAAGTGCCTCGGATAGGCAGCGCCGATAATGCGACGCGATACGCTGGTATCGGTCATCATGGCGGCACCTTCTGCCGTTCGCTGCAGTGCGTCAAAGTTCTCGCGGATGCGATCCGCGGTAATCTCGCGTATGAAGTACCAGACTGAGGCGCTGGACGGCACCACGTTCGGTTGGTCGCCCCCATCGACGACCACATAGTGAGAACGCTGCAGGGGACGCAGGTGCTCGCGACGGTAATTCCAGCCGACGTTCATCAGCTCTACGGCGTCCAGTGCACTGCGTCCTTTCCAGGGGTCACCGGCGCCGTGTGCAGCCTGTCCCTCAAATGTGTATTCCACGGAGACCAGGCCGGTGCCAGATGCCTGGCCCCAGCTCACGGCCATACTGTCGCTGACATGGGTAAAAAGGACGGCATCAACGTCATCATAGCGACCATCACGTGCAAACCACGCCTTGGTTGCCAGCAGTTCCTCCGCGATGCCGGGCCAGATTACGATAGTGCCCCCAAGCCCGTCGCGCTCCATGATCTCCTTCACCGCCAGTGCTGCGGTGATGTTCACGGCCTGGCCGGAGTTATGTCCCTCGCCATGTCCTGGTGCTCCCTCGACCAACGCCTTTCGGTAGGGCACGCCAGGCATCTGCGAGGACTTGGGAATGCCGTCGACATCTGAACCCAGGGCAATCACTGGCTTGCCACTGCCCCAGGTGGCCCACCAGGCGCTGGGGATGCCGGAAATACCCTTCTCAACGGTAAAACCGTTCTCCTCGAGCATGTCGGTGAGATAACGCTGGGTCTCGAATTCCTGAAAACCCAGCTCGGAAAAAGAAAACAGGCTGTCGACAATCTCCTGCGTGAGTTTCCGGCGACCATCAATTGCGTCGACGACCTCTGCCTTGGTACCCGTCAGTGACGGTGACGATGACTTCGCGCTGCTGTCGTCGTTCTGTGCGTGACTCCAGTGGCTGAAGGCAACGATCGACACGCCGATTGCGAGTAATGATTTCATGGTATTCCCCTGATTGCGTTCCACAAAGTCTGTTGATAGCAAGGTTGCAATTGATGCTGCGATCAATGCGCCAGGTACGACTGCAATCAATGTGCCAGCCAGTGCTGCAGTGCCGCGATCCCGGTTGCGAGTTCCCTGGGGCTCCTTTGCGGCGACACCGAAGCAGATTCCTCGCTGTATCGATGATTCCACACCGATAGAGCCTGCATGCTAGTGCGATGGAAATCTCGAAATCCAGCGCGGCATGACCAAAAAGAAAACACGCGGTGATGTTTTTTTCACGCACAGCTGCAATGGCTGCGCGTCAGCCAAATCGGTGCGGAGCTGTCCGGAATTGCGCCGATCTGGTGCGATGTCCTATCCGGTCTGCTCGACAGAGTGCCACTTGTCCTGATTGACAGCGGATGGCACAAGTTTTGCGGACGCTCTTTTTGGCGCGCTGACGCAGTCAGTGTTCATGGGGGGGCATGACCGCGGTTACGCCTTGAATATGAAGCAGGTGAAGGGGGCGCTGGGCTTCGTCGTTATCGGAAGCGAGCTTTTTCCGTAGCGAACAGAGCACTCGTTCGAATCACCGGCGAGAGGAGTTGCAGAAAATGATATTTAAAGCATCCAGGACTACCGGGTTTCATTTTTCGGCTTTAGCCGGCGCTGTGGCGGCGGGGAATCTTGCACTACCCGGAGTCGCCACCGCCCAGTCCACAGGGGAAAACCAGATAATCGAGCAGGTTGTCGTCACCGGTTCGCGGCTCTCGCGGTCCGGCTTCGATGCGCCGACACCGATTACCGTTCTCGGGGAGGATGAAATCAACGCCGAGGCACCGGCAAGTATCGATGCATTTGTATCGAGCATGCCGTCGGTCCAGGGCAGCACCACGACTTCAAATACGTCTGGCAGTCTCAGCAATGGCGGTGCCGGTGTCTCTGCACTCAACCTGCGCGCGCTCGGAACTCAGCGCACCCTGGTGCTGCTCGACGGGAAGCGCAATGTCGCATCCAGGACCACGGGCGTTGTCGACATCAACACCATGCCACAGGGTCTCATCAAGGGGATAGAGATTGTCACCGGAGGCGCGTCCGCCGCCTATGGCTCGGACGCCGTGGGGGGCGTCATCAACTTCACTCTCGACAAGGAGTTCACAGGCGTAAAAGCCAATGTGGACTATGGGGAGACCAGTCGCAGCGATAATGAGAATGGTCGCTTCTCGTTTTCGGCGGGCAGCGGTTTCGCGGACGGTCGTGGTCACGCTCTCTTCAACGCAGAGATCTTTCGCTCCGAAGGCATATTTTACGAATCGCGTGACTGGAATCTTCAAGGACTGCAGGGCATCGACAACCCGCGTGCCGATGAGCCCGGGCAGCCGGATTTCCTGGTCGGGGAAAACATCGGCATCTCTGCCTATACCCCCGGCGGTCTCGTTCAGCGAGTGAATGGGCCGGGTGCTGACGGCAGTGGCCTGCCCGGTACCTACTTCGGGATCGGGGGTCAGCCCAACCAGCTGGTTTTCGGGGATGTCGGCGGGCAGTGGATGCAGGGCGGTGACTGGGAGTACACGCTTTCTTCCATGCGTGGGACCCAGTCACTGGCGGCCGAGGATAACCGGGATTCGTTCTTCGGCCGAGTCGACTTTGAACTCATGCCCAATTTGAACGTTTTTGCCCAGGCGTCCTATGCCCAATATGACGGGAAAAGCTTTTATATACGCCCGACGCAGAGTTTTACGGTGCAACAGGACAACGCCTTTCTGCCGGAATCCGTGCGACAGCAGATGATTGACGAGAGTGTTACCTCCCTCGTCGTGCGCCAGGCGCACGCGGACGTGCCGGCCTCTGGTTCCACCAACGAGAGGGAGACGACGCGCTGGGTCTTCGGTGCGGAAGGTTTTTTCGCAATGTTCGATCAGGATGTAGAGTGGGACGCCTATTGGCAGACGGGCATCACCGATACCAACGAGCTGCAGCTGCCAACCTACAACACGGCAAACTTTCGCGGCGCGCTGGATTCGATCGTCGACCCGGTCAGCGGTGAAATCCGTTGCCGGGATCTCGAACGTGATCCCTCCTGTATACCGTTCAATCCGCTTGGGATCGGTGTCGCCTCGCAGGAAGGCCTCGACTATGTGCTCGGGCGTCCTCAGCGTCGCCAGGAGCTGCAGCAGGATGTGCTCGCTCTAAACTTCCGTACCAGCAATATCCCGGGCTGGGCCGGACCGATCGCCCTCGCGATCGGCGGTGAATATCGCAAGGAACAGGTTGATGGCAGCGTTGAGGAGCGCCTGCAGAGCGGCTGGAAATACGGCAACTATCTTGTGACGGAGGGCGATTACGACGTGATAGAGGGCTATGTCGAGGTCGGCATTCCGGTCTTCGAGGGAATGGATATCAATGCCGCCGGCCGGGTTACGGACTACAGCACCTCTGGCAGCGTGAATACCTGGAAGGTGGGCCTCACTTATTCGCCAATCCCCGATGTAACATTCCGCGCCACGCAGTCCCGCGATATTCGCGCGCCGAATCTGGCGGAGCTATTCGATCCCGGCACCGCACGCACGAACAACGTGGTGAACCCGAACGCTCCCGGCGGTTCCGACGAGTTCCTACAGCAGCTCAGCGGGAGTACCGATGTGGGTCCGGAAGAGGCGGACAGTTTCGGCATCGGTGTTGTTCTGCAGCCCCGCTTCCTGCCCGGCTTTTCCGCTGCGATCGACTACTACGATATCGAGATCAATGGCGTGATCGGATTCCTCACGGCAGACGAGGTGGCGGAGCTTTGCTTCTTCGAGGGTGTGGAGAGCTTCTGTAATCGTATCGATTTCTCAGGCGAAGGCCGGTCTGACATCTCCCGGATAAACCTCTTCCGTGAGAACCTGTCATCGCTGGAGTCCCGAGGTCTCGATCTGGAGGCGAGCTATCGGTTTGACCTGGCGGATCTGGCTTCGGGCCTTCCGGGATCCATCCGGCTTCGGGCTCTGGCAACCCACTACATGCGCAATATCCAAGACGATGGCCAGAATGCCATTGATGATGCCGGGCGCAACACCGGGGATACGCCGGACTGGGTCTATCGCCTGACGGCCATGTACATGGCAGGGGACTGGACGATGAATGCGACGGTCCGCGGTGTCAGCTCCGGGGTTGTGGACAACGCCTACATCGAATGCCAGCCCGGCTCCTGTCCCGATGTCGAAGCACCTTTCTTCACCATCAACGACAACAAGGTGGATGGTGCAACCTACCTTGATCTATATGTGGCGAAGAACTTCACGTTCGGTAGCAGCCAGGCCGAGTTCTTTGGCCAGGTGCGAAACGCGTTCGACACTGATCCGGAACTTGTGCCATTCCCCCAGTTCCGTGGTGCGGAGAACCGCCCCGGCTATCTCCCGACCAATCGTAACCTCTACGACGTGCTGGGGCGGACCTTCCGCATGGGCGTGCGCATGACGTTCTGACGGGCCTGCCCCGATTGCGCGTGATCGCGCAGTCGGGGCCATCCTATTCAATATCGCGTGCAAAGACCCCACAGCATAAGAGGAATCCATTCTGCCGCCCTTGCTCGTGCCGCGGGCACGTCCCCCAGCGATGCGAATACCGTTGTTTTCACTCACACGACCGTGGTTACCAATGACGCGCAGCATCGTCGTGTTTCTTGCGCAATATTTTGTGGACTGCAGGTAAAGCTGGCGGGCGTGGTTGGCCTGAAGAATAATTGTCTTGGGCGTGACTTCGATGGTACGGTCTGTGCTGAACCCAACACAAGAGAAAACAGCCGTGGTGAATCCCCTCAAAATTGTCATCGGTGCCTCTCTGGCTTTACACAGCCTGTGGCTTGCGGCGGAACCCCTCGACGCACTGGAGTTCCGCAACCTCGGTCCCACCCGCGGTGGCCGTGTCACGGCTGTCGGTGGAACGGTGGCGGAGCAGGGCACCTTCTATCTCGGCGCCTCCGGTGGTGGCGTCTGGAAAAGTACAGACTATGGCACGACCTGGAACAACGTATCTGACGGTTTCTTCGCGTCTCCGTCAATCGGTGCGATCGCAGTTTCACAAAACGATTCGAACATCCTCTTTGTGGGCACCGGCTCTGAGGGTCTGCGCAGTAATGTGATCCCCGGCAAGGGCGTCTACAAGTCTGTGGATGGCGGCCGCAACTGGATGCATGTGGGGCTGGAGAAAACGGCCCATATCGGTGCGGTAGAGATTGATCCACGCAACAACAATACAGTCTGGGTGGCGGCGGTTGGCAACGCCTTCGCGCCCAATGAAGAGCGTGGTGTCTACAAGACAACCGACGGTGGCCGTAACTGGGAGCGTGTTCTGCATGTGTCCGACCGGGTAGGGTTTGCCGACGTGGAACTGTTGCCCGGCAGCCCTGATGTGGTATTCGCGACCGCCTGGAGGGCCGAGCGCAAGCCATGGACCATTATCAGCGGCGGTGAACAGGAAGAGGGAGGTCTGTACAAGTCGGACGATGGCGGTGCCAGCTGGCGACGCGTCGACAAGGGACTGCCACAGGGTCTTATCGGCAGAATGGATCTGGCCGTGTCACCCGATGATTCGCGCATTGTCTATGTGCTGGTGGAGGCCCCTGACGACGAGGGAGGACTCTACCGTTCCGAAGACCAGGGAGAGAGTTTTACGCAGGTCTCCAGCAAATCAACGCTGCGCGCCCGACCGTTCTATTTCGGCAGAGTGGAAGCCAATCCCCACAATGCCGACGAGGTGCATGTGATGTCGGTGCGCCATTCGCGCTCACGCGATGGCGGCAATACCTGGGAGCTGTTGCCGACGCCGCATGGCGACAACCATGACCTGTGGTTCAACCCTGAAGAACCGGGCTTGTTCATCCAGGCCAATGACGGCGGCGCCAACGTGACACACAACGATGGCGCGAGCTGGTCTACGCAGTTCAACCAGCCCACGGTAGAGGTCTATCAGGTAGAGGTGGATGACCAGTATCCCTACTGGCTCTACGCCGGGCAGCAGGACAATGGCTCGACGATTGCGGTACCGAGCAGCTCGCCGTACTCCGTGCAGAATTCGGTCGCCTGGCTGATCGAGACCGGCGGCTGCGAAACCGGGCCGGCCGTACCCAAGCCCGGCAATCACAATATTGTCTATGCCAACTGCAAGGGTCGTTTCGGCGTCTTCGACAAGCGCACGGGCACCGAGCGCAGCTACTATGTGGGCGCGGCCAATATGTACGGCCATAACCCGAAAGATCTTCGCTATCGCTTCCAGCGCGTTTCACCCATCCATGTGTCTCCCCACGACCCGGATACGGTGTATCACGCCTCGCAGTTCGTGCATCGTACCCGCGATGATGGCGTGACCTGGGAGACCATCTCACCAGACCTCACGGCCTTCGAGGCGGACAAGCAGGTGATCTCCGGTAGTCCGATCACACGCGATATCACGGGCGAGGAGTTCTACAGCACCATCTATTCACTGCGGGAATCAGCGCTGGAGCCCGGTCTTATCTGGGTGGGCGCAAACGATGGCCCGGTACATGTAACGCGGGACAACGGCGACAGCTGGCAAGACGTTACGCCGCGGAACCTGCCGTCTGGCGGGCGGATTGACTCGGTCGAGCCATCACCGCACGATCCGGCAGTGGCCTACATCACGTCCCTGCGCTACCAGCTTGGCGATCCCAAGCCATATATCTATCGTACGGATGACTTCGGCAAGAGCTGGACGCTGTTGAGTGACGGCAATGGTATTCCCGCCGACCATCCTGTGCGCGTGGTGCGCGCCGATCCCCTGCGCCCGGGTCTGCTGTATGCGGGCACCGAACTCGGGCTGTTCGTCTCGTTTGACGATGGTGGCAGCTGGCAGTCCTTCCAGCAGAACCTTCCGATAACGCCGATCACCGACATCAAGCTGCACCGCGGTGACCTGGTGCTGTCGACAATGGGTCGCGGCTTCTGGGTGCTCGACCAGGTCAGCGTTCTCAGCCAGCAGCCGCTGCCGCAGGCCGATGATACGCCCGTGCTGTTCGCGTCACAGGAAACCGTGCGCTACCGGCAGAACATGCGTGGCTATGATCCCGAGGCGATACCGCAGTTTCCGGAGCCCTCGGCGATAATCGACTATCAGCTGCCGGAAGGGTATTCCGGCGCCGTGCAGCTTGAGATTGTTGCAGCCGACGGCACGGTGGTTAATGCCTTCCGCAGTGAAGATGCATCGGAAGAAGCTGTGGTCGAGGACAGCATGGCGCTGAACGAAACCCGCGTCCTGGATACCGCGGACCTGACGGTGAACCCGGGCCTCAACCGCTTCCATTGGGATATGCGCCACCGTGGCGCCTGGCACGCTGACAAGGACAAGCGCTTCCGCGGCGGTCCGATGGCGCGCCCTGGCAACTACACATTGCGCCTGCATGCCGGTGATGAAGTCCTGGAGCAGCCACTCACGCTGGTTGTCGATCCGCGGGTTCTGGAGCAGGGCGTGACGCCGGAGCACATCGATGCACAGGTAGCCTTGCAGCTTCGCATTGTCGAACTGCAATCTGAGGCGCGCCGACTGACCGATGAGCTCGAAACGGAGCGCGAGGACCTCGACGCTGACACGGCGCGGGCAGAACAGATTGACGCGGCGCTGGCGGAGCTGACCATGGCCGAGGGTACCTATATGCAGCCTATGCTGGTCGATCAGATCGGCTACCTCGGCTACATGCTGCGCGGTGCGGACCAGGAACCCGGCGCCGACGCGCTGGAGCGATTCGAGGAACTGGCTGAGCAGCTCGAGCAGGTTCGTACAAAGGTACAGTCCTGATGTTTGCAGGTGTCCCGGGCACTGGTCACAGGACCGGTGCCCGATCCGCGACTTTTCCCCGGCTGGTTATCGTGCTCTTCACGCTGTGCCTGCCCATGGTGTCAGCAGCCAGCGACGATGCCGACCTGCCCACGGTATTGATTGTGGCCACGGGCGGCACCATCGCTGGCGTGCAGGACGATCCCGACGATCCTGCCCGATACCGGGCGGGCAGTCTGGACGCGGCACAGATCATCGCCTCTGTCCCGGAGCTGGAAACGCATGCGCGCATCGACACGCTGCAGTTCAGCAATGTGCCCAGCACCAAGATTACCCCCGAGCAGTGGGTGCAGCTGTCGCGACAGATCACCCAGCGCCTGCAGGAAACGGATGACCTCGCCGGCATCGTGGTGACCCACGGAACCGATCGTCTGGAAGAAACCGCGTTTTTTCTGCACCTCACTGTACAGTCGGAAAAGCCGGTCATTGTCGTCGGTGCCCAGCGTCCCGCGACCAGTGCCAGCGCAGATGGGCCAGCCAATTTGCTGGCCGCTGTCAAGACGGCGGCGTCGCCAGACTCCCGTGACAAGGGGGTGCTCGTGGTGATGGATGAGCGCATCCTTTCGGCGCGTACCGTGCGCAAGGATTACCCGCGCATGGGTGGTTTCATGACCGGCCAGATCGGTCTGGTGGGTTCAGAAGGCCCGCAGTACCTGTTCTCGCCGACCCGTCCGCATACGCATCGCTCGGAGTTCGAGCTTGCCGATGACACCGTGCTTCCCGCGGTGGATCTGGTCTTTTCCTACTCCGGTGGTGAGGGTCCGCAGTATGCCGAGCCCCCGTCCGGGGTTGTGATCACGGCAACCAACATGCGTTGCCAGGAAATGCTTTCCGTTGTGGCGCTGGCGCGGGAGGGCAGCACGGTCGTGACGGCTTTCCCCACAGGCGAGAGCCTCGGCAGGGTGCGTCCGGTTGAGGAGTCTGCGCCGGCGCGCGCGCGGGAAGGCTGCCCGGAACTGGAGGGAGACCCGCGCTGGGAAGGTGCCTGGATTCCGCCGTTACCGGCACCGCGAATGACGCCACAGAAGGCGCGTATTCTGCTGATGCTGGCGCTGGAGAAAACCCGTGATCGCAGCGAGCTGGAGCGCATTTTCACGGCTTACTGACTGCACGGATCGCGGTGCCCTGGGGGCGGTGTTCCGCGATCCAGATCCTCTGGTTTATTGGCTCTTGAGAACCCGCTGGTAGTCGCCGCGCACCCGCGTCAGGCGATCTTCCACCAGGGGCCAGAAGTCCGCGTGGGTAAACACGTTGAACGTGCCGTCGGCCATGGCCTCGAGCGCGCGGTCTATCAGCTGCTCCACCGCGATGCCTTCTGCCTCGATCAGCCTGGCGATAGCGTTCATGCCATCAACGGATGCTTCCGCTTTGGCGTTGTCCGGGTGGTTGCGCCCGCTCTGGGCGATGCGGGTTTTTACCCAGGCGGGACAGAGGACCGCCACGCCCACGTGGGAACTTTCAAGCTCGAGTCGCAGGCTCTCGGAATACCCCACCACCGCGAACTTGGTGGCGTTGTAGGGGCCGAAGCCGGGATTGGCGACATGGCCGGCGAGTGAGGCGGTATTCATGATGAAGCAGGGCTCGTCGAGAGCAAGCATGGAGGGCAGGAAGTTCTCCACGCCATAGGCAACACCCAGCAGATTCACGTTCACGACCCACTGCCAGTCGGCAATCGGTGTCTGGCCCGCAGGCGAGAGGGCACCAACGCCGGCATTGTTGAACAGGAAATTGATCTTGCCCAGGCGTTCCAGTGTGTGCCGTGCGACCTGCTCGTAAGCCGAGGGATCACCCACGTCGAGAACGACCGTATTCGCCTCGATGCCGGCGTGGCGTAACTCGCTCGCCGCCTGCTCCAGTGCATCTGCCTCAATGTCTGCCAGCATCAGTGACATGCCGCGGCTGCCCAGTTCCCGCGCCATCGCCAGCCCGATACCCGATGCGCCGCCGGTAATGAAACCGCAGGTGTTGTCGAAGGTTTTCATGGTGTCGGATACCCCATAATGTTCGGGTTTGTAGCGTTGCGCATCACCATTCCAGGGCGCTGCGAACGGTCTCGGGAGCGTTATCCCGTATGATATCGAGCTGTCCCGTCACCGCGATGACCAGGTTTTCCGGGTCGAGGTACTTCTTCGCGGCCGCGTTCACATCCTCGAGTGTCAGTGCTCGCAGTGCCTCGACCTGTGCCGCATCGCCTGCGTAGTAGTTCAGGTACTGCGGCGATTGATACGCGTAGTGGCCAAACAGTCGTCGGTGCGCAAGGCGCTGGCCGATCTTGTGTGCGGTGTCGTAGGAGGCGGGGATCAGGCCGTCGATAAAGGTGGTGCGCGCGGCCTCGAATTCCGCAGCGGTAATGCCGTCTTCGCGAAGTCTGCGGATTTCCTCCAGGGCAAGCCCGATCCCTTCAGCCAGCGTCTCAGGCCTGCCGCCGAAACGCCAGACATAGGGGTTGGGAGCGCCGCGACCTGGCTCGATCTCGCCATACAGGGCCGAGGTGATGCCGGTTTCTGCACGCAGCAGGCCCATCATGCGGGAAGCGAAACCGCCACCCGCCAGAACGTGGTGCATGATCTCGAGGGCGGCATGATCGTCAGGCCTGCCCTCGATGCCCAGATGCCCCAGCATTACCTGGGCCTGACGCGTGTCCAGCTGCCGGGTGTGAACCTGCAGTCCTTGCGGACCCGTTGGTGTGTCAAAGTCCAGTGTGGCGGTCTCTCGCCGGGTTGGCAGTGCGTTCAGAGCGGTGAGGCCGCGCAGTGTGTCGCTGACCTGTTCGCGATCGACCGCCCCGGAAATCACCAGAGCAATACGATCAGCGGTGTAATGGGTGCGGTGGTGCGCGCGAACATCCTCCAGCGTGATACTGCGAATGGAAGTTGCGCTCTCGCGGACACCCATGGGGTGGGTGTCGCCATACAGCGCACCATCGAACAGTGCCCGGGTTGCATACAGGGCATTGTCGTCGGCGCGTTCCGCCGCCAGGGCAAGTCGCTCGCGCTCGTCTTCAAACGCGGCGGCGAAAGCCGGTGCGGCGACTATCTCACCCACAAGTGAGACCAGCGCCTGCGCCTGGTCGGCCGGCGCCACCGCTTCGAGCCGCGTGTTGCGGCGGTCATGCTGTATCGACAGCGTCGCACCCATACGGTTAAGGGCATCCTCGATGGCCGCTGCATCCCTGCCAGCGCTGCCCTTGCGCAACAGCTGGGCAGTCAGCGAGCCAAGGCCGGCCTTGCCCTCGGGGTCCGCAAGACTCGGGGCGTCGACCAGCGCCGTGACGCGCACCTGGGGCAGCAGGCTTTCACCGACGATGTAGCTGGAAATGCCATTGTCCAGCTCGACCCGATAATCGCTTTCAGCCGGGAAGCGGAAGTCGGTCTCGGGGTACTCCAGTTCCCGATAATCCCGGGTAGGCGCCGCCTCGCTAAACCGTGCCGCCCGCTGCTTCGCCATGAAGGGGGGCACATACCAGGGCTGTTCCGCAATGGCGAGCGGTTCGCCGTAGTCGATGTGCACATTGTCTGTTGGCGTGCTTTCGTGAGCGGCTGCAGCGCTGCGCTTTTCCCGTGTGTCGGCCAGGCCGAGAATTCCGGTCTCTCGGAATTTTCGCGTGTCGGTGCCCTGGCGTTCGCGCTGCTCGCGGGTCGCTGCGCCGCGTTCCATGTCGGCGAGGAAGAACTCATCCACCGGGCCACCAACCGGCCAGTGGCCGGGGCGAACGGTATTCAGGCTGGCGAATTCCAGATCGCTGCCTGTCGCCTTTTTTGCGAGCTCTTTCTCGCTGTCGCGCTGCAGGTGCCCGACGATCTGCATCTTTGGTGAGAAGTAACGCTGGATGACGCGCTGCAGGTCGGCCTTGCTCACCGATGCCCAGAGCTCAGGCAGTGTGTTCAGGTAGCTCCAGTCGTAGATCGTTTCCATGGCGCCGATCGTCACCGCGCTGCGGCCGATCTCCTCGAGATTCTGTGCGAGTGTCAGGACAAGCCGATCCGAGGCTGCCTGCAGTTGCGCGTCATCGATGGCGCCCGCGGCAATGTCGGCGAGGACCGCGTTGATACCGGCTTCAACAGCATCCAGCTGCGAATTGTCCCGGGCCTTCACCTGCATGGCAAAATGTGACGGGTATTTGGACGTCCACGCCGAGGCGGAGGCCTCGGTCGCCAGCCGTTCCTCGTCCACCAGACGCGCCGCGAGTTGTCCGCGTGGACCACCGAGCAGTTCGGCCAGGAGATCGAATACCGGTGCATCGGCATGCCCGACCGCGGGCATCGGCACGTTGATCGCTACCGCCGGTCCCGCTGCCGCGGTGACAGCGAGGCGTTTCTGTCCAATAGGCTCGGGCTCGACGGTGCGCAGTCGTGGCGACGGTCGCACGGGTTGCCAGCTGCCGAAGTAGTCCTCTGCCATGTCGTAGACCTGCTCGGCCTCGACGTCACCGACAACAACCAGCACCAGATTCTGCGGGATGAAATACTTGTAGAAAATTTCCCAGTGATCCTCGCGCGTGGCCTGGGTCAGATCGCTGAACCAGTGTGCCCAGCCATAGGGATGGGCGTCGTAGGTCATTGAGCGCAGAACACGGTTGAATTTGCCGTCGGGGTTATTGTCGTAGCGGCGAATCTGATCGACAACGACTTCCTTCTCCGGCTCGAAATGCCGGAATACCGGGTTTTCCACGCGCGAGCGCTCGGCCCACATGAACAGCTCCAGCTTGTTGGCCGGCAGATCCACATCGAACTTCATCCAGTCGCGTCCCGTGGACGCGGTGGTGCCCGTTCCCCCGGCCGCCTGAATGGCACCGAAATACCATTCAATTTCCGCCAGTTCATTCTGTGCATCGGCCGCTCTTGCGAGTTCGGCTCGCAGGGCGTCAAGTTCCGGGGTGCTGCAGTCGTTCTCCAGTTCGGCGAAAACGTCTCGCTGCAGCAGGCACTGGCGCTGGCTGTTCTTCGCGTCGGTGACCCGCCGCGCCAGCGTCTCGACGCGCGCTGCGACGGCGCGCTCTTTCTCCCAGTCCCGGGTGCCGGCGATATCGTCGCCCTTGAACAGGTGATGCTCCAGCATGTGCACCAGTCCGACGGTGCCGGGTCGCTCGGCGGCAATGTCTACCTTGTAAAAGCTGCGCGCGCCGACGCGGCCTGCAGACTCCCGCTCCCAGACCAGCACCGTGACACCGTTATCCAGCACTTTTTTCTGCACGTCGATGTGCAGTTCCGCGGCGTTTACGCCGGCCGCCAGAGACATTGCGCAAAACCACTGCAGGCTTGGTCGTAGAAGGGTGGGCATCGTTTGGGAATCTCGGGTGGCTGAGGGGCAGTCCGGAAGGTACCCGATTGACGCATTCAGTGGCAAGGCGGTGCGGCTTCAGCCCGGCTGCTACCAGGGCAAACCGTGTAACGCCAGCTGCTGGTTTTTGTATGTCGCGTTTTGCGTCACCTCATCCCCGAACCAGTGGGGTGGCTTGAAGTTGTCTGCCGCGGCTTCCCCGGGGAACTCCACCTCGACGACCGCCAGCCCGCTGTGGCGCCCCAGGTAAACATCCAGTTCTGCAGACAGCTCGCCGAGCGGGATGGCGTAGCGCGTTTTCTTGATGCGCTGCCCGTCGGTGAATGGCCAGAGAGTCTGGAACTGCTCGGCGGATAAAGGCACTTCACCCTCCCCACGCATCCGGCCCTGTCCGGTCTTTACGGCCAGTGAAAATTCACCATTGCGTTTTCGCAGCCGCACTTCCCGGTCATCCACTTTGCTCACAGCAAGATAGCCCTGTTCGATAACGCTCGAGGGATAATCGTTCAGTGCGAACGGCAGTGAAGTGAGATCGATCTGAAATTTGCGCTCAATCTCCACTGGCAGCCAGCCGAGGCCGCTTACGATTACGCTGAACCGGACAGTGACGCTGCCCAGTAGGCTCTGAGACGATTTGTCAGAGGCTTTGGTTTTTCCGCAAAGACCCGCTGCCCCAGCGACAGCGTCCGGATCTGTAGCTGGGTACGCCGCTGTCGAGAAAGTTCCTGCAGCGCGTCATGGTTGGCACGTGAACAGAAATCCCCCGGATTTTGAGCCAGCATCTGCGTGAACACTGCGAGATCGTGCTCGTCGCCGAGATCGTCTCCCAGGCGCTTTATCTCATCCTGCCAGGGCTTGAGCACGTGTTTCCACGACGGAGCGAGGACTTGTATGTGGTAGAGATGGTATTTCACGCGTTTGCGCCAGTCGTGAAAATGCGCGGTGCCGGGTTTGCGTGCTGCCTTGCGCATGGCATTGCGGCCCTGGCGGTAATTTTTCTTCAGCCCTGGCGCGAGGGAGCCGAAGCCGTCGCCGACTGGCCAGGCGTCAACGCGAATCCGCGCTTCCCGGAAGGTGACGGCGAAGGCATCAAGCCGTTCGTCCAGGTCGTCTTCGCGCAATGAAGGGTTCCGCATTCGCGCCTCCAGCTCATCGCGCAGATCTCTCAGATGCTGAAGGTCGCTCTGGCTTGACACGGTTTCCTTGAGCTTGTCGCAGGTTTCCAGCATGGCCTGTGCATCGCGGACGTTCGACAGGCGTCGTGCGGCATCCCGGAAACAGACGTTCTCACGCTGGTAGATCTTGCCGGCAGCGTCCAGGTCACCCCGAGCCAGACGCAGCAGTGCGCGTACCTTCTTGCAGCGCTTGCGCACCTGATGCACGGTGGCGTGCTGATCAAGCTCGCCGTCGGCGATTTCGTCCAGCGCCTTGTCGATCTGCTGTCGCGCCATGCGCCGGATACCATCGCCGGCAGATTCTCCGATCCTGAATTTATAGGCCATTCAGTAACCTCCCGTTTCGCCTGAGTAGCCCGGTCCGCGCACTACGCGACCGGGCAGGGCGCCCGTGTGCATTCCGTCCCGGAGCACGGGCACGCCATTGACGACGACGTCACTGACGCCCCTGGCCAGCTGCTGGGGGTTATCAAAGGTTGCAGGGTCGGTGACGGTATCGGGATCAAAAACCACAATGTCCGCATAGTGTCCCACCTCGAGACTGCCGCGCTCGCGCAGCTTCAGGTTGCCGGCGGGCAGTGTTGTCAGGCGACGGATGGCCTCGGAAAGCGTGATGACCTTCTCCTCCCGGACATAGTTACCGAGCAGTCGTGCGAAGTTGCCGTAGGCGCGCGGATGGGTGCTGCTCAGCAGAAACGCGCCCTCCGGTGCCATGGATGCCGCATCCGAACCGAAGCTCATCCAGGGCTGTGCAATCTTCTTGCGCACATTTTCTTCCGACATCATGAAATACACGGTATCCACGCGGCTGCCGTCCTCGATAACCAGATCCATCATGGTATCGATGGGCGATGTTCCCCGCTGTTCGGCAACCGCGGCCAGGCTCATGCCCGTAAGAGGCTTGAGTGCAGGGTTACGAAAACCGATCAGCAGCACCCTGTCGGCGCCGCCGGCGGAAAGGTAGAGGTTCTCCCAGTCGTCCGACGGCGTTGCAATCTCTGATCGCAGGCGCTCGCGGATTTCCGGGTCGCGCAGGCGCGCTATCCATTGCTCAAGGCCACCCGCCTGCACCCAGGGCGGCATGCTGGCGTCGAGACCGGTGGCGCCCGCGGTATAGGTGTACATGTTGGCAGTGATGTCGAGCCCGCGCTCGCGCGCTGCCTCAATCCTCTCAATGGCAGCATCCATCTTGTCCCAGTTCTTCTCGCCAGAGGCCTTCAGATGGTAGATCTCGGCGCCGGTGCCGGCGCGCTCGGCGATCTCGATGAGCTCGTCCACGGATTCCAGCAGGCGGTTGCCCTCACTGCGCATGTGCGAAATATAGCGGCCATCGAACTCGGCGGAGGCCTGCATCAGCGCAACGAGTTCATCGGTGCCGGCATAGAACGCCGGTGCGTAGATCAGCGACGAGCCGACCCCGAGCGCCCCTTCGCGCATGGCCTCGCGCACCAGCTCCTGCATGGTGGCCAGTTCCTCGGACGTCGGGTCGACGTCGTCTTCCCCAAGTACATGCATGCGCACGGTGGTGGCGCCGACGAACGACGCCACATTGGGCGAGATGCCTCTTTCTGTCAGATAGTCCAGATACTCGCCCAGCGTGGTCCAGGCAATGTCAAAGTGAATGTCACCCTGTTGCGCCAGCATATCGGCCTTCATAGTGTCGTTCAGCGGTCCCATGGACCAGCCCTCACCGAAGACCTCCAGGGTGATGCCCTGCCGGATATCGCTGAGAGAGCGTCCGTCCTCGATCAGCGATTCGTTGGCCCAGCTGAGCATATTGATGAAGCCCGGTGCCACCGCCTTGCCACTGGCATCAATCCTCTCATCCGCAGTGCCGATATCATTCCCGATGGCGGCGATGAGGTCGTTGCGCACCGCGATGTCCGCCGCGATGGCCTCGCCGCCGCTGCCGTCGTACACGGTGCCGCCAGCGATAATCAGGTCGAAGTGGGTCGCGTTGTCAGCGGTCTGTCCCGCGTCTTTGCCGTTAGTGTTGGACGCCTGCTCTGCGCAAGCGGAGACCGCGAGATTAAGGAGCAGCGCCGCACACAGGCGCTGTGAGAAGAGAGACGGTATGCACTTTCGTAGCGTCATGGTGGGTACCCGAATCAGATCCTGATCTGGATGATATCAGTCGCCGGGCCGGGGCGGTGTCTCGCGAGTGGCACTACGCGGCTGCGGTTCAGCAGACGCGTAGTGCCCATGATCGCAGTCGTTCTCACCAGGCGATGCCGTAATCATCCCCGTAGTCGCTGGCGCCACCCTGCATGACCTCTTCATCGTGGTCGAACCAGATGGCCGTGGTCGGGTTGTAGACACGGTCGACCAGCTCCACGTCGTAACCCATTTCGGCGAGTTTCTCGCGGGTATAGGGAGAGACGAGTGGTGCGACCTGCAGCCGTCCGGGCTGTGCCTGGTGGGCGCCAAAGGAACTCTGCATCTGGAAGCTCTGGATATGCCCTTTGCCTTCTGCCGCTTTCTGCACGTTCATGTCCCATTCCACCATGTTGAGGAAGAACTGCAGCAGATTCTGGTCCTGGCTGTCGCCACCCTGAACCGAGAATGCCATCAGCGGCTTGTCGTTCTTCAGCGCAAGGCTGGGCGTCAGGGTAACGCGGGGACGCTTGCCCGGTGCGACGACGTTGTAGGGGTTGAGCGCTTCGTCGAGTACAAAGCTCTGCATGCGCTGGCTCAGGCCAATGCCGGTATTTCCGGCGACAAAGGCGGGTATCCAGCCACCGGAGGGCGTCACGGAGACAACCCAGCCGTCGGCATCTGCCGCCTGGATGGAGGTGGTGCCGGCAAGAAAGCCCTCATCGTGGCTGCGCGTGCCCGCCTGTTGAAAGCCATCGACCCCGGCTGCGTCCGCATCCGGGGGCACCGGCTGCCACTGCTCACGCAGTTCGCTGAACGGGTTTTCCTTGCCCATGAAGACGTAGGGATCGCCTGGTTTCAGATCCGTCAGATTGCGGTCGGGCCGGATCAGCTTGCGCCGTTCGGCGGCGTAATCCTTGGACAGCAGGCCGGCAATGGGTTCTTCGGGTGGGAAGGCGGGGTCGCCGTAATAGAAATCGCGATCCGCGTAGGCCAGGTTCATTGCCTGGTACAGCGTGTGGATGTAGCGCGTGGAGTTGTAGCCCATGCCCTTGAGGTCATAGCCCTCGAGAATGTTCAGGGCCTGCAGCAATACCGGACCCTGTGTCCAGGTGGTGAGTTTGTAGACATCCACGTCCCGGTAGCGGGTGGCAACCGGCTTTTCTATCTTCACTTCCCAGTTGGCCAGATCTTCTTTCTCGAAAAGTCCGCCGTACTCCTGGCTGGCGCGCACGATTTCTTCAGCGATATCGCCGCGGTAGAAGCGCTCATAGGCGGCATAGATTGCCTCCTTGCGCGTCTTGCCAGCGGCCAATGCTTCGGCCTCGGTGTACACGAGTTTCTGCAGGGTGGCATGGAGGTCGGGCTGGCGGAATATCTCGCCGGGGCGCGGCGCTGCAGGCGCTTCGGGATTGTCTGCATCGTAGTTTGGCAGGAACACGCGCCGTGAATCGGGCCACTGCTCGATAATCCCGCGGCGTCTTTCGATGTTGGCGGACTGGGAGGCCTCCATCGGATAGCCTTCTGCCATCTGCATGGCGGGCTCCAGCACCTCTGCCAGGCTCAGTCGGCCATATTCAGCCACCATGGTCATCAGCCCGCCGGGTGTGCCGGGCGTGGTCGCCGCCAGCGGACCATACTCGGGCGGGTACAGCATTCCCTTGTCCCGAAAGAATTCCGGTGTGGCACCGCTCGGGGCAACGCCAAGGGCGTTGATGCCCAGCACTTCGCCCGTTTCGGGGTTGTAGATCAGCGCCTGTGTCTCGCCGCCCCAGCTCAGTACGTCCCACATGGTAGAGGTGACGGCGAGCATGGCCGCGGCGGCATCCACCGCATTGCCACCGCGCTGGAAGGTCATGGCACCGGCACTGGCGCCCTGGGGTTTGCCGGTGATCGCCATCCAGTGTTTGCCTAACAGTACCGGTCTGCCGGTATCCTGGGCAGTGGTCGGTGCCGTGTTCACCAGCCAGGAAGCCGCAAGGACAACGGACAGGAATTTCCGGATGTGGCGTGGTGAAGACTCGCGTCTTGTTAGCATGATGTCCCCTCTGTCAGTCAGGGCGGCCAGCCAGTGAAGTCCGGAAGCCGCAGAATGTCAGTGGGGATAATAACAGATGGACAGCGTGTGTCGCGGGAGTGTGCCGCCACCTGCCGCCACCTGCCGCGATCAGGCGCTGCTGACGGCGTCGGCCAGCTCCTGATCGAGGCGCTTGGCAGATGACGCACGGGGCCGGGTGAAGCGCGCCAGCCCAAGGTATACTACCGGTGTCAGATACAGTGTGAACAGCGCGGTAATCCCGAGGCCACCGACCACGACCCAACCCACTGACATGCGTGCCTCGGCGCCGGGTCCAAAGGCAAATACCAGGGGCAGTGCGCCGAGGACGGTCGACACCAGCGTCATGACGATAGGGCGGAAGCGAACGCTGGAAGCCTCGGCAACCGCCTCGAGAATGCCAAGCCCCTCATCACGCAGCTGATCCGCAAACTCCACCACAAGAATCCCGTTCTTGGCGATCAGCCCGATCAGCATGACCAGGCCCACCTGTGAGTAGATATTCAGGGACGTGCCGGTAACGAACAGCGAGAAGACCGCAGCTGCGAGACCGAAGGGCACAATGGTCATGATGACCAGTGCACTGGTCAGGCTCTCGAACTGGGCCACGAGCACCAGGAAAACAATCAGCAGGGCAAAGCCATAAGTGATCAGCGTATCTCGCTTTGCGTCGTCCAGTGCCGCGGCCTCGCCCTGGTTGATCAGCTCGATGCCGGGTGGCAGCACTTCTTCCGCCAGGCTGCGCAATTCGTCCACGACGGTCTGCGGTGCAACACCCTGATTGACGTCAACATCCACCCGGATCGACCGTCGCTGCGACTGCCGGTCGAGCTGGTCGGCAATACCTTCTTCTACCAGGGTAACCATGCTGGAGAGGGGGATCAGCGAGCCGTTGCCTGCGCGCACATACAGATTGGCGAGGTCGGTCGGGGCCTTCACGGCTCCCGCGCCTGACTCGAGCATGATGGGTACCGACTCGTCCTCGACGCTGAGGCTGATGACATTCAGGCCGCCGACCATGGCGCGCAATGTCTGGGCGATCGATTCCAGAGGGATGTCCAGTTCACTGGCGCGTCGACGGTCAATGCGCACCGAGAGCTGCGGCTGTGATGTCTGGTAGGAAATACGGGTTCCGGCAACGCTGTCCAGCCGCTCGTCGATTGCCGTGGTGTACGTCTTTGCCGCATCGAAGATGCGGTCGTAATCATTGCCCACCAGGGCAACCCTGAGGCCGCCGGAGGCGCCTCGGAGATTCAGGCTGTTGCGGCTGAAGACGCGGGCACCGCCGGGAATATCGTCGAGCATTGGCTGTATTTCCGCGGCAATGTCCTGTTGGCTTCGGCTGCGATTCTCCCAGGGCACAAGAGGGGCGCTGATCAGTACAATATTCGGATCGTAGCGGCCGACGACGGTGTAGACGGACTGGACGTCGCCTCCTTCCAGCATCGGCAACAGGATCTCCTCGAAGCGGTCCGCCTGTCTTCCCGTGAAGGGCAGGCCTGTGCCGTCGGGGCCGCGTGAGAAAATGTTCAGTTCGCCCCGGTCTTCCGTTGGCAGAAGCTCCTGATCAAGCTGTTGATACAGGGATGTGGCACCGCCGGCAATCAGCACACAGGCAGCAAATGCAAGGAAAGGATGGGCGAGGATGGCGCCGAGCGAGCGCACGTAGCCGCGCTGGATAACAGCGCCGAAGCGGTGCAGCTGGCGGTCGACAGCGGACAGGCGGTTACTGTCCTTGCTTCCCAGCTTCGCCATCGCGGCCGGTACCAGTGACAGTGCAACAAAAGAGGAAATGGCCACGGAGACGGCGAGAACAAAGCCAAATTCACGAAACAGTCGACCCGATGTGCCGGGCAGGAAGGCAATGGGAACGAACACCGCAACCAGCACGGCGGTTGTGGCGATCACCGCGAAAAATACCTGGCGTGTGCCCAGAACTGCAGCGGCACTGTCGCCGAGGCCCTGGCGCTGCCGGCGCTGGATATTCTCCAGTACAACAATCGCATCATCCACAATCAGTCCCGTGGCGAGCACCAGCGCCAGCAGGGTGAGAATGTTGATCGAGAAGCCGAGCATCCAGATGCAGGCGATGGTGCCCAGCAGAGAGACAGGGATGGCGACCGCGGGCACCAGCGTGAGCCGCATCGACCCGGAAAATACGCGTATCGTGGCGATCACCACAAGTATGGCCAGCAACAGGCTGGTCAACACCTCCTTGACGGCGCCGCGAATGAAAATGGCGTTGTCCGAAATCTTTACCAGCTCGATATCGTCGAAACGCTGGTTCACCCGGGCAATCGCCCGGTCCACGCCGGCGGCGATTTCGATGGTGTTCGACCCGGCCTGACGTACCACGCTGATACCGATCACCCGCTGTCCGTTCAGACGGACAAACGAGTCGGCTTCGGCAGGCCCGAAGGCGACGCTGGCGACATCGCCGACGCGCACATTACCGGTAAGCACGATGTTCTCTATCTCCGACTCGCGGATGGCACGGGCGTCGGCGCGCACCAGCAACTGCTGGTCGCCGGTGCGGAAACTGCCTGCGGGCACATCGAGAGGAACGCCGCGCAGAACCTCCGCAACATCGGGAATTGTCAGACCGTAGCTGGTGAGGCGGAGTGGATCGAGGTTCACTCTGAGAACGCGCTGGCGAGTGCCGAACAGCGGGACATCGGCGACGCCGGGAAGCGAGATGAAGGTGGGAACAATATCTTGCTCGACGATACGCGTCAGCGCTTCCTCGCTGTAACGGTTGCTGACCACGGCGATGCGCACAATCTCCTCGGCGTCCTCATCGGCCTTGTAGACCGCGAGCTGTTCCACATCCTCCGGCAGTTCTCTGCTCACCCGGCTGACGGCCTCGCGGACATCCGCGGCGGCGCGGTCGACATCATCACCGGGCTGGAACTCGACGCGAATGCGCGCACTGTTTTCCTCGCTGGATGAATTGATGTCGCGTACGCCGGAGACCCGGGCCACGGCGCCCTCCAGCAGGCTGGTGACCTCAGAATCCATCGTCTCGGGGGAGGCGCCCGGTAACTGTGCACGCACATTGATGATCGGACGATCGACATCCGGCAGTTCGCGTACCTCAACTGCCAGCAGTGCGCCCACGCCGGCAATAACGATGAGCAGATTGATGACCGCAACCAGCCAGGGACGCCGGACGCCAAGTGCCGGCAGGTCATTTTGGCCTGGCGTTCCGTTCGTGTCGTTCATGTCAGGACTCGGACCGGGTTTCAGGCGCGTCACGCGCATCCCGGGCCACGGCACGCGCATCGATCACCCGAAGGGCAATGCCTTCGCGCATGGACTGTACGCCCTCGCCGATGACCATGTCCCCCTGGGCCAGATTTCCCTCAACAAGGATGCTGCCGTCGACACGCTCCACCAGCCGCACCGGCACGCGACGTGCCTTGTCATCCTCTGCCACCCAGACGAAGGCGCCGTTTGCGCCCCACTGAACCGCGACCTCCGAGACGGCGGGGAAGCGTCCCCGATCCAGCAGCAGGGCAACGCGGAAACTCATTCCCGGGCGCAGCTCGTCGCCCTCGTTGGGCACGCGGGCGCGCACACGGAAGGCGCGGGATACCGGGTTGATCCGCGAATCCACCTCAATGACCTCTCCCTGCACCGTGCTCTCGCTGTCGCGCCAGGTGGTGACGTCCACCGGGTCGTTCACGGCAAGCTGACCCACGAAAGACTCTGGCGCGTCAAACGTGACCTGCAGCGCGCTGCGATCATCCAGCGTGGTAATGACCGATGTGGTGTCGACGCGGTCACCGACCTCCACATCCGTGATGCCCACGTGTCCGGAGAACGGTGCGTTGATGAAACGTCGCTCCAGTGCGACCTGTGCGAGATCGCGCTCGATGCGCGCGGTCTCCAGCGCGGTGCGCGCGGTATCAACGGTGGTTTCGGGGACCGTCAGATCGACGCTGCGATTGGCGCGGTCATAGCGGTCGAACAACCGCCGGGTTTCCTCAAGCCTTACGCTGGCCAGTTCCAGTGCCAGCTCCTGGTCCCGCGACTCGAGCTCCAGAAGGGTATCGCCGCGTTTCACGAAGTCACCGGGCTTGAAATGCACGGCGACGACTTCGCCCGCGGCCTCCGGGAACAGGGAAATGCTTTTCAGAGCCTCTGATGTACCTACAGCTTCCAACCGGGTGGTCAGGTTCTGGTAGGACAATGGCGCCGCCGCTACCGGCACGGATCGCGAGCGCTGGGGGGAATCATTTTCACCCGTTGCGGTCTTCTCGCCACAGGCAGCAACGCTGAGAAGCAGCACCACGACAGTGTGGCGGAAGAGGCATGTATTGTGTCGCATGACAGTATTATGTCCGTTTCTGGTGGCGGGCGACGTGCAAGCCCCTGATAACTCGAAAATTATAACTCCTTACGTTGATACTACCCAGTTGTATCACGAAGCGGGCAAGGAAAAATCATCGGCGTCGAGATGAAAGGGGAAGCGCTCCCGGTGAGCCGCCAGTGCCTCTGCATCAAAGGTCACACGGCGGGTTTCCGCACCTTCTTTCATGTCGGCGAGGTGATGGCCATGTGCGTCGAGAGCGAGACTGTCGCCGGAATAGTGAAGCCCATTGCCGTCCTCGCCGACCCGGTTGACCCCGACCACGCACGCCAGGTTCTCAATCGCCCGCGCCTGCAGCAGGCAGCGCCAGTGCTCGCGGCGGGCGACCGGCCAGTTGGCGACGTACAGCGCGAGATCGTAATCCCCGCGGTTGCGGCTGAACACGGGAAACCTCAAATCGTAGCAGACCTGCAGCAGCACGCGCCAGCCGCGCCACGTCACGCAGACACGGCTGTGGCCCGGCGCATAGTGCTGCTCCTCGCCCGCCATGCGGAACAGATGGCGCTTGTCGTAATGCGTAACGCTATCGGGCGTGGCAAACAGCATGCGGTTGAACACCGCATTGCCGTCGCGCGTGGCGATGCTGCCGGTAACGGCGCAGTTCAGCGCTGCCGCCATTCTCCGCAGCCATTGTTCGGTGTCTCCTCCTGGTGGTTCGGCATTGCCCTCGGCATTCATGGAGAAACCGGTGGTGAACATCTCCGGCAGGACAACGATATCCGTGTTGTCGCGCTCGCCGGCGATGAGCGATTCCAGATGCTCGCGATTCTGCGCCGGGGACTCCCAGGCAAGCTCGCACTGTACCAGGGTTGCGGTCAGATTCTGCATAGACGCTGCGCTGCCTCCTCAAGCTGGGAATCCTGTTTGGCAAAGCAGAAGCGCAGAAGCCGCTGCTCCGGATCGGGTGACTGCGAGAACACGGAAACCGGTACGCAGGCCACGCCGTGCTGCCGCGCCAGAGTCTCGCACAGCACTGTGTCAGGCTGGTCACTGATGTCGCGGTAGTCAAGCAGCTGGAAATAGGTCCCCGCAGCGGGCCTGAGCCGGAAGCGCGAGCCGGCAAGGGCGCTACAGAAACGGTCGCGCCGTGCCTGGTAATCCTCTGCCAGCTGGCCGGGGTAGCCAGGCAGGCTGTGCAGGAAGTCGGCGATAGCCTGCTGTACCGGCGTTACGGCCACAAAGCAGACAAACTGGTGGATCTTGCGCAGTTCCGATGTCAGGGCCGGCGGGGCAACGCAGTAGCCGGTTTTCCAGCCCGTGACGCCCAGCGTCTTGCCAAAAGAGAAGACTGCGAAGCTGCGCTCGCGCAGGCCCTCCAGCTGCAGGACGCTGTGATGCGCGGCGTCGTCGTATACCAGATACTCGTACACCTCGTCGCTGATAACGTAGAGATCGTGACGTGTCGCCAGTGTCTCGAGGCAGCGCAGGTCATGACGGCTGAGGACCGCGCCTGTCGGGTTGTGCGGTGAGTTGACGATGATCAGCCGGGTTTTCGGGTTGACCGCTGACTCGATGCGGTCCCAGTCGGGCGTGAAGGTCTGTGCGTCGAGGGGCACGTGCACGGCGCGCCCGCCGCTCAGGGTTATGGCGGGCTCATAGCTGTCGTAGCAGGGGTCAAGGACAATGACCTCATCTCCTGGGTGCACGCAGGCGGTGATTGCGCAGTAAATCGCAACCGTGGCGCCGGGTGTCACGGTAATCTCGGTATCGGGATCGCAGTCAACGCCCCGGTCGTTCACCAGCTGTGAGGCCAGTGTCTCGCGCAGCGCGGGCAGGCCCGCCAGCGGTGCATACTGATTGTGGCCGTGCATGGCGTGCCGGGCCATTGCTTCGCGCAGCGCCTGCGGCGCGGGAAAGTCGGGAAAGCCCTGGGACAGGTTGATGGCGCCACATTCGCTGGCCAGTGCCGTCATGCGGCTGAAGATGTTGGTGCCGATGTCGGGAAGTTTGCTGTGCAGCATAGTGATGATGTCCTGAAGCCGAGTCTGTCAGAGCTGGGTGTCCAGCGGCAGTTCTGTCGTGTTCTTGATCTCGGTGACCGCAAGGTGTGAGTGCAGTTCGCGGATGGACGGACTCGCCGTCAGCGTGTTGCGTACGAAGGACTCGTAGTGGCGCACGTCACGCGTGACGATTTTCAGCATGTAGTCCCAGATTCCGGTCATGGTGTAGCACTCTATCACTTCCGGGTGCTGCACGATGTCGCGCTCGAAGGTCATCAGGTTCTGGCGGCCGGTGGAGGTGAGGTTGATGGTGGCGAAGACAACCACGTCCATCCCCAGCGCAGAACGATCCAGCAGAGCCACGCGGCCACGGATCAGTCCTTCCTCTTCCATACGGTTGATGCGTCGCCAGCAGGGTGATTGGGACAGGTTGACACGCTCGGCGATGCCGGCAGTGCTCCGGGTGGCGTCCTGCTGCAACAATTTAAGGATGCCGATATCCTGTTTACTCAGCTTTAAAGTCATACTCTGTCCTATTAAGTTTATTTAGCTGCATATTTTATGCGTTCACAGACAAAAACGCACCCCAAATCAAATAACAATGCCTCCGGGTTTGGGTAACAATTGGGGGTTGGAATTCTCTGGGAGACAGTGCTTATGGGCGCCGATAACAGCAAGACCCTGCGCAAGGTATCGCTTGACGACAAGTATGCACTGGATGCCCCTCGGGCCTACATGACCGGCATCGAAGCGCTGGTGCGTCTGCCCATGCTGCAGCGCCAGCGCGACCAGCACGCCGGGCTCAACACCGCAGGCTTCGTCTCCGGCTATCGGGGATCGCCGCTGGGCGGCGTTGATCAGGCCATGTGGAAAGCGGCCGCCTATCTCAAGCGTGACAATATCCTGTTCCAGCCCGGCATCAACGAGGATCTGGCCGCGACCGCAGTCTGGGGCAGTCAGCAGACCACCCTTTTCAAGGGTGCAAAATACGACGGCGTCTTCAGCATGTGGTATGGCAAGGGGCCGGGCGTTGACCGCAGCATGGACGTCATCAAGCATGCCAACGCCTTTGGCACCTCCCGCTATGGAGGTGTGCTGGCTGTTGCCGGCGACGACCACGCCTGCAAATCCTCCACGCTGCCTCATCAGTCAGAGCACATGTTCATCGGCGCCTCGGTGCCGGTGCTCAGTCCCGCCAACGTTCAGGAAGTACTGGATCTGGGTATTTTCGGCTGGGAGCTGTCCCGCTACAGCGGCTGCTGGGTCGCGCTGAAGGCGATTACGGAGAACATGGATTCCGCGATTTCTGCCGACCTCGACCCCAACCGCATACAGATCCACATTCCCGAAGAATTCCAGCTGCCCGCCGATGGTGTCCACGCACGCTGGCCCGACAAGCCGCTGGAGCAGGAACTGCGTCTCAACAAGTACAAGATTTACGCGGCGCGGGAATTTGCCCGGGTCAACAATCTGAACCGCATCGTGATTGACTGCGAGAAGCCGCGCCTCGGCATCATTACATCCGGAAAATCCTACCTCGACGTGATGCAGGCGCTGGAGGATATGGGTATCGATGACGGCGTCGCCGCGGAGATCGGCTTGCGCGTCTACAAGGTCGGTATGCCCTGGCCGCTGGAGCCGCGTGCAACGCATGATTTCGCCGAGGGCCTCGAGGAAATTCTTGTGGTCGAGGAGAAGCGCTCCATTATTGAAGATCAGCTCACGGGGCAGCTCTACAACTATCCGGTGGCCGCGCGGCCGCGCGTCATCGGCGAGTTCGACGAGGACGGTCGCGACCTGCTGCCCAACCTCGGAGAACTGACCCCGGCGATGGTGGCGCTGGCCATCGCTGCGCGCATCCGCCGGTTCTACCAGTCAGAGACCATGGATCGTCGTATTCAATGGATTGAAGACAAGGAGAAGTCGCTCGCAAGGCCGGGCGACAGCATCGAGCGGGTGCCGCATTTCTGCTCCGGGTGTCCGCACAATACCTCCACGCGGGTGCCCGAGGGCAGCCAGGCCTTCGGTGGTATCGGCTGTCACTATATGGCCACCTGGATGCCGGACCGCGAGACGCACACCTTCACGCAAATGGGCGGGGAGGGCGCAACCTGGATCGGCCAGGCGCCCTTCACGGAAACCAAGCACGTCTTCCAGAACCTGGGTGACGGCACGTATTTCCACTCTGGCCTGCTTGCGATCCGCGCTGCCGTGTCGTCCAGGGTCAATATCACCTTCAAGATTCTCTACAACGACGCCGTGGCAATGACCGGTGGCCAGCCGATTGATGGATCGCTCACGGTCGGCGATGTCGTGCATCAGGTCAGCGCCGAGGGCGTGCACCGTATTGCGGTTGTCAGTGATTATCCGGATGCCTGGCGGGGCAAGTTCCACGGAGTCCCCGGCTACTCGCTGCATCACCGCGACGAGATGGATGCCCTGCAGCGCGAACTGCGCGAATACAGCGGCACCTCCGTCATTGTCTTTGTCCAGACCTGCGCCGCGGAAAAACGCCGCCGTCGTCGCAAGGGTTCCCTGGAGGATCCCGCGAAGCGACTGTTTATCAACCCGGCCGTGTGCGAAGGCTGTGGCGACTGCAGCGTGAAGTCCAACTGTCTGTCGGTGGTGCCCAAGGAAACCGAGCTGGGCCGCAAGCGCCAGATTGACCAGAGCTCCTGCAACAAGGACTACAGCTGCGCCAACGGTTTCTGTCCGAGCTTTGTTTCCGTCATTGGCGGCACGCTGCGCAAGCCCGACGGCGCTGGCGCGGCCTCCGACACGCTGTTTGATCCCCTTCCCGAGCCAACCCTGCCGACCCTCGACACGCCGTGGAATACCGTGGTGACCGGCGTCGGTGGTACGGGTGTGCTGACCATTACCGCGCTGGTGGCGATGGCGGCGCACATTGAAGGCAAGGGTTGCGCCACCATGAACCAGACCGGTCTGGCGCAGAAGTTCGGCGCCGTCGTCAGCCATGTCCGCGTCAGCGCACGGCAGGAGGACATCAAGGCGGTGCGCATTCCTGCGGGTGAAGCCGACCTGCTGCTCGGCTGTGACCTGGTCGTGACCTCCACCTACGAGGCCCTGGGCAAGGTAGCGAATGGACGCACCCATGCCGTGGTCAACGATGCCGAGGTGCCCACGTCCGCCTTTATCACGGATCCTGATGCACGCTTTCCGACGGAATCCATGCGCCAGCGTGTGCGCGACGAGACCGGCGATGAGGCGACCTTCTTTCTGGATTCCTCGCGCATTGCCACGCAGCTGCTCGGCGATTCGATTGCGTCCAATCTTTTTCTGCTCGGTTACGCCTGGCAGCGAGGCCTGGTGCCGGTTTCCGCCGAGGCGCTAGGGCAGGCCATTGAGCTGAACGGCGTTGCCATCAACTTCAACCGGCAGGCGTTCCTGTGGGGGCGTCGCTACGCCAACCAGCCCGAGCGCGTCATGCAGCTGGTGGATGATCTGGCGCCACTTGAACCCGGGCGACTGCAGTCAGTGGACGATATCGTGAAGGACCGTGTGCGCCGCCTCACGGATTATCAGGATGCCTCTTATGCCGAACTGTACCGCTCGCATGTCGAACGCGTGCGTGCAGCCGATGCACGTTCCGGTGAGCCCGGGTCATTGACCGTCGTGGTGGCGCGCAACCTGTTCAAGCTCATGGCCTACAAGGATGAGTACGAGGTGGCGCGGCTCTATAGCAACGGGGAGTTCCGCAAGGAGCTCGATCGGCGTTTTGAGGGGGATTACGAACTTCGTTTCCACCTGGCGCCACCGCTATTGAGCAAACGCGACCCGAACACCGGGCATCTGCAGAAGCGCGAGTTCGGTCCCTGGATGATGCGCGCCTTCGGACTGCTGGCGAAGCTGCGAACCCTGCGCGGCGGAGCGCTGGATATTTTCGGTTACACGGAAGAGCGGCGGCAGGAGCGGGCGGATATCGCGGATTACCTCGAACTGCTCGATGACGTTGTGCCGCGGCTGACGCAGGACAATTATGACACCGCCGTTGAACTGGCCGCGCTGCCGGCGAAACTGCGCGGCTTCGGCCACGTCAAGGACCGCAATCGCGCGCAGCTCGATGTGGTGCGCAGCCGGCTTCTTGCCCGCCTTCGCGGTGAGGCAGAAGCCGTACAGTTTGTCGATGCCGCCTGAGCTGATCTTTCAGGCGACCCGAAATCCGGAGCAGGAACAGGTTTTATGAGCGTTTTTCTGGACAGTGCTTACGATAATCACGAGTTGGTCACTTTCGGTCACGACCGGGCAACAGGTCTGCGCGCCATTATTGCAGTGCACAACACAACCCTCGGCCCGGGAGTCGGCGGCTGCCGCATGTATCCTTACCCCGACGACGACGCAGCGCTGCGGGACGTGCTCCGTCTCTCCCGGGGTATGACCTACAAGTCTGCCCTGGCAGACCTGCCCCTCGGTGGCGGCAAGTCAGTCATCATCGGCAATCCTCGCGAGGACAAGTCACCTGCGCTCATGCGTGCCATGGGCGAGTTCGTGCATTCCCAGGGCGGTCGTTACGTGGCGGCGGAAGATTCCGGTACCGGGGTCGAGGATCTGCGCGAGATGGCAAGCGTTACCCCATATGTCAGTGGCATTGCCGATAATGAACACGGTGGCGATCCCTCGCCGAGCACCGCGTACGGCCTGTTTGTCGGAATTCGGGCGGCGGTGGCCCATCGGCTGGGTGTCGACAGCACTTCCGGTCTGCGCGTCGCCATTCAGGGTCTCGGTCACGTCGGTTTCCTGCTGGCGCGACTGCTGCGTGATGACGGCGCGATCGTTTACGGTGCCGATGTCAGCGCCATCAACCTGCAGCGCGCCGCTGACCTGCTGGGCGTGATTCCCGTGGACGTGGATGACATTCTTTTCTGCGAGGCGGACATTCTCGCGCCCTGTGCGCTGGGTGCGGTGCTCGATGAGCAGACAATACCCCGGCTGCGGTCAGGGATTGTGGCGGGAGCGGCGAACAACCAGCTGGCAACGCCCCTCGATGCAGCTCGTCTGCGGGACCGCGGCATACTCTACTGCCCCGACTTCCTGATCAACGCCGGTGGCATTATCGATGTCCATCATCAGCGGCTGGGGTCGGCGGAGACCGAGGTCAGGGCGCATCTGGCGGGAATCGAGAAAAACCTGCTTGAAGTCCTGCAGCGCTCGGATCGCAGCGGGGAATCGACAGATGCCGTGGCGGAGGCGCTGGCGATGGAGAAGATCGACCGCAGGCGTGACCGCCCGGAAGGCGGTGGACGTCCGTTGCTGGCCGATCCAGAGACCCGTCGGGCAGCCGCAGCGCGCTGATGGGGGCCGCCGATGGGGTCAGGTCCGGGAGGACCTGACACCGGTAGGTGTTGTATCCTCGAGGCATCGTTACCTGTTGTGTGAGGTCTTTGTCTGTGTCAAGCCGTGTTGCACGTTATTCGTTTATTCTCGTTTTCCTCCCGTTTATCCTCTGTCATCCCGTGTTTGCCGAGTCCCTGTGGCCGGCGCCCGAAGTCTCTTATCGCAGTGACATTCCCAGTGTGGAATCGGTCCTCGACTATCCTTCCGGGCATCACATCACCTGGTCTGCCGATGTCACGCGTTATTTCGAGGCGCTGCAGGAGGCCGCACCGCAGAGTGTGAAACTGGTGCCCTACGCCACCTCCTGGGAAGGGCGCGAGCTTTTCTACGCCGTGATCAGTGCGCCAGAGAACATGCAGCGTCTTGAAGAGATCCGCGCAAACATGCACCGCCTGCGCGACCCTCGCAGCACCAGCGCCGTCGAGGCGTCAGCCATTGCCGGGAATACCCCGGCGGTGACCTGGCTTGCCTACGGTGTGCACGGTAACGAGATTTCTTCCAGTGATGCCGCCATGGCGACGGCCTATCACCTGCTTGCCAGCAAGGGCGATGCGCGGGTGGCATCCATTCTTGAAAACAGCGTGGTCATTATCGCGCCGGTACAGAATCCCGATGGTCGTGATCGCTTCATCGCGCGCTATATGACGGCACGCGGTCTGCAGCCCGACGCCGATCCGCTGTCCGCCGAGCACAATGAGCCCTGGCCCAGTGGGCGTACCAATCATTACCTGTTCGACCTCAATCGCGACTGGTTCATCCGCACGCAGCCGGAGACACGCGGTCACGCCGATGCGGTTCTCGAGTGGCTTCCGGTGGCTTTTGTCGATCTGCACGAGATGGGCTCCAACTCCACCTACTTTTTCGCGCCGGAGGCAGAACCTTACAATCCCCACCTCGTTGCCGGGCAGCGCAGCAATCTGGAGCGCTTCGGCAGAAACAACGCGAAATGGTTTGATCGTTTCGGCGTCGATTATTTCACCCGCGAGGTGTTTGACGCCTTTTATCCTGGCTATGGCGCCAGCTGGCCCTCGTATTTTGGCAGCACCGCCATGACCTATGAGCAGGCCTCGGCCCGCGGTCAGGTGGTGCGTCGCGACGACGGTGAATTGATGACTTTTCGCGATACGGTGCGCAATCACATGGTCACCTCCCTGGCCACGGCAGAAACGGTGGCCACGAACCGCGAGCAGCTGCTGACGGATTTTTACGAGTACCAGGTAACGGCGGTGCGCGAAGGCAGGAGCGGCAGCATTCGCTCCTATATCCTGCCGCCCCAGGATGACCAGGCCGGCGTTGATCGCCTGGCCTCACTGTTGGTGGCTCAGGGTGTTGAGGTTGGCCGTGCCGAGGTCGGGTTCAGCGCCTGTGGGCGCCGCTATCCCCGCGACAGCATCGTGATCGATCTTGCCCAGCCGGCGAAACGGCTCGTCAGAACGCTGATGGACGCGCAGGTGGAGATGCCCGAGGAGTTCATCGCCGAGCAGGAGCGCCTGCAGGACAAGCGCCTGCCCGATGTCATCTATGATGTCACCGCCTGGTCGCTGCCACTGATGCTGAATGTTCAGGCCGATGCCTGTGAGCAATCTGTTGTTGCTGCCACGCGTGCGGTGGGCGTTGAGCCTCCTCCCGGCGCGGTGGCGGGCGGTCCGGCGTCAGTGGCGTACCTGGTGCCCTGGGGTTCACGCCCCGCCATCCGCTTCCTGAGCGCTGCACTGCAGGCGGGAATGCTCGTCAACAGCGCCGACGAGGCCTTCGTGATCAAAGATCGCGAGTACCCGGGCGGCACGCTTATACTGCCGGTCCGCGATGATGCGGAGTCACTGCATGCGCAGGTCGCCAGTCTGGCGGAGCAGACCGGAGCGCAGGTCATTGGCCTGGATACCAGCTGGGTGACCGAGGGTCCGAGCTTTGGCAGTCGCAAGGTTGTTCGCATGCTGCCGCCGCGAGTGGCGATCGCCTGGGATGTACCGACCCGGGCCTATGCTGCGGGCAACACGCGTTTCGTGATTGAGCGACAGTTCGATTATCCGGTAACGGCCATACGGACCGCCGACCTGGCATCCGCCGACCTCTCGCGCTACCAGGTGCTGGTCCTGCCCGAAACCGGCAGCGCCGGTTATGCCGGTGTGCTGGGTGAGTCCGGGCGCGACAGTCTGCGTCGCTGGGTGGAGCGTGGCGGCGTACTGCTGACGCTGGGTAATGCGACGCGCCTCGCAGCCGATCCCGCGGCGGATATGCTGGCAATCCGTCGCGAGCATGCCGCACTGCCTGGCGCCGACGCGGACGGTAACCCGGCAGCCGAGGACCCTGCCCCGGCCGTGGTACCCGGCACGAACCTGGACGAACCCGCCTATGCCGAAGCCATCAGGCCCCGGGAGGTGGATCCGGAGAGTCTCGGTGGTGCGCTGCTGCAGGCCACCGTCGACCCGGACCACTGGCTGGGTGCGGGCGTTGCCCGCGAACTGCAGGTGCTTGCCCGCGGCAGCGATATCTACACGCCGATACGTCTCGACAAGGGCGTGAACGTTGCGCGCTTCGCCGGACCCGATACGCTGCTGGCCAGCGGCCATGTCTGGCCGGCGAATCGCAGGCAGCTGGCTTACAAGCCCTTTGTCGTGGCACAGCCGGTGGGGGCGGGCTTCGTGATCGCTTTCACTCAGGATCCCACCGTCCGTGCCTATCTCGACGGGCTCAACACGCTGTTCATGAACGCAATATTCCGGGCTGCTGCGCATGCGAGGCCGGTAGTCCGCTGACAACTGCGCGCGTGGAGGCAAGAGACTTGATAATGGCGTAGCACTCCACGCCCGTGACGATGCCCAGCGTTGCGACGGAGCGTCGGGTGATTCGCGCCAGTAGTCGATCTTCACCCATCTGCAGCTCCACGAGGACCGCCGTGTCGCCGGCGCCGTGTATCTGTCCGACGCGGGCGGGCAGCACATTGAGTGCCGAAAGCCCCCGGGGACGCTGTCGCGACAGGATAATGTCCTGTGCATGCACCCGCAGCCGCAGGTGTGTGCCCGGTGCGGCCTCCAGTCGTGGCATCAGCAACACACCCGCGTCGCAGCGCAGGCGCGTCAGCCCGTCTGCTTCCTGATCCTCGATGACCGCGCGCAGCAGGCCACCTGCTTCCGCGTCATCGAATAATGCGCGGGTGCCGGCAGCGGCGATAAGCTCTGCGACGCGGCCACTGTGTACGGCCTGACCGCCGTCCATAACCAGCAGGCGGTCCGCGAGCAGCTGGGCCTCGTCCAGGTCATGGGTCACCAGCACCACGGGTATGTTCAGGTCGCGCCGAAGATCGCTGATCGCTCGATACAGCTGCTCCCGTGTTGCGGGGTCAGACGCGGAGAAGGGTTCATCCAGCAGCAGCACTTTCGGCTCGCGAGCCAGGGCGCGGGCCAGCGCGACACGCTGGCGCTGGCCACCTGACAGGGTCCCGGGAAGACTGTCGGCACAGTGATCCAGGTGTACCGCCGCCAGCCAGCCTAGCGCGCGTCGATCACGCTCGACCCGCCGCATCCGCCTCAGGGATGTCGCGACATTCTGCAAGGCCGTCATGTGCGGAAACAGCGCGTAGGACTGGAAGACCTTGCCCAGTCGCCGCCTGCAGACCGGGAGATGGATTCGCCGCGATGTGTCCGACCAGACGGCACTGCCGACGGTGACAAGCGCTTCGGTCGGCGTGTGCAGACCCGCAATGCTACGCAGGATGGACGACTTGCCGGCGCCGGACGGGCCGGTGATTGCAAGGAATTCACCGCATTCCACCCGGAAGTCGACCTGCAGCGGAATCGGTGACCGGGCGCTGAGCCTGACGGTCAGCGCCATGCCATCACCCTTCGGTCCAGGCGCCGCGTGAGCATAAATGTGAGGGAGAGTGTCAGCAGTGACACCGCCATCAGTACCGCGGACATGGTCCCCGCCGACTCCAGGTCAAAGGCCTGCACGCGGTCATAGATGGCAATCGCCATGGTCTGCGTCTCTCCCGGAATCGCGCCGCCGACCATCAGCACTACGCCGAATTCCCCCAGCGTGTGGGCAAACACCAGCACGACCGCAGTCAGTATCCCTGGCCAGGCGAGCGGCAGTTCCACGGCTGTCAGCGAGCGCAGTGGCGACATGCCGTTGCAGGCTGCAGCCTCACGCAGATCCAGCGCCACGCCCTCGAAGGCGCGCTGTACTGGCTGCACCGCAAACGGCAGGTTGACAAGCACGGACGCAAGCAGAAGGCCCTCGAAACTGAACACAAGCGGACCGCCGAAGGTGGATTGCCACCACTGCCCCAGTGGCGAACTGGCGCCCAGCGTTACCAGCAGGTAAAAACCCAGCACGGAGGGTGGAAGAACCAGCGGCAGGGCGATGGCGGCTTCGGCAAGCCCCTTGCCATGGAATGACCGATAGGCCAGAAAGCGCCCGCAGGCAACAGCCAGCGGCACCAGAATGATAACGGTGAGGCCGGCAAGGCGCAGAGACAGCCAGAGTGCGGTCCAGTCCACGCTGCGTGCCCCACTAGGCCCCGTCGGTCGGCAGGGAGAAACCATAGCGCCGCAGTACCTCGCGTGCCGGGCTTTCCTGCAGATAGTCGTAGAAGGCATGCGCGCCGTCGGTCGCGCCGCGCAGTAGCACCATCCGCTGTTTCAGTGGCCGGTGCCAGTCAGCCGGAATCAGGGTGCTGTCAGCGCGCGCCGCAATACGGGGTGCCAGGGCCAGCGACCAGGCAATGAGGCCGCCGACGGTACTGCCCGACAGGGCGAACTGGGCTGCCTGGCTTACGTTTTCGCCCAGAACCAGCTGCGGCTGCAGTGCCTCCCAGAGTCCCTGGTGCTCCAGCACGTCCCTGGCGCGCTCGCCGTAGGGCGCGTGGGCGGGATTGGCGATGGCAAAGCGCTGCAAAGGACTGGCCGCGAGCCGGGCACGCACATCTGTCAGTGTGGGTGTTGGCGTGAGCGAGCTTCCGCGGGGAACTACCAGCGCGAGCCTGCCGATAGCGTAGAGGGTTCCGGCACCCTCTGTCAGCCGGTCCGACGCCAGCGCATCGACATAGCGTTCATCGGCGGCGAGGAAGAGATGGAAGGGCGCCCCGTTTCGAATCTGGTGGGCAAAGTTGCCGGTCGAGCCGTAGGTGATGCGCAAGCGATAGCCGGACTCGCGCTGAAACCCATCGGCGATGTCATCCAGGGCAAACCTGAGGTCTGATGCTGCAGCAACCCGCACGGGCTGTTGATCCGGGGCCTGCGCCGATACCTGCGCAGACAGCGCCAGGGCCAGACAAAGGCCGAGCACCCGGAAAAGCGCAGTGCCTGTGGCGCGCAGATAACGGTTCCAGCACCCGGACAGCGCGCTGCCGGCGGTGTCAATCCGGCAGGTGGCCATGGCGTTCGCAGATGCCCAGCATCTTGTAGGCGAGCAATGCCGCGGCAAAATCATAGGCGTGAAAGCCGGGAATGGGCGAGAACTCCATGATATCGAACCCGATGATCTGCCTCTGCGCGGCCACCGACTCGAACAGCCCCAACGATTGGTACCAGCCCAGGCCGCCCGGCACTGGTGTCCCGGTAGACGGGAAGACGGAAGGGTCCATGCCGTCGATATCCAGGGTAAAGAATACCTTCGCAGGGAAATCATCGGGGAGTGTCAGGCTGCTGATGTTGTTGGGGACGAGTTCCTCGGCATCGAGGTGGTGTACGCCGTGCGCCAGGCGCGCATCGCGTTCCTCTTCACAGAACGCGCGCACACCCAGAGAGAAAATGGGAATGCCAAGGTCCACGGCTCGCTTCATGACGGATGCGTGGCTCAGAGGGTCGCCTTCGTAGGCATCCCGAAGGTCGGCGTGGGCATCGATCTGGACGATGCCGAAATCATCGAAGCCGGCATCCCGCAGTCCTTTGAGAACGCCGCCGGTCACGGTGTGCTCACCGCCGAGGACAACCGGGAATGCACCGTGACGCACGATGGCAGCGGTCGCAGCGGCGATGCTGGCGATCACGCTATCCGCATCACCACTGCAGTCGATGGGGTCGCAGGTATGGATGCCGCGTTCGCAGGGGCTGCTGTGCCCGTCCCAGGTTTCCAGCTGCCACGATGCATCGAGTATGGCCGAGGGGCCGTTACGGGTGCCGCCGCCGTAGGAGACAGTTTTTTCGTAGGGGACGGGTAAAACATGTACCGCTGCGCGGGCGGGATCCCCCTGCTCGATTTCCGAGCCTAGGAAATGCGGATAGTCAGGCGGTTGGCTGGTGGCGCTCATGACAGACGTTCCCTGAAGTCAGTGTATTCGAAGGTCTTCACCACCCGCAGGTCGCCGGTAGCGGAGTTCCAGATGGCGATCGCTGGCAGACGTGTACCATTGAAAGTTGTGGTCTTGACCATGGTGTAGTGGGCCATGTCCTCGAACAGCAGTCGCTGACCCACCCGCAGCGGCTGGGCGAAGCTGTAGTCGCCCATCACGTCACCCGCCAGACAGGTGAGGCCGCCAATACGGTAGGTGTAGGCCAGTACCCCGGGCATGTCAGCTTCGCTGATGTCAGCGCGGTAGGGCATCTCCAGCGTGTCCGGCATGTGGCAGGTAGCGGAACAGTCGACAATGGCGTGGTGCATACCGGACTGCATGACATCGAGAACCTCGGTCACCAGCACGCCGCTGCCGATGGCAACGGCTTCGCCTGGCTCCAGATAGACCTGACAGTCGTGCCTGTGTGAGAAATCCCGGACCAGGTTCACCAGGCCGTCAATGTCGTAACCCGGTGCGGTAATGTGGTGACCACCGCCGAAATTGACCCAGGACATTTGCGGCAGCCAGCGTGCAAAGCGTTCTTCCACGGCCGCCACGGTTCGCGCCAGCGGCTCGAAGGGTTGCTCACAGAGGGTATGGAAGTGCAGTCCGGAAATACCCTCGAGGGCCTCCACGGTCAGCTCTGCCTCCGGAATGCCAAGGCGTGATCCGGGTGCGCAGGGGTCATAGATCGGGGTCGCCCCCTCGGAATGCTCGGGGTTGATGCGCAGGCCAAACACCAGCTGTGGTCGCTTGCGCTGCGCCGCCAGGCAGCGCTCGCGGAAGCGCAGCCACTGGCTGCAGGAGTTGAATACGACATGATCGGCAAAGGTGAGGATTTCCTCGAGATCCTCCGCACCGAATGCTGCCGAATAGACATGCACTTCGCCGCCGTAATACTCGGCGCCGAGGCGGGCCTCATGCAGGCCGCTGGCGCAGGTTCCCCAGAGTCGATCCCGGTAGAGTGGCGCAAGCGACCACATCGAGAAGGCCTTGAGCGCCGCCAGCACCCTGGCACCGCTGCGCTCGCCAACATCGTGCAGGATATCCAGGTTGCGCCGGATAACCTGTTCATCCACGACATAGCAGGGCGAGGGCAGCGCGCCGGTATCCAGCCTGTCGAAATCGCTCAACAGCACGTCAGTCGTCCAGACTGAAGTCGGTTAGCTCGGTCACCTGCCAGGGCAGGCCATAGTCGTTGAGCCCCTGCATGAAAGGATCGGGATCGAGCTGTTCGATGTTCCACACGCCGGCCCTGCGCCAGGTTCCCTCGAGAATCAGCTTGGCGCCGATCATGGCGGGGACGCCGGTGGTGTAGGAAATGCCCTGTGACTGCACCTCGCGATAGCAATCCTGGTGGTCCTTGATCTGGTACAGGTACATGGTGCGCTCCTTGCCGTCCTTGACGCCTTTCACCACGCAACCGATGCAGGTCTTGCCGTGGGTGCGTGGCCCGAGCGTTGACGGGTCCGGCAGCAGCTGCCTGAGAAACTGGATCGGCACGATCTGCTGGCCCTGGAATTCCACCGGCTCGATACCGGTCATGCCGACATTGCCCAGGACCTCGAGGTGCCTGAGGTAATTTTCCGAGAAGCTCATCCAGAACTGTGCGCGCTTCAGGCTCGGGAAATTCGCGGACAGGGATTCCAGTTCCTCATGGTACATGCGGTAGATCGTGTAGGTGCCCACGTCATCCGGGCAGGTGAAACTGGCCTTTCTCGACATCGCCGGGGTGGTGACGAATTCGCCGTTTTCCCAGTGACGGCACTCCGCCGTGACTTCGCGGATGTTGATTTCCGGGTTGAAGTTGGTGGCGAAGGGGTAGCCGTGATCGCCGCCATTGACGTCGATGATGTCGAGTTCGTGGATCTCGTCAAAATAGTGTTTGGCCAGGTAAGCGGTGAAAACGTTGGTGGCGCCCGGGTCGAAGCCGCTGCCAAGCAGTGCCATGCGGTCGGCCTTTTCAAAGCGCTCACGGTAGGCCCACTGCCAGCTGTATTCGAACTTTGCGGTGTCCAGCGGCTCGTAGTTGGCGGTGTCGAGGTAGTCGACACCGGCGGCGAGGCAGGCATCCATGATGGTCAGGTCCTGATAGGGCAGGGCGACGTTGATCACCAGGGCGGGTTGCTCCGACTCGAGCAACGCCGTCAGTGCCGCAACGTCGTCGGCATCAATCTGTGCCGTGCGAATGGGCCGGTCGATCTGTGCGGCGATAGCCTGGCACTTGGACTCGGTGCGGCTGGCAAGCAGGATGTCGCTGAAGACCTCCGGCAGTTGCGCACATTTGTGAGCAACCACGCCGCCCACGCCGCCCGCGCCAATAATCACGACTTTCGACATACTGTGTCTCCTTGCTTGACTGTCTTCGCGCCGGTTTCAGCGCTCGAAATAGGTATAACCGTTCAGGCTGTCGCGGAAGGCACGCAGCATGTTCTGGCGTTCCTCAACGTTGATGCGACCGTCGCGCACCGCACGCTCCGCCACTTTTCGGAACTGTTCCAGAACGTTCTTGGGTTCATATTCCACGTATGACAGTACATCGGCAATGCTGTCGCCATGAAACTCGCGAACAAACTCGAACGAGCCATCCGGTTCAATGTGCACGCTGACAACTGTGGTGTCGCCGAACAGGTTGTGCAGGTCGCCCAGGGTTTCCTGATAGGCGCCCACCAGGAACACCCCGAGGTAGTATTCGCTGCTTTCGACGAGTGGATGCAGCGGTAGCGTGCTGTGTGTGTCTCCCAGATAGGAAAAGCGATCTATCTTGCCGTCGCAGTCACAGGTAATGTCGGCGATGACTGCCTGTCGTTCCGGCTTCTCGTCCAGCCGATGGATAGGCATGATGGGAAACAGCTGGTCTATGGCCCAGATGTCCGGCAGAGACTGGAACAGACTGAAGTTGCCATAGTAGATATCGGCGAGCATCACCGGGAGGTCGCTCAGCTCAGGCGATACCCGGCGCGCTTCGGGCAGCAGGGCGGCGACTCTCTCAAAGATGCCCAGTGCATAATTTTCCGCCAGCGCCCGCTCGCGCAGCGACGCCATCCCGCGGTGAAACATTTCACGCAGTTCATCGCGATAGTAGATGGCATCGTTATAGCACTCCTGGAGGTTGTCGACGTGGACATTGTCCAGCACGCTGTGCAGATTGACGATGAGATCATGCGCGTCATCGTCAAGTGTTGCCGGCAGCTGCCCCGGCCGGTGGTCACGTACATCGAGAACGTTGAACAGCAGCATGGAGGAATAGGCGACGAGCGCCCGGCCTGACTCCGAGACCAGTACCGGATGGGGAATGCCCTCGGCGTCCAGGGATTCCTGCAGTGTTTCAATAATGTTGATGCAGTACTCGTCGAGACCGTAGTTCATGCTGTGGGTCTCGTTGCTGCGCAGGCCCTGGTAGTCCACGGCGAGGCCACCGCCAACGTCGAGGAACCCCATGGGCGCGCCCTCGGCGACCATGCCCGCGTAGAAACGGCAGGCTTCCAGTACCCCCGAACGTATATTGCGGATATTCGGTATCTGGGAGCCCAGGTGGCAGTGCAGCAACTGCAGGCAGTGCAGCATCTCATGCTGTTTCAGGGTTTCGATCACGCTGATCAGCGAATCCGTGGACAGCCCAAAGATGGAGCGGTCGCCGCTGTCCTCGTTCCAGTGACCTTCTACCATTGAGGCCAGGCGGATGCGGGTGCCGATCAGTGGGTCGATTCCCAGGCGTTTGCTGCACTCGATCACGATATCCAGCTCTGAACGGGTTTCCAGCACGAAGAAGCACTGTATGCCGATCTGGCGGGCGTACAGGCCCAGCTCGACGAATTCCCGATCCTTGTAGCCATTGCAGATGATCAGGCTGTCGTAGTCGCGCAACTGGCTCATTGCGATGATCAGCTCGGCCTTGCTCCCCGCCTCCAGTCCGTGGTGATAGCGCTGGCCAAAGTCGGCAATTTCCTCAATCACGTGGCATTGCTGGTTGACCTTGATCGGGAAGACGCCACGGTAGTGGTTGTTGTAGCCGCTGCTGTCGATCGCGCGCTGGAACGCCGTATTGATTTCGCTGATGCGGTGGTCCAGCAGGTTCTCGATGCGCAGCACCACCGGCATCTCGAGTCCGCGCAGCTGCATGGCCTCGACCAGGTCGACGATCGGCACGCTGATTTCCTGGCCCGGCACCTGCACCCGCAGCCTGCCCGCATCGTCAACGTTGAAGTAGTCGGCACCCCAGTCGCCCACGCCGTACAGTGACGCGCTGTCCTGTGCGCTCCATTGCGGTGTTGCGGCCGGCACAAGGGGGGGTATGGATTGACTGTGGGTCATAGCGAGTGGATATCCCATGGGTAATGAGGATGCAGAGTGTGGATACTTAACTCAGACAATGCAAAGTATTGAAAACGTGTATTTTGCGCAACCGCGACGGTGAGGCGCCGGGGCGCCTGCGGACCGGCCGGTGCAAGGGTTTGTGGCGTACTCGGGCGCGGGAGTGCATCCATGGACGCCCGCTTTTGCGTATCATGGCCAGTCTCGGGAACGGAGATCGGGTTGACATGCGGCGCACACTGAAATTTCTCCATACGCTGGGAGCCATTGGCCTTACCGGCGCACTGGCTGCACAGATCGTGCTGTTGTCACAGCTTCCGGCGCCAGAATCCCTGGCCGAGTACGCCGCGCTGCGCGGTGCCATGGGAACACTGGCCGAGTGGATATTGCTGCCATCTCTCGGTATCACACTGGTCAGCGGCCTGTTCGCCATGTCCATCACGCCCGCGTTTCATAACGCGGGCTGGGCCTGGCTGAAGCTCCTGCTGGGTGTGTCCATGTTTGAGGGCACCCTGATCACGGTCCAGGGTCCGGCACAAAAGGAAGCGGAACTCAGTGCCCGGGCGCTGGCCGGAGACATTGATCCGGCGTTGCTGGGGCAGGCAATGCAGGCGGAGTGGAACTCGGTCTGGGTGGTGCTGGCAATTGCCATCGTGAATGTACTGCTTGGCGTCTGGCGTCCGCGTTTCCAGCGTCGGCGTCAACTGCCTCGGCGCGTTGCCGATGATGGCTGAGGCTCGCCGCCGCCCGGTGCTCCCGGTCAATCCCGGGCCAGCCAGCGGTAAAGCGTGCTTCGGGTGACCCCCAGTATCGCCGCCGCCTGCTGTTTGTTGCCGTCGGTTCTGTCGAGCACCTGGCGCGCGTAGCGGCGCTGCAGAACCTCGAGCGTTGGAAGGTCATCGAACAGGCGCTCGTTGCCGGTTTCCCGCTCATTCGAAGGGTGCCCAAGTGACACCTGCCCGGGGTTTTCCAGTATTCGCGCCGGCAGATCCCCGACGCTGATCAGAGCGCCCTGGCAGAAGGCGACCGCGCGCTCGATGACATTCGACAGCTCCCGGACGTTGCCTGGAAAGGTATAGACGTTCAGTGCCTCGAGTGCGGCGGCATCAAAGCCATCGATGTCGCGGCCTGTGGTGCTCGCGTGCTGGCGCAAAAACAGAGAGGCGAGCAGCTCCACATCGCCCTGTCTTTCGCGCAGCGGTGGCACCTCGAGCTTGAAGGTTTCCAGGCGGTAATACAGATCCTCGCGGAACTCCCCGGATGTCACCAGCTCTTCGACGTTGCGATGGGTCGCAGCGACAACCCGGACATCCACATCCTGTTCCCCGGAAGCGCCGATCGAGCGCACGCTGCCTTCCTGAAGCACGCGCAATAGCTTGGCCTGCAGCGTCAGAGGCATTTCGCCGATCTCATCGAGCAGCAGTGTGCCGCCGCTGGCCTGCCGGAAAATGCCGGCGTGTTTTTTCTTGGCATCGGTAAAGGCGCCCGCTTCATGGCCGAAGAGCTCGCTCTCGATCAGCTCTCCGGGAATGCCGGCGCAGTTGATCGCGACAAAGGGTCCGTCCCGGCGTTCGCTCTGGGCATGCAGGCTGCGCGCAACCAGCTCCTTTCCCGTCCCGCTTTCACCGGTGATCAGCACGGGCCCGTCCGTGGCCGCAATGACCGTGATCTGCTCGCGAAGCCGCTGGATCTGTGCGCTGCTGCCGGCGATGCCGTGGTTGTCCTTGCTCTGTATGGCCTGCTTCAGGCGCGCGTAGTCACGGCGCAGGAATGACTGTTCGATGAGCCGGTCGACGCTGAGCAGGAAATGGTCCATTTCCAGGGGCTTGGTCAGAAAGTCATCGGCACCCTGCTTCAGCGCAGCGACAGCATCGCTGACGCTGCCGAAGGCGGTAATCACCAGGCATGCCGGGCGCGGCTCGGCCTGCCGGGCTGTCTCCAGCACGTCGTGCCCGGTACCGTCCGGCAGGCGCAGATCGGTTACCACCAGGTCGAAGTCATTCTCCGTCAGCTGTTGTCGCGCGGCGTCGACCGAAGTCACCTGATCCACCAGGTAGCCTTCGGCATCCAGCTCGTCGCGGATCAGACGCAGCAGGGCTGCATCATCCTCGACCAGTAAAATCCGCCGCTTCATCGATTATCCTCACTGTCCGTGGATGGAAATACCAGCTCGAATATCGCGCCGCGGCTGCCGCGAGAGTAGCCCACATTGCCGCCGTGCTCCTGCATGATGTTGCTGACAATGGCCAGTCCCAGGCCCGATCCACTGCCCGTGGGTTCGCGCGAGAAAAAAGGTTTGAAGATTTCCTGCTCGTCGTCAGTGGTGACGCCGGGGCCGTCATCCTCGACGCGCACGACAGCGTTGCCGCCCCGGCGTTCCACCGTCACCGAGACTGACGACTGAGCGTGGCGCTGCGCGTTGCGAACAATGTTTGCAACGGCCATTTCAATGCGCACCCTGTCGCCCTGGATTATCGCCTGGCTTTTGCAGGTCAGCTCGGGTTGAGGCGCATCTGCCGCGCTTCCCTGACAGACTCTCTCGACAAGGTTGGCCAGCTCAATCGCATCGTGGCCAGAGTTCTCCCGTCGCGCGTAGCTCAGAAGCTGCCGCACAATGTTTCCCATGCGCTGCACCTGCTGACGGACTTCCTGCATGGCGCCTGTGGTGCCGGGCGCATCAGGCCGGCGCTCCATCTGCCGCACGCGACCGTCAATGACGGTCAGCGGCGCGCCCAGTTCGTGCGCCAGGCCCTCCGCGACGCGACCGATTTCAGCAGCGCGCTCGGACTGGTCCAGTCGCCGCTGCAGTGCCCGCTCTTCATTCTGCTTTGCCGCGAGCGCTATTTCCGCTTCCCGGGTTGCGCGTGCCATGCTGTTGAGGCTGTTCCCGATATCCGCAAATTCCCGGGGCGCGCGGATGGCCAGCTTCAGCTCACGCTCACCTCGGGCGAAGGCATCGATGGACGTCAGAAGCATGGCCACGCGGGTGCCTATCAGTCGTCGGTATAGCTGAAGGGTAATGACGATGGCGGCGAAAACCGCGAAAAACCACAGGGACCATGCCGTGAGGTGCAGCCGCTTCAAAGCATCGGTGATTTCCTGGCGCTGTCGTGTCATCTGCAGCAGGCCCTGGATGCGACCGTCGCGGTCCAGTAGCGGCGTGAAGTAGGCGTAGACTGTCTGCCCGTCAACCTCACGATAACCCCCCTCGTCCTGCCCGCTCGAGACCACGCCCGACGCGGCTAGGCTGCCGCGCAGCGTATTGTCCGCGGTTCCGGCCGCCACCAGCAGTTCGCCGCCGACATTATAGACTGCCACGCCGTAGACCCGGCGGATGCTGAAGAGTGAGTCAAGGCTATTGCGGATGCCGTGTATGTCGCTCTCGACGAGTCGTGTGCTGATCGAGGGGGCGACGGCGCGGGCGATCAGCTCGATTTCGCCCTGCAGGCGCGCCTCCAGCGAACGCTCCGCCCAGAGAGCGACGACCAGAACGAGAGCCGCCGACAGCAGAGCGATGGGCGCGAGGATACCGAGCAGCATGGCGCGTCGCAGGTCATAGGTGTCGCTGTGTGTACCGGTCTCTCCAGCCGTTATATCAGCCAAGCTGCTGCCTCCCCTGTCGACGGTGGGGGCGACAGAAGCCTTTCGGGGAGTGTTGCAAAATGTGTGTCTTAAAATCATCCATACGTATCACCATGATACATAAATCGTGGGGCCTGGTTATGAAAAGTTCAGTCATACCGGAGTTTTTACAGTTGGCACGTCGCTTGCTTCCTCTACGGTGAGCAGTGAAAACTGCGTTTTGTCAGACCAGAAGGAGAGATGAGTATGTTGGTATCAGATCTTGTGAAAACCGCAGAAATTGCAGCTGGCGCAACGCGCCGCATTTTTTCGGCAGCATTGGTTGCCCTGGCGCTCGTGACTGCGGGTAACGCGGTCGCGCAGCAGCAGGGTGGTGAAGTGACGGACCAGAAGTTGGGGCAATTCATGGTTGCCATGGCTTCCGTGCAGGATGTGCAGGAGGAATACGCAGGCGAGATACAGTCCACGTCCGATGGCGAAAAGGCGCAGGAACTTCGCCAGGAAGCGCAGAACAAGATGATTTCTGCAGTCGAGGACAGCGGACTCACGGTACCGCAGTACAACATGATTGCAGAGCGTATGCGCACGGATCCCGAGCTCGCGGAACGTGCGGAGGACATGCAGTAAGCAGAGGCTTGTCTCGCCATCCGCTGCACGCGCCCGCCCGGGCTGGCAGCGGCGGATGGTCGACAGCTTCTTCCTTACCCGCCATGGCGGTCATTGTCTCCTGATGGGGGCAATGACCGTCTCCGCCGGCCCCGCCTTTCTCAAATTCCCCCGTTATTCGTCTTACACCCAGTGTTCAGGAATATTGCGTTCTACCAGCTCGTGAATGCTGACCGTGATAATGTTGTGCTCTTTACCCACTTCCTCGGCAAACAGCGACGCCTTGCTGCTGCGGGCAATAATCATGGCGTTGGGGTAGCCGCGACGCAGCCAGATGGCTGTTCGCAGATTATCCTCTTCATTGCCGGTGCCGAGAATGAAAACCACGTTCCTGGCGTCACCGGAGATATGCACGGCATCGCGCAGGCGCTGCCACACCGCGGGATGCGAGATATCACCCTCCAGCACTTCGCGCCGGTAGCCGGACGAAAACGTCATCTGTTCTTCGGCAACCAGGACGCGACGCACGGCATCCCTCTCGATGATCGCGACCGTTTCCAGCTCCCGCAGGGCGTGCGCCTGCAGCTGTTCGATGATGGTCTGGCCGAAACGGCCGAAGCCCGACAGCACCACAATATCGCGCCCGCTGGTGTCCAGAAAACGCTGCATCAGATGTTCCCGCACGAGACCCGATGCGGCGAGATGGTAGGAGTTGAAGATCTCGCAGCGCTTGGCAACGTCGGTGTGCTGCATCGCGCGCATGAAGCGAAGGTTCGCGCAGTGCATCACGATGCGTTTGCCAATTCCGGGAACCATGCGCTGCATGATGCTGGCGGCTTCGTAACTGCGCAGGCTGTTGTCCGACAGCAGGACGATGCGGCGTGCCCGCTTGACGCGCAGCTGCTTCAGGCAGAATTCGTGTGTGATGTCGCCGGTGATAACAATCGCATCATAGGTTTCGCGCAACTCATCGGCGATCGAGGCTTCTGGCTCCTGGCGCGAGACAATAATCACCGGCACGCTGCGGTCACGCTGCCGCAGCACACGGAGATAGCTCATTGCCAGCTCTCCCGTGCCGATGACGACGATGTGATGGCGCAGGCGACGCATGTGCAGGTTGTGCGGTGACAGAACGCGCAGCAAAACATCAATCAGCGTTGTCGCTGCGAGTATCGGTGAGCCGAAATAGGCGAGCCAGAGCAGAGCCCTGCTAAGGGCCGGTCCGCCTTCCGGCGTGCCCAGCTCAACGCCACCCACCACGAACAGGCTGAGGCTGTAATAGGCCTGCGCCAGCAGGCCCGCATGTGTGACATCCGGTCGCTCGGTGACGGAGGCGCCGGTGGCGAAGGCGATAATTCCGCTGGCGAAGAACAGCAGGGCGGCGAGGGTGCGCCAGGAGAATTTGATGCCGCTTGTCATCCCGCCAGTCTACGCAATAGTGGCACCTCTACGCATCAGATCTTTTCGCATGGCTTCCGGACAGACAGGCCGGGTGTAGAGTGGTGTTCAGACTGCCGCCGGCGTCTGTCGGGACAGGTCTTCAGCGATGGTGAACCAGCGCTCGGGATCATCGCAGTCAATCCTGCGCGGTGAATCTGCGGCTGCCGCTGTGTGTCCTGCAGCACTTGCCGTTGCCAGAATGTCTCTCGCGTCGGCTATCAGCTGCTCGAAGTCCGGCTCGGACGGCGGCTGCGTGTCGGACCGGGGGGGCTCCTCGAGGAAGTTGATCGCATCAAGGCTGACCGGCAGCTGCGGCGCTACGCCGTGGTAGCGCCACACGCCGGTGCCCGGATCCAGCGCGTAGTGCGGCAGCAGCCGCCAGCCATCGCTGGCAATCAGGCAGATGGCATCCAGCAGATAGTGGAACTCGGCCTCGCTGATGAAGTAGTTGAAATTCAGCCTCACCCAGCCCGGCCGTAGGGCGCTCTCTCCGTTGGCACTGCGCTCCTCCAGAGCCCTCGAGCGCGCCCTATCCAGCCCCAGCAACAGATGGCCATAGGGCCCGGCACAGGAACACCCGCCGCGCGCCTGAATGCCAAAAAGATCGTTGAGCAGGGCTATCACGAAGCCGTAGTGCAGTTCGCGCTCACCACAGAGAAAGCGAAGTGAAACAATGGAAAGACGCCGGGCCTCCGTGCCGCCCAGGATGTCGATCTCCTTGAACGCGGAAAGTCGCTTCAGTGCGGTCTGTATGCGTTCGTGCTCTATGGCTTCAATGGTGTCGGTGCCGACCGTCTGCTGCAGCTTGAACACCAGCCCGGCACGGATGGATTCGACAATCGCCGGCGTTCCGCCTTCCTCCCGGCGTTCCGGGGCATCAATGAAGCGATGGTGCTCGGCGGTCACGTAAGACACCGTGCCGCCACCGACAACCGTCGGCACCGCATTTCTCAGCAGTCTCTTCTTGACGGCGAGTATCCCCGGTGTGCTGGGGCCACCCACAAACTTGTGTGGTGAGAGAAAAACGGCATCGATGTTGTGGTCGCCGGGGTTCATGTCGATGCCCACGTAGGGTCCTGCCGCGGCATAGTCCCAGAATGCCAGCGCGCCATGTGCCTTGAGAATGCGGGTAATGCCGGCAACATCGCTGCGGATGCCGGTGACGTTGGACGCCGCCGAGAAACTGCCGATGCGAAGTGCGCAGTTCCTATATTTCGCGAGCGCGGCTTCCAGGGCTCGCCGGTCAATGTCGCCATGCTCATCGGTGGGAATGCGAACGACCGTCGCGGTTGACTCACGCCAGGGCAGTTCATTGGAGTGGTGCTCGTAGGGGCCGACGAATATGACCGCTTGCTGGGTGTGTTCCGCTGCCTTGGTGTCAGGGTCGCCTGGGGCCGCGGCGGCTTCCCGGGGAGCACACAGGCCAAGCATGTCGATGAGGCGATTGATCGCTGCGGTGGCGCCGGCGCCACAGAAAATCACCGCGTCATCATCGCCGGCATTGATGGCGCTGCGAATCTGTTTGCGTGCGGCCTCACGCAGCGCCGTCGTCTGGGCGCCGGTGAGGGACGCCTCCGTGTGCGTATTGGCGTAGTACGGCAGAACCTGATCGCTCACGATGTGCTCGATGAAGTCGAGGCTGCGACCGGATGCAGTGTAATCGGCATAAACCAGGGGCCGCGTCCCGAAGGGCGTCGTTATCGGGCGATACTGACCGATAACGCTGCGCTGTATACGGTCGATCAGGGTGCGGGATGTTCCGTTCATGGCCGTGCTACCTCCGGGCAGTCATCATCTCAATTATCAGGCCTATAGGATATTTGCGTATCGATGGCAGGTGTGTTCTATTTCTTGCCCTTTAACGGTCTATATCGGGAATAATGGTCGAATACATGGCTTTTACCGGAAAAAACATGTCGCTGATTCTCGGCAGTCGCCCGGCTGATGGTCGCCCCGGATGGGGGATGCACAAATGACGCAGGACACACGGCTGGACGCGGCGGATCTGCGGCTGCTGCGGCAGCTGCAGCGTGACGCTTCCCTGCCGCTGGTGGAGCTGGCGGAATCGGTGAACATGTCGCGTTCGGCTTGCTGGCGACGCCTTCAGAAGTTGCGCGAGAGCCGTATCATCCGGCAGCAGGTCATGCTGCTCAATCCGGCCGCCCTGGGTCTGTCGCTGACCGTTTTCATCTCCGTACGCACCAATCACCATAACGCCGCCTGGAGTCGGCAATTTCGCGAGGTGATTGACAATATTCCCGGTATTCTTGAGGCCTATCGCATGGGTGGCGATGTGGACTATCTGCTCAAGGCGGTGGTCGCTGACATGCCGGATTACGACCGCCTGTATCAGGAACTGATTGCGGCGGATCTGTTTGACGTGAGCGCAGGCTTTGTCATGGAAGAGCTTAAAAATACGACATCATTGCCGTTGTGAGTCGCACCGGATGGGACCGGCGCGACTCACCACCTTGCAAAGGTTTATTTGCCGAAGAGTTTCTTGAAAGCCTTGCCAACGGCTTCTCCGGCTTCTTGCGCCGGGTTGGACGCGTCTTCTTCTGCCTCGCTTTCGCTGGCGTCTTCGTTGCCTCCCAGTTTCTCCATCATCCCGGAAAACAGCCCGCCAACGCCACTGCCGGCGTCCTGGGACTCCTCGCCAGCATCAGCGCCGCCAGCGCTCTGGCTTGCAGCGCCACTGAAGGCTCCCATCAGTCCGCCAAGGTCGTTCATGTCCACGGGTTTTGCCGGGAGTTCAAAGCGCGCTGCCGCCACGGTGTCACCGTCAATCGCGGCAAGTTTCATTTCTGTGCCGTAGCGCAGGATGCCCATGTTCATGTCGCCAAGCCGGTTGCGAAAATCCTCGCTGTTGCGGCGCAGTTCCTCATCCATCGCCTCAGTGCTGGCGCGGATCATCGTGAACAGTGCGTCGCGGAACTCCAGGGCTCTGGCGTCTGAAGACATCACCACCTCCTGGGTGATGTTGTCGCCTTCCTCGCGGGTGGTGATCTCGTAGATCTCCCCATTGATGCCGGCGACGGTTTCGCGGCGTCCGGTTGCCTTGATGGACACCACCTCGGCCGTGGCGCCGGCGGGTGCCGCCTGTTCGGTCATCTTTGCCATATCGGCAAAGCCCTTCATCATTGTGGAGGCATTCACGACCATGGGCTGGCCGTTGTTGTAGGATACCGCGTACAGCGTGTTGTCGCGCACGAGCATGTAGGTGTCCTGCTGAGGCGTATTGAGACGCAGCTTGTTGCCATCGGCATACTCAAACACCATGCGCTCGCCGTTTGGCGACTCGACGGTGGCTGATCCAGCAAGGGCTGTGCTGGCGTATACGAGGGCCAGTGCCGACAAACCGCCCCCCAGAAAAAACGTGCGCGAGTTGGTTGAAATCATGTTGTTATCCCCATCAGGTGTCTGAGTGTGTAATCCTCCCTCCAGTGTACCCCCGGAAACGCCGACTTCAAGCGCGTATCCGGCATTCTGTGGGCGTCGTCCCGAGCAGGCCGGAATGCTGTCATGAAACACGCGAATCCTCAGGGCAAGGGACTGGTGCCGGCACTGCAGGCATGGAACGACACCCGGCCGGCGCGAGCGACATCGCCTCGCCCTGTGCAGTCACTGCTTGCCGACTTCTGTGCCTCATCGCTGGTCCTGGCCGCCCGATTCGAGTTCCGGCCTGTGCCGGGGAACCGTTATCATCTCTACAAATGTGGCGACATCTGGCGTCTGTCACTGATCGCGCCGCAGGAATGGGGTTCACGACAGCCGGGTATTCACATTGCACGCTGCGACCTGCGACGGGATATGACCTGGTCGCTGGTCGCGGCGGAAGGACTGGCAGAGAGCCCTGAGGTCGTCGAGGCGCTTGAACGGCACATGGAAGCGTTTCTTGCCGCGGTGAATACGGAGGAACCGTTGACAGACACCCTGCCTTTTCACGTATCCGAACTGCCTTTCTACCCGCGACTGATGGCCTCTGCGCTGGCGCGCTCGCTGCGAGACAATCTGCAGGTCAATGGTCTCGATGCCGCGTCTGGCAGAACGCTGCTGACGGCCACGGAGTCGCCCGCCAGACTGCTGGACATTCTGCCACCGCAGGCGGCGTCATCATAAACGCGAGCGCGCCCGGTGGCTGACCTCGAGGTCTGGCAATATGCCTGTATCGGCCTGTTGTTCGTCTGGAGCGGTTTCGTGCGGTCAGGACTCGGATTCGGCGGCGCGGTCCTCACGCTGCCGTTTCTTCTGATATTGCTGAATGCGCCTCTTGTCTTCCTGCCGATCATCGCGGTGCATCTGCTTTTCTTCTCAGCCTTGACTATCGGCTTAGCGAAGTGGGAAGCGCGTCGCCGGCGGGAGGCCGACCAGAACACGCCAGCGGATACGGTCAACTGGGCGTTTTTGCGCTACGCGCTGCCGCTGATGCTGGTGCCGAAGCTGATTGGCGTGGCAGGGGTGATAACCCTGCCGGCAGATGTGGTTAGCGCCTTCATCTTTGCGCTGGTATCGATCTACGCGGTCAGCTACATTCTGAATCGGCCCTTCCGCAGCGGCAGCCGGCGGGTGGATGCACTGTTCATGATTATCGGGGGGTATGTCAGCGGTACGTCGCTGGTAGCTGCTCCGCTGGTCGTGCCGGTGGCCGCCAGTCGGGTTCGACGAGAACAGCTGCGCGATACGCTATTTGTGCTCTGGTTTATTCTGGTTGGCATCAAGCTCGCGGCATTTGTGATCAGCGGTGTCGATCTGCAGTGGGAACATCACTTGTGGCTGCTGCCCTGTGCGGCCGTCGGCCACGTGCTGGGGCTTCGGTTTCATCGCTTTACGCTGCGTGCCGAGACGTCGATGTTTTTCCGCGTCCTGGGTGGCGGGCTGCTGGCAGTCAGTCTCGCCGGTCTGGCGAGGATTTTTCTGGGCTATTGATAACGCCGCACTTCTGTGCTTCTTTAAGCCGGTCTGCGCTGCGACAACCATGAGGTGTTGAAACGATGAGTTTAACCATTACGAAAACAATGCGGTCCGCGACTTTTCTCGCGGCCGTCGCACCGCTGCTGCTGGTCGTGGCGCTGGGCGCCCGCGGCGATGATCTGCTGCAGACCAACTGGATTGAAATGGTGAGAGGTTTCCAGGATGCCGATACCGGTATTCAGGTGAGGGAAGTCACACAGGATGATAGCGGCGCGACGCACCTGCAGATCGCCATTCCCAAAGTGCGCATGGCTGATGTGATGGATATGGAAGAAGTGCGCGTGGTGGGGCAACGGCCGCAGGAGTTCGAGTTCAAGAATTTGCTGCCTGAGTTCGAGTATGAGTGGGTTGACGATTACGACAACAATTTCTACGGCCTGCTCGTGCATTTCAAGGGAGCGCCGAAAACGCCACTACGGCTGTTCTTTTCGTCGGAGTCAGGGTTCCTTCAGCCCTGACCCGCACAGGCGGCCATGTGGCCTGACCGCCCTTGCGACAGTCCGCGTTTCACGACGCGGAAAGGCATGAGGTAACCATGAGTCCGCGCGATCGAGGGGTGGATTCGGGTCGCGCAGCGCACCCGGATTACGAGATTCGACTCAGCGAACTGCTGGCGCGACTCGCCACGACCCTGATCCACCGCCCCGACACACCGCTTTCCGAGGTTGTCGACCACGCGCTGGGTCAGATTGCTGCGTTTGTCGGCGCCGATCGCGGCTATATCTTTCTTTACGATTTCCCACAGGGTCGCGCTGTCTATTCTCACGAATGGTGTGCCCCCGGTATCAGTCCGCAACTCGCGGCAGAGGCAGTCGTCGACACCGCCACGCTGGGGGAGTGGGTGGACCTGCATCGGCGCGGTGAGCCCGTGGTGGTGGAGGATGTGCAGGCATTGGGTGACAGGCCTATCCGGCGTGTTCTGGAGCATCAACAGATCCTCAGCACGGCGATGGTACCCATGCTGCAGGAGGGCGAATGCATCGGCTTCTGTGGGTTCGACGCCGTGCGCCGCCAGCGCGACTACAGTGGGCAGGAACTGCGCCTTCTGCAGGTTTTTGCGCAGATGCTGGTCAATCTCTGGCTGCATGAGGAGACACGCCAGCGCCTGCAGCAGCTGTCGGACATCGTCGAACTCTCCCCTGCCGTTGCGGTTGTCTGGCGCAATGAACCGGGATGGCCCCTCGAATACGCCAGCGATAACATCCGTCAGCTAGGTTATACCGCCGAAGAGTTCATTGCCGGCGAGATTCTGTACAGCGATCTCATCCATCCCGATGATCTGCCCGCAATCGAAGCGGCCGTGGCAGCGCATGTCCACCATGGACCTGACGAATATCGACAGACCTATCGGCTTTACCGGCGCGACGGCAGCTACATCTGGATTGACGACCATACCTGGCTGGTGCGCGACGACCACGGTGAGGTCCAGGCAATCCATGGCATTCTCATGGACGATAGCGCCCGCAAGCAGGCGGAAATTGCGCTGGCGAGCAGCGAGCAGCGTTTCCGCCGACTGCTGGAGGACATCCCCAACATCGCGGTGCAGGGCTACGATCGTGACCTCAGGCTGATTTTCTGGAACCGGGGAAGTGAGCTGATTTACGGCTGGAAAGCGGAGGAGGCGATAGGACAGTCACTGCTCGATCTCATCATCCCCGAGACACTGCGAGACGATGTCGAGAGGGGCGCGTTGCGCTGGCTTTCCGGCGGGCCGGCGGTCGATTCCGGCGAATTGACGCTGCAGCGGCGGGATGGTTCCGCAGTGTCGGTTTACTCAAGTCACGCGCTGCAGGTCAACAGCCGCGGCGAGTGTGAAATGTACTGCATCGATATCGACATGACGGCGCAGCGGGCGGCGCGGGCCCGACTGGAGCTGTGGGCGAGCGTATTCACCCACAGCCACGAGGCGATATTCATTCTCGACGGGGAACGGCGCATCGTCGAGATCAATGCTGCGTTCACGGCAATCACCGGCTATGACGACAGGGACGCCCTGGGCAGACCGCTGGACTTTCTGGTCGCCGGTGCCGCCTCTGCGGCACGCTATGAGGACATGTGGCGTGCATTGTCCGAACAGGGGTTCTGGACCGGCGAGCTGCCAAGCCGGCGCTCTGACGGCGGGCGATTCGAGGCCTTTCTCACGGTTAGCGCCATTGTCGGTGCGGATGGGGGCGTGGCCAACCTCGTCGGCCTTTTTTCCGACATCACGGCACAGAAGCACTATCAGCAACAGCTGGAGTACACCGCGTTTTACGATGCACTGACCGGCCTGGCGAATCGCACGCTGCTGGCTGATCGTCTGCGTCAGGCGATGTCTCTCGCGGTGCGCCGAGGCCAGCCCGTCGCTGTCTGCTTTATCGACCTGGACGGCTTCAAGAGTATCAACGATACCTATGGTCACAGCATCGGTGACGGATTGCTGGTTGCGGCTGGCGCGCGCCTCAGGTCGCTTGTGCGCGAATCGGACACCGTTTCCAGAATGGGCGGCGACGAGTTTGTTCTCCTGTTACTCGACCTTCCGGAAAGCGGCGTGCTGGACGATTTTTTCACGCGTCTGGCAATGGCCATGGCCGAGCCCATTGAGGTAGGCGGGCACAGTCTGCGAGTCTCGGCGAGCATGGGGGTGAGCTTCTTTCCCCAGGGCGATGTGGCGCTGGATGCGGATCAGCTTCTGCGACAGGCGGATCAGGCGATGTATGAAGCGAAGCACGCGGGAAAGAATCGCGTCGTGTATTTCGACAGTGCGCTCGACGAGACCGAGAAGCAGCGCCGCCGGCATGTCGACAGACTGTCGCGGGCAATTGACAACAATGAACTGCTCCTGCACTACCAGCCGAAAGTGGATCTGCGCGCTGGCGTGACAACCGGTGTCGAGGCCCTGGTTCGCTGGCAGCATCCCGAGCAGGGATTGTTGGCACCCGGTGAATTCCTTCACCTCGCCGTCAACGAGGACAGGCTCGCGGTGAAGCTGGGGGAGTGGGTGCTGCGTCAGGCGCTTGACGACTTTGCCGGACTTTACCGCGATCTTCCGGATGTGCGCATTGGCCTCAGCGTCAACCTGGATGCTGTCCACCTGCTAAGCGGCGATTTCGCCGGCCGTCTCGCCGCCGTCATGTCGCAGCACCGGGATCTGCCCGATGGCGTGCTGCGACTGGAAGTGCTGGAAAGCAGCCTGATTCCCGACATGGATCAGGCGGTGATGACCATGGAAAAATGTCGCGGTCTCGGTGTGCGCTTTGCGCTCGACGATTTCGGCACGGGATATTCCTCTCTGCATTACCTCAAGATTCTTCCGCTGGACGAGATCAAGATTGATGCCGGCTTCGTCCGTGACATGCTGACAGACCCCGATGACCTGGCGATCGTCCGCGGCGTGATCGATCTGGGTGAGGCCTTTGGCATTGATGTGGTCGCCGAAGGTGTGGAGACTGCAGATCATGCGGCTCTGCTGCTTCGCCTTGGCTGCGCTGCCGTGCAGGGCTATGGTATTGCAAGGCCAATGCCGATTGCCGAACTGCACCGATGGATCTTTCAGTGGCGTCCCGACCCCACCTGGACGGAACTGGCGCCGGTCAACACCATGGGCGCCGCGCTGCTGCACGCGGAAGTCCGTCATCGGGCGTGGATTGCCGGCGTCCAGGCGTACCTGAGCGGGCGGACAACGCGACCCCCGCCGCTGGATGAGGCGGACTGTCGTTTTACGACCTGGATTGAGGCCCTCCCGGACAGTCACCTGTCGCGTGCTACGCTGACTGAACTGCGGCGGCTGCATCGCAGGGTACACGTGCTGGCACAATATCTGTGCGCGGCTTTCCGCGATGCCGCGGGGCTACTGGACGCAGGTGCCCTGGCTGAACTCGAGGATGTTTCCGAGCGACTGCGGTCTCTTATGCAGAACCTGCTGACCCACGCCGGCATGCTGGATGGTGGCGCGGCCAGAGTGCGATGAGCAGGCACCCGGAGGCCTTGACTTGGGCTTTTGGTCTCCCTATAGTGGCGACCCTGCGCGCCTGTAGCTCAGCTGGATAGAGTACCTGACTACGAATCAGGTGGTCAGAGGTTCGAATCCTCTCAGGCGCGCCACTCCATTTTTCGCGACTGAAAAATCCCGTAAGAGCTTGAAAGGTAAGGATAAATTAGCGGTTCGAAAACCCTTTTTTGGGGCATATTTTAAGTTGTCCGCAAAGGTCAACCTGAGCACTGCCCGCTGATCCTCGAATCGCCCGGAACGCCAGATTTTCTGCGGGTTTCCGAGAAACGACAGAGCGGTTCGAAACGACTCCTCGAAGGTATCGACCGGCTTACCGGCTTTTTCGATCTTTTCGTTGAGAACGATCTTGTCCGCATCCAGGCGCGCCAGTCGCTTTTCGTAGGTTTCGACAACTCGCGCATTCTCGGTGCTCACAATTCGATCAACGATGCTCTCGACCTGGCTCTCAATCTTTGAAAGCTGTCGCTGCATAGCCTGCTTGCGTTCACCTACGCGCTGAATCCTCTGATCCCACATATCACGGAACATTGCCCCCGCAAGATCGAAAAGCCTTTGTGTCGGCTTGGCATCGGCGAGCAGATCGTCGAACTCTGCTTCAATTGTTTCCTTGCGGACTGACTTGCCACGGCTCTCGCAGCCTGACGTTACGCAGTAGTAGTAGGGATAGTGCTTTTTACGGCCCTTGGACCAGCACGCCGTCAACGGCTTCTCGCATTCATCGCAAAGGACGAATCCCCGTAAGGGGAAATCGACGCTGATGTCTTTGCGAGCTGGTGCCTTGGGGCGACCGTTCAGCCGATCCTGAATGCGCTGAAACACTTCGAAGCTGATGATGGGGTCAAACTGGGCTTTACGAAGGCTGACGTTCCACTTTGGGTATTCAATATAGCCAGCGTAAAGCCGTTGAGTCAGCACATCCTTGACGCGCTGATTGGTCAGCTTCCCGGTTTTCCGGTTCTTTGGGAATGCGGGTTGCGCTTCCAGAAACCTCCTTACCTCCGCCTGTGTCTCGAAACGCCCGTTCGCAAAGCCTTCAAGTGCTTCTTGAAGTATGGAAGCAACCGGCTCATCCCGAACATAGGTCTTCCCATGCTCAGGCAGCTTTGCCCATGTGTATCCAACCGGCGGATTGAATGGCCAGTGACCGTTGAGCATGCGTCCGCGCATGCGGGAAATCGTCTGATCGCGGTTTTTCCCGGAATGGTGCTCAGACACACTCGCGAGCACATGTTCGACGAACATTGAATCCGGATCGTCCTTGAATTCCATGGAAGGGGAGAGAAGCGTCGCGCCAAACCCCCGAAGCGCTTCTCGCAGCTCCAGATGGACGCTCAGGCCCCTGGCAAGGCGGGTAATGTCGTCGATGATGACACAGATATCCGAGCTCCTCTGTCGTCGCAGAAGCGCCAGCATTTTCTTGAGGCCGGGGCGATCCGCCGAAGTCCCCGTCATGTCGTCTGTAAAGACGTCCAGCACATCATAGTTTCGGAATTTTGCGAATTCCCGGCATCTGGACTCCTGTGATGCCAGTCCGTCGCCGCGTCGCGTCTGATTGACGCTCGACACGCGACAATAAATAACAGCGGGTTTTAGCAACTCGTTCATTGTCTCGGCTCTCGTTTATCTATCCACTTCTCATCTGAATCTACTTCATCATTTCTTGACTTTCCATCCGAATCAGAAGCTGTCCCCAGTAAATGCTGAACTGGGTCTTCCTCGAAAGATCTGTCTACAAAGGTCTCGAGCATCGACCACATCGCCTTGAGCAGCTCATCCTGTTGCTCCTGGCTCAAGTCGAAGCCGTCCACATAGGGACGATATTTTTCTACATCAAGACCCTGCATAATTTTTTCTTTACTGGTCTACTAACAGACCAGTCCTACACCTCCATTTTCTGAGAAAAACCTTTCCAGAAAGTAAATAAACCCCGGATTTATGCGGCTTTCAGTCTGTTTTTTTCTGAATATTCCACGATTCATTGCCGCTGCCCTTAAAAAACCGGCTTTGGAATGAAATCAGCGCCAGCATGTTCGGCCCACGCTTGCCACGCCGCGATCAGGTTACGTGTGTGTGCGGAATTGGCCCCATTTACGGTCTCCCCGATGCCGAGCATCGTGAGCTGACAGTTCGACAGAACGCCCGTTGGCGGAGTGGGTAACCCCGTTTTGCCGTTCGTGAGCGCCTTTGGATTGGTGGCCTGTGACGCCTCGATGCCGTCTGAAAGCAGATAAAACCCGCCCGCCTTTCCGGTGCATTCCAGTGAGCGGGCCTCATCGATAAGGAAAGCGGAAATCTGCGTTGTGCCGGAGGCTTGGACGCGCCCTTCGGCGACGAGGGTGGGGAGCGCTTCGACCAGCCGTTGGACGGTAGCGGCGATTTTCCTGGCCGGTGTCTTGCGCGATACGACCAGATCAAGCCGGAGTGGGTTCGCTCGCATGCCGTAATCGCCCAGGGTGCGAACACGAACGACATCGGAACGCGACAGGCTTTCGATTATGCCTGCCATATACGACGCGGCTCGGCTGGCGACCGCTTGGTCGGTGATAAAAGCGTTTGACTTGGAAATATCGAGGCCGACGATCACGGCTTGCTGTGCAGTGGCCATGCTCGCGCCTTGGGGGCCAAGAATGGCGACGATACCGGCGAAGATATATTTGGCTAAAAACCTCATGCTGCTCCTCCTACCCTGAGATGCCTTTGGCGACGTTGATTGCAATTTTTTTCAGCCTGTCTTCGCTGGCGGCGACCTCGATGCGTTGTAATTCCGCTTTGAAGGCTTCAGTGTCGATCGCGAAGGCCTCTTCGCTGATGCCGAGGAAGGAAAGGCCAATCGATCCAATGGGATCGTCTCGGTCTTCCTGCTTCACCAGATCAAGCAAGCGCCGTGCATAGCGAGCCTCGGCCAGAGCGTTATCTGCCTCGACCACCAAATCCGCCACGGCTTCATGGACCACTTGTGATTTTGAGGTGGCCTGCAGCCGGTTGTGCTCGGCCTGCGCAGCTTGAAGCGCAACGGCCTTTCGGTTGATCCCGTCGTGCAGGTTGCTGGACTCCCTGTAGTGCACCCTCGCGTGGATAAAATTACTCGTCAGCGTCAGTCCCCGGTCGATCAGGGTGTGACTGACCAGCATGCTGATAAAAAACACGCCTCCCAGGCCAACGGATGCCATGATCAGAGCGACAACACCGCCGAACTCTCCAAAGGCCTCTTTGATCTTGAGGCCCATGCTCTCTGGATCGGCGGTCGTACCGGCCCCGTCGATCCACGCCTCGATGGCATCGAGCCCGGTCTCCGGATCGAAAAGCATCGACGCGGCGATCTCGAAACTGGTCAGCGAGACGATCAAACCAAACCCGATAATGAAAACCATCAGAGCGAGTAGCCCCAGCCGAGCGAGCCAGTCATGCAACCGTGTGTCTTGCAACTGTTTGGTGATGATGGTTAGTCCGACAATGGCAAGTAGAGAGCTCAAGGACAGGAGTGTCACCGGCTGGTCCGGCCCGCCCACGTCCAGGAGCACATTCATGGTGTGCGCCATCAAAGCGTATTCGAGCCCGAGTGCGAGGATCAGCACCGGCACGATAATCAGGAGACCGGTGCAAGCCGCCGCACTGGCGAGATAGCTGCGGCGGGCGTTACCATCTAAGCGAGACAGCAGCTCCACCTGGTGCGGTCGCAATGCCGTGAGGTTAATTTTGCTCATCAGAAAACTCCTGTATGTCTTCGAGCGCCGTATCCAAAAGACGGGTTTTCTTTGCGCTGAGCTTGTCGGACGCGGCAGTATCGGTGTGAAGTTCCAGGAAGGCATAGAAATCCTGCGCCAGGCTCGCCTTTGCTTCGGCGATCCTCTCTGCCGCTGCTTGCTCGGCTTCCGCGTGAGCAAAAAGCGCATCGCGGATTACTTGAGCGATTACAGCGGGCGAGGGAGTGCGCAGCCGTTTCAACTCGCTGGAGAAGTGCTCGATCGCCGAAGGCGGCGCGCTCGTCCTCCAGTGTTTTCCGGTATTTGTTTCGTCCTGATCTCTCATGATTCACGTCTTCGCTACATGTGGTATGTCGATGTCCGAAAGTGTGAACGCAGTGAAGGCTTGAGACAGGCAGCCGGTTGGCAGGCAGCGGACGCAGTATGAGAACGGCAGTTGTCAGACGTACTTACGACTCGACGATCCAGCGAGCGACGATCTGGAAAGGGCTTTGTGAAGAATTCTGGAGACGGAAAGGCGAAAGCCGCGCCTTTGGGCGTGGCCGATATCTTCAGGCTATTTACAAGACGCTACGTGATCATAGTGCCCATATCCGCTTCGACGATGGTGCGGCATTCACCCTAAATTATGAGGCTGTCACCGATAGCGACCTCAGGGATGCCTTAGCTCGTGATCTACGTCCAGGTGAGCTCTGGAACACGAGTGACGCCAAGCTTCAGGTGTATCACGCCTTTCTTCAGCTGGTGCTCGACGGCGGGTTCGTGGCAGGAGATAACGCAACTCGGTATGAGGATGCAGCACAACTGCTTTGGGGGAAGCTTGGCTACTCGGCGGGTGCCTGGCAGGCGAAAGGAGCGGAGCTCATCAGCGCCGACATTCCGCCAATCTGGGCTGGCTCCATCGACGTCTATGAGCTCGGGATTGACGTTGGCGAAGATTACGAGTGCATGTTCCGTATGATCAACGGAGAGGCTTTCGACGGGGAAGATGCAAAGCTGCAGGCTTTTTCCCGCTTCACGAAGTTTAAGACGGCATATGCACCAAATGCGATCATTTGTTTTGGTGATATATTGTCGGGCGGCATGCGCCCGGTTTCGATATTACTCTATCCCCTTAAAGGCATACTGGCCGACCAGAAAATATCTGAAGAATTTCTGTCCCTTTTCAAAGCCTGGCAGTGGCGCGACAAAGAGGTGGTACAGATGGGCCTGACTATCCCATTCGTTCGTTTTTTTGCCACTGCAGAGCCTCTAGTATTCGGCGGCATGGCCGCGCCCGAATTCAAGAACCTGAATAACGAATTTGCCAGCCAGCCAGTGCCCGATAACCAGTTTGATCGAGACTCTTATCTTCGAGGCGAACGCTGCAAAATTCTTGAGAGCGATATATCAGGCGCTAGATTGCTCGTAAATTTGTTTCACATCGATCAGGCTGTTGAAACAAGCATGCACCTAGAGCTTTTTGGAGTAAATAACGATGCGCGAGTTAGTGCATCCATGCAATTCTGTGGGCATCCACTTCCATTGGTCAATCACGTTTACTATGGACTGCGCGCGGCTGTTTCTAACGCTCGCATATCCTCTTCAAGGTTCGAAGACGAGCGTCCAGGGCGGGTGTTTAACCCACCGCGCGTAACGTTTTTTGATATTGATACTAACCGATGGGAGGTTTACGACTTTTTTATGGCGCAGGCGACGCGCTTCGGCCTTCAGTTACCATCGGTTGATCCCAGAACAGTCGATTGGCTTGAAGACTACGACTGATAAGCGGCGGGCTAAGGTGTTGGCGTGGTGAGTAACTAAGGCCGCGTGAGCCGCCGAAGTAGTACCAACATCCGCGAAGCGGTGGTGGTAGTACACGAAATCCCGGTCCTATTTGGACCGCAAGATGTGTGTGGTACTACCACACATCTTGGCAAGGGGGCCGCTGCGCCCCCCGTTGCATCCCCCGGCGCCAGCTTCGACGTTGCTGAGAGCACGCCGAGAGCCGGGGAAACGTGTCGCCGTTCCATCACTCGCAAGGGAGCCTTCGGCGCTCCCCTGCACCCCATCGATCCTTTCAGGAATACCAGGCGGGCATGCTATTGCCCCCTGGACCCCTCAGCCATGCCATGGAGGCCACGCCGTGGGGGCAACTCCATTGAGGCCAACCGTCCGCCGATTGGATGCCGATCAGGGCTGTCGTGCCCCGATACCGACGACCAAAACTCCGCGCGTTGGATCAGCGCCAGCGCCTCGACGCTGGACCCCGACCATGGAGACCTGCTTGGATGCGTTGCCAAAGTCCACAATCGGAAATCATTTTTTCCTTTGCAGGTGTGGTCACATTGGATACACTTTTTCATGATGAAAGGGAAAGATTCCGGGTTCCGTATCCGCGTGGAGCGCGAACTCCGAGACGAGTTCGTTGCCGCCTGTCGTGCTCAGGACCGACCAGCGGCGCAAGTCCTCCGTGATTTTATGCGGCGCTACATTTTGGAGCATTCCCTGAAAAATGAAGAAGCCAAGCCGAGGGAAGAGGGGCCAGTGTGAGCGACATAAAATCGTTGAGCGGTTTCGTCTGGTCAATAGCTGAAATCCTACGTGGGGATTTCAAGCAATCGGAGTACGGCAAAGTCATCTTGCCTTTCGTTGTTCTTCGTCGTCTCGATTGCATTCTTCAGGACAGCAAGCAAGCTGTACTCGACGCCGAGAAGTCCCTTCCGGAAGGGGCTGATGAAGCTACGCGCGACATGATTCTGTTTGGCGCGGTCGGCGGCAATGTGAAGGTCTACAATCTCTCGCGCTTCACCTTCGGCAGCCTGAAGGGGCAGGACCCTGGCCAACTTCACCAGAACCTCGTCGACTACATAACGAAATTCTCACCGAATGTCCGCGACATCTTCCTTGATAAATTCCTGTTCACCGATCAGCTCAAGCGCCTGAAGGACGGAGGCATCCTCTGGAACGTGTTCGAGCGTTTCTGCGAGATTGACCTGCACCCTGATTCGATCAGCAATATCGAGATGGGGTACCTCTTCGAAGAACTGATCCGCCGCTTCTCGGAAATGTCGAACGAGACGGCGGGGGAGCATTTCACCCCGCGCGAAGTGATCCGACTGATCGTCGATCTTCTGATCGCCAACGATGACGCCAAGCTCACCGGGCGTGGCATCATTCGCCAGGTCTACGATCCCGCTTGCGGAACCGGCGGCATGCTTGCGCTGACCGAGGAAGCGCTCAAAGGCTTCAACCCATCGATCCGCGTTGAGCTGTTTGGCCAGGAGCTAAACCCCGAATCCTTCGGTATCTGCAAATCCGACATGCTCGTGACGGGCCATGACCCCGAGCAGATCGCCTTCGGCAACACGCTCACAACCGATGCGCATGCGAGCAAGAAGTTCCACTACATGCTGTCCAATCCGCCATATGGCGTGGACTGGAAGAAGTATCAGGACCCGATCAAGGCGGAAGCCGAGAATATGGGCATGGAGGGCCGCTTCGGGGCGGGCACGCCGCGTATCTCCGACGGTCAGCTTCTTTTCCTTCAGCACATGATCTCGAAAATGCGCGATGACGAGGACGGCTCGCGCATCGGAATCGTCATGAATGGCTCCCCGCTGTTCACAGGCGGCGCGCAATCCGGCGAAAGTGAAATCCGCCGTTGGATGCTCGAAAATGATTGGGTCGAGGCGATCGTCGCTTTGCCCACCGACCTTTTCTACAACACCGGCATTCAGACCTATGTCTGGCTTCTCACCAACCGGAAGCCCGCCAGTCGCCGCGGCAAGGTGCAATTGATCGACGCCAGCGGCGAGCGCTTCTGGAAATCGATGCGCAAATCCCTCGGCTCCAAGCGACGGGAAATCCCGGACGAGGCCCGCGCGGAAATCGTCCGGCTCTATGCCGACTTCCTGAACGGCGAGAGCGGCCAGGATAATGTTTCAAAAATCTTCGACACTACCGACTTCGGCTACCGCGAAATTCGGGTCGAACGTCCGCTTCGCCTGAATTTTCATGTGAGCGAGGAACGCCTTGCGCGGCTGCACGACGAGAAGGCTTTTCAGAAGCTTAACAACGATGAGCAGCAAGCGGTGCTCGATGCACTGGCGGCGATCCCGGATCGCCTCTTCACAAACCGCGCTGCGTTCACCGATGAATTGACGGACGCATTGGCTGCCCTCGATTTCAAGATCGGCGCGCCGCTGAAAAAGGCGATCTTGTCCGCCCTGTCCGAGTGCGATGAAGACGCCGACATCTGCACCGACGGCAAGGGTAAGCCCGAGCCCGACACGAACTTGCGCGACCATGAACTTGTGCCACTGGGTGAAGATTGGCGGGAGTATGTAAAGCGCGAAGTGCTTCCCTTCGTGCCCGATGCCTGGATCGATAAAAGCTATACCGACGCCCGCGATAAGCAGGTTGGCCGCATCGGCTATGAAATCAACTTCAATCGCTATTTCTACCAGTATGTGCCGCCCCGTCCGCTTGAAGAGATCGACGCGGAGCTGAAAACGCTCGAAGCCGAGATTGCCGGCCTGCTGAAGGAGGTGGCGGCGTGATCCGCAGGCGCTTCAAATACTTCATGCCCGAGCGCAACGAATTCTCTTCCACCGGTGAAGAGACACTTCTCTCCGTATCAGAGTATTACGGCGTAAAGCCACGCGCGGAGGCGTTTGATGATGAATCCGCAGAAAGCCGAGCTGAGTCACTTGAAGGTTACCGCATAGTCAGGGCGGGTGATTTTGTGATGAACTATATGCTCGCTTGGAAAGGTGCATATGGCGTCTCCGACCATGACGGCATCGTCAGCCCGGCATACGCCGTTTACAAAATCGATCCGACTTACGCGGATCGGAGGTTTATCCATCATCGCTTGCGATCAGAGCACATGCGGTCAGTCTTCCGAGCGCGGTCCAAAGGCATTATCGAGTCCCGACTGCGGTTATATCCAGACGCCTTCTTGTCTATGGAACTGGAACTCCCAGACCTCGACACCCAAAAAGCCATCGCGGATTTTCTTGACCGCGAGACCGCCCGCATCGACCAACTGATCGGGAAGAAGCAACGGTTGGTAGAGCTTCAGAAAATCCGCCGACTGGCTGAAGTTACTCAACTTCTGTGCAATGGCACACGCACTCCTTCAACTCGCAAACGCTCCGGTCTTGACTGGATGGACGACATTCCCGGCCACTGGCAATGGGTCAGGATGAAAGATGTCTGCTCGGAAGTGATCGACTGCAAAAACCGTACTCCACCTCAGGTGGACGAGGGCCAGTATTGGGTTATCCGAACAACTTGCATCAAGGAAGGTCAGTTTGTGCAGTCTGGTGGATATCCAACAGACAAGGACTCCTACGAAGAATGGACAAAAAGAGGAAAGCCATCGGCGGGAGATGTGTTGATTACCCGTGAGGCGCCGATGGGCGAAGCATGCCTTTATCCAGAGGACCTTGAAGCCTGTCTTGGTCAAAGAATGATGCTTTATCGACCCAACAAAAAGCTCATGAGAGCGAGTTATATAGTGCACACGATTTATAGTGCAATTGGCCAACATTATGTGGGTCTGCGACGTAAAGGCAGTACAGTTGGACATCTTCGTGTTCCAGAAGTCTATAACTTCCCCTGCCTTATGCCCCCATTGGATGAGCAGGACGAGATTCTCGCTCGTCTGGATGCCAACTTAGATACCTACACTGCGTTAGGTGAGAAAATTCATGCGTCTATTGATCAGCTCAAAGAATACCGCTCAGCCCTGATCACCGCCGCCGTCACGGGACAGATCGACGTGGCGACCTGGGGCAAGCAGGGACAGACGGACCGCCGCCTCGATCAAATTGAAGAGGATATGGCTCCTCGGGAGGCGCGCGCATGACCGAACACGCCGCCGCTGATGTCCATAAGGAAGATGTCCTCCAGGAGCACTTGATCCAGAACCTGATCGATGGCCTGGGATATGAGCGCCGTGTCGGATCGGAAAAAAGCTGCGCCTATCGAGGCGACATCCATTTTGACAAATCGCTCGCGATGGACCGTGAGCTGGTCGTTCGCTTCCTGAAGGAAACGCAGGCCGATTCCTGGGAAAAGCTGGAGCAGCACTACGCGGCGTCCGCCGAAGACGTTCTGTTCAAGCAGCTCGACAAAGCGCTGAAGGATCGCGGAATTCTCGATGTCCTGCGCCAGGGGATCAAGATCGTCCCCGGCATACCATTCACGCTCTGCTATTTCCGCCCGGCAAGCAGGCTGGAGCCCAAGCGCGTCGCTGAATATGAAGCGAACATCCTCAGCGTGATGGATGAGGTCGCCTACAGCCAAAAGCACGGCAACCGTATTGATGTCGTCCTCTTCCTGAACGGGCTGCCCATCGCGACGATTGAAGCGAAAAATCTTCTGACCGGCACGACCTTCAAGCACGCCGAAAAACAGTACAAGCGGGACCGTTCGCCAGCGAACGAGCCGTTGTTGACCTTCAAACGGGGCGCTCTTGTCCACTTTGCGATCGATGAAGACAACGTATCGATGACAACGCGGCTCCAGAACGGGAAGACGCGGTTTCTCCCCTTCAATCGTGGGCGTGACGGCGGGGCCGGGAACCCCGACATCGAAGGCGAGCATCGTATCGCCTATCTCTACAACGATGGTGATTGGGGTTCCGCCGTCTTCTCACGTTCGGTCCTGATTAATGTGATCGGCCAGTTCATTACTCTGGAGGTGAGTGGCAAGAACGAGGCCATGATCTTCCCGCGCTTTCAGCAGCTCGACGCGGTGCGCAAGATCATGGTGCACGCAAAAACGCATGGCGCGGGGAAGAATTACCTTGTCCAGCACTCCGCCGGTTCCGGAAAATCGAACACGATCGGCTGGCTCGCGCACCATGCGATCAATCTGCATAACGAAGATGACGCGCAGGTCTTCCACACTGCCATCATCGTGACCGACCGCGTGGTCCTGGATCGCCAGCTTCAGGGGACGGTGGCTCAGTTCGAGCAAACACAAGGCGTCGTCAAAAAGATCGATGGCACCTCTCGCCAGCTCAAGGACGCGATCGATAAGGGCGCGCGGATCATCGTAACGACGATCCAAAAATTCTCGACCGATCACCTCAAGGCGCTTTCCGGTCAGGGCAAGCGCAACTTTGCCGTAATCATAGATGAGGCCCATTCAAGCCAGTCAGGCAAGAGCGCCCAGGCAATGACCGATGCGCTCACTCGTGAAGCGACATCGAGCGACGACATCGAGGACCTGATCGCGGAATATCAAAAGGCACGCGGGCCGCAGTCCAACATCAGCTTCTTCGCCTTCACGGCGACCCCGCGCAATGTCACGCTGGAGCGGTTTGGTATGCCGGGGCCCGACGGCTTGCCGCATCCGTTCCACCTCTACTCGATGCGCCAGGCGATTGAGGAAGGCTTCATTCTGGACGTGCTCCAGAACTATATGACCTACAAAGCCTATTATCAGCTTGAGAAAACGATCGAAGACGATCCGGAGCTGAGCGGGCGGCGGGGCCAGCGCAAAGTCGCGCGCTATGCGAATCTCCATGCCACCGCCATCGGGCAAAAGGTTGAGATCATCGTTGAGCATTTCCGACGCCACGTCATGGGTATGCTCAATGGCCAGGCGAAGGCGATGATCGTGACACAGAGTCGCGAGCATGCGCTCAAATACTATTTTGGCGTCAAGAAATACATTCGCGAGAACGGCTATCAGAGCCTGAAGGCGCTCGTCGCCTTTTCAGGCGAGCTTGAGCTGGACGGACAAACCTATACCGAAGCAGACCTTAATGACTTCTCGGAGACGGAGCTTCCCGGACGTTTTGATGGTTTTAAGCCAGATGGGACGCCGTATCCTGGGAGCTATCAAATCCTGATCGTTGCTGAGAAATACCAGACCGGATTCGACCAGCCCAAGCTTTGTGCAATGTATGTCGATCGCAAGCTGGCCGGGCTCCAGGCAGTGCAGACACTTTCTCGCTTAAACCGTACCCGTGTGAGCAAAGACCAAACCTTCATCCTCGATTTTCAGAATACGATCGAAGATATCCAGGCAGCTTTCAAACCGTACTATGAAGCAACGACTGTTGAGGCGATGTCAGATCCTAATATGATCTACGACCTTGAAGGTCGGCTCCATCGGTTTGGCTATCTGGATAAAGAAGAGATTGAGCGGTTCGCGCAGGCCTATTTTAATGGGCCGCTTAGTGGGGCGGATCGCGCTCAGCTCGAAGGCCTTGTGAAACAGGCGGTCGCTCGCTTCGAGGCCGACAAGGACGAAGGTCGCCAGGAAGAATTCCGTCAGCTTTTGAAAAGCCACAGTCGATTTTACAGCTTCATCGCCCAAGTGATGAGGCTCGAAGACACCAGCCTCGAAAAGCTTGCCGCCTATGGAAACTGGCTCTCACGCCTCTTGCCCAATAGAGAAGTGCCGCCGGAGATCGAAATCACCGAAGACATGCTCCGGCTTCAGGCGTTCAAGGTTGATAAAAAAGAAGAAGGCAGCGCGTCCCTCGCTGCTGGAGACACGGAAGCCCTGAACGCCATCAGCGAGTTCGGCGCGAAGCCTTACACCGATGACGAGAAGAAGGAGCTGTCCGAAATCGTCAAAGCTTTCAATGATCGCCATGGAACTGAGTTCTCCGAAGCGGACATGATACGTTTTGAACAGGTCAACCGCGATATCGTGGACGAGGACATGACCGAGATGCTGCGGAACAATCCACCCGATGTCGTCTACGCGGCGTTCCGTGATGCGTTCTTCCAAGGTGCTATCCGCATGTTCCAACGCGACAACGAGATGAAGAATATTGTCCTCACCGATGCTGAGGCGCGGGATAAAGCGACAAGGCACTTCTTCAATAGGGCTGTTCGCGAGGCCCGAGAAGGCGGGCTATAAATTTGGCTACTCAATCTGAACTAACGGCTAAATTCTCTCATCGCCCGCAAAATTATGCCTGGTTCCTTGGCGCAGGCACATCGCGTAGCGCCGGTCTGCCGACCGCCACAGACATCATTTGGGACCTGAAACGCCGCCACTACTGCCGCGAAGAGAATCAGGAGCTTTCGCGTCAAGACATTCAAAGTGTTGCAGTCAAAGCACGGATTCAAGCCTACATGGATGCGCACGGCTTTCCCGAATTGTGGGCAGATCATGAATATACAACCTATTTCGAGAAAATTTTCGGCGACGATAAGGAGCGCCAACGCCAGTACATGAGCGCCATACTGGCGGAAGGTAAAGCTGCATTATCAGTAGGGAACCGTGTTCTCGGGGCGTTGCTTACAAGTGGAATGTGCCGGGCCGTATTTACGACCAATTTTGACAGCGTTGTCGAAAAATCGGTCGCTGAAGTCAGCGGTCGGTCGTTCACAGCGTTCCACATCGAAGGATCGCGTGCAGCCAATAGCGCACTGAACAATGAAGAATTCCCGATCTATTGTAAGCTGCACGGCGATTTTCGCTATGACAGCATCAAAAATCTAAGTGGCGATCTGGAAGAGCAGAATCAGGAACTCTCCGCCTGCCTTGTGAATGCAGCCAATCGTTTCGGTTTCATAGTAGCCGGTTATAGCGGGCGCGATGAGAGCGTCATGGCGCTGTTTAGGCAGGCCCTCGAAACGTCTAATCCATTTCCTCATGGCCTCTACTGGACTAGCTTGAAGCGTGGTGCTGTACATCCTGCGGTTATGGAGCTTATTTCGGCTGCGCAGAGAAAAGGCGTGACCGCCGAAATTGTCGAGGTCGAGACGTTCGATGCGCTGATGCTACGCCTGTGGCGCAACATCGAGTCCAAGTCACCCGAGATGGATGCCAAGGTTCGTAAAGCCCATCTATCGAAAGTGGATATTCCGCTGCCGTCATCTGGGAGGCAGCAGCCGCTTTTGCGGCTTAATGCCCTTCCCATACTTGATATGCCAACCGAATGCCTGTCGCTGACGTTCAAGCAACCTGTTGAATGGGATGAGGTTAAAACGGTTGCACGCGCATCGGAACAATCGCTGATTCTAACCAAATCCGATACGGTGTGGTGCTGGGGAAAGGAAGAATATGCCCGTCGAGGATTCGCTGTTGCCCTCGAGACCGTAGAAACCCGTGCGTTACCGAATGATATTCGCAAGCCGGGGAATCTGCATCTAAAAGGCTTCATCGAAGAGGCCCTGGCATATGCGTTGGCGCGCGAACGTCCCTTGCTCGTTCGTGCCCGCTACGGATCGATTTTTCTTATTGTCGACCAGCATGCCGACGATGTTGGTGGCCTAGGTTCATTGTTCCAGCTTCTCGGTAAAACTTCAGGCAAGGTGCCGGGCGTCTTCACGGTGCCTACCCCCGAAAAGCCGAGGTCTGAACAGGTGGGTTGGGCCGAAGCGCTGCGGATATCCGTTGATCAGAAGGGAGACAATCTCTGGCTTATGATCGATCCGGACATATGGGTATGGCCGCCCCGCGCCCGTTCCAATGCCCGTGACTTCCTGGATAGAAGGCGCAGCGACCGGAAAAATGACAAGTTCAATGCGCTTTTGGATGCGTGGCTCGAGTTGCTTTTTGATACTGAAGAACGCAACTCTGAAATTGCGGTGACGCCTTTCTCTGACGGCAATGTGATTGAAAACCCGCGTTTTCGCATAAGTAATAGGACAGCGTTCTCGCGGAGGCTTTTAGCATGATCGCGAGAGCGGGAGAACTAAGCGGCTATGCGACGCTGCCCGAGCCGGAGCTTGTCTTCGCTGGCGGCCGAACTGGGAAGCATCCGTTAATGGGGTTGATCAATCACGGCCCCTACGGCCTGAAATTCGGTGCGCCAGCCAAACTCCGCCTGGCACTCCTCGCTCCGAAAGAGAATATGGAAAAGCTCACTGGGTTGGTTCAAGAGCTTAAGGGCACGGCGCAGGTGCGGGAAGCACCGAACTACTATCCCGAATATCCCGGCTTTGAGGCGCTGTTTCGCATTCCTGTCGCCGATCAAGATCACGGTCTGGTTATCTCCTTTCCCGATGAGCTTGATAGGCATGCGCAGACCGGGCAGAAGGCTGAACTTGCAAGAGGCTTGTTTGAATGTATCGCCCAGCTGCGGAGCGTGCGCAGCAATTTTGACATCGCGCTTGTATACTTGCCGCAGAGCTGGGCGGCATGCTTCGATGGCGAAAACTTCGATTTCCACGATTATCTTAAAGCCTATTGTGCACCTTCTAACATTCCGATTCAGGTCATCCGTGAGAAGAGTTTTCAACGCAGGTGTCGCGCCAATGTAATGTGGGGCATGAGCGTGGCTATCTATGCAAAAGCGGGAGGTGTACCCTGGAAGCTCATAGGGCTTAACCATGATGAGGCATTCATCGGCATCAGTTATGCCATGAAAACTGACAGAACTGGTAATCTTTATACAACCTGTTGCAGTCAAGTATTTGACCCGGATGGAACAGGATTTCGATTTGTGGCCTATGATGCGAGCGAATTCACACAGGACAGCAAAAAGAACCCGTATCTTTCATACTATGAGATGCAATCGGTTCTCTCTCGCAGTCTGGAGATTTACCAGAGCGGTCATTTTGGCCGTGTGCCACGCAAAATCACGGTCCACAAGAACACTCCCTTTCAGAAACAGGAGATATTGGGAGCGCTCGATACTTTCCGTGATGGCACGGACGTTGAGCTTGTCCAGATCGTAAAGGGCACGAACTGGAGGGGCATCCGTTTTGACAACAAGAAGCCTCCCGAAGCTCACGGATATCCGGTCGTTCGAGGTACTTACATCCCGATTGAACGCAATGAGGCTCTTCTCTGGACGCAAGGCAGTGTAACCGGAGTTAACGTCAAAAATCCGAACTACAATGTTTATAAGGAAGGGCCTCTAAAGCCCACGCCTTCACCAGTTCTTGTTCGCCGTTTTTCAGGTGCAGGGGGGTGGCACGAGACCTGTTCGGGTATTCTTGGCCTGACCAAAATGGATTGGAACAACAACACTTTGTACAAGAAAATGCCGGTCACGCTCGTCTACTCTAAGGCGTTCGCGGACATTATTCAGCAAAACGAAGACATGGTTGACAATGTTTATGACTTCCGCAATTTTATGTGATCCTAAAGAATACTATAAATTTGTGGTATACCTCTTTAGGAACTCCACTCCGTTGAAGCCGTGAGTGGCGAGCAGTTCGTTTACCTGCTTCTGGCTGTTGAGAATATCCGGATCGCCAAGTGATTTCGCAAAATCGGTGAGCGCTTTGCGCAGCTTTCTGAGCCCATTCTCCGTCATGATCCGCATCCCCTCAACTTCGGATGCGCCATCACCCAGTGTACGGAGTGGGTGGATGATGACAGGCGTGCCAGTGGCAGCTTGCGTGTACTTCCCCAAGAACCATGACATAGCTTGATCCAGCTGGCCCAGGTCGGCTTTGGAAATGCCTTTCTTGGATGTGGCGTTATTCTTGCACTCTATGACCAAGAACGATCCATCAGGGAGCGCCCACAGATTGTCCGGCCCTCCATCATTGAACTGTTTATCGGGCCGCTGGGAATGCAATCCGATGAACCGGGCAACAGCATCTATGGCCGCTTCGAATTTGTCCGGTGTTACGCTTTGGAAACGCAGGTCGTCGCTAAGCTGGTTGACTTCTAATATCCGGTCGGCAGCTTCTAGAGAGCGTTCCTGATGATAGGATTGCACCGCTGCCGCCTGCGCACCTTCCTGCGCCGCGAGCTTCTGATAGGCGATTCCTTCCATCGGGCGTAAGACGTTCGGGTTAAGTCGGTACGCCGCCAGTAAGGTTTTCTGAGACGCAGGCGGGTTTAGGTGATGTTGCATGGCCGCCAGTTTCGACATGATCCACGCCTTTTCATCGCCGTCCTGCGCAGCGTTCGCAGCTGCGCTAAGCAGATCGGCGGCGGCCTTATAGTCCCCTGAACGGGCTGTATCGAATGCAAGCCGGACCGCGACGCTGGTCTCGTCGAGAACCAAATCCGTTTTGGTTCGGGCTTTTAGCAGCGCTTTCTTGCTAATTTTTACCCAAGAGGGGTCGCGATTGAGACATTGGTTTATGACGTCTGCAATTCCTTCGATATCGACCCCATCGAGTTGCTTGGCGATCTTCTTCGAAAGGTTGAGTTGTGCCTGCGTGGCAGGGGTGAGCAGCTTGATCCCGTCAGGCGATTTCACGCGGCGCGTGAGTTTCGATCCTATAAGCAGCACGACGCAATAATCGTCATTGGAGCGTACGCCGCGCCCCATGCCTTGCTCGACGCGCTGCATTTGACGCCGCAAGCCAGATTGGGAATCACTTAAGACGGCCATATCAGTCAGGTCGGAAAACGACGCCACCTCGGGAAGATTGTAGATCACCAAGACGCGGCACGCATCGTGCGGCAGGTCGATGCCGTCATACCTGTTCACGAGGACGGTAAGTCCGACGTGCCCATCACGCAGCTTCTCTACCCCTTTGACGACGTTTGAAGCCATGAGCGTCTGATCGGCAACACCCTCCCAGTCCTTGGCAGCATTTTTCGAGGGTACGATGACGACAACGTTTTCCTTTTCCGCCAGATCGACAAGCAGCGTTTTGATCTCTTTCAACGCGATCTCAGGGTTGAGCTCCTGCGGCATGAGGATCATGCGCTCGCCCATGGACTGCGAGGATTTGGGAACGATCGGATTGGAGAGCTTCTTGGGGTCGGCACCGAAATGGGTAATGAGCACGCTGTCGTCGGCAAGCGTTGCCGTCATATAGATCCTGCGCTTGGCGCGAGAGAAGGACCGCACAAGGTCGGTCGGCGGACAGTCTGGCTCGATTTCCATCTTCTGGCCACTTACCACACAACGGCAAAGTGGCAGAAAATCCTGAAGAAGCGGATAGGAGAATTTAAGTTCCTCATCGTTCTTATGATCATGCAGCGCTTGCATGATCTCCTCCTGTGCCCTGATCCATGCCCAGTACGGCACTTCCATGATGGCACGCGGATCGCCTGAGTTGATATCAAGGAACCTAGCATGGCTTTGCCTTTTTAGGTCAGTTTCGACGCTGTTTAAGATTTCCTGATAGGCGGAATGCGTATTGGGAAGCTCTATCCTGAACTGTTCCGTGATAGTTGCGATGCAGGCATGGGCGTCGTCGATGACGACTGCACCCAACTTGATCTTCACACCCTCTGCGCCGACGCCAAATACAGACTTCCCGTTAAACAGCCTGTGGATGGTCGTGACCAGAATTCTGTCGCCCGACTGGAAGTCCGTATCATGCGGATCGTCCGTGACCTCGATACCGAGCATTTGGGCCTCGGCGATCACCTGATCAACCAGTTGCTTGTCTGGCGCGACATAGGCAGCCGGAGCCATTTCCTCATTCAGCGAGCTTTGTAACAACAATAGACCAACAAGCGTTTTTCCGCTGCCAACATTCAGCTTGATAACTGTGTCAGCTTGATTCCTCTGCGCAAACCAGTCTTTAATGACCTCGGTTTGAATGTCGCGTGGGAAAGCGAACGCCTTGTCACGGTCTAGGGTCAGGAATATGTCACGAGGATCGATGACGATTGAATCGTCATCATCGAGAAAGTCATCGAAACTTATTGGCATTAGTAACGCCTTACCATTATTCGAGATTCTATAATTGTTTTAACGGTAACGCATACATATCGTCTACGTAACTGTTTAATATACATATTTTCGCTGTAATAGTCTAAGGAATCTGGTTGCGTAAGGTGGCTGTAGGGCTGATAAGGGGCCAGACCCTCAGCGCGCTTCAGGGGAAATAGACGGTTCCCGACGCTCGCTGCACCGCGCCAGCCGTCGATTTTGCTTTCCGTTTGCATGCCTCGTTTTCGGCAACGGCCAGGGTTGCAGGGGGCAACCCATCTCCAGTCAGATAAAAGAAGGCGGACCGGGTAATCGGTCCGCCCGAGCGATATCCGGAGGCTATCGCAGTGCTCGATTATTTGCGGCGAGCGAGCTGATTGAAGATCGTCCGGCAGACGGTCTGCGCGGTGGTTTCGCGCTGAAACGCCATTTCAAATCGGATGAAGAATTTCATTGAAGCCTCCTTGGCTCATTTCCAAGTCTCCGACCATCGGAGCCTTTCGGAGTCCCCGATCCCAGAATAATCATCGAAAAGGCATCCGCATGGACGTCTTGGAATTGTGCTGTCTTGAGGCCTCGCCTAGTGATGAATCCGATGTAATCGGCGTTGCTGGATACCGTCACAGCACAGATCAACAAGCCGAGACAGGCTTCTTGTTTGTCGCCGAGATTGAAATCGGTATATCTCAAGAGGCATAGCTCGAATAACACCCTTAGCCATCGTCATCGCCGCTGCAGTCTCTGCTAACACAACTCCCGCGATCGCCATACACCACACTCCCAAAGGCATGGCGATAAGTCCCCCAGTTGACGTCAGTCGTCATCTGCCGCTACGACCCAGAGCACTAGAATCGTAAAGTCAGCAATCGTGGCGGCACGGCCTAAGCCTGCTGCGCTGTTTCATTCCTCATTCCGGTTCTAGAGTTGTTTATCAGCCCCAGCGTTTCACTACCGTGATCGCGGCTTTGCTGGCGGATGATTTTTGCTCATCTCAAACCCCGTCTCCTTTTTAGCGGCTGTCCTCAAGCTTCACTGTTCTAGCCGGGGTCGCCTGCCGCGCAACGGGCGGCCCGCATAACCGTGTTGCCCGTTTCCCTTCGGCCTGATCGCCTTCGGTGCGCGTTCGGCTTTTCCCCCGTCTGCGTCGTTTCGCGTTCTTCGGAACAGCCACTTTTACAAAAAGGAGACGACAGATGAGCAATTCAAAATCACCCTCTAAAGATGTTTACACTCGCATCACGGATAAGATCATTGCATCGCTGGAGCAGGGCGTCCGCCCCTGGATGAAGCCCTGGAATGCGGAACATGCCGCCGGGCGCATCGAAAAGCCGCTTCGCCACAATGGGCAGCCTTATAACGGCATCAACGTCATGATGCTCTGGGCCGCAGCGGAAGATCAGGGATACAGCGCCCCGATCTGGATGACTTACCGCCAGGCTAAAGCATTGGGAGCGCAAGTTCGCAAAGGCGAAAGCGGTGAGCTGGTTGTTTATGCAAACACCCTGGTGCGCACCGCCGAAGACGAAAAGACCGGCGAAGAGATCGAGCAAACGATCCCCTTTATGAAGGGATATAACGTCTTCAACGTCGAGCAGATCGAAGGGCTTCCAGAAGCCTATCACCACCTCGCCGAGCCGGTGACCGATCCGGTCGAGCGGATCGACCACGCCGAGCGTTTCTTCGAAGCCACGGGCGCGGAGGTCAACCACGGTGGTAACCGGGCCTACTACAACATCACACTCGATCGCATACAGATGCCAATCTTCGAAAGCTTTCGCGATCCGGAAAGCTACTACGCGACACTCGCGCACGAGACCACACACTGGACACGTCACCCGAGGCGTCTCGAACGGGACTTCGGTCGCAAACGCTTCGGTGACGAAGGTTACGCCCAGGAAGAACTGGTCGCGGAGCTCGGGTCGGCGTATCTCTGCGCCGATCTCGGGATCGCTCCCGAGGTCCGGGAAGATCACAGTGCCTACATCGCATCATGGCTTGAAGTGCTCAGAAACGACAAGCGCGCGATCTTTACCGCTGCCGCCCACGCGCAGCGGGCCGTTGATTACCTCCACGGCGTGATCGCTAAAACCGAGAAGGCTGCTCACGCAGCCTTCTCGGTTTCCGATGCGCTTTTTCGCAGCGCAGGGCAGGACGTGCAAGCGCAAGAGCAGGAGAGGCCATGGTCATAGCGAGGTGCAATCAGCATGAGGTAAGAATCCGTCAGATCACCCCATCAGGAAATATGCGAATGAGGCTAATAAGAATATCTGATGATATACATAGAGCTGCATTACGCATATCAATAGATTGACATATATTAAATTAAAGAATATCATATGATATGCATATTAGATGTGAAAGCCCATTAGGTAATAGATAATGACCGTCAAAGACACCGCCAGAAAGCAATATATACGTATCGCGGATCGAGCTGCGCGGCAACTTGAATC
>NZ_SLWX01000005.1 GCF_004340525.1 Chromatocurvus halotolerans | reverse complement strand
CGAGCTTTGAATGTCTTGCTGTAACGTGCCATGCGTCACCTCGTTGCCCTCTGCCTCCATTGTAAGGGAGGCGGCAACTATCTTGACGCAGAGGGGATCCGAGGCGGTGAAGCGCGGGGCGCCCGTGACGGTATGCCCCAGTGAGAATGACACGGAATGTGGCGGTGTCTGGACCGATGGCTGGATCACAATTATCGACGATACCAGCGGGGTGCTCAGGGTCTGGCGGGCGCCTGCTGCGGGAGCCGCGGTCAATCAAACGGGCACGGCAAATTCGGCTATTCGTTTTGGCGCACTGGGCCAGCGGGTCTCTGCAGACACCAGGCTGGACATAGAAGTGGCCGGATGCCGCGGCAACCGCGCGCGGCGTCTGGACGTGGGTCCCGCAGGGCGCATCAGTGTGCAGCGGGTAGCCTGCACGGTGGAAACGTAGGTGCAGGCTTCACCCCAGCGTGGCGTCGGCCTTATCGAGGTCCTTATTGCCATCGTGGTGGTGGCCCTGGGTGTGCTGGCGAGTATCCGCATGCAAACGAATAAGGTGAAGGCCAACCAGAGCGCGCTGTTACGCATGCAGGTAGAGTGGGCGCCACGCTCTGGAAAGCATGCGTCGGGATCTGCGTCAGTCGGGCTACGTGGGCTGTCGCAACACGCTACGCCTGGAGAATCCCCGCAACGAAGGCTCGCTGGATCCAGGCCTGATTCGTAATTCCCTCAACCCGGCCCCCTCTGGTGCGACGGATTCATTGTCCTTCGATTTTGATTTCAACACGCCGCTAATATGCTATGTGGCCACCGATTCCGCCTGGGAAGCATGAGTGCCTGGCGCGCCCATCGATCCCCAGGTGCTGTCACTAATTACGGGTATCCTCGAGCCCCGGCAGCGATATCGTGGTGCTGATACGGGCTGAAGGTGGCGGTTTACGCGTGGATGCACATCCGGGCGGCACTCATCCGGGATCGGCGAATCTGGAGGTCGCTGCCAACAATGACCTGCAGCGAGGTGATATCGTGTTCGCCACAGATTGCGTTTCTGGCGGTATTTTCGAAATTACCAACGCCAATCCTGACACTGCCGGCAGCCTGGTCCACAACACGGGCAATAGCGTGCCGGGCAATTACACCAAGGCCCTGGACCGGACGTTCGGTGGCGCCGAAATCTATCGTATTGAGCGGGCAGCGTACTACGTTGCCGAGAGCCCGGTGACCGGGCGGCCCTCTCTCTACCGTAACGAGGAAGAAATTGCTGCGAGCGTGTCGCAGCTGCAGGTGCGCTACGGGGTGCACAGCAGCTCCGACGCCCGAGTGAACGACTACCTGACGGCCTCGGAAATTGCCACAAGCCCAATTGTCAACATGGATGACGTGCTGGCCGTGCGGATGGATCTGCTCATCAACAGTGGCGAGGAAGACAGCCTGACCGAGCAGCCGGTAGAGTTCAGATACGACGGTGGTACGTTTACCGCTGACGCCGATGATCGCCGATTGCACCGCGCGTTTATCGCGACCGTGGGCGTGAGGAACCGGATGCCATGATGATCCGGCGCAGCAGCCGTTCCCTGCCGCGTCACCGTCCTTTCCGGGGCGGAGCCGTCCGTCGACAATCCGGTATCGTGCTGCCTGTTGTGATGATCCTGATGGTTATCCTCGGCGTGCTGGCCGTGTCCGGCATGGATGATACGGCCATGCAGGAGCGCATGGCCGGCAACCTGCGGGATCGCGAAGTGGCGTTTCAGGCAGCGGAGTCTGCGCTGCATATGGGTGAGGGGTGGATACAGGCCAATCGCAGTGAGGTCGAGGGAAATCTCGAGATATCGGGGGCAGAAGCTGCAAGCTGGGACTGGGGCGGGCTGCCGGGTCGGCCGTCCCGATCGGGCGTGCGGGCAGGGCTGTATGGTGAGGACGATCGCATTCAGCTTCACGACGATCCGTTGTTTTATGTGGGGCCACCCCAGTTATTGCGCGTGAACCCCGGCGAGACGCCGCCCAGGTTTCGTCAGATCTTTCCCGTAATATCCCACGCCTATGGTGCCACCGAATCCATGATCGTTATTCTGCGTTCAACATTTGAGCCGTTGTGAGACAGACTCAGACGCCTCTGAAAAATTTCTTGCCGGGTGGTTGCGCAGCCGATCCGGTGATGGCCTGGTATTTATTGTAGAAGGAGACTTTGATGCGGGGGCCTTTGGCGGAACTGCAGCAAGACCGGCACGCTCGACTTACCGGGCATCGAGTGCGTCAGCGCCACGGAGCAATGATTGCCCCGCGTCGACACGGTGCCGGCTTCACACTGATGGAACTCATGATCGTCGTGGCGATTGTCGCCATTCTGGCGGCGGTTGCGTTGCCGGCCTACCAGGATTCGGTAACCCGGACCTGGCGAAACAAGGCCACAGCCTGCCTGACCGAGCTGGCGCAAAGCATGGAGCGACGATTTACCGGCAACATGAGTTACGTGGGGCCAGCCGGCGCTGCAGATGAGCTTCCGCCCAATACCTGCACCGTCGAGGACGGTATGGCGCAACGCTACGCGTTCAGCTTTGTCGACGATCCGTCGGCTGGCGAATTTACGCTGCAGGCCGAGCCCCAGGGTGTGCAGGCCACGCGGGACGAGGATCGATGCGGCACGCTGAGGATCGACCAGAGGGGCACCAGGACCTCAAGCGTAGAGGGTGGTGACGCCGTCTGCTGGTAGCGACGCACTCAGGTATTCAGCATTCAGGCGTTTTCTGCGGTCAGCATTTTTTACAGTCAGCTCGTCATTTTTCTTTCGGCGTGTTTGGTCAGGGCGGGTGGCTTGTGTAAGTCGCTATTCTTCATCGGAAAATTTAGATCGGCGCGATTTGTGCATGTAGTTCCGCACAAAGGGTATAGATAGCCGGTAGCAGTGTCTTGAGCCATGGTAAGGTTAAGGCTCTGAGCGCTGTTGCTGCTGGTAGTGTTGATGATGACAGTACGGTTGTGACCGTGGTCACACAGTCAAGAGTGTGCGATGGCCGCCGAGTCGGCGTGTGCTATTCTCATTGGGCGAATCATTGATCTCTGACTTGGTCTTGCGTTCGTGCACAGCAGACTATGTCGGATACGTATAACGAACATCGTCGCGGCACGGCGATAACAATGTCCCGTGCGCAAGGCAGGAAATATGAGCGAATCTGAAGAAGACACCACGACGCAAAGTACGGCAAATCAATCCGTATCAGGTCAGGAAGCATCGGACGACGTAAGTGCAGACAGCTCCCATTCCCGACGGCGCTTTACGCGCCAGGCCCTCGTCGGCAGCGCTGTTGTCTTTTCGCTGGCGAATCGGTCGGCGTGGAGCCAGAGTGGTGGGGGGGATAACTGCATTTCCAAGGCGTTCTTTGATTCCTTCACCGATCCCGACTACGTCGCCTCCATTCATCCGGGAAAGCAAGACGAAAGGCTGTTGATGGAGGACAAGGCAAATGACATTCAGGATCTGATCGCTACCGATGGTTATGAATTGGTGGATACAGGCGAGGGGGAATCCTGTGTGGTGGAGACAGATGGTACCAGTACGACCTAAACTACGGGTTCGTCTGCGAGCGACTGGAGCCCTCCTGGTTGGTCTATTCGACGAAAACAAAAGTAGCACCTGCGTAAGAGCCCTCAAGGCATTCCAGAGACACTGTGCATTTTTCACTTGCGACTTCTAGAACACCTCTCTTTTATTTTGATCCGAATGAGGAGACCTCGGTCTGTTTCAATCCCGACAGTGGTGACACCCACCTCCTGAGCACACTCGCTGCGGTCGCACTGAGTGAACTGGGTGATGAGACCCTGTCAGTCGCCGATCTCACGCAGATTCTCAAATCCCGGTTTGATGCGGCGTCCGCCGGTGAGATAGAGACTTACGCCCCGACGCTAATGGAAGAGCTGTCGAACCTCGGCCTGGTGAAGATACACGAGTGACAGGTCAGCGGCTGTCGCGTGGGGAAAATCATGGCGGGTCGCTACGGTCACCCATGCGCCCGTACAATGAGAATCTCGCCATCGGGCCTTACACCTACCGGATTCGAACGACGCTCCGCAACGTGGCTGCCGGGCTGCAAGCGCTGTACCGTGATTTTCCCCGTGCTGATGCCAGTGCCTTTGTCGATTTTGATATTGCATTGCGCAGTCATGGGATTCTTCCCTGGCGTAAGCTCAGCAGATTCGGCTTCGACGGTCGGGATCAGTTTGGGCCAGTGCCGGTCCATCAGGCCTATGCGTCCCTGGAGTGGGGGATGAACTGGTGTGTTTCTGTTCACTGCAATGAGTATCTCAAGCTCCATGCCGCTGTGGTGGCCAGCGATGCCGGTGCGATCATCATGCCGGGGGTGCCGGGTGCGGGCAAAAGCACGCTGTGTGCAGCACTCGGTTTATCCGGATGGCGGATACTGTCCGACGAGCACGCGCTGATCCCGCCAGGCAGCCGACAGGTTGTGCCATTGTGTCGGCCGGTCAGCCTGAAGAACGAGAGCATTGACGTCATTCGGAGCTTCTCCCGCGATGCCGTGTTCGGGCCGCCAAGTCTCGATACCCACAAGGGCACCGTTCAGCACATGAAGGGCGACCTGCATCCCGAAAGCCACGCCACCGATCCTGTTCCCGTTCGCGCGCTTGTGTTTCCGCGGTTCAGCCGGGACGAGCCGCAGCGGCTGCGTGCCCGGCCTCGGACGGTGAGCTTTGTCCTCGCTGCATATCATTCGTTCAACTATAGCCTGCTTGGCGAAGACGGCTTCCATGCCATGCGCCATCTCGTTGAGGCTGCGCCCTGCTTTGATCTGGTCTACCACGACCTTGAGTGGGCCATGGGTGCACTTGAGCGTATGCCTGCCGGGGAGGCGCTGCCGCAATCGGCAGAGATGTCGTGACAACCCTTATCGACGCGTTGAATGACCCGCAGAGCGTAATGCACCTGCGACCGCTGCAGCTAAGCGCCTTGATGTCGCAGGCGCGCCAGGCTGGTCTGCTCGCTGCCCTTCGCGTGCACCTCGACCGTGCCGGTGTGCTTGCGCCGTTGCCGGCCGACGTTACGCGACACCTGGATTCAGCATCGCTGGCACAGACAAAGCAGGCGCGAGACCTCCGCTTTGAGGTTCGCTGTCTTCGAGACGCGCTCGCGCCGGCAGGCCTGTCGCCGATACTGCTCAAGGGCGCCGCTTACATTATCGGTGAGCTCCCTGCGGGAGACGGCCGGATTATTTCCGATATCGATCTTCTGACGCCTCACGCGGCCATCCCGGCCGCGGAGTCGGCGCTTATCGCCGCGGGCTGGATTACTGGCCCCCTGGACGATTACGACGAGCAGTACTATCGGCGCTGGATGCACGAAATTCCGCCCATGGCGCATAAAAGCCGCGGCTCAGTGGTCGACTTGCACCACACAATACTGCCGCCCACCGCCGCGCCTCATGTTGACGCCGGTCGCCTGTTTGAGTCGCTGAAAAGCACATCGCTGGAGGGTGTCCTCGCGCTGGGCAACTGCGACCAGGTTATTCACAGCGCTACGCACCTGTTTCATGAAAGTGAATTCCACCATGCGCTGCGTGACCTGTGGGATCTCAACCAGCTGCTGCGCGACTTTGAGACATCGGTCGTTTCTGCACACGGTGCGGTTGCTGGTGCGGAAGGCGGTGCGTCGGTCAACGGCGCCGCCGACCGCGTCGACCAGGGAGGCGCCGGCGGTGACTTCTGGTCAATGCTCGAGGAGAGGGCTTGCGCGCTCGATCTGGGTACGCCGACCTACCTCGCATTGCGCTACGCGTCACGCCTGTTCGGCACGCCTGTCCCGGCAGACACCCTGAACGCCCTGCGGCCACCCCTCGCGCGAGCGCGTAGCCTGCTCTGGGACCCGTTGTTCCTGCGTGGTGCTTTCAGTTTGGATTACCCGGGAGATCGGCCGCGAGGGCGTGCATTTGCCCTGTGGCTGCTCTATTTGCGTGGGCACGTCCTGCGTATGCCGCTGCGTCTGCTGGTTCCGCATTTGGTGCGTAAGGCGGTAAGAAGGGGGGCGGTGGGTAAGGGCTCGGAGAATGTGGCTTAGCCTGAATGATACTATAGTGCCTCATAACAAAAAACCGGCCTTGGCTCGTTTTTTGCTGCGCTCCTACAGGAGAAGTATTGCTATCACACAGTCGGTTATGGGTGATTGCTCTGAGCGCGTACGTTCTACAGCGCGCGGCGCTGACGACGACGGCTTGCAGCCGCACCTAACAGTCCCACCCCAAACAGCACCAGTCTGGCCGGCACCGGCACGTCTCCGCTCGGCGTCGTGCCACCTTCAACTAGAATCCGGATAGATTCTGACGCGAGCGCAAAGCCGAGAGGTGTAGTCGGCTCTCATGCAGGGGTACGGTCAATTTGATGTTTTTATCATCCCGCCACGCTCATTCCACGCAATTGTATAAAAAGCTGACATCCTCCTTTTAGCGGCATTGGCGTGCGAGTGTAAGCAGTAAAAAAATATTGGGACAACGCCATGAGTAGCATCACCGGAGTTCCGTAGGCGCTTAGCAAAGCAAGTTGCGTGTTGATCCAGTCGCAAAGCGGCCCCGCTTTGTCGCCGGCAATAGCTCTGCCTCAGATGTCACTCCCACCCGAGTCCTTATTCGCGCGAAATCCGCGCGAACTGCTAGGCGTGCAGGCCGTGGCCATCGGATCTCAGGACCTCGCCATGCGACAAAATCCGCGTAAGCCGAGTTTCATGGCATTGACGGTGAGGTCTTGTTGCCGGGCATGGGTCTTGGTGGGTATGCGGTTTGCGTCGCAGCGGTACCCTCGACCATGGCGCAGTGTATGTCGGAATACTTTACAGTTGAGTAGTGAGTGGGGCAGAAACTGGCGAAGCTAAAAGCATAAGCAAATGAAATTAAACGGAAACAAGTAGTGGCATGGCTTTTGCTTATTATGCAATAACCCGCTTCGGAGAGTAGTGCCGTGTCGCTAAAGTCGTTGTCAACAAAGTCTTTTGCAGTAACTGCGATCGTGACTGCTGGATTGATGAGCTCGTTGGCCGAAGCGGGACCTTTAACGGTAGATTTGGCGGATGTTTCAGGGTCGCTGGTCGACGGTTTTGAGGTGGGCCTCCCCGATCTCAACGCGGATCAGAAGCTGCGCGTTGAATACACCGGCCCCATCAATGCAACCTATGATGGCTATAGCGACACAAGGACGTTCTTCACTGGAGGTCCAAATTTCGTGCTGGGCAGAAACAGCTCGATCACGGTTTTCGGGATTAACTTCTTTCTCGGATCAGCAATATTCGAAGTCTGGGATCTGGATACCTTCAATGGTCGTGAAACCGTGACGTTCAATCCAGGTAATGTAACGCTGGTCGGTGTAGACTCTAATATCAATAACTCTGAGGCATCCCTACCTGAAAATACTCAGTCCAGTGGGCTGATCATGGCGGATGAGACTGGCAGTATAGTCATCAGCGCCGGTGACTCGGGTGCAGGCTTTGCCATAGGTGGTATACAGGTAAATCGGGTGCCGTCGCCGACACCGCTCCTGCTGATCGGTGTAGGATTGTTGAGCTTGCTTCGCATTCGTTGGAGGTAGTCGGGTCGTTTTTGCCTGGTTTTCACTCTCGAAGCTTCGCTACTACCTATATGCGGTGACTCTTTGCTGGATGCAGAGACTCCTTGGAATTCGTTTTTTCTTTTCCGCCCGCCCGGCGACCGTTGGATGACGAACTTCTCTGGCGCACGTGGCCTTTCATCATCTAACGATGCTGTGATTCGTAGGGTCATAGTGGGGGGGTGTAAAGCCTCCTGACAGTTGCAGAGATCGCACCCCGCTGGTCCGGGCTCGGCACCAGATGGAACTACATCCCTCTCTGTATCGCGGGATTCAAGTCGGCACAGGGCTTGTGCTGAGAGGGGTCGGATTTGTTGTCGGCCGTTTTTGGATCAATCCAAGGACGCAGGCAACTGTGACCCAGTCATCAATTCCTGCCTTTTGGAGTCAAGTCCTGTAGGGACCTGACCCTGATACCCCTACAATCACAGTTGACACCCCCCATCAGGCAGTGCTTTGATGCCTCAAAGCTTCCGCCAAAGACGGGACCCAAACTACGTAGTACTCACAATATGGCAGAACACCCCTATCGTCGCAGTCACGGTTTCACCATGATCGAGCTGATGGTCACATTGGTCGTGCTCGGCATTCTGTTGGGTGTTGGCATTCCTTCCTTTAATGCAATCATGCTGAACAGCCGCACCTCTGGCGTTGCCAATGACCTCACCAGTGCCATTAACCTGGCTCGTTCAGAGGCGGTGAAGCGCGCAGCGCCAGTGAGAGTGTGCCCCAGCAGCAATCCCCTCGATACCACGCCCACGTGCTCGGGAACCTGGTCCGATGGGTGGATCGTGAGTGTCGATGTTCCCGTTGGCGGTGAACCTCCGGTGCGACGCACATGGCGGCCGCCCTTTCCGGGAGCCGACTTCGCCCAGACCAGTGGCGCTAACCAGCCCATCATTTTCGGCCCTCTTGGACAGCTTGTCTCGGGCAGGGTAGATATCACGATCGAGGTGGATGGCTGTCGCGGCAGGCGCGCCAGGTTACTGGAGATTGCAGCAACGGGTCGCGTCAGCGTGGAACGGGTGTTGTGCAGTGCGGATAGCACCTGAATGAGGGGCGCTCTCCAGGCCCTGGCACCCTCCCGGCAGCGTGGCGTCGGCATGATCGAGGTGCTGATTGCCATTGTCGTGGTTGCCCTTGGCGTCCTTGCCATTATCCGCATGCAGACCAACATGGTGCGCACCAACCAGAGCGCACTCATGCGCAGTCAGGCCACGCTGTTGGTGTATGACATGACGGACCGGCTGCGGGTGGATCGCCAAAGCGCGATTGACGGCCTGTACAACCGCGGCTTTGACGACGCGGTGCCGGGCGGCGGCACGCTGCTGGCGAACGAGACCGCCGAATGGCTTGCCCGCGTCGCCGAATATCTGCCCCAGGGCGCGGGCGCTATCGCCAGCAACGGCAACCTGGTGACGGTGTCCGTGCGCTGGGACGACAGCCGCGGCGAGCAGCCAGCGCAGGTGTTCAGCACCTCGGCGGAGATCTGATCATGCCGATAAGAGAGCGCGACACAGGGGGCAGGCGACGTCTTCGCGTTAGGGCCCAGGGGGGCTTCACCCTTACCGAGCTCCTGATCAGCCTGGTGCTTGGCGCTTTTGTCATCGGGGGGGTGCTCAGCGTTTTCCTCGGTGGCCTGGAAACCTTCCGCATGACTGACTCCCTGTCTCGCATGCAGGAGAGCGGTCGTTTCGCCATGGAGCTGATGCGCCGCGATTTGCGTGAGGCCGGTTATGTGGGCTGTCGCAACACGCTGCGTCAGGAGGCGCCGCGCACCGATGGGCCGCTCGACCCGGGTCTTATCCGCAATACCCTGACGCCCGCCCCCTCCGGCGCCACCGACACCCTGTCCTTTGAGTACGATTTCGGCGTGCCGTTGATGGCTTACGAGGGCACCGGTGACGGATCCGGCAGCAGCTGGACTGCAGCCGATGATACGGCCGTTGCTCCGACCACAGTATCCTTGATGACTGCGACAGTGGATGGCGAGACCATCGTCCCCCGGGACGACAGCGATATCGTTGTCATGATCATCGCCCGCGGTGCCGGCATTACTGTTAGAGACCACGTCGGTGGATCCCCACCAGGCTCCGCGGATATAAAGGTGGATGGAGGGAGCGGAATAGAGGAGGGTGACATCCTGCTGGTGACCGATTGCGCCTCGGCAGGGGTTTTTGCAGTCACCAACATTAATAGCTCCGGCGGCGCCGGCTTTGACAACATTGTGCACAATACTGGCAGCAGCACACCTGGCAACTATACCAAGGCCCTCGGCCGCACCTTTGTCGGTGCCGAGGTCTATCGCATTGAGCGCGTGGCCTTTTTTGTGGCCGACCACCCCGACACCGGTCGGCCCACGCTATACCGAACCGGTGAGGAATTCGCTGAGGAAATCGCCGAAAACGTGCAGCAACTGCAGTTGCTCTACGGCGTGGATACTACCTTCGACTTCCGCGTGAACGATTACGTGACGGCGGAGCAGATTCGCAACGATGTGAATGTGTCCATGGACAACGTACTCGCCATCCGGCTGAACCTGCTGATTAACAGCGGCGAGGAGGACAACCTGCTGGAGCTGCCGGCGTCCCTCACCCTGGCCGGTGGCACGTTCACGGCGGAAAACGATGATCTGCGTCTTTATCGCGTGTTCACAGCCACCGTTGGCGTGCGGAACCGCTTGCCATGAATCGCTCAATCTCTAAGCGTTTGCCCCGTATCGCAGGTGTCCGTCGCCAGCGTGGCGTTGTGCTGCCCATCGTCATGATTCTGATGGTGATTCTGGGTGTCCTCGCCGTGTCGGGCATGGACGATACCGCCATGCAGGAGCGCATGGCGGGAAACCTGCGCGACCGCGAGATCGCGTTCCAGGCGGCGGAGTCTGCGCTGCGTGAGGGCGAGGCCTGGGTACAGGTCAATCGCGATATAGCCAGTGCCAACCTCGAGCTCATGGGGACGGCGGCGCAGCAGTGGGATGGCGCGGCGCCGGGGCCCTCGGGCACGCGCACGGGCGTGTATTCCGGGGACGACATTATCAGCCTGGCTGCCGATCCGGTGTACTACGTCGGTCCGCCGCAGCTACTGCGGGTGAACCCGGGGGAGACTCCGCCGGAGTTTCGCGAGATATTTCCGGTGATCGCCCGGGGTGTCGGCGCGACCGGTACATCAGTTGTGATTTTACGCTCAACGTTTGAGCCACTTTAGGCACAGGGCCTGGCGCCCGGAGGTTGCTGACATGACACAGGAACGCTGCCACAGGACACGGCTTGCCGCCGCCATCGCGGGCCTGGCGCTGCTCACCGGCACCGCGATGGCCCAGGTGGATATTGCGGACAAGCCGCTGTTCGTGACGGCCGGCGTCGAGCCGAACCTCATCACGGCGATTGATGACTCGGGATCGATGGACTCCGAACTGCTGGTGCCCACCAATGACGGTGCGCTGTGGTGGCACACCGGCAGCAATTTCCGCAGCTTCATCGGGCTAGATGGCAATGACAGCGTGGCCGAGGCAACCCTGAACTACAACCGCGTCGGCACCGCCAACGGCACCTGGAAAAAGAACATCTACCTGTTTCCCAATGGTACCGGCAACGGTAATCGCGTCTACAGCGATGGGAGTAATGACCACTACGCCATCCCCCCCTTCCCGCAGTTTGCGTTCACGCGCAGCGCTGCCTACAACGGTATGTACTACGATCCGGCAGTGGTTTACGAGCCGTGGCCCAGTGCGGGCGGCTTTACCTTCGGCGACGTGGATCCGGAAAAGGCGCCCTCGGACCCGACCCAGGGCAACAGCACCTTCAACCTCACCGTGGACCGGTCCGATACGGGCAACAACTGGCGATTCCGCGTCTTCCAGGACATGGTGATCCCCGAGGGTACCCGCTATTACGACAGCAGCTGGCAGACCGCCACCAGTGACCAGGTGGAGACCGCGGGTGCCCGCAGCATCGGCGTGGAATACTTTCCGGCCACCTACTACATGCCGGTGAGGGGCGGCGTGTCCTACACGGTTGAGAACAATCTGGGGAACCCCGTTACGGGCTCCTGCGGCTCGCCCAACCCGGCGCACTACGAACTTTTTGAACGCTTTCCGTCAACCTTCGACGCCGAGGGCGTGGATGCCCTGGCTTACGACGGTGTCTGCCTCGAGAAATTCGAGATCCGCGGTGACAATACCTATCCCTCCGGTCGCTCCACCGCCGATGAGCTGCAGAACTTCGCCAACTGGTTCAGTTACGCCCGCAAGCGTCACCTGGCCACCCGTTCCGGCATCGGCCAGAGCTTCAGTACGCTCTCGGGGGTGCGCACGGGGGCGCTCACCCTGAACAGCCGCACCCTGCGCGGCATGTATTTCATGGGCGACCCCGACGACCGCTCGGACTTCTTCAACTATATCTATAACCGCGGCGGCAACGGCGGTGGTACGCCCAACCGCGAGGCGGTGAAGTTTATCGGTGACCAGTTTCACGCTAACAATTCCGTTATCACCCAGAGCTGCCAGCAGAACTTCGCGCTGCTGTTTACCGACGGTTTTAGCAACGTCTGGACCGGCTCTGGTTCGGGCAATGCCGACGGCGATTTGGGCCCGCCTTTCGCCGATAGCTTCAGCAATACCATGGCCGACATTGCGGCGCGTTATTACAAGCTCAAGCTGCGCGGTAATGCCTTCGAGGCGGGGCGCGTGCCGGTGCCGACCATCTGCGCGTCCAACAACCCGCCCGCCTCGGCGGACTGCAATGCCGACCTGCACATGGTGACCTACGGCATCACGCTGGGCGGGCAGGGCGATATCTTTGGCGTGACCCACAATTCTGTCGAGGATGCGCATATCAACCCGCCACAGTGGGTGGAGCCCTCCCAGACCCGCAACCCGGTGCAGGTGGATGACCTGTACCACGCGGCCGTCAATTCCCGCGGCGATATGCTGAATGCGCGCACCGCCGACGAACTGCGGGAAGTGCTGGGTAATGCGCTGCTCGATATCGTCGATCGCACGGCAACCTCCGGGACCTCCTCGTCCACCAGCGCGGCCATCCTGCAGGCCGATACCCTGCTGTACAGCGTGGCCTTCCGCAGTGATGACTGGTCCGGCGATGTCATCGCCCAGTCCATTGAAACCAGTGACGGCAGTGTGGATGCGCTGGAGTGGAGTGCAGAAACCCTGCTTGCCAACCGCACGGCGGAGAATCGCAACCTGCTCACCTGGGATGGCGGCGCCGGCATCACATTCAGTGCTGCCAACCTTTCCGCGACGCAGCGGGACGCCCTTAACCGCGATGCAGAGGGAGTTGTTGATGACCTCGCGGAAGATCGCGTTGACTGGATGTACGGCAAGCCCGTGACCGGACTGCGCAGTCGTCTCGGCGTGGGTGGCCAGCGTTTGCTGGGCGATATCGTCAACTCCACGCCGCTGTATGTGGGCAAGGAAAATCGCGGCTACTCCCTGCTGCCGGCGGAGTTCTCGCCGGGTGGTTACGGGGCCTTCCGCACCAGTATTCAGGAGCGCGACGAGCTGTTGGTGGTGGGCGCCAATGACGGGATGCTGCATGCCTTCAACGCGAAGACCGGCGAGGAAGTCTTTGCCTATCTGCCGACCGAAGTGCTGGAGCCGGTGCCGGGCGAGACCTTCAGTGCGGTATCACAGCTGACGGAACGCAACTACGAGCATCGCTACACGGTTGACGGTACCCCGGCCGCGAGCGATGTTTTGATCAACGGTGCCTGGCGGACCGTGGTTGTCGGCACCATGGGCGTTGGTGGTCGGACGGTGTTCGCCATCGACATTACCGACCCTGACAATATCAGTTCCAGCAATGTGCTGTGGGAGTTTACCGACCCTGATATCGGCTACGGCGTCACTGACCCGGAAATTGTCGCCATGGGCGATGGTCGCTTTGCCGCCGTTTTCGGCAATGGCTACAACAGCGATTCCAACAGGGCGATGCTGTTTATTGTGGACGTGGCCGACGGTACGCTGATCGCCAAAGTGGATACCGGGGCGGGCAGCGGCGCAACGCCGAACGGGCTTGGCCCCGTTGCTACCAGTGACTGGCCGGAGAACTCACTGGTCACCCAGTTCGTGTATGCGGGTGACCTGCTCGGGAACCTGTGGCGCTTCGATGTGACCGGGACCGACAGCAGTAAATGGGACAGCGGAGCACTGGACCTGTTCAAGGCGGTGGACCCTGATGGCAGACCGCAGCCTATTACGGTGCAGCCACGGGTGTCCCTGAATCCCACGCGCGCGGGAGAACTGATCATCAATTTTGGCACGGGCAGCTTCTTCCGCAACCAGGACAATACCCTCACCGACCCGCAGGTGCAGACGCTTTACGGTGTGCGTGATGACGGTGGCAACAAGAGCCTGGGTACGCGCGACAAGATGCTGGAGCAGACCATAGAGTCGCAGCAGACGGCCCTGGCGCTAGGCGAGGTGCGGATAGTGCGCGAGATTTCCCGGAACCTGTATTCGGAAACCGGCCAGGCGCAGGTAGGGTGGTTCCTCGATCTGGAGTACGCGGGTAACAACGAGGGCGAGCGGGTGATCAGCCGGGTGACCTTCCCGTCAGGCTCGCCGCGCGAGCGCGTACGCTTTACCAGCATGACCCCGAGCAACGATCCCTGCTCGGCGGGTCGCGTCGGCTTCATCTTCGACCTGGATATTGCGACCGGTGGCGCAACGGAGGAATCGGTGTTCGACATCAACGATGACCAGTTCTTCAACGTGCAGGACCTGATCGATGGCAAGATGATCAACGCCATCAGCGGTGGCCGCGGTGAAGAGCTGACGGTGATCCGCAACCAGGCAGGCTCCGGCGACTTTTTCTACGATGGCGCTGGCCAGCGCATCGGCAACACCGGTGGCGCCGAAGGCCGTGCCAGCGGCGATCCACTGGGGAGGCAGTCATGGCAGCAGTTACGATGAGAGCACAGCGCGGCTTTACCCTGATGGAACTGATGATCGTGGTGGCGATCGTCGCCATCCTTGCCGCCGTGGCACTGCCTGCCTATCAGGACTCCGTCACCAAGACCTGGCGCAACAAGGCAGCCTCCTGCCTCACGGAAATGGCGCAGAGCATGGAGCGCCGCTTTAGCGGGGCCATGAGTTATGCCGGCCCCACCGGTGCGGCAGACCAACTGCCCCCCAATACCTGCACGACGGATGATGGCATGGCGCAGCGGTATGCGTTCAGCTTCACGGCAGACCCGGGGGACACAGAGTTCGAACTGCAGGCCGAACCCCAGGGCACGCAGGCAGCGCGGGATGAGCGCTGTGGCACCCTTACAATCGATCAGACCGGCCTGCGCTCGGTGAGCGGCGAGGGCGATGCGGGTTTGTGTTGGTAGCAGCGCGTCCGGACTGAACTGGGTGAATTTGTCAGCTTTTTTTACGTTGATTTCTGGCGTGACCCAACCTGTGTGACGCGGCTCTCATTTCGTCGGACGACAATTTTCGTTAACTCCCCGTGCTTTGTGTTGCGCGTCACAAAGCGCCCGATGAGTTGTCGGGAATTCTCTTCGCGTCGCGTAATTTTCCAGTATTGGCCTCGAAGTTGCTGTGTGTAGGGCAAGCCACGAGCCTGGCGGTTCGTGATATCCCGAAAGCCGATACAGGAATGCAACGTGAAATTTCAATTCCGCCACTTTGTAATACCCACGATGTTTGCCGCCGCCGCGGCGTTTGTCTCGTCCGCCTCCGCCGGCCCGATGACGCTGGAGCTGGAATTCAGCGGTCCGTTCGCTGAGCCAGGCAGCAAAAATATGACGATTCACTATGACAATGGGTCTGGTACCTCCAAACAGGCACGGGTTGCTGCGGGCATGTTTTCGGGAAGGACGATAGAGGGTAGTGGCACCACAATAGATTCAAACACGCTGTTCATCAATCCTGGCAATGTGCTCGCGTACTGCGTGGATATTCTACAGACGTTGCAGCAGACCAGGACGGTTTACACCTTGGAAAACGTGGGCCAGAACGAGCTAGCGTGGGACGGCAACGTCTCGCGTAACTTCGGCCGAATGCTGAGTTTTCTGGGTGCGGTGAATTTTGTGCAGCAGCGGGATTTTGCGTCTGATTTCACCCCCGACAGCAAGAACTGGCTGCGGCCGAATACTGACTGGATGAGCGCCGCTATTCAGCTGGGGATATGGGAGAGTCTTTATGAAAAGACGGCTATCGATGATGAAGCCCCCGTTGATCTCTCGGTTTCGACGTCTGACAGCCAGAGTCAGTGGTTCTGGGCGACTAACTTCAATCTGGGCACCGAAGGGAGCAAGTTTCTGACTGATGCCTTTGCGTTGGTCAATACCGATAGCTCGTCATACTCTGCAGTCGACGCCAGTGAAGTATTGTGGGCGGTAAATACCAGTGGCCAGGACCTTATCATTGACCCTGTGGATGTGCCCTTGCCGGCGACGGGTTTCCTGCTTCTTGGCGGCATCGGAGCCCTGGCCTGGCGACGGCGCTGTCATTGATGTGCTTGCGTCGTGTGGGTTATATGGCAATGGCAGGTCCCTTGGGGCTGCCTCGGCGGGGCACATGGAAGCGTGGCCAGAAACCGGAAAGAAACATCAAATGCGACCCTCTATCGCCCAGAGCTGGCGGGGCCCGCCTGCTGGACTATACTTTTAATACCTTAGCCTTTGGCGACGGTGGTTTTGGGATACCACGACAGTGAAAAAAATCTCCGCGGAGATTTTTTTCAGGGATCAGGCGACAGTCAGCCAGGCCTGGATTCCGAGCGAGTGCCTCGTCCTGTGTGGCAGCGGGTGTTCGCGCTCATTCAGCCTCCGGAGTCGACTCGGACCTGGACTCGAGCGCAGACGCCGGTATAAAACTCCGCACCCGCTGCGCCGCATCGGCATAGGCACTGATCTGCTGCTGCTCTATCAGGTACTCAAACACGCCGCCGCGCATCTCGGTTTCGCCCTGCTGCACGTGGGCGTCATCCTGCATGCGAATGAGTGATCGTGCGCGCAGGTACTCCACCACGTTGGCGCGGGCGTAGGTAATGTCGCCGTCGATGGTGAGCAGCTGCTGCAGGTGTGCGGGCCGGCCAGTGGCCACAATCTTGAAGAACGGATCGCCGTTGCGGGCGGAGAACGGGCCGCTACCTTCCTCGCCCAGGGTGACTTCATCGGCCCGGATGCGGATGGTGCCCTGACGCAGCGACACATCGCCACGGTAGAGGGTGACGCCGACAGTCTCGTCACGAATAACCTCCCGGGTAACGATGTGGATGGGTTGCTCGGTATCGTCGGGGATGGCCAGTGCGCTGTCGCTGAACAGGCTGCTGGCGCTGAGAAGACCGAGCCCGCGGAGCAGTAGAGCCGCGGCGGATATTGCGCGATTAATCACCTGTGAACACTTCCTGTAAGTTGCATCGCCACTGACTCATCGCCACTCATAAACTTCAACGGTATAGCCGCCGGGGTCTTCGACAAGAAAAGCGCGCAGAAATTCAGGGCTACTGCCATCGTCCAGATGCTTGATGAATCTTACCTCCTGTCCGCGCAGGTGCTGGTACCAGCTATCGACGTCATCCGTTATCACGCTCAGCATGACGGGCTTGTCGTCACTGACCCGGTGAAAGCCCTTTGTGCCGTCCACTATCGCCACCGAGGAGGTTGGCGTAATGGCAAAGAACTTCACCCACCCGCGGTCGGCGGTTTTCTCAAACCCCATGACGTTGCCGTAGAAATGTGCGGCGTCGTCCAGGTCTTCGTAATAAAAGAAGGTGACCTGCCCGATCGCTGCTGGCGGGGCAGATGCCTCCCCGGCAGTCACCGACCGGCCCGATAGCAGGCACAGCAACAGGGCAGGCAACAGAAGCCAACGTGTCAGGGCGTTCGTGCGCATGGCGGGTGGCTTCATGGTGAGCGGCATTATCATCTTGGGTTTTCCTTTTCGGTTTATCTGCGCAGGTAGCGCGCGACCAGCTCGCGATCGCGGTCATTGACGCCTGCAGCCTCGGCATGCAGTGGCCAGTCCGCAATGGCTTCCACCACCCGATCGGCGATGGCGGCAACGTCGCCCTTAGCGCTGTAGTATGTCGTGCACGTTGTCGTAGCGGAAGGGCGCACCGATATCGCTCCGGCTTACCGGGTTTTTCAGGAGACCGTTTACCGTGATGAGGTGATGCCGGACGGTGGGTGCGTCGATATCAAAACGCTCAAGCAACAGAACCTCGCGACCATTGATGCTAGGCTGTCGATGACGCTGTTGGCGTCATAGCGCCGCCGCTGGCGCAGCGCCGCGAGTCGCGTGAGTATCCGGCGACCCCAGAGGTCGGGAAGATAGTCGTCGATGAACGCAGGTGAGCCCCCGCTGCAGCTGAGCGCAAATTCACCTTCGCGCAGCGGTAACTGTGCCGGGTAAATGCTGAAGGCGTGATGCTCCGCGAGGTAGTCGGGCCGATACCGAAAGCCCACGCGGCCAAGCTGGCCGTTATTTTCCTCAAGTACGACATCCGCGGCGTGACGAACGCCAAGGGCGTGCGTGGCGAGGTAGAGGTCCAGCCGCTGCCTGACCTGTCCGGGCGGGGCCATCACCCGCTGCCTTTAATGACGCTTGTGACAGCCATCATCGTACGTCGTCATCAAACAGGCTCGCGGGTTCATGGAGCAGCGCGTCGAAGGTGTGTGCCAGCCCGAGCACCCGTGCCGCTGCGTGATAGCGGCCCATGCTGACGCTCAGGTCACCCTTTTCCATTTTCTGTAGCGTGGCACGACTCACCCCGATGCGCAGGGCGAAGGCGGCGAGGTCATCGCGCGGGAAGTGCCGCCGGCGGGCGCGGCGCAGACGTTGGCCAAGGGCGGATAGGTGTGAGTGCATACCAGTAAAATAGTAAAAATTGCTTAATAACGCAATAATTACCAATATTATGGTATGTCTCGTAATGTCATCTTTATGAGGATCACCGGGTGGTTTGCGACTCTACGCCGCGCAATTGAGGCAGTGGTGGTCCTTGATGGAGTCTCGATCTGTCATCCTCGGCTTTCCTGAATTTCTTTCGCCAGCCATACCTTTATCAGGGACTGATAGGGCATATCTCTTTTGTTTGCCTCAACTTTGATGCTATCGAGCAGGCCTTCGGGGAGCCTCAGCGAAATGGTCTTCGTCGAATGTTTCAGGTTCGGCAGCATTGTCCGTTCGGCTTTGCGAAAATCCACGTAGTCACTGGAATCATGGCTCTCCCAGAATTCGCGTTCCTCTTTTTCCGTTTTGAAGTGCGGTATTCTCTTAAGCTTCTTCATACATCAATCTTTCCTTCTTGTGCATATCCCGGGCCGAAATGACTCTGATTAACTTATTGCGGTCCCGGAAAGTAAAGGTAATGTGCAGTTTTCTGCCAGCATTGGTTTTACCGTATGCGTGGTATCTGGTTTCCTCCTGGCTATGGCTCTCGTCCGCCAGAAGCAGCAATGGATCATTAAAAAACGCCTGCTCAGCTTCGGCTTGGCTAACATGATGTTTCTCATCGCTTTTTCTGGCGTTTCCTTCGTCCCAGTCGAAACCGACAATGTTCTTGAATTCAATCATCGTATGTATATTGTTAAAACATACATTATGAGTCAAGACGCTTCAGCTCTGAATGACCGAAAGGGCCGCCGCACAGGCATGAGGGGTCAGCCGAAAAACGCTGGGTGCTGTGTTGAACGGCAAGGCTGGCATCAGTCCGGAGATGGCCATTCGGCTATCTATTGCCTTCAATACGTCCGCAGAGAGTTGGCTGAACCAGCAGTCCCAGTATGAACTCTGGCATGCCGAGCAATACCGTAAAGAGCTCAAGGTCAGAAAGCTTGTCGCTGCCTGAAGCAGCGCGTCAAATCTTTACGCCAGCCTGAGCGCAGGTCGACACGGGACGACACTGCATGGGTGCTGCCGTCACGACCGGCGTTCTGCGCCGGCCAGGTGGGAAAGCAGCACCAGTGTCTGGCTGTAGTAATCGGCGTCGGCGGTGGCGTCGGCCGCGTCGTCCTGCGCGCGGCCGATCTCCCCTTCGGCGTGCTGCAAATCCACCAGGCGTGCCACGCTCGCCATCCCCCGACTCCACGCGTATTCCGCCGTGCTGCCATCGTCGAGATCAACCCAGGCGGGGACGGGATCGCGCTGCCACAGCTGTTTCAGGGAGCGCCAGTTGTCCTCAGGTGCAAGCCCGGCCCAGGTGGCATACAGGGGAATGCGCACGGCATCAAAGCCGTAGCGGGTGGAAAAGCGCGGACTCGGTCGCAGCCCGTCGGGGCCGATTTCCAGCCAGTCGGGGGGTAGCTGCGCATCGCCGAAGCGTGCGCTGTCGAGCAGGTCCACACCGCTGTCGATCAGCGCCTGCCAGGGTCCGGTTGGCTGCTCGCGATCAAAGGCCTGCAGCGCCGGGAACACCCAGTAGGAAAGGTTCACGGTAATGGCATCGTCGTGGCGAAAGCCGACCTCGCCCGGGAGCAGCAGGGTGCGGTTCTCATGCGTCAGCACCAGCTTCTCTGCCACCGCCGCCATGATGGTGAGCGCGGCAAAGTGATAATCGGCATTGCCCCAGGCATCGCCGGCGCGCAGCAGTGCCCAGGCCACCAGGAGATCGCCGTCGCTGGCGTTGTTGCTGTCGGTCACGCAGCTCGTGTCCGCCGCCGGGCAGGGCGCATAGCGCCAGCTCAACAGCCCATCCCTGCGCTGCAGCACCCGCGAAGTCCACCGCCATAGCCTGTCAAAGGCACCCTGGTCGCCTGCGGCGACCGCCAGCAGCATGCCGTAGCCCTGCCCCTCGGAGTGGGAGATGTCGGCATTGCCGGAGTCAATTACCTGCCCGCCGTGCACGAAGCGCTGCTGGAAATTCTCCCAGCGGGCGGCTTCCAGCGTGGGCGCCGGCCCCGGGTGGCGGGACCCGTCACAGGCGCTGAGCAGCATCAGCACCGCGACCAGCAGTCCCGCGCTGCGTCGTGCCACGCCACTCGCTGTCGTGATGATGCGGATGTCTTCCCTCGTTCTGGCCGTTGTGCCTGTTGTCTCGCTCATTGTTCCCGTTGTGTTTGCTGGCGGCGATTACGCCCGAGCGACAGACGATACAACAAACAGGCGGAGAGCGTGACAAAAACGAGTACGCGGAGCGCCGAGTACCAGGGATTGTTGGACAGCTACACGCGCGGGGTGGCGACCGGCTGTTCCGGATCACCGACGACACACAGGATGTGGACGCCGAGGTAGTGAACGATGAGCGATGCCACCTCGGTACCGCCGATGTCAGAGCCTGTCGCGCAAAGCTGCGGCTGACACCTTCCAGGGATTCCAGCGGTCGCGATAGGAGGTGCGATGGCACAGCTCCATGAGATAGGCGTAGGTCCGGACAATTCTGAGATAGATGCCTGTGTAGAGCGGCATGAGGGGAATGAAGGGGATAAGCGCCCACTCACGATGGGTCATGGTTCGACCGTAAAGTACTGTAGCCACACCATACCCAATCACGTTGCACACCGTGTACAGGAAGTAATTGATAATGAAGATCTTCGACATCAGCTGCGGCGCGAAGAGTATCATCTGCACCAGATACACCCACCATTTCAGATTCAAGGCGACGTTGGCAAAAAGATTCTCTGCGGTTGACAAAAAATTGAGCAGGGCAAAATTTCGGTCTGGCCGCAACACGTTGGCATGCTTGCGCACCCGGAAACGGATCAGTGAGCGATCCCACCGATACCGCTGCCGCGCCAGCGAGGTGAATGTCTCCGGCACATGGGTGTAGCAGGCCGCGCGAGGCTGGTGAACGATTCGGAAGCCCAGCTTGCGGATTTTCTGGATGATATCCCCGTCCAGGCCCGGTCCGACGTCCCAGCCGCCAAGCTGTATGAGCATGTCGCGTCGAAACGCGCCACAGGCGCCGGATACGATACGAAGTATGCCGAGGATGGAGGAGACCGTGCGCCCCGTCGACAGTGTCTTCATGTATTCGATGTGTTGCAGCCGCGTGGTCAGCGAGTGGTCGCTGTTGGCGACCCGAATATCGGCGCCCACGGCGCCGACCCGACTATCCAGATAGAAGGGAATCAGCACTTCTTCCAGGGCCCCCGGGGAAAGATGGGTATCCGCGTCCAGGTGCACAATGTACGTGCCGCGCGAGAACGACAGGGCGGTATTGGCCGCAGATGCTTTACCACCGCGCGTCTCGTTGCGAATGAACTGATGGATCAGGCCCTGGCGAAGCAGCCGGCCGCCAATTGCCGGGGTGTCGTCGTCGGATCCATCGTCGACCACCACCACTTCAAAATTTGAGTAGCTTTGCCTGCGCAGGGAGTGTGCGAGGCGTTCCAGATGTCTGCCCTCGTTCTTGCCCGGCACCAGAATCGAGACCAGGGGGCGTTCCTTGTACAGTCGTTTGCGTGCCCACAGCCAACCCCGGCGTCGGCGCCTGAGTCCCGGGAGGTAGACCACCAGAACGAGAAGATCGAGCAGAACGTAACGCGCGAAATCAAAGAAAAAAAACGGCCAGAAATAGAACAGCAGCTGGCGCGGCTCAAGATTGAAAAAGAATGTGAAGGCGTCTTCAATCACGCGGGCGCGATGCCATGCTTTGCAGTTGCGCCTCGAGATCCACGTCTTCCGTCAACTCCAGCAAGTGACTTTCCAGTCTTGGGTTTGCAGAAAGATTGGCGCTCATGACCTCGGTCAACCGGCTGATCAGACGTTCCCGGGGCACCTCGGCGTTCTCGAGGCCGGTTTCTGCAAGCAGAAACAGGTAAAACCGTTCCTCGCGCGATGTCACCACGTCGGTGTCGCGTACGATGCCTGCCATCACCGAACTCAGCGCTTCGAACAGCTCCACGGCGCGGGCGCCCAGCTGCGCGTAAATCTGCTCCATGTTGTCGATGCTGAGAAAGAGCAGGGTGCTGCGGGTTTTCCCGAATCGCTTTATCCGCGACTGTTCGATGTGTACGAAGCGCTGAAAGACGGACCAGGGTACGAGCCCGATATCGCGCTCCAGCAGATGTGTAAACAGGCTTTCCACCCCGAAGCGCGCGGCGTTGTCGCCAAGTGGCGTGAGACGGAAGCGATTGATGGTTTCCCGGTGCTGATTCTCCGGTGCCGTTCGACGGCCGCAGGCGAAGCAGGTCGTGCGCACGTCTGCTTCCTGAAACCGGTGGTCGCAGCTTCGGCAATGGTAGATAAGGGAAGGTTTGTCGTAATCGACGCCGATGTGCTTCAGATCGCGGCCGCATTTCCCGCACGACAGCTTGTCGTCGTTGCGGTATTCGTCAATTGGCGCGACATGACCACAGCGAAAGTGGTGCACGAGCTCTTGAATATCGAGATCCGCAGATTCGCACTGCTTGCAGGTTTCCTCAAAGGCGAGGAAGGCGCTGCGGCAATGAAAACACAGATACGCACTGGCGCTGAACTCGGCCTCAAGGAATTGCTGGGTCTCGAGAAACTGGAGGATTTCCAGTGTGCCGATGGCGGCGCCGCCGAAGTAGGGCAGCAGCGGCGGATACACGAAGCCCGACGGCATCTGCGCCGTCATCATCGGTTCGATACTGAGGTGGCGGCTGGCAAGGTGTCTGAGCACACGCATGCTTGTTTGCCCGTCGGTCTCATTGGGGTCCGGCAGCTCCGCTATCCAGCGCTGCAGGTCCGCGAAATGGGACAACCAGTGGCTGCTATCAAAACTTTCCGGCGATACGGCGCCGTCCGCGGCTCGGCAAGACAGGGATGACTGGCCCCCCTTGGCCGTTAGCAGCAGTATCGGCTGCAGATAGGCTGCGGGTGATGGCTGTTGCCGCACCGCGGTCATGAGCTCGAGCGGGTCTCGGACATTCGCTTCATCGATAAGCCAGAGAGCTGGTCCCGAGTCCCCATAGTCGTGCACCTGTTCCGCCAGCACTCGCTGTGCATCGCCGTGCACCGCTTTGTCGGCATCGTCGGTCAGCTGTAGCAATTGACTCATCGTTTTACCATCACTTTCACATTCATGCGGGAGTAGGATGCCCACTCGGCGGCGGTTGCCGCGTCCGCCGGAGCAAGGACCACCCGCAGCGCCGCAGCGACGGGGACATAGTCCTGTGTTTCCAGACGCGGCGCGTCCGCCGCTGAAGACTCCACCCGTTTCACCCGACCCTCGCTCTCGCGACCATCCGGCAGAGTCACTTTCGCCGTGGCCTGGCCGACCAATGCCGACAGCTCATCGCCGGCCGCAAACACCTCTATCCACACGCGCGGTGTCGTCTCCCGGAAAAGTATCAGTGGCTCACCCCGCTCGATGAACTCCGAGGGCTCGCGACGTAACGCGATGACCGTGCCGTCCTCAGGTGCCCGCAGTGCCTGGGTCAGACAGGCCGGGTCGAGACGCGTCAGCAGCTCGGATTGGGCAGTAATCTCGGCGAGGCGCGCTTCCAGCGAGACAGTCGCGATACGCCCCAGTTCCTTTTCATCCTCAAGCGCCTGAACGCGCTCACGCCAGGCAATCAAGGGATCACCGCGGCTGTTATCGAGCTCCAGCGCGCGCTGCACGGTTGACGCTGGCGACTGCTGTTGCAGGCGTTGCAGTCGTTCATCGAGGAGTCGGTTCTCGGCTTTGGCGAGACGCAGGTCATGACGAACCTGCTCGAGCCTGCGATCCTCGAGCAGACGCTCTTCACAGGCCAGCTGCGGGTCGATCAGTGCGAGTATATCGCCTTGCCGGACAGTCTGTGCGCGCATCACCTTGGGCGTTACCTGTCCGGACAGCGGTGCGCCGAGAACCCGCGTCTCAACCATGACCTGCCCTGTTAACTCAAGTCTGGTGGCGTAGCGCCAGCCCAGCTGCAGCAGGTAAGCGAGGAATGCCACCAGGATGGCGAGATAAAGAAACTGTGTGAACTGCGCGCCACGTGACTTCGTCGCGACGGGTTCGGGACCGATGGAGACTGTGCTGGTTCGGTTGTGAAGGCGCATCAGTCTGCGCTGCCCAGCGCGAGCCAGTCGTCATAGCCGTGGACGGCGAAGCGCTCAATGCCCACCAGTCTCTGCAGGTCGCGCATGTGCGATTCCAGCGCCAGTTCATTTGGGAAATCGCTTGCACGCAGCACCCAGCGAAGCTTGTGTCCCGGTATTGTTTGCGCCAGCATCATGGCCTTGCCGATACCGGCTTCCCGGGATTGCCCGTATGCCATGATGGAGAGCTCGTCGGCGATCAGCGCAAGCTCGGCGTAGCGCGACTCCGGCCAGTGCGCCGGTAGCGACAGTCGCAGGGGCATGTCCTGTGGCAATGCTTTGCGGATGCCGCCAATCAGTGCAAGATACTCGTCAATCAGTGTGTCCCGATCCCTAGAGTAGTCCGGGTGTTGCTGTGGCTCCACGTCCAGGTGAAGCGCCATATCGCGCGTTACCCCGGCAGCTTCCAGGGTGTTGAGAATCCGGTCTCTGGTGCGCGGGAAAGCGTCGGGGTCGAGCCAGGCCACGTCGCCCATCAGCAGTTCCACTTCCGGGCGAGCCTGCTGCGCCAGCAGGGCACGCAACTTTTCCAGGTCTGTCTGCCGTCCGGCGGAAATGCTGAATCGATCCAGGCGCTTTGCTGCCGCAAGGTCCAGCAACACCTCGTTGGGTGCACCATTGAAATCTCCGGACCAGAGATACAGGGCCCGATGACCACTGCGGGCCCTCAGCTCCGGCGTCAGTGGAACGAACTGCAGGAATTTGTCATCGAAAGGCACGCGGGCATGCGCCAGGGTCTCGAAAATCCGTCGATACAGGACTTCCTGGCCGGAGGCGGCGGTGTCGGCGCTTTGCAGCAGCGATTTCACCCGGGTAATGGCGACGGGGAGGCTGCCTTCTCCATGAAGCCGATATTCCGCGAGCGACCTCCGGGCTCGTTCGGCGGCCCGGCTGACGGCATAGTAGGCATCGATCACCCGCTGCAGCTGCTCGCGTACCTCTAGATAGGCCGAGCGGACGATCGCGCTGCGCTCTGCGCTTGCCAGTGACGCACTGGCCGCGTTGTAGCGGCGACGCTCCTCAAGAGCGACCGTTCGCGGCGCGCCTAGGGGTACGCTGAAGCGAAGTCCGGCGACTACATCATCGGGATTGCCGCTGCCATCGACCTCCTGGCGCAGGAATACGCGCAGCCGATTTTGCTGCGCCGCGTCGTAACGTGCTCTGCTGATGTCGTCGCTGAGCTCGCGAGCGCGCTGGAAGCGATTGTCGCGCTCGATAGCGTCCATCAGCGCCGGCATATCGATATCAATGACCGGCGGCAGTCCTACTGAACCTTCCCGAACGATACTGGAAAGATAGTCGATTTCGCGCTGCGCCAGCAGGAGATCCCGCTCACTGACCAGCAACTCGTCGAGATGGGACCAGCCCTGAAAGTAGGCGCGACGCTCATAGGCATGCACAGGAGCCATGAGGCGCAGGAGCAGACTCTGAATGTCGAGCCGAAGTGGCGCGAACAGCCCGTGCACCCTGTCTCGCTGACAGCGCAGTGTTTGCGAGCGGGTCTCCTCCTCGGCGAGTAGTGTTTCCATTTCCGCGCGGGAGCGCAGCAGGTCTGCTTGCCGGTTGTTGCCGACATATCCGCCGTTGAGGAGTTCCCAACTTAATTCCACGAAGCCGCGACCGGGATTTCCATCTTCGTTGACGATGTCGTTGCCGGTGTAGAAACCGTTGAGCCGAAAGCCCTGGTCCGCATCCTGTAGGCTGGCCTCGCTGTCCAGCGCATCCGCCAGATGACGACGGGGGCTCTCGCCCTCGCAGCGCTCAAGCGTTGTGAACACTGCCGGCGTGCGCGGTCCCGAGAGGAGACGTTGCACGTTTGCGTCGATATCCTCCAGCAGCGTCCATAGGGGGTCGCGCTCGTTCTCTGGCGTCGCGGTCTGGGCTGTGGCCGGCTCGGGCAGCGCAATGAGTAATGTCATCGTGACAATTGCTGTTGCTATGGAGGCGCGGATAGCGGTGTCTGCGTAAAATGTGAAAATAAGCTTCATTGCCATTGTCTGATGATCATAATGCCCTTGCCGGCTCCACTTTCGTGTTGCCGCCGCGCGGCAGGTGGCGCGTAAAGAAAAGTATACCCGCGAGCATCAGCCAGAGGCTTCCTGTTGCCGGCACTTGCTGAGATAGGGTGCCGAACTGCAAATTGTCAAAACCAACGAAGTCATCGAGCACGAAACCCTGCCCGTCGCCCGTCTTGTCCTCAATCAGGCCGAGTTCCACGAAGCTGAAGGGTGTATCGCTTGCCATTGCGAAGAAGCGTAGGCTGCCTTCTTCGTGATCATTGCAGCTCAGGTTTCCAGGCACACAACTCCCAGACACCCCGCTACCTCCCGCGTGTGAATCACCGTGTGGTGTGCCGCCAACGAGCAATTTAAACAGGTCGCCCAAAGGGCTTTCGTTATCCCAGATTCGCGCAGTCAGAGTCGACTCGCCGTCCGAGCTGCCCAGGTCCGTGATGTCCATGGCCAGGAAATTGATGGGGGCTGTGAAATTCAGGCGCAGGGGGCCATAAGGATTGTTTGACTGATCATTCGCGGCGTCCCATTTGTCGTGTCCGTGATACCGATTCCAGCCTCCGGGCACTGCTTTTAGGGCTTGGCTTCCCTCACTAACATAGCGCTCAGCGTTGTCCGTGAAGCTGAAACGTGATGACGAGACGGTCAGTGTCATATTCTCGTCTTGCTCGAAGTCCTCTCTGGGCGAGCCGGTCTTGAAATTCTCCAAATTCGCATGCTCGAAACCCTCATTCCAGCTTGCAAGCTGGTTCCGGGTTTGCATGTCTTGTTCGAATGCGGCGCGATCCTGCCACAGCATGATTCCCGCTTTGCTGGGTGCTGCTGTCAGGCAGGAAATGAATAACAGCCCGGCAAAGCGTATGCGGAAGCCACAATTTGCAGTGCCGAGGCTTCGGAAGGCATTGGAAATTTCCAGACCTAATAGTTGCATACGTTTTTCTCCAGGGTCATCGTGAGTCGAGGCGGCCCTGACGTCGTCGGTTCGCAGGGTTGCCAGGTAGTTAGCGTGAAAACCGTTGGACGAGACATCAGGACGCGACCGGCATACTAGGGGCAGCGGTGCCCCGGGGCAATTCAGAATGGTGAACACCGTCAACTTTTTTACAGACGCGCTGAGCATGCTGGGTAAAATTGTGACGGGATTCGCGAACGGCGGCGAAATCTGCAAGGCGTGGGCCTTTACCGTCATCACCGTTTGACCGGCCATCTTGCGTGGGCAGTGTTATGTCCTGATATTGGGTTGACTACAGCCTGTGCGCCTTGGGCCAGCGCCGCTTCAGGCAGATCCACTGGCCGGGGGTGGCGCGGATCCAGTCCTCAAACTGCCGGTTGATCCCCAGGCTGAGGGTACTGGCATCAGTGGCTGTTGCCGCCGCCGTCTCGTCGGCTGAAGAAGCCCCGCTCAGGTGAGCCGGTGACCACAGCGGCGCCAGCACCTGAACCCGAAAGCGCGCGGCCCCCAGCCGCTCGCAGTGGATTGGCACCAGCGCCGCTCCGGTGGAGAGCGCCAGGCGCGCGGCGGTGGTGTTGGTCAGGGCCTCGCGGCCGAAGAAGGGCAGCAGGGTGCCGGTGTTCAGCCGCGTATCGGTGGCAAGGCCAATGCAGTGGCCGGCCTTCAGTTCGCGGATTAGCGGGCGAACGCCGGCGTCCGTGGGAATGAGGCCAACGCCGAAGGCGCTGCGCAGGCGCTGCAGGGAGCGGTGCATCAGCGGGTTGGACTCCGGCGCAATCACCGTGGAGATGGTCAGCCCGGCGTGGCGGGCGATAAGGTTGGTGAGCTGCCAGGCGCCGACGTGGGCGCAGACAAACACCATCGGCTGGCCGCGGTCCATTGCCGCCTGCGCCTGCGGGTCGATGCTGAACTGGATGCGCTGCTCGCGCTCCTGCCAGATCTGCTCCAGCTTGATCAGCTCGGCGGCGGACTCGCCCAGGGAGCGGAAAATCTCGCGCACCGTGTCGCGCCGCCAGCGGGCGTCGCGCTCGGGAAAGGCGATGGCCAGATTGGCGTCGGCCTTGCGGGCTTTCTCGGAGAGGGGACCGAAGCGGCCGAACAGCGCGCGGGCCACCTGCGTGGCGCGCTCCGGCGACAGGCGCTGCACACCCCAGAACAGCGCCTGAAAGAACCGTGCTTCGATCTGCTGTGCCAGTCGGCCCAGCGGCGGATAGCGCGTCGCCAGGGATTTTGGAATCAGGTAGTACTGCGCCACCGGTCAGCGGCTGTCGCGGGGCGTCTCGGCGGGCCGGGTGCCGAACACCATGTCCCACAGCGGGCTGCTGACGCCATAGCGTCCGCTCTGACCGGAGAAGTGGTGCTTGAGGTGGTAGTGCTTGAGGAATTTCGCCACCCGGTTGCGCATGGGAAAATGGTGGCTGGCGTAGTGGATGTAGTCGTAAACCAGGTAGCCGACGATAAAGAAGGCGCTGAAGGCATCCAGCCAGGCCGCCGGCAGCAGCGCGCTGAACAGCAGGTACAGCACCGCCATGATGGGAATGGCGCCGGCGGGGGGCATTACCAGCCGGGTCTTGTCCTTCGGGTCGTCGTGGTGGTTGCCGTGGAACAGGAACACCAGCCACTGGCCGAGGCGGCCGCGCGCGGGAAAGTGAAACAGGAAGCGATGCAGCAGGTACTCGGTGAAGGTCCAGGTGACAAGCCCGGCGATGGCCAGCAGGGCAAGCGTACCCGCGCCCAGATCATGACCCGTTGCGCCGCGCCACAGCAGCCAGGCCGCTACCGGGCCCCAGAACAGCAGCGGGGTGATCGGATGCACGTGCGAAAGCCGCTCGAGAAGGTCATTCTCGAACAGGCGGATAGACTGGTGGGGTGTCTCGGTCGCCATGGCAGTATCGCGGGTCGGTACTCAGGAAGCCTTATTGTAGCGTGTCGCGCCGGCGCTTTGCACCGCATGGCCCGCGGCATTAGTATCGCCTGCCGATGCCGTGCCGCGCGGCCACAGCCGCTTCGAGCACAGCCACTGCGTCGGTTGCTCGCGAATCCAGCTTTCGAACTGCCGATGCAGCTGCTGCATGAGGTCGATGGCGCGCTCGCGTTCGTCCGCGTCGGCATCTGCCGGCGTTATCGGCGGGTAAAAGGTGATACGAAAGCGCGCATCCTCCAGTCGCTGCACCCGCGTGGGAATGAAGGCATAGCCCTGCTTCAGCGCCAGTCGCGCGGGCATGAGCGTGCTGGTCTTGGGATGGCCGAAGAAAGTGATGTCCGTCCCCTCATCCACGCGTCTGTCCACCGCCATGGCGACGGAATTGCCGTCTTTCATCGCGCGCAGCAGTCGTCGCGTACTGTTGTCCCGCGGCAGCAGCTGGCAGCCCATGACGGCGCGGGAATCGCGCAGCAGGCGATTGATATGGGGATTGCTCGGTGGCGTATACAGCGCCATGTGAGGCACGCCCAGCTGGCTCAGGCCGATGCCGATCACCTCCCAGTTGCTGAGGTGGGCCGACAGCACCACGCAGGGCTGCAGCGCGGCGGGATTGCACAGGCGCGTGTCCAGCTCGAAACGTGTGGTGTCCGTGGTCAGCCGTTCCAGGTGGGGATATTCCGCGAGAATGCGTCCGCTCTGGCGCCAGCAGTCGCGCACCAGCGCATCCAGCTCCTGGCCTGAGCGTTCGGGAAAGGCGATGGCCAGGTTCTCTTTCAGCAGTCGACTCTTGTTGCGCAGGAGCGGCCCCACCAGCCCCCCCAGGCGGCTGCCCAGGCGCGATGCGCGATCCACCGGCAGCCGGCGCATCAGGGCCAGCAGCAGACGGATGAAACCTTCATCGAGTCGCCACAGAGCGCGACGCAGGCGTGGCAGGCGCCGCGCCAGGGGCTTCAGTGGACTGCCGAGGATGAACTCTGCCATCGACTCAGGCGACCGCCCCGGTCAGGGACGCGAGGCCCGCGGCGAGGCCGATGCGGGGCTGCCAGTCGCAGACGCTCTGGATGGCCGCATTGTCACAGACCCAGTTGTCGTGCCGCAGCTCGCGCAGCTTCGAGGGAGTCAGCATGGGCGCGCGGCCGGTCAGGCGGGCGAGGCGCAGGTTGTTGCTGGCCACCAGGTTCAGCAGCAGGGGCGGCACCGGTCGCAGCGTCACCGGGCGTCCCCAGGCCTGGCTGGCGGTATCGGCGATCTCCTGCCAGCTGTAGCCGTCGGCCTTGCCATCGTGCAGCGTCAGCGTTCTGCCGCTGCCGTGGGGGCTGTCGAGAATGGCCAGCGTCGCCGCCACCAGATCGTCGATATGCAGCAGAGATACCCGCGCCTGTGCGCTGCCGGGAAGCGGGGCGATGCCGCGCTGCGCCATGAGCCGGAACAGCGGCAGCATTTCCCGGTCTCCCGGGCCGTAGACCGCGGGCGGGCGCAGCACGGTCCAGTCGAAGGGCACCTGTGCCGGAGCCGTATTGAGCAGCGCCTGCTCGGCGGCAAACTTGCTGCGGGCGTACCAGGACAGCTGGGGTTCGCGGGCAGCCAGGGAGCTGAAGAAGATCACCCGCGGCGGATGGCTGGCGGCAGCCAGGCGCTCAAACAGATTGACGCTGCCGTTGACGTTGCCCTGGTGAAAGTGCGCGTAGCGTCCGCCGCGAACCACGCCGGCGCAGTGAATCACGCTGTCGGCGCCGTCCGTGAGCTGTGCCAGGGCGTCGCGGTCTTCCAGACTGCCTGGCACCCGTTCACAGCCGAGGGCGTCCAGGGCGCCGGCCGCGGCCGGCTGTCGCACGAGGGCGCGCACAGCGTGACCGCGCTCCCGCAGCGCCCGGGCAATCGCCTGGCCAATAAAACCGGTGCCCCCGGTCAGGGCGATGGTGATGTCCGATGGCAGCGGCGCGGTGATGCTCAGGCGGATGCGACGCGCAGGCGCAGCTCTTCGGCTACGGCGCCCAGCTCGTCGGCATCGTGCTCGGCAATGAAGTCGAGGCGGGCCTTGGCCCGGGACAGCTTGCCGGAGGAGGTTCGCGGCAGCGAGTGCACCGGCACCAGCCGCACGTAGCAGTCCAGCCCCAGCTCCTGGCGCAGCATGGCGGTGAGGCGGCGCACCAGGCTGTGGCGGCGGTTGGGATCGGTGTCGCGGCACTGCACCACCAGCACGCACATCTCCTCGCCCTCGTGGTCCGGCGCGGAGAAGGCGAGGGCGTCACCGACGCGGACCTCCGGCAGGGTCTCTGCCAGATGCTCCAGGTCCTGTGGCCAGATATTGCGGCCGTGGATAATGATCAGGTCCTTCTTGCGGCCGGTGATCGTGAGGACGCCGTCGGCGAGATAGCCGATGTCGCCGGTGTTCAGCCAGCCGTCGCCGCACAGGGCCTCCGCGGTCTCCTCCGGCAGGTTGTAATAGCCGGACATCACGCTGGGGCCGCGCAGGTGGATCACGCCGGACTTCCAGTCGGGCAGGGCATTGCCGTCGACATCGCGTATCTCCACCTCGAAGCTCGGCAGCGGCACGCCACAGTTCACGAAGTGACGGCCGCGACCGTCGCTCTCGCCCGGGTCCATCAGCACGGCTTCGTGGTGATCGGCCAGGTGATCGCTGTCGATATGGTGCGTGGTGTAGCCCGACTGCAGCGGCGAGAAGCTGACGCCGAGGGTGCATTCGGCCATGCCGTAGCAGGCGACGAAGGCCCGGCGGTCAAAACCGCAGGGGGCGAGCATCTCGGCAAAGAATTCCAGGGTGCGCGGGCGGATCATTTCGGCGCCAATGCCCGCGGCCCGCCAGTGGCTTAGGTCGTAAGCCGCGAGGTCGCTTTCGCGCACGCGGCGCGCGCAGAGGTCGTAGCCAAAGCTGGGGGCGAAGGAAATGGTGGCTTTCGACTGGGTCATCATTTTCAGCCACTGCCGCGGGCGCATGGCGAATTCCCGGGTGTCCAGGTAATCGACGGAGATCTGCGCGGCCACCGGCGTGAGCACAAAGCCCACCAGGCCCATGTCGTGATAGAAGGGCAGCCAGGACATGAGGCGGTCGCTGCCGTTGATGCTGAGCCCGTGCTGGATGATGCCCTGCAGGTTGGCCATGGCCGTTTCGTGGCGGATGATAACGCCGCGGGGGAAGCGCGTGCTGCCGGACGTGTACTGCAGATAGGCGATGTCGCCGGGGGCAACGTCGGGCAGGGGCATATCGGCATCGACGGGCAGGGCATAGAACGCGTCGGGGGTGTCCACCCTGAGCAGACCGTGATCCTCGGCGGCCTCGCTGAGAAAGCCAAGATAGCCCTCGGAGGCGACGGCGACGGCGGCGTCGCTGGCCTCGAGCAGGCGGCGCAGCTGTGCGACGTAGGTTTCGTGGCCACCGAGTTTCACCGATGCCGGCAGTGCGACCGGTATCAGGCCTGCGTACTGGCAGGCGTAGAAAAAGCGGACGAAATGCGGGTCGGTTTCCGCGACCAGTGCCACCCGGTCACCGCGTGACAGGCCCAGCGAGAGCAGCTGTCGCGCAAGGGTGGTGGCTTCCTCGCGCAGAGTGGCGAAGGACAGCATGGCGTAGATGTGTCCGCGACCCGTGTAGAAGTTGAATCCGGTGTCACCGCCGCTGGCGTAGTCGAGCGCCTCGGTGAGGGTCGCGAAGTCACCCGCCCGGAAGGGCAGCGCGTGTTCGGTAGGTGTGGCCGCGATATGCAAAAGATCCCTCTCCCGTTGTGTGCGCCATCCGGCGCACATCTCCCCTTTTTGCGCCGCATGGTAACATCTCGGCCGTCTCTGTAAAAAGGTAAAAATACCAAGCCAGTCAATGACCTATCGATAACCCATCAAGCCGGGGCTAACGTCGGCAAACCGGCGTTGAGACTGTGCAGGCAGGGCTTTTGTTCCCGGCCGCGCGAAAACCGCGGATTCTGCCGGTATACTCGTCAGCCGGGGTGTTGGAACAAGAGACGCAGGGGGGCGAGTGGCGGAGCGGGAACAGGCAGTGCCGGATGTCGTTGTGGAGACGGTGCCGGTCACCTCGCGTCGGCATCTCGACGACTTCATCCGCTGTCCGCAGGCGCTCTACCGCGACGATCCGGCCTGGATTGCCCCATTGGCGGTGGAGCAGCGCTCGCGCTTTGCGAAGGATTCCCACTACGCCAGCCACGCGCGCTGGCAGGCCTGGACGGCGCACCGGCAGGGGCAGGTGGTGGGCCGCATCAGCGCGCAGATCGATGACCTGGAGCCGCAGGCCGGCCTCGGCTATTTCGGCATGCTCGAGGCAGACAGCGAGGCGACGCTGCGCCTGCTGCTGGCAACCGCGTCTGACTGGCTGCGCAGCGAGGGCATGCAGCGGGTGCGCGGCCCGCTGAACCTGCACATCAACGACGAGGTGGGCCTGCTGGTGGCGGGCTTCGAGACGCCCCCCAGTGTCATGATGGGTCACGCCCAGCCCTGGTACGGCGATGCGCTGGAGGCGGTGGGTTTCGCCGGTGTGCGCGACCTGCTGGCCTACCGCATCCGCCCGGATTTCGACGCACCCCGGGTCATGACCCGGCTGGCCCGCCACGCCGCGCCCCGGGTCACGGTGCGCGCGCTGCGCCGGCCTCAGCTCATAGCCGAGGCCGACACCCTGCGCGAAATCTTCAATGACGCCTGGGCGGACAACTGGGGCTTTGTGCCGCTGGATCGCGATGAGTGGCGCCACACCGTGAGCTCGCTGGCGAAGCTGCTGCCCGCCGACTACCTGCAGATCGCGGAGGTGGATGGCGAGCCGGTGGCCTTCATTGTCGCGCTGCCGAATATCAACGAAGCGGCCCGCGACCTGAACGGTCGGCTGCTGCCCTTCGGCTGGGCGAAGCTGCTGTGGCGTCTCAAGGTTCGCCACCCGCGCTCCGCCCGCGTGCCGCTGATGGGCGTCAAGCAGGCCTTCCAGCATTCCCGGCTGGGCCCGGCGCTGGCCTTCATGGTCATCGATGCGGTACGCAAGCCGCTGCATGCCCGCGGTGTCACCGAGGTGGAAATGAGCTGGATCCTCGAGGACAACGACGGCATGCGCAACATTATTGAAACCATCGGCGGTGAGGCCTACAAGCGTTACCGCGTTTATGAAAAAGACCTGTAGGAACCCATGCAACTCGATATCGACAGCCACCGCATGACCGCCATCGTACTGGCGGGAGACCGCAACAAGAGCGATGCCCTTTCCCGTCACTCCAGCAGCGGCTGCAAGGCCCTGATCGAGATCGGCGGCGAACCGATGGTCTACCGCGTGCTGCGGGCGCTGCGCCAGTCGCGCATTGTCGAGCGCATGATTCTCGCCGGTCCGGAGCAGTCGGCCCTCGACAGCGCCCCCGATCTGCGGGTCTGGATCAACGAGGGCAGCCTCGACTGGCAGCCCCCCGGCGCGTCACCCTGCACCAGTGCCCACAGCGTGATGCAGGATATCGACAGCGACCGGCCGGTGCTGCTCACCACCGCGGATCACCCGCTGCTGACCGCGGAAATGGTGGACGCCTTCGGCCGCCAGAGCCTGGCTGACGACGTTGACGTGACCGTGGGCCTTGCCCCCTACGCGCTGGTGCAGGAGGCCTACCCGAACATGCGCAAGACCGTGCTGCGCTTCAGCGACGGCGAGTTCTGTGGCTGCAACCTGTTTGCCTTCCTGACTCCGGAGGGCCGCAGCGTGGCCGATTTCTGGCGCCGCATCGAGCAGCAGCGCAAGAAGCCCCTGCGGGTCATCGGCATGCTCGGCTGGTGGGCGGTGATCCGCTACCGGCTGGGCCTGCTGCCGCTGGACGAGGCGCTGGCCAAGCTCGGCAAGCGGCTGGGCCTGCGCATCCGTGCGGTCATTCTGCCCTACGCCAATGCGTCGATCGACGTGGACTCTATTGCGGATCTGGATCTGGTGCAGGAGTCGTTAACGGATAACGCCAGCTAGTCTCTTCGATCACTTCCACGGCGTTTTCCCCGGCGTTGAGCCCCCAGCGGGTTAGCCGGAGCTCCCGCGCACCGTCTGCCGTGTTGCCCAGGCTAAACGCGTTGCAGGCGGCGACGTCCTTGCCGTGAAGGCCGCGGGCCGATGCCGAGGGGGCGGCGATCACCCGGGCGGTACCGGTGGCTGTCTGCAGATCGTGCTGGTGATAGCGATGGCCGTGGCCGTGCAGCACAAGTTCGACGCCGGCCTGCGTGAGCGTGTCGCGCAGTTGCCCGGCATCCACCAGCCGCTTGCGCCATTTTTCCAGTCCCGGCAGCGGGCAGTGGTGCAGGTAGACCACGCGGAACAGGCCCTGCGCGCGGCAGTCCTCAAGTAACTGCCCGAGGCGCTGGCGCTGACTGTCGCCGACGCGGCCGGCGGCCAGCAGCGGTGGCGTCACCACGGCGGAATCGAGGCCGATGAAGGCAACGCCCTGGCGCACGCGCAGCGACGGCCAGCTGTCGCTGCCGTCGTCGCCGCGCAGGTAATCGGCCCAGTGCTCGCGCTGGAACCGGCGGCTGTCACTGGCGGTGGCGTCGTGGTTGCCGGGTACCAGGGCCAGATCCCGCGGCGAGGCCACCGAGCGCAGCCACTGCGCCGCTTCGCGGAATTCGTCTTCCTGGCCAATGTGGGTGAGGTCGCCGGTGAGCAGGATCTGTGCGGGGCTGGCCTGCCGGATATGCGCCACCAGCAGCGCCAGCACCTCGTGGCGGTGCTCGAAGCGCCGCTTGCGCTGCCAGGACAGGTGGCTCAGGCGCCGCTTCATGCGGTTTTCGGGATCGGGCCCCGATGGGACCTGACCCCAGAGGGGCGGCAACGCCGTCAGGTGCGGATCACTGAAATGGACGAAGGCAACCTCGTCGCCACCTGTCATCACACGCGCCGGATAATGCCGCCGAGGCGGGCCAGCTTGTCGTCAATGCCGGCGTAGCCGCGGTCGAGGTGGTAGATGCGATCGATGGTGGTATCGCCGTCCGCCGCCAGCGCCGCGATGACCAGGCAGGCGGAGGCACGCAGGTCGGTGGCCATGACCGGCGCCCCCTGCAGGCGCTCACGGCCGCGCACGATGGCGGTATTGCCCTGCAGCTCGATGTCCGCTCCCATGCGGCGCAGCTCGGCCACGTGCATGAAGCGATTCTCGAAGATGTTCTCGACCACTGTCGCCACGCCGTCGGCGAGGGCATTCAGCGCCATGAACTGGGCCTGCAGGTCGGTGGGGAAGGCCGGGTAGGGCGCGGTAGAGACATTCATGGCGCGACAGCGGGTATTTTCACTGTCGACCTCGATCCAGTCATCGCCCCAGGTCAGCCTGACCCCCGCCGCCTGCATCTTGGTCAGCACATGCAGCAGGAAGGAGGGGTCGGTGTTGCGCAGCGTGACCTTGCCGCGGGTGGCGGCGGTGGCGGCGAGAAAGGTTCCGGTCTCGATGCGGTCCGGCGGCACCGCGTGGCGCGTGCCGTGCAGCGCCTCGACCCCGCGGATGCGGATGATGCTGGTGCCGGCCCCCTGAATCCGCGCGCCCATGCCGTTGAGCAGCCGCGCCAGGTCGGCCACCTCCGGCTCCATGGCGGCGTTTTCCAGTTCGGTATCGCCCTCGGCCAGGGTGGCCGCCATCAGCAGGTTTTCGGTGCCGGTAACAGACGGGATATCGAAGGCGTAGCGGCAGCCTTTCAACCGCGAGGCCCTGGCCTTGATGTAGCCGCTGTCGATGGTGATCTCCGCACCCATGGCGCGCAGCCCCTCGATGTGTTCGTTCACCGGTCGCTCGCCGATGGCGCAGCCGCCGGGCAGCGAAACGTCCGCCTCACCGAAACGCGCCAGCAGCGGCCCCAGCAGAAGCACCGCGCCGCGCATGGTCTTGACAAGCTCGTAGGGGGCGCGCACGTTGTTCACGCCGCTGCTGTCGATATGCACGCTGTCGTCCTGGCGTTTCACCACACAGCCCAGCAGCTCCAGCAGCCGGATGGCGGTGTCGATATCGCGCACGCCGGGGACATTGCTCACCTGCAGCGGCTCTGCGCTGAGCAGTCCCGCAGCGAGCACCGGCAGCGCCGCGTTCTTGGCGCCTGCGATCCGCACCTCGCCGCGCAGCGGGCCGTTGCCGGTAATGACCAGGCGAGCCATCAGGCGGCGGTTTTCGGCGTGGCCAGCCCGGCGTCGAGCAGACCGCGATAGGCCGTGATGATGTGGTCGATCTGCTGCGGCGTATGCGCCGCGCTCATGCTGTTGCGCAGCAGGAAGTTGGTGGAGGGCGACGCCGGGGGCACCACAAGATTGACGTAGACGCCGCTGTCGAACAGCTGGTACCAGGCGGCGATGGCCTGCTCGCGGTCGGTGAATTCCACTGCAACCACCGGGCTGACCGCCGGGCCCACCGGCAGACCGAGCTCGCGCAGGCCGTTGTAAAGACGCGTGGCGTTGTCCCACAGGCGCTCACGTCGCTCTGGTTCCTCGCGCACGATGCGCAGTGCCTGACGCACCGAGGCCACCACCGAGGGCGACGACGAGGCGGTGAAGATATAGGCGCGGATGCAGTAGCGGATGGTGTCCAGGATGGCGTGGCGGCTGATGGCAAAGCCGCCCACCGCGCCCAGGCTCTTGCTGAAGGTGCCGACAATGAAGTCCACGTCGTCCTCGATACCGGCGGCCTGCGCGGCGCCGCGGCCGGTCTCCCCGAGCACGCCCATGGAGTGCGCCTCGTCCACCAGCAGGTAGGCCCCGTATTCGCGCTTGATGGCGGCTATCTCCTGCAGTGGCGCCACGTCGCCGAGCATGCTGTAGATGCCTTCGGCGATGACCAGGGTGCGGCCGGCGCGATCGCCCAGGCGCCGCAGGCGCTTGGCCAGGTCATCGGGGCTGCTGTGGCGGTAGCGGATGATCTCGGCGCCGCTGAGCTTGACCCCGGAATAGATGCTGGAGTGGCTGTCGGCATCCAGCAGGATGACATCATCCGGGCCGGCGACGGTGGCGCACATGCCCATGGTGGCGGCGTAGCCGGTGGAGAAGACGATGGCCTGGCCGACCCCGTAGAAATCGGCCATTTCGGCCTCGAGCGCCACGTGCTCGGCAAAACTGCCGTTGGCCAGGCGCGAGCCGGTGGTGCCGGTGCCCCACTGGGCCGCGGCGGCCTGTGACGCCTCGATGCAGCGCGGGTCGTAGGACAGGCCGAGGTAGTTGTTGGTGCCGGCGAGAATGACCCGCCGCCCCTGCACCACGCCCTCGGTGGCGGAGATAACCTCATCCGTGATGGCGCCGAAGGGCTTGACGTCCCGGCGCGAGAGTTCGGTCTGGAAGTCGGCCATCGCCTGGAATTTGTCAAACAGCATGCCAGTTACCGGGTTGTGTCGGTGTGCAAGGATAATCGCTTTGTCGTATTGCGTTGGTCGTATTGCGCCAGTCGGGTGGTGCCGTGCTCAGCCTCTGAGCTGCTGAATTTTCTGCGCCAGATCCGCCACGGTGTTCACGTCCGGAAGGATGTTCAGCGGGATCGAGATATCGAAGTGGTCCTCTGTCTGCTCGATCAGCTCCATGACTTCCAGCGAGCTGAGGCCAAGATCGGTGACCAGCCCGGTCGATTCGCCGATCGTCACCTGCTGGCGGTTGTGCTTCTGCAGCAGCTCACACAGGAATGCGAGGTAGGTCTGGTACCCCGATCCGTTGTCGTTTACGGCCTTTTCCCCGAACGTCGTCACGGAGACCCTCCTTGCGCCAGCGCCCCCCAGGCGCCAGAATCCACGCCGGAAACTATACCCACGGACTTCTGTGAATGCCAGCCATTTGGTTAATCGACGCTTACCGTGCAGGGGAGCGGCGGCAGGTGCGCGCCCTCGCGACGGCGGCATCCGGGGCCCTCGGCTGGCCCTGCCGGACGCTGCAGCTGGGCTACCGGCAGGGCGTGTTCTGGCCGCACCTGCTACGCCAGGCGTCGCTGGCTGGCGTGCAGCGCGCGGACCGGCACAAGCTGTCCGCGCCCTGGCCCGATCTCGTGATCACGGCCGGCGTACGCAACGAGCCGGTGGCTCGCTGGCTGCGGCGGGCCTCCGGCGGCCGCACGCGCTATGTGCACGTGGGCCGGCCCTGGGGGCGACTGCAGGACTTCGATCTGCTGGTGACCACGCCGCAGTACCGGGTGCCGCGGCACCCGAAGGTCCTGCACAACGACCTTACCCTGCACGATCTCACCGCCGGGGGACTCGCGCACAGTGCGGCGACCTGGGAACCGCGGTTTGCGCCGCTGCCGCGGCCGTGGATCGGTGTGCTGATAGGCGGTGACAGCGGCCCCTACACCTTCGGACCCCGGGCGGCGGATCGGCTGCTGGATCAGGCGATGGCGGCGGCGAGGCGCTGTGGCGGGTCGCTGCTGATTGCCACCAGCGCGCGCACGGCGCCGTCGGTCAACGCGCGGCTGCAGCGCCGTCTGGCTGCCGCGCCGGCGGCCTGCCCGCATGACCTGTACTGCTGGACGGAGGGCGGCAGCGGACATTCCGGCGCGGGCAGCGCTCAGGGCTCCGGTGAGCGCGACGGCAATCCCTACCCGGGGATTCTGGCCCTCGCGGATGCCTTCGTGGTGAGCGCGGACAGCATCGCCATGCTGTCCGAGGCCTGTGCCACCGGTCGCCCTGTGTGCATGTTCGACAGCGGCGGCATGCGCCGCGATGCAGCGCGTCACGCCGGCGGTGAGGGGGCTCTGGCGGGTGCACCGGCGAATGTGCCGGCGGATTTGCCAGTGGATGGCCCGCGTGACTGGCGCCTCGGCGGCGCGCTGTTCGCACAGCTGATCCGCTGGTTTCCCGATGCCTGGAGCCGTGACATTTCCCTGGTGCACCGCGCGCTGGCGGACAGCGGGCGGGCCAGGTGGCTGGAACCGGGCGGGTTGGCTTTTGGTGCTGACGGGGACCCGTGCCCTGGCGATCCCGCTTCGACGAACACGATATTGCCGCCTGGTTCCTGCAGCTCGCCGGGCACTCTCTCCTCGCCGGGCACTCTCAGCTCCCCCGACATGCAGCGTGCGCTGGCGCGACTCGAGGCGCTGGTCAGGGACAGGGCTGACCCTTGAGCCGATAACGGCGTCGTCGTGCTTCGGGGGATGGCCGCGCTTCTGGAGACGGCAGCGCTTTGGAAGACGGCGGGACCCTGAGTCAACGTCCGCTGCGCTCAGGCAACATCCCCGGCGATGACCGGCTCGGCGCGGCCGTCGCGCAGGCGATAGACACAGTCTGCCGCCTCGACCATGCCGCGGTTGTGGGAAATCGCCAGCAGGGTGATGCGCCCCTTGAGGGCTTCCATGGTCTGGCGCACCGCCTGTTCGCTGTCCGGGTCCAGGGCGCTGGTGGCCTCGTCCAGAATCAGCAGCTGTGGCTGGTTGATCAGCGCGCGGGCGATCACCACGCGCTGGCGCTGTCCGCCCGAAAGCTTGCCACCGCGTTCGCCGACCACGGTATCCACCCCGTCGGGCAGTGCCTGGATGAAATCCCAGGCCCCGGCATCCCGCAGCGCCTGTTCTATGGCCTCCGGGGTCAGGTCCGGATCGCCCAGGGTGACATTGTCGCGAATGCTGCTGTGCAGCAGCACCGTGTCCTGGGGGACGTAGCCGATCTGTCGGCGCCAGGCGCGCGGGTCGAGCCCCGAGAGCGGCTCACCGTCGACCCGGATCTCCCCCTGCGTGGGCTGCAGGAGGCCGATGACAAGATCCACCAGGGTGGTCTTGCCTGTGCCCGAGGGGCCGACCAGCGTGGTCAGGCTGCCGGCGCGGATGTCGAGAGTCAGATCGTGAAAGACCGAGGCATTTTCCCCGTAGCTGAAGCCCACGCCTTCGAAACGTATGCCTGTTGCCAGGGTCGGCGGCGCGGCGCCGCCAGCGCTCTCCGCCGCGTCCCGGGCCTCTGAGATGCTGTCGAGCATGGCCCAGTAGGCGCTCTCGCCCTGCACCAGCTTCTGGTACTGCTTCTGCACCTTGCCGAGGAAGGAAAAGGCGCGTCCCAGGGCCACCACCAGCACCATGACCGTGGGCAGCTCCATGTCGTAGATGCCGAGCGCCACATAGATGCCGAGGCAGATAAAGCCGGCGAACATGAGCTCCTGCCCCGCGTCCAGCCCCGCCGCGGCAATGACCTGACGCCTGAGTGCCTTGTTCAGCTTGCCGGTATCGCTGGCCAGCACGCGATCCGCCTGGCCCTCCCGCGCCATCGCCTTCATCGCCTTCACCGAGGCCAGAATGTCGGTGAGGTTGCCGATGAGCGAGGTGAGCAGACTGGTCTGGCGGCGCCCGGCGCGCCGGGTAATGCGCACCAGGAAGTGCGACAGGCCGATGACAATGGCGCCGGCGACAATGGCCACCAGCGAGGCCTTCCAGGACAGGGCAAAAGCCACCGCGCCGTAGATCATGGACTGTATAAGAAAGGTGATGGCGGTGGCGCCGTGGACAAAGGACTGCGAGGAGCGCTCTGCCTCCGTGGCGAGGGCGTTGGTCAGGCGTCCCGCCGGCTGGTGCAGAAAGTATTCCCAGCGACTGCGCAGGATGGCGCGCAGCATGTTCAGGCGCAGGTCGGTGCCCACCTGGGCGGCGGTGTAGCCCACCTGGCGCTGCGCCAGCAGCAGGAACACGCTCTTGAAGAAAATGCCGAGGAGAACCAGCAGCAGCATGTTGCCCAGGGTGGTGGCGATGCCGAGGCTGTGCAGTGTCTCGACAATCACCGCCTCGTAGCCCGACAGGTCCGCCGCGCCGGTGTCCATGCGGCCGGTGCCCAGGGCGATGTTCAGCGCCGGTAGCAGCGCCGACAGCCCGATGCCCTCGGCCAGGCCCGACAGCAGCAGCGCCAGCAGCATGAGCAGGGTCGGTCCGCGATAGGCGCGGAAGAAGCTGAGCATCAGTCGCATGGAAATTCCGTTCGCGGCAAAGGTCGTGGCGCCGCCGGGCGCGGGCGCATGTTACCAGTGCATGCGCCTGAATAGCAGCCAGGCAACGGCGCTGATGATCGCGGTCGGCGCCAGCGCCACCAGCGGCTGGCTCAGGTTGAACAGCTGTCCCAGCGCGAACAGGATCTGCGAGCCGAGGTAAAAGCCGATGCCGATCACTGCGCCGATGGCCAGCGTGGCGCCGAAGTTGCCGCCGCGCTGGGAGCCAACCCCTGCGCTCACCGGCGTTGCCAGAAGAATCATGGCCGCGACGGTGAGCGGCATGGTGAGTCGCTGCCAGAACGTGCTCAGATACTGCTTGGCGTCGCGCTCGTTGTCGGCCAGGTAGCCGCCATAGCTGAGCAGCACCGACAGGCGCATGCTGTCCTGGGACAGCGAGATCACCGGCAGCTCGCGCGCCGCCCACAGGTTGTCGATGGCCAGTGAGGCTGTGCGCGAGGTTTCCAGGGTGTTGTCCACCAGGCGCTTTTCCATCACGTTGTTGAATTCCCAGGTGCGGTCGGCGCCCACCCGGGCGGTCTCCCCGCGCACGGCACGCTGCAGCTGCCCGTTCTCTCCGAACTCGTAGAGATCGATATCCGCCGGCTGGCCGTCATCCTTCATGGCGCCGAGGTGGATGTAGCGCCGGCCGCTTTTCGACCACAGGCCACCGGAAGGCAGTCTGTGCGCGTTGTCGTAGCGCAGGTCGAGGCGCAGCTCTTCGGCACGCTGGTGCAGCGCCGGCGTTATGTATTCCATCGCCAGCCAGAGCACCAGCATGAGGGCCGCGGTGGGGACAGAGATGGCCGCCAGTAGCTGCCGCGGTGGCACGCCGGCACAGCTGATGACGGTGAGCTCACTGCCACGCTGCAGACCGGCCATGGCAATGATCGTCCCCAGCAGCATGATGACCGGGGCCAGGCTGATCAGCTGCTGCGGCAGAATCATCAGCGTGTACAGGCCGATGGCGGGTGCGCGATAGTCACCCACCGCGGCGTCCAGCTCACCGATAAAGCCGAGCAGGCCAAACACGGCGGCGATGACCAGAAAGGTGGTCAGCCAGCCGCGCAGCAGCGTAATGGCCAGGTAGCGGGTGAGAACCGTCATGCTTTTGCCGTCGCGTCACGCGGTGGACGCCGGCGCAGGCGCGGCGGGTAGAGCAGCAGGACCAGCAGGATCAGGAACAGCGCATAGCCGCCCCAGAGTCCCGGGAAAGCACCGATGCGCTCCTGCTCGATCCAGGTTTTCACCATGCTGGTGAGGCTGAACAGGCCGATATAGGTGGTGATGGCGATAAAAAAGCTGCGCGTGCGCGGCTCCCGGGGGTTGGAGCGCGCCAGCGGCGCCGCGATCAGCGCCAGCAGCAGCGTGGCCAGCGGCGTTGTCAGTCGCCACTGGTACTCGGCGGTGTCCTTGGGGTCGCCCGACAGCGCCAGCGCCTGCATCGACTCCGCCTTGCGCCGGTAGCGCTCCTGCGCCTCGGTGGCCGGCAGGCGGATAGTCAGCGTCTCGAACTCTGTCGTGACGTCCAGCGTCTCGCGGTTGTCCAGCAGGTAGTGAAAACCGCGGAAGAACTGCGCGGTGAAGGGCTCGTTCGGGTTCAGCATGGGCAGCGCGGCGGACTCGGCGTAGATCAGCTCCGAGCGCTCGCCGCCGCGGTGCAGCTTCTGCAGGAACACGCCCTCGTGGATACCCTGCTCAAGGTCCAGGCCGTCGGCGATGAACACGTAGTCGCTGTTGCCCATGGTGACGAATTCGCCCGTGGCCATTTTTCGCAGGTCGAACTCCGCTGCGGCCTGCGCCTCCAGCCGGTAGCTCTCGCGAAAGGCCCAGGGGCGGCCGGCGATGGAAATCACTCCGGTGATGATTGCGAAGATCACCGCGAACTTGAACACCGATTCCATGACGCGCATGGGGCTGACGCCGGCGGCAAACAGGGCGTTCATCTCCGCATCCCTGTACAGTTTGCCGAGCGCGGCGAGCACCGAAAAAAAGAGGGCCGAGGGCAGCAGGATTTCCAGCGTCACCAGGGTGTTCAGCGCCACCAGCTTGAGGGCGGTAAAAAGGTCGACCTGGCCCGCCGCGGCGAAGGACAGCTGCCGCGCCAGGGAAAAGCCCACGAACACCAGTACCAGCAGGCCGAGGCCGACGGCAAAGGGGCGCAGGATTTCGCGACTCAGGTAGCGGTCTATGATCATCGGGGGGATTGTAGCGCAGCTGGTGCGCTCAGTGCGGGAGGAACTGGTCGATAGACGGCGCGTAGCCGCTATTCAGCCTGACGTTGGTGGTGAAGATGGTCGATTTCCCAGATTGAGCTGATGCGATTCTCTTCACGCGCCAGCCTCGAAGGGTCCCTGACGTACAGGACACGGTCGGCCTTTATGATATTCAGGGCGAGATGAATTGGGGCGGTATTGATATCGACGATGGAGAGTTGGCTCGACGGCAGTTCGAGTGATTGCGCCCATTCAAGTGCCAGGGTTTCTGGACGCAGCCTGTGCTCCCAGGCACTTTCATCGTGTCGTTCAAAGGCTATCGCCAGGTCGATATCGCTGATGGCCGTGGCATGTCCCGTGGCTCGGGAGCCATACAGCCAGAGCACCGCAATATCTGCATTCTCAGCAGCGAGTTCAGCGAGTGCTTCGAGCAATGCGCTTTCGTTATGGATCTCGTTTCTTGCCGGTGATTCCATGTAGGCCTCTATCGGCTGTGGACAGACTTCTGGTGGCTAAAACTGATGCGCCGGCGCTCAGAGGGCTCCTCCAATGCTTGCCTGATTGCCGCGCAGAAGATAATAGCAGATGTGATGTGAACTGATGCTTTCGAATACCGCACCTTACGTTGCGCCGCTTGCCTCCAGCGCCGCATCACTCTCCCTGCCACGCAAGGCCATAAAGGCAAGGCTCGCCAGTGCACAGGCCATCATGCACAGGGTGACGGTCAGCAGCGAGGGCGGCAACAGCGTGGTCAGGCCGCTGGCGAGGCCGCCGAGGCCAAAGGTGGCGGTACCCATGAGCGCCGCCGCCGATCCGCTGCTGCTGGGGAAGTACTCGAGGAAACAGGCCTGGTTGTTCGGGCTGATGGCCCCCAGCGTGCCGGCGTACAGCATCATGCCGGGCAGGAAGGCGAGTACGGGACCGTCGAACAGGGCGACCGCCAGCAGCCAGGCCGCGGCCAGGGCCTGCACCTGTGTTGCACCGCGCAGGATCTGCAGCGACGGCATGCGGTTGAGCAGGAAGCGGTTCAGCAGGTTGCAGGCGAACATGGTGATGATGTTGCAGGCAAACAGCAGTGTGAATGCCCGCGGTGACTGCTCGTAGTGCACCTGGTAAATGTAGGCAGACCAGGTCACGAATATGATCAGGCCGCCGAAGCCGGCGGTCTGCCAGCCGATGTGGGGCAGGGCGCGGCGCTCTCTGAGCACTTCGAGGTAGCGCGCCATGATCGTCATCGCCCCACGCTGGGGCGGTGGGCGTCGCGGACTGCGAAACACGGTCACTGCCAGCAGTGGCAGCATGCACAGCGCGTAAACGCCGAGGAATTGAAAGATCAGGCCCCAGCCGCCGAACTGCAGCAGCAGGTTGCCGATCGCCGGGGCAATGGCGGGCGCAATGATCGCCACCAGGCCGATCATCGAAAACAGCTTTGCGGCCTGCTGGCCCTGTACTCTGTCCCGCACCAGCGCGGGGATGGACACGCCGGTCCAGCCGCCGCCAATCGCCTGCAGCATGCGCCCGAGTAGCAGCCACTCGAGTGACTCGACCTCTGCAAGAAGAAAACTGGCACCGGCAAACAACAACAGTCCGCTGATCAGGACACGTCGGCGGCCGAACTTGTCCGACAGTGCCCCACCGATAAGCTGACCGATCGCGAAGGCAAACATGTAGACAGAGATGCTCAGGGACACCTGCCGGATGTCGACGCCAAGCGCCTCCGCCATGATGGGAAACGCGGGAAGGTAGGTGTCGATCGCAAACGGCCCCAGCATCATGGTGAAGCCGAGAGCGAACACGATCGCCAGCGGCGTGTGTTGTGACTGGGTCATGCGGATTCCGGGCGGTACGTGTGCCCGGCGATGGCTGCAGGGCGTTAACACCGGGATTGTAACATGTCGCGTCTGTCACCGCTTTTTTCGCGCCTGCGGCTTGGGCCGGTGGCTCCGCTAGGAGATGCGGTGGCGGGTGCAAAATCTCCGCGGAGTTTTTACGGCTCTCGCTTGGAAGCGAGGGCTGCGGCAACTGGCGATTTTCAGGAGTTTACCGCATAATCCGGCGCTTTTCGGCAACGCGCTGCGCGCGCGCCAGCGGTGGAAACGCATGTTGAACCTGAGTGACGGCGTCAAAAAGGCACTTATCATCGCCCCCACGGAAGTACTGCCAGCGCGGTGGCGCGTGGGCCTGCGGCGCCGTGGTCTGGCGAAACTGGAGCTGGCCAAGGCGGCGCGGGCCAGTTTTCTGATTATCGGCCATCCCAAGAGCGGCAATACCTGGCTCAAGGTCATGCTGTCGCGGCTGTACCAGCTGCGCTATGACCTGCCGGAATCGACGCTCATCAACACCGACGAATTTGCCCGGCGCATTCCCGAGATTCCGCGCATCGCCGCAACCAATGGCTGCTACAGCTACGAGGGCGAGGTGGGCAGGCTTCTGGCGGCCGATGCGCCGGACAACCCGATGCGGCACAAGCCGGTGGTGTTCCTGGCCCGCAACCCGATTGATATCGCCGTGTCCTGGTATCACCAGTTCACCAAGCGCCAGTCCCGCGCCAAGCAGGAGCTGATCAACCACGCTATCGAGACCCCCATTGATCGGCGCAAGGTGCAGATGTGGGAGTTCGTCAGGCACTCGGATATCGGCCTGCCGTTTCTCATCGATTACCAGAACACCTGGGTGCGCAATATCGCGGCGCTGCCCCACGGCCTGCTGGTGCGCTACGAGGACCTGCGCAGTGACCCGGTGCCGACCCTGTCGCGGATTCTCGAGCACGTTGGCGAGTCGTTCTCGGATGACGAGATTCGCGCCGCGGTGGAGTGGGGCTCCTTTGACAACCTGCAGAAACTGGAAACCAGCGGCACCTTCCGCCAGGGCGGCATGAAGCTGGTCAATCGCAATGACCCGAGCACCTACAAGGTGCGCCGCGGCAAGGTGGGCGGCTATCGCGAGGACTTTGCGCCGGACCAGGTCGAGGATCTGGAGGCGCTGGTGCGGGAGCGGATTGATCCCGGGCTCGGCTACTGCCGCGACGACGCCAAAGCCTGAGCCGTGAGTCCGCGCACCTGGGTGATGCTCGGCGACAAGCGCGGCGACAATGGGCAGGTGGAGACGATTGTCGAGGCGCTGGGCTGGCCGGTAGAGCGCAAGTTCCTGCAGCCCCTGCCGCAGTGGATATACGGCAAGCCGCGCTTTGAACCCACCCTGTCGCATCTGGACCCTGCGCGCTCCGATGCCCTTGGCGCACCCTGGCCCGACCTGATCATCACCTGCGGCCGCCGGCCCTCGATGGCGGCGCTGTGGGTGCGCCGGCAGAGCGGTGGCCGCACGCGCGTGGTTCTGGTGGGCAAGCCCTCGGGCTACCTGCGCGATTTCGACCTGATCGTTGCCAGCCGTGAAAACCAGCTGCCCCCGTTTGCCAACGTGGTCACCACCGTTCTGCCTTTTATGCAGGTCGATGTGGCCGCGGTGCAGGCCGCCACCCGGGACTGGGCCGCGCGACTATCCGGGCTGCCGCGGCCGCTGGTTGCCATTCTCGTGGGCGGCGAGACCAACCCCTTTGTGATGGATGCCGGGGTCGCGCACCGGCTGGTGGCGGAGGCGCAGCGCGTTATTGCCGACGGTGGCACGCCCTGGATCACCACCAGTCGGCGCACCACGGCCGATGTGGTGGACGTGTTGAAACGCGATTTGCCGGCGCAGGCGCGACTCTACACGTTCTCCGCAGAGGCGCTGCCCGAGGACAATCCCTACCTTGCACTGCTGGGCACCGCGGATGCGTTCGCCGTCACCGCCGACAGTATTTCCATGCAGGTGGAGGTCATGCGGCTGGGCAAGCCGCTGGCGATTCTGCCGTTGCCCGCCGGGCGTTTTGGTGCGCCGGATCTGTGGCGCAGGCGACTTGCGACCTGGCTGAACAATCCCGATGGCGCGGGCGTGTTCCACCGGTTCCGCCGTGCCGCGGCGCGCGGGCTGTATCGCGTTGACGTGTTCGGCGTGGTGTCGGTGACCCGCGATTTTGAGGCGTTCCACCGAGAACTGATAGAGCGAGGCCTCGCCGTTTGGGCAGGTGAGCCGTCTGCGAAAGGTGGCCTCGGGATACCTGATGATCTCGGTGAGGTTGTGCGGCGCATCAGGGCGTTATTCGCGCCGGGGTCAGGCTCCGCTGGGCCCTGAGCTCAGAAAGATCCCCGCTAACGTATCGCCACTAACGCAGCCCGAGGACGTTCTTCGCGAAATGCGTGCCCGTGCGGCTGATGCGCTGGGCAACGACGGCCAGCGGGCTGCGGTCGAGATAATTCAGCTGCAGCATGCGCCGCTCGCCGACAAAGCGGCTGTGGCCATGCCAGGAATGCGGCGTGCGCTTGAAGGCCAGCAGCGTGCCTCCCAGCGGCGGCACCTCGGCAACGTAATCGTCCAGACTGCGGTTTGAGCGCAGCATGCGCAGCTGGCCCTCGCTGTGACTCCAGTTCTCGTTGAAGTACACCAGCACCGTGATGATCTTGCTCTTGTGATCGGTGTGAATATTGCCGTCGGTGCGCTCGCAGAATTTGCGCACGGTAATTGTCGTGGGCAGCCCTTGCAGCGACATGTCAAAACGGTCACCCAGAACGCGCGCAAAGTCGTCCGATTCCAGTTCGCTGATCAGTCGTGCAAAGGCCGGGCCGTAGGACAGGTCGTCCAGTGCGTGGTTGGCCGCCGAGGTGATGGCCGGGTAGTCGGCGTTTGCCGCGGCGAGTGCGTCGGCAGACAGGAAATCGGGCACCACCGTGTAGGGGAACGGATCGGTGCTTATGGTTGCCTGCTGCAGGGCTGCAAGATTGATCATATCCATGACGCAATATTACCCCGGATCGTCGCGACAGTGGCAGCCTGCGCCCCGGGATTCCCGTGTGAAAATGCCGCTTTGCTGCGGCAGGTCAAGGATTCCGGTATGATCGCGAGCCTGCTTTTTCGACACCGGGAGTACTGCTGCGCATGGCCAACGCCTCTATGGCCGACCTGCTCGTTGTGGATAACCTGCGCGCCGCGGGACGCATCGGTCTGCTGGGAATGCTCTTCTGGCTGCCCGCCGCCCGACGCAAGCGCCTGGAGCGATGGCTGCGCGGGCGCGAGGAATTTCTCCGGCTGCAGCGTGCCGACTGGGTACTCATGAGCTGGGGCAAGAGCGGCCGCACCTGGCTGCGCGTGATGCTGTCCCGCGCCTACACGCTGATCGGTGACCTGCCCGCCAGCGAACTGCTCGATTTCGACAACCTGCGGCGACGCGACCCGCATCTTCCCGCCGTATTCTTTACCCACAACAACTATCTTCGCGACTACACCGGGAATTTCGACAGCAAAGCGCATTTCGCCGGCAAGAAGATGGTGCTGCTGGTGCGTGACCCGCGGGACGTGGCGGTATCGCAGTACTTCCAGTGGCAGTACCGCATGCGTCCTGTCAAGAAGTTCATCAACGATTACCCGGCGCATGGCGCGGACATCGATGCCTGGACCTTCGTGACCGACCCTGCGGTCGGTGTGCCGCGCATTGTCGATTATTTCAACGACTGGGCCCGCTCGCAGGATCAGCTCGACGACCTGTTGATCGTGCGCTACGAGGATATGCGCAGCGACCCCGGTGCGGTGCTCGCCCGCATTCTGGCGTTCACGGGAACGCCGGCCACCGAGGCCCAGGTTGCCGAGGCGGTGGCATTTGCTGCCTACGACAATATGAAGAAGATGGAGCAGGAGCAGTTTTTCAAGGGCAGCGGAGCGCGGGTGAAGCCCGGTGACCAGGCGAACCCGGCCTCCTTCAAGGTGCGCAAGGCCAAGGTCGGCGGCTATCGCGAGCACTTTGACGAGGCGCAGTGCGCCGAGCTCGCCAGCATAGTGGCAACGCTCGATCCGGTGTTCGGCTATGCCGACGGTGAAGATGGCGCAGGGGTCACCCCCGAGGTTGAGAGCCATGTCGGGACGAAGGCCTCGTGAAATACGCGGTCCAGCAGCTGCGCCACGCAGCCTCCACGCTGCGCAAGAAACTGGCGCGCCGCGTGCTCAACTGGCGCCTGCGCAATGCGTCCGGGGCGGAGGTGGTTACTGCAGAGCGCAGGCTGCGGGGCCGCGAGCAGCTGGCGCGCCTGCGCGAGGCCGACATCGTGGTGGTGTCCTTCGGCAAGAGCGGGCGCACCTGGCTGCGGGTCATGCTGTCGCACCTGTTCCGCATCCAGCACGGCCTGCCGGAGAATGCGCTACTGGGTTTTGACAACTTCCACAACATGAATCCGGCGGTCCCGAAGATCTTCTTCACCCACGACAATTACATCAAGGATGTCATTGACGACCCTGCCAGCAAGGCACCGTTCTACGACAAGCCTGTGGTGCTGATGGTCCGGGACCCGCGCGATGTCGCCGTGTCGCAGTTTTTCCAGTGGAAATTCCGCCTCAAGCCCAACAAGGTGACGCTGAACAATTACCCACCCCGGGACCGTGACACCAGCCTGTTCGAGTTCGTCACCGGCGACAATGACGGCGGCAGTCTGCGCGCGGTGGTGGAGTACCTGAACGTCTGGGCGGCGGAGGCACCGCGCGTGAAGCGCCTGCATGTGCTGCGCTATGAGGATCTGCGCAGCGATCCGCAGGGCGAGCTGGCAACGCTGCTGGCCTTCATGCAGGTGGAGGCCACGCCGGAAGAGCAGGCAGCTGCCATCGAGCATGCGTCGTTCGACAATATGAAGAAAATGGAGGGCGCCGATACCTTCCGCTTCGCGGGCCGCATGCGCGCACGGGACCGGGACAACCCGGACAGCTACAAGGTGCGCCGCGCCAAGGTGGGCGGCTACCGCGACTACTTTGATGACGAACAGGTTGCAGCGATTGATCAACAGCTGCGCAACTCACTGGATGCGCTGTACGGCTATTCGCGGGACGCGACCCGGGAACAGACCCGATGACAGCGCGTACCCGCGGCAAGAGGCAAGGCAATTCGCATGGACATTGACAGCATACGCAGCCAGTTTCCGATACTGCACAACAAGACCTACCTGAACAGCTGTTCCTATGGCGCGTTGGCCGTGTCGGTACGCCGGGCGATGGAGCAGTATCTCGACGACCGCGACACCCAGGGTGCCTGCTGGGAGCAATGGGTGGGGGATCTGGAGTCCCTGCGCGCGGAGACCGCATCGCTGCTGGGTGCCGGGCCGCAGGAAATCGCGCTGGTGCCCACCTTGTCTGCCGCGGTGAATGCCCTGGCCAGCTGCCTGGACTTCACCGGCGAGCGCAGCAGGGTAGTGGTGACCTCCCACGACTTCCCGACCACCGCGCAGATCTGGCATGCACAGAAGCGGAGAGGCGCGCAGGTGCACTGCGTCGAGCTGGATGACTGCGCGAATGCAGACGATGCCACGGCGCGCTTCGTCGATGCCATTGACGACAAGACCCTGCTGGTGGCGATTCCCTGGGTGTGCTACCGCCATGGCCGCCGGCTCGACGTCAACGCCATCGCGAGGATTGCCAGGGCGCACGGCGCGATGGTGGTGCTGGATGGCTATCAGGCCATTGGCACCTTTCCGGTGGGCGTGACGACGATCGATGTCGATGTGCTGCTGGGGGGCTATCTGAAATACCTGATGGGCACCGCAGGGCTCGGCTTCATGTATGTGAAAGCAGACCTTGTGCCGCAGCTGTTGCCGACCACCAGCGGCTGGTTTGCCCAGGAAGACGTGGCCGCCATGAGCATCGCCGGGAACGTGCCCGCCAACTCGGCACGGCGCTTCGAGGCCGGCACGCCGGATGTCAGCGCTATCAATCCCTGTCGCGCCGGGCTTGCGATCCTGCGTGAGGTCGGCATGCAGGCGGTCGAGGCGCAGAACATTGCGATTACCGATGCCATCAAGCGCGAGGCGGCTGCCCGCGGCTGGATTTCGGCAACCGGCGACTGGCCCCACGGCGCGATGATCGCGCTGCGCTCTACCGACATGAATACCCTGGTGCAGCGGCTGGCCGAGGTGGACATCGTCGTGTCCTGCCGCGACGGCAATCTGCGCATCTCGCCGCATTTCTACAACAGTGTGGAGGACATCGAGGCGCTGTTTGCGGCCCTGGACAGCCATGGGGAGTTGCTGGTTCCGGGATCAGATCCGAGCGGGGGCTGACCTCACAGGGGCGCTGTCAGGCGCCTACCAGCTCCAGCGCATCTCCCCTTACATGCCCCTGCCGGATCTCATCCCGTAGCTGTCCCTCGCTGATCACGCCCTTCTCGATGCATTCGCGCACCAGTCCAAAGAAGAACGCCTCCTGAGCAGGGTCGGGGTGCGCTGCATAAGTACCAGCAAATTTGTAGTCGCCAAACAGTGCCCGGCGCGCCCGCCGCAGCCAGTGGCGGGGCGGGAACAGCTGAAAGGTGTCTGCCGGCCGATAGTCGATCGGCAGGCCGGTCTTCCAGGGCTGGGTCTTGCGCTTGGTGTTGTGCAGAAGCTTCGTGTTCCCGTCCAGGTGGTCGAAGTCGTTCCAGTGGCTCTCGAACAGGCCGATGGTCGCCGGATCCTCCAGCTTGAGTGAGATCCAGTCCATGTAGTCACGCTGTGCCGGTTCGAACATGGCGGTGAAGTCGCGCTCGAAATCCCAGTGCGTGAGCTTCGCGCAGTCCAGCAGCATGACGCTGGAGGCATAGGCGCCCTTGCGGCCCTTGTTGCCGGACTTGGGGCGGCACAGGATGGCGGCGCCCTGCATGTCTCGCTGCAGCAGCTCGAGAATGTCGCCGACGGCAAAGATATCCGGGTCCATGACGATGGCCCGGCCCTCGTAATTCATCAGCTGCGGCGGGGCGAAGCGCAGTGGGGTGAAGGACTGCAGGTCGTCGTTGAGCCAGGGCCGCATCTCGCCATCGCGCAGGTAGCGACGGCCCTCATGCTCTGCCATGACGGGGAAGTCCTTGACCTCGATAAAGCGCACATCGAAGGCATCGGCGTCGGCGCTGTTCTTCTGCAGCGAGTAGCGGCTGACCAGTGCGCCGAGCATCTGCTTGTGGTTGGTGTGTATGAAAACGGTTGGCTTCACGGCGTTCACCCGGTGTCTGTCCTGTGCGATAGTTTACGCGCTAGCGGCGCCGGCATAAATGCCCGAACCCATCGCCGGTTTTGCGTCTACACCCTTGAGCAAGGATTTCACGTGTCCCCTGAGATGCCCGACAAGTCGCCGCCACGGGTCTGGTGCCTGCTCGGCTACAAGGCCGGCGACAATACGCAGGTGACCGCGCTGGCCGATGCCCTTGGCTGGCCCTGGAGTCCTATCCGCATTCACGCAAGGCCCTGGGAACTCACCACGCATCTCGCCCTGCGCGCTACCCTTGCCGGTATCGACCGCAGCCGATCCAGCGAACTGCTACCCCCCTGGCCCGATCTGCTGATCAGCGCGGGTCGTCGCAACGAGCCCGTGGCGAGGTGGATACAGTCGCAAAGCGCTGGCGCGACCCGACTGGTGCATGTCGGCCGGCCCTGGGCGCCACTCTCGACCTACGACCTGATCGTGACTACACCCCAGTATCTCCTGCCGGATCTGCCGAACATCCGGCACAATCGCCTGCCGCTGTTTCACCACGATGCTGATGCGCTGGATCAGGAAGCCGCGGCGCTGGCACCACAGCTGGCGACGCTGCCCTCACCGCGCATCGCGCTGCTGCTCGGCGGCGACAGCGGCAAGTTCGTGTTTACCCCGGAGAAGGGTCGGCGCCTCGGCCAGCTGGCCAGTACCCTGGCGCGGGCCTCGTCGGGATCCATCATTCTCACCGACAGCCCGCGAACGCCGCGTGCCGCCATGGATGCCTGCGTTGAAGCCATTGATGTACCCGCCTTCGTGCACCGCTGGTCCGCCGACGCCCCCAACCCCTACCGCGGCATCCTGGCCAGCGCCGACGCCTTTATCGTGACCGGCGAATCCATGTCCATGCTGGCCGAGGCCCGGGCACAGCGAAAGCCGCTTTACATCTTCGACATGCACGACGACCCGAAAACACGCTGGTGGCGCCACCGCCACGCCTGGCGCTACAAACCCGTGAGCCACCGACTCGCCATGCGCTTTGCACCCCAGCGCATGCGCCGCGATATCGGACGCATACAGAACGCCCTGGTAAGCGCCGGCGAGGCACAGTGGTTGAATACTGCCTCAGCCGAAGAGGGGCTTGGCGCCGTTGTTGATAGCTGCGCTGCTCCTCCACCCGGAGCCAACGAACTCGCGATCACGGCACAGAAAGTCAGAACCTTGCTGGAAGGGCATTAGCTGACACTGATTTTCAATTCGAACGTTCGAATCGATCACGTGCGCGCTTGATGGCCAGGTCTGAATCCACAGTTTGAACAGCCCGCAATTCCGCTCTCGCTAGCAGGACGGATACCACTTCCCCTGGCTCCCGCTCTAAACCAGGTCTGCTCCTCGCGTCCCCGTTCCGCCGACCGTCTGCGGCCAGGATGGCCGCAGACGAGCCGCCATGGATGGCATCTTTGCGTGTCGGCGGAACGGGGACGCGAGGGGCAGGCCGGCGATCGGAGCGCAATCAGGGACGGGTGAGGCCGGCGATCAATCGGTAATCAGGAAAGAGCGATCAAGCCGCCCGGGAAACCCCCGCCAGCGGATGCACCGGCGCCGGCGGCAGATCCGGCGTGCGCGCCAGCACCTCCAGCGCATCATGCCGCACATGATTCCGCGCCATCTCCTCCCGCAGCTGCTCCTGCGTGATCTTGCCCTCGGCCAGGCACTCCTTCAGCAGCCCGAAAAAGAAGCGCTCCTGGTTGATATCGGGATGCTGTCGGTAGTTGCCCAGAAACGCATATTCACCGAACAGCTTGCGCCGCGCCCGCATGATCCAGGCCGCCGGTGGGAACAGCCGGAAGCGTTCGGCGGGGCGCCAGTCCGTTGGCAGACCGGTCTTCCAGGGCTGGGTGCGGCGGCGCGTGGTGTGCAGCATTTTCGTGTCGGTGGTGAATTTGTCGAAGTCGTTCCACTCCGGCTCGAAGAAGCCGATGCTGTCCCGCGGCTCTTCCTTCAGGCAGATCCACGGCTGGTAGTCCTGCTCGAAGGTGAACATGGCGCGGAACCTGGCTTCGGCATCCCAGTGGGAGAGCTTCGCGCAGTCCAGCAGCATGACGCTGGAGGCCATGCACTTGTCGACCAGTCCCTTGGGCCCCGAGCGCATGCGGCACATGATGGCCTTGCCCTGCATGTCGCGGGAAAGCAGGTCCCAGATATCCGTGGTGGCAAAGATGTCCGGGTCGATGACCACCGCACGACCCTCATAGCCCATCAGCTGCGGGGGCATGAAGCGGGTAGGTGTGAAGGACTGCAGATCATCGTTGAGCCAGGTGCGGGGTACCCCGTCGCGCAGGTATTCCTGACCCTCGTATTCCTGAAAGAAGGGATAGTCGGCGGTGTCCATCAGGGTTACGTCGAACCGGTCGTTGTTCGACGAATAGCGCCGCAGCGCGTGTGCCGCCACTATCGCGCCGGTGATCTGCTTGTGGTTGGTCTGTATGAAAACGCCGGCCCGCATGCCCGCTCCACCGTTGCAATGACGTCGCGAACTATAAATCAAGGCAGCGGGTTTTTCTATCCGCGGGGGCTGTTGCGTGCGCCTGAACCGCAGATCGCGAAGGTGGTCAGGGGGGCCGTGACGATAAACAGCCAATAGCGGAAATCGAAGTTGAGAAGGCGGAAGTTGCTCAGGCTGCTGGCGAGAAGCAGGCACAGGGCGCCGGCGAGGAACAGCGCAGTATCGGCGGGCAGCTGGCCGCGGCGCCAGGCCTGCCAGCCACTGCTCAGCGTGTATTTGACACAAAACAGAAACAGCAGCAGTCCAGCCATGCCAAGGCGGACAAGAAGGTCCAGCGCGACATTGTGGTAATCGTTGTACTGCTGCAGCACCCGATCGTCGCTGGCGAGCAGCGTCAGCTTGCTCGCCGCCGGGCCGGCACCCAGGAGGGGCGCTTCAAGCCACTGCCGATAGCCTGCCTCCAGCATCTGAATGCGGGTTCCAATGCTGTGCTCCCAGCCGCGCTCATCGGCGCTGCTGATCGCGTCCAGGTTGCCACTGAGCAAAAACCCTATGGTGTGCTGTTCCTCGCTGAGGCGCTGTATCAGGTTGGGTGCATTGAGTCCGGCGATCACCAGCAGCAGGACCAGCGGCGCACTCATGCGTGCCAGCGCCGGGAGACCGCCGCGCTGCCAGCTGCTGCGCAGGGCAAACAGCGCCGCGAGAGCCGCGAGGGGCAGTAGTCCGAGCCAGGCGGCCCGAGACTGCGACAGGATCACCCACTGCAGGCTGGCAGCCACGCCCACGGTCAGCAGCAGGGCGGTACCCGCAAGGCCCCAGGGCCCGTGGGCATGGGCAAGCACGCGCGGCGCAAACAGCAGCAGTCCGATCAGCAGCGTACCGGCGTAATAGCCCAGACCTATGGTTTCCAGCCCGAGTCCGAGCCGCATCTGCCACCAGGGCTGCGGGTAGTCGAACTGCCAGTCGAAGTGCCACAGGCGAGCGATCACGAAGCCTGCCGCGGCGGTGACGAGAAAGCGCAGTATCCGCCTGTGGTCGCCGCGCAGCGCCCAGGCAACTGCCACAAAGGCGCAGAGATAGAGAATTCTCGCTGCATCCTTGGCGTGCAGAGCAGCGTTCCCGGGGTCGTTCGCGACCGCGAGCACGGTCCGGGCCACGGTATAGGCAGCCAGTGCCGCCGTGCACCAGAAAAGCGGCGCCTGGCGCAGCTGCGGCCACGCCGCACGCCGGTCGCGCCAGAGTGCGTACAGCATCAGGAGGCAGCCGATGACCGCGAGTGCGCGCTGGCTGAAAGCGGTGAAGGCAAACAGGTAAAGACCGATGCTGCCGCTGTCCTGTGTTGCTGCGCGCGACAGGCGCTGAATCACCGGAAGATGCCCCGACGGTAAAGCCGCCAGAAAAAGCCCCAGCTGTAAAGCAGTGGCCAGCGCCGCACGCGCGGCGGGATGATGATGGGCTCACCCGAATGACGCTCCAGCTTCCATGCGATGTAGTCCAGACCGTTGCCGAAAGTGAACAGCGCTTTCACCAGGCGCGCAATGGAACGCAGCTTGCCGCTGGTGCGACGCAGCGCCCAGGCCAGCCGTGAGAGTCCGCGGCGTCGCAAGGAGGCACTGCTGTGGTAGATAGGGGGAGATACCGAAAAATCGAGGACAAGCTGCAGCGACGGATCTTCGGCGGCCCGCCGGGCCGCCTCAAGGTAGAAAGTCTCCGAGGCAAGCACAAGCTCCCGGGTGCGTCCCGGACGCTCCGTGCGCAGCTCGGTGGCATAGCTCAGCTGCAGCGCCTCTACCCAGAGGTCACTGATGCAGCCGCTGGGAGGCAGTGCCGGCAGGCTGCGCTTGAGCAGTGTCCGCGACGCATCGCGCAGCGCCGTTGCGATGCCCCGTCGCACGCTGTCATCCCGAACCCGCGGCAGCGCGACCGGCTGCGCGAAGCGGCCCCAGAAATAGGATTCGAAATGGCCGGGACTGCAGGCGCGCCGAAAGTCCTTCAGCGACAGGACGCTGACCTTGCTGCGCAACATGCGGCCGGCCGTTTCCTGCTGGGCGTAAAACACGTTGGGCGGCAGCAGGCGATTGCCGGCGGCGAGTGCGCCGGCGCCGTAGGCGTCACGGTAACGGCTGCACAGCAGGTAGATGTCCAGCAGGCCGTCAAAGATATCGCCGCTGCGCAGGCAGGATCCGTAGACGATGATGCCCAGTACGGACTGGTTGTACTGCGCCTCAAGCGCATCCAGCAAGGCATTCAGCGCCTGCTGGTCGTCGTTATCCAGGGGCAGGTCGGCAAAGAACGGGTCGATGTGCTCCTGCTGCATGGCTACAGACGCAGAAAGGTGACAGGCGCAGTCGCTGCCACGACCAGCGGGCCGGTGGGCGTCAGCACCTCGCCGTCCAGATTGATGGGGCCTGCGATATCCATATGCAGCTCCGTTGCATTGGTGGAGTGGTAGCCGCGCTCGGGGCGTGCTCCGCGGCCGGGTCTGCCGGCTATGATACGGATAAAATTGGGTAAAAAGCGCCGACACTCCCGGTCGACGACGGTCAATCTGAGGGGGCCGTCTCCCTCGCCCCAGAAAGGGCGCATGCCAAATGACAGTCGCTGCAGGGTGGACAGTGCCAGAATCAGCGCATCGTGCTCGCGTACAGCAGCGCCATCGCTGCGGATGGAAACCCGGCTGCACCTGCTGAAAGCTGGATCCTGTCGCAGGACACCCCAGACAGTGCGCAGCGTGCTCAGCGCCAGACTCGCATCATCGCGCACGCCCCGCGCATGAATTTCCCGGTGGGCAAACTCGGTGCCGCCGATAATCGCGCCCGCCCCGAGAAACATGCCGTAATGCCGCGTCCCGTTCATGTCGAGGCGCATCAGGCACCGCTGCGTGCGTTCGCCGGCGCTCTGCCCGGCGGCGGGAGACGTGGCCCAGCGGCACAGCCGGGCGACAGCCGGCCGCAGTCTGCCGCGGACGCCGACGTCCCCGGCCGTCATGTTCGCGGTTCCGGCCGGCAGGATGATCACCGCCGGCGGTCGGGGAAATGCAGCGCCCTCGAGCATGGCGCCGAGAACCGCTGCCACCGTGCCATCGCCGCCGTTGACCACCAGGGTGTCGACCCGGGAGTCAGCGAGACGGGCGAGGGCTGCGGGAATGTCGGCGGGGGTGGCGGTTACGGCATGCTGTATGACGCCGGGACAGCATGCCAGGGTCGTCTCGACGGCGCCGAAGTGATCGCGATTGTGGCCGCTGGTGGGGTTGCTGATCACGCCGACGCGGGCGCCGGGCCTGCTCACGGCGGGGGCGAGGGCCGCAGGCGCTGGGCCGGATTGCGAGTGTTTCGGGTGCTGGCCTCGATCAGGTTCAGTTCTGCGCTGCCAATCCGCGGTGCATCCCCGCGCAGACGCAGCGGCAGGCCGGTGGCAGTGTCGATGAACACGTGAATTTTTCCGCTCATGCCCATGAGCATGACGTCCGGCTCTTCGGGGTTGCCCGGCAGTGGCACCAGGCGCAGTGTCAGCACTTGGCAGCGGCGGTCCTTGCGGCGCCGCTCGCCGTCCACCGTCAGCGTGTTGCCGATGGTCACGATCTTGTCCGACAGGTCCGCTTCCAGCCGGAAGAAGTTGAGGTCGGTATGCACCAGGTAGTTGTCTGCCCGCGACGGATCCTCCAGCAGGGTCGGCAGCAGAACGAGCAGGGCGTGCGTGGCGACGATGTGTCGCCCCTCCGCCTGGGGCGGCAGCGGCAGGTTCATCTCGTGGGTGGCCGGCCAGTCTGCGGGGGATACGCTGTCATCCCCCGCGGGAGGTTCGCGCCGCTCGCGGGCGATGAGCGTATCGTGGTACTCATGGATCTTCACGCGCGAGTCCCGCCCGCGGCTGAGACGCCAGCGGAACTGCGCGGCGCCGGTGGCGGCATCCAGCGTCAGCGTGATCTGTTCGCTGTTGCTGGCCACATAGTTGTTGACCTCCAGCGACAGGTAGCCCGACGAGCGCTGGGTATCGCTGGCCTGCGCCGAGTCGAGGTCCCGTGCGCCGCGGGCGTCGGTAAATTCGCTGAGCGTGAGAACGCCGCGGGCGGTAGCCCAGAAACTTTTCTGTTCAAACACGAGCTGCTGCCAGGGCGGCATCTGCATGGCCCGTGCGGAACCGGACAGCAGGCACACCAGAAGCCACGGCAGCAGAGCCATCCACTGCAGCGGCATCGCGCTGTGCCAGTTGTGCCGGATTGAGAGCATATGCAATGATCCCGTCGATTTGGGGCGCAAAGCTACCATACATCGGGCCGGCGGGTCCGGCGTCGGGGCACCCCGTGGTAATTTTCAGGACAAATTCGTTGCTTTCAGTCTCTTTGCGCTTCTGCCGCCTGTCGGCACAGCGAAACGGCGCAGCCGATGCCGATCCGGCGCAGCCGCTGTTGCCGCTCCTGTCCCTGGCGGAGCAGGAGCGCTGTGCGCGATTGCCGGCTATCCATGCAAGCCGGGCCATTGTCGCGCGCGCCCTGGTGCGCACGGAGCTGGCCGCGGCCCTCGGCGTGACGCCATCGAGCCTGGTCTTTGTCGCGGGACGCCACGGCAAGCCTGCGCTTCTGGATCCGCCCCGGCCGTTGGCGTTCAACCTGAGTCACAGCGGCGAGTGGGTGGCGCTGGCCTGGCACACGGGACGCGACGCGCTTTCCCTCGGCGTGGATGTGGAGCAGCGCTCGGCCGGCAGGCGGGACGTGATGCGCCTGGCGCGGCGCTATTTCAGCCACCCGGAGCAGCTGGCGCTGGAAGCGCTCGCGGGCGCTGCCCGGGAGGCCCTGTTCTACCGACTGTGGACCCTGAAGGAGGCGTGGGTGAAAGCTCACGGGCTTGCCTTGGCCCCACAGCTGGGAGCCGTGTCGTTCAGCCTGCAGGACGGTGCACTGGCGGTGGCGAACGCCACCCAGCACGACACCGGGCGTTTCCTCCACGGCGAGACGGACGGCGATGCCTGTGCCTCGCTCTGTGTGCTGGCTGGCGAGGCTCAGCCGGTCAGCGTGGATGCCTGGATCGGTATGCCGCGGGGCGACTGGTCGCGGATGTCGCTGCGCGGCTGGTCCGGGTCGCTGTCGGTGTAAACCCGCTTCGCTGTCGGTTCAAGACCGCTTCGCTAGACGTTGAACCGGAAGTGGATAACATCGCCGTCCTGCACGACATAGTCCTTGCCTTCGAGGCGCCAGCGGCCGGCGTCTTTCGCGCCCTGCTCGCCGTTATAGGCAATGAAATCCGCGTAGCCAACCACTTCGGCGCGGATAAAGCCCTTCTGGAAATCCGTATGGATCACACCGGCGGCCTCGGGTGCGGTGGCGCCCACGCGCACGGTCCAGGCGCGCACTTCCTTCTCCCCGGCGGTAAAGTAGGTCTGCAGGTTCAGCAACTGGTAGCCGGCGCGGATCACGCGGTCAAGGCCGGGCTCCTCCATGCCGAGATCGGCGAGAAACTCCGCGCGCTCGGCGTCCTCGAGCTCGACAATTTCCGATTCCAGCTTGTTGCACACCACCACGACCTCGGCGTTTTCCCCGGCCGCGATGCGCCGCACCTCATCCACGTGAGCGTTGTTGTCGAAGCCGTCCTCGTCGACGTTGGCAATGTACAGGGTCGGTTTGGCAGTGAGGAGGAAGAGCTGGCGGACCAGGGCGCGCTCTGCGTCGTCAAGCGCAAGGCCGCGCACAGGTTTTGTCTCGTTGAGGTGCGGCAGCAGGCGATCTTCCAGCAGGGCTTTCATGGCAATGGAGGGCTTGTCGCCGCCCTTGGCGGTGCGCACTACCTTCTGCAGCTGCTTTTCACAGCTTTCCAGGTCTGCCAGCGCCAGCTCGGTGTTGATCACCTCGATATCGGAGGCCGGGCTGATGCGGTTGGCGACGTGAATCACGTTATCGTCGTCAAAGCAGCGGACAACATGGGCAATGGCATCGGTCTCGCGAATGTTGGCGAGGAACTGGTTGCCGAGGCCCTCGCCCTTTGACGCTCCCGCCACCAGCCCGGCAATGTCGACAAACTCCATCGTTGTCGACACTTCCCGCTGCGGTTTCACAATGGCAGCGATTGCCGCCTGGCGCGGATCCGGCACCGGCACGATGCCGGCATTCGGTTCGATGGTGCAGAACGGAAAATTCTCCGCGTCGATCCCGGCGCGCGTGAGCGCATTGAACAGGGTGGACTTGCCGACGTTGGGCAGTCCCACAATCCCGCATTTGAATCCCATACAGTGTTCCTTGGTGGCAGCGTCAGCTGGCGCTGAAGCTGTGCAGTTGTGTCATGGCCTTGACCGGATCGCCATCCAGAAGAAGCGGCAGTGCGTCAGCCGCCGCCGCGATCGCCGCATCGGTCATCTCGCGCTCCGCCGTGGGTGCGCGCCCGAGAACATAGGGGCTGACGCGATCCGCGCTGCCCGGGTGGCCGATGCCGATGCGTAGCCGCTGGAAGTCGGTGGCGTTGCCCAGCGCACGCACGATGTCCCTGAGCCCGTTGTGGCCGCCGTGACCGCCGTCCCGCTTGAAGCGCGCGACGCCGGGAGCCAGATCCAGCTCATCGTGAGCAACGAGAATTTGCGGTGGCGCCAGCTTGAAGAAACCTGCCATGGCGCCCACGGCCTGGCCGCTGCGGTTCATGAAGGTGTCCGGAATGAGCAGGCGGACGTCGTGTCCAGCGATGGTGAGGCGGGCGGTCTGGCCGAAAAAACGGCTCTCGGAGGACAGTGCGCCGCCGTGGCGGCGCAGCAGGGCTTCCACAAAGTCGGCACCGGCGTTATGCCGGGTGCCGCGGTAGGCGTCTCCGGGATTGCCGAGGCCGACGATCAGTGCCACTGCGGCAGACATACCCCGGAAACGCCGGTGCAAATGACGGGGCGCGGATTACTCGTCGCCCTTGCCATCCTCGTCGTCATCCTGCGTGGGCACTTCGTCCGCAGCCGGCGCATCCTCGCCCTCGGCATCGTCCTCTTCCTCAGTGTCGACGCGCGGCGCCACAACGGCGGCTATTGGCATGTCGTGGTCTTCGCCCAGTGACAGCGCGACCGATGCGGTGCCTTCCGGCAGCTTCACGTCGGACAGGTGGATGCTGTCGCCGATGCTCAGATCCTGCATGTCGATCTCGATGTATTCGGGAATGTTTGCCGGCAGGCACAGCAGCTCGATTTCCGTGGCCTGGTGCTCGATAACACCGCCTTCGAGCTTGACGCCCTTGCAGGAGTCTTCATTCATGAAGTGGATCGGGATGTTGACCTTGAGCTCCACCTTCTCGTCGATGCGCAGAAAATCCGCGTGCATCACAAGCTCTTTTGCCGGGTGCCGCTGCAGGTCCTTGAGAATGGCTTTCTCGGTGTCGCTGCCAATTTTTACGGCAATGACCTGGGAGAAGAAGGCTTCGTTTTCCAGGGCCTTTTCGAGATCCTTGCTGACGATGCTCAGCGGACGTGGGTCTTTGCCCGCGCCGTAGATAATGGCCGGTACCAGGTTCGCGAGGCGACGCAGGCGGCGGCTCGCACCTTTCCCCAGGTCGTCGCGCGGGATCGCGTTGATTTCCAGTTGGTCAGACATTGTCGTGACTCCTATGCTTCAAATGCCGGCAGGCTTGCGACCAGCCTTGCCGACACGGCTACGTAAGCGCTCTCTCTGCGCCCTGCCCGGGAAGGGCAGGGCTATCAGGCAGAGAACAGCGCGCTGATGGATTCCTCGTTCGAGACGCGGCGGATGGACTCCGCCAGCAGATCCGAGATGGTGAGCTGGCGGATCTTGCTGATGGCCCGGGCCTCGTCGCTCAGGGGAATCGTATCGGTGACCACGAGCTCATCGAGCGCGGAGCCACGAATATTGTCCAGGGCGCGGCCGGACAGCACGGGGTGCGTGCAGTAGGCAACAACCTTTGTGGCGCCGCGCGCCTTCAGCGCGTCGGCAGCATTGCACAGCGTGCCCGCGGTATCGACCATGTCGTCTACCAGCAGGCAGGTGCGGCCATCCACCGCGCCGATCACGTTCATGACCTGGGCTTCATTGGCCTGGGGACGGCGCTTGTCGATGATAGCGAGCTCTGCGTCGTCGAGCTGCTTGGCGATGGCCCGGGCGCGCACCACGCCGCCGATATCCGGCGATACCACGACCAGGTTGTTGTAGTGGCAGGCCACGATATCGTCGTTGAGTACCGGCGAGCCGTAGACGTTGTCCACCGGGCAGGCAAAGAAACCCTGAATCTGCTCGGCGTGCAGATCGACTGTCAGTACGCGGTCGACGCCGACGGCGACCATCAGGTCGGCTACCACCTTGGCGGAAATCGGCACCCGCGACGAGCGTGCCCGGCGGTCCTGTCGCGCGTAGCCGAAGTAGGGCACGACGGCGGTGATGCGCGCGGCAGAGGCACGGCGCAGCGCATCGATCATTACCAGGAGTTCCATGAGGTTGTCGTTGGTGGGCGCGCAGGTGGACTGCAGCACGAACACGTCCTTGCCGCGCACGTTCTCGTTCAGCTCGACCGCAATCTCGCCGTCACTGAAGCGACCGACATCGGCCTTGCCCAGGGAAAGATACAGGCGACTGGCCACCCGGCGCGCCAGCTCGGGATTGGCGTTGCCGGTGAAAACCATCATTTTTGCGGACACGGCGCGTACCCCAGGAGAACGTTGTCGGATTCCGGAAATTGGCTGGGGTGGCAGGATTCGAACCTGCGAATGCCGGGATCAAAACCCGGTGCCTTGCCACTTGGCGACACCCCAAAAGCTGGCTCAGAGTAACAACTCTGTGTTTTTCACGGCGGGAGACCGGTTGATGCCCGCTGCCACCCACGCTTTCCAGCGCGCTGGCACCTGCTCCGCGATGCGCCTTGCCTGCACCTCGGACCCGCAGCGGCAGAATATACACGCCCCTGTGCCGGTCAATCTCGCTTCCCCGAAATTCTGCAGCCAATTCAGTGCATTATCCACCTCAGGGTAGAGCTGGCGCACAATCGGCTCGCAATCGTTCCGGGAGTCCCCCGCGAAAAAGGCGTGCATTGTGATGGGCGGTGTGTCGCGTGTCAATTGCCGGTGGGAAAATATTTCCCCGGTGTGCACGGCGCAGTCGGGTTTGAGGACAAGATACCACGCCGGGGGGAGATCCAGCGGTGTCAGCTGTTCGCCGATGCCCTCGGCCCAGGCGCTGCGTCCAAGCACGAATACCGGCACATCCGCACCCAGGGCGGCGCCGGTGCGCTGCAGCGCGGCGGTGGACAGCCGCAGCCCCCACAGCGCATTGAGCGCCAGCAGGGTGCTCGCCGCGTCGGAGCTGCCGCCGCCCAGACCGCCGCCGCTGGGCAGCTGTTTTTCCAGGCGTATTGTCGCACCGCAGTGCTCGGGGGTACCCGGCAGGGCTTTCAGCGCCATTGCCGCACGCACCACCAGGTTGTCGCTGTCGGCGATGCCGAGATCGGGACCGTCGAGTGCGATAACGCCGCTGCGATTCGTCTCGACAACAAGGGAGTCGCCGATGTCGAGCAACTGGAAGACCGTCTGCAGGTTGTGGTAGCCGTCGTCGCGGCGCCCGGTAATGTGCAGGAAGAGGTTGATCTTGGCGGGCGCATGGATGCGCAGGCGACGGCCGTCAGTCATTGGTCTGGCAGCGCCCAGCGCGCGTTGACCAGGCGCAGGCTGATGTTGTCGCCGGCATGGGTGATGCGCAGCGTTGCCGGGAGGGAGCCGCTTCCCGCCGGCGTGTAGGCGGTGTAGGAAATCTTCCAGCCACCCTGCCGGATCTCCTCGGCGCGCCCGTCCTGCAGCGACAGTTGTTCAATGGACTGATCGGGGTCCGGCAGGCCACGCAGCCAGAAGGGCAGGGCGCTCACCGGTATCGGCCAGCCGGTCGCCGCTGCCAGCGTTTCAGGCGTGCTGCTGTCGTAGGCGCTGCGGTCGCCACCGCGCTCCACCTCCAGCCGGTCGCCCTGCTGCGTGATGCGCACGGCGCCGGCGCCGAAGGGGCCCGAGAGGTCGACTTCACTGCGGTCGTTGGCCTGCGACCAGTTGAGGCTGGCGTTTTCCGCGCCGCCGCGCCAGCGCAGGGCTACCTTCGCCGACAGATCCCAGTGCGTGAGGGACGCCGCGCGCTCCTGGTAGGTCTGCCACTGCGTTGCCGGCGGTGGGCCGGCGGGCTGTATCGCGCAGCCAGCCAGGATGGACAGTGCGATGACCGGCAGCGCGTTGTACGCGCGTTTCCCGCCTGTGCTCACGCCGCGCTGTCCTCAGGGCAGATCATCCACCCCCAGCCGTTGCAGGGTCTCGCGCAGCACCGGGTGTTCCGGATCCTGGAGCAGGGCGCCGCGCCAGATGTTGCGGGCGCCTTCCGGGTCGTCGTTCATCCACATCACCTCGCCAAGATGCGCGGCCACCTCGGGGTCGGGGAAGCCGGCATAGGCGCGGGTGAGGTAATCGATGGCGGCATCGTACTCGCCCTGCCGGTAGAGAACCCAGCCCATGCTGTCGAGAATGGCCGGCTCGTTGGGCTCCAGTGCCAGGGCCTCGCGGATCAGGCTGTGGGCCTCGTCGAGCTGGTCCGTCCGGTTCGCCAGCGTGTAGCCGAGCGCGTTCAGTGCCGTGGCGTTTGCGGGCTCGCGCCCGATAATGCTGCGCAGGTCGGCGACGGCAGCGTCGATGTTGTCGCGTCGCTCGTAGACCACCGAGCGCGCGTAGCGCAGCGACGTGGAATCCGGGAAGGTGTTGATGGCCTCGTTGAGCAACGCCAGGCTGGCATCGTCACGGCGCGCCTCATTGAGCAGATTGGCCTGCAGCGCATACAGCTGTTCACTGCGCGCCGGATAACTCTGGCGCAGCGTGGCAAAGTAGCCGCTGAAGCGCGCCTGCTGGTCCTGCGCCAGCAGCAGCACACCAATGCGCATGCTGGCCGCCAGCAGATCCTTGCCGTCGCCAACCTGCATGTAGTGCTCGATCGCCTGTGCGGTGTCGTCCTCGCTTTCGGCGATGCGACCCAGCACGAAATACGCTTCGCTGGTACGCTGGCGCTGCTTCAGCAGCTGCTGCAGATAGCGCTTGGCCGCCTCCGGATCATCGAGCTCCTCGTTGATCAGCGCCAGGGAAAACAGCAGGTCGCCGTCCTCCGGGTTACCCGCGGACAGAATCTCGAATTGCTCCCGCGCCGCATCCATGTCGTCCCGCGCCAGCAGCCTGGCGTACTGCAGTCGCAGCCGGTCGCGTCCGGCATCGTCTTCAAGCGCCTGCTCGATGCGCGCAAAGGGCGTCTCGCTGCCCTGCTCCTGCAGCATGCGTGCCTCCAGCAGCAGCGCCTGGTGCTGGAACGGTTCCTGCGCAAAGACATCGCCGAGCCGGGCCAGAGCGCGCTCCGGGTCACCCATCTCGTCGGCGACCAGAGCCCGGGTCATGAGCAGGGAGATACTGTCGGACAGGTCGGGCATCAGCGCATCGAGCGCCTCCACCATTGCCTGCTGCTCCTCTGGATCAAGGTCGCCGAAGCCGTTCATGAGAATGGGGAAACGGGCATTGGACTCGTCGTCACGGGCCACGATGGCGAGGTGTTCGACCGCCTCCAGCAGGCGTCCCTCACGAACCAGCAGCGTTGCCAGCGTGTTGTGTGGCTCCGGATTGTCGGGCTCCAGCTCTACCCACAGGGTGACAGCCTCGCGCGCTGCATCCTCGCGCTGGAGATACTGGGCGAGGTGCGTGGCATGTGCGCTCACCGCGGGGTCGCGCAGTTTCGCCGCCTGCTCCATGTACAGGTTCATCGCCGTGGGGTAATCGCGCTTGCGCAGGGCAAACTCGGCCGCCAGCAGGGGGTAGACACTGTCGTCCGGCAGCCTTCGGTAGGTCGATTCGTCCAGCGTCGGAGGTGCGGTATCGGCCGTTTCGGCAGGACGTTCTCGCGGCACGGAGACAGCGGCAGCATCGGCAGCCTGAGTCAGGTTTGACGCAGGTGCGTTGGCGGGCGTCTGTGGCTGCGCGGCGCAGGCCAGAACGACAGGAATGAAGCAGCTCGCAATGAGGGGTCGCAGGGTCATGGACTCGCTTAGATCGCTCGATAGGGTATTGCCCAATAATGACATACTCACCCGTCGAAACCCACAGCGCGGACGGGCAGGCGAGGGCCGGGGCCCGATGCCGAAAAGTTGTCGGCAACCCAAGGCCGCGCTATCAATTGTTGCGCAAGTTGGTAAAATTGTGTCGGGTTGATTCACTGTCCGGCCAATCGGGTGTCGCGACAGCAGGCAGGCAGAGGCAGCGAAGCCGCTGCCCACAATGATCGCGGAGAGTCTGACATCTCGCTATGAATCTTATTGCGCTGGGCATCAATCACAATTCGGCGGCCGTCGAGGTCCGCGAGCGCGTGGCGTTCGCGCCCGAGCAGGTGAGCGAAGCTCTGGTACACGCCTGTGCCACCGCCGAGCTCGACGAAGCCGTTGTTCTGTCGACCTGCAACCGCACGGAGATCTACGCCGTGGCACGCGAGGGCAGCGTTCTCGCGGACAAATCGGCCCAGGTCATTGCCTGGATGGCAAACTACCACCATCTTTCCGTCGATGAGCTGCGCGCCGCGGCCTATCACCACGAGGCCGAGGATGCGCTGCGCCACCTGGTGCAGGTTGCCGCGGGTCTCGACTCCATGGTGCTGGGCGAGCCACAGATCTTCGGCCAGCTGAAGTCGGCCTTTGCCGTGGCCTCGGAGGCCGGCACCGTGGGAACGGAACTCGGACGTCTGTTCCCCCGCGTCTTCTCCATCGCCAAGAAAGTGCGCACCGATACGGCCATCGGCGAGAATCCGGTGTCCGTGGCCTATGCCGCGGTCGATCTGGCCAGCCATATCTTCACCGACCTGTCCGAGTGCAACGCGTTGCTGGTCGGTGCCGGCGAAACCATCGAGCTGGTCACGCGACACCTGATCGAGGCCGGCGTCAACAACGTCACCATTGCCAATCGCACGCTGGGGCGGGCCCGCGAACTGGCCCAGCGATTCGGCGCCGACGCGATCCTGCTCGCCGATATTCCCGATCAGCTGCCGACGTCCGATATTGTCATCACCGCCACCGGCAGCCAGCTGCCCATTCTCGGCAAGGGAGCGGTGGAGCAGGCCATCCGCAAGCGCAAGCACCGCCCCATACTGATGGTGGATATCGCCGTACCGCGGGACATCGAATCGCAGGTCGGGGAGCTTCGCGACGTGTATCTGTACACGGTGGACGACCTGCGGCAGATCGTCGAACAGAACATGCGCAGCCGTCAGCACGAGGCGCGCAAGGCGGACGACATCATTCTGCTCGGCGTGCAGGCCTACTGCGAGGAGCGGCGCTCGCTGGCCGCGGTCGATCTGGTCAAGGCCTACCGCCAGTCCGCCGAACAGGTGCGGGAGCAGGAACTCGAGCGTGCTCTGGCGAGCCTGGAGCGCGGCGACGACCCGGTCAAGGTCGTCACACAGCTGTCGCGCGGCATTACCAACAAACTCATCCACGCACCAACCAAGGGACTGAAGCAGGCCAGTGCCGAAGGCCGTCAGGACGTACTGGCGCACGCGCAGGGCCTGCTGGGCATTGAACTGCAGCAGGCCATGGAGGCGGTGGCGCAGGAGGGGATTGACGAGCCTCCCGTATCGGCCTCCATCACACCGATTCTGAGAGCGGCGGAAAAGAGCGGACGCGGCCGGCAGTGAAAGCCTCACTGCTGGAGAAACTCGATGCGCTCAGCGATCGCCACGAGGAGGTATCCGCGCTGCTCGGCGATGCCGAGACCATCGCCGATCAGGCCCGCTTTCGCGATCTCTCCCGGGAATACAGCGAACTCGAAGACGTCGTCCGCTGCTACGCTGATTACCGCAAGGTGCAGAACGATCTTGCCGAGGCCCGGTCGATGCTGGATGACAGCGATGCCGACATGCGCGCCATGGCCAGCGATGAACTCGAGGCAGCCGAGGCGCGTCTCGCCGTGCTTGAGCTGGAACTGCAGCGCCTGCTGCTGCCGCGTGATCCACGTGATTCCAGCAACGTTTTCCTCGAGATACGCGCGGGCACCGGCGGCGACGAGGCGGCGATTTTTTCCGGCGATCTTTTCCGCATGTACTCACGCTACGCGGAAACGAAAGGCTGGCGGGTGGAGCTGCTGTCGGAGCGCCCCGGCGAGCACGGCGGCTACAAGGAGGTCATCTGCCGCCTCGAGGGACGCGATGTCTATGCCTTCCTCAAGTTCGAGTCCGGCGCGCACCGGGTGCAGCGGGTGCCCGACACGGAATCCCAGGGCCGTATTCACACCTCGGCCTGCACGGTTGCGGTGCTGCCGGAAGCCGAGGAACTGGCCGAGATCGAGCTGAACAAGGGCGATCTGCGGATCGACACCTACCGTGCCTCCGGCGCTGGTGGGCAGCACGTCAACAAGACCGACTCCGCGGTGCGCATCACGCACATTCCCTCCGGAATCGTGGTGGAGTGCCAGGACGAGCGTTCCCAGCACAAGAACCGGGCGCGCGCCATGTCCCTGCTGCACGCCCGCCTGAACAATGCCGCAGAGGATGCCGCAACGGCGGAACAGGCGGAGCAGCGCCGCAACCTGGTTGGCACCGGCGATCGCTCCGATCGCATACGCACCTACAACTTTCCGCAGGGCCGACTGACCGATCACCGTATCAATCTCACGCTGTACAAGCTGAACGAGGTGATGAGCGGCGATCTGGATGCCGTGATAGAGCCACTGCGCAACGAGCACCAGGCCGACCAGCTGGCGGCGCTGTCTGCCCAGTAATGGCGACGGTACAGGCCCTGCTGTACGAGGCCGCAGGATTGCCCACCGAGGACCCGCGCCGGGATGCCGAGATCCTGCTCTGCCACTGCCTGCAGCGACCCCGAAGCTGGCTGTATGCCTGGCCCGAGGGCGAGGTCGATGAAACGGCTGTCGCCGCCTATCGTCGGCTTCTGCAGGAGCGGGGCGACGGGGTGCCCATCGCCTACCTGACCCAGCGGCGCGAATTCTGGTCATTGCCCCTGCGCGTTACGCCCGCAACCCTGATCCCGCGCCCCGATACCGAGGCACTGGTCCACTGGGCGCTCGAGCTGCCCCTGCCGGCAGCGGCCTGCGTGCTCGACCTGGGGACAGGCAGCGGTGCCATCGCGCTGGCGCTGGCCAGCGAGCGTCCCGCCTGGCGTGTGCTGGCAGTTGACGCCGATCGCGCGGCACTGGCCGTGGCCGACAGCAATGTGGCCGCCCTCGCGCCGGGTCGGGTAACGCTGCTGCACTCGGACTGGTTCACGGCGCTGCCGCCGCAGCGCTTTGATCTCGTGGTTGCCAATCCGCCCTATGTGGCGGCGGGGGATCGCCACCTCGGGGAGGGCGATGTGCGCTTTGAGCCGCGCCAGGCCCTGGTCAGTGGTGAACGCGGTCTGGATGACCTGACCCGCATTATCGCCGGCGCCCCGCCGCACCTGGCGTCGGCGGGTTTCCTGCTGCTGGAGCACGGCTGGGATCAGGCGGCGGCAGTGCGCCAACGGCTGTCTGCGCAGGGTTTCGGGAACGTCACCACCCGCAGGGACCTCGGCGGCAACGAGCGCGTCAGCGCGGGCCAGTGGCATGCTGTCGGATAGCGAGCTCGAGCGTTACAGTCGCCAGCTGCTGCTGCCGGGCTTCGATATTGCCGGGCAGGAGGCGCTGGGTCGTGCCCGCGTCCTGCTGGTCGGGCTCGGTGGTCTTGGCAGCCCGGCGGCGCTGTACCTGGCGGCGGCGGGTGTCGGAGAAGTGCGCCTGGTGGATGGCGATACGGTCGATGCGAGCAACCTGCAGCGACAGATCGCCCACGGCGAGGCGGATCTGGGTCGCAGCAAGGCGCAGTCGGCAGCGGATGCGGTGGCACGCCTTAACAGCGGGGTGCGGGTGCGGGTCATGCCAGAGCGGCTGGGCATGGACGGTCTGGCCGATGCCTGCGCCAGGGTCGATCTGGCGGTGGATGCCACGGATAACTATCCGACGCGGTTTGCCCTGAACCGTGCCTGCATTGCCGCGGGTATTCCGCTGGTGTCGGCGGCGGCGGTGCGCACGGAAGGTCAGGTGGCGACATTTCACCCGGCCAGCGGCGGCGGCTGCTACCGCTGTCTGTATCCCGAGCAAGGCGCGGAGTCGGCGTTGCGCTGCAGCGACAGCGGCGTCCTGGGGCCGGTTGTCGGCGTGGTCGGCAGTCTGCTGGCGCTGGAGGTGATCAAGCAGCTCAGCGGCATGCCGGGTTCCCTGGCGGGCGCGCTGCTGACGCTGGATCTGGGCGATTACCGGATTCAGCGCCTGGCGCTACAGGCCCGCCCGGGCTGCCCCGACTGCGGGGGTGAACAGGCCGCGGACAAGAGTGCTACACTTCGCGCCGGTAAAACCGATGAATAAGGAAGCCCATTGAGCAAGCATCCCGACGCAAAGCGCGCCTCCGGGGGGCGCGACAGCAGCGCCGCAAGCACGGATACCGTCTGGAGTCTCGACGACTTTCCGGTACCCGAAGTCGACGGCAAGGTGCGCTTTCACGATCTCGGTCTGCGCCAGGAAATCATGCACGGCATTGCCGACCTCGGTTTCGAGTACTGCTCGCCCATCCAGGGACAGATTCTGCCTTTCACGCTGCGCGGTCACGATGCCATCGGCAAGGCGCAGACGGGTACCGGCAAGACGGCGGCCTTTCTCATCACCATCTTCAACGATCTGCTGGAGAATCCGGTAGAGGAAGAACGCTTCATTGGCGAGCCGCGCGCACTGGTCATCGCCCCGACCCGCGAGCTGGTGATGCAGATCGGCGCCGACGCCGAGGAACTCGGCCGTCACACCGGTCTGCGCACGGTGACGCTGATCGGCGGCATGGACTACCAGAAACAGCTCAACCGCATCGGGCACCACGTGGTGGACCTGGTGGTCGCCACTCCCGGGCGCCTGATCGACTTCATGACCCGTCGTGACCTGTTCCTCGATCGTGTCGAGGTGCTGGTGCTCGACGAGGCCGACCGCATGCTCGACATGGGCTTCATTCCCCAGGTCAAGCGCATCGTGCGGGCGACGCCGCCCAAGGAATTCCGTCAGACCCTGCTGTTCTCGGCCACCTTCACCCAGGACATCATCAACCTGTCCGCGCAGTGGACACGGGAGCCGGTCAAGGTCGAGATCGAGCCCGACAGCGTGGCCACCGACACGGTGGATCAGAAGATCTACCTGGCCAGCAGCGAGGAGCGTTTCCGTATCCTGACCAACCTGCTGCGCAGCGACGCCGCCACCAGCATCATCGTATTTGCCAACCGGCGCGACCAGGTGCGGCGTCTGCACGAACGCCTGCAGCGCGCCGGCATCAGCTGCGGCATCCTGTCCGGGGAAATCCCCCAGGCCAAGCGCAGCAAGACCCTCGATCAGTTCAAGAAGGGCGAGATCGCCGTGCTGGTGGCCACCGACGTTGCCGGTCGCGGCATCCACGTTGACGGCGTCAGCCACGTGGTCAACTACAATCTGCCGGAGGACCCGGAAGATTACGTGCACCGCATCGGGCGCACCGGCCGAGCCGGCGCCAGCGGCATTTCCATCAGCTTTGCCAGTGAGGACGATGCCTTCCTGCTGCCCGATCTCGAGGCGCTGCTGGGCGAAAAACTCACCTGCACTCACCCACCGGCGGAGCTGCTCGCCTGAGCCTGCGGGTCCACTATCGGCCACCAGCCCTGGCGCCGCGCCTCAGCGGCCGGGGTTGACCGCCGCCAGCTCCTCCACCCAGAGCAGGGTCGCGCCGACCACCGCGGCGGGCACCACGAAAAAGTTCACGATGGGAATGCCGGTACACAGGGCGACCAGCCCACCGAAACCCATGCTCGACAGCCGCCGGCTGCGCACCGCCTCCTTGACGTCGGCAAAGGAGCGCTGGTGGTTGTCCATGGGGTAGTCCACGAACTGAATGCTCATCATCCAGGCACCGAGCAGCAGCCACAGCAGAGGCGCGATGGCGTTGAGCGCCGGAATCACGCTGACCAGCAGCACGAACAGCGCCATCGGCACGTAATACAGCAGCTTGGCGATTTCCCGGAACACGCCGCGGGGGACGCTGGCGAGTGCCCCCATTAGCCCTTCCAGGCCCGCCACGGGTTGCCCCGTGACCAGTTCCTCGGCCTTTTCCGCCAGCAGTGCATTGAAGGGAGAGGCGATGACCAGGGCGACGGCGGTGAACAGGTAGCCGGTGATCAGGCTGGTGGCGATGACTACCAGTGGCCAGAGGATCCATTCCAGAAAGCGCAGCCACTCGGGCAGCGCGGCCAGGGTCTGATCCAGCGTTGCGCTCAGCCAGGCGTAGCCCCAGCCGATCAGGCTGCCGAAGATGACGATGTTGACCAGTAAAGGTACCAGCACGAAGATGCGCAGTTTCGGGTGCGAGAGCAGCCGCGCGCCGCGCATGACATAGCCGGCCCCGTGCAGGGCATTGCCGCGCATGGTGAAAACTCCGTTGAATGGGCGTTGCGGGCAGTTTACCGAAAACGAGGGTCAGATTGCGTATAATGCGCCAAGGAGTGCGTTATGGCCGATGATGAAAAGCTTTTCTGGGAAGAGGTGGCAGACGTGGCGCCGATCCGCCGCGAGCGCCGCGTGCGGCGTCCCCCCGATTCTGCTGTCGATGCCGCCACTCTGGCCAAGCGGCGCGAAGCCGCGGCAATGGCCCGGGAGCGCGACCCCAATTTCCTCGCGGAAGAGGGCTTTGCCCCGCTTGATCCCTGGTATGTCCTTGATTTCAAGCGTCCAGGCATCCAGAACGGCGTGTTCCGCAAACTGAAGCAGGGCCGCTATGAAGCCGAGGCGCGACTGGACATGCACCGCATGACCGTGCGCCAGGCCCGGGCGGAGCTGTTTGCGTTCATGCGCGACTGTCACTCCCTCGGCCTGCGCAGCGTGATGCTGGTGCACGGCAAGGGTGATCGCAAGCCGGAGAAGGAGCGCGTCTCCATCCTCAAGGGCGGCGTGGATCACTGGCTGCGGGAAATGGATTCGGTGCAGGCCTTTCACAGCGCCCAGCCGCAGCATGGTGGGACCGGGGCGGTTTACGTTCTGTTGCGCAAGAGTGCGGAGAAGAAGCGTGAGAACCGGGAGCGATTCATGCGGGGGCGGGTGCCTTATGAGCCGGAGAAGCGCTGAGTTTCCGGGGACGTTTTTGGTGCACTTCGTAGCCCGGTCGAGCGCCGGAAAGCGGCTTTTCGAGACACGCCATAAAGCCATCCGTGGCGGCTCGGCGGCGACATCCATGTCGCCGACGGTCTCGAAAAGCCGCTTTCCGGCGCTCGACCTGACTGTCGGAGTTAACGACGCGGTTCGTAGCTGTGACTTCACTGCCCTAGCGTTGAGGTGGCTGGAACGGCTGCTTGCCGGCTGGATACAGGGGGCACGTCAGTCCAGCAGGTTGGCATTTGCGCGGAGGTTTGATGCGTCGGTGCGGCATTCTCTCCGGACGCTAGGAAAGTCGCTGTTCTGCCACGCGCAAAGCCAGTCATCGCCGGCTACCCGATACCGTTCCGTCTGCCCACCCCGTCTGAGGCCTGCTACCGAAGGTCGTCTGCCGAACTCAGCAGTTGGCAGCATCGTAAGGTTGGCTGCCGGCGGGAGGGATTTCGAGACCGTCGGCGACATGGATGTCGCCGCCGAGCCGCCATGGATGGCTTCACGGCGAGTCTCGAAATCCCTCCCGCCGGCGGCCAACCGAACTACGAAGCACCAAACTCGACAAGCGCAGCCGCGAACCCACCGCCAAGTCGATGTTCCTTTACGATAGAAAGAACCGTCTCGCCGGCGGCACTGGTCGCATTCACATCCCGGCCGTCCGCGGTAAAGAACACCAGAAAACGCCGGAAATCCCCCTCACGCATGCTCTGGTAAGCCCGCAGCAGGCAGTGAAAGTCGTCCGAATCACCCGAGTGCGAGCGCACATCGAGAAAGCTGCGCACGCGTGCATCGTCCCAGACCTCGTCGAGTACCTTCTCCTTGTCCTTACGCATCCTGCTGGTTGTCTCCGAGTTTGCGGGCGAGCAGCTGGTTGACCATGCCCGGGTTCGCCTGACCGCGGGAGGCTTTCATGACCTGGCCGACAAAATAGCCGATCAGTTTTTTCTGTTTGCCGGCATCGGCGGCGCGGTACTGGGCGACCTGGTCCGGGCTGTCTTTGATCACCGCGTCGACCATGGCCTCGAGTTTGCCGCTGTCGCTGACCTGCTTCAGGCCGCGGCTTTCGATGATCTGGTCGGCATCGCCTTCACCCTGCCACATGGCTTCGAACACCTGCTTGGCGATCTTGCCGGAGATGCTGTCATCGAGAATGCGCCGGATCAGCCCGGCGAGCTGCGTCGGCGGGACGGGTGAGCGGGTAATGTCGAGATCCTCGCGGTTGAGCTGCCCGAGCAGCTCCACCTGCACCCAGTTGGCGGCGATCTTGGCATCGCCGCAGTCCCGGGCCACGGCCTCGAAGTAGTCCGCCAGGGCGCGACTGTCGACCAGAACGCCGGCGTCGTAGGTGCTGAGGCCGTAGTCGGAAACGAAGCGCGCCCGCTTGGCCGGGGGCAGTTCCGGCAGTTCGCTGCGCAGCTGTGCTATCCAGCTTTCCTCCAGCACCACGGGCAGCAGGTCGGGTTCGGGGAAGTAGCGGTAATCGTTGGCGACCTCCTTGCTGCGCATGGGGCGGGTCTCGTCGCGCTCGGCGTCGTACAGGCGCGTTTCCTGCACCACGCGCCCGCCGGATTCCAGAATATCGGCCTGGCGCAGGGTCTCGAACTGGATGGCTTTCTCGACAAAGCGGAAGGAGTTGACGTTCTTGATCTCCGCGCGGGTGCCGAGTGTGTCGCTGCCGGCGGGCCGCAGCGAGAGGTTGATATCGCAGCGCATGGAGCCCTCGGCCATATTGCCGTCGGAGATCCCCAGATACAGCACCAGGCTGTGCAGGGCCTTGAGATAGGCGACCGCTTCTGTAGCACTGCGCAGGTCGGGTTCGCTGACGATCTCCAGCAGCGGTGTGCCGGCGCGATTCAGGTCGATGCCGGTCTGTCCGTGGAAGTCCTCGTGCAGGGATTTGCCGGCGTCCTCCTCGAGGTGGGCGCGGGTGATGCCGATAGAGCGGGTGCTGCCGTCCTCCAGCGTTATCTCGAACTCGCCGCGACCGACGATGGGCTCGGCGAACTGGCTGATCTGGTAGCCCTTGGGCAGGTCCGGGTAGAAGTAGTTCTTGCGGTCGAACACCGAGCGGCGGCCGATCTCGGCATCGATACCGAGGCCGAACATGACGGCGAAGCGCACCGCCTGTTCGTTGAGCACGGGCAGCATGCCGGGCATGGCCAGATCAACGGCGCTGGCCTGGGTGTTGGGCTCGGCGCCGAAGCGCGTGCTGCTGCCGGAAAATATCTTCGACTGCGTGGCCAGCTGCAGGTGCACCTCGAGGCCGATCACTGTTTCCCAGCTCATGCGGCATCTCCCGTCGATGCCGTTGCGGGCGGCCTCTGCTGATGCCAGTCGGTCGCCAGCTGCAGCTGGTGGGCCGCGGCCAGCAGCTGCGCCTCGCCGAAATGCGGACCCACCAGCTGCAGGCCCACGGGCAGGCCATCCACCTGCCCGGCGGGCATGCTGAGGGCGGGCAGGCCGGCGAGGTTGACGCCCAGCGTGTAGATGTCCTCCAGGTACATGGCAACGGGATCGTCGGTCTTTTCCCCAAGGCGAAACGCCGGGCCCGGTGTGGTCGGCCCGGCGATGATGTCCACCTGCCCGAAGGCGTCGAGATAATCCTGGCGGATCAGCCGACGGGCCTGCTGTGCCTTCTTGTAGAAGGCGTCGTAGTAGCCGGAAGACAGCGCGTAAGTGCCGATGAGAATACGCCGCTGCACTTCGTCGCCGAAGCCCTCCTCGCGACTGCGCGTGTACAGGTCGTGCAGGTCCCGGGGGCTGTCGCAGCGGTGGCCGTAGCGCACGCCGTCGTAGCGCGCCAGGTTGGTGGACGCCTCCGCCGGCGCAATGATGTAGTAGGCGGGGATGCTCAGCTCGCTGTGGGCAAGATCGATATCGACCAGGGTGGCACCGAGGGCCTCGAGTTCGCGGAGCGCGGCGCGGATACGGTCTGCCACCGCGGACTGCAGCTGCTCGCCGAACCACTCCCGGGGCAGTCCGATGCGCAGGCCCTGCAGTGACAGCGACAGCGCTGCCCGGTAGTCCGGCACCGGCCGGTCCATGCTGGTGGAGTCCCGGGCATCGTGTCCGGCCATGGCGCCGAGCAGAATGGCGCAGTCCTCTGCCGTGCGCGCCATCGGGCCGCCCTGGTCGAGGCTGGAGGCAAACGCGATCATGCCCAGGCGCGACACCCGGCCGTAGGTGGGCTTGATGCCGGTGATGCCGCACAGGGCTGCGGGCTGGCGGATGGAGCCCCCGGTATCGGTGCCGGTAGCAGCGGCGGCCAGGTCCGCCGCCACCGCCGCTGCGGATCCACCGGAGGAGCCGCCGGGAACGCAGCGGCTGTCCCAGGGATTGCGACAGGCGCCGTAGTAGCTGCTTTCCGAGGACGAGCCCATGGCGAACTCGTCCATGTTGGTCTTGCCGAGCGTAACGCAGCCCGCGTGGCGCAGCCGCTCCACCACGGTGGCATCGTAGGGCGGCACGAAGTTGTCCAGCATGCGCGAGGCGCAGCTGGTGCGCAGCCCGCGGGTACAGAAAATATCCTTGTGTGCGATCGGTATGCCCGCAAGGGGCGGTGCGCTGTCGCCGGCCAGCAGCCTGTCAGCGGCCTCGGCCTCGGCGAGAGCCGTCTCTGGTGCCACGCTGATATAGCTGTTGAGCTCGCCATCCCGCTGCGCGATTCTGTCGAGATAGCTCCGGGTGAGTTCGACGCTGGAGAATTCTCGGTCACGCAGGGCCTGTATCAGCTGCGCCACGGTCATAGTAATCATGCGGGGATTCCGGGGCTATTCGATGACTTTCGGGACGAGGTACAGGCCGTTTTCCACGGCTGGCGCAATGGACTGGAACTCGCTGCGGCGATTGCCCTCGGTGACGACATCGGCGCGCAGGGGCTGATGCGCATCCAGCGGGTTTGACAGCGGCTCCACACCCTCTGTGTCCACCGTCTGCAGCGTCTCCACCATGCCCAGAATGTCGTCGAGGCGGCGGGTCAGCGCGGGTAGTTCGTCACTGTCGACGCGCAGCCGGGCCAGTTCCGCGATGCGCGAGAGTTCGTCACTTCCAATGCTCATGGCCGCAGGTGCATCCGTTGTTGTTTCTGCCGTGGTGGTGCGGGTATGCGCGGCACACGCTCCCGCCGTTGCGTTGACGCGCTGCTGTCCACCCCTGATGCGCAGCAATCTAGCATATTCTCGTCTTGCCCAACATCCTTGCGGTTGATACTCTTGCAGGCTATTTTCGCGGCCCGGCGTCCAGTCGGATTGCGGCGGCATGTGTCCGGATGCCTCCCGGCATCAACGGGGCATCATGCGGACCCTACAAGGTAAACCATTTCCATGTTGAAGAAATTGCGGGGCATGTTCTCCAACGATCTGTCGATCGATCTGGGCACAGCCAATACCCTTATATACGTGCGCGGGCAGGGCATCATCCTGAATGAGCCCTCGGTGGTGGCGATACGCATACACAACGGTCAGAAGACCATCGAGGCTGTGGGTACCGAGGCCAAGCGCATGCTGGGTCGCACGCCGGGCAACATCACCGCGATCCGGCCGCTGAAGGATGGCGTGATCGCCGATTTCCAGGTCACGGAGAAAATGCTGCAGCACTTTATCGCCAAGGTGCACGAGACGCGCTACATCCGGCCCAGTCCGCGGGTTCTGATCTGTGTGCCCTGCATGTCGACGCAGGTCGAGCGGCGCGCCATTCGCGAGTCGGCACTCAGTGCTGGCGCGCGCGAAGTGCGCCTGATCGAGGAGCCCATGGCCGCGGCGATCGGCGCCGGCCTTGATGTCGATGAGGCCTCCGGCTGCATGGTGGTCGACGTGGGTGGCGGCACGACAGAAATCGCCATTATTTCACTCAACGGCGTTGTCTACCGCGATTCGTTGCGTCTCGGGGGCGATCGCTTCGACGAGGCCATCGTCGCCTATGTGCGCCGCCGCTACGGCACACTGATCGGCGATGCCACGGCAGAGCGCATCAAGGAAGAAATCGGTTCTGCCTTTGCCGGTAGCGAGGTCCGCGAGATCGATGTGCGCGGACGCAATCTCGCCGAGGGCGTTCCCCGCAGCTTCACGCTTAACAGCGACGAGATTCTCGATGCGCTGCAGGACCCCCTGGCGTCTATTGTGCAGTCCGTGAAATCCGCCCTCGAGCAGGCACCGCCGGAGCTGGCGGCGGACATTGCCGAGAGCGGCATAGTGCTTACCGGCGGCGGCGCGCTGCTGCGCGATCTCGACCGGCTGATTGCCGAGGAGACGGGGCTGCCGGTGGTGGTCGCGGATGACCCGCTGACCTGCGTGGCCCGCGGCGGCGGGCTGGCTATGGAACGCATGGATCGCCATACGATAGACTTACTGTCCACTGAGTAACTGATGGCCGGACAACCGGCCGGTTCCGGGGTCCTCTATCAAGCCGTTATTTGTCAAAGAGTCGAATCTTGGACTCAAGGTGGGTCTTGTCGCGCTGGTGGTCGTGGGTCTGCTGGTCGCCGACCTGCGCTACAGCCAGCTCGGGACCGCCCGCGCCTTTCTCGATACCCTGCTGATTCCCGTCCATACGGTGGCTGATATCCCCGCGGCCATCGGACGCTGGCAGGAGCGGCATCTGCGTTCCCGGTCGTCACTGATGGAAGACAACGATCACCTGTCCCGGGAAAACCTCGTGCTCAAGGGACGTCTGCAGCAGATGGCGTCCCTGCAGGCGAACAATGCGCGCCTGCGGGCGCTGCTCAATTCCTCCGCACTGCTGCGCGACGATGTGCTGGTGGCCGAGGTGATCGGCGTGGCTCCGGATCCCGTGCGCCACCAGCTCCTGCTCGACAAGGGCGGCAGCGATGACGTTTACGCCGGTCAGCCGCTGATCGATGCCGACGGTCTCATGGGGCAGGTCATCGAGGTGAGTGAATTCACCTCACGCGTGCTGCTGATTACCGATGCGACCCACTCCGTGCCCGTGCAGGTGAATCGCAATGGCGTGCGCGCTGTCGCAGAGGGCACGGGGTCACTGGATCTCCTCGAAGTGCATCACGTCGCCGCCACCACTGACATCGCGGAGGGGGATCTGCTGGTGACCTCGGGGCTGGGTCAGCGCTTTCCCATTGGTTATCCTGTGGCAACCGTGACCCGGGTCGAGCGCGATCCGGGCCAGGCTTTTGCGCGCATCGAGGCGCGCCCGGCTGCGGCACTGGATCGCGCCCGCCATGTGCTGCTGGTGTTTGCCCGCGGTGATGTTGCCGAGGTGAATGCGGAGGCGGGGGCGGGCGGCTGATGGTAGAGCAGCAGGCGCGCGGTTACTGGGTCATCCTGTCGAGTTTTCTCCTCGCCTACGTGCTCGCCATAGTGCCGCTGACGGGCCTGGCAGCCTGGCTGCGCCCGGAATGGCTGGCGTTGGTGCTGATCTACTGGGCGATCGCACTGCCGTATCGTGTCGGGCTGGCCACGGCGATGCTCGCCGGTCTGGGCATGGACGTGCTGGAGGGCGCGGTCATTGGCCAGAACATGCTGGCGCTGGCCCTCGTGGTGCTGCTGTCGCGGCTTCTGTACCAGCGCCTGCGGGTGTTCAGCATTGGCCAGCAGGCGCTGACCGTCTTTTTTCTCGCCGGGGTCCATCAGCTGGTCTGCCAGTGGATACAGACGGTGGAGGGTGCCGGGGCGCGCTCCCTGTGGTTCATGCTGCCGGCCATCACCAGCGCCGTATTCTGGCCGCTGGTCCTGGTGACACTGCGTCGCGCGCGCAGGCATTTCGAGGTGTATTGATGCTGTTGAATCGCCCATCTCTGATCCTCGCCTCACGCAGTCCGCGGCGGCGCGAACTGCTGGCGCAGCTCGGTGTCGAGGTGTCGGTCGTGCCCGCCGATATCGACGAGACCCCGGCGCCCGGAGAGACGCCGCGGGACTATGTCGAGCGCATTGCTCGGGAGAAAGCCGCGGCAGTCCAGCCGGCGGCCGACGCCTGTGTGCTGGCGGCGGATACCGCCGTGGTTGTGGACGGTGACATTCTCGGCAAACCCGAGAGTCTCGATGCGGGGCGACGGATGCTGCGTCGTCTGTCGGGGCGGGTACACCAGGTATTCACGGCAGTGGCACTGCGCTCGCCGCGCGACCTCCGCGTTATCTGCAGGGAGACCCGGGTGGCATTCCGGGCACTGGAGGATGCCGAGTGTGAGCGTTACCTGGCGTCGGACGAACCCTGGGACAAGGCGGGGGCCTACGCCATACAGGGGCTCGGTGGCGCCTTTGTCGAACGTATCGATGGCAGCTACAGCAACGTGGTGGGCCTGCCGCTGTGCGAAACACTGGCCCTGCTGCGCGGGGCAGGCATTCCCTCGGCGCTTGATGACCCCGCAGGCGGTGCATGAGGCCTCGCGACCCCGGCGACAGCGCGCCGACATCGATTCACCTGGAGCCCGGCTACCCGCCGCGGGATTCCGCGTTCCACCGCCTGGCCGGCGTCCTGTGGCGGCTGCTGGTAGCGGCCCTGCTCCTGCTCGCGGGTTATGTGCTGGCTCTGCGTCTGTTCCTGGGGGGAGTCAGCGTCTGGAAACAGGACCTGCTGACTGAGGTCAATACCCGGCTGCCGTTTACCCTGCAGGCCTCGGCACTCGAGGGAAGCCTGCAGGGCTTCAGCCCGCAGATTGTTCTTCGCGACCTGGCCATTCACTTCGATGCGCCGGGGCAGGCGCCGGTGATGCTGACATCGGGGCAGGTGCGCCTGAATCCGCTCAACTCCCTGCTGACGCTGACGCCGCAGATCAGCGACCTGCGTCTGGAGGGCCTGAACCTCGAGGTTGCACGCTCTGCCGACGGCGTTCTGCGTCTGGTGGGCTTCGAGGCGGGTGTCGGTCGCCTGCGCGACTGGTTGACGGGATTTCTCTCGCGGGTGGATGTGCTGCACATCGATCAGAGTCAGGTGCTGCTGCGCGATGCGGAGGGCGAACTGCTCAGCACCGCGGGAATCCAGCTTGACCTGAGTCGCAGCGGCAGCTTGCGGATGCTGGATGCACGGCTGTTTGTCCCGGGTAACGAGCTTCGCATACATGCCAACGGCGTCGGCGACCCGTTCACGGGAGCGAGCTGGCGTGGCGACGTCTACCTGCAGCTGGAGGGCAACAGCGTCGAGCGGCTGCTCGCCTGGGCGCCGACGGACACGCTGCCGATTGCCGTGAGCGGTGGTGGCTCGGTCGAGGCGTGGCTGTCGCGTGCCGGCGGTCGCAGCGACATTGCCCTGCGCGCGCGGACCGAGAACCTGGTGATTGCCGAGTCCGGGGGTGGCTGGGCGCTGCCTCTGCAGACGCTGGCCATGAATGCCTCGCTGTCGCAGGTGACCGGCGGCTGGCGCCTTCAGGCCAGTGATCTGTCGGTGGCGCACGACGGCCAGCGCTGGGACATGCCGCGTGCCCGCTTCCAGTTGCTGGGTGACTCGCTGTCGGCGCGGGTTGCCGGTATGCGGCTGGACGGCATTGAGACGCTGCTGGCCGCCGCACCCGCCATGCCGGAGGCACTGGCCAGTGCGCTGGCCGAACTGCGTCCCCGCGGCCTGCTGTCGGCGGCGGATCTGACGCTGGACGATATCCGAGCACCGGGCAGTGGCTGGAGTTTTTCTGCCCGCATCGATGATACGGCGGTGGACTCCTGGCGCGGCGCCCCGGGGGTCGATGGCCTGGATGCGCTGGTGCAGCTGACGCCCAGTAGCGGCCGCATTCTGCTGGACGGCCGCGAGACGGCGCTGAGCTTCCCCGCCTTTTATCGCGAGCCTCTGAGCTACCGGGAACTGTATGGCGAGCTGGCGCTGGCCTGGGACGATGAAGCGGTGCGCGTCAGCAGCAATCTCATTACGGCTCGCGGCGACGAGGGAACGGCAAAGGCCGTGTTCAGCCTGGATTTCCCGCGCCGGGAGGACGTGGTGGGACCTGCCATGAATCTGCTGGTCGGCCTGCGCGACAGCGAGCCACGGCATCGCGCCAAGTATCTGCCGTTCACCCTGCCGGACGGTGTCAGCCGCTGGCTGCAGGACAGCCTGGACGGCGGGCGCGTCGAGCAGGGCGGTTTTGTCTGGCGCGGCAGCCTGCGCCGCCGCAATTTCGAGCACATGACCGTACAGCTGTTCTTCCAGCTGCAAGACACGGATATCCGTTTCGATCCGCAGTGGCCTGCGCTGCGCGACTTTTCCGGTCCGGTGCTTATCGATGACCGGCGCGTCAGTATCTGGGCGGACGATGGCCACATCGGGGGACTGCCGCTGCAGCACCTGTCCGCAGAGATGGCCGGCACGGCGCCGGGTGTCAGCGAGATGGCGGTCGCCGCGCGCGTGGCCGGTGATGCCGGTGCCGGGCTGGGTATTGTCCGTAATTCGCCGCTCAATGCGCTGACCGACGGCGCCCTGGCAGACTGGCAGGCGAAGGGCGAGATGCGCGCTGACCTGCGCCTGCAGATTCCCGTGTCGAACCTCGCTGCGGGACCCCGCATTGACCTCGAGGCCTCACTGGATGGCGTCGATCTGGATATTCGCCCGGGCCGTCTTCCCCTGCGGGACCTGCAGGGGGCGCTGCGTTTTCAGACCGGTCGCGGGTTTGCCGGCAGCGAGGTCGCCGGTACGCTGTGGGGGGAGAGCCTGACGGCGAGTCATCCGGACACCGCTGACGCGACTGACACGCGGATCAATCTCGAGGCGACTGTCACGGCCCCCGCCCTGCTGGACTGGCTCGGTAAGGATGTCGGCATCATTCGTGGAAAGACTGCCGTGAGCGGCGAACTGCGCATCGTGCGAGGTCGCCCGCCGCGCCTGTCGCTGAACAGCGGTCTTGAGGGTGTCGCCCTCGCACTCCCCGCGCCCTGGGGCAAAGCCCCGGCGGACACCCGGGAACTGGCCCTGCAGCTGCGCCTTGGCGCCGGGAGCGCCGGCATCGACGTGTCGCTGGATGACACGCTGTCCGCGGCTCTGCAGCTGGAAGGGCGCCAGGTGGTGGGCGGCAATCTGGCGCTGGAGTCGGAATGGCTGCAGGCGGTGTATTCGCCGACCGCCTCGCCACAGGTTCTGGTCGACTGGCTCGATCTCGACGGGATGCGCGATGCGCTTGCCGCGGGCGCCGACAGTGCCGGGGATGCGCCCGGCGCTGCCACTGAGTCCGGCTCTGAGTCCGACTCTCAGTTCGCCAGGGACGAGCCCGGCAGCGGTATCTACCGCTTTCTCAGTGCCAGTCCCGCCACCGAGGTGCAGATACTGGATCTGCGCCGCGAAGGCAGTCTCGGTGGCCATCTGGCCTTTCGCTTCGAGAGCGATGGCAGCGCCCTCTATGCCCGCGATATTCGCGGTGACATTCTCGGGCTGCGCAGCGAAGGCGGCAGTGCGGGTGGCACGGAGATGCGCTGGTCCGCCGCCGGTGATGGTGGCTTCGCAACGGCGCTGGATATCGATCTCACTTTCGACAATCTCGGCGCGGTGTTTGAGGGCCTGGGGTTCGCGCCGGCCCTGGAATCCCGCAGCGGTGCCGCGGTTGGCAGCCTGCGCTGGACCGGGGTCCCTGCCGCACCGGCATTTGACAATCTGCAGGGCACGCTGCAGGTGCAGGCCCGCGCCGGGCGCCTGCTGCAGTCACCCGGCGGCGCCTCCGGCGCGCTGAAGGTCGTGACGCTGCTCAACCTGGCAGAGCTGCTGCAGGGACTCAGCCTGTCGTCCATGTTTGAATCGGGTATTCCTTTCGAGCGCGCCAGCGGTGACCTGGTGTTCAACCGCGGCCAGCTGCGCATTCCCTCACTCACCCTCGATGGGTCGGCCAGTGCCTTTCGCTTCAGTGGCACCACCAATCTGGAGGCCGTTGACGGGGAGCTGGTGGTCACGCTGCCGGTGGCCAACAACCTGCCCTGGGTAGCCGCCCTTGCTGCCGGCCTGCCGGTTGCCGCCGGGGTATTCGTCGTGAGCAAGGTCTTCGAGAAACAGGTAGAGCGAATGTCCAGCGGCGTCTACAGCGTGTCCGGGCCGGTAGACTCACCCCAGGTGCGTCTCAAGCGTATTTTCGACAACCGGTCCGAGGCGCTGCCGGAACCGGTCGAGGCTGACCCGCTGGCGGAAAAGTCGCCCGTGACCGGGCCGTCCCAGGATCCTCAGTCAGCGGATTCCACACCGGACGATCCGGACAACTCCCGCAGGTAGCGGAACAGTCGTCTGGCCGCTGCCGGTGGCTTGCCCGTGGCCTGTTCCCGGCCATGCTGGCGCAGCAGCTGACGCAGCAGCTGACGGTCCGCCTGTGGCCAGCGCGCCACCACCTCATTGATGGCCGTGTCGCCGCGTTGAACCAGATCATCCCGCAGCGCCTCCAGGGTATGCAGCGCCGCACTTTCCGCAGCGTGCGCCGCATGCAGCTGTTCCAGCGCTGCCGTCAGGGGCTCGGGGTCGACGTCGCGCATGAGTTTGCCGATGTACTGCATGTGGCGGCGTCGCGCGCTGTTGGAGCTGATGCTCCGGGACTGCAGGACAGCCACATGCAGCGCACTGTCGGGCTGCAGGGGAATCTGTTCCAGCTCGCGGGACGTCAGCGTGCACAGTCGCTCGCCCAGCGCCTGCCGCGCGGTCATTTCCCGCTTCAGCGCACTTTTGCTGGGTCGGCCATCGCCGCCGTCGTCCAGTGCACCCTGTTCATCGTGCCTATGTGCCATAAACCGCCGTCGCCAGGCCAAGGAATGCAAGGAAGCCGACGACATCGGTGACCGTGGTCAGGATCACGCCGCCGGCCAGGGCGGGGTCGATACGCAGCCGCTCCAGCGCCAGTGGCAGCAGTGCTCCCGAGACGCCGGCAGTAATCAGGTTGATGACCATGGCGGCAGCGAGCACCCCGCCGAGCATCCAGTCATCAAACACCAGTGACGCCGCGACGGCGACCACGGCGGCCCAGATGACCCCGTTGATCAGGCCGACCATGGCCTCGCGCTGTACCAGCCAGAGCTGGTTTTTCTGGTGAATGTGGCCGAGGGCAATGGCGCGCACCAGCACGGTCAGCGTCTGCGTGCCGGCAATGCCGCCCATGGAGGCAACGATGGGCATGAGCACGGCGAGCGCGACCACCTTCTCGATCGTGCCCTGGAAGGCGTTGATCACGGAGGCCGCGGTAATCGCCGTCACCAGGTTGATCGCCAGCCAGACGGTGCGGCGGCGCGCGGTCTTCAGGATGGGCGCAAAGGTATCTTCCTCCTCGCTCATGCCGGCCATCGACATCAGCGAGTGGTCGGCATCCTCGCGGATGACGTCGACCACGTCGTCAATCGTGATGCGTCCGACCAGACGCCCGTTCTCATCCACGACCGGCGCGCTCACCCAGTCGTTGCGCTCGAACTGGCGGGCGACCTCGTCATCGGGCATTTCCACCGGTATTGGTGCCTGGCGCGTCTCCATCATCTCGCGGACCGAGTGCGAGGGATCGGACACCAGCAGGGTGCGCAGGGGCAGCAGCCCCACGTAGCGGTCGTCGCGACTGACCACAATCAGATTGTCGGTCATTTCGGGAATTTCTTCATGGCGGCGCAGGTAGCGCAGCACCACGTCCAGCGTCAGGTCGGCACGGATGGTGATGGTATCCGTGTTCATCAGGCCGCCGGCGGTGTCGTCGGCGTAGAACATGACCTGCTCGAGACGCGAGCGGTCCTGCTGGTCCATGGCGTCGAGGACCTCGAAGGTCACCCGGTCCGGCAGCTGCTGCAGTATGTCGGCGACGTCATCGTCGTCGAGGGTGGCGGCGAGCTGGGCGAGATCGCTGGGCTCCATGCCGCTGAGAAACTCGAGCCGCAGCTCGGGGTTGAGCTCGTTGAGGACCTCGCTCTCGAGTTCCCCCTCGATCATCTGCCACAGCACCTGGCGGTGGCGCGGCGGTGTCGATGCCAGCAGGTGCGCGACGTCCGCCGGCTCCATTTTCAGCAGAATGCGGCGCACATCGGCCAGGGAGCCCTGTGCGAGCGCCTCGGAAAGCCGGTCCTGGGCCCTGGCTCTGTGCTGCTGTGTATCGCTGCTGGACATAGGCTGGGCGCGCTGGCCTGAGAATGGGTTAGCTGGCAATTATCCGGTAAAGGGGGCGCGACAACAACGTCGCAACTTATTCGGCCTCGTCGAAGCGGTTTTCAATCAGTGCAATGAGCGCCGCGAGCGCGGCTTCCTCGTCGTCGCCATCTATCTCGAGCTCCAGCCGGGTGCCTCTGGCCGCGGCGAGCATCATGATGGACATGATGCTTTTCCCATCCACCATCTGACCGTCGCGCCCGGCGCGGATGCGGCTTCTGAACGCGGAGGCACAGCTGACAAACTTGGCCGCTGCCCGGGCATGCAGGCCCAGCTTGTTGATGATGATGATGTCGCAGCGGATCATGTCAGACGACGGCTACTGCAGCTCGCGGTGGCGCAGATGGACCGGGCCGTCTCCGGATGCGCAGTGCCGGTGCAGCCGCTCCGCCATGTAGACGGAGCGATGCTGGCCGCCGGTGCAGCCCAGGGCAATCGTGATATAGCTGCGGTTGCTGCTGGCGTAGTGCGGCAGCCAGCGATCGAGAAAGCCGCTGATGTCGCCGAACAGCTGATGGGTTACCGCGTGGGACTCAAGGAATTCGCACACCGCCGGGTCGCGCCCCGTAAGCAGCCGCAGTTCCTTGCTCCAGTGCGGGTTGGGCAGCATGCGCAGGTCGAACACCAGATCGGCGTCGGCGGGGACGCCGCGCTTGAAGCCGAAAGACTGTATCAGCGTGGACAGTTCACCGACGGCACCCACGAGGCGCTGCCGAATGGCGTCCCGCAGTTCATGAATGCTCATCTGGCTGGTGTCCAGCGTCAGCGTTGCACTGGCCGCAAGCGGCTCGAGGATCTCCCGCTCGAGGCGTATGGCCTCGGCCAGGGGGATGCTGTCGCTGGACAGGGGATGGCGCCGACGGGTTTCGCTGAAGCGCTGTATCAGGGTGTTCTCGTCGGCGTCCAGATAGAGCACGCGCAGGCGTACCGAGGCCGGGAGTGAACCGAGAATCTGTTCCAGGTTGCCGAGTTCCGTGGCCGCGTTGCGGGCATCAATGCACACGGCGATACCGGCGCTGTCGCGACGCGATAGCGAGGGCGTCTCGGCGACGAGTGCCGGCAGCAGGGATGCCGGCAGGTTATCGATGGCGTAATAGCCCTCGTCCTCCAGCTGATGCAGGGCGGTACTCTTGCCGGAGCCGGACCGGCCGCTGATGATAATCAACTCCATGGTCGGTCAGCTTTCCCAGTCGGCAATCACGTTGAACAGCTCGTCGCCGCTGTCACAGGCGCGCAGGGCGTCGCACAGCGCCTCCTGGCGGAACAGGCCCGCCAGGGTAGCCAGAATCTCCAGGTGCTCCTGGTGCGCCTCGCCGGGCACGACCAGCACGCACAGCAGATCCACCGGCTCATCGTCCGGTGCGTCGAAGTCGGTGGGAGTCGCCAGGCTCATGAGCACGCCGAGGGGCTGCTCACAGCCCTCGAGACGGCAGTGCGGAATGGCGATGCCGCGACCCAGCCCGGTGCTGCCGAGCTTTTCCCGGGCAAGCAGGCTGGTGATGATGTCGGCGGCATCCAGCCCGGGCTGGTCGGCCACCAGCAGATCTGCCACCTCCTCGAAAATGCGCTTCTTGCTGTTCCCCGGCACCTGGCTGCGGCTGCGTGCCGGGGTCAGAATCGCTTTGAGATCGGTCATGATTTGCGCTTCCTAGTGAGGCCGGTGCTTTTCCTTGTGCTTGATCAGCTGGCGATCAAGCTTGTCTGCCATGGCGTCGATCGCCGCGTACATATCCTCGGATTCCGCAGCGGCGAAAAGGTCGCCGCCGGCCACGTGCATCTTGGCCTCGGCCTTCTGTACCAGCTTCTCCACCACCAGGGTGACTTCCGTTGTGGTGATCTCGCTGCTGTGTCGCTGCAGTCGCTCGAGTTTGCTTTCCACGTACTCCTTGAGTGGCTCGGTCAGGTCTACGTGGTGGCCGCTGATATTGAGTTGCATAGGGTGCTCCTTATGTACAGCTGTACTGGGGTTGGCTGTGGGTCGTGTGACGCCCTCAGGTTTGGATTCAGATCAGTCGCTTGCGTTCATTCGACGGTGGAATGCCCAGACTGTCGCGGTATTTGGCAATGGTCCGGCGCGCGACCTGTATTCCCTGCTCCGACAGAAGCTGCGCCAGGCGACTGTCGCTCAGCGGTTTGCGCGCGTTCTCGCCCGCGATCAGCTTTTTCAGCAGGGCGCGGATTGCCGTGGACGAGCAGGCACCGCCTTCCGCGGTGGCAACGTGACTGGAGAAAAAATACTTCAACTCGAAAATGCCGCGCGGCGTGTGCATGAACTTTCGCGTGGTGACCCGGGAGATGGTGGACTCGTGCATGTCGACGGCGTCCGCAATGTCATGCAGCACCAGCGGCTTCATGGCCTCCTCACCGTAGTCGAGGAAGTTGCGCTGGTGCGCGACGATTTCCGAAGCCACTTTCATCAGGGTTTCGTTGCGGCTCTGCAGGCTCTTCAGAAACCAGCGCGCCTCCTGCAGGTTGTCCCGCAGATAGGTATTGTCCGCGCTGTTGTCGGCGCGCCGTATCATGCCGGCGTAGGCATCGTTGATGCGCAGTCGCGGCGCGATGTCCGGATTGAGCTCCACCACCCAGCGACCCTCGCGCTTGCGCACGAAAACATCGGGGATGACGTATTCGGTGTCATCCTCGCCGATGCGCTTGCCGGGAAAGGGGTCCAGTGTCTGTACGACGGCCAGCACTCTCCGCAGTGCTTCCTCGTCCAGCTTCATGCGCCGCATGATCTGGGCGTAGTCGCCGTTGCCGAGCTGGGCGATATGCCGGGTGATCAGCACGCGAGCCTGCTCGATGTAGGGCGTGTCGTCAGGCAGCTGACGGAGCTGCAGCAGCAGGCACTCCTGCAGGTCGGCGGCGAAAACACCGGTCGGCTCGAACTGCTGCAGGGCGTGCAGAACCGCGGTGACCTCGTCGACGTCGATGGCGCGGTCGAGGTCTGACAGGCGCGTCAGGTTGAGCTGCCAGAGCAGGTGTTCGTGCAGGTCGGGGACGCTGCCGGTGCGGCTGTCGTAATCGAGTTCGTTCGCTTCGTTGGCGCTGCCGGTGGGCGGTGCGGACGAGGGCAGCAGGTCCTCCCACTGGGTGTCCACCGGCAGATCCTCCGGCATGGAGGGTTCGTAATCCTGCGGGCTGCCGCTATCGTCGCCGGCGCTGCGCTCGAGATGCTCCATCGGCCCGTCGCTGGCCTCCGCAACGGTTTCCCGGTCATCCTGCTCGCCCTCCGGCCCGGGGGCATCGTCGCCCTCATCGACCTCCAGGAGAGGATTGCTCTGCAGCACCTGCTGGATTTCCATTTGCAGATCCAGCGTGCTGAGCTGGAGCAGCTTTATGGCCTGCTGCAGCTGCGGCGTCATGGTCAGCTGCTGGCCGAGCTTTAACTGCAAGGCTTGCTTCATGGGCGTCCGGACACGGTCTCTGGATCGGAGCGCCCAGTGTAGACCCGCCAGTGATGCGCTGGCAACGCTTGGCGCGGAAATTGCTTTGCCGATTCAGGACCCGCCGGCCCCGCAGTCAGAGGCGGAAGGTCTCGCCGAGGTAGACCTTGCGCACATGCGGGTTGTCGAGCACATCCTGGGGGCTGCCCGAGGCAATGATTTCACCCTCGCCGACGATGTAGGCAATCTCGCAGATGTCCAGTGTCTCGCGCACGTTGTGATCGGTAATGAGAACGCCGATGCCCCGCGCCTGCAGCTGCAGGATAATCTGCTTGATGTCGGAGACAGAGATCGGATCCACGCCGGCGAAGGGTTCGTCGAGGAGAATGAACGCCGGTTCCGTGGCCAGCGCCCGGGCAATTTCCACACGGCGGCGCTCGCCCCCCGACAGCGCCTGGCCGGGGCTGTCGCGAAGATGGGAGACGTGGAATTCGGCGAGCAGTTCGTCGCAGCGCTGCTGTCGCTCGCTGCGCGAGAGATCCCGCCGGGTCTCCAGAATGGCCATGAGGTTATCGCGCACGCTGAGCCGGCGGAACACCGAGGCTTCCTGGGGCAGGTAGCCGATACCGCGGCGGGCGCGCTCGTGCATCGGCAGGTGAATGATGTCCTCACCATCAATGGTGATATGGCCCTGATCGGCGCGGATGATGCCAACGATCATGTAGAAGCAGGTGGTCTTGCCGGCGCCGTTCGGACCGAGCAGTCCCACGACCTGGGCGCTGTGGACCTCGAGCGACACATCCCGCACCACTGGCCGGCCGCGGAATGCCTTGGCGAGATTACTCGCTTTCAGTATTGCCACTGGCATCCTCTCTGACTTTCCTGTCCTCGATCCGGGTCATGGCCCCGGTGCCGCTTTCTGTCTCTGTCTCGGTCTCGGTTTCCGTATCGTCCCGGTTGATGCGTTCGGCGGGTATCACCACCTGCACGCGACTGCCGCTGTCGCCCTCGGTATCGGCACGGACAACCTGCTCGGGAATCAGGTAGTCTATCGTGTCGCCGCTGACCACGGCGCCGTCCTGCTCAACCCGCGCTTCGCTGCGCAGCTGCACGCGCTCCGCCTCCACCATGTAGATGATGCGCAGGGCCTGGGCTTTCATCGGCGCTTCTCCCGGGTTCTGTATCTGCTGCATTCTGGCGGGCTGCCCCTCGGCGACAACGCGATCCGCCGACCGGGTCTGGTGAAAGATGGTGACCCTGTCGGCTTCGATGATCAACGAGCCCTGGGTCAGTCGGACATCACCGTTGTAGACGGTATAGCCGCGGATATCATCGCGCAGGGCCCGGTCCGCAATGACTTCGATCGGCTGGTCGCGGTCGCCCTCGAGGCTCCAGGCCGCATGCGGCACCAGCGTCAGCACGATCAGAAGGCGGCAGAGCCGGGTCATAGAAAACCGTCCTCGATCGCGGTCCACGCACCGCGGGCCATCAGAAGCGCCTCGCAGGCCTCGCGGACAGCGCCCTCGCCGCCGCGTCGGCGGCTCTGCCAGTCGGCGGCGCGCGCTGCGGCTGCGCAGGCGTCGGCAACGGTCAATCCGCAGCCGGCGGCGCGAATGGCCGCAACGTCCGGGAGGTCGTCGCCCATGTAGGCGCAGGCCGCCAGCGGCAGATCGAGTTGTGCGCAGAGTTCCTCGAGCGCCTCGCGCTTGTCCTCGCGACCCTGCACCACACGCTGAATACCGAGCTCCCGCGCGCGGCGCTGCACGATGTCGGACCGGCGCCCGGTGATGATGGCAACGTCGATACCGGCCCCCATCAGCAGCTTGATGCCAAGGCCGTCCCGGATGTTGAACGCCTTGAGCTCTTCGCCGTTATTGCCGTAGAGAAGGCGCCCGTCGGTCAGGACGCCGTCGACATCCAGCACCAGCAGGCGCAAGCGGGCGGCACTGGCCGGGCTGATGATGCCTGCAGTCTGCTCAGGCGATTCCGGCATGCAGCAGCCCCAGCAGGTGCACGACGCCGGCAATCTCGCCGCTGTCGTCGAGGACCACGAGTGCACTGACGCGGTTGTCGTCCATGATACGCATGGCTTCTGCGGCGAGCGTCCCGGTGTCCACGGTGAGTGCATGCCGGGTCATGATGTTGCCGATGGCCGTGGCGTTGATGTCGATGCGCGCATCGAGGGCGCGGCGCAGGTCGCCGTCGGTGAATACGCCAGCAAGCCTGTCGCCGTCAAGCACCGTGGTCATGCCGAGCCCCTTGTTGCTGATTTCCAGCAGTGCGCTGGCTAGCGGGGTGTCAATGCTGACCCTGGGTACAGCACTGCCGCTGCGCATGACGTCCTCGACCTTGAGCAGAAGCTTTCTGCCGAGTGCGCCGCCGGGGTGGGAAAAGGCGAAATCCTCCGCGGTGAAACCGCGCGCTTCCAGCAGGGCAATGGCCAGTGCGTCGCCGAGCACCAGTGACGTGGTCGTGCTGGAGGTCGGCGCCAGATCGAGCGGACAGGCCTCGGTGGCAACGCCGGAGTCGATGTGTGCATCCGCCGCGCGGGCCAGCGTCGATTCGGGGTTGCCGGTCATGCTGACGAGGGGTACGCCGAGCCGCTTCAGTAGCGGGATGAGCATGACCAGCTCCGCCGTGGTGCCGCTGTTCGACAATGCGAGCACGCTGTCCTGCGCGGTGATCATGCCCATGTCGCCGTGGCTCGCCTCCCCGGGGTGCACGAAAAACGAGGGTGTGCCCGTGCTGGCCAGCGTGGCGGCGATCTTGGTCGCAACGTGCCCCGATTTGCCCATGCCCGTGACGATGACTCTGCCCTGCGTGTGCAGGAAAATCTCGCAGGCACGCGAGAACGCCTCACCAATGCGCGGCTCCAGGGCCATGACGGCCTCGGCTTCCATGCGAACGGTGCGGCGGGCGGATTCGGTAAAGGAAACGTGCGGCCCCGACATGTACGGTGTGCGCCTAAACGGTCTGGAAAAGCCAGTAATAGTACACGCCGTAGAGACCGGTTAACAACATGCCCACGCTGCGACCGACGTAAGAGCCGCCATCGACGGCGTCGCGGCGGCGCGAGCCGGTATAAATGGCAAGGGCCAGCAGCACGGTGGCCCCCGTCATTACGGGGTAGTCGCGATAAATCACGTTTTCCGAGATGACCAGGGGATCAAGCAGTCCGGGTATCGGCATGACCGCGAGCAGGTTGAACAGGTTGGAGCCGATGATATTGCCGATGGCAATGTCAGTATGGCGCTTGAGGGCGCTGGCCATGGTGGCGGCGAGTTCAGGCAGGCTCGTACCGACCGCAACCACGGTGAGGCCGATGACCAGTTCGGACACGCCCACCCGCGCGGCAATGTCCGTTGCGCCCCAGACCAGCAGGCGTGAACTGCCGATCAGCAGTGCCAGGCCAGCGCTGAACGCCAGCCAGGCGCGGAGGTTGCTCATGTCCGGCAGCGTCTCTTCTTCGGCTTCAGACAGGATGCCAGCGTCCGTGGACTGGGCGCGGATCATCTGCAGCAGGATCAGGCACAGCCCGCCTATCATCAGCATCCCGTCGATGCGCGACAGCTGCCGGTCCAGCAGCAGAAGCCCTGTGCCCGCCGTGACCAGCAGCAGTGTGGGCAGCTCGATGCGCACACAGCCCGGTCGTATCAGCATCGGCACCACGAGTACGGTGACGCCCAGCACCAGGCCGATATTGGCGATGTTCGAGCCCAGTGCATTGCCCACCGCCAGCTCGCCGGCGCCGGAGAGGGTGGCATTGACTGACACCAGGATTTCCGGTGCGGACGTGCCCAGTGACACAATGGTAAGACCGATCAGCACCGGAGACATGCCGAGGTTGCGTGCAATCGACGCCGCACCGGCGACAAACAGGTCGGCACTCCAGACGAGGATGAACAGACCGATGATCACGGCGGCGGCGGCAAGCAGCATGGTTGAGGCGTTTCCTGTGGATGTGTCGCGTCATTGCGCCCGGAACCCGGGCGCCCTTATGGTGTCGTAACGGGCGATGTCATACGACTTGTGCCGGCAAACGTAGTAAACTGTCGTCACGTGCATTGCGTCGCCAGCGTCGTCTTTTTCACATTCTACAGTGACGGCGATATTTCGACAGCCCTCTGGCAGGGCTGCGGCAGGGCGAGCGCGCTAGCACTCAGTGTCTCAAGCAGGAAATACAGGGAAACAGTATGCGTAATCGTATTCACAGGCGCGGGCTGACAGTGCTGGCCATGGTCCTCGGGTTGCTGGCAACGTCTCTGGCGTCGGCACAGGCACCGACAGCCGAGGAGGCGCTGAAGAAGACCACCGATGAGGTGCTCTCGGTGATCGAGGAGGCCTCCGACTATGTCAAGGAGGACCCCGACCGCTATTACCGTCGCGTCAATGAGGTGCTCGACGGCGCGGTGGACTTTCGCGGCTTTGCCCGCGGCGTGATGGGCGACTATGCCAGCAGCGAGCGCTACCGGACCCTGGACGAGGCAGGCCGTGAAAAGCTGCGCAAGCAGCTGGACCGCTTCACCGAGGCCATGCGTGACGGTCTGGTGCGCACCTACAGCCGGGGCCTGCTGGCCTTCGGCGGCTCCCGGGTGGAGCTTGATCGCGAGCGCAGCTCGGGCAGTGATGATCCCGACGCCAGCCGCGCGACGCTCAGGCAGCTGATCTACAGCGACGGCAGCGAGCCCTACGTGGTGGTTTACCAGATGGCGAAGGACCGTGACGGCCAGTGGCTGATGCGTAACCTCATTGTCGAGAACGTCAATCTGGGTCAGATCTACCGCAGCCAGTTCGAGGCCGCGGCGAGAAAGTTCGACGGCGACCTCGACAAGGTGATCGATGACTGGGAAATCGAGCCGGTGGAAGAGATCGAGGGAGAAACCACGGCCTGATCGCCCGGCCGCTAGTTGATTCAGTTCAGTACAGCCATTTCGCAGGGAGGCAACAGGCAATGGACGCAAAAACAGTGGAAGCCCTGATCAAGGCGCAGCTCGACGGCTGCGACGTCAGTGTGGAAGGTGCCGGCAGCAACTATGACATCACCGTGATCGGCGATGTCTTCGCCGGCAAACGTCCGGTGCAGCGTCAGCAGATGGTGTATGCGGCACTGAACGAGCGCATCGCTGCCGGTGAAATCCATGCGGTGAATATCCGCACGCTCACGCCTGATCAGGCATAGCCGTCCCTCGCATCCGACATTCCCTCTGTTCCGTTTTCCGGAGTCATTCGTGAGCAAGCCCCTGACCCTGGCCCTGACCAAGGGCCGTATTCTCAAGGAAACACTGCCGCTGCTGGCGCGCGCCGGCATCGAGCCCTGCGAGGACATCGAGAGCAGCCGCAAACTGGTTTTCGATACCACCCGGGATGGCCTGCAGCTGGTGGTGTTGCGCGGGACCGACGTGCCGACCTATGTGCGCCACGGGGCCGCCGACCTCGGTGTGGTTGGCAAGGACATTCTGCTGGAGCAGGGCGCGGAGGGTGTCTATGAGCCCCTCGATCTCGGGATTGCACGCTGCCGTCTCATGACGGCGGCCCCGCTGGGGTGGCAGGCGGGGGCGGCACGGATCCGCGTGGCCACCAAGTTCGTGAATATCGCACGCGATTTCTTTGCCCGTCGCGGCGTCCAGGCCGATCTGATCAAGCTTTACGGCGCCATGGAGCTTGCGCCGATGATGGGGCTTTCCGACATCATTGTGGATATTGTGGACACCGGCAACACGCTGCGTGCCAACGGTATGCAGCCGCTTGAGGAGGTTGCCGCGGTCAGCTCCCGACTGATTGTCAACAAGGCATCCCTGCGTGCCTCACATGGGCCGATCGCGGCGATCATCGATGAGGTGGCCGCTGCGGTCGAGCGCAGGGAGGCAGCGGCATGATCCGTCGTCTCGACAGTCAGGACCCTGCTTTCGCGACGCAGCTGGCGGCACTGGCGCCTGCGGGAGAATCGTCTGCCTCGGCCGTGGCGGCACGTGTCGCCGCGATTATTGCCGATGTGCGGGAGCGCGGCGATGCCGCACTGCTCGACTACACCCGGGAGCTCGATCGCGCGCCGGTGCATCAGCGGAGTGATATCGAGGTGCCGCTGACGCGCCTGCAGGAGGCCCTCGACGGGCTGCCGGCGGAGCAGCGCGGGGCGCTTGAAACCGCGGCGCAGCGCATCCGCGACTATCACGAGCGGCAGCGTCAGGAGGGCTGGCAGTACCACGATGCGCAGGGCAACCTGCTCGGCCAGCGGGTCACGCCGCTGGGGCGCGTGGGTGTCTATGTTCCCGGCGGCAAGGCCAGCTATCCGTCGTCGGTACTGATGAACGCGCTGCCGGCCAGCGTGGCCGGGGTAGCCGATATCACCATGGTGGTGCCGACGCCCGAGGGTCAGCTGAACGAGCTGGTGCTTGCCGCTGCCTGTCTCGCCGGCGTCAGCCGTGTTCTGACGATTGGTGGTGCCCAGGCGGTGGCCGCGCTCGCCTATGGCACCGAAACCATTGTGGCGGTGGACAAGATCGTCGGCCCCGGCAACGCCTATGTTGCCGAAGCCAAGCGGCAGGTGTTCGGGCGCGTCGGCATCGACATGGTTGCCGGACCCTCGGAGATTCTTATCATCTGCGACGGCGGCACCGATCCCGACTGGATTGCCATGGATCTGTTCTCCCAGGCCGAGCACGACGAAAATGCGCAGTCCCTGCTGCTGTGTCCGGATGCGGACTACCTGGATCGTGTCGAGGCCGCCATTCACCGGCTGCTGCCGGAGATGGAGCGTCGCGACATTATCGGCAAGTCGCTGGCGGCGCGGGGAGCCCTGATCAGAACGCGCGATCTGGATGAGGCGGTGCAGCTGAGCAACGCGCTGGCGCCGGAGCACCTGGAGCTCTCGGTGGAGGATCCGCTGACGCTGGTTGAGGGCATACAGGCGGCAGGGGCAATCTTCATGGGGCGCTACAGTGCCGAGGCGCTGGGAGATTACTGCGCCGGTCCGAATCACGTGCTGCCGACCTCCGGTACCGCGCGATTCTTCTCGCCGCTGGGCGTGTATGACTTTCAGAAGCGCAGCTCACTGATCATGTGCAGCGCCGAGGGCGTGCGTGAGCTTGGCGCGGTGGCGTCGATACTTGCCCGGGGCGAGTCCCTGACGGCGCACGCTCGCAGTGCGGAAATGCGTCTTGCAAAGAGGAGCAGGGCCGGCGACTAGGCCGCCACTACTGCGGCGCGGGACCGGGGGACTGGGTCTGTGCACCTACCACTGCGCGCAGATCCAGGGTCTGCCCGTCGCGGATGGCGGTAATCTGCAGTCTGTCGCCGGGTCTCAGCATCGCGATGTCATACATCGTCCGGCGCACGTCCTCCACGGCCTCGTTGTTGAAGTGCGTGATGACGTCGCCGGTTCGCAGGCCGGCCTTGTCCGCCGGTCCTCCCTCCGCAACCCCGGTAACCACCAGTGACTGGCCGTCGGGAGCGTCGCCTCCCCGCAGCAGTCGCGGCTCTACCTGCACCCCCAGCCAGCCGCGGATGACCTGACCGTACTCAATCAGATCGGCCATGACAAAGCGGGCGAGGTCGACGGGTATCGCCAGTCCGATACCGATCCCCATGCGTCCGCTGCTTGCCTGATTGTCTGAGGTATAGATCAGGGCATTGATACCCAGCAGGCGACCGCTGGTGTCGATCAGCGCACCGCCGGAGTTGCCCTGGTGAATGATCGCGTCGGTCTGGATGTAGCTCTCGTACAGCCCGGTCTGCAGGCCATAGCGCTCCAGGCCGGAGATAATCCCCTGGGTGACTGACTGGCCGAATCCCAGGGGGTTGCCGATGGCCAGCACAATATCGCCGACCCGGGCGTCGCTGGAGGAGCCCATCTCGATTGGCGTCAGGTCCGGCAGGTCGATCTGCAGCAGCGCGAGGTCGGTGGCAGGATCCGTGCCGATGATCTGCGCCGCGGCGTTACGGCCATCACTGAGCAGCACCTGTATGGCGTCGGCACCGTCAATCACGTGGTTATTGGTGACGATGTGTCCCTCGGTAGACAGAATGACGCCCGAGCCAAGAGACTGTTCCACCCGCTGTCGCGGCTGGTTTCTGGGGACGAACTGGCGCCAGAAGGGATCGTTAAGAAGGGCTGCGGCGCGTGTCGGAACCACTTTCCGGGTGTAGATATTCACGACCGAGGGTGTGGCCGACTGCACCGCGCGGGCATAGCTGGTAACCGCCGGCGGCGCTGGCTCCGGCGTGTTGTCCGACAGTATCCAGCGATCCAGTATCAGAATGCCGGCAAGAATACCGGCAATGGTCGGCCACAGCGCAAGTCGCAACAGGTGTCCCATGCTGACGCTGCTCGGGTCAGGTCCGGACGTTCAGCGTATCCTGCACTAGTTGCGCGGCGCGTCCCCGGCGTTCTTCTCCGCGGCCTCGTCGGATGACACATCCCCGGCGGTCTGCGTCGCTTCCGCCCCCGATGTCGCGCTCGCAGCGGGCGACTCTTCCTTTTCCGGCTCTTCTGTCGGCTCTTCTGTCGGCTCGTCGTCGGGTCGGGCGTCGTCGTTGACTGCTGCGGCTTGCTGAGTCGCCCCTACATGCGCTCTGACGGGCTCTTCGTGACGCACGCGACTGGTTTTCTCTGCCGGTGCGACGTCATCCTTATCCAGACCGAAACCTTCGTTCAGCATGCCTTTTTCCGTTGGTGAGGACTTCGGTGCGTAATCCCGCGGTGGCTCCGCGTTGAGCAGGCTCGCATCGAGATCGCTGTCGCCGCCGAGTCGTCCTACCGTTACCGCGAGGTTGCCGGAGCACAGCGTGTTCGCGCCCTCGGCAAGGTGCTCGTGAACGGCGCGGTAATTCTCCGTGAGCGCATTCAGTCGCGTGGCTGTCTCGGCAAAATGATCGGTAACGCGGTCCTCAAACAGCTGCTTGTCCCGGGTTACCTGATCCAGACGCTTCTCCAACTCGCGGGCCTGCTGGCTGCCGGCCGTTGTCCGGCGCCCCATGAGGAATCCTATGGCGCCCGCTATGATCAGGACGCAAATGGCGGTGCCTATGACAATATCGAGGCTGTACATGATCGCGTGTCTCCGTGCGCTGGTGAATAGGCGCGTAGTATACAGATACCGGCTCGGGCATGACAGGCGGCGCATTGCCAATTCCCAATGGCGCGGCTAGAGTTCGCGCGGTCGCAGACAGCCCCAGGTGGAAAACATGAGCCGAACCCCATTGCAGCGCTATCGCGAGGATCTGGCCCGGGCGGATTTTGTGGCGGACGCCGGGCAGGCGCGGGTGGTGGAACTGCTGGATGACCTTCATGCGCGGCTGGTGGCATCGGGGCCGCGTCCCGCGGGGCAGGGTGTGGTGGCCCGGTGGCGACGCCTGCGAGGCGTGACGCCGACGCCGGTGACCGGCCTGTATCTCTGGGGCGGCGTGGGACGCGGCAAGACCTATCTCATGGATACGTTTTTCGACTGCCTCCCGTTTGTCGATCGGGAGCGCGTTCACTTCCACCGCTTCATGCAGCGGGTGCACCGGGACCTTCGGGCGCTGGCGGGCGAGAAGAACCCGCTGGACCGGGTGGCAGACGACATGGCCGCGAGGGCGCGCGTGCTGTGCTTTGACGAGTTTTTCGTCAGTGATATCGCCGATGCCATGATACTCGGGAATCTGATGCAGGCGCTGTTCAAGCGCGGGATCACGCTGGTGGCGACCTCCAATATTCCGCCGCATCGGCTGTATGAGAATGGGCTGCAGCGCGATCGCTTCCTTCCCGCCATACGGCAGATAGAAACGTACACGCAAATTGTCAATTTGGATGGCGGGGTCGATTACCGGCTGCGCACGCTGGAACAGGCGCAGCTTTACTATTACCCCTGTGGCGAGGAGGCGCAGGCGGGGCTGCGGCGCAGCTTCGATGACCTCGCGCCTGAAGCGGGACGGGCCAACGTTGCCGTCGAGATCAACGATCGCCAGCTGCAGAGCCTGCGTCTCGCCGACGATGTCGCCTGGTTCGCCTTCGACGAGCTGTGCGAGGGACCGCGCTCTCAGAACGATTACATCGAGCTGGCGCGGCTGTTCCACGCGGTGCTGCTGTCCGGTGTGCGCAGGATGGGCGGTGGTTGCGACGACGCCGCGCGGCGCTTTATCAACCTGGTGGATGAATTCTATGACCGGCACGTCAAGCTGGTGATCGAGGCCGAGTGCCCGATCGAGGACCTGTACGCCGGCGGTACCCTCGGTTTCGAGTTCGAGCGCACCCGCTCGCGCCTGCGCGAGATGCAGACCCATGACTACCTCGCGCTGGAGCACCTGCCCTGATCGTGGTCTGGCCCCTGTGCTTTGGCCTAGGAGCTCCGTAGGCCGGCAATCAGGCAGGCGCGGGGCGGTCGAGACACGCCAGTTCGCCATCCATGGCGGCTCGGCGGCGGCCGTCCTGGCCGCCGACGGTCTCGACCGCCCCGCGCCTGCCTGATTGCCTCTACACTGCGCCCCCGACGTCCTGTCCTCCGGATCCGGGCCCCGCTCGATGCAGGCCGGTGCCCCGGAGCCGGGCGTTCGGGGCCGTCGACGGCATGGATGCCGTCGCCGAGCCCTCACGGATGAGTTCACGGCGTGCCCCGAACGCCCGGCTCCGGGGCACCGGCCGGGCTACAGAGTTCGACCTCTGTCGGGCCAAAGAGCCCAATGCCCCCAGCTACAGAGCGCGAAAGTCCGCCGAGCCGATCCGAGACCAAAAGGGGCTTGTCAAGGCCTGGCGCTTTCAGTAGTATTCGCGCTCTTTAATTACTGCCCCCAAAGGCGAGCACAGTTATGAAAACGTTTAGCGCAAAAGCCGAGTCTGTCAGCCACGACTGGTTCGTGGTCGACGCCGATGGCAAGACGCTGGGACGGCTGGCGTCCGAGATCGCGCACCGGCTGCGCGGCAAGCACAAGGCGGAATACACGCCTCACGTCGACACCGGCGACTATATTGTGGTGGTGAACGCGGAGAAGATTCGCGTTACCGGTGCCAAGTCGACTGACAAGATGTATTACCACCACACCGGTTACCCGGGTGGTATCCGCTCCATGTCTTTCGAGAAGCTGATCGACAAGGCGCCCGAGCGTGTCATTCAGCGCGCCGTCAAGGGCATGCTGCCGCGTAACCCTCTGGGCCGCGCCATGTTCAGCAAACTGAAAGTGTATGCTGGCGGAGAGCATCCTCACGCCGCCCAGCAGCCGCAACCGCTCAACCTATAAAGGTCCCTCCAATGGCAGCAACCCAGTATTACGGTACCGGACGTCGCAAGACCTCGACAGCGCGCGTCTTCATCAGCAATGGCGGCGGCGCAATTACCGTCAACAAGCGTCCGCTCGACCAGTATTTCGGTCGTGAGGTGGCACGCATGATCGTGCGTCAGCCGCTTGAGGTCGTTGACCTGACAGACAAGTTCGACATCAACGTGACGGTGGAGGGCGGCGGCAGCTTTGGTCAGGCCGGCGCCATCCGCCACGGCATCACCCGTGCGCTGATGGATTACGACGAGTCCCTGCGCGGTACCCTGCGCGGCGCCGGTTTCGTCACCCGGGATGCGCGTGCGGTGGAGCGAAAGAAAGTCGGCCTGCGCAAGGCGCGCAAGCGTCCGCAGTTTTCCAAGCGCTAGCGCGTCTTGGGGCACTGCCCCGCGACGGTGGATACATCATGCGCCCGCTCTGTTATCAGGCGGGCGTTTTCGTGTCCGGGTTGTGTATCTGTTTCCATGGGCGCCGGGTGACAAAGTCACTGATTCGCGGGCACTTTCCTTGTATCAATACAGCAAAGTCATTAGTATTCAGCGCTTTTTAAGACCGATATTCGTTTGTGTGATACGTCCATCTCCAGCGGGACACTATGGGAGAAAATCATGACAACTGAAGGTGTTAACGACGGAAGGCGGCGGTTTCTGGTAGCCGCCACCAGTGCCGTCGGGGTGGCAGGGGCGGTTGCGATTGCCGTGCCTTTTCTGGGCTCCTGGAACCCGTCAGCGAAGGCGAAGGCGGCGGGCGCGCCCGTGAAGGCGGACATCAGCAAGATCGAGCCGGGCGCGATGATCGTCGTGGAGTGGCGCGGCAAGCCGGTCTATGTCGTACGCCGGACCGAGGATCAACTCGAGCTCCTCGACACAGTGGATGAGTTCCTGCGCGACCCCAATTCCGAGGTGGTTTCCCAGCAGCCCGAGTACGTTACCAGCAAGGGCCGCTCGCTGCGCCCCGATCTGCTGGTGATCGAGGGCCTGTGTACTCACCTGGGTTGCGCGCCGACGTTCCGCCCGGAAGTCGGTGCAGCCGATCTGGGTGGCGACAAATGGGTGGGGGGCTTCTTCTGCCCCTGCCACGGTTCCAGATTTGACCTTGCCGGACGTGTGTTCTCCGGCGTCCCGGCCCCCACCAACCTGGTGGTGCCCCCACACTCCTTTGAGGGTGACAACATCCTGGTAGTCGGCGTCGATACGGAGGCAGCGTAATGGGCAACATGTTGATCGGTTTGCGCGACTGGGTGGACGATCGTCTGCCCATCATGCGCGCGTGGAACACGCATATGGGCCAGTATTATGCGCCCAAGAATTTCAATCTCTGGTACTACTTCGGCGTCCTGTCCCTGCTCGTGCTGGTCAATCAGCTGTTGACGGGTATCTGGCTGACCATGAACTACACACCCAGCGCCGAACGCGCCTTTGCGTCCGTCGAATACATCATGCGTGATGTCGATTACGGCTGGATCCTGCGCTACATGCATTCCACCGGTGCCTCGCTGTTTTTTGTCGTGGTCTACCTGCACATGTTCCGCGCCCTGATCTACGGCTCCTACAAGAAGCCCCGGGAGCTGATCTGGATTTTCGGCATGCTCATCTTTGTCGTACTCATGGCAGAGGCCTTTGTGGGTTACGTGCTGCCCTGGGGCCAGATGTCCTACTGGGGCGCGCAGGTGATCATCTCGTTGTTCGGGGCCATACCGGTCGTCGGTGAGGATCTGGTGACCTGGATTCGCGGCGACTACCTGATTTCAGGCATCACGCTGAACCGCTTCTTCGCACTGCACGTTGTGGCACTGCCTATCGTGCTGCTGGCGCTGGTGGTTCTCCACCTGCTGGCACTGCACGAGGTTGGCTCGAACAACCCCGACGGTGTCGACATCAAGAAGAACAAGGGGCCGGATGGCGTTCCCCTCGATGGTGTGGCTTTTCACCCGTACTACACGGTTCACGACCTGCAGGCGATCGGCGTGTTCCTGTTCGTGTTCTGCGGCATCATGTTCTTCATGCCGGAGATGGGCGGCTACTTCCTCGAGTACGCCAACTTCGAGGAAGCGAACGCGCTGAAGACACCGGATCACATTGCGCCGGTCTGGTACTTCACGCCGTTCTACACGGTGCTCCGCGCCGTGCCGGACAAGTTCCTGGGCTTTATTGCCTTCGCCGCCTCCGTGGCCATTCCCTTCCTGCTGCCGTGGCTGGATCGGTCGCCCGTGCGCTCCTGGCGGTACCGGGGCATGATCACCCGGGTGTGGCTGGTCGTGTTTGTGGCGTCCTTCATCATCCTGGGCGTACTCGGTGTCAAGCCGGCCACGCCTGAGCGCAATGTGCTGGCACAGATCTGCACCATCATCTACTTTGCCTTCTTCCTGACCATGCCGTTCTGGTCGAGCATGGACAAGACGAAGCCGGTGCCCGAGCGCGTCACCATGGATGGCGGTATCGGGCCGTTGGGCAGTCTTGGCGGACTGGTGCTGATTCTCGCGCTCGCGTTCCTGCCGCTGAAAGTGGTGGGGGCCGAGTCGGCGTATGACTGCGGTACCATTCCCTGCGACGAGTTCGACGCGGATCCCCGTGACAAGCCCTCGCTGCAGAATGGCGCCAAGCTGTACATGAACTACTGCATGGGCTGCCATTCGCTGGAATACGCACGCTACACGCGCATGGCGACCGATCTCGGTATTCCCGAGGACCTGGTGATGGAAAACCTGGTGTTCGATCCCGAGAAGAAGATCGGTGATCTCATGACCAATGCCATGCCCCGGGACCGCGCCAAGGTGTGGTTCGGGGCGGCGCCGCCGGACCTCACCCTGATCGCCCGTGCGCGCCAGCCAGAGTGGCTGTACACCTACCTGCGTACGTTCTACCGTGACGACTCGCGTCCCTACGGCGTCAATAATCGGGTATTCCCGAACGTGGGCATGCCCCATGCCCTGCTGAGCCTGCAGGGGCTTCCCGAGTGTACCGCAACGTCCACCGGCGACCGCATCGATCCGTTGAGCGGCGAAGGCATGGATTCCGATCCCTGTGGGTCGCTGGAAATCGCGGAGGCCGGCGTCATGGATGACGAAGAATTTGATGGTGCCGTCTACGATCTCGTCAACTTTCTCGCCTACACCGGCGAACCCATGCTGGTCGACAGACAGCGTATGGGTATCTACTCCCTCCTCTTTATTGCGGTGTTCTTTGTGTTTGCCTGGCTGCTCAATCGCGAGTACTGGAAAGACATCCACTGACAATTCCGGTCAGCGCTGGTATCCTTAAGGAACCGGCGCTGACCAGCCACAACAGCAGCCAGTCTGTGTTTCACTAAGGAAAGTGTGATGGGCGTAGTCGCCAAACGGTCCTCAATGGTATTTTTTTCTGATCCCAGCAGCCACTACAGTCACCGGGTACGCATCGTGCTTGCCGAGAAAGGCGTGACCGTAGACCTGGTAGAGTCTGATTCAGCCCATCCTCCTGCCGAACTGGCAGACATCAACCCCTACAATTCACTGCCGACTCTGGTCGATCGCGAACTGGTACTTTACGACAGTCACGTGATGATGGAGTACCTTGACGAGCGTTTCCCGCATCCGCCCCTGCTCCCGGTGTATCCCGTTGCGCGTGCGGAGAGTCGCCTGTTCATGCGCCGTATCGAGCGCGACTGGTGCACGCTGATGGAGTCCATCCAGAATTCGCGAAGTGATAACGTGGTGAAGAAAGCGACCAAGGAGCTCAGGGAAAGTATTCTGGGCATTGCCCCGATTTTCGCGGAAAAGCCTTTCTTCATGAATGATGAATTCACTCTGGTCGACTGCTGCATCGCTCCCATTCTATGGCGCCTGCCGTCACTCGGTGTCGATATCAGGCCGAGCAAGCAGTCCAAGCCACTGCTCGCCTACATGGATTCGCTGTTCGGCCGTGAGTCGTTTCAGCAGAGTCTGTCGGAGCAAGAGCGCGAGATGCGCCTGTAAGCTGTGATTGCCGCTGTCGGGAAACTGTCACCTTGAAGTCGAGCCGTCCCTATCTGCTGCGCGCGCTGTATGACTGGATCGTGGATAACAACTGCACGCCCCACGTGCTTGTCGATGCGACACAGGCGCATGTCGAGGTCCCCCGGGATTACGTGAAGGACGGGCAGATCGTACTGAACGTCTCACCGGGCGCAGTGGTCGATCTGCACCTGTCGAATCACGGTGTGAGCTTCAATGGCCGGTTCGGTGGGCGTCCGATGGACGTCAGCTTTCCAGTGTCGGCGGTGCTGGGTATCTATGCCCGGGAGAACGGCCAGGGCATGGTGTTTGATCCCGAGGAATCGCCGGAGAATCCGCCGCCGGGTCCGGAAAAGGCGCCGACGCGAGCAACCCGCAAACCCAGTCTGAAGGTTGTCAAGTAGGGTCAGGCGCCGATAATCTCAAACAGGCGTACTACCCGCTGCACCCCCGAGATATCGGCAGCAGCCCGGGCCAGCCGCTCACCCTCTTCCCGGGTGACCATTCCCATCAGGTAGACCACGCCGTTCTCTGTGACCACCTTCGTGCGCAGCCCCGGTGTATCACTGCCTGCCAGCAGGCTGCTCTTGATTTTTGCGGTAATCCAGGTGTCGCTGGTGCGCACCAGCGAGGCGGTGGGGGCGGAGACTTCGAGCTCATTGTAAATGCGCCGCACGTGGCGGATATCGCGGACGACATCCGCCGCTTTCTTCTTGAGGGCTTCATTCGCCACCTGGCCCGCCAGCAGGACGTAACCGTTGTAGCTCACGGCGACAATATGCGAGCCCTTGAAGTTGCTGTCCGCCGCATGCATGTTCACTACGGCCTTGAGCTCGATGCTCTCGTCGGCGAGCTGTTGCGCCATGGTGCGTTTTCCGGGGGGATCGTTAATGGCATTGGAATCCACCGCCACCAGCAGGCGGCTGCAGCCGCTGCACAGAAGCAGGGTGCAAAGCAGGGCGATGAGGGGCGCGCCGGCTCGTAGGGGCGATTGCGGTTGTATCATGAGCTAGGTTTCTCCGAACAGCTGCTGTTCAATCAGGTGACACAGACAGTTGAGTGTCAGTGCCTGCAGGCCCAGAAGACGGCTGCGAGCGTCGCCCGGGACGGCGATGATAGTGTATTTTCCCGCGCTGTCGACATCCTTGATGCCGGTGTGGGTCAGGCCGAGAAACTGCACGTCGCGCCCGGCCATCGCCGCGATGCCGTGCTGCAGCACGTGGCCGTCCGGGCTGGAGTCGATACACAGTACCGTGTCGCCTGCCCGGGCCAGGGCCCGGGCATCCCGCCACGGTGCGTCCTCAGGTGCCACAGACGCAACGCCGGTGAGCGCCAGTGCCGGCAGTGCCGGCCGGTCGACGTCGACCGGGTACATGAGGCGATCGGCGACAAACTGCGCCAGCGACCGGTCGCAGCCAACCGCGCAGCAGTACAGCGTTCCGCCGCCGAGCAGCGATTGTGTGGCGCTCGCAGCGGCGACCTCCAGTGCGGCCGCGATCACGTCTACGGACATGACCGCGCTGTCGATGACCTGCTGAAAGTACTCGCTCGCTGACACCCGCTCGCCGTCCTGTTGTTACCTGCGCGGGCCTCAGGCGGCCCAGAATGCGTTCCTGATCCAGCGCGGACGCAGCTTACCGGAGTCCGCCGCCGGTTCCCAGACTATCACGTCAAAGCGGCAGGGCGGTTGCGCCGACCGGTAATGCCGCTGCAGATAGTGCGACGCCGTGCGCAGCAGGCGCCGCTGTTTGCGCGGGTCGACGGAGGCCGCGGCGCTGGCGAAGCGGGGATTGGTGCGGACCCGCACCTCAACGAACAGCAATGTTTCGGCGCTGGCTGCTATGACATCGATTTCGCCGACACGACAGCGGTAGTTGCGGGTCAGCACGCGACAGCCCTGCCGCGCAAGCCACGCACAGGATGCCCGTTCGTAATGATAGCCGTCGGTTTTCATCCCCCTTGCCCTCGCTGCCAGCCGCTAGCGGCCGCCCTGTCCGACCGTGTTGTCAGCAGTGTAGTCAGCGGCGGCGGAGGACGCCTCGGTCGAAAACGGCCGGCTCGAGATCGCGCTCAACCTGTCGCCGCTCATTCACGGACAGAAAGCCCGTCTCTCCCTGCAGTATCGGGCCGCGGCCCGCATCAGGGCGCATGCCCAGCATGGCCAGGCGACAGGCATCCGCACCCAGCGCACTCAGGCGCTGGTAGCCATCACCACGCAGTGCGGTGCCCGCGCCCTGTCTGTCAGGACCGAGGACCCGTGGCATTTCCACCAGTATGAGGCCGTTGAGGTCGTTTTCCCGGGTGCGGCTCTCGTCGCTGTTGGCTGAGGATGTCGCGTAGGCAGGCAGGTCACCGGCGTAATGGTAGGCCAGCAGCGGCTTGAGCGAGCGCCCGTCCGCGGCGGTGGGAGCCAGAACAAAGACCGCGTCAAGGTCCTGCCGGCGTCTGCCGCTGGTCTCGATCGGCTGCCCCAGCTGGCGGCGCAGTGCAATGCCGCGCTGGCGACTGGCCTCGAGGTCCAGCGCCTCGGCGAGGCTCGATGAATGTGCTTCACGACTGCCGGGCGTTGCCCTCGCGGCAATGGTGCCGCCGAGCCCTGTCCAGCTGTCGGTGAGCGCCTGCGCCATCTTGTCGCCCCACTCGCCGGCGGGTCGGACCATCAGGGCGTGCCGGTGGCCATCGGCGAAGGCCAGGCGGGCGATCTGCGCGGCTTCATCCTCCGGTGCCAGCGCGAACTGCAGGCTGCTCTCGTCCGGCGCGGCTTTGCCGTCAGCGCGATTCAGGGCAATGACCGGCACCGGCAGCTTGGCGGCGGTCAGCAGGTCGGTAACGGCGGCCTTGGTCAGCGGTCCCACCACCAGCTGGGCACCACTGTCGATGGCGGCGTTGTAGGCCGCGCGCGGAGATGCGTGCTCGGCCGTGTCCAGCACGATCAGATCCCATTCCGTGGCGCCCGCTGCGCGCTGGCCGAAATAGTGCTTGATAAAGCCGTCCCGCACCGCGGCGGCGGCATCGGCAATCCGTCCGCTGAGCGGCAGCAGCAGGGCGACGCGGCGGGGCGTGACCACGTCGCTGTCCGATGCCAGGAAGCGGCCGGCCGGGTGTTCCGGGTAACGCTCGTGCCAGTCATCGGTCGTGTCGGCAAAGCGGGAAAGATAGGCGGCGGTCAGCCAGCCCGCCTCCCGCTCATTGTCGGCGTCCGTGGCCGCGGTCCTGAGCTGCGTGGCCGTCAGCCGCTGCAGCGCGTGCCAGGCGTCGAGGGACGCGCTGTCCGCGTCGGCGCTGCCCCCGGGCAGATGCTCGAGCAGGCGCAGGGAGAGCCGGAACGCCGCCAGATGGCGGGATTCCAGCGTCGCCTGCTGACGCTGCAATGTCAGTATTTTCACTGCCAGTCCGTCGGACAGCAGCGGCAGCAGGCGATCATCCAGGGAGTCGCTCATCAGCGCCAGCTGCCCACGCTGCCAGGCGATTCGCGCGGCGATGTAGTTCTCGTAAGCGGTGAATTCGACATCCGCCGTTCCCGCCGCCTGCGGCAGTGCGAGCTGCGCGCCCATCCAGTCGCCCGCGTCCAGGGCGCGCTCTGCGTCCGCGAACAGGTCGGCGTAGGGGCTCTGGCGAAAGTCCTGTTCCAGCGCACTGTCGTCGCGTTCGACGGTGGGGCCCGCGGCGTCGACTGTGCCGGCGGGGAGCGGCGACTGTGTGGGTGATGTGCCGCAGCTGACGGTCAGGGCAATGCCTGCGATCAACAGCAGCAGGCGTGCTCCGGCTCTCGCCCTGTGCGTGGGTGGTCTCATGCTATCCTTCTCAGCTGGCATTGTCGTGCAGTGTCGTCATCACAGGGAATCGTGTCTACCGTGGAAGCCGCCCTCTACATCGTTGCGACGCCGATTGGCAATCTCGAGGATATCACGCTGCGCGCGATTGCGACGCTGCGCTCAGTCAATCTGGTTGCGGCGGAGGATACCCGGCACACGCGGCGCCTGCTGCAGCATCTTGAGATTGATACGCCGCTGACGGCCTACCACGAGCACAGCAGTGACGCCGAGGCCGCGCGGCTGTGCCAGCGCATCGTGTCCGGCGAGGCGGTGGCTCTGGTGTCGGATGCGGGGACGCCGATGATCTCTGATCCCGGGTATCGACTGGTGCGCGCCGCGCAGGCGGCGGGGGTGAGGGTCGTGCCGGTTCCCGGTGCCTGCGCCGCCATCGCCGCACTCAGCGCCTCCGGCCTGCCCAGTGACCGTTTTCTGTTTGCCGGCTTTCTGCCTGCCCGTGCCGCGGCCCGCCGTACCCGGCTCACAGCGCTGGCGAGGGAGTCGGCAACCCTGGTGTTCTATGAGGCGCCGCACAGATTGCAGGAGACGCTGGACGATCTGGTGCTGTGCCTCGGTGAAGCGCGCGAGGCGACCCTTGCGCGGGAGCTGAGCAAGGCCTTTGAAACCCTGCACCGCGATACGCTGGGCAACCTGGTGGCGTTCGTGGCGGGCGACAGTAACCAGTGTCGCGGCGAGATCGTACTGCTCGTGGCGGGCTGCACGGCGCCGGAGCCGGAGGTGGATGCCCCGCTGGCTGAACTGATGCAGGCGCTGGCGTCGCGACTGCCACCGCGGGAGGCGGCGAGCCTGCTGTCCACGTACAGCGGCGTGCGCAAGAACCGTCTCTACAGCGACTGGCTGGCAGGCCAGGGGCCTTCCGCCGATAGCTGAGGGTTTGTCTTGCGCCCCCGGGGTGCGACGGTTAGGCTGTGCGCCGAGTCGGTCAGGCGATCGCTCCCGGCACTCCTTGAGGGCCGGGGGAGGAAAGTCCGGGCTCCACAGGGCAGGGTGCCAGGTAACGCCTGGGGGGCGCGAGCCTACGGAAAGTGCAACAGAAAGGACACCGCCTCTGCAGCGCCCCCGGGCGAACAGCGGTAAGGGTGAAAAGGTGCGGTAAGAGCGCACCGCGCGGCTGGTAACAGGCGCGGCGATGGTAAACCCCACCTGGAGCAAGACCAAATAGGAATCCGTATGCCGCGGCCCGCGGTGGATTCGGGTAGGTCGCTAGAGGCGGATGGCGACATCCGCCCCAGATGAATGATCGTCCTCGACAGAACCCGGCTTATCGACCGACTCACTGTCTTCTGCCTGGCTGCCTGCGCTGCGTCCCCACCCGGGCTCGCAGGCGGCAAGCCCGCCGTTTTTAGACGGTTTTACGTCAATTGGCCGTCCTGCTAACAAGAAAAAAGACTGACACTTAAAGTGATTACTCAAGAGGCAGATTTAGCTTCCTGTTTTGCTGTTGTATTTGTCTCCATGAAGCTCCTGTCTGCCGGTGGCTTCCTCGCAGAGTCGTATCTAATTAGCTGAAATTAAAGCGTTTTTCATGTCCGGCTTTGCTTGACAGGGGCTTTCCTGCGCACCTATAGTGTCGATAAGTGGTGATAAGTGGGAAATTCTGGCGTTTTGTGGGAAAACAGCCAGAGACGTGGGAGATTTCGGGTGTTCCGAGGGGTGCAGCACATCAATATGGATGCGAAGGGTCGCCTGGCGATGCCGGCGCGCCAGCGCGAGCCCCTCGCCGAGCTGTGTGGTGGCAAGGTCGTTGTCACCATCGACACCCAGGCGACCTGTCTCGTCATCTACCCCCTGCCGGAGTGGGAGCGCTTTGAAGGCGAAGTGCAGGCCCTGCCCGCCATGAAGCCCGCCATTCGCCGTTTCCAGCGCCTCACCCTGGGCTATGCCACCGACCTCGATCTGGACGCCAACGGCCGCATGCTGTTGCCGCAGTCCCTGCGTGAATACGCGCAGCTCGACAAGAAGCTCGTGGTGGTGGGGCAGGGCAACAAGCTGGAGCTGTGGTCTGAGGCCCTGTGGTTCGCGGAACGCGATCAGGCACTGCTGGAGTCCGGTAACGATGCGGAGTTGCCGGAAGAACTCATGTCGTTGACCCTGTAGGTGTCGTTCATGCATGAAACGGTGTTGTTGCGGGAGGCTGTCACTGCGCTGGTCACCACCGCTGGCGGCTTCTACGTGGATGGCACGTTCGGGCGCGGCGGCCACGCCCGCCGTATTCTCGACAGCCTGGACCCGCAGGGGCGCCTGCTCGCCGTGGACAAGGATCCCCAGGCAGAAGCCCTGGCGCGGGAATGGATGGCGTCGGAGCCCCGGCTGTCGTTTTATCGCGGTTCCTTTGCCGACCTGCCCGCCTACCGGCTGGCCAACGAGCTGCCGCCGCTTGACGGCATTCTTCTGGATCTCGGGGTCTCCAGCCCGCAGCTGGATCAGGGAGACCGTGGTTTCAGCTTTCAGCACGATGGCCCTCTGGATATGCGCATGGACAACAGTCGCGGTGAGACCGCCGCGGCGTGGCTCGCGCGGGCGGAAGAAACCGACATCATGCACGTCCTGCGCGAGCTGGGCGAGGAGCGTTTCGCGCGTCGTATTGCCGCCGCTATCGTCCGCGAGCGCGCCCTGGCGCCGATCACGCACACCGGCCGGCTGGCGCAGATTGTCAGCGAGGCCAACCCGCGCTGGGAAAAGCACAAGCACCCGGCAACCCGCTCGTTTCAGGCGATACGCCTGTGGATCAACCGCGAGCTCGACGACCTGCGCCTGCTACTGGACTCGGCGCTGGATCTGCTGGCCGGCGGCGGGCGACTGGTCGTGATCAGCTTTCATTCCCTTGAGGACCGCATCGTCAAGCGCTACATGCGTGATCAGTCACGGGGCGCGCCGCTGCCGCGTGGCCTGCCGGTACCGGACAGCGAGCGCGTGCGGCCGCTGCGTCTGGTGGGCAAGGCCGTGCGTGCCAGCGCAGACGAGGTCGCACAGAACCCGCGCGCGCGCAGCGCCATCATGCGCATCGCGGAGAAAGTAGCCTGATGGCCGCCTCGCGCTCACAGGCGACCCGGGATGCCGCGGCTGCCGGTGCGGCCCTGCGCTGCGTGGACCTGCGCAGCGTCTGGCGTTGCGCAGGCGTCATGACGCTTTGCCTGGTGTCGAGTTTTGCCACCATCTATGCCACCCATGAATGCCGCAAGCTCTACGCACAGCTGCAGGATCTTGAAGCCGCACGCTGGTACCTGGACGAGGAGTACAGCCGGCTGTTGCTGGAGCAGAGCGCCTGGGCGTCCCACTACCGGGTCGAGCAGGTGGCCGAGGGCGAGATGTCCATGCAGGCGCCGACAGTCGACAACCTTCGGGTGCTCGAGCGATGAGTCGCCAGCGCGCACAGCGTGACAGCTACGAGTGGCGCCTGTACGTGATCCTCGGGGTGGTCGTGGTGCTGTTCGTGTCCCTCGCCGGTCGGATTCTCTTTCTTCAGGTGCTGGAAGTGGAAGGCGGGCGCGAGTTTCTCAAGAGCCAGGGCGCGATGCGCTCGGTGCGAACCGCCGAGATACCGGCCTATCGCGGCCTGATTACCGACCGTCGCGGCGAGCCGCTGGCCGTCAGTACGCCCGTGATATCGCTGTGGGCGGATCCGCGGGTGCTGTCGACGGTGGCGGATCTCGCGCCCCTTGCCAGTGCGCTCGATATCGGCGTCGACGAGCTGGGAACACGGCTGGCGCAGTACAGCGGCAAGCGTTTCATGTATCTCAGTCGTCACCACGAGCCGGATTCCGCGCGGCGCATACTCGATCTTCGTACCCCGGGCGTGCACTGGACCCGGGAGTACCGGCGTTTCTATCCCGCGGGCGAAGTGGCGGCCCAGCTGGTTGGCTTTACCAACGTTGACGGCACCGGAATTGCCGGTCTGGAGCTGGCCTACGATGACTGGCTGCGCGGCGTGGCCGGTCGCAAGCAGTACATCAAGGATCTGCACGGCGAGGCGGTGCGCGATATCGGCGTGCTGCAGGAGGCGCAGCCCGGGCGTCCGCTGCAGCTGAGCATCGATCTGCGGCTGCAGTATCTGCTGCACACCGAGCTGCAGCGCGCCATGCAGGTCACCGGATCGGAGTCGGGCTCCATTGTTACGCTGGACAGCCGCACCGGCGAAGTTCTGGGGATGGTGTCGGATCCCGCCTACAACCCGAATGACCGCGAAGCGCTGACGCCGGGTGCGACGCGCAACCGTGCCATGACCGACGTGCTCGAGCCCGGCTCGACCATGAAGCCGCTGACCCTGGTGGCCGCCCTCGAGAGCGGCGAATTCACGACAGAGACCCTGATCGATACCTCGCCCGGTCGTATCCGGGTAGGTCGCAAGGTGCTGCCTGACCCGAGCAATTACGGCGAAATCACCCTCTCGCGGGTGATCGAGAAATCCAGTCAGGTGGGCGTCACCAAGGTGTCGCTGGCGTTGGGGCACGAACCGGTATGGGAAGTCTTTCGCCGCTTTGGTCTCGGCGAGACCACAGGCACCGGCTTCCCGGGCGAAAGCGCGGGACAGCTGCCATCGCGTCAGCGCTGGAGCCCGATCGAGCAGGTGACCCTTGCTTTCGGCTACGGACTGACGGCAACCCCGCTGCAGCTGGCGCGGGCCTACAGTGCCTTTGCCAATGGCGGCATCCTGCCGCAGGTGTCGCTGCTGCGGGTCGACGAGGGCGAGCGCCCCGGACAGCGCGTCATCAGCAGTGACACCGCTTGGCAGGTTCTTGACGTGCTGCACCGGGTGACCGGAGAACACGGCACGGCCCGCAAGGCGCGCGTCGAGGGCTACGCGGTCGGCGGCAAGACCGGCACGGTACACAAGGTCGGGCCCGGCGGCTATCTCCAGGACCAGTACATCGCACTCTTCGCCGGCGTGGCGCCGATCGACGAGCCGCGCTTTGTCACGGTGGTCGTGCTGGACCGACCCAAGGGCGACAACTACGGCGGTGGCGCCGCGGCGGCACCCGTGTTCGCGCGGGTCGCCAGCGGCGTTCTGCGCCTACTGGATGTGGCGCCTACCCAGCTGCCGGCCATACCGCCGGTGCAGGATGTGGCGTCCATCGGGAGGGTCACGCCATGATGGCCTCGCGACCGCGTTCCCCTGACGGCATGCGGCTGTCCGATCTTCTGGAGAGCAGCGTCGCGCCGGCCATCACCGTGACCGGTATCCACAGTGACAGCCGGCAGATACAGCCCGGGGATCTGTTTTTTGCCCTGCCGGGGGACCGGCACGATGGCCGCCATTTCATCCGCCAGGCCGTGGCGCGCGGTGCCAGTGCCGTGGTCGCGGAGCCACCGGTGGCGCCCGAGGATTTCCCGACAGAGGTGCCTGTGATAGAGCGGGCCGACCTGCAGCAGCAGCTGGGCCCGATCGCCGCCAGGTTCTTCGGTGAACCCAGCCGCTATCTGCGCATGACCGGCGTGACGGGTACCAACGGCAAGACCACGGTCAGCCAGTTGACGGGTCAGCTGCTGCGCGCCTGCGGCTACCCCTGTGGCGTCATCGGAACCCTCGGTGCCAGTCTGGACGGCACGCCGCAGGATGCCCTGAATACCACGCCGGATGCGATCGGCCTGCAGCGACAGCTGGCGGTCTGGCGCGAGGCCGGCGCCGTGGCCACGGTCATGGAAGCGTCTTCGCATGCGCTGGTGCAGGGACGGGTCAACGGCGTGCAGTTCGATACCGCCGTGTTCACCAATCTGTCGCGGGACCATCTCGACTACCACGGCAGCATGGCCGCGTACGCCGAGGCGAAGCTGCGGCTGTTCCTCATGCCCGGGCTGCGCAGCGCGGTGATCAATCTGGATGATCCGGCGGCGAGGAGCCTGATCGAGCGCATTGCCGGACGCAGCGATATTCTCACGGTTTCGGTGAAAGGCGATCCGGCGGCAACGCTACGGCTGTCCGGCGCGCAATACACCCGTTCCGGCCTGCAGGCGCAGCTCGCCACGCCCTGGGGCGAGGCGCCGATCCAGTGCCCACTGATTGGCGCCTTCAATCTGTCCAATGTCGCCGGCGCCGTTGCCGCTGCCGTTCTGTCCGGCTGCGATTTCGATCAGGTGGTTGCCCGGCTTCCGCAGCTCACTGCAGTGCCCGGTCGCATGCAGACCGTGCCCAATGCGCGTGGCCTGCAGGTGGTCATCGACTACGCCCACACGCCGGACGCGCTGGAGAAGGCCCTGTCCGCCCTGCGGGATCACGTGCGTGGCCGGCTCCTCGTGGTCTTTGGCTGCGGCGGTGATCGCGATCGCGGCAAGCGGGCTGCCATGGGCTGCATTGCCTGCGCCTTCGCCGATGTCGTCTATGTGACCTCCGATAACCCGCGCCACGAGGAGCCGGCGTCAATCATGGACGAGGTGGCGGCGGGCTGCAGCGGTAATTACAGCCTGGTTCAGGACCGTGCGGAGGCGATACACAGCGCGATTGCCTCGGCCAGAGAGGGCGACTGTGTGCTGATTGCCGGCAAGGGTCACGAGAACTACCAGGTCGTTGGCGCCGACAAGCGCCCGTTTTCAGATATGGCCGAAGCGCAGGCCGCATTGGAGATCCCGACATCATGATGCGAGGCTACCGACTGTCGGAACTGGCATTGGCGGCTGGCGTCCGGCACCAGGGCGCGGATGCCGTGGTGCACGGCGTGGCTATCGACAGCCGCAGCGTACAGCCGGGGGATCTGTTTGTGGCGCTGCCGGGGGCGCGGGTTGACGGACATGCCTTCCTGGCGGATGCCGCTGCCGGGGGCGCCGCCGCGGCGCTGGTGACACAGGCGCAGGACATCGCGCTGCCACAGCTGGTGGTCGACGATGCGCTGACCGCGCTCGGCCAGCTGGCGGCCTGCAATCGCCGCCGCTTTACCGGTCCGCTGATCGCCGTGACCGGGAGCTGCGGCAAGACATCCGTGAAGGGCATGCTGTCCACGGTTCTCGCGCGCCGGGACCGGGTGCTGGCCACGACCGGTAACCTCAACAACGAAATCGGCGTGCCGCTGACGCTGCTGCGACTGTCTCCCGATGACGGTATCGCGGTGGTGGAAATGGGCGCCCGCGGCAGGGGTCACATCGATTACCTGTGTCGACTCGCCGTGCCCGACATCGCCATGCTGCTGAACGCCTCTGCCGCTCACATCGAGGGCTTTGGCAGTCTGCAGGCGGTGGTAGAGGCGAAAGGGGAAATCTACGATCGGCTTACGCCCCAGGGCGTTGCCATTGTCAACGCCGACTCGCCGTTCGCCCAGGCCTGGACGGCACGCGCCCGGGCCACCGGCGCCCGGATCATCAGCTACGGCCTGCAGGCGATGGCTTCGGTGAGTGCGTCGGACATCGAGCTCGGCCCCGACCACTGCCGCTTCCTGCTGCAGCATGCGGGTGACAGCGCGCGGGTTCTGCTGCCGGTGCCCGGTGAGCACAGTGTCAGCAATGCGCTGGCCACAGCGGCGGCGGCAATCGCCTGTGGCTTGAGCGTGGCCGATATCGCTGACGGACTGGGCGACGTGCAACCGACTGCGGGTCGCCTGCAGCGGTGTCCGGGCCGGGGCGGCATCAGCCTGATTGATGATGCCTATAACGCCAACCCCGCTTCTGTGCGTGCGGCGATCGATGTCCTCGCCGGCTGTGACGGTCCGCGGGTGCTGGTTCTCGGCGCCATGCTGGAGCTGGGTGATCAGAGCGCGCAGGAGCATGCCGCGGTCGGGCGCTACGCGAAGGAGCGCGGCATTGATCGCTTTGTCGGTGTGGGCGCGGCAGTGCAGGCGGCGACCACGGCGTTCGGTGACGGGTCACGCTGGTTTGCCGGCAACGCCGAGGCGATTGCCGCCGCGGAAGACTGGAGCGCGGGGGCAGCGACGATTCTGGTGAAGGGGTCGCGCGGCGCCGCGATGGAACAGGTGCTCGCGGCACTGCGGCCCGAGGAGACACTGTCGTGCTGATGCTGTTCGCCGATTTCCTGACGCGCTATGAATCCTTTTTTGCGGTTTTCCAGTACCTGACCCTGCGCGGGATTCTTGCCGCGGTAACGGCGCTGCTGATTTCCCTGATGGTCGGTCCGGTCATGATACGGCGTCTGAACCATTACCAGGTGGGGCAGGCCGTGCGCAGCGATGGCCCGCAGACCCATCTGGGAAAATCCGGCACGCCGACCATGGGCGGTGCGCTGATACTGGTTGCCATCGCGGTCAGCACGCTCCTCTGGGCGGACCTGTCTAACCTGTACGTCTGGGTGGCGCTGCTGGTCACGGGGCTGTTTGGCGCCGTCGGCTGGGTGGATGACTATCGCAAGGTGGTCGCGCGGGATTCCCGGGGACTGCCGGCGCGCTGGAAATACCTCTGGCAATCCGTTATCGGTCTCTCTGCGGCATTGTTTCTCTACTTCGTGGTGGATGTGCCGGTTACCACACAGCTGTACGTGCCGTTCTTCAAGGACGTGATCATCGAGCTGGGCCTGCTCTTCCTCCTGCTGAGCTATTTCGTGATTGTCGGCGCCAGCAATGCGGTGAATCTCACGGACGGTCTCGACGGCCTCGCCATTCTGCCCACGGTGCTGGTGGGTACTGCACTGGGGCTGATTGCCTATCTCACCGGGCACGTCGATTTCGCCGATTACCTGCATATTCCCTATGTTGCCGGCAGCGGCGAGCTGGCCGTGTTCTGCGGTGCCATCGCCGGCGCCGGCCTCGGCTTCCTCTGGTTCAATACCTATCCCGCACAGGTCTTCATGGGCGACGTAGGTGCCCTGGCGCTAGGCGCCGCGCTGGGGACGGTCGCCGTGATCACCCGCCATGAAATCGTGTTCTTCATCATGGGCGGGATCTTCGTACTGGAGACGGTGTCGGTCATTCTCCAGGTGGCGTCTTTCAAGCTGACGGGCAAGCGTATTTTCCGCATGGCCCCCATCCACCACCACTACGAGCTCAAGGGCTGGCCAGAGCCGCGAGTCATTGTGCGTTTCTGGATCATTACCGTCATGCTGGTCCTGATCGGGCTGGCCACGTTGAAGCTGAGATGATGAGCGCCGCCGGACAATCCACGAGCGACGGCATTATCGCCAGCAGCGCCCAGCGTATTGTCGTGGGCCTTGGCGATACCGGCCTGTCCGTGGTGCGCTATCTGGCGCATCGCGGCGAGCGCTTCGCCGTGGTGGATACCCGCGACGAGCCGCCGGGGCTGGCGCAGCTGCGCGATGAATTCCCGGACGTCAGTGTGTTCGCCGGGGGCATTCCCCAGTCTCTGCTGAACGCGGCCGCCGAATTGATCGTCAGTCCGGGGCTGGCGCCGGATCTGCCGTTTCTGCAGGAGGCAGTCGCTGCCGGCGCCGTCATCCGCGGCGATGCCGACCTGTTTGTGGAAGCCGCGCAGGCGCCGGTGATCGGCATCACAGGCTCAAATGCCAAATCCACGGTGACGGCGCTGGTCGGCGCCATGGCGCAGGCCGCGGGCATGAATGCCGGTGTCGGTGGCAACCTGGGCCCGCCGGCCCTGGACCTGCTGGCAGACGAGCGTGATCTGTATGTGCTGGAGCTCTCCAGTTTTCAGCTGGAACGCAGCGATTCTCTCAACCTGGCTGTGGCCTGTGTGCTCAATCTGAGTGCCGACCACCTCGATCGCCACGGCAGCATGCCGCGCTATCACCAGGCCAAGCACCGCATATTCCGCGGCTGCCACCATGCGGTAGTCAACTCGGACGATCCCCTGACCATTCCTCCTGGCGGCGACGGCATGCAGGTCAGCGCCTGGCGTCTGCGCGAGCCGGACCTGCACGGTTTCGGTATTCATCGCGACGATGACGGCGTGGAGTGGCTGGCGCGAGGCTTTGACGACCTCATGCCGGTCACGGAGATTGCGCTTGCCGGGCGCCATAACCTGGCCAATGCCCTGGCCGCGGTGGCAATCGGCCACAGCGCGGGGCTGCCGATGGCGGCCATGCTCAGTGCGCTGCGCGATTTCCAGGGCCTGCCGCATCGCTGCCAGCTGGTGGCGGTGCACCGGGGCGTGCGCTGGGTCAACGATTCCAAGGCAACCAACGTCGGTGCGGCGCGGGCGGCGATCGAGGGCATGGGACAGGGGCGCAACCTGGTGCTGATCGCCGGTGGGCGCGGCAAAGGTGGAGATTTTACCGATCTCAGGCAGCCCGTCGCGGCGCACTGCAAAGGGGTGCTGCTGATCGGCGAGACGGCGGGGCAGCTGGCGCGCGACCTTGGCGACGCGGTCCCCGTGCGGCACTGCGACAGCCTGCAGCAGGCGGTGCAGGCGGCGGCGTCAATGGCGGTTGCCGGTGACTGCGTGCTGCTGTCTCCGGCCTGCGCCAGCTTCGACATGTTCCGTAACTACGGCGAGCGCGGCGATGCCTTTGCCGCGGCGGTGCGCGACCTGCGTGGAGGTGTCGCATGAGCACCGGGCGCAACACGATCGCCGTCGATCCCCTGCTGCTGCTGTTTGGCGGCAGCCTGGCCCTGCTCGGGCTGGTGGCGATTACCTCGGCGTCCATCGGTTACGCCGAGCAGAACTTTGCCAACCCCTGGCACCACGCGCAGCGCCACGGCTTCTATCTCGCGGTGTCACTGATCTGTGCCGTGCTGGTTTACCGCATGCCATCCATCTTCTGGTATCACACGGCCTGGCTCTGGCTGGTGCTGTCGCTGGCGCTGCTGGCGCTGGTTCTGGTGCCTGGCATCGGCAAGGACGTCAACGGCAGCCAGCGCTGGCTGCCCATGGGGCCCTTCACGCTGCAGCCCTCCGAGGTGGTGAAGGCCAGCAGTATTCTGTTCCTGTCGGGCTATCTGGTGCGACAGGAAGCGGCTGTCCGCGAGCAGTGGCAGGGTTTTCTCAGACCCATGTTCGTGCTCGGCGTGGTGGCACTGCTGCTGCTGTTCGAGCCCGACTTCGGGGCCACTGTCATTGTGCTGGGAACGGCCTTCGGCCTGCTGTTCCTGGCGGGAATGAAGCTGCTGCACTTCTTTATCGTCGTGGCGCTCAGCATTCTGGGTCTGGCCGGACTGATTGTGACCGCGCCCTACCGTCTGCAGCGCCTGACGGCGTATACGGATCCCTGGGCGGATCCCTACGGCAGTGGCTTTCAGCTGGTGCAGTCGCTGATCGCCTTTGGCCGCGGGGAATGGTTTGGCGTTGGCCTTGGCAACAGCGTGCAGAAGCTGTTCTACCTGCCCGAGGCACACACCGATTTCGTCTTTTCCATCTGGGCGGAGGAGACCGGATTCATCGGCGCCCTCAGCCTGCTGGTCCTGGTTCTCCTGCTGGTGCTGCGCATCGGGGCGATCGGCCGCGCCGCGGCGCGCGCCGGCGATACCTTCGCCAGCTACGTCTGCTACGGCGTGGCGATGATGTTCGCCGGCCAGGCGTTTATCAACATGGGCGCAAGCTCCGGCCTGCTGCCGACCAAGGGGCTGACGCTGCCCTTTGTCAGCTACGGCGGCAGTGCGCTGGTGATGTGTTTCTGCCTGCTGGCGATTGTTCTGCGCATCGAGAGCGAGAGCCGCACGGGAGGCCGGACATGAGCGCCCCGCTGATACTGATTCTTGCCGGCGGTACCGGCGGCCATGTCTATCCGGCGCTCGCGGTTGCCAAGGCGCTGCTGGCGCGCGGTTACCGGGTTGAGTGGGTGGGCACCCGTCGCGGCCTGGAGGGTCGCGTGGTACCCGCCGCCGGTTTCCCGCTGCATCACCTGCCGGTGCGCGGCCTGCGCGGCAAAGGCGCTGTCGATACGCTGCGCGGGGTGCTCGCACTGCTGGTGTCGGTGGTCATGGCCTTCTGGCTGGTTCTGCGCAGCGCGCCCGGCTGCGTCATCGGCATGGGGGGATACGCGTCGGGGCCGGTGGGTCTCGTCGCCCGCCTGCTGCGTCGTCCGCTGGTGCTGCACGAACAGAACGCCGTCGCCGGCACCACCAACCGGCTGCTGGCGCCGTTTGCCTCGGTCCGCCTGGCCGGATTCCCCGACGCCTTCCCGGCACGCCACGGCGGCGACTTTGTCGGCAATCCCGTGCGTGCCGAACTGCTGGCGACGGCGCGGTCACGGCAGTGGTTCTACGATGGTTCGCGGCCGCTGCATCTGCTGGTACTGGGCGGCAGTCTCGGCGCGCGCCCCATCAACCAGCTGATGCCCCAGATGCTGCTGGCCCTGCAGGCGGCGGGCTGCGACCCACTGCCCGTGGTGTGGCACCAGTGTGGCGACGCCCACGCCGACGCCACGGCCAGCGCCTATGCGCAGGCCGGGCTGGAGGGTGTGCGCTGCGCGCCGTTTATCGAAGATATGGCAGAGGCCTACGCCTGGGCCGACCTGGTGCTGTGTCGGGCCGGTGCGCTGACCGTGGCCGAACTGGCGGTGATGTCGCGCCCGTCGCTGCTGGTGCCGTTGCCGCACGCGATCGATGACCACCAGCGCCGCAACGCGCTTTACCTGACCGATCGCGGTGCCGCCCTGCTGCTGCCGCAGGCATCGCTGACGGCACAGGGTCTGGCCGACGAGATTCTTGCCCTGCTGCGCAACCCGCAGCGGCTGGCTGACATGTCGCGCAAGGCCGCTGCCTGCGCCATGCCCATGGCGACCGATGCGGTGGTCGAGCGCTGTGAAGGAGTCCTGAAATGAGTGGCATGAGCGCGCAGCCGATGCCGGAGATGCGCCGCGTGCGCGATATCCACATGATTGGTGTGGGTGGCACCGGCATGAGCGGTATCGCCGAGGTGCTGGCCAACCTGGGCTATCGTGTTTCCGGCTCGGACCTGCGCGACAGCGCCGCAACCGCGCGCCTGCGCGAGTTTGGCGTCACCGTCCACCTCGGACACCGCGCCGGCAATATCGGCAGTGCCGATGTCGTGGTTACCTCCAGCGCGGTGCCCGCCGACAACCCGGAACTGCTGGCGGCGCGGGAAGCCCGCATTCCCGTGGTGCCGCGGGCGGAAATGCTCGCGGAGCTGATGCGCTATCGCTACGGTATCGCGGTGGCGGGCACCCACGGCAAGACCACCACCACCAGCCTGATTGCGGCGACCTTTGCCGCCGCCGGCCTCGATCCCACCTTTGTGATTGGCGGGCGGGTCAACAGCACCGGCAGCCATGCCCAGCTCGGCGCCAGCCGCTTCCTGATTGCGGAAGCCGACGAAAGTGATGCCTCGTTTCTGCACCTGCAGCCCATGGTCACGGTGATCACCAATATCGAGGCGGATCACATGGACACCTACGGCGGCGATTTCAGCCGCCTGAAGCAGGTATTTGTGGAGTTCCTGCACAATCTGCCGTTCTACGGGCTGGCGGTAGTCTGTGTGGATGATCCGGTCATCCGCGAGCTGCTGCCGCTGATCGGTCGACCAACCCTCACCTACGGCTTTTCCGCGCAGGCCGACTTCCGTATCACCGACCTCGCGCCTGCCGGTCTGCGCACCCGCTTTACCGTGCAGCGACCGGATGACAGCCCGGTGTCGGTCGATCTCGCCATGCCGGGCCGTCACAACGCACTGAACGCCGCCGCTGCGGTCGCGGTCGCCACGGACCAGGGGCTGGATGCCGCCGCCATTGCCGACAGCCTGTCGCACTTCGGCGGCGTTGGCCGGCGCTTTTCCGTTCTCGGCGAGCTGGCGCTGGCCGACGGCAGTGCCACCCTGGTGGACGACTACGGCCATCATCCCACCGAGGTCAACGCGACGCTGGAATCGGCGCGCCAGGCCTGGCCCGAGCGCCGACTGGTCATGGTGTACCAGCCTCATCGATACACGCGCACACGGGACCTGTATGAGGATTTTGTCAGCGTGCTGTCGGGCTTTGATGCCCTGGTGCTGCTTGAAGTTTACGCCGCGGGTGAAGCGCCGGTGAACGGTGCCGACAGCCGCTCGCTGGCGCGCAGCATCCGCCAGCGCGGGCAGCTGGAGCCGGTCTATGCGCCCGATGCGGCGCAGGTACCGGGGCTGCTGGCAGACCTGCTGCGGGACGGCGACGTGGTGATAACCCAGGGCGCCGGCGATATCGCCGGTCTCGCCCGCGAGCTGGCGAGCAACGGCATTCCCGGGAGGAAGAAATGAACCTGGCGGAACTTCGCGGCGGCTGTGTGGCGCTGCTCCAGGGCGGCTGCTCTGCGGAGCGCGAGGTATCGCTGAACAGCGGCGCCACGGTGCAGGCGGCGCTCGACGCGGCGGGTTTTCGTGTCCGCGTGGTCGATCCGGCCGTGAAAGGCTGGATTGACCAGCTCGCCGGCGCCGACTTCGTGTTCAACATTCTGCACGGTCCCGGCGGCGAAGACGGCAGCATGCAGGGGCTGCTTGAGCACCTGGGCGTGCCCTACAGCGGTTCGGCGGTACTCGGTTCGGCGCTGGCCATGGACAAGTTGCGCAGCAAGCAACTGTGGCGTGGCCAGGGCCTGCCCACCGCCGACTTTGTCGAACTGCACGAGGACAGCCACTGGCAGGGCGTTATCGACCAGCTCGGGAAAGTGTTCGTGAAACCGGTGGCGGAGGGGTCCAGCATCGGCATGACGCCGGCCGCGGACGCCGACGCACTCGCAGCCGCCTACGGCATTGCCGCCCGGCATGGGCAGCGTGTGCTGGCAGAGCGTTTCATCAAAGGTCCCGAGTACACGATATCGATTCTCGGTGAGCGTGCGCTGCCTGTGATCCGCCTGGTCCCCGCCGGCGAGTTCTACGACTACGAGGCCAAGTACCTGTCGGACGACACCCGCTATCACATTCCCTGCGGCCTGTCCGAAGACGAGGAACAGGCGCTGGGGGCGCTGGCCCTGCGTGCCTTCCACGCGCTCGACTGCGCGATCTGGGGACGCATTGACGTCATGCGCGATGCGGCGGGGAACTTCATGCTGCTGGAGGCCAACACCATTCCCGGTATGACCTCCCATAGCCTGGTGCCGATGGCGGCACGGGCGGCCGGTATCGGTATCGAGGACCTCGTGACGCAGATCATGGGGCTCAGTCTGGCACGGGGGAGTCGCCGATGATCGCGCTGCGGATTGCCCGCGCATCGCGCCGGGGTCGCGTCAGCGCCAGCCGCCGGCAGCCGACGCGGCGCGCACCGGACAGCGCTGCGCTTGCGCTCTGGCTGAACCGCCTGCTGCTGGCCACCGGACTCGCCATTGTCCTGCTGGTCGGCCAGCGTGCGTGGGAAGCGCTCGAGTCGATGCCGGTGGGCCGCATCGCCGTGGCCGGCACCCTCGACACGCCGCGGCAGCAGGCACTGCAATCCGCGGTGCAGCAGGCGCTGGATGGCGGTTTCATTGCCGCCGATCTGTCGCAGGTGCGCGAGGCGCTGGAGGCGCTGCCGTGGGTGTACAGCGCCTCCGTGCGCCGCCGCTGGCCGGATACCCTGGCGATCCGCGTGGTCGAGCAGCTGCCCATTGCCCGCTGGGGTGACAGTGGCTTTCTGAATCACGAGGGCCTGATCTTCGCTGCCAGTGGCAGTGATGCGTGGGCGGAGCTGCCCATTATCCATGGTCCCGCTGGCTCCGAGCGCCGTCTGATGCAGCACTATCAGCGCCTGCACGATCTGCTGGCCACCGCGGAGCTGTCTGTCGCCAGGCTCGAGCAGGACAGTCTGGGTCAGCTGCACGCCGAGCTGCAGTCCGGGCTGCGGATCAATCTGGGCAACGACAGTTTTCTGCTGCGGGTGCAGCGCTTTCTCGATCTGTACCGCAATGACCTGGTGCAGCGCACAGAGCAGGTGGCCAGTGTCGACTTACGCTACGCCAAGGGCGCGGCGGTGACGTTTCACGAGCCCCCGCAGCTCGCTGCCGTGGAAAAGGATTAAGCCAATGAGGACACGACGACAACATGGCTAGTGTGAAAGACAAGGGAATGATCGTAGGCCTGGATATCGGGACGTCCAAGGTTGTCGCCATCGTCGGCGAGACCGATTCGGACGGACGTATCGAGATCGTCGGCATCGGCTCGCACCCGTCCAAGGGCATGAAGAAAGGCGTCGTCGTCAATATCGAGTCCACGGTGCAGTCGATACAGCGCGCGGTGGAGGAAGCCGAGCTGATGGCCGGCTGCCAGATACACTCGGTGTTTGTCGGCATCGCGGGCAGCCACGTGCGCAGCCTCAATTCCCACGGCATTGTTGCCATCCGCGATCGCGAGGTGGTGCTGGCCGACGTGGAGCAGGTGCTGGAGGCCGCGCGGGCGGTCGCCATTCCCGCGGACCAGAAGGTCCTGCACATCCTGCCGCAGGAATACGTGATCGACAATCAGGAAGGCATTCGCGAGCCGCTGGGCATGTCCGGCGTACGGCTGGAGGCGAAGGTGCACCTGGTCACCTGTGCGGTGAACGCGGCGCAGAACATCGAGAAGTGCATCCGCCGCTGCGGCCTGGAAGTCGAGGAGGTCATCCTCGAGCAGCTCGCCAGCAGCTATGCGGTGCTCACCGAGGATGAGCGCGAGCTCGGTGTCTGCCTGGTGGACATCGGCGGCGGCACCTCGGATATCGCGGTATTCACCGAAGGCTCGATCCGCCACACCGGGGTGATTCCGATCGCCGGCGATCAGGTCACCAACGACATCGCGATGGCGCTGCGCACGCCCTCGCAGTACGCCGAGGAAATCAAGATCAAGTACGCCTGCGCACTCACCCAGCTTGCCGGTGCCGACCAGACCATCAAGGTGCCGAGCGTGGGCGATCGCCCGCCGCGGGATCTGTCACGGCAGTCGCTGGCCGAGGTGGTCGAGCCGCGCTATGACGAGCTGTTCACCCTGGTGCAGGCGGAGCTGCGCCGCAGCGGCTACGAGGATCTCATTCCCGCGGGCATCGTTCTTTGCGGCGGCACCTCGAAAATGGAAGGGGTGGTGGAGCTGGCGGAGGAGATTTTCCACATGCCGGTGCGGATTGGTTATCCGCACACGGTGCAGGGCATGGCAGACATCGTGCGCAATCCCATCTACGCCACGTCGGTGGGTTTGCTGCACTACGGATTCCAGCACCCGGGCGAGGCGCCGCGAAGCGCCGCCACGGGCACTGGTGCAGGCTGGTGGGCGCGCTTTCGCGCCTGGGTCAGCAGTAATTTCTAGGAATGACATTTTGAGTCGAAGCGTCGCGCGCTGCGCGACTTTCAGCAACGGGGAGAAAGACCATGTTTGAACTTATCGATAATGTACCTCAGAACGCGGTAATCAAGGTGATCGGTGTCGGTGGCGGTGGTGGCAACGCCGTCAAGCACATGATCGAAAACCATGTGGAAGGCGTGGATTTCATCTGCGCCAATACCGACGCGCAGGCGCTCTCGGATATCGAGTCGCGTACGGTGCTGCAGCTCGGCGGTGACATCACCAAGGGCCTGGGCGCTGGCGCCAACCCGGATATCGGTCGCGCCGCCGCCATGGAAGACCGCGACCGCATTGCCGATGCCCTGCGCGGCGCGGACATGGTGTTCATCACCGCCGGCATGGGCGGCGGCACCGGCACCGGTGGCGCGCCCGTGGTGGCCGAGGTTGCCCGTGAGCTGGGTATTCTTACGGTCGCCGTGGTCACGCGCCCGTTCCCCTTCGAGGGCAAGAAGCGGCTTGGCATCGCCGAAGCCGGCGTCAGGGAACTTCAGCAGCACGTCGACTCTCTAATCACCATTCCGAACGAGAAGCTGCTCGAGGTGCTCGGGAAAAATACCAGCCTCCTCGATGCCTTCAAGGAAGCGAATGATGTACTGTTGGGAGCAGTTCAGGGCATTGCCGATCTCATTATCCGTCCCGGCATGATCAACGTGGACTTTGCCGATGTGCGCACCGTAATGTCCGAAATGGGCATGGCCATGATGGGCACCGGCAGTGCACGCGGTGAGAACCGGGCGCGGGAGGCCGCGGAGCGGGCCATCAACAGTCCGCTGCTGGATGATATCGATCTGCAGGGTGCTCGCGGGATCCTGGTCAACATCACGGCTGGCCTCGATCTGTCGCTGGGTGAGTTTTCCGAGGTGGGCGATACCATCGAGGAATTTGCCTCCGAGGAGGCGACTGTGGTCGTCGGTACGGTGATCGACCCGAACATCACCGACGAACTGCGGGTGACCGTGGTGGCGACCGGGCTCGGCGCAGAGCCTGCCCGTGTGCCGCTGCAGGTTGTCGAGGCACCTGCGCGCCGTACGCCGGCCGCGGAAGAGGTGCCGGCACAGCCGGATTACGCCGATTACGAGACGCCGCCGGCACGTCGTCGTGCCGCGGCGGGCGCAGCACCGGCGGCGCCCACGGACACGGCGGCGGGTGGTGAGTATTTTGATATTCCCACCTTCCTGCGCCGCCAGGCAGACTGACGCCGTCGGCGTTTCCGACGGCAGTAGGGAGGAGACATGATCCGACAGCGGACCTTGCGCAGCGCCATCAAGGCGACCGGTATTGGCCTGCACACGGGTGAAACCGTGCACCTGGGTCTGCATCCGGCGCCGGTGAACAGCGGTATCGTGTTCCGGCGCGTCGATCTCGACCCGGTGGTGGACATCCCCGCCACCGCCGGGAACGTCGGCGACACCCTGCTGTCGACCACGCTGATATCGGGTGCCCACCGTGTATCCACCGTGGAGCACCTGATGTCGGCGCTGGCCGGCCTCGGTATTGACAACGCCCGCGTGGATATCAGTGCCGCCGAGGTCCCCATCATGGACGGCAGCGCCCGTCCCTTTGTCTTTCTTATTCAGTCCGCAGGCATTCTCGAGCAGGATGCGCTGCGGCGTTTTGTGCGTATAAAACACCCCGTCACGCTGACCGATGGCGACAAGCAGGCATCTTTCCTGCCGTTTGACGGCTTCAAGATTACCTTCACCATTGATTTCGACCACCCGGAATTCCGCCAGCGACGCGGCCATGTCGAGCTGGACTTCTCGCGGGTGTCCTTTGCCGATGAGGTCAGCAGCGCGCGGACCTTCGGCTTCATGCACGAACTCGAATACATGCGTTCCCGCGGGCTGGCCCGCGGCGGCAGCGAGGACAACGCCATCATTCTCGATGAGTACCGCATTCTCAATCGCGATGGTCTGCGCTTTGATGACGAGTTCGTCAAGCACAAGGTGCTCGATGCCATGGGCGACCTCTATCTACTGGGCAGTCCCCTGATCGGCGAGTACCGTGCCTACAAGTCCGGCCATGCGCTGAACAACCGCGTTCTGCGGGCACTCATGGCGCAGACGGACGCCTGGGAGACGGTTACCTTTGCCGATGCCTCCCGGGCACCCCTCGGCCTCGGCCAGATTCAGGCACCGGCCGCCTGACGCCACGCCGTCGCGTGGAAAAATCCCCGCCACTATGCGACACTTGGCGCCTTTTATGCTGGGCGCTTTTCCCCCGGTGGATTCCCTGATCCGCAGCTCGACCGGTCCTTGCCAGGCGGCCTGACCGGTCTGCGGCACCGCCCTCAAGGCTGTGGCTTACTGACTGGATGACCTGTTCACGATGATCAACACGACACTGAAGAAAGTTTTTGGCACCCGCAACGAGCGCGAGCTCAAGCGCATGCGCAAGACGGTGCGGCGCATCAACGCGCTGGAGGCGTCCATGCAGGCGCTGTCCGACGATGAGCTGGCAGCCTGCACCGCGGCGCTGCGCGAGCGCAACGCCGCCGGCGAAAGCCTCGATGCCCTGCTGCCGGAAGCCTTCGCGGTGGTGCGCGAGGCAAGCCAGCGGGTGCTCGGCATGCGCCACTTCGATGTGCAGCTGATCGGCGGCATGGCCCTGCACGAGGGCAAGATTGCCGAAATGAAAACCGGCGAGGGCAAGACCCTGGTGGCGACGCTGCCCACCTACCTGAACACCCTCGGCGGCGGCAGTGTGCACCTGATTACGGTGAACGATTACCTGGCCAGTCGCGACGCCCAGTGGATGGGACCGCTGTACGCCTTTCTCGGCCTCACGGTGGGCGTGGTGCGCTCCGGCCAGCTGCCGGAGCAGAAGCGCGCGGCCTACGCCTCGGACGTGATTTACGGGACCAATAACGAGTTCGGCTTTGACTATCTGCGCGACAACATGGCGTTCACGCTGGAGGACAAGCTGCAACGCGATCTCAGCTTCGCCATCGTCGACGAGGTGGACTCCATTCTTATCGACGAGTCGCGCACGCCGCTGATCATCTCCGGTGCGTCCGAGGACAGCTCCCAGCTGTACAAGCAGATCAACGCCCTGATTCCGGGCCTCAAGCGCGAGGACGAGGGTCAGGAAGGCCACTTCACCGTTGACGAGAAGCAGCGTCAGATTGAGCTTACCGAGGAAGGGCACGAGCATGTCGAGCAGCTGCTGGTTGACCAGGGCCTGCTCGAGGAGGGCGAGAGCCTGTACGCGGCAACCAACCTGCAGCTCCTGCACCACGTCTATTCCGGCCTGCGCGCTCACGTCCTGTTCAACCGCGACGTGGAGTACATGGTGCAGGATGGACAGGTCATCCTGATTGACGAGCACACCGGCCGCACGATGCCCGGAAGGCGCCTGTCGGAGGGCCTGCACCAGGCGATCGAGGCCAAGGAGGGCGTCGGCATCCAGAGTGAGAGCCAGACCCTGGCCTCCACCACCTTCCAGAACTATTTCCGCCTTTACGACAAGCTGGCCGGCATGACCGGCACGGCCGATACCGAGGCCTTCGAGTTCCGCCAGATCTACGGCCTGGAGGTGATCGCCATCCCCACCAACAAGCCCATGCAGCGCAAGGACCTCAACGACCTGGTCTACATGACCCGGGAAGAGAAGTTCGACGCCATCGTGGCCGACGTGCAGTCCTGCATGGAGCAGGGCGCGCCGGTGCTGGTGGGCACCGCATCCGTGGAGACCTCCGAAGAGCTGTCGGCGCGCTTTCGCAAGTCGAAAATTGAACACAAGGTGCTCAACGCCAAGTACCACGAGCAGGAAGCCGAGATCATTGCCCAGGCCGGACGCCCCGGCGTGGTCACCATCGCCACCAACATGGCCGGTCGCGGTACCGACATCGTGCTCGGCGGCAACCTGGATGCCGAGCTTGCGGCCATGGGCGACGACATTTCCGAAGAACAGCGCGCGGCCCAGACCGCAGACTGGGAAGAGCGTCACAGGCGCGTGATCGAGGCCGGCGGGCTGCATATTCTGGGCACCGAGCGCCACGAGTCGCGGCGTATCGACAACCAGCTGCGCGGTCGCGCGGGGCGCCAGGGCGATCCGGGCCTGTCCCGTTTCTACCTCTCGCTGGAAGACAGCCTGATGCGCATCTTTGCCTCGGAGCGGGTGAAGAACTTCATGCAGGCCCTGGGCATGGAGAAGGGCGAGGCCATCGAGCACCGCATGGTGTCCAACGCCATCGAGAAGGCCCAGCGCAAGGTGGAAGGACGCAACTTCGATATTCGCAAGCAGCTGCTGGAGTACGACGACGTCGCCAACGACCAGCGCCAGATCATCTACGGCCAGCGCAACGAACTGCTGGGCGAGGCGGATGTCTCCGAGACCATCACCACCATCCGCCGCGATGTGGTGAACGAGGCCATCGACAGCTATATCCCGCCGATGAGCGTGGAAGAGCAGTGGGATATCCCTGGCCTTGAGCGGCAGCTGGAGGCGGAGTTCGCGATCACGCTGCCGCTGCAGCAGTGGCTGGAGGAAGACGACAAGCTGCACGAGGAGAAGATCCGCGATCGCATCTGCGACGCGGTGCAGGCCGCTTACGACGAGAAGTGCGAGCTGGTGGGCGAGAACATGCGCCGCATCGAGAAGCAGATCATGCTGCAGGTGCTCGACACCCTGTGGAAGGAGCACCTGGCGACCATGGATCACCTGCGCCAGGGCATCCACCTGCGCGCCTATGCCCAGAAGAACCCGAAGCAGGAATACAAGCGCGAATCGTTTGCCCTGTTCGAGACCCTGCTGAACAACCTCAAGTACGAGGTCATCAAATTCCTGAGCCACGTACAGGTACAGAACAAGGATGAGTCGGCGCTGATCGACCAGAAGCGCCGGGAAGCGGCGGAGCGCGAGAAGCTGGCCTTCCAGCACGCGGCCGCCTCGGCGTTGGCCACGGAAACAGAGACGGCACCCTCGGGCCCGGCCGGGCAGTCTGCAGCGCAGGTGCAGCCGGAACCGCCCCAGACCTTCACCCGCGAGGCACCCAAGGTGGGCCGCAACGACCCCTGCCCCTGCGGCAGCGGCAAGAAATACAAGCAGTGCCACGGCGCGCTGTAGGTCGGGGCCGCCGCGGTGGCTGACTTCAGCGGCACTATCAGCGGGACTGCGCAGCCGATTGCCGGTATTCGCCTCGGCACGGTCGCCGCGGGCGTGCGCAAGCCGGGCCGCGACGACCTGGTGCTGGTGGAACTGGCGCCGGGCACCCGCTGTGCGGCATTGTTCACGCGCAACGCCTTCTGCGCCGCGCCGGTCACCGTCGCAAGGGAATCACTGGCGGCCTGCGACAGCCTGCCGCGCTACCTGCTGATCAACACCGGCAACGCCAACGCCGGCACCGGCGCGCGCGGCCTTGCCGATGCCCGGGCCTGCAGCGAGGCCGTGGCTGCAGCCTGTGACGTTCATGCGTCCACGGTGCTGCCTTTCTCCACCGGGGTTATCGGCGAACACCTGCCGGTAAGCGTGATCACCCGGGCGATACCGGCGGCCAGGGCAGCCTTGTCCGCAGAGGGCTGGGCAGCGGCGGCGCGGGGCATCATGACCACCGACACCCGCCCCAAGCTGTTTTCGGCCAGCGTCACCTGCGAGGGTCAGGTCTTCCACGTTACCGGTATGGCAAAAGGGGCCGGCATGCTGCGACCGGACATGGCCACCATGCTGGCCTACATCGCCACGGACGCCGCCGTCTCCCAGCCGCTGCTGCAGCAAATACTGCAGAACGCCACGGATGCCTCGTTCCATCGCATCAGCGTGGATGGCGACACCTCCACCAACGACGCCTGCGTGCTGATGGCGACCGGTGCAGCGGGCAACCCGGAGCTCGATAGCCTCGACAGCCCCCAGGCGCAGGCCCTGGCCGAAGCGGTTCGCGACGTCTGCGTGTCACTGGCCCAGGGGCTGGTGCGCGATGGCGAGGGCGCGAGCAAGTTTGTGAGCATTACGGTCAGGGAGGGCGCCTACAGCTCTGAGTGCCTGGACGTGGCCTTTACCATCGCCCATTCCCCGCTGGTGAAGACAGCGCTGTTCGCCAGCGATCCCAACTGGGGCCGCCTGCTGGCGGCGATCGGCCGTGCCGGCCTGCCCGCCCTCGATGTCAACGCAGTGAGTCTGCGCCTGAATGGCGTGCTGATTGCCGAGAACGGTTGTCGTGCGGCGTCGTACACCGAGGAACAGGGCGCTGCCGCCATGGCGGCCGCTGACATCGCAATCGATATCGCGCTGGCCCGGGGCGATGCCGAGGAGACGGTCTGGACCTCGGATTTCTCCTACGATTACGTGCGCATCAACGCCGAGTACCGTACCTGAATGCAGCGACTTCGCGTGGCGGTCGGGGTTGTGCTGGACGGCGATGGCCGGGTGCTGATTGCGCGGCGGGCGGATCATCGGCATCAGGGCGGCTTATGGGAGTTTCCCGGTGGCAAGGTGGAGGCCGGGGAAACAGCGCGGGATGCACTGGTGCGTGAGCTGAGGGAAGAAGTTGGCATTGATGCGCTTGCGACGGATGCCTTGCTTGAAGTGCAGTTTGATTATCCGGATCGCTGTGTGACGCTTGAGGTTTTTCGGGTTCATCATTTCAGTGGTGAGGCCGAGGGGCGTGAGGGGCAGCCGGTGCGGTGGGTGGCGGTTTCATCGCTGGGGGAATATGAGTTTCCTGAGGCGAATGGGGTGATTGTTGAGGTGTTGATCGCTGATTCTTTGGGTGGGACTTCGTAGTGCGGTCTTTCTCCCTGTCGGCGATCGTTCGAGACACGCCGTGAACCCATCCGTGGGGGCTCGGCGGCCGCACCTAGCCGGTCACATCCATGCGGCCGACGGTCTCGGACGATCGCCGACAGGGAGAAAGACCTTTACTGTCGTGCCAATCGGGTGAGCCTGCTATCGCCAAGGTAAAGTTTTTTGCAGCTTTTCTGGTGTTCTGCGACTTGGGTTGAGCACGTTCCAGACGGATTTCTCTCCACGAACCCTTTTACCGCTTGGGCGTTCGCCTGATTAACTCAGCCAATATCTGAAAGCGTTGAGCGTTCAGCGACTGCTTGCGCGGTTCAGCAGGTCTTCGTGCAGGGCGTTGACGCGTTCGTCCAGGGTGTCGAGGGGGGTGCTGTTGTCGATGATGATGTCGGCGCCTTCAAGGCGTTTGTCGCGGGGGAGTTGGGCGGCCATGATGCGGCGTACGAGGTCTTCGCTGTTGTTGTCTCTGGCCATGGTGCGGGCGATCTGTAGCGCTTCGGGGACGTCGACGACGACAATGCAATCCGCTAGGGTGTGTTGTGAGGATTCCAGCAGCAGGGGGGAGCTGAGGACGGCGTAGGGGGATTGCGCGGTGCTGAGCTGTCGGTGGATCTCCTCGCCGATCAGGGGGTGGGTGAGCTGTTCCAGCCAGTGACGTTGGTCGGGGTCGCTGAAGACGCGCTCGCGCAGGGCGGCGCGGTTCAGGCTGCCGTCTTCCTGGAGAATGGCGTCGCCGAAGTGCGCGGCGATCGCTGCAAGGCCGGGGGTGCCGGGTTCGACCACAGTGCGTGCGGCGATATCGGCGTCCACGATATCAATGCCTTTTGCGGCGAGCCGCGATGTGACGGCTGACTTGCCGCTGCCAATGCCGCCGGTGATGCCAACAACGAACACCGCCCTTAAACGCCGATGATGCGCAGGTAGGTCGTGTTGATGACATCGCCCCAGACCAGGCTGATCCATCCGGCAGCGGCGAGGTAGGGGCCATAGGGAATGGGCACATCGCGACCGCGGCGGGTGAGCACGATCAGCGCGATGCCCACAACGGCGCCCACCAGCGAGGACAGCAGGATGATCATCGGCAGGCTCTGCCAGCCGAGCCAGGCGCCGAGGGCGGCGAGCAGCTTGAAGTCGCCGTAGCCCATGCCTTCCTTGCCGGTCAGCAGCTTGAACGCCCAGTACAGACTCCACAGCAGCAGGTAGCCCGCCACCGCGCCAACTACAGCATCGGCAAGCGGCACCATGTCAGTGGCAAGGTTGAACAGGAGTCCTAGCCACAGCAGCGGCAGGGTGACGTCGTCGGGAAGCAGCTGGGTATCGATGTCGATAACGGTGAGGGCAATGAGGGCCCAGCTCAGCAGCAGCGCGCCTATCAGCAGGAGGGAAACGCCGAACTGCAGACCGAGGTATACGGTGATGATCCCCGTGAGCCCCTCGACAATCGGGTAGCGCGCGGAAATGCCTGCGCCGCAGTCCGGGCAGCGACCGCGCAGCCACAGCCAGCCGATAACAGGAACGTTGTGCCAGGGACGGATCGGGTGCTTGCAGTGCGGGCAGTGCGATGGTGGGTAGGCCAGTGAAAACGTGGGTGTGGATGCCGCAGGGCCGGGCGTGTCTTCAGCAGCCTCCGGCGTAGGCGCGCTGCCAAGAAACTCGGTACATTCCTGATGCCAGCGATGCTCGAGAATCCGCGGCAGGCGCAGAATCACCACGTTGAGAAAACTGCCGAGGAGCAGGCCGAGGATTCCCAGCACACCGTAGAACCACAGGGTGTGCTCTGTGAGCCAGGCCGCTAACACCTTAACGACGGAAAGGTCGACGGGCAGGTCGGATGGGACGCCGCTTGAGGCAATCGGGCCGCATCAGATCACCGAGCCGAGCATGAAGATGGGCAGGTACATCGCCACCATCAGGCCGCCCACAAGCACGCCGAGAATGGACATGATCATGGGCTCCATGAGCGAACTCAGGCTGTCGACGGCGTTATCCACCGCTTCTTCATAGAAGGTGGCTACCTTGTCGAGCATGTCATCCAGGGCGCCGGATTCCTCGCCGATGGAGATCATCTGCAGCAGCATGTTGGGAAACAGTCCGGTCGATTTGACCGACTGGTACAGCGTGGAACCCGTGGTGACGTCGTCGCGGATGATCAGAATGGCCTTGGCATAGACCGAATTACCGGCAGCCCCCGCCGTGGATTCCAGCGCTTCCACCAGCGGCACACCGGCATTGAAGGTGGTTGCCAGCGTGCGCGAGAAACGTGCGATCACCGCGTCGTGCACGATGCCGCCGACGACGGGCAGCTTCAGGGCCAGTTTGTCGATCTTCTCGGCGAAGGCTGGCGAGCGCAGCCGGGCCTCGCGAAAGCCATACACCATGGCGACGATGACGCCGAGGATGATCAGCCACCAGGACTGCACGAACTCGGACAGGCGCAGCACCATGAGCGTGAAGGCGGGCAGGTCGGAGCCGAAGCTCTGGAAGGTTTCGGCGAACTGGGGTACCACTTTCACCAGCAGGATACCGGTGACCACCAGAGCCACCACGATAACCGCGATCGGGTAGGTCATGGCCTTTTTGATCTTGGCCTTCAGCGCCTCGGTTTTTTCCTTGTAGGTCGCCACGCGATCGAGCATGACTTCGAGGGTACCCGCCGACTCACCGGCACCGACAAGGCTGCAGAACAGTTCGTCAAAGTGCCGTGGGTACTTGCTCAGGGACACGGCCAGGCCCGTACCGCCGGCGACGTCGTTCTTGATGGTGGTGACCAGCTTGCGCATGGTCGGGTTTTCCAGGCCGTCCGCCACGATATCGAAGCTCTGCACCAGGGGCACGCCGGCTTTCATCATGGTGGCGAGCTGGCGGGTGAAGATGGCGATGTCCGAAGGCTTGATTGGTTTCTTGCGGGCGCCGAACAGGGGCTTGGGCTTGCGCTTGACGGATTTCGGCGTGATGCCGCGCTGGCGCAGCTGTGCCCGCGCCATGGCCTGTGATGAGGCATTGATTTCGCCCTTGGTCTGGCGGCCGTTCTTGTCGGTTCCGTTCCAGAGGAACAGATCACTGCTTGCACTGGTAGCCATGGCGGTTTCCGGATAAGGGCCTCTGTGTGATCAACAGGCCGTTAGTCTAATCGATTGTTACGCGGTTGACCTCTTCCAAAGTGATCAGACCCTGGGCCGCCTTGAGCAGGGCTGCCGAGCGCAGATCGTGGAAACCTTCCTGGCGCGCCTGCCGGGCAATCTCCATGGAATTGGCATTGGTCATGACCAGGTTGGCAATGCTCTGGGTGATCCGCACTACCTCATACACCCCCACCCGGCCCTTGAAGCCGTCGCTGCACTTGTCACAGCCCACGGCCTTCATGATGGTGGCGCCGTGCAGCATCTCTTCCGTGAATCCCTGCTCCAGCAGGACTTCATGGGGAATATGGTCCGCCGGTACCTTGCATTCCTTGCACAGGCGACGGGCAAGGCGCTGGGCGATAATCAGACTGACGGAGGTGGCGAGGTTGAACGCGGGCACGCCCATGTTGAGCAGGCGGGTGATGGTTTCCGCGGCGCTGTTGGTGTGCAGGGTCGACAGCACCAGGTGGCCTGTCTGCGCCGCCTTGATGGCGATTTCCGCCGTTTCCAGGTCACGGATCTCCCCGACCATGATCACGTCCGGGTCCTGGCGCAGAAAGGAGCGCAGCGCTTCGGCAAAGCCCAGGCCAACCCGCGGGTTCACGTGCACCTGGTTGATCCCCGACAGGTTGATCTCCACCGGGTCTTCCGCGGTTGAAATGTTGCGGTGCGGTTCGTTGAGAATATTCAGCCCGGTGTACAGCGATACCGTCTTGCCCGAGCCGGTGGGGCCGGTAACGAGAATCATGCCCTGGGGCTGGTCCAGCGCCCGCATGTACATTTTCTTCTGGTCCGGCTCGTAGCCCAGCGCGTCGATGCCCATCTGTGCGCTGGTGGGATCGAGAATCCGCAGCACAATCTTCTCACCGAAGAGGGTCGGCAGGGTGTTGACCCGGAAATCGATATTGCGGTTCTTGGTCAGCTTCATCTGGATGCGACCATCCTGCGGGATGCGGCGCTCGGAGATGTCCATCTGCGACATGACTTTCAGGCGTGCCGACAGCCGGGGTGCGAGATTGCGCGGTGGACGAACGACTTCCTGCAGCATGCCATCTGTGCGGAAACGCACGCGGTAATCCTTCTCGTAGGGCTCGAAATGGATATCCGACGCGCCCTGGCGTATCGCGTCCAGCAGCACCTTGTTGACGAAGCGCACGATGGGCGTTTCATCAATTGCAGCATCGTCCGCTTCCTTGTTGGGATTTTCAGGCTCACCGACATCAATGCCGTCGAGCTCGCCGGCCTCCAGATCTTCCAGCCCGCCGCTGAGCGTGTCCTGTCCCTCAATCCATTCGGCAATGGCGCGGCTCAGACTGGTTTCATCAACAATGATCGGTTCGGTACTGATGCCGGTGTGGAACTTGATCTCGTCGAGCGCCGCGAGATTGGTCGGGTCGGACACGGCAATAAACAGGCGCTTGCCGCGGTGGAACAGGGGTAGGGCGTGATGTTTTGTGATCAGCTCTGGTTCCACCAGGCCTTCCGGGAGCTGCTCCTTGTCGAAAGCGCTGATGTCAAAGCGGGGGGCACCGAATTCCTGCGAGGCGATTTGCGCGATACGGCTGCTTTCGACATTCGCCGATTCAACCAGATAGGTGACCAGGGGTATGCGCTGATCAACCGCTGACTGTTGGGCGAAGCGGGCGTCGTCGGCGTCAATGAGACCTTCGATAACGAGCCGGCCGGCAAGGCCTGAGGGGGGTGTTTTGGTTTGCTCGTTCACGTGATGTTGGACTCCTCGACTGCTCATGTCCTACGAGACAGGAAACGAGTATACCTAGGCCAGACTACTAGACCTAATCTGCAATATGTCGGGTCGTCAATCAGTGTTACCGTCCCAACAAAAAAGCCCACACTGCGAAGTGCGGGCCCTAAGTTCATTCGAAAAACGCGGTGTTCTATCACTATTTCTTATTATTTGTCCAAATCTCTATACAGCGTCGCGACAAGAGGAAGGCAGGTATTTGGCATTAGCAACGTTAGTCGGACCACATGCCCAGGTAACAGTGCCACGAGCTGTGGGTGTACCTACCAGCCGAATTCCGTTTCCTGCTCCCTGCAGAGCCTCAGGCACCTGTGGAACAGCCTTCAGTGTGATCTCAAATGTTCCCGTGCCACCGTTCCACGTTGTTGTGTCAACAAGCGTGTTTGGTTCTGCTTCTGTGACGACCGTGGTCAATTCGTTTAATCCTGCCTCAGCCGCCGTTCCGGGGAGTGCGCCATTGGTTGCCACAAATTCCGAAATGGTAGTCTTCGCTTCAGCAGCAACCGCTAACGGCTCTGACATTCGCGCCCTAACCGTATAATCCTGATACGCCGGCAGCGCAATCGCCGCCAGAATGCCGATGATCGCGATGACGATCATCAGTTCGATCAGGGTAAAACCGCCTTGTCCGTTCTTCATTTGAGCTTTCATTGTTTTCTCCCGTGGGTCTTGTTGGCCTGCAGCCTGTTGCCGATTGTGTGTTTCGGCGCGTGGCTGCAACTCAGCGATGGCTGTGCAAAACCAGGAACATTCCAGGGCATAGTCATCGTTGGTGTAGATACTGCACCCATCGTGCCAACTTGGCTCATTCTCATGAAAAATCGTTTTTCGATAGCCCCTAACACATCGCAGACACTGTAAAAACAGGGGTTTCGGTAGGAGGCTTACTGCTTGAGTCGAATCTGGGCAAGGCGCCGCCTGCGTAAACGTGGCGTAACCTCAAACCGGAGTCCGCACCCCGTGGACAAAACGCGGCACTCACCTGACGTTTTTTGTCACCCGGGGCTCATAACTGACCAGATACGTCATGCGAACGGTGCCGCACTTGCACCGAAAGCACCCTCAGCCCCAGCGCGCCTTCGCCTCCCGCCGCCGCGCATGCAGGACCGGCTCCGTATACCCGCTCGGCTGCTCGCGACCCTTGAAAATCAGATCACAGGCCGCCTGAAACGCCACGCTGCTCTCAAAATCCGGCGCCATGTTGCGGTAGGCCGGATCGCCGGCATTCTGGTTATCCACAACCGCCGCCATGCGCTCCAGCGTTTCGCGCACCAGCGCTTCGCTGCAGACGCCGTGGTGCAGCCAGTTTGCGATGTGCTGGCTGGCAATGCGCAGCGTAGCGCGGTCTTCCATCAGGCCGATGTTGTGGATATCGGGCACCTTGGAGCAGCCGACGCCCTGGTCGATCCAGCGCACTACATAACCGAGGATGCCCTGCACATTGTTCTCCACCTCGCGCTCGATGTCCTTGTCCGTCAGGCCCTCCGCGCCTCGCAGCGGAATCGTGAGCACATCGTCCAGCGAGGCCATGGGCCGCTTGCGCAGGCTGTCCTGCAGGGCGGGCACGTCCACCTGATGATAGTGAATGGCGTGCAATGTTGCTGCGGTGGGGGAGGGCACCCAGGCGGTACTGGCGCCGGCCTGGGGGTGGTTGATCTTGGTTTTCAGCATGTCCGCCATGAGGTCGGGCATCGCCCACATGCCCTTGCCGATCTGGGCGCGACCGGGCAGGCCGCAGGCGAGGCCCACGTCCACGTTGCGGTCCTCGTAGGCTTTTATCCACGCTTCCTGCTTCATGTCGCCCTTGGGCGTCATGGCGCCGGCTTCCATGCTGGTGTGAATCTCGTCGCCGGTGCGGTCGAGGAAGCCGGTATTGATGAACACCACCCGCTCGCGGGCGCGGCGGATGCACTCGATGAGATTCACGGTGGTGCGTCGTTCTTCGTCCATGATGCCCAGCTTCAGGGTGTTTCTGGGCATGCCAAGGGCATCCTCTATGCGGTCAAAGAGGTCGTTGGTAAAGCTGACCTCGTCGGGGCCGTGCATCTTGGGCTTGACAATGTACACGCTGCCGCAGCGGGAATTGCGTGCGGCGCCGGCATCCTTGTTCAGATCGTGCAGGGCGATGCAGGCGGTGAACAGGCCGTCGAGAATACCCTCGGGCACCTCGTTGCCGTCGGCGTCGAGCACCGCGTCGGTGGTCATCAGGTGGCCGACGTTGCGCACGAACATCAGGCTACGGCCGGGCAGTCTGATCCGCTGGCCATCGGCGCCGCTGTATTCCCGGTCCGGGTTCAGGGTGCGCTGCAGCACCCGGTCACCCTTTTCCACGGATTCGGTGAGGTCGCCGCGCATCAGCCCCAGCCAATTGCGATAGACTACGGCTTTGTCTTCCCCGTCCACCGCAGCCACAGAGTCCTCGCAATCCTGGATGGTGGTGACCGCAGATTCCAGCACCACATCCCTGACGCCGGCGGCATCGGTCGCGCCGATCTCACTGTCGCGGTCGATAAGAATGTCGGCATGCAGGCCGTTGTGCTTCAGGAGAATGCTGCTGGGCTCGCCCTGGCTGCCGCGGTAGCCGATGAACTGCGCCGGGAAATGCAGTTGGCAGGTCGCCCCGTTATCCCGTTCGGCAACCAGCTCGCCATCGCTGACGCGGTAGGCTGTCACCGCTTTGTGACTCACGCCATTCAATGGGAAGTGCTCGTCGAGGAATTCGCGGGCGAGACGGATAACCTGTGCACCCCGCACCGGGTTATAGCGGCTGCCGCGCTCTGCGCCGTTTTCTTCAGGGATAACGTCGGTGCCATAAAGGGCGTCATAGAGGCTGCCCCAGCGGGCGTTTGCCGCGTTCAGGGCATAGCGGGCATTCATGACGGGTACGACGAGCTGCGGCCCGGCTACGTGGGCAACCTCCGGGTCCACGTTCTCTGTGCTGATGGTAAATGGCTCTCCGGCAGGCAGCAGGTAACCGATGTCCTCGAGAAAGCGACGGTAGGCCTTGCGGTCGTAATCCTTGCCCGGATGCTGTCTGTGCCAGTCATCAATCTGGCGCTGAAGGGTTTCCCGTACCTCGAGCAATTCCCGGTTTCGTGGGGTGAAATCCCGCAGCAGGTCAGCCAGGGTGGCCCAGAATGCATCCGGGCTGATAGAGGTACCCGGTGCAATGTCGTTTTCCAGCAATTCCACAAGCCGTGGGTGTACCTGCAGGCCCGCGCGCTGGACATGAGGCTCGGGCGATGTCGTCGAAGGCATATCGGACTCCGTTCACGCAAAAAACCGTTAGCTTACGGAATGCTGGGTGATTCCCCAATGCTATTGATTGTATCGTGGCCATAACAGCGGTGAATGAGTTGGCGGTACACAGCACTGCAGGCTCACACCAGCGGCGGCTGCCCATCCATCTCCCGCGCCGTATCCGCAATCAGTCGCCGCAGCCAGCGGTTGGCCGGGTTATGCTGCAGCAGCGGACTCCAGGCCATCTTCAGTTCCAGCGGCGGAATCTCCAGCGGCGGCGCGCGCAGCGCGACCCGCGGGTTGTTGCGCTGCAGCTCCGCCGCCCGGGTCGGCAGGGTCACAATCAGGTCGTTCTGCTCGGCCAGCGTCATTGCCGCCTGGTAGTGGCGGGTGAAAACCCGTATCTGGCGCTTTTTGCCCAGCCGGTTGAGCGCCGCGTCCACCCAGCCCAGGCGCTGCACATCATCGGGGTCGACGCCCACGCCGACGCCCATGCCGGTCTTGCTCACCCAGACGTGGCTGGCCTGCAGGTAGCTGTCCAGCGTGAAGTCGGCCAGTACCGGATTGTTCGGACTCAGCAGGCAGGAGAAGGTATCGCTCCACAGGTGAATCTGGTGGAAGGACTGGGGCATGACGTCGAAGCGGTTGATCACCATGTCCACCTTGCCGCGCTCCACGTCGAGAAAGCTCACGTCCGACGGCGTCATGATATCCAGCGTAAGGCCGGGCGCCTGGGTGCGCAGCTTGCCCAGCACCTCGGGCAGCAGGGTGGACTCGGCGTAGTCGCTGGCCATGATGCGGAACACCCGCGTGGCGTGGTCGGGCTCGAAGGCGGACTTCGGCTGAACCGCCTGCTCAATGTGCATGAGCACGTCGCGCACCAGGGGCTCCAGCTCCAGCGCCCGCTCGGTAGGGGTCATGCCGTCGGAGGTGCGCACCAGCAGCGGATCATCGAACAGGTCGCGCAGGCGGCGCAGGCCATTGCTCATGGCCGGTTGCGACAGGTTCAGCGTGTGCGCGGCCTGGGTCACGTTGCGCTCGCGCAGCAGGGCATCCAGGTATACCAGCAGATTCAGGTCGATCCGGTTCAGTTGCATGCCCGGCGCACTCCGGCGGCGTTATTCATCAGGTGAATGGTAAATATAGCAGTCCTATTGCGGTCTGAATACGTTGGGCAGGCCGTTTGCGCCTGATCCGGCGGATCGCATCCTTTATAATCATGTGTCGGATTGCCATTTGATGATTGCCTGCAAAGAAGGTTTGCCGACTATGAGCAACTACCACGCCCCCCTGGATGACATGGCTTTTCTGGTCGACGAGGTGCTCGCCGCGGGCGACACCCTCGGACAGCTGCCACGCTTTGCCGACCTCGGGGTGGGTCCGGAACTGACCGCCGCGGTGCTGGGCGAAGGCGCAAAATTCGCCGGCGACGTGCTGGCGCCCCTGCGCCGGGTCGGCGACCAGCAGCCAGCCACCTGTGCGGACGGCGCTGTCACCATTTCCCCGGGCTACGCCGATGCCATGCGCCAGCTTGCCGCGGGCGGCTGGTTCGGCATCGCCGCCTCTGCCGACCACGGCGGGCAAGGGCTGCCGGAGCTTTACGGCACCGCAGCCTGCGAGATGTGGAACGCCGCCGACATGGCCTTTGCATTGGCGCCCTTCCTGAGCAGCGGTGCGGCCCTGGCCATCGAGAGCCACGGTACCGAGGCGCAGAAAGCGCAGTATCTGGAGAAGCTGCACACCGGCGAGTGGACCGGTACCATGAACCTCACGGAATCCGGTGCGGGCTCGGACCTTGGTGTGCTGAAGACCCGCGCCGAGCCCCAGGGCGACCACTACCTCATCCGCGGACAGAAAATCTACATCACCTGGGGCGATCACGACGCCACCGACAATATCATCCACCTGGTGCTTGCCAAGCTGCCGGACGCGCCGGAAGGCAGCCGCGGCATTTCCCTGTTTATCGTGCCCAAGTTCCTGCTGGATGAGAACGGGGCACCGGGCAAGCGTAACGATGTCTACCCCGTGTCCTGCGAGCACAAGCTCGGGATTCACGGCAGCCCCACCTGCGTGATGGCCTTTGGCGACAACGAGGGTGCCGTAGGTTATCTGCTGGGCGAGGAGAATCAGGGGCTGGCCTGCATGTTCACCATGATGAACGAGGCCCGGCTCAAGGTCGGCCTGCAGGGGCTCGGTGCGGCGGAAGGCGCCTATCAGAAGGCGGTGGCCTACGCGCGGGAGCGGGTGCAGGGTGGGGTGGCGATCATCCAGCACGCGGACGTCAAGCGCATGCTGCTGACCATGCGCTCGCTGAATGAAGCCATGCGCGCGCTGGCCTATAGCGAGGCGGTCACCATGGATATCGCCCGCTACGGACCCGAGTCGGAGCGCACGGCGCAGCAGGCGCGGATCGACCTCATGATCCCGGTCATCAAGGGCTGGATGACCGAGGTGGGCCAGGAACTCACCTCCCTCGGTGTGCAGGTGCATGGCGGCATGGGTTACGTGGAGGAAACCGGTGCGGCGCAGTACCTGCGCGATGTGCGCATTACCTCCATCTATGAAGGCACCAACGGCATTCAGGCGGGAGATCTGCTCGGGCGCAAGCTGGTGCGTGACGGCGGTGGCGCGATGGAGTCGGTGCACGACGCCATTGCCGCGACGCAGAAGGAACTCGCCGATGCCGGACTGGATGTGCTGGCCGCGGCGCTGGCCGAGGCCCTGGCGGATCACGTGCAGAGTACGCAGAACCTGCTGGCGCTGCACGGTGACTCGCCGGAATCGGCACAGGGCCTGGCCTTCGACTATATGATGCAGACCGGCTACCTGTTCGGCGGCTGGCAGCTGTTCCGCGGGGCGCTGGTGGCCGCAGCGCGCATGAATGACGGCGTGGACAATCCGTTCTACGCGCGCAAGGTGGCAACCGCGCGTTACTACGCGCAGTTTATCCTGCCGCGCTGTCGCGCTGCGGCGGGGGCCATTGCCGGCGCCGCTGATGCGCTGGTGAGCTACCGCGAGGATTGGCTGTGACTGGCGTGGGGACCATCAGCACGCCGGACCTCACGGATGAGTATCCGCAGGCGCAGGCCCTGGAGCTGCAGTGGCGCAACTTTGGCGCGGTGTCGAGCTTTTCGGGGCCGGCGGTTACGATAAAGTGCCACGAGGACAACACGCTTTTGAAGGCGGCCGTGGCAGAGCCAGGAGAGGGCCGGGTGCTGGTGGTTGACGCCGGTGGCTCCCTGCGCCGGGCCGTGGTGGGCGACATGCTGGCGGGGACAGCGCTTGACAATGGCTGGTCGGGTTTCGTGATTGTCGGGGCCGTTCGCGACGTGGATGAACTGGCGGTCATGGCCATTGGCATCAAGGCGCTGGGCTGCTGTCCCAGACGCGGCGAAAAGCGCGGGGAAGGGCAGCGGGATATTGCGATTGCGGTTGGCGGCGTGCTGATTGAGCCGGGCGCGTTTATCTATGCGGACAACAATGGAGTGATCTGTAGCGCGATGGCACTGTCCGTGTGACCTGCGCCGGTTGGCCTGTGTTCGAGATGACGCGCTTGCCGGCGCTGAAAAAAACTCCGCGGAGTTTTTTTGAGTGCCGGGCGCCCCTGTGAATTGAGTGCCGAACGCCCTTAGGAAAAGCGCATCGAGAGGTCCAGTGTCTTCACGTCCTTGGTCAGGGCGCCGATGGAAATAAAGTCGACTCCGGTCGCCGCGATTGCCGGCAGTGTGTCCAGCGTGACGTTGCCGGAGGCCTCCAGTTCGCAGCGGCCATCGGTGAGTGCAACAGCTTCACGCATGGCGTCGAGCGTGAAGTTATCGAGCATCACCCGTTCCGCACCGGCGTGAATTGCCTCGCGCAGCTCTGCCAGCGTTTCCACTTCCACCTCTACCGGCAGCTCGGGCGCGACGCCTCGCGCCGCCTTCACTGCGGCGGCGATGCCACCGCTGGCCGCAATGTGATTCTCCTTGATAAGAAACGCATCAAACAGCCCCAGGCGATGATTGTCGCAGCCGCCGCAGCTGACGGCGTACTTCTGCGCCATACGCAGGCCGGGCAGGGTTTTGCGGGTATCCAGAAGCCGGGTGTGCTGGTCGGCGATACGCTGGCGGTACTCGTCGCAGCGCGTGGCGGTGCCGGACAGCGTCTGCAGAAAGTTCAGCGCAGTGCGTTCTGCGGTGAGCAGCGCACGTGCCGGGCCGTGCACGGTAAACAGCGTCTGTCCCGGTGTCAGCACGTCACCGTCCTCTGCCTGCCAGTCGAGCTCGCAGCGGGCATCGACGGCGGCAAACACCGCGGTCGCCCAGGGGCGCCCGCACAGCACGCCGGCTTCCCGGGTAATGACTCGCGCCGACGCCGTACTGTCTTCGGGAATGAGCCGGGCACTGATATCGCCGCTGCCAACGTCCTCGGCGAGGGCGCGTTCGACGTCGGCGTCGATTACCTGTTGCGCTATCGGTAACTGTGGTTTCATGCGTGTGGTGTGGCTGCTGGTTGGCGGACGAGGTAGCGATGATAGCAGGGGTGGCGGGCGCCGTCAGTGAGCGAGGGCGGGCCTGGCGACGGCGGGGATGTGAAGCCCCGGGGAGTCATGCATGACGCTCAGGGTAGACGGAGGGCTTGTGCCGCAGGCGCGCTGGTGTCCATCGCCGAACTGCAATGCTCGGCCCCCGGGCTGTGTGCCGGAGCTTCTCGTGCTGCACAATATTTCGCTGCCACCCGGCGAGTTCGGCAACGGCTGCATCGAGTCCTTTTTCTGCAATGCGCTGGAGACCTCGGCGCATCCCTGGTTTGCCAATATCGCGGGCGTGCAGGTGTCCGCCCATTTCCTCGTGGACCGCGAGGGAGCGATCACCCAGTTCGTCAACTGTGACCAGCGTGCGTGGCACGCGGGTGTGTCGTGCTTTCAGGGCCGCGAGGCCTGCAACGATTTCAGCATCGGCATTGAGCTGGAGGGCACGGACACGACGCCCTACAGCGATGCCCAGTATCACGCGCTGTCCGCCCTGATACCGGCGCTGCTTGCGGCATACCCACAGCTGTCTGTGGAGGCCATTGTCGGTCACAGCGATATCGCGCCCGGCCGCAAGACCGACCCCGGCCCCGCCTTCGACTGGGCAAGGCTGCATCGTGACCTCGCCGCCCGGGGGCTCGGTCCGGCTGCTGCCGCGTCATCAGATGCGATCACTTGTCCACCGGGTGCGGCGCCTTCTGCTAGGCTGGCCGGGACAGGGCTGCGTGGGGGCATGCAGGGCATGAATGCACAGCTGGATCACGGGGGAAGCGATACCGTCACCGGGCCGGGGCGTATATCGCTGAGCGGTGGCAGTCGCGACGAGCGACTGGCGTTCACCGTCGCCTTCCACCCGGTTCGCGAGCTCATCGGCACGCGCGCTGAATGTCCGCTGCGCCGATCCGACAACGCCATCACGCTGGGGCGGGACGCCCCGACCTTCAGTCTGCCAGGCAGTGACCCCGCTCGCGCGCTCCTCGATCCGCACGTCAGTCGCCGCGCCATACGGATTACCGGTGGCGGGCTGCAGTGGCAGGTAGCGCGCCTGCAGGGAAGCAGTCGGCTGTGCGTGGACGGGCGCGATGTCTTTGATCACGTGGTCATTGACGCGGTACGCCTGCGCGCCGGTGTGAGGCTCATGCTCGCCCACAGCGTGGTCCTGCTGATGCGCCTCGAGCCGGTCTCGAGCGTTACGGCGGAATGCTCCACGGTGGAAGGCATGCTGGGCAGCAGCGCCTACACCCGATCGCTGGCGCAGCAGGTGGCGCGCGCCGCCGCGATTGACAGCGACGTGCTGCTGCTCGGACCCACCGGAACCGGCAAGGACCTGCTGGCCCGCTCCATCCACGCGCAGAGCCGGCGTGCGACCTCGCCCATGGTGGCGGTGAATATGGCGGCCATACCCGCTGAACTTTCCGCGGCAACACTGTTCGGCTCCGCGCGCGGCGCGTTTACCGGCGCTACGGATCGTCGGATGGGCTACTTCGAGCAGGCCGACGGCGGCACCCTGTTTCTGGATGAAATCGGCGATGCCCCCCTGGTGCTGCAGCCGCAGCTGCTGCGCGCGCTGGAGCAGCGCGAGGTGCAGGTAGTGGGCGGCGATATCCGCCCTTTCGATGCGCGCATCATTTCCGCGACGGATACCCCGATCGATGAAGACGGGGCGGACTTTCGCGCCGCGCTGCGCCATCGCCTGGGCGCCGTGGAAATCCGCCTGCTGCCGCTGTGCGAGCACCCGGAGGACATTGGCCTGCTCGCCGCGCATTACCTGGCGCTGGCGCTGCAGGAATCCCGCGGCGAAGACCTCTGGTGCCTGTTGGCAGACAGTCCCCTGGCGGTGGGTCGCTGCGCAGCGCTGTTCGACCTGCTGCTGGCCCACGACTGGCCGGGCAATGTCAGGGAACTGGTCAATACCCTGCGTCAGGTAGCGATCTCCGCGGATCGGGACATGCAGCTACCCGCCGAGCTGGTCGACCGGCTTCTGGATAGCGCCGGCGCGGAGGACGCCCGGGAATCGCCGGCCATCGGGGCGGGCAGGCGACCGGAGCGGCCCCTGAACGAGATCAGCGAGGCAGACTTTGCCGCCGTGTGGGAAGCCGGTGATTACGAGGTTGCCCGCGTTGCCCGCAAGCTCGGCGTGTCCCGTCAGTCGGTGTACCGACGGGTGCACGAGTCTCCGGATTACCGCCTGGCGAGTGATCTGTCGCTGGAGGAACTGCGCGATGCGCTTGCCGCTCACGGTGGCGACTCGCGCCGCGCTGCCAGGGCCTTGCGCGTGTCGTTCACGGGCCTGCGTGCGCGGCTCAAGGACGTACAGGCACTGGCCGAGAGGGCCAGCTCACCGGGCTCCGATGACTGACGCGGGCGGCTGTCCGCGGGCAGGGAGCTGGCCTTGAAAATCGGCCGCTACCGCATCCAGCGTCAGATTGCAGAAGGCGGGCAGGGACGCGTGCTGCTCGGTCACGACCCGCGGCTCAAGCGGCGGGTGGCCATCAAGCTGTATCGGCTGCCGGACCAGCGCGAGAGTCGCCGGCAGGCGCTGCGCGAGGCCCGGCGCAGTGCGCGGCTGGACAGTCCCCGTATCACCCGCGTGTACGATGTACTGGTGGCCGGCGATGATCTCGCAGTCATCATGGAATACGTCCCCGGCTGTGATCTGCGCGAGGTGCTGCGCAACACGCGCCTGTCGCTGGCGGCGGCGCTGTTCATTGCCTCCGATATCGCGGCGGCGCTGGCGGCCGCGCGGCTGTCCCAGACCGTACACGGCGACATCAAGCCGGCCAACGTGCTTATCGCCCGCAGCGGTCGGGCAATGCTCGCCGACTTTGGCGTTGCTCTGGTTGACGGTGGCTCGACCGCCGTCGGTTTCAGCAGGGGTGCGCTCACCCCGGAGCATGTCCGCGGCGAATCGCTGTGTTTCGCCTCGGACATGTTCGCCCTCGGCGTACTGATCTACCACATGGTGAGCGGCGTGCGACCCTTTACAGAGGGTGAGGCCGGTGAGCAGGCCATGTGCGAAGGGCGCTTCCTGCCACTGTCCTCTCACCTTGGCGAGGGCGATATTCCGGCGGAGCTGGATGCGCTGGTCAGCGCTCTGCTGGCGCCGGACCCGCGCTACCGACCGGACAGTCTGCACGCTGTGCGCCAGGTGCTGCGCGCGGTCGCGGTGGCGCTACCGCTCGGCGATTCCGCGCCGGTGCGCTCGGAAACCCGGGCGTTTTACCGCAGTGAAACCCGTAACGATCTGCCGCCGGCGCTGCTGTCGGCCTTTGGCGGCGAATCCGCCGGCCGCCGCGTCGCCGACAGGATTCAGGCGCTGGCGTCACGTCGACCGTTGCTGACGGCGCTGGGTGGCGTATCTGCGCTGGCGCTGGGGATTGCCGCGTGGTGGCTGCGCCCGTCACCGTGCCTGGAGCTGGAGGCACCGCAGCTGCGCGTTGATGGCCTCACCACCATCAGCGCCGATATCGGCCGCAACTGGCTGCAGACAGAGCTTCGCCAGGGCGTTGAGACACACCTGACGCGGGTGCGCACGGTGGGGTTGCTCGGCGACACGGGACCTCGCGTCATCGGCCGTACGCCGCAAAAGAGGGCCTGTGCGGCGGATCACCGTCTACGCCTGGCACTGGACTGTCGCCGGGGTCTGTGCCTGCTGTCCCTGCAGAAAGACGCGTCTCCCGCCGGAGGCGGGGTGCCGCTGTATGCCGATGCGTCACTGGAGGCCTGGCGCAGTGCCATTCACAGCCTGGTGGTCACTGCGCTTCCCCGGTGACGGGTTGCGCCGCAGGGCAACGATTACGGCCACGTGTCCTCAAGCTGTTGCCCCGCCGTGATGGCCCTGATCAACCGTCGGTTCAGCGGCAGCTCCAGTCCGGTAACCGCCGGATGCCCGATAAGGTAGCCGTTGATGAAGTCGATTTCGGTGGGTCGCCCCCCAAGCACGTCCTGCAGCATTGAGGAGCGGTTCTGCGCCGTGCTGTGGATCACCGCCAGGACATCCTCCCGCAGCGAGGATGCGACGCTGTCCCTGCCGGCGGCGCGACAGGCAGCGGAGACTTCGCTGCAGAGGGTGGTGAGCAGGGGGCGATAGGTGGCGCTGGCCAGCTCGCCGTTGCGGCAGCGGTAGGCCGCCGTGAGGGGATTGATGACACAGTTGATGGCCAGCTTGCGCCACAGGGTGGTTTCGACAGCGTTGTCCCACTGGCAATCCCGAAGCCTGCCCCAGCTGTCGCGGAACCAGTCCGGAGGCGCCATGGCAACACCCGGCAGGCCGATGCGGGTGGTGCCGCTGCCGGCCTGTACTGTGTGTCCTGCCGGATGCCGCCAGGCGCCGTCAGTGGTGGTGCCGCGAAAGGCGGTGAGGCCGAGGGGAAGGTCGCTGGCGAAGCCCATGCCATTGGCCAGAACGAGCACGGTGCTGTGAGCCTGCAGGCGATGACAGATGCTGTGGATGGCCGGGTCGACGGCGGCCGCCTTGGTGCTCACCAGCAGTCGCGGTATCGGCGTGGGATCCCCCGGGGGCGACATCGGGAAGGTGTGCTGCCGTGTGAGGCCACCGCTGTCCAGCGTCAGGGTTCGCCGCGCCTCAGCGTCCCCCCGCGACAGCAGTACCACCCTGCAGCCGGCGTTCGCAAGTCGGTGGGCGAACAGGGTGCCGATGGCACCGGCGCCGAGAATATGCCAGTCCCGCAGGGCAGCGTCAGATGGCACGACAGGTTCCCGCCGGCGTCGGATCGGCAAGGCGGGCACTGAGATCGCGCAGGCCGTCCTGCAGCTGTGGCTCGTCAATGGCCGCATTGCAGGCAAACCACAGCAGCTCGAGATAGCGCGCCACGCGCCGGGCGTCGCGGAACAGCGCCGATTCCGCAACGCTGACCGGTCGCTGCAGATAGGCCTGGAGCAAGGCCGTCGCCGCGAACGGCCCCTCGCTGGCAACCGCCAGATCGAACCAGCAACTGCCGCAGGCCGCGTATTCCCAGTCCAGCGCGTACAGGCGGCCACGGTGATACAGGCGGTTGGCCGGGGTGAGGTCGTTGTGACAGATCACGCCGGCAGCGGCGTCTGCATCGAGCGCCTGGCAGGCCTGCCTGAGGGGCGGTGCAATTACTTGCATAAGGATCCCGGTCGCGGCGCCGCAGCGCGGGCGCAGCAAGGCTTCGTAGTGCGCCACGCGTGCCGTTAGCGACAGGCGGGGGGCGTCGGCAACCTGCAGGGAATGGATGGCCCTGAGCAGCTGTGCGACGTCGGCGGGTTGGCTGAGCGGCGGCAGGCTATCCGGTTCGAGATAATCCACCAGCAGCACGCCGGCATCTGCATCATGGAAGCGCGGCGCCGGTGCGAGACCGGCGGCGGCCGCTGCGGCGTGCAGACGGAATTCCGTGTCCCGGTGAATGGCGTTGCGCGCCGGGTTCACGCCGTCGATCCGCAGCACCAGGGTCTCGTCGCCGGCGTGAACCCGAAAACTGTGGTTGCTCGTGCCGCCGGGCGACAGGGGGCCGCCCAGAGTCACCGGGCCCGCACCCGGCGCCGGAGACCAGTCGCCGCGCCTTTTGTTGACCAGCCTCAGGCTGTCCTGCAGTGCAGCCTGCAGGCGGACAGCGCTGCGCGAGCTCGCGGGCTTGGGCGCCGTCGTCATCAGAAGCGGTATTCGCCGGTCACGCCGACGCGCCGCGGCGCCGCAAACTGATAATAGGGTTCAACCGCGTAGCCCTTGCGCGGGTCATTGCCGAAGGCGCCGAAGCCGCGCACGTAGTAGTCCCTGTCGGTGATGTTGCGCACCCACACACCGAGCGTCCAGGCCGGCGCGCGGTAATCCAGACGCAGGTGCCCGAGCGTTGTCGAGCGTGCCGTGGCGTTATGGCGATCGGAAAAATAGAAGTTGTCGCTGCCCTCGATCTCCGCGCGCAGCTGCCACCGGTCTGCAAACTGATAGGTGGCACCGGTGCTGAACTGGTAATTGGGCGCGTGCGCCTGCTCGCGGCCGGACAGGTCTTCCCCCGCCGCATTGACGTAGTCGTCGAACTCGGCGTCCAGCAGGCCAAGGCTTGCATAGACCTGCAGCTGTGCCGATACCTGCCAGTCCATCTCCCACTCCAGCCCGATATTGCGTCCTGACGCGGCGTTATCGGTGTAGTCGATAAACGCGGTGCTGCCGTCGGGCCGCGGCAGTGCCAGCGAACCGCGCGCCTGCTGGTCGCGTCGGTCCATGTAGAAGAGAGCGACACGGCTGGACAGGCGCCCATCGAGGAACAGTGCCTTGTGCCCCAGTTCATAGTTCCACAACAGCTCCTCATCGTAAAATCCGTTGCCGGCAAGCGCGGAGGCGCCGGCCTCGGTCAGGGCCTGCGGATCGGTGGACAGGACGCCGGCGTTCACGCCGTTGGCGCGATACCCCCGGGAAACGCTGGCGTACACCAGGCCACCGTCGCCGTAGCGATATTCCAGCGCGAGCTTGCCACCCCAGAGCGTATTCTCCGGGTTGGCGCGCACGCTGTTGCTGTCCGTGTAATCCATGTCGCGCCGGGCGAGGCGCAGTCCCGTACTCAGCGTGAGCTGTTCGGTCAGCGCGGTATCCAGCTGGGCGTAGGCGGCGATGGTCTGCGTCCGATAGTCACTGGTGAAGTCCTCTGCCAGGTAGGTGTAGCGGCGGCGCAGCGATTCATCGTCGTCGAGATAGTACAGCCCGGCAACCCAGTCTGCCTGCAGCTCGCCGATACGCAGCGGCTGCAGGGAAGACTGCCGCAGCTGGGCGCTGGTGCTCCGTCGCTCGCGCAGGTAGCGGTCGAAGGAAGAATATTCGAGTCCGGGTGCGATGCCGACGAAGCTCCAGTCTTCATCGAAGGCATAGTCGGTGTCGGTATCGGCCAGCGTGAGCATGAGCTCGGTGAGCATCGTCTCACCCTCAATATTCCAGGACAGGCCGAGGGCGTTGCTGCGCTGCCGGTCGTGTCCCGGCTGGTCCGACAGCGTGGTGCGGGTATTGTCGAGGGAGAAGGCGTCGTAGCCATTGTCGATATCGATGTGCATCAGGTTCAGATCCACGGCGTGGCGTGCGCCGGGCAGCCAGCGCAGGTGAACCTGTGACGACAGCTCATCCAGGTTGTTGGTGTCGTCGCGGTTCAGGAAGGCGTTCTCGATGTAGCCGTCGCTGCGGTGCTGGTTGATCGAGGCGCGATACAGCAGCGTGTCATCGATAAGGGGTCCGGTGACACTCGCCCCGGCGGTGCGCTCGCCGTAATCCCCCAGCGTGGCGCGAACGCGCGCCGCGTGCTCGGCCTGTGGAGCCGCCGTACGGATGTTGATCAGCCCGGCCAGGGCATTGGCGCCGTGCAGCGTGCCCTGGGGACCGCGCAGTATCTCGACCTGTTCGGCATCGAACAGGGTGCCCGCGGCGCCGAGACCGCTGAAGTCGATACCGTTGATCAGCAGCCCGACGGAGGGATTCAGCGGCTCAACGAACTGGCTGCGCTCCCCGACACCGCGAATCTGGTAGTAGCGCGCGCGGGAACTGCCCCCGGAAAGGTTGACGTTGGGGGCCAGTGCCAGAATCTCCTCCAGATGCTGGGCGGCCCTGGCGGCGATGGTGTCGGCATCGGTGACGCTGGTGCTCGCCGCCTGATCGAGCAGGGACGTCTCGCGCAGTTCGGCGGTGACAACAATCTCCGGCAGAACGGACGACGACTGTGCGGCGCAGAGGCTGCACAGCAGAGCACTGCCGGCGAGCAGCGGCAGGGTCTTGTGGGTTCGGTGGTAGGTCATGCGCTTCACTCCCGTCAAAGCTGAGAATGGCGCGGGAGGAGAGCAGGAGCTGCGATCACCATCCCTACGCCGGTATGATCCGGATCAGGTTCGAAGGGTCCGCTCGTGGAGCGTCTCAGGCCTGGGGCCTCCCCTTGGTTTGCGGCGCGAGTATAGTGCGCCGCGGCGGCTCTCGCAATAACGTGGCATTGCCGATTTTTGTGACGAGCGTCTCATTACCTGTCGCCATGACGCTTGCTGTGGCACACGGCAGTCGCAGAGCGTTGGCGCGGGCGCGGGTAGTGGGCATACTGCGATTACTGGCGGGCGACGTGCACGCTGACGCGTGCGTGAAAGGAGACAGGCAATGAGGGTGGGTGTGCGGTATGTCTGACAAGCCGGTGACGGCGTCACCCGCCGGCGCAGGCCGGAGCCATGGCGACGATATTGCCGTGAACAGCGATCTCCTGACCGGCGTCCTCGATGCCCATCACAGGCTGCAGGCGGATGATGCGCTTCCCGAGTTGATGCTGTTCCTGCTGTCGCAACTGCCCGTCAGCCTGGGTGCACCGGCGGCTGAGCTGCACCTGCTGGATGCCGACGGCGACATCGGTCGTGCGCTGCCGGCATCCCTGGCTGAGAATCGCGGTCTCACCCTGAGCAACGACTCCCTGGCGCTGCAGGCGCTGTATGCCTCCACCCCGCAGATCGAGATTATCGATTTTGCGGATGAGCGCATGTTCCGGGTGCTTCCCTGGGCTCCCTCGGCGAACGGGGCCGTGTTGATCCCCCTGCTGGATGAGGGGCGACTGGCCGGCAGCTACCATCTGGGCCTCGCCCAGGAGGCGCCCGGTGGCGGCCGTGCCGAGCTCAAGCTGCTGCAAAGCCTCATGCACGGTGTATCCCTGTCGCTGCAGCGCGCATTGCGCCGGGACAAGGCGGATGGGCTGATGCTGCTGGATGCTGAGACCGGTGTCGGCAATTCGCGCGCCTTCCAGCGCGTGCTCGAGCGCGAGATTGCACGCGCCCTGCGCACGGCACAGCCCCTGTCCGTGCTGCGCATCAAAGTGGATAACCTCGATGACCTCTGCAGTCACTACGGCGAGGCGGCCTGTCGCTTCCTGATGCGGCGCCTGGCACAGCGCGTGGCCTCCTGTCTGCGGGAGACCGACCATCTGTCGCGGGTGGAGGACGATCAATTCGGTGTGCTTCTGCCGGCCTGCAGCGAGCCGCATGGCCACGATATCGGCGAGCGTCTGTGCAGCGACATCCGGGATTTCGCCATCGATGACGGTCGCGGTGGCGTACTGTACAGCACATTCAGCATCGGGGTCGTCAGCTGGGATCCCGCAACCCTGCCTTCTGACAGCCGCGAGCGGCTGGTGGCGATGCTGGAGTCCGAAGCATCCTCTGCGCTGACCAAGACCGTGAGGCGCGGCGGTAACGGTGTCAGCATTTCCCGGCTGGGCGCCCTCATGATCTGACCGCCGGTGGCGGCCCGAGGCTGTGATTCCCGGGCCCCTGCGTGCTAGTATAACGCGCCATTTCGCACCTTCCCGGGCCAGTTTCTCCGCTCGATTGCCCGTTGGGAAAGCCGAGGAAGAATCGCCTATGAATCTGCTGATGCTGTTGCTGCTGATCTTCGCTGCCGTCGCCCTCATGGTGGTTCTGGGTGAGCGCTTTGCCAAACCCGGCAGCCCCGAGCAGATGGCGCGCCTGCGGCGCTGGCTGATACCGCTGGTCGGTGCGGCCCTGGTGCTGTCGATTGTCGATTTCTACTGGCGCTAGCCGCGCCAGAGACTGGCCCCTGTCAGGGCGTAACCCGGTAAGCGGTGCCTGTCGCCGCCAATTTGTGACGAGGAGAGGAAAGACCATGGTGGAGCAGAAGGCAACCAATGTGCACTGGCACGAGGGCGATATCGGGCGCGGCGAACGTGCCGGTCTGCTCGGGCATCGCGGCGCCACCATCTGGTTCACCGGCCTTTCCGGTAGCGGCAAGAGCACCGTCGCGGTAGAGCTGGAGGGTGTTCTGCACAAGCTCGGTGTGCTGTCCTACCGCCTCGATGGGGACAATGTGCGTCTCGGCATCAACAGGAATCTCGGCTTCAGCGCCGAGGATCGCACGGAAAACATCCGTCGCGTTGGCGAGGTTGCCAAGCTGTTTGTCGACAGCGGCGTGATTGCCCTCAGCAGCTTCATCAGCCCCTACGCGGCAGATCGCGACCAGGTGCGCGCGCTGCACGAGGAAGCGGGCATGGATTTCATCGAGGTCTACGTCGACTGCCCGCTTGCTGACGCCGAGGCGCGCGATCCCAAGGGACTGTACAAAAAGGCCCGGGCGGGCGAGATCAAGAACTTTACCGGCATTGATGATCCCTACGAGGCGCCGCAGGCACCCGAAGTCCATCTGCACTCCGAACGCCAGAGTCTCGACGAGGAAGTGGCGGAGATTCTGGCGCTGCTGCGCCAGCGACACATCATTCCCGCAGCGTAGCGGCCCAACACCAGGCCTGCGCCGGACCCCGAATCGAAAGGAGATATCCATGATCAGCCCCCACGGATCCGAACAACTCAATGCCCTCTATGTCGACGACGCCGGCGAGCGCGACGCGCTGGCACGGGAAGCTGACACGCTGCCGTCCCTGCTGCTGAACTCCGCCGCCGCGGCCAATGCCGTGATGCTCGGCGCCGGTTACTTCAATCCGCTGACCGGCTACATGTCCCTGGCGGATGCGCAATCGGTCGCCGAGACGCTGCACACCAGCGATGGCCTGTTCTGGCCGGTGCCCATTGTCAATTTCACTGACGATGCCGGCATCAGCGCCGGTGACCGCATCGCGCTGCGCGACCCCAACGTTGCGGGACACCCGGTGCTGGCGGTGATGGACGTCGAGGGTGTGGACGAGGTCAGCGATGCCCAGGTCTGGGACATGGCCGAAAATATTTTCCGCACCCGCGACCCGGAGCATCCCGGCCTGAAAACCTTTACCTCGCTGGGGCGGCGCCTGCTGTCGGGACCGATCCGGGTACTCAACTTCTCCTACTTCGTCACGGAGTTTCCCGACACCTTCCGCACGGCAGGACAGATACGCGAGGAAATCGCGTCACGCGGCTGGCAGCGGGTGGTGGCCTTCCAGACGCGCAACCCCATGCATCGGGCCCACGAGGAGCTGTGTCGCATGGCGATGGAGGATCTGGACGCCGATGGCATCCTGATTCACATGCTGCTGGGCAAACTGAAGCCCGGCGACATTCCGGCGGATGTCCGCGACGCCGCGATCCGCAAGATGGTCGACGTCTATTTCCCGCCCAATACAGTCATGATTACCGGCTATGGCTTTGACATGCTCTACGCCGGCCCGCGCGAAGCCGTGCTGCATGCGGTATTCCGCCAGAACTGTGGCTGCACCCACCTGATTGTGGGTCGGGACCACGCCGGTGTCGGCGATTACTACGGCGGCTTCGACGCCCAGCAGATCTTCGACGATGAGGTTCCCAAGGGCGCTCTGAAGCTGGACATCTACCGCGCTGACCACACGGCCTACAGCAACAAGCTCGACCGCGTGGTGATGATGCGCGACGCCCCCGATCACGACAAGGAGGATTTCGTACTCCTGTCGGGTACCCGGGTGCGCGAAATGCTGAGTGAGGGCATCGCGCCGCCACCGGAGTTCTCGCGGCCCGAAGTGGCCGAGATACTCATGGCCTACTATCAGCGCACCCAGCAGCGCAGCGGAGCCTGAGGGCCATCACCGCAGCGCTGTCGCGCTGCCCGGTGAGGAACACGTGGCCGGGCAGATGGCTGCAGGTTCACAATAGTGTCACAATTTTGCCATTAAATGGGCGCCCCGGTGCAGACCGCCGCAGGCGACTCCCGGTGGTGACGTGACGCGCGGAGGACAGCATGGTGCAGGGGTGGCGTGACAGGCTGGGCGCGTCGGGCGAGGCGCTATCGCGCCTGCTTGAGTCCGCCATGGCAAGGCTCTCGCAAGCGCCGGCGCTGCACCGTCTGCAGCGTCTTGTAGTATTGCTTGCCGCGCTCTGGTGCACACTGTCGCTGGTCAGCATTGCCTGGTCATGGATGCCGTCGCCGCAAATGTCGGTGCCGCCCCTGGGCACGATCATCAATCCCCTGCGTCAGTCTGTCAGCGCCGCGCCCGCAGCCTCGGTCGATATCGATCGCGTTGCCGGCTGGCACCTGTTCGGTGACCCCGACAGCGCCAGCGAGGAGGCGCTGGCGCAGCTGGAGGCGCGGCGCGTGGCGGCGCTTGGCGATCGTGCAGGCATTGAAGACGAGGCGCGCGAATCCCGTCTGCCGCTGCTGCTGCGCGGCGTGGTGTCCTCCAGCGACGACGGGCTGGGCTACGCCATGATTGAACACCGCGGCGAGCAGGCGGTTTATGCCGTCGGTGACGACCTCCCGGTGCCAGGTCGGGTGCGGCTGGCAAAGGTGCTGCCGTCCCGGGCGGTGATTGATAATGCGGGCAGCTACGAACTGCTGCTGTTGTTCGAGGAGAGTGCATTGTCCCGGCAGGCGGACAATCGCAGCCGGGGCCGGGGAGCCGCCGACACGGCTGCGCCACCGGCGTCACCCCGGACACAGCAGGTTGAGAGGCCGGCACTGGCGGCGCAGTACCGCGACCGCCTGTACAGCGATCCACAGTCGCTGGCCGAGGTGGTGCAGGTTGCCCCGGTGCGCAGCGGCGGTGACCTGGTCGGGTATCGACTGTCGCCGGGGCGCGCCAGCGACGATTTCACGGCACTGGGATTCGAGGCGGGGGATGTTGTAACGTCCGTCAACGGGCTGTCGCTCAGCGATCCGGCCAATACCCTGCGGCTCTATCAGGCCATGCGCGACGAGCGCTCAGCGGTGTTTGAACTACAGCGAAACGGGAGCGAGCTTGTGCTGAGTGTGCAACTGCCCGACAACGGGAAGGGTGAATGAAACTGACAGACTGTGACATTGCGCGGCGGCCGCGGTGGTCAGGAAAACTTCGCCTCTGCCTGGCGGCACTGGCGATGTCACTCTGCGCGGGGACGGTAACGGCGCAGGATTTCACGGTCAATCTGAAAGACACGGATATCCAGGAGCTGATCCAGTTCGTGGCCGAGGTGACCGACACCACCATCGTTGTCGACCCTGGCGTCAAGGGCAAGGTAAGAGTCGTCTCCAACAAACCCATTGCCCGCGCCGAACTGTATGACCTGTTTCTGTCGATTCTCGATGTCCACGGCTTTACCGCCGTGCGCTCCGGCAACGTGGTGCGAGTGATACAGAGCAAGGATGCCCGCTCGGCGTCCCTGCCCGTTGACCGGGAGAACGCATCGCGGGTGTCCGACGAATATGTCACACAGGTGATCCGGCTCGAGAACATCTCGGCATCCAAGCTGATTCCCGTGCTGCGCCCGCTGGTGCCGCAGCAGGCGCACATGGCGGCCTACGCGCCGAGCAACGCCATCATTATGTCCGACACGGCGGCGAATATCCGGCGCATTACCGAAATCATCCAGCGCATGGACACGTCGGCCACCCAGGAGACGGATGTCGTGCCGCTGAAACACGCGGTGGCGGGGGATGTGGTCTCGATGCTGGAGAAGCTGAACCGGCCCGAACAGGGCTCAGAGGGGCCGGAGCCGGAAGTGCTGCTGGTGCCCGACACGCGCACCAACAGCGTGCTTGTCACGGGCGACGAACTGCAGCGGGCGCGCATCAACGTGCTCATTGCCTACCTCGATACACCGCTCGAGCAGACGGGCAACGTGCGGGTCGTCTACCTGGAATACGCCAATGCCCCGGCGGTAGCAGAGGTGCTGTCCCGCGTCATGCAGAACCTGTCCCAGGGTTCGCGAAGTTCGCCGGGGGAGGGGGGCGCCGCAGCGGGCCGGCGCAGCGGCAGCAGTATCGAGGCTGACGAGGACACCAACAGCCTGATCATCACCGCCGAGCCGGACCAGATGGCCGCCATGGAGGCGGTGATCCGCCGGCTGGATATCCGTCGTGCCCAGGTGCTGGTGGAGGCCATTATCGTCGAGATGGAGATCAACGACGGCGCCGATCTCGGTCTGCAATGGCTGTTCGCCAATGACGATGGCGTTTTCGGCAGCAATATCGATACCAACGACCCGCGCGCGCGTCGCATTGCCGGTGCCATTGTGCCTCCCGGCGGCGGCGATGACGGCGGGCTGCAGACCGGCGACTTCAACGTCGGCAACCTTGCCGCCGCACTGGCGCAGTCCTCGGGGCTGTCCCTGGGCTGGGGCAGTGTCGACGACGAGCTGAGCATGACGGTGATCCTGAATGCCCTGGAAAGCCAGACCAACGCCAATATCCTGTCGACGCCGAGTCTGCTGACGCTGGACAATCAGGAGGCCTACATTACGGTTGGCCAGAACGTGCCCTTCGTGACCGGATCGTTCACCAATACCGGAGCCGGCGGCGACGGCGCCCAGAACCCCTTCCAGACCATCCAGCGCGAGAATGTCGGCATCACCCTGACGGTCAAGCCGCATGTCAACGACGGCGATGCCGTGGTGCTGGATATCGAGCAGGAGGTGTCCAGCCTGACGGGTCTGGAGGCCACCGACCTGATCACCAACGAGCGCAAGATACAGACCAAGGTACTGGCGCGGGATGGCCGCATCGTCGTGCTCGGCGGCCTGATCAAGGATGATGTGCAGGACCGTATGCAGAAAGTGCCCTTGCTGGGTGACATCCCCCTGCTGGGACGTCTGTTCCGCAATGAGTCGGCCCAGGTGATCAAGACCAACCTGCTGATTTTCATCCGCCCGACGATTATCCGCGACGACGCACGCATGAACGATGCCACCGGCGAGAAGTACCGCTACATCCGCGATCAGCAGATGCAGCGTCGCGAGCGCGGCCTGCTGCGGCTGGATGACAGCAAGATACCGGTGTTGCCGGAGTGGGAAGCGCAGATACGCGAGCTTGAGGAATTGCGCGAGGATGCCGCCGGAGAGACGCGGGGGCCACAATGAGCACAGGCCACGCCCTGCAGGCATTTTCCGAGCCGGCAGCGCCCGCGGCAGACGTCGCTGTTGGCCGGCTGCCTTTTACCTACGCCAAGCAGCACGGAGTTCTGGTCGAGGCGGTGCCGGGCGGCAGTCCGGTCGTCTACCATCGCGAGCCCCTGTCTGCCGATGTGCTGATGGAACTGCGGCGGGTCCTGGACCGGAGTTACCGCCTCGAGTCCCTCGCCCCGGAGGCGTTCCAGCGGCGCCTGAGCAAGGCCTATCAGCGGGACAATAGCGAAGCGGTGCAGATGGCCGAGGACATCAGCGCCGACGTGGATCTGAGCCGGCTGGCGGACGAGATTCCCGACGGCGGCGATCTCATGGATGCCGAGGACGATGCACCGATCATCCGCCTGATCAATGCCATTCTGTCCCAGGCCGTGCGTGATCAGGCTTCCGATGTCCACATCGAGACTTTCGAGCACCGGCTCAGCGTGCGTTATCGCGTGGACGGGGTGCTCACCGAGGTGCTGTCGCCCAAGCGCATGCTGGGGCCGCTGCTGGTGTCGCGGCTCAAGGTGATGGCCAGGCTGGATATCGCCGAGAAGCGCGTGCCCCAGGATGGGCGAATCTCCATTCGCATTGCCGGTCACGCGGTGGATATCCGCATGTCGACCATTCCCTCTGCCTACGGTGAGCGCGTGGTTCTGCGCCTGCTGGACAAGCAGGCGGGGCAGCTGGAGCTCGCCCAGCTGGGCATGCCCGAGGCGGTGCTCGCCGGCTTCCGCCGGGCGCTGCGCAGTCCCCACGGGATCATTCTGGTTACCGGGCCGACCGGCTCCGGCAAGACCACTACCCTGTATGCTGGCCTGTCCGAGATCAACGACAGCGCCAGCAATATCCTGACCATCGAAGACCCGGTGGAATACATGCTGCCGGGCATCGGCCAGACCCAGGTCAATACCAAGGTCGACATGACCTTTGCCCGCGGACTGCGCGCTATTCTGCGCCAGGACCCGGACGTGGTCATGGTGGGCGAGATACGCGACCTGGAAACGGCGGAAATTGCGGTGCAGGCCTCCCTGACCGGGCATCTGGTGCTCTCCACCCTGCACACCAATACCGCCATCGGCGCTGTCACGCGTCTGCAGGACATGGGTATCGAGCCCTTTCTGCTGTCGTCCAGTCTGATCGGGGTCATGGCGCAGCGGCTGGTGCGGGTGCTCTGCCCGCAGTGTCGCCGCGCGGCGCCGGCCACGGCGGGTGAGCGCGAGCTGCTGGGTCTCGGCGATGACAGCCACGGCAGACACGGTGACGGCAGCGGCGACGTCACACTATATCACCCGGAGGGCTGCGACGCCTGCAACAATACGGGCTATCGGGGCCGCGCCGGCATCTATGAGCTTATCGAGATCCGCGACCGCCTGCGCGCCATGATTCACGAAGGCGCCAGTGAGCAGGACATGCTGCGGGAAGCCCGCGCGCAGCACGCCGGTATCCAGGACGATGGTCGCGCCCGGGTTCTCAGCGGTCAGACCAGCCTGGAAGAGGTCCTGCGTGTCACGTCACTGGTGTAGACCGGCGGGTCGTCGACCGTGACGGCCTACCGGTATCAGGCGCTGAACGCCGAGGGTCGCCTGGTCCGCGGCGTACTGGAAGGCGATTCCGAGCGCGGTGTGCGCGCGCAGCTGCGCCAGCAGAAGCTGCGCCCGGTCGAGGTTGCCACGGCGAATCGCAGCGTCAGCCTGAGCGGTGGCTGGCGCACAAGGCTGTTCCGGCCACGGGTCGGCGCCGGGGATCTCGCGCTGCTCACGCGCCAGCTCGCCACGCTGGTGGAGTCGGGCCTGCCGCTGGCCGACTGTCTGCAGGCGGCGGCGGAGCAGAGTCGCAAGGCCTCCACCAAGGGCCTGCTGCTGCAGGTGCGCTCCCGCGTGTCCGAGGGCCATACGCTGGCCTATGCGCTGGGTGAGTTCCCCCAGGTGTTCAACGACATGTACCGCGCCATGGTCAGCGCCGGGGAGCACGCCGGTTTTCTCGGGCCGGTGCTGGAACAGCTGGCGGACTACTCCGAGCAGCGCCGGTATACCGCGCAGAAGCTGAAGATGGCGATGATCTACCCCTTCATCCTGCTGGGTGTTGCACTGGCGGTGGTCATTGCGCTCATGGTCTTCGTGGTGCCCGAACTGATCGGCATCTTTGCCCACAGCAGTCGGGAGCTGCCGCTGCTCACTCGCGGCCTGATCGCCACCAGCGATTTTTTCCGCGAGTCCATTATCTGGCTGCTGATCGGCGCAGCGGCGCTGGTTATTGGCGTTCGCCGTGCGCTGCAGGCGCCGGCGCGCCGGCGCCGCTGGCATGGCGTTCTGCTGCGCGTGCCGGGACTGTCGCGACTGCTGATCTCCATGGATACCGCGCGCTTCGCGTCCACGCTGAGCATTCTCATGGCCAGCGGCGTGCCGCTGCTGGATGCGCTGCGCATCGCCGGCCAGGTGCTGGTCAACCTGATTCTGCGCGAGGAGAGCCAGCGCGTGGCCGAGCGTGTGCAGGAGGGGGCGAGCCTGAGTCGGGCGCTGGGCGAAAGCGGCATGTTTCCGCCGATGATGGTACACATGGTAGCCAGTGGCGAATCCAGCGGGGCCCTCGAGAGCATGCTGTCGCGCAGCGCGAACAATCAGGAGCGCGAGCTGGAAATGACCCTGGGCACGGCGATGGGACTGTTCGAGCCGCTCATGGTCGTGTTCATGGGCGGGATGGTGCTGGTGATCGTGCTGGCCATTCTGCTGCCGATTTTCGATCTCAACACAATGGTAAGGTAACAACATGCAAAAGCGATTTGTCACACCGCGTCGCAGCGACGGTTTCTCGCTGGTCGAAATCCTGGTGGTGCTGGTCATCATGGGTCTGCTGATCAGCGTTGTGGCGCCCACCGTGCTCAACCGCGCGGACGATGCCCGGGTGCAGAAAGTGCAGGCAGACTTCAAGGCCATCGAGACCGCACTCAAGATCTACCGTCTGGACAACTATACCTACCCGACCACGGAGCAGGGTCTGGCGGCGCTGGTGGAGCGCAGCACGCTGGCGCCGGAGCCGCGCAACTTCAAGCAGGGGGGTTACCTGGCGGAGGTGCCGCGGGATCCCTGGGGTCGTCCCTACCTGTACCTGAGTCCCGGGGAGCACGGCGAGGTGGATATCTACACGCTGGGTGCCGATGGCCTCTCCGGCGGTGAAGACCAGAATGCGGATATCGGCAACTGGGCGACGGAGGAGTGAGCCGTGGGCCACGTGGTGCCGGGATACAGCCGTGCATTCAGCCTGGTCGAGCTGCTCGTGGTGCTTTTTGTGGTGGTGCTCATGACCTCACTCGCCACGCTGGGACTGAATTTGGGCAGCCGCGACCGGGACATCGAGAGTGCGGTTCGCGGCATCATGGGCGTGGCGGGTTACGCACTGGATGAGGCCCAGTTCAGCGGCCGGGATTATGGCATGCGCCTGGTGCGCGATGCGGCGTCCGACAGCTGGCGCACACAGTGGCTGGAGCGCTGGCCCGACGGCTGGCGGCGCCCCGAAACCGCGCGGGATGTGTGGGAAGCGCGCAGTCTGGGCGAGGGCGTGATGCCCGAACTGATGCTCGAGGGCCGTGACGTTGCCCTTGTGGGTAACCAGGCTGAACCGGATGCACCGCCGGTGGTGTTCTATGCCAGCGGCGAGACAGCGCCCGGTGAGCTCACCCTGCGTGACCGCGAGACCGGTGCCGTACTCTGGCGGCTGCGCTGGGACCTCCTCGGGCGCTTCACGCTCGAGAACGCGGAGGGGCCCCTGGATGATCAGTAGGCGGTCGTGCGGCTTCACGCTGGTCGAGGTCATGGTTGCCCTCGCCATTGTGGCGCTGTCGGTGCCCGCCCTCCTGTTCACCCTCGACCAGCACATCGATGGCACCGGCCATCTGCGCGACAAATCGATGGCCAGCCTGGTCGCCGGTAACAAGCTGGCCGAAGTGCGTCTGCTCGCCGCCTCGCGTCGGCAGCTGCTTCAGGGCAGCGAGACCGGTACAGCGGACATGGCGGGTCGGGAGTGGTTCTGGTGGCTCGAGAGCGAACAGACCCAGGTGCCGCAGTTCTTTCGCATTGAAGTCCGGGTCGGCCTGCGCGAGGGACAGCCGGAGGCCGCGCTGATTTCCCGGGTTGCCTACCTGTCTGCGGATTTCTCCGACAATATGGTCGCGCCCGGTGCCTAGGGCTCGCCACAGGGGCTTCACCCTGGTCGAGGTGCTGGTCGCCCTGGCGGTCACGGCCTTTGTGGCCGCGGCGGCCTACGCCGGGGTTTCCGCGGTGATTTCCGGGGTGGAGCGCACCCGCGAGGTGGCCGAGCGCACCGCCGCCATCAACCGCGCGCTGGCGCTGATGTCGCGGGATATCCGCCAGTTCATCGACCGCGGCGTGCGCGACGAGTTCGGCCAGGAACAGCCTGGCCTGAGCGGCGGCCGACTGGCGCGCTTTCCGCTGACCCTGACCCGGGCCGGCTGGCACAACAGCGCCGGTCAGGCGCGCAGCACGCTGGAGCGGGTTGCCTACGTTTTCGAGGACGCTTCGCTGTGGCGATTGCGCTATCCGGTTCTCGATCGCGCGGGCGGCGTGCAGCCAGCGCGGGTCCTCCTGCTCGAGAATGTCGAGGGAGTCGAGCTGCGCTTCCTCAGGGATATCGACTCACTGCGGGCGGGCAATGCAACCCAGGTCGACACGCGGGACTGGGAGACGTCCTGGATAGAGGATGTGAGTCAGCCGGGCCTGGCGATGGCGCCCCCGGCAGCACTGGAACTGCGCCTGGAGCTGGCGGATGTCGGGCTGCTGACGCGACTGTATGCGCTGCCTCCGCACTGAGCCGTCACCGCGTCGTCAGGGCGGCGTGGCGCTGGTTGTCGCACTGCTGGTGTTCGCCCTGTGTGCGACCCTGCTGGTGGCGATGCAGCGAGAGTTCGATCTGTTCTACCAGCGCGGCGCCAATGTGCTGCTGGGCGAGCAGGCACATGCTTACCTGCTCGGCGCCGAGGCGCTCGCGGCCATGGCGCTCAGGCTGGATCACGATACCGACCTGCAGCGGGAGAGCCCCAGGGACGATCTGCGCGAGATCTGGGCGCAGCCGACAGCGCCCTACGCCCTGGACGAGGGCGGCTGGCTGATGGGCGAGCTGGAAGATCTGCAGGGACGTTTCAATCTGAACCTGCTCGCGGGGCAGGGCCCTGCTGACACCAGCGGCGGACAGCCGGAGTACACCGCAGAGCAGCGATTTTTCCTCAGGTTGCTGGTCGCGCTGGAGGTAGATCTGGCCGAAGCCATGCGTATCACCGACGCCATTGGCGACTGGCTGGATGCCGACCGCGAGCCGCGCATGAACGGCGCCGAGGATGATTACTATGCCGTGCAGTCGCCGGCCTACCGTGCGGCCAACCGGCCGCTGGCCAGCGTCAGCGAGCTGCGCGCCATCGCCCACGTCACGCCGGACCTGTTCGAGCGCCTGCGGCCCCTGGTTGCGGTATGGCCCCAGATACCGGCCCTGATGAATATCCACACCATGCCGGTGACCCTGCTGCAGGCGCTCGGCAGTGACGACGGCCTGCAGCCGCTCGCGCCGGGCACGGCACAGGGCCTGGCACAGGAGCGGGCGGACATCGGTTTTTCCAGTGTCGAGGATCTGCTGGCAATGCCGGCGCTGGCAGCCGCCGACAGCGCCGGGCTCGCGGGCCTGCTCGGTGAGTCATCGAGCTGGTTCCTGCTCTCGGCGCGGGTCGAGATTGCCGGTCGCGAGCAGCGCTTGTACAGTATCCTGCATCGCGACAACCGTCAGGTAACAACGCTTGTCCGGGCCAGCGGCAGCCTGTGATTGCGTCGCTCACAGCGCGCACGCATTGCGCGGCGTCAGCCAACAACAACCCGTCGGGAAACCACCCACCGCATGAATGAAAACCTGAATGTGCTGCGCTACAGCGGCAAAGAACTGCGCTGGATCAGCGCCGGCGATGACGCGACACCGCGATCGCTCGCGGATCCCGCGGTTCGCGAGACGCTGCGTGCCGCGCTCACTGCCCGGCGCGGGCGGGTGGTATTCGCCGCCCCGGGGGAGCAGGTCAGGCTGCTGTCGCTGCGGGTGTCGCCGGAGGAGAAGAAGCATCTGGATCGCGCGCTGCCCTTCCTGATCGAGGAAGACGTGGCGGAAGATATTGAGGGCGTGCACGTGGCGCACGTCATGCGCGGCCCGGAGCAGGTCACCGCCATGCTCTGTTCGCACGTGTGCATGCAGCGCTGGCACGAGGAACTGGCCGGGCTCCCGCGCATTGAGAGCTGGGTGCCGGAACCGCTGCTGCTGCCCTGGCGCAGCGGCGAGTGGTGCCTGGCGTTTGATGGTGACCGCGCCGTGCTGCGCACGGGCGAGGCGAGTGGTACGGCGGCGGAAACCGCCCTGCTGCCGGCGCTGCTGGCGTCGCTGCTGGCACGTGATGGCGTCCCCGAGGTGATCGTGGTCTACGGGCACGACCGCGTCGCCGAGCTGGCCCTTCTGCCGACGGATCTCGCCGGCAGCGCGCAGTGGCGCAGCGGTGGCTTTGCCGCAGCGCTGTGGCTTTACGACAGCAGCAGACTGCCGCCGTCGCTGCTGCAGGGCGCCTATGCACCGCGTCTGCCCCTGGAGCGCTGGGCGCGGCAGTGGCGCTGGCCGGCTGCCGCGGTGGCGGCAGCGCTGCTGCTGCAGCTTGCCGCCACCTGGAGCGACTATCTGCGACTCAGTGAGGACAATCGCCTGCTGCGCGCGGCGATCGAGGAGCGCTACCGGGAAGTCAATCCGCGGGGGGCGCTGGTCGATCCGGAAACCCAGCTTCGACGCCAGCTGGACGCACTCACCGGATCGGCGCAGGCGACCGGTTTCACCCGTCTGCTGGAAATCGTCGGCGCAGCCATCACCTCACAGGCGGGCACCCGGGTCGCCTCCATCAATTACAACCAGCGTGGCGGTGACATGCGACTGGGTATCACGGCGCCTGACTACGGCACGGTAGAGCGCATCCGTGAAGCGCTGTCCGAGGCGGGCCTGGAGGCGGTGCTGGAAAACAGCAGCGCGGCGGGCGATGGCGTGCGTGCGCGGCTGCGCGTGGGGGGAGCGTCGTGATCAGGCAGTGGTTTTCCCGCTTTACCGGACGCGAGCAGGTGAGCCTTCTCGCCCTGGCCGCGGCGCTGGCGGTCTTTGTTGCCTACCACCTCATCTGGTCGCCGGTCGCTGCGGCGCGCGATGAGATGGTCCGGCGCAACCTGGCAAGCGCCGAATCACTGCAGCGGGTCAGCGCCATGGTCTCGGAAATCGCCCAGCGCCGGGAGTCCGGGGACAGCCCCGCGCAGGGCCGCAGCATCACCGCGCTGGTCAATCAGTCCAGCCTCGAGCAGGGCCTTACGGTCACGCGCCTGCAGCCGAACAGCCGGGGCGAGGTGCAGGTGCGTTTCGAGGCTGCCGCCTTCGACGCGCTGATGCGCTGGCTGTATCAGCTGGAGTCGGGCGAGGGCGCGCTGGTTACGGAGCTGTCGCTGAGCGAGTCCGGCACGCCGGGTCGGGTGAACGCGACCGTGCGCGTTGCCGGGGGCGGGTGATGCGGCGTCTCTGGCTGCTGTTGGCGCTCAGTCTCCTGCTCGTGGCATCGCTGTTCGCCATTGCCATGGCGCCGGCACGACTGCTGGCATGGCTGGTCCCCGCCTCCCAGCTCAGCGCCACCGGCTACAGCGGCACACTCTGGCATGGCCGCGCGGCGAGTCTGGCCATCGCCACGCCCGCGGGCCCGATGCAGCTGGGCAGCGTGCGCTGGCGTATTGCCCCGGGATCGCTGCTGCGTCTGTCGCCGACAGCGCACTGGCAGAGTCAGTGGGGCCGGCAGGAACTGCAGGGCGACGTCCGCTGGCCGGGTGGGCAGTCGCTGGTGCTGTCTGATGTCGAGTTCACCATGGATGCCGATGTCCTGCGTGGTCTGCTGCCGGTGACTGTGAGCGGTCGCTTCAGTGGGCTGCTGTCCGACATCCTCATCGACAACAGTCGGCTTTCCCGTCTGCGCGGCCAGGTCAGCTGGCGCGACGCCGTCTGGCGCGACGGCGACAACCGTTTTTCTCTGGGCAGCTACGCGGTAGAATTCCGCGCCGGCCCCGATGGCAGCGGCGATGATGGCACCACGGCTGAGGTGATTACCCTTGAGGGGCCGCTTATCGCGGGTGGCGAGGCCACCCTGAGCGCGGAAGGCAGTTTTGCCCTCGCCCTGACCCTCAGCAGTGAGGAAGCCCTCGCGCCACCCCTTGAGCGCGCGCTGTCACTTGTGGCGGCGCCGCAGACTGATGGCTTTCTTCTGCAACTGCAGGGAAATCTTTACCCGACATCCCACGAACCAGGAACCGAGTAACTATGTCTGAACCCGCTTTTCGCAAGTATGAGTGCATCGTATGTGGCTTTATCTACGACGAGGCAGCTGGCCTGCCCGACGAGGGCATACCTCCGGGCACCCGCTGGGACGAGATTCCCGATGACTGGTTGTGCCCCGACTGCGGTGTCGGCAAAGAAGACTTCGACATGATCGAGGTATGAGATTCCGGCTGCCGCGTCTGCGCGCGGCCCGACCTTAGCGCTGCCGGCATTTTTTTCGGCCGCAGTAGAACAGCTGCAGTACCGAAACCTTTTGTGTAGACTCACCGGCTAATAATTACCCTCTGCGGAGTGAATAATATGGCGGCAGCTGGCGGCGCCCACGCCCACTGGTCTTCCCGTTTTGCGTTTCTCATGGCCTCGGTCGGTTTTGCCGTCGGCCTTGGCAACATCTGGCGATTTCCGTATATCACCGGCGAGAATGGAGGCGCGGCATTTGTCGTTATCTATCTCGTCTGTGCCTTCGTTATCGGCGTGCCGATTCTCATCGCGGAGCTGATGGTCGGTCGCCGGGGGGATGCGGCGCCGCCCATTGCCATGGAGCGGGTGGCGCAGGCCAGTGGTCGCTCGAGACAGTGGCAATGGGTCGGTGGCATGGGCCTGGCGGCAGCATTCACCATCGAGATCGTCTATTCGGTGATTGTTGGCTGGGTGCTCTGGTACCTGTACAAGGCCATCACCACGGGCTTTGTCGGTGTGGATACCACGGTGGCCGAACTCGAGTTCAGCGCCATGCTGGCGAGCAATTACGGCATGCTGTTCTGGACCCTCAGCGGCCTGGCGATCACCGGGCTCATTATCTACGCGGGCGTGAAAGACGGTATCGAGCGAGCCGTTACCTTCATGATGCCGTTGATGTTCCTGCTGCTGGTGGTGCTGGCCATCTTCAATTACTTCGCCGGTGGCTTTGCCCGGGCCATGGAGTGGCTGTTCACGCCGGACTTCAGCAAGGTCGGCTTTGCCACGGTGCTGGCCGCGGTCGGCCAGGCATTTTTCTCCATCGGCGTGGCCATGGGCGGCATGATGACCTATGGCTCCTACCTGCCGAAGAACATCTCTATCGCGCAATCCGTCATCATTATTGTCATCGCGGATACGGCGGTCGCGCTGCTTGCCGGACTGGTGATCTTCCCCGCCGTATTCAAGCACGGTCTCGACCCCGCAGCGGGCGCCGGCCTGATCTTCCAGACGCTGCCCGTGGCCTTTGCCCAGATGCCCGGTGGCTATGCCTTCAGCATCCTGTTCTTCCTCATGCTGGCGGTGGCGGGCATCACCTCGATGGTGGGGCTGATCGAGTGCGTCAACGCCTGGATCGAGGAAAAATACGGCGTGCCGCGGCATCGCAGTGCCCTGCTGGTGGTGGGCAGCATCGCCGTGCTCAGCGTCGTCAGCATTCTCTCCTACAACGTCCTCGACGGTTTCCGTATTGGCGGGCGCAACTTCAACGACAGCATGGATTTCTTCTCCAACCAGATCATGTTGCCGCTGGGCGGATTGATGATTGCGGTGTTTGCGGGCTGGGTGATGATCAAGCCAGAGTCGCGGGATGAGCTCTCGGCGATGTCTGCCGCCACTTTCGGCCTGTGGCATTTTCTTATCCGCTTTGTGGTACCGCCGGTGTTGCTGGTGATCTTTGTCATGGGCGTGAGGGGCTAGTGGGCCTTTAGGGGGCCACGCGCAGGGGAGGCGGACAGATGCTGGCGGCAGTCAATGATTTTCTCTGGGGGCAGGTGCTGATGATCGTGCTTATCGCGGTCGGCCTGCTCTTCACCGTCAGCTCCCGCTTTGTGCAGTTCCGCTATTTCGGGCGCATGTTCTCGGTGCTGGGCGGTGCGATGCACCACGAAAAAGGCCATGTCAGCTCGTTTCAGGCCCTGGTGGTGAGTGTTGCCGGTCGCGTCGGCGCGGGCAACATTGCCGGTGTCGCCGTGGCGATAACGCTTGGCGGCCCCGGCGCGATTTTCTGGATGTGGCTGATCGGCCTCATGGGCATGGCCACGAGCTTTTTCGAATGCTCCCTGGCGCAGCTGTTCAAGCGCTACGAGCCGGATGGCAGCTATCGCGGTGGCCCCGCGTACTACCTGTCCCACGGCATTCGCCAGCGCGGGCTGGCCATCGTGTATTCCATCCTCCTGCTGGTCACCTTCGGTCTCGGCTTCAATGCCCTGCAGTCCTACGTGGTCGCCACGTCGCTGCAGGCGTCTTTCGGCGTCTCGACCTGGGTGACCGGTGTCGCCATGGTGGTTCTCCTCGGCTTTACGATTTTCGGCGGCATACGCCGCATTGCCGTCGTTTCCGAGGTTATTGTTCCCGTGATGGCCGGCAGTTACCTGCTCGCGGCCATTGCCGTTATCGGGCTCAATCTGCCGGAGGTGCCGGCCGCGCTGCTGCTGATCGTCAAGAGCGCGTTCGGACTGGAGCCGGCGATTGGCGGCGGTCTGGGTGTGGCGCTCATGCAGGGCGTGAAGCGCGGCCTGTTCAGCAACGAGGCCGGCCTTGGCAGTGCGCCGAACGTCGCTGCGGTGGCGCACGTGCCGCACCCGGCAAACCAGGGCATGGTGCAGGCCTTCAGCGTCTTTATCGACACACTCATCATGTGCACCTGCACGGCGCTGATCATTCTGCTGTCCGACCTGTACCAGCCCGGCGATACCTCGGTGTCTGGTGTGGCCCTGACCCAGGGAGCGCTGGCCAGCCATTTCGGCGACTGGGGCGGCAGTTTCGTCAGCGTGGCGCTCGCGCTGTTTGCCTTCAGCTCCATCATGTACAACTACTATCTGGGTGAAAACAGCCTGAGCTTCTTCAGCGACAACAATCCCTGGCTGATCAATCCCTACCGCTTCGCGGTCCTGGGACTGGTGTTCTGGGGCTCGGCCCAGGACCTGGGCACGGTGTTCGGCTTTGCCGACCTCACGATGGGCCTGCTGGGACTGGTGAACCTGTTCGGGCTGGTATGCATGTACCGGCTCGGGATACGCCTGCTGCGCGACTATGACCGGCAGGTAGCTGCCGGTCATGACCCCGTGTTCGATCCGGATGAGTTCGCCGATCTCGACATTGACCGGCGCGCGTGGCCCGCGAGCGACACCGGCCGTTAGCAGTAATCTCGTGTTACCGGACCGGATTTACTGCGCGGTCCCCGGAATCATGGACGTTCTAGAGCACCGGTGACAGCAGCCGGGCGGCGCCCATGGCGAAGGGAAACCAGAAGGGCTTGTCGCGAAAATCCTGTGCGACCACACGGTCTGACTGCTCGAAGTCGGCTTTCAGCATGGCCTCCACCCCGGCGCAGAAATCCGCATTCTCCACCAGCGCGGTAATCTCGAAATTCAGTCGGAAGGAACGGTTGTCGAAATTGGCGGTACCCACCCCTGCCAGGCGGTCGTCCATGAGAAATACCTTCTGGTGCATGAAGCCCTCCCGGTAGCGGTAGACATTCACGCCGGCGGGCAGAAGCTCCCGGGTGAAGGCCCAGTTGGCCATGCCGACGACCGGGCCGTCGGGACGGTCGGGAATCATGACCCGCACATCCACCCCGCGCAGCGCGGCCAGCTGCAGTGCCGACACAATACCGCGGTCGGGCACGAAGTAGGGACTGGCAATCCAGATCCGCTGTCGCGCCGAGATGATGACCTCGTGGTACATCAGGCCGGCCTCCTCGAATTCGCTGGCGGGGTCGGAGGGAAAGATCAGGACGTTGCAATCGCCGGCGCGACCGTCGTGGAACTCCCAGTTGACGTCTACCGGCTGCCGTGTCGCCCAGCGCCAGTCGGTGGCGAAGGCCAGCTCGGTGCTCATGACCGCAGGTCCGCGCAGGCGCAGATGCGTGTCCCGCCAGGCGCCGCGCCGGCCGAGTCCGAGGTATTCGTCGCCGATATTGTGTCCCCCCACCCAGGCCATGCGTCCGTCGACCACCACAATCTTGCGATGATTGCGGAAATTCAGCTGCAGGCGATTGCGTCGTCCCTGGGTCGTGTTGAAAGCGGCGCTTTGAACGCCGGCCCGCTGCATGCGCTGGTACATGGCGGTGCGCCTGAACCGTGGGCAGCCGATCTCGTCATACAGCAGGAAGACGCGCACCCCGGCCCTGGCCTTGCGCGACAATACCTCGCCGATGCGCGCGCCGAGATTGTCATCGCGAATAATGTAGAACTGGACGAGGATGTAGTTCTCGGCGCTCTCCAGTCCCTGCATGATGCTGGCAAAGGTGGCCTGTCCGTTGATCAGCAGTTCGACATCGTTGCCGCCGGTGGCGGGCAGGCGCGCGAGCCTGGCCAGGCTGCCGTAAATGGGAAAGGCGGGATCACCGTGGCGGGTGTGGCGGGCAACCGCCTCCAGGGTCTCCTCTGACAGCGCCTCGGTCTGTGCCTCGATCTCGCCGCGCTGTTCGATGTAGCCATCGAAGCGGTTGCGCCCGAAGATGAGGTAGAGCGGCAGCGCGACGTAGGGCAGCGTGAGCAGGGAAATGGTCCAGGCGATCGCGCCCTGTGCGGTGCGCACGGTCATCACGGCCTCGATCGCCGAGAAAATCGCGGTGATGTAGATCATCACGACAACAACGGCGATCAACTCGGTATAGGGCAGGTCGGGCATGCGTCCAGTGTAGCATCGCCCGGGCCGGCGCATGGCGTATCAGCGCTGCACCAAAAAGAACCTTGCCAAGGAGAAACCGGGGTCTAGTCTTAAGACCGACGGCGCTCGCAGAGGCCCCTCGCGGGCAAGCCGTCGCCAACAATGAAAACAACAAAGGTAACCACCATGAAAAAAGTTATTGCTGTACTGATGCTGTTGCTGCCGCTCATGGCGCAGGCACAGGAACGAAGCTACGAGCCAGGCAATTTCTGGCAGATCTCCGGCGTCAAGACCATGCCGGCAAAGTTCGATGCCTACATCGACGATATCAGCGGCCTGTGGCGCAGCCAGATGGAGAAAATGAAAGACGATGGCAAGATTGTCAGCTATCACATCATGGTCAACGTGCATCCCCGCGACAATGAGCCGGACCTGTGGCTGATGGTGCAATGGACGTCGGCAGCCGACATGCTGGATACGCCCTGGGACTACTGGGATGAGCTGACAGACGATATCGTCGGTTCCGTGGAGAAAAGCCGCGAACTGGCAATCGATCGTGGCGAGCTGCGCACCATCATGGGCGACACGCTGGCCCGTGAAATCACCTTCAAATAACCACTACCTCAGTGCGTGTCGGCGCGGCCCACGGCCTCCCGACACGCCCCCGCGTGAACGGTTCGCTCAGGCGGGAATAAACTGCACCACACCGATGGCGATCAGAAATATCGCCAGGAGTATCCACTTCCATAGTGCCCATCGCATCGTCTTCTCCGGATTCCAGTGGGCCACAACAGGCCTGGCGCTCTACTGCGACTCGCTCAGCGTGACTTTCACGTCCCGGGTGTCCTCGCCGCGACGTACCGTCACCGTGATGCTCTGACCGACCTTGCGCTTTTCCAGAATCGACAGGTAGTCGTCATTGCTACGAACTGGCTGGCCGTCGATGGCGGTGATCACATCGCCAAGCACGATATCGCCCCGGGCGTTGCGGAAGGCGCCACTGAGTCCGGAGCGGTCGGCGGGCAGATCGGGGAACACGCGCACGATCGGCAGGCCCTTGATGCCGTAACGGCGTATCCAGCCATCGCTGGCGAGCTCCAGGCCCATGATGGGACGCAGCATGCGGCCGTAGCTGATCAGCTGCGGCACCACGTCCTTGACGGTGTTGACCGGGATGGCAAAGCCGATGCCGGCACTGGCGCCGCTGGGGCTGTAAATGGCGGTGTTGACGCCCACCAGCTGCCCCAGGGAATTGAGCAGCGGGCCGCCGGAGTTGCCCGGGTTGATTGCTGCGTCGGTCTGTATCACGCCGCGGATGCGACGGTTGCTGGGTGCACGGATCTCCCGGCCGAGGGCGCTCACGACGCCCGTGGTCAGTGTGGTGTCCAGTCCGAAGGGATTGCCGATCGCCAGTACCTTGCGTCCCACCGCCAGCTCGGACGAGTCGCCGAGGGGCAGGGTTACCAGCTCCTCGGGCGGGTCGAGCAGGCGCAGCACCGCGAGGTCCTTCTCCGGCGCCACGCCGATGACTTCGGCGCTGTACTCGCTGCGGTCCTGCAGGCTGACGGTCAGCTTCTGTGCGCCGGCGATCACGTGGAAGTTGGTGACGACGAGTCCGCTCGAGTTCCACACGAAACCAGTACCGGAGCCGCGCGGGATCTCCTGCACATTGAGGTTGAACAGATTGCGCTGCAGCGTCGAGCTGGTGACGTTGACCACCGCGGGACTGGCAGCGCTGAACACCTGCATGCTGTTGGTCTCGTCGTCGGTGGCGAAATCGGCGTAACCGGTCTGTACCGCGCGGCCGTCTGCGTCGGTCGCTGCTGTGCCCTGACTCCCGGTCTCGGCGCTGCAGGCCACTGCAAAAACACAGAGCATGAGGCCTGCCGCAAGACGGCCAGCTGTCAGCAGGGTTTTACCCATGGTACTCATCCCTGACGGAAGGCGTCGCGGAATGCCCGGATGCGATCGGCATTGGCGCCGAGATCGCTGACGCCGACGCGGGACACTGAGCGCAGGTCCACCATGGTGCCGTCGGCGTTGCTGCGCACGCGAATCACGACATCGTCCTTGAATCCCATGATGGTGGTGGTGTCGACGGCCTCGATCCTGCCACGGTTAAGATCGGCATTGACAATCTCCCAGCCGAGCTCGCGGGCGATCTGTTCGCTGCGCTCGAAGGTCTCGCGGATGGAGGTCTCCGATACCAGCGTGTCGAGGTCCGGGTAGGCGGCCATCTGTTGCTCGATCACGTCGCTGTCGATGTCCAGTGCATTCGAGCGCTCACCGCGGGCCTCGACCACGGCCTCGGAGAAGCGGGGTGGATCGGTCACGTCCGTGGTGATGTCGTGGATCGGCGGGACATCGCTGCCGGTCAGCACCAGGGCCAGCAGCAGGGCGCCGGGCAGGGTGGCAGCGCCGAAACCCAGGACCGCACCGCGCTGCTCGCGGAACCAGGGCAGGACCAGTGCCACAACGAACCACAGCAGCAGGATGGCGCTCGCGGCACAGGCCAGCGCGTACAGCATCAGTCCCTGCTGCCAGTTGCCCGAACGCACGGTGAGTATGGCAATCGGTATCAGGAGCAGCAGCGTGATGGCCAGGTAGCCCGGCCAGCGGATGGCGCGCGAAATTGCGTTCATGGATTCCCCTTGAGTGCGCGTATGCGGTCTTCGAGTGGCGGATGGGAACTGAACAGGCGGCCCAGCCCCTGCTTCAGCTGCTCGCTGATGCCGAACGCCGTCAGTTCGCCCGGCAGATCCTTCTGCTGCGGCTGTTTCTGGCGCAGCCGATCCAGCGCGCCGATCATGGCAGCACGATCCGTAAGGGTTGCGGCGGCGGCGTCGGCGCGGAACTCCCGCCAGCGGGAGAACTTGAAGACAATCATGCTGGCGAGGAAGCCGAGTACGATTTCCGCAACGATCGTGACGACGAAGTAGCCGATACCGTAACCGCGCTCGGTCTTGAATACCACGCGATCAACCGTGTGTCCGATGATGCGGGCAAAGAACATCACAAAGGTGTTCACGACGCCCTGGATCAGCGTCAGCGTGACCATGTCTCCGTTGGCAACGTGGCCAATCTCGTGGCCCATCACGGCGCGGACTTCCTCACGGGGAAACTGTCGGAGCATGCCGGCGCTCACAGCGACCAGTGCAGCATTGCGGTTCCAGCCGGTGGCGAAGGCGTTGGGTGACTCCGAGGGGAAAATCGCCACTTCCGGCATCCCGATGCCGGCTTTGCCGGCCAGTTCCCGGGTGGTTTCCAGCAGCCACTGTTCATCGCGGTTACGCGGCTGGGTGATCACGTAGGCGCCGGTGCTGCGTTTCGCCATCCACTTTGACAGCAGCAGCGAAATGAACGAGCCGCCGAAGCCGAACAGGGCACAGAAGACCAGCAGCGCCTGCAGGTTCAGGTCAACGCCGTTTTCCTCCAGCAGGCCCTGGAAGCCGAGCAGGTTGAAAATAGTGCCGACCAGCACCAGCACGGCGAGGTTGGTGGCGAGAAATAACACAATGCGCATGGGCATGGCTGTATTGATCCTGATGCAATGGAGTAAGGGTTATGGGGTCTCGTCCGCCAGCTTCAAGCGCCCGGGTGCGACCTGTGGCTCACCGCGCTCACTGAGAGTCACAGCGAGGATCTCGCCGCGCAGGTCGACATCCCGGGCGCTGATCTCCACCAGCGTATTCACCGCCTCGTCGCGGTGCCGGTAGCGCGCCAGTTGCCTCGGGTCGCGCCCGTCCTGCCACTCCTTCGACTTTCCCCAGTAACATCCGTTCTGGTCGCGGATAACAAAAACCTCGGTCATGCTGCCTCCTGATCAGCGTTGTGCCAGCAGAAAATCCTTCGCCTGGTTGATTTTCGCGGCCAGATAATCGCTGCCGCCCCGGTCGGGATGCAGTTTCTGCATCAGTTTGCGGTGGGCGGCGACAATATCGTCGCGTGACGCGTCGTCGCCGACGCCGAGAATCTGCATGGCCTCGCGCTGGTTCATGGCTCCGCTGCTGGCCGCGTCGGTCCCTGCGTGATTGCTGTCTGTCCCGGCGCCCGGAAAACGCTGCTCAAGATACGGGTCGAGCAGCTGTACGGATTCCGGATCCTCGTTGAGGCAGTAGATACGCAGCTCGTCGAGCTGTCCGCGATCCATGTCGTCGAGCCGCCACTGGGCGAAGGGGCCATGCAGTACCTCGCCGGAGAGCGCTCCGCTCTCATGGTTCAGGTACATGGCCAGAATGCGCGTGGTGACCGTGGAGTGCTTGCCCTTGCCCGCCTGTGCCCGCTGCTGCCACCACTGGCTGAGCACCGGAAACAGGCGCATCAGCAGCGGCAGGGATTGACGCATCACCACCAGCAGACCGGTCAATGCGGCGCCCACCCAGTGCATTTTGCCCATCATGGTGAGAATGACGACCACGACCACGGCGGCGCCGATGGCGATCTTGGTGGTCTCCGCGCGCCGCCGGTGGGGCGGCAGGCCCTGCACGCGTTTCAACAGGATATAGAAAACGGCAATGACCGCCAGCAGCAGTACGAGTTTTGGCACCGGGCGCCCTCAGTCCTTCATTTGCGAAAGGAGCAGTCTAGCACCTCGCGAGCGATCATCCTGCAGCGCGTGGCGGCCACCGGCGGCATAGCGCGCCACGGCGCCAAGCAGTTCCTGCAAGGTTCCGGCGCTGTTCTGGTCGAAACTGCAGTGGGCGCCGCCGCTGAGGGATGCCATCTGCTGCAGGGTCTGCCGCACCGACGCATCCGCTCCTTCCTGAAAGAGGAACAGCGGCAGCTTGCGCAGTCCGCATTGTCCCGCGAGGTCAAGCAGACTGCCGGGGGTTTCTTCAATGGCGTCACCGATGAAGATCAGTGCCCTCACGGGCACCCGGGCATGTTCGTCCAGGCCGTGGCGCAGGACGCGCTGCAGTTGCGTCTGCCCGGCTTCACAGCGCACCCGGGACATGAGTGCCTGTAGCGTTGCTGTGCTGTTGACCCAGCCGGAGGCCTGAAAGTCGCGAAAGCCGCGGTAGAAACACAGCTGCACTGAAAGGGCGGCGATCGGAGCGGTGGCGCTGAACATTTCGCTCTGCAGATGACAGGCCATATCCCAGGTGGGCTGGCGACTGGCAGTGGCATCGACGGCGAACATGAGGCGCGGGCTGCGATCCACGAACTGACGGATGGCGCGCTGCTTCTGCAGAAAGCGGGCGACCTCTCCGGCCTGTGAATGTTTGCTGGGTGGTCTGGCCATGGTCAGCGGCTGCCGGCGGGTTCCGGATCGTGAATGCGTTGGAAATAGTATAGTGAAGGGGCGGCCATACCAACCGCCACAGGCCTGTTTCCCGCGCCCAGCCGTATTACAATGACAGGAGATACCGTTCGCTCAATGATGGAGTTACCCCGCATGTCGAAACTGTTTGAATTCCGGCGCAAGCACGCGATACCGGGCCCGGACGATGCCCTGCCCGGTCGAACCGAGGCCATGCAGGTCCCACAGCGGCACGCGGTGCTCGGCACACCCCTTGCCGGCCCCTTTGCACCGGAGCTGCAGGAAGCGGTGTTTGGCATGGGCTGCTTCTGGGGCGTAGAACGCCTGTTCTGGAAGCTGCCCGGTGTGTACACCACCGCGGCGGGTTACGCCGGCGGCTACACGCCCAACCCCACCTACCGAGAGGTATGTTCCGGCAAGACCGGACACACCGAGGCGGTGCTGGTGGTGTTCGATCCGGCGAAGATCAGCTATACCGAACTGCTGCGCAGTTTCTGGGAAGGGCATGACCCGACCCAGGGCATGCGCCAGGGCAACGACCTCGGCACCCAGTACCGCTCTGCCATCTACACCATGAACGACCAGCAGCAGGCAGAGGCAGAAGCGTCGCGGGAGGCATTCCAGGCGTCCCTGAGTGCCGCCGGCTATGGCGACATCACCACGGAAATTGCCCCGGCGGGGCCGTTTTTCTACGCTGAGGATTATCACCAGCAATACCTGGAGAAAAACCCCGGTGGTTACTGCGGGCTGGGAGGAACCGGCGTTACCTGCCCGGCGGGCCTGGCGGTCTGATCCCTCACCGGGGCGCCACGAGGAAGCGCCCGAGCAGCGCGGTCAGCGCGGTCTCCGCACGCAGAATGCGACTTCCGAGGCTGACCGGGAGCAGCCCGGCGCGCAGGGCGAGACTTGCCTCGTAGTCAATAAAGCCGCCCTCGGGGCCGATCATCAGCAGCGTCTCCGTATCGCCGTCAGCGGGGCAGGGACGGGTGGCCGCCGGGTGAGCGAGCAGGGCACGCCGGCCCCGCGCCAGGGCGGGCAGGTGATCCTCGGCAAAGGGACGGAAACCGCGGTGGACCTGCAGCGCCGGCAGCACGCTGTCGATAGACTGCTCCAGCCCGGAAAGCAGATACTGTTCGAGGGTTGCGGTATCGAGCAGTCCCGACTGCCAGTAGCTTTTCTCGACCCGCCGGGCATTCACCAGATGCAGGTCACGCACGCCGGTTTCGGCGACCGTGCGCAGCATCCGGCGCAGCATTTTCGGTCGCGGCAGCGCGAGAACCACGGTCAGCGGACGCTTGGCCGGCGGCGCGTGCTGCGCGCGGAAGTGCAGCGTCACGCTGTCGCTGTCCAGGGATTCCAGCGTGGCCTCACCGATGTCACCACCGATTTCCCCGGCCCGCAGCTGCTTGCCCGGTGTGGCCCCGAAAACGTCGCGAAGGTGCCTTGCACGCGTCCCGCTGAGGCGGATTCGGGCGGAGCCCGCGATGCGCTCCTCCGGCGAAAACAGCAGTATGTTCACCGTCCGCTCAGCCGGCCCACAGATCGTACTCATCCGCCGCCGTTACCTGCGCTTCGACGATGTCACCGGGCTGCAGGCCGGTCACTCCCTCGAGATGCACAAGGCCATCGATTTCCGGCGCATCGGCCCGGGAGCGGCCAGTGGCGCCGCTGTCATCAACGCTGTCAATCAATACCTCGATCCAGCGACCGACCTTCGCCGCCTGGCGAGTTGCCGATATTCCCTGCTGCACTTCCATGAAGCGCTCCCAGCGTTCCTGCTTGACGGCCTCGGGCACCGGGTCCGGCAGGTTGTTGGCGGCGGCGCCGGCCACCGGCGAGTACTGAAAGCAGCCCACGCGATCCAGCTGTGCCTCCTGCAGAAAGTCGAGCAGTTCCTGGAACTCCGCCTCGGTTTCACCCGGGAATCCGACAATGAAGGTGCTGCGCAGGGTCAGGTCAGGGCACTGCCGGCGCCAGTCATGAATCCGGTCGAGGACCTTTTCCGCAGCGGCGGGACGGCGCATGCGCCTTAGCACCGCCGGACTGCCGTGCTGGAAGGGAATGTCCAGATAGGGCAGTATTTTTCCCTCCGCCATGAGCGGCAGCACCTTGTCCACGTGTGGGTAGGGATACACGTAGTGCAGACGGACCCAGACGCCGAGTTCGCCCAGCGCCGAGCACAGTGACAGGAAATCGGTTTTCAGAGGGCGTCCGTCCCAGAATCCGGTGCGGTAGCGCAGGTCCAGGCCGTAGGCGCTGGTGTCCTGGGAAATCACCAGCAGTTCGCGCACGCCGCTGCGCACCAGCCCCTCCGCCTCGGCCATCACGTCACCGATGGGCCGGCTGACGAGATCTCCACGCATGGAGGGGATAATGCAGAAGCGGCAGCGGTGGTTGCAGCCCTCGGAGATCTTCAGGTAGGCGTAGTGGCGCGGCGTCAGGCGCAGCCCCGTGCCGGGGACAAGATCGGTGAAGGGGTTGTGCTCGCGGGTTGTGGGAACGTGGGTGTGCACCGCGGAGACCACCTCCTCGTAGGCCGCCGGGCCGGACACATTGAGCACGCCGGGATAGCGTTCCCTGATGGTCTCGGCATCGCTGCCGGTACCCATGCAGCCGGTGACGACCACGCGGCCGTTCTCGCTGACCGCTTCGTGGATGGCGTCGAGAGACTCCTGCTTGGCGCTGTCGATGAAGCCGCAGGTATTTACCACCACCACATCGGCGTCCTCGTAGGTGGGGACGATATCGTAGCCGTCCAGCTTGAGCTGCGTGAGTATGCGCTCGGAGTCTACCAGCGCCTTGGGGCAGCCCAGGCTGATGAAGCCGACCTTGTTGCTAGACATGAGGGGAGTCCGGAAAAAATGAGCGCGGATTATACCGCCGCGCGGTGCCCGGCGCGCAACCGCCGGTGTCAGGGCGGCGCCGGCACAGGGGTGCGCTTACACTGACAGCCGCGTGCGCGCACTGTGGGTGCCCACGCGCACCTCCTTGCGCAGCATGGAGAGCAGCGACAGGGCCTCCTCGCGGTTCAGGAATTCGCCCACGGGCACGGCGTCGATGGTGTCGTGCAGCGCCATGCCAGGCCCTTCCCAGGGGTGGGCCTCCGGTGTCACCGCCAGCGACGCCTCACGCCGGTCGAACTGCCATGTCTGCCGGGGCGCGTAATAGCCTTTGTCGATGCGCACGCTGTCCTCGCTCAGGGTGATGACCTGGCGGTACTCGAGCTTCCAGTTGACGTAGTACAGGGCGGACCCCAGGGCGGCGAGCTCGAGTCCCGCAAACGGCAGAACCGGCCAGGCGCCCAGCGCCGTGAAGCCCAGCGCCGCCCCGAGCGACGGAATGGCCAGCGCCATGAGGGCCAGCTTGTTGGCCCGCCACGAGGACGAGTGGTTGGGCTTGGCAATGATGACAACGCGATTGTCGGAACGATGGCTTCTTATCACTGAGGAGCATCCCTGCGATTTTCACTAGTCTAGCCCAGTTGTGCGCGGCCGCCCATGCGCCGATGCGTCAGAACGGGGGTGGGCAGCTCACATCCATCCACTCCTCGGTGACCGGATGGGGAAAGGCGATGCGCGAGGCATGCAGCAGCAGACGTGACGCCATGGCCAGTGCCTGCGGGTGCGCGTACATGTCACAGCCGAGAATCGGGTGGCCCAGGCTGGCCATATGGATACGCAGCTGGTGCGAGCGTCCGGTGACCGGCTCCAGCAGCAGCCGTGTGCGGTCGTCGCGGCGCTCGGTGACCGTGTAGAGGGTAAGCGCGTGTCTGCCGGTCCTGCGGCAGATTTTCTGTCGTGGCCGGTTTTCCCAGTCGCGGGCAATCGGCAGGTCGATTTCGCCGCTGTCCGCCGTCACCTGCCCGTACACCACTGCCTCGTATTCCTTGCACACGCGGCGTTCCTGGAACAGGCGGCCCAGCACCGACTGACTCTGTGCCGACAGCGCGATGATCATTATGCCCGAGGTGTCGAGGTCGAGGCGATGCACCGTGCGCGCCGACGGGTAGTCTGCCTGCAGGCGCGTGATCAGGCAGTCCCGGTTGAGCGGGTGCCTGCCCGGGACCGACAGCAGCAGGTCCGGTTTGCGCACCAGCAGCAGGTCGGCATCGGCATACAGAATCTCTATGGGTTCGCTGCTGTGAGGCACCAGGTAGGGCGGCATTTCCATGGGGTTTCCAGCGGTGAGCAGTGGAGGTAAAGGCGGTATCATGCCGCGATGAATGGGAACATCAACTGCCAGCTGACAGCGCTGTTGCCGACGGTGCTCGCCGGTGCCCGCCTGCAGGCCACAGCGCTGCCGCTCACGGGTGAGCGTCTGTCGCTGTATCTGCTGAATGCCGATTATCCGCAGCAGCTGCTGGATCCCGATGCGGTGCGCCACCTCATGCACGACCCCCTGTACTGGGTGTTCTGCTGGGCCTCCGGCCAGGTGCTGGCGGCGGAGCTGCTGCGCAACCCGCAGCACGTGGCGGGGCGTCGGGTGCTGGACTTTGGCAGCGGCAGTGGCGTGGTCGCCATCGCGGCTGCGCTGGCCGGTGCGCGCGAGGTGATTGCCTGTGACAGCGATGCCCATGCACTGCGCGCCTGCGCCGAGAACGCTGCCCTGAATGGGGTCGAGTTGACGCTGGCCGCGGCTTTTGAAGACGTGCCGGGGAGCATTGATGTGATCACGGCGGCGGACGTCCTCTACGATCGCGACAACCTGAGCTGTCTGGAGCGGTTTCTGGAGCGCTCGCCAAGGGTGCTGCTTGCAGACTCGCGGGTCAGGGACTTCGACTTTCCACCCTACACCACCCTGTTTCAGGCCGAGGCCACGACCTGGCCGGACCTCGAGGAGTCCGCGGCGTTTCGCCAGGTCAGCGTGTACATCGCCGATCAGTCCGCAGCGACGCATGCCACCGGGACTGTCCGTTGAATCCGTCGGCGGCCTGCCCGTCAGGCGCTTTTCCCCAGCGCCCGCTGGTAAGCCTTTACCGTTTCCACCAGCCCCAGCTGCAGTGCATCCACCGTGAACGCGTGTCCGATGGAGACTTCCAGCAGGCCCGGTATGGTGGCAAAGGCAGGCAGGTTATGGAGGTTGAGATCGTGACCGGCGTTGACGCCGAGACCGAGTTCCACGGCCAGCGCCGCGGCCTTGCGATATTGTTCGAGCACGCCGGCGGCATCCGTGTGACTGGCAACGGCCTTTGCGTAGCCCTCGGTATAAAGTTCAATGCGGTCGGCTCCGGTATCAGCCGCGAGGCGTATCTGGTCGGGATCGGGATCCATGAACAGGCTGCTGCGCACGCCCAGTGAGCGCAGTTCCGCCACAATCCCGGCGACCCGCTCGCCATCCCGGCGCAGATCAAAACCGTGGTCCGAGGTCAGCTGATTGTCGCCATCCGGCACCAGGGTGGCCTGGGTCGGGCGCAGCTCGCGCACCAGCGGCATGAACCCCGGGTAATCGCCAACGCCGGGACGGTCACTGCGACGTGGCCCCGCGAAGGGGTTGCCCTCCATATTGAATTCGACCGTCAGCATGGCGGCAAGATCGTGGCAGTCCCCAACGCGGATGTGCCGCTGATCCGGCCGTGGATGCACGGTGATGCCGTCCGCGCCCGCCTCTATGCAGATTCTTGCATGCTCCGGGATATCCGGGGAGCGCGTGTCCCGGGAGTTGCGTATCAGGGCAATCTTGTTGAGATTGACGCTGAGCGCTGTCACAGCAGGCTCTTGCGGCGTATGGACTGGATGATCACGGGCTCTTCCGGCACGTCACTCATGCCGTTGACCCGCGTCACCGGCGCCGTGGTGATGTAGTCGACCACGGACATGCCGTCCGTGACCTCGCCGAAGACCGTATACCCGGGTTCCGCGGGACTCCAGTCAAGGCGCAGGTTGGTGCGCTGGTTAATAAAGAACTGGGCAGTGGCGGAATCCGGGTCACCGGTGCGGGCCATGGCAATCGAGCCGCGCACATTGTGCAGGCGGTTGCGGCTTTCATTCACGATGGGGTCGCGCGTGGGCTTTTGCGTCATGTCCGGCAGGAACCCCCCGCCCTGGATCATGAAGTCCGCGATGACGCGGTGAAAGATCGTGCCGTCGTAGAAGCCGTCGTCAACATAGGCGAGAAAGTTCTCTACCGTGACCGGGGCCTTGTCGCGAAACAGGCGCACGGTAATCTTGCCGTGGTTGGTGGCGATCACCACCTGCGGATTGGGCAGTGGTGTCTGTGCCTTTGCCGTCGTCGCGCAGAACACCGCGAGGGCAAGCAGGGTTGACATCAGAAACGGGATTTTTCGCATGGACACTCTTTTCCTTGGCATGAGACGTGGCGGCGTGAATCAGGCCCAGCTTGAACTGCTGCGCCGGCGTGGCCAGAGGCGGGGCACGACCAGCGTTATGCCGACACCGAGCAATACCGCCAGCGCACCGTCGAGGAACGCACCGCTGCGAAGCTTTTCCGACAGCCGCTGGTTGTCGGCCTTGAGCATGTCGACCTCCGAGCGCAGCGTCTCGACATCCTCGACCAGCCGACGGTTGTCCGTGTCAAGCTGAATGGCCCGGCTTGAGGTTTTCTTCAGTGCCGCCAGCTCCTCGGCGGTTGCCTGCAGCTCCGCCTGGGTGGTGCTTGCCAGCTCTGCGTTGTTCTCCCGCGCCTGCGAGGCGGCATCCAGCTCCACGCGAAGTTCAGCGTTGCGCTCTTCCAGCGTTGCCAGCCGGCGCTGCACCTCCGGCAGCAGCACCTGCGCCGGCTTTTCCTGACTGAGAAATTCGCTCTGCACCCAGCCGGTGGTTCCGGCCTGGGTGCTGACTTCTGTCCAGTCACCATCCTCCGCGGTGCCGGTGGGGGTGAGCGCCGTGCCGGGATTCAGCTTGGCGATCCAGCGGAAGTTGGTGCCGGGACCGGCGTGCAGGACGATGAACACCTCATCGCTCACATAGGCGGTGTTCTGGGCCTGGGCGGCGGCGCCGAACAGCAGGCTGCCCAGGGCCAGCAAACGCAGGGCAGACACCAGATAACGCAGGGCAGACATCGGTAATGTATCCTCTTTGCGGGTCGAAAAGCGGCGCAAGGATAGCATGGCGAGCCGCTTTCAGGGCAGAACGGGAACAAAGGGTTTGACGGTAACCCGGCTGAAAATTCCGGCCTCCACGTAGGGATCGGCGTTCGCCCAGGCCCTTGCCTCCTCGAGGCTGTCGAATTCCGCAACAATCAGGCTCCCGGTGAACCCCGCGGAACCGGGATCCGGGTTGTCGATGGCCGGGTGCGGGCCCGCCACCAGAACACGACCGGCATCCACCAGCGTCTGCATGCGCTGCAGGTGGGCCGGCCGCGTCTGCCGGCGTTTTTCCAGGCTGTCGGGGCCGTCCTCGGCGATAATGGCGTAGTACATGCGGTCCTCTTCCGGCGCCGTCAGGATCAGCGGCTGTCGCCGCTGGATGTTTCAGCGTGTTTGAGATGCGGGCTGACCAGTACGGCGGTGAGCACCGTCAACAGGAGCGTGAAGCCAATGGCCGAGTACAGCTTGTAGCTCACCCAGGTTGCCTCGCTGAAGCCATAGGCCACCCAGAGGTTGAGTGCGCCGACAATGGCGAAGTTGGCGATCCAGAGCACGTTGAGCCGCGTCCACACCGCCTTCGGCAGCTGCAGCTGTGCGCCGAGCGTGCGCTCCATCAGGTTGCGATCACCGATAAAGTGAAAGGCGGTGAAGGCGAGGGCCAGGGCCCAGTTGAAGATGGTCGGCTTCCACTGGATAAACGTCTGGTCGCGGAGAATCAGCGTGGCGCCGCCAAATACGGCGACAGCCAGCAGCGTCCACGCCGAGCGCTTGTCCAGCCGGCGGGCAAGGTACGATGCCACCACCACCTGTACCGCGGTAGCGGCGATCAATACCGCGGTCGCCGTATAGATGCCGTCGACAACATGCGACCAGCCGCCGATTGCCAGCGTCTCCCCGTCGAGCTGGTAGACGATGAAAAACAGGGCGATCGGCACGAATTCCAGCAGTTGCTTCATGGGGTGCAGGTTTCCTGTCGTGGTAGACTCGTGGACATGCGAAAGAGTATAGCGTTTTTACCGCCGCCTGCGACGCAGGTCTGTGCGACCTGGGCGGGCGCAGTGTAATGACTGTCCGGGTCGACTTCCATACCCACACGCTGGCCTCGGATGGCGCACTGACGCCTGCTGAACTGCTCGGCAGGGCGGCCGAGGCGGGCCTTGCCATGCTGGCGGTCACCGATCATGACACACTGGAGGGTTATCGCCAGATCCGCGACACAGCCGCCGATGCCGGTGTGGCACTGGTCTCCGGCGTGGAGCTGTCCAGTCAATGGTCAGGGGCGGGCGTGCACGTGGTCGGTCTCGACTTCGATCCGGAGGCGCCGGCGCTGGTCGAGGGCATTGCCTTCCTGCAGGCGGCCCGCGCGGCCCGCGCCGAGGAAATTGCCGCGCGGCTCGAGAAGCGGGGTGTTGCGGGCGCTCTCGCCGGCGCCCGCGCCTGTGCGGGGTCTTCCCAGATAGGTCGGCCGCATTTCGCGCGCTGGATGGTGGATGCCGGACATGTCCCGGACATGGGTGCTGCCTTTGACCGCTACCTCGGTCGCGGCAAGATCGGCGATGTGAAGGCAGGCTGGCCCTCACTGGCCAGCGTCACCGGCTGGCTGGCAGATGCGGGAGGCATCGCCGTGCTGGCCCACCCGCTGCAGTACCGCTTCACCCGCATGAAGCTGCGCCGTCTGCTGACCGATTTCCGGGCGGCCGGCGGTCGCGGCCTCGAGATTCTCAGCGGAAGGCAGGAAGCGACCCAGACTGCCGCCATGGCAAGGCTGGCGGCAGACTTCGATCTTTATGCATCGGTGGGCAGTGATTTTCATCACGACGGCCCCTACCGTCCCTCTCTCGGTGTAGAATCGCGCCTGATGGCGGGTGTCCCCAACGTCGTCGATCTTCTGCAGGCCCGGGCAGGCAGCCCGGGCGGCACAAGCCCCCGGCAATCGAGAAAGAGTCAGACGTGAGCCAGTTTTTCCAGATCCACCCCGACAATCCCCAGGCCCGGCTCGTCCGGCAGGCCACGGATATCATTCGCAACGGCGGCGTCGTGGTGTACCCCACAGACTCTGCCTACGCCCTGGGCTGCCAGATCGGCAACAAGGCTGCACTCGACCGCATCCGCCGCATACGCCGCCTCGATGCCGGCCACAATTTCACGCTGGTCTGTCGCGACCTGTCGGAGCTGGCGACCTTCGCGCGGGTCGACAACACCGTGTACCGGCTGATACGCAACAATACCCCGGGTCCTTATACCTTCATCCTCCGCGCCACGTCGGAGGTGCCGCGGCGCCTGATGCATCCCAAGCGCAAGACCGTGGGGCTGCGGGTGCCGGAGAACGCCATCGCGCAGGCGCTGCTGGGAGATCTCGGCGAACCCATCATGAGCGTCACGCTGATAATGCCGGATGAGGATCTGCCGCTGATCGACCCCTATGATATCCGCGATATCCTGCAGCACGATGTCGATCTCGTGATCGATGGTGGTTACTGCGGCATGGAAGCAACCACGGTGATTGATCTGTACGACGACGTGCCGGTCATCCTGCGTGCGGGCAAGGGTGACACCGCGCCTTTTTCAGACTGACGGCCCTGGACGGGCGCGTGCGAGCGACAGGGTGACAGTGTGACGACGGACGAGACAACAGTCGATAACGCGGCAGCCGGGGGTTCGGCAGAGTCCGCCCCGGCACGGCCGATGTCCCGGCACGGCGGGCCGGAGCAGGGTGAAATGCCCTTTGCCTTCGTCATGGGGCAGGCGGTGACCGAGCTGCCGAAGGACCTGTACATTCCCCCGCGGGCACTGGAGGTATTCCTCGAGGCGTTCGAGGGGCCGCTGGATCTTCTTCTCTATCTCATACGGCGTCAGAATCTCGATATTCTCGATATCGACGTCTCTGCCATCACCGAGCAGTACATGCGCTATGTCGAGCTGATGGACGCCATGCAGTTCGAGCTGGCGGCGGAGTATCTGCTGATGGCTGCCGTGCTGGCGGAGATCAAGTCGCGCATGCTGCTGCCGCGCTCGAAAGAGGTCGAGGACGACGAGGAGGACCCCCGCGCACAGCTGATCCGGCGTCTGCAGGAATACGAGCGTTTCAAGAAGGCCGCCGAGGATATCGAGGCGCTGCCGCGGGTGGAGCGCGATACCTGGATCGGCAGTGCCGAGGTGCCGGCAATCGAGCGCGAGCGGGTTGATCCGGATGTCGATATCCGCGAACTGGTGCTGGCCCTGGGCGAGGTGCTGCGCCGTGCCGACATGTTCGAGAGCCATCACATCCAGCGCGAGGCGCTATCAACCCGTGAGCGCATGTCCGAGGTGCTGGAGCGACTGGCGGGTCGCCAGTTCGTGCCCTTCGTGTCGCTGTTCTCGGCCTCGGAGGGTCGACTCGGTGTGGTGGTGACCTTTCTCGCCGTCATGGAGCTGATCAAGGAATCGCTGGTGGAGATCGTGCAGACCGAGCAGTTCGGTGCCATCCATGTCAAGGCAAGGGTTGAGTGATATGACGCAGTCGGGTCTGGTACAGATTATCGAAGGTGCCCTGCTGGCTGCCGGCAGGCCATTGACTGTCGCCCAGCTCGGGGAGCTTTTCGAGGAACATGAGAAGCCGACGGCGGATGAACTGCGCGAGGCGCTGGATACGGTTGCCGGCAACTGCGAGGGGCGTGGGTTTGAGCTGAAGCAGGTGGCCAGCGGTTACCGGTTCCAGGTGCGCGAATCCCTCAGCCAGTGGATCGGTCGACTGTGGCATGAGCGCCCGCAGAAGTATTCCCGGGCCCTGCTGGAGACCCTGGCGCTGATCGCCTATCGGCAGCCCATCACCCGCGGCGAGATCGAGGAGATCCGCGGCGTGGCGGTCAGCTCGAACATCATCAAGACACTGCAGGAGCGCGAATGGGTGCGCGTTGTCGGGCACCGCGATGTGCCGGGCAGGCCCGCCATGTACGCCACCACCCGCGGCTTCCTCGATTACTTCAACCTCCGCCACCTGGATCAGCTGCCCGCGCTGGCGGAGATCCGCGATCTGGAGACCCTCAACGCCGAGCTCGGTTTCGGGCCCCTGCCCGACGCGGCGCCGCAGGCCGGGCCTGAGGAGGCGTCGGGCGCCGAGGCGACGGGAGCGGTGGAAGCCACGGCTGGCGAGGAAACGGCGGCTGGCGCGGAAGCAGACATGGCGCAGGGCGATGCTGCTGCGCAGGGCGATACCGAACCCGCGGCAGAAAACACGCCCGTCGATGACGACGGGAACACGACTCTGGATGCGGACGAGCAGAGCCGCCAGGTACCGGATCATGGGTGAAAAAAAGGCAGATCCCGCTGCAGCGAAGCCCGCCGGCAAGCCCGGCGAGAAGCTGCAGAAGGTGCTCGCCCGCAGCGGGCTGGGCTCGCGTCGGGAAATGGAGCGCTGGATAGAGGAAGGTCGCGTCACCATCGACGGCAAACCGGCAACCCTCGGGGACCGGGTGGATCGCCGCCGACGGATCAGCGTTGACGGCAAGCCGCTGAACGCCGCCCCCGCCGAGGACACGCGCTGCATTCTCTACCACAAGCCCACGGGCGAGGTCAGCTCGCGCAAGGATCCCGAGGGCCGGCGCACCGTGTTCGAGAACCTGCCCAAGGTTGCCGCGGGTCGCTGGATCTCCATCGGTCGACTCGACTACAACACCTCGGGCCTTCTGCTGTTCACCACCGATGGCGAACTGGCCAATGCCCTCATGCACCCCTCCGCGAACATCGAGCGGGAATACATGGTGCGGGTAATGGGTGAGGTGACCCCGGACATGCTGCAGCGCATGCTCGACGGCGTGATGCTGGAGGACGGCGTCGCCCGCTTCACGGACATTCAGGACGGCGGTGGCGAGGGCGTCAATCGCTGGTTCTACGTGGTCATTATGGAGGGGCGTAACCGCGAAGTGCGGCGGCTGTGGGAATCGCAGGGTCTGACCGTATCGCGGCTCAAGCGCGTGCGCTATGGTGACGTGTTCATCCCCTCCCGGGTCAAGCAGGGCCAGTGGGTCGAGCTAGAGCGCAAGGAGGTCAAGAGCCTGTACCGCATGGCCGGGCTGCAGGCCAAGAATCTGCAGCGGGCCACGGTAGGGGAGCGCCTTGGCATGGAGCGCCAGCTGCGCAAAAAGACCAGGGCAGGACCTGCAGGCGACAGGCCCGGGGCGCGCGAGCCCGGGACGCGCAAGCCCGCTGCTCGCAGGCGCGACACCGAGAAACCGAAGCCCCGCGGCCGGGTGAAGAAGCGTTAGCGGGCGTTGAACGCCGTGCCGGTGATGCCCGCGCTGTCGTCACCCATGAGGTACAGGTAGGCGGGCATGATGGCTTCCGGCGAGGGGTTGTCCGTGGGCACTTCACCCGGATAGGCGGCACGCCGCATCGCGGTGTTGGTCGCGCCCGGATTCAGGCTGTTGACGCGGATGTCGCTCGTGTTCTCGAGCTCATCCGCGAGCACCTGCATCAGGCCCTCCGTGGCGAACTTGGACACGGCGTAGGCGCCCCAGTAAGCCCTTCCCCTGCGCCCCACGCCGGACGACGTGAAAATGATGCTGGCTCTCGGCGACGCTTCCAGCAGCGGCAGGAGCGCGCGGGTCAGCAGGAACTGGCTGCTCACATTCACCTGCATGACATCCTGCCAGGCCTTCCAGCTGGCGCTGGCCAGTGGGCGTCTCTCGCCGAGCATGCCGGCGTTGTGCAGCAGCCCGTCGAGACGCTCGAAGGTGCTGCCTACCGCCGCCGCCAGTTGCGCGGCCTCTTCTTCACCGGCGGTTGCCAGGTCCAGCGGCACAATGGCGGGCTGGGCGCCACCGGCCGCCTCGATGGCGTCATAGGTGGCTTCGAGTTTCTCCACGGTGCGACCGCTGAGGATGACCGTCGCGCCATGGGCGGCGTAGGCCAGCGCCGCGGCGCGGCCGATGCCGTCGCCGGCGCCCGTCACCAGCACGGTGCGGTCTGTCAGCAGGTCGGGGGCGGCTGTGTAGTTTTCGGGAACGGTCTGGACGTCCATGTCGGATGGCTCCATGGTTCAGGCGGTGGCAGAGTGCTGTGGGCGTGTGTTGAAAACCCGTGCGGCGAGATCGTGCCCGCTGTCCGCGCGGGCGTCGGCGCCCCACAGGTCGGGATTGTCGCCGTCTTCGATGTAACCGTAGGTGGCGGCGATGGTATACATGCCGGCGTTGCGCCCGGCCTCGATGTCCCGCCGATGGTCGCCGATGTAAATGGCCTGCGCCGGCAGGCACTGCAGTTCGCGGCTGTTGCGCAGCAGGCACTCGGGGTCCGGCTTGCCGCGGCTCACCTGGTCGGCGCAGACAATACTGGCGGGGGCGGGCTGCAGGGCGAGCCGCTGCAGCAGCGGCAGGGTGAAGCGCGACGGCTTGTTGGTGGCGATGCCCCAGGGAATGCCGGCCGCGGCCAGGGCGTCGAGCAATGCCTGCACGCCGGGAAACAGTCGCGAGTGTGCGCCAAGAATGCCGCCGTAAAGCGTCAGCAGGCGATCGAGCCAGTGGGGGAAATCGCCGTCACCCTCGCGCAGGTCCAGCGCCAGGGTGACCAGGGCGCGGGCGCCGTTGGATACGGTGTTGCGAATGGCCTCCGCCGGCAGCGGTGGCAGCGTGTTCTCGGCGCGCAGGGTCTGGACCACGGGGACAAAGTCGTCCGCGGTATCGATCAGCGTACCGTCGAGATCCAGGATCACGGCGCGCAGTGTGTCGCCGGGGTGATTCATGCCGGTCGTGTCGCCCGCAGCATGTAGTTGACCGACACATCGTCCGCGTCGAGGCGATAGCGCTTCGTGATGGGGTTGTAGGTCAGCCCGGTCATTTCCCGCAGCACCAGGTCCGCCCGGCGCAGCCATCCGGCAAGTTCCGAGGGCTTGATGAACTTGCTGTACTCGTGGGTCCCGGCGGGCAGCAGGCGCAGGATGTGCTCCGCGCCGACAATGGCGAACAGGAAGGCCTTGGGATTGCGGTTGATGGTGGAAAAGTAGAGCGAGCCACCGGGCACCACCAGCTGCGCGCAGGCCTCGACCACGGCGGCGGGATCCGGCACGTGCTCCAGCATTTCGAGGCAGCACACGATGTCGAACTGTCCGGGATGTTCGGCGGCCAGGGCTTCTGCCGTGGACTGGCGGTAATCCACCTCCACGCCGGACTCGAGCTGGTGGATGCGCGCCACTGACAGCGGTGCCTCACCCATGTCGATGCCGGTGACCGTCGCGCCGCGCTGGGCCATGGCTTCGGCAAGAATGCCGCCACCGCAGCCGACGTCCAGCAGCCGCTTGCCGGCCACCGGTGAGTGTTCGTCGATGAAGTTGGCGCGCAGGGGGTTGATCTCATGCAGGGGGCGGAACTCGCCGTCGGCGTCCCACCAGCGCGAGGCAAGTGCCTCGAACTTGGCGATTTCCCTGGCGTCCACGTTCTGTCGGGCTGTCATGGTGGTTACTGTCCTTTCGCGGAAATGATGTCGCGCCACTGCGCAGCGCGGCGCAGTACGGCGTTTTCGTCGAGCGTTGTCAACGCATTATCCCGCAGCAGCGGCTTTCCTGCGACCCAGCTGTGCGTGACTTCCCGGCCGGTGCAGGCGTAGACAAGCTGCGACAGTGGATTGTAGACCGGCTGCGTAGCGCTTCCGGAGAGGTCTACGGCAATCATGTCAGCGTCCTTGCCGGCGGTGAGGCTGCCTATACGGTCGTCCAGCCCCAGCGCGCGGGCGCCGCCGAGGGTCGCCATCGCCAGCACCCGGGCGGCAGGCAGGGAAGACGGGTCGCCGCTGACCAGCTTGCTGAGCAGGGCCGCGCTGCGCATCTCGGGGAACAGGTTGAGGCTGTTGTTGCTGGCGGCGCTGTCCGTGCCCAGCGCAACGTTGACGCCGGCGTCGAGCAGTCGCGCCACGGGGCAGGCGCCGGAGGCGAGCTTCATGTTGGAGTGGGGGCAGTGCACGACGTGGCTGCCGGTCGCTGCCAGCAGCTCGATATCCTGGCTGCCCAGGTCGGTCATGTGCACGCACTGCGTGCGTGGCCCCAGCAGGCCGATGCGATTGAGGCTGTCTATCGGTCGCTCGCCACGGGTCTCCACGGCCTGCAGCACCTCGCCGGCGGTTTCGTGGAGGTGTATGTGAATGCCGGCGTCGAGTTCCGCGGCCAGCGTGGCGATGCGCGCCAGCGTCGGCTCGGAGACCGTATAGGGGGCGTGGGGCCCGAACACGATCCGCTGTAGATCCGTGTGGCGATACTCATCGATCAGCGCCAGTCCCCTGGCGAGGTAGTCGTCGGGGCCGGATCCCCAGGCGGAGGGAAAATCGAAAATCGGGAACGCCACCTGTGCACGCATGCCGGCGGCGCGGTACTCCGCGGCTGCCTGCTCCGGGAAAAAATACATATCACTGCAGGTTGTGGTTCCGCTGCGCAGCATGTCGGCCATCGCCAGGCGCACGCCGTCGCGGACAAAGCCGGCGTCCACATGGCGCCCCTCCGCGGGCCAGATATGCTGTTCCAGCCACGGCATCAATGCCAGGTCGTCGGCGTAGCCGCGCAGCAGCGACATCGCGCCATGGCCGTGCGCATTCACCAGCCCTGGCAGCAGGACCCGCCCGGGCAGGTCGAGCACCTCCCCGGCGTCGATGCCGGCTGCATCCCGCCGGTTCATGACGGCGGCAATGCGGCCATCCTTCACCACCACGCTCGTGTTTTCCAGTACCTGCCCGGCGGGTTCAACCGGGATCACCCACTGCGGGTGGATGACAAGGTCGGCGCGGTTGAGCGTGTCCTGCATATCGGGTCCTGTCTGCGTCCTGTTTCAGGCGGGTCGGGCGGCTCACTGGCGCTGCCGGCGCCAAGGCCGCTTCGGCATTGCCACCCGGTCGCAGCGCAGTATAACCGGTAATTCCACACCTCCGGCGTCGCCGTCGTGTAAGTGGTTATAAACATGGCGAAAAGCACCGGCAATCCGTATACTGGGCGGCTTGCAACCGCGCCGTGACGGCAACCTCAACCTGCTCTATGAGCCGGTGTCCTGCACCGCGTCACAGCGCGGTGTTGCTCAGCCAGTCGTGCACAGGGAAAGTCTGATTTATGGGTGATATCGCCAGGGAAATCTCGCCGGTCAATATCGAGGACGAGCTCAAGCAGTCCTACCTCGATTACGCGATGAGCGTCATCGTCGGGCGTGCCCTGCCCGATGTGCGCGACGGCCTCAAGCCGGTGCACCGGCGCGTCCTGTTCGCCATGAACGAACTCAACAACGACTGGAACAAGCCCTACAAGAAGTCGGCCCGCGTGGTCGGTGATGTTATCGGTAAGTACCATCCCCACGGCGATTCCGCGGTCTACGACACCATCGTGCGCATGGCCCAGCAGTTCTCCATGCGCTACATGCTGGTGGACGGGCAGGGCAACTTCGGCTCTATCGACGGCGATTCCGCGGCGGCCATGCGTTACACCGAAATCCGCATGCAGAAGATCTCCCACTCCATGCTGTCGGATCTCGACAAGGAGACGGTGGATTTCGTCGACAATTACGACGGCACCGAGCGTATCCCCGCCGTGCTGCCGGCGCGCGTGCCCAACCTGCTGATCAATGGTTCCTCGGGCATCGCGGTCGGCATGGCCACCAACATTCCGCCGCATAACCTCAACGAGGTCATCAGCGGCTGCCTGGCGCTGATGAAGAACCCCGATATCACCATCGACGAACTGATGGAGCATATTCCCGGGCCGGATTTCCCCACCGCGGCCATCATCAACGGCCGCGCCGGCATCATCCAGGCCTACCGCACCGGCCGCGGGCGGGTCTACGTGCGCGCGCGGGCCGAGGTCATCCACGAGGAGAAGCGCGGCCGCGACGTCATCATCATTCACGAGCTGCCCTACCAGCTGAACAAGGCGCGCCTGATCGAGCGCATTGCCGAACTGGTGAAGGAAAAGAAAATCGAGGGCATCAGCGAGCTGCGCGACGAGTCCGACAAGGACGGTCTGCGCGTCGTGATCGAGCTGCGCCGGGGTGAAATCGGCGATGTGGTACTGAACAATCTTTACGCCCAGACCAACCTGCAGTCGGTATTCGGCATCAATATGGTGGCCCTCGTGGATGGCCAGCCGAAGCTGCTGAACCTGAAGGAAATCCTGCAGGCCTTTATCCGGCATCGTCGCGAGGTGGTGACCCGGCGCACCGTGTATCTGCTGCGCAAGGCACGGGAGCGAGGGCACATCCTCGAAGGGCTGGCGATTGCGCTGGCGAATATCGACCCGATCATTGAGCTGATCAAGGCCTCGCCGAGTTCGGCGGAGGCGAAGGAGCGCCTGCTCGAGCGCACCTGGCCCCCCGGCGATGTCATGACCATGCTCGAGCGCGCCGGCGCCGAGGCCTGCCGGCCTGACGAGCTCGAGGCGCACTACGGCCTGCACGACGATGCCTACCGGCTGTCGCCGGCCCAGGCCCAGGCCATTCTCGAACTGCGCCTGCACCGCCTCACGGGGCTGGAGCACGAGAAGCTGCTCAACGAGTACCAGGAAAAGCTGGCGGAGATCGCCGATTACCTGGATATCCTCGAGGATTTTGATCGCCTGCTCACGGTCATCCGCGAGGAACTGGCGGAGATGGTCACCGAGTTCGGCGACGAGCGCCGCACCGAGATCACCGCCTCCCAGCACGATCTCACGGTCGAGGACCTGATTACCGAAGAAGATCGCGTGGTGACCATTTCCAACGGTGGCTATGCCAAGACGCAGCCGCTGTCCGATTACCAGGCGCAGAAGCGCGGCGGCATGGGCCGTGCCGCACTGTCGGTGAAGGACGAGGACTTTGTCGAGCACCTGCTGATTGCCAGCACGCATGCCACCATCCTGTGTTTTTCCAACCTGGGCAAGGTTTACTGGCTGAAGGTCTACCAGATTCCCCTGGCCGGGCGCGGGTCCCGCGGTCGACCCATGGTCAACCTGCTGCCGCTGGAGCCGGGTGAGCGCGTCACCTCGATACTCCCGGTTGAGGAGTACACGCCCGGTCACTTCATCTTCATGGCCACCGCCGGCGGCACCGTAAAGAAGACCCCGCTGGAAAACTTTGCCCGCCAGCGCAGCGTCGGCCTGCGGGCCCTGGAGCTGGACGAGGGCGACGTGTTGCTCGGCACAGCCATCACCGACGGCAACTGTGAGGTCATGCTGTTCAGCAGCGAGGGCAAGGTGGCGCGCTTCCGCGAGGAGGATGTTCGCCCGATGGGCCGGACGGCGCGCGGCGTTCGCGGCATCCGCCTCGGCGAGGGTCATCAGCTTATCTCGCTGGTCATTCCCCGCGAGGGTGGCCGCATTCTCACCGTGAGTGAGAACGGCTTCGGCAAGCGCACCGACGTCACCGAGTTCCCGACCAAGGGCCGTGGCAACAAGGGCGTGATCGCCATGGCCACGTCGGCCAGGAACGGCAACATGGTCGGGGCCACCCAGGTGTTCGACGGCGACCAGCTGATGCTGATCTCCAATCTGGGCATGCTGGTGCGCACCCGCGGTGATGAGGTCTCTGTCCTCAGCCGCAACACCCAGGGCGTGCGCATTGTCCGCACCAAGAACGATGAAAAGCTGGTGCGTGTCGCGCCTATCGACGAGCCCGATGAGATCGTGGATGCGCCGGAAGACGACGATGCCTGATTGTCCGTGGCTGCGTCGGGCCAGGCCCGCCACGCGTCGGGGCTGATGGCTCGCCTGCACAATTTCTGCGCAGGCCCCGCGGCATTGCCCGCGGCGGTGCTCGAGCAGGCCCGCGACGACATGCTCGAGTGGCACGGTCGCGGCCTGTCCTTCATGGAGATGAGTCATCGCTCGCCCGAGGTGGTGGGTGTCGTGGAGGGCGCGGAGTCCTGCCTGCGTCGCCTGCTCGACATTCCCGACGATTATGCCGTTCTGTTTCTCCAGGGGGGCGCCAGTACCCAGTTCGCCGCCGTGCCGCTGAATCTGGTGCCGCCGCATGCCCCGGTGGATTACCTGGATACCGGGCACTGGTCGCTCAAGGCAATCGCCGAGGCGCAGCGTTTCGCCGATGTGCAGGTCGTGGCGAGCAGCGCCGCTTCACGCTACACGGACATTCCCGCCCGCAGCACCTGGCGCTGCCGCGACAATGCCGGGTATCTGCACTACTGCCCGAACGAGACCATCGGCGGCGTCGAGTTTTTCGCGGAGCCTGAGGTTGACGTGCCGCTGGTCGCAGACATGTCGTCAACGCTGCTGTCGCGGTCGCTGGATGTCTCCCGCTTCGGTGTCATCTATGCGGGGGCACAGAAGAACATCGGCCCGGCCGGGCTGACGCTGGTCATCGCTCACCGCGAACTGCTGGGCCGTGCCCGTCACACCTGCCCGTCAATGCTGGACTGGACGATCGCCAGCGATAATGGCTCGATGTACAACACGCCGCCGACCTTTGCCCTGTATCTTGCCGCGCTGGTGTTTGACTGGCTGGAGGCCGGTGGCGGCCTGGCGGCCATGGAGACGGTGAATCGTCGCAAGGCCGGCACGCTGTACACGGCCATCGATAACAGTGCTTTCTACAGCAATCCGGTGGCGCCAGAGTGCCGTTCCCTGATGAACGTGCCCTTCGTCCTTGCAGATGCCGGCCTCGACGGACGATTTCTCGAGGAGGCTTCGGCAGCGGGATTGCTCAACCTGAAGGGGCACCGCTCGGTCGGCGGCATGCGCGCGAGTCTGTACAACGCGGTGCCGCAGGCCTCCGTGGACGCGCTGGTGGCCTTCATGCACGATTTCGAACAGCGCTGTTCCTGATCGAATGACGCAGTGTGCACAGGACGGATTAACGTGACAGAGTGGATGCGGCAGGGTTGATGCAGCATGGCTGACGAGCGCGATCTGCAGGAAGTGCGTGCCGCCATTGATGCGATCGATGGTGACATTCAGGCACTGATCAACCAGCGGGCGCGCTGTGCCCAGCGCGTGGCCGAGATCAAGCTGGCCGAGCTGCAGGCGGCGCGAGAGCGTGGCGAGGTCGATACCGCCGCCGAGGTGTCCTACTACCGTCCCGAGCGCGAGGCGCAGGTTCTTCAGCGCATTATCGAGCGCAATGAAGGTCCTCTGGACGGCGCAACGGTGGCCTACATCTTTCGAGAGCTCATGTCGGCCTGCCTGGCGCTGGAAAAGCCGCTCCAGGTCGCCTTCCTGGGGCCTGAGGGTACCTTTACCCAGGCCGCCGCGCTGAAGCACTTCGGCCACGGGGCTGTGTGTGTCCCGCAGCCCACGATAGAGGCGGTATTTGCCGAAGTCACGTCGGGCAACTGCAACTACGGTGTGGTGCCCGTGGAGAACTCCACCGAGGGCATGGTCAGCCACACCCTGGACAGCTTTATCGACTCACCGCTGCATATCGCGGGCGAGGTCGAGCTGCGCATCGCCCACCATCTACTGGTGGCGCCGCACACCGATGTCGCCCATATTACCCGCATCTGTGCCCACCAGCAGGCCCTCGCACAGTGCCGCAACTGGCTCGACCGACACTGGCCCGGCGTCGAGCGGCAGTCGGTGAGCAGCAATGGTGAGGCCGCACGCCTGGCCGCCAGCACCCCTGGCGTTGCGGCGGTAGCCGGGGATATGGCAGCGGAGGTCTATCGCCTCGTGTCCGTGGCCGAACACATCGAGGACTCCGACGACAACACCACGCGCTTTATTGTTATCGGGCGTACCGAAGTGCCGCCCAGCGGGCGCGACAAGACCTCGATCATTGTTTCCAGCCGCAACAAGCCCGGAGCACTGTTCGCCCTGCTTGACCCGTTCCGGCGCGGCGGTGTCAGCCTGACACGCATCGACACCCGGCCCTCGCGCACGGAAAAATGGGCGTATGTCTTCTTTATTGAATTCGAGGGGCATCTGCAGGATCCGAATATCCGCCAGATTCTCGACGAGCTCGAGGAGCAGTCCATTCTTCTCAAGCCCCTCGGTTCCTACCCGCGGGCCGTGCTGTGAATGCCCCTCGCTGTCATGCCTGAGAAGCCGGCACCGACAGTCGCGATTATCGGGCTGGGCCTGATTGGCGGTTCACTGGCGCTGGCGCTGCGCGAGGCCGGTGAGGCCGGTGAACTGCTGGGCTGCGACAAGCAAGCTGACGCGGTTGCCGAGGGCATCGCGCGCAGGGTCATTGATCGTGCGCTTCAATCTCCGCGGGAGGCGCTGGCGCAGGCCGACATCATTGTGCTGTGTGTGCCGACAATGGCGGCCGCCGACCTGCTGGCGGACCTCACCCAGGAGGCGGCACGGACCGGTTCATCGGCAATCATCACCGATGTCGCCAGCGTCAAGGGCGGGCTGGAGGCGCGCATGCTGGCGCAGCACGGCTGCGTGCCGCCGCGGGTGGTCCTGGGGCACCCCATCGCGGGCTCCGAGCGCAGTGGCGTGGGTGCGGCCCGGGGCGGGCTGTTCCGGGACCATCTCACGATTCTTACCCCGGCGGAAAATACCGATGCCGACGCGCTCGCCGACGTCAGCCATCTCTGGCGCGCCGCTGGTGCCAGCGTAGTCTGCATGGCGGTCAGCACGCATGACCGCGTGCTTGCCGCCACCAGTCACCTGCCGCACGTGCTCGCCTACTGCCTGGTCGATACCCTGGCGAGGTCGCCCCACGGCGATGATGTCTTTCGCTTCGCCGCGGGCGGTTTCCGTGACTTTACCCGCATCGCCTCCAGCGATCCCGTCATGTGGCGCGATGTGGCGCTTGCCAATCGCGGGGCGTTGCTGGAAGCTATCGACGATTTTGCGCAGCATCTCATCACACTGCGGGCAGCGATTGACGCCGGCGACGGCGACGCGCTGCTGCAGACATTCACGGCGGCGAAGACCGCGCGGGACAGTTTCTCGGCGCTGCAGGCCACACGCGGCCGATCCTGACCGCAGAACCCGATACCCGTACCGATCGCAGGACGGGTCGCAGGAAGAGCAAAGCTATGGAATTCAAGCTGTTTCCCGGTGGCACTATCAGCGGTGAGGTCCGCGTGCCCGGCGACAAGTCGATCTCCCACCGTTCGGTCATGCTGTCGTCCATTGCCGAGGGGGATTCGCGCATCCGCGGTTTCCTCGAGGGCGAAGACGCGCTGGCCACCCTGGCGGCCCTGCGTGCCCTGGGCGTGGAGATTGCGGGTCCCGCCAAGGGTGAGCTCCGGGTCAGTGGCGTCGGGCTCGCGGGCTTGCGCGCGCCGTCCACCGAGCTCGACATGGGAAACTCCGGCACCAGTATGCGGCTTCTCAGTGGCCTGTTGGCAGGCCAGCCCTTCGCCAGCCGGTTGACCGGCGATGCCTCCCTGTGCCGCCGCCCCATGGCGCGGGTCATGCAGCCACTGGCCCGGATGGGGGCCAGCATCACCGCCGCCGACGGTGACCGGCCGCCGCTGCAGATCGACGCCTGCCGCGGCCTGCAGGGCATTCATTATCCGATGCCCATCGCCAGTGCCCAGGTCAAATCCTGCCTGCTGCTGGCAGGGCTGTACGCGGAGGGCTGCACCTCGGTGACCGAACCGGCGCCGACCCGCGATCACACGGAGCGCATGCTGCGAGGTTTCGGCTACGAGGTCACCCGCGATAACGACGTCATTCAGCTGCGCGGCGGCGGCCGGCTTGTTGGCACGGATATCGACATCCCGGCGGATATCTCCTCTGCTGCGTTCTTCATCGTGGCGGCGACCATCGCGCCGGGTTCCGAACTGCTGCTGACGCATGTCGGGGTCAACCCCACGCGCATCGGCATTATCAGCATTCTTACCCTGATGGGTGCCGATATCACGCTCATGAACGAGCGCGATGTGGGCGGCGAGCCCGTGGCCGATATCCTGGTGCGCCACGCGCCGCTGCGCGGCATTGCCATCCCCGAGGATCAGGTGCCGCTGGCAATCGACGAGTTTCCGGTCCTGTTCATTGCCGCCGCCTGCGCCGAGGGTCGGACGACGCTGAGCGGCGCCGAAGAGCTGCGGGTCAAGGAAAGCGATCGCATAGCCAGCATGGCGGAGGGGCTGACCACCCTGGGTGTCCGCAATGAGCCGCGACCGGATGGCATTGTCATCGAAGGGGGGGCTCTCGGTGGCGGAGTCATTCATACCCATCACGATCACCGTATCGCGATGGCCTTCGCGGTGGCGGCGCTGCGCGCGGAGCGCGAGATCTACGTCATGGACTGCGACACTGTTGCCACGTCCTTCCCCGGCTTTGATGCCATGGCGCGCGGCCTGGGCCTGCAGATTTCCACGCAGGCGGGGCAGGCATAATGGCGTCGTGGCCGGTGATTACCGTGGACGGACCCGGAGGTGCGGGCAAGGGAACGCTGTCGCGCATGCTCGCAGAGCACTTTGGCTGGCACTTCCTCGACAGCGGCGCCCTGTACCGGATTACCGGCTACGCCTGCCTGCAGGCGGGCGTTGACTGGGCGGACGAGCCCGCAGTGGCAGAGGTGGCGCGGCAGCTCGATACACGCTTCGTGATGGGAGCCGATGGCGAGGTCGGCGTGCTGTATGCCGGACGCGACGTCACTGCGGTGATTCGCTCGGAGGAGGGCGGTCGCGGGGCGTCGGTAGTCGCCGCCCAGCCTTCGGTGCGCGAGGCGCTGCTGGAGCGCCAGCGCGACTTCCGCCAGGCGCCCGGCCTGATCGCAGACGGCCGCGACATGGGGACGGTGGTCTTTCCCGACGCGCCGCTGAAAATCTTCCTCACCGCGAGTGCGGAGGAGCGCGCGCGGCGCCGCTACGAGCAGTTGCGGGGCAAGGGTGAAAGTGTTAGTCTCCCGCGCCTTCTTGAGGACATCAAGGAACGCGACGCGCGCGACAGCAGCCGCGCCATCGCACCTCTGGTGCCTGCCCGTGACGCCGTAGTGATCGACAGCACGGCGACGCCGGCAGACGCCGTATTCGAGGCTGTCCTGCTTGAGGCATCCCGGAGAGGCATCAGCGCCTGAACCGCTGTCAGTCCCGCTCCGGCAGTTCGCGCAACAGGCTACAAGCGCGCTACTGGGTACAACGCAACAAGTACCGCCTGATCGCGCCGCCAATCCAGTCCGGGCGGTTCAGGGGGTTTTTTTAATGAGTCCCGGCCCGGCTGGAGGGTCGGTTGCAGTGTTGCTACTGCACATCTTTACAGACAGGTAATGTGTAATGAGCGAATCGTTCGCCGATCTTTTTGAAGAAAGCCTGAAAACCGTTGATATGCAGCCGGGTGCCATTGTCACCGGGGTTGTCATTGATATTGATAATGAGTGGGTCACCGTTCACGCGGGCCTGAAGTCCGAGGGCGTTATCCCCCGTGCCCAGTTTATCGACGCGTCGGGCGAGTGCAGCCTGAGCATCGGTGACGAGGTGCAGGTGGCGCTGGAGACTGTCGAGGACGGTTTCGGTGAAACCAAGCTGTCACGCGAGAAGGCGAAACGCGCCGAGTCGTGGAAAGAGCTTGAGGCGGCGCATGCGGCAGATGAGGTCATCAAGGGCCACATCAATGGCAAGGTCAAGGGCGGCTTTACGGTCGACATCAACACCATCCGGGCGTTCCTGCCGGGCTCGCTGGTGGACGTCCGCCCGGTGCGCGATACCGCTCATCTGGAGAACAAGGAACTCGAATTCAAGGTCATCAAGCTTGACCAGAAGCGCAACAACGTTGTGGTCTCGCGTCGTGCCGTCATGGAAGCGGCCAACAGCGTCGAGCGCGAAGCGCTGCTGGAAAGCCTGCAGGAAGGCATGACCATCAAGGGGATCGTCAAGAACCTCACCGATTACGGCGCCTTTGTCGATCTCGGCGGTGTCGACGGCCTGCTGCACATTACCGACATGGCGTGGAAGCGCATCAAGCATCCCTCCGAAATCGTGGAAGTCGGCCAGGAAATGGACGTCAAGGTGCTCAAGTTCGACCGCGAGCGCAACCGTGTGTCCCTGGGCCTCAAGCAGCTGGGCGAGGATCCGTGGGTCGAGATCACCGGGCGCTACCCGGAAGGCAGCCGCGTTCTGGCGCGCGTCACCAATCTTACCGATTACGGCTGTTTCGCCGAGATCGAAGAGGGTGTCGAGGGTCTGGTGCACGTCTCCGAAATGGACTGGACCAACAAGAATGTCCACCCCTCCAAGATTGTTCAGGTGGGTGACGAGGTCGAGGTCATGGTGCTCGATATCGACGAGGAGCGTCGCCGCATCTCGCTGGGCATCAAGCAATGCCAGCAAAACCCCTGGGACGCGTTTGCCGCCGAACACAGCAAGGGTGACCGCATTTCCGGCAGCATCAAGTCGATTACCGATTTCGGTATCTTCATCGGCCTCGAAGGCAACATCGACGGCCTGGTGCATCTATCCGACATCAGCTGGAACGAGGTCGGAGAAGAAGCCGTGCGCAGCTACAAGAAGGGCGACGAGATCGAGACGGTCATCCTGTCCATCGATCCGGAGCGCGAGCGCATCTCACTGGGCATCAAGCAGCTGGAAGATGATCCCTTCTCCAACTACGTGGCGGTCAATGATCGCGGCACGATCGTGACGGGCGAAGTGACCGAGGTCGACGCCAAGTCGGTCACCGTCAAGCTGGCAGAGGAAGTCGAGGGTGTTCTGAAAGCCTCCGACATCAGCCGCGAGAAAGTTGACGATGCGCGCTCCCAGTTCAAGGTCGGCGATAGCGTGGAAGCCAAGATCATCTCGGTGGATCGCAAGAACCGCAGCCTGGCCCTGTCCATCAAGGCCAAGGACTTCGACGACGAGAAGGACGCGGTCAAGTCGCTCAAGGAAGAGGACCAGAGCTCGCCCGGCACCATCGGCGACCTGATCAAGCAGCAGATGAACGAGAAGTAAGCGGCATCTGCAGCGCCGGCCCCCATGGGGGCACGGCGGCGCGACGCACAGGGCCTTCGGGCCCTTTTTTTTGTTAAAAAATAAGCACTTGTATCACTGTTGCGGAAAGTACAAAATACGCCGTCACGGTGGGCACAGCCCCGCAATTGACGGCAAGGGCGAATCACGCATGACCAAGAGCGAGCTGATCGAGGCAATTGCCGCCCGGCAGACACAGCTGTCCACCAAGGACGTTGAGCTGGCGATAAAGACCATACTCGAGCACATGTCGCAGTCGCTGTCCTCTGGCGGACGCATCGAAATACGCGGTTTCGGCAGCTTTTCACTGCACTATCGCGAGCCGCGGCGCGGCCGCAACCCCAAGACCGGCGATACAGTGCAGCTCACCGGCAAGTACGTTCCCCACTTCAAGCCGGGCAAGGAACTGCGTGAGCGCGTCAACCTCGGCTTACAGTCCGGCCTGTGAATTTTCTGCGCGGCGTCACCGGCATCATTGTGGCCTTCGCCATGGCCGGCCTGGGTGTGCTGTTCGCGCTGCAGAATGATGTTGCGGTGCCGCTGGACCTGCTGGTCTACCGCTTCGCACCCCGCAGCCTGGCGCTCTGGGTACTGGCGGCCTTTGCGCTCGGCGGGCTGTGCGGCGTGCTGGTAGCGAGTGCAGTCTCCCTGCGTCTGCGCACCCGAATGCGACTGCTCAACCGGCAGCTGACCCGGGCCCAGAGCGAGGCGGATCGCCTGCGCCATCGCGGACGGGTCGCCCGTGACTGAAGTCCTGGGCAGGCGGGTCCCCGGGTCGCCGGTCATCGTCGCGCTGGATGTCGCCGATGCCAGTGCGGCGCTCTCGCTGGCCGCTCGACTGGACCCGCAGCTCTGTCGCGTGAAGGTGGGCAAGGAGCTGTTCACCCGCGCGGGTCCGGCCGTGGTCGAACAGCTGCAGCGCGCCGGCTTCGAGGTATTTCTCGATCTCAAGTTCCACGATATTCCCACGACCGTGGCGCAGGCACTGCGCGCCGCCGCCGACCTCGGTGTCTGGATGGTCAACGTGCACGCCGCTGGCGGCAGGCGCATGCTCGACGCGGCGGTGGAGGCGTTAACGGCCTGTCGCCGTCCGCCGCTGCTGATCGGGGTGACCGTGCTCACCAGCATGGACGCGTCCGATCTCGCCGAACTGGGCTACACGGAAACGGTGGCTGAGCGTGTCCTGCGACTGGCGACGCTGACCGCGAGCGCCGGTCTCGACGGCGTGGTGTGCTCTGCGCAGGAGGCACCGGCGCTGCGGCGCGCCTGCGGTGAGGCCTTCGCCCTGGTCACACCGGGAATCCGCACGGCGGGTGATGACGCCGCGGACCAGCGGCGCGTGGTCACGCCGGCCGAGGCCGTGGCTCTGGGTGCCGACTACCTGGTAATCGGCCGCTCCGTGACAGCGTCCGCGGACCCCGTCATGGCCCTGAACGCAATCCTTGCCGAGATCTCTGGCGACGCCGCCCGGTAGGCCACGCGGTAAACTCGGCGGAGCATTACCGGACTTACCGTGTGGCACACTGGACACGGCGCGCCTTTTTCGTCAGATCGATCCATTTTTCGCAGACCTCTCACGCGGCCTGCTAGTCTTCAGGATACCGCAGCTGCCGGGATGGCGGCTGCAGCCTGCCGTGCATTCCGCCGGCATGGCAATACAGTCATGGAGACGACGCAATGAAGACACTGACGCTGTTTACACCGCATGCCGGCGCCTCAGCCGGACTCTGCTCCCCAACCGATGCCGGTCTCGTGGCAGACCCCGGCCATCCCGATGGCCGTGGCATGCCCGTCCAGCATCCCCTGCGGGTGATCGCCGGTGGCGTGCTGCTGCTGATCGCGCTGGCAGTGGGTGGGCCGGGGGTGCCCGGTGTCCACGCGCAGGAAGCACCTGTCGACAAACCGCCCGTGGTGAATATCAATACCGCGGATGTCGAGGAGCTGTCGTCGGTGCTGCAGGGGGTTGGCCGGGCGCGTGCCGAGGCCATCGTACAATACCGGGAGATGTACGGACCGTTTGAGTCTATCGAGGAGCTCATGGATGTCAGCGGCGTGGGCGAGGCGACTCTGGCGCGCAATCGGGAGGCGATAACGCTGGAATGAGTCCACGGCATCCGTATCATGGCCGCTGGCAGCTGCCGCCGGACGTTCCGGCGGCAGTCATTCACGGAATTTACGGTACGGGGGCGGCAATCATTTGAAGTGTCTTGTAACCGGGGCAACGGGCTTTGTTGGCAGCGCGGTGCGCGAGGCGCTACTGGCAGCGGATCACGAGGTTGTCTGCCTTGTGCGCGGCGCCGGGAGCCTGCCGGCTTCGGTGCCGCATGTCGTTCAGGATCTCGGCAAACCCTTGTCGCCGGCGCTGTCGCTGCAGGGCGTGGACGTCGTTATTCACACCGCGGGTGTCGCCCACCGGCAGGCGCCCGCCGCGCAACATGTCGCGGTCAACGAAAGAGCAAGCGTTGCGCTGGCCCGGCGCGCTGTCCGGGACGGCGTCGGCCGCTTCCTCTTTCTGAGCAGCGTCAAGGCCATGGGGCCTGCCGCGAGCGCGACGCCGCGAGCCGAGGAGGAGCTGACCGGGCCCACTGTCGCCTACGCGAGCAGCAAGCGTCGCGCGGAAATCGCGCTGGCGCAGCTCGCCCGGGAGTCGGGAATGCAGCTCGTGTCGCTGCGCCCCGCCCTCGTTTACGGGGCGGGTGTCGGCGGTAACCTCGCGTCACTGATAGCCTGGGTGAGGCGCGGCCTGCCCCTGGCGCCGGAAGCCGGACAGCGCTCCATGGTGTCGCGCGACGACCTGGTGCGACTGATCATCAGCCTGGTTGCCGGCGATGCCGCGCGGCTGCCGGAGGAGGGCGCTCTGTGGAACGTGACAGACGGGGAGGCTTACAGCACGCAACGCCTGATGCTGGCTCTTGCCGGTGCAATGCGGCGCCCGGCACCGCAGTGGGAGCTGCCCGCTGCCTGCTGGCGGATACTCGGTGCCTGTGCCGACCTGCGACACGGCGCATTCACGGGTGCAACGGCGACAGCCCTCCTGGGCTCCGACCTCTACGATGGTAGCGCCGTGTGTGCCGCAACGGGCTGGCGGCCACGGCAGCGTTTCGAGGATGTGGCGCCGGCGATGGTCGCTGCCGCGGTGCGCGCATGAGCGGTACGCTGGTCGTTTTCCTCGTCGCCATGACGGGTGCCACGGCCTTGTGCGCGGTCTATCGATGGCGGGCCACGGCAGCTGGCTGGCTGGCGCACCCCGAAGCGCGCAGCTCGCACCGCGTGGCAACCGTCAGCGGCGCCGGTGTCGCCGTGGTCGCGGCGCTGTTGCTCGCGCTGCTCGCGGTGGGCCCGCCCTTGCCCGCTGCCGGCCTGGCCGTGCTTGCCACCAGCGCGCTGCTGTCGGGGGTGGGTCTGATCGATGATCTGGCGCCCCTGGGCGTTCGGTTGCGCCTCGGAATTTATGCACTGGCGGCGGCGCTGACGGCCGCCTGGCTCTGTGCCCCCGGACAGGCCCTGTCAGACTGGGCGCTGATCGGCCTGGCGGCGCTCTGGATTCTTGTGTTCATCAATCTTTTTAATTTCATGGATGGCATTGACGGCCTGGCGGCGCTGCAGGCCCTGTCAGCCGCTGTGATGCTCGGTTGGCTCGGCGTGCTGCAGGGAGCGGCTGACTGGTATGTCGCCTCCTGCAGTGCGACGGCCGGTGCGTTCGCCGGTTTCCTGTTTTTCAATGGCCCCCCGGCGCGGCTGTTCATGGGCGACGCCGGCAGTATTCCCGGAGGTTATCTACTGGCATCGCTGTTGGTCGCGGGCTGGTGCCTTGAGGGCGTTTCCGCCTACCCGGGGCTGATACTGCTCGCGCTGTTCATCGCCGACTCGGTGACGACGCTGGTATTTCGCGCCTGCAGGCGGGAGAGACTGTGGCAGGCGCACCGGCAGCATCTGTACCAGCGTCTTGCGCGCCGCTGGCAATCCCACCGGCGCGTGGATCTGCTGTTCATCGTCCTGCAATGGCTCTGGCTGGTGCCCCTGGCCCTGATGGCGACCGTGCAGCCGCAATATGCCGCGCTGCTGTGCAGTCTTGCTTACCTGCCGCTGTTGATCGCCATGGTCAAATTACGGTCAATACAGTAACATTCGCGCGTAGACCGGCCGCAAAACAGACAATGGCCGGCAGGCGCCCCAACCAGCGCGGAGTGACAACTTGGTCAAAAAAGCAGGCGTGCGTCTGCTGCAGGCCGGTGCCAGTGTCTGGCACTGCGTGCGTGACGCTACTGGAAAGCTCGTTGAGCTGCCACGCAATATCAAGCAGGCGGTTGTCCTGCTCATTGATATGGGCTTCGTGGCCGGTGCCATGTGGGTGGCGGTTGTCTACCCCTCGGGTATCACCTCCGTACAGCTCGGCGTGGTGGAACTTGCCTGTGCCGTGCTCACACTTGTTGCCAGCGCCATCATCTTTCTACGCCTCGGGCTCTACCGCGCGGTCATCCGCTTCATGGGCCAGCAGGCTATCTGGGCCATCATCACGGCAGCGAGCTATTCGACGCTGGTACTCGGGGCGGCCGTGTTTTTCACCCGTGCCGACGTACCCAGAGCCCTGCCCTTTGTCTACTGGGCGCTGGTCATGTTCAGCGTGGGTGGATCGCGACTGGTAGTGCGCGCCTATTATCAGTCCAAGCTGCGTTCAAGCTCGAAGAATGTCCTCATCTACGGGGCGGGAGAGTCCGGCCGCCAGCTGCTGACAGCGCTGCATCACGGCGAACAGTACCGCGTGGTGGCTTTTGTTGACGACGACCCGCAGTCCCAGCACTCCGTCATCAATGGTCTGCAGGTGGTCAATCCACGGGATATCGAACGCCTGATCCAGGAGCACAGCATTACCCAGGTGCTTCTCGCCATTCCGTCCGCCACCCACGATCGCCGCCGGGAAATCATCAACTCCCTGGTGGGACTGCCGGTACACGTGCGCACCGTGCCCAAGATCAGCGAGCTGGTGTCCGGCGTCGCCAGCGTCAACCAGATCCAGGATATCGATCTGGATGACCTGCTCGGTCGTGATCCGGTGCCGCCACATCCGGAGCTGATTGATCGCTGCATCACAGACAAGGTTGTCATGGTCACCGGCGCCGGTGGCTCGATCGGCGCCGAGCTGTGCCGGCAGATTCTTGCCGCGGGTCCGCGGGAGCTGATTCTGCTCGACAGCTCCGAGTACGCACTCTACAGCATTGAGCGGGAGCTCAAGGAGCTGCAGGCCCGCGGCGGGCACTATGTCGAAATGGCCTGTCTGCTGGGCTCGGTTCGCGACCAGCGCCGCCTGGAAACCATTTTCCGCACGTTTTCGGTGCAGACGGTCTACCATGCCGCCGCTTACAAGCATGTGCCCATGGTGGAGTACAACGTGGCCGAGGGCGTCGCCAACAACGTCTTCGGTACCTGGCACGCCGCCGAAGCCGCGCGCAAGGCGCGGGTAGAGACCTTTGTGCTGATCTCCACCGACAAGGCCGTACGCCCGACCAACATCATGGGTGCCTCCAAGCGCTTCGCGGAATTGATCCTCCAGGGGCTGGCGCAGGAGGAGGTCGGTACTCGCTTCTGCATGGTGCGCTTCGGCAACGTCCTCGGCTCCTCCGGATCCGTGGTGCCCCTGTTTCGCGAGCAGATTGAGAACGGGGGTCCCGTGACCGTGACGCATCCGGAGGTGTCGCGCTATTTCATGAGTATTCAGGAGGCCGCGCAGCTGGTGCTGCAGGCTGGCGCCATGGGCACCGGTGGCGATGTGTTTGTCCTCGATATGGGCGAGCCCGTGCAGATTGTCGACCTCGCCAAACGCATGATCCGTCTCTCGGGGCATGAGGTCGGCAGCCGCACACCCTCCCGCAGTGGGCTGGATATTGAGTTTATCGGCCTGCGCCCCGGGGAAAAACTGCATGAGGAACTGCTGCTGGGCACCTCGGTGAGTGGCACCGGTCACCCCATGATCATGCGGGCTGAGGAAGAGAGTCTGACCTACGACGAGGTCATGTCGGCCCTGAAAACCCTGATGACCTGCTGCGACCGGCTCGACTGCCGCGGTATTACCGAAATCCTGGCCGCCGCAGTCAGCGGGTTTGCGCGTCACGAAATCCGCCACGATCATCTCTGGGTCAAGCAGGGACGCGCCGGCCGCCGCGCCGCTGCCATCCCCGAGTTGAGCGACTCCAATGTGAAACCCCTGTTCACCGGATAACCCCCGCCGACTCCGCTTATCCGTTGCGGTGGGGACAGGCAATCTTCCACGAGGTGGCTTATGGCCGATTTTGATGTGTTCAATGGCGATGCGGATGGTATCTGTGCGCTTCTGCAGCTGCGCCAGGCCGAGCCGCGCGACGCCACACTGGTCACCGGGGTCAAGCGCGACATCGCACTGCTGGATCGTGTCAGCGCCGCCGCCGGCGACCGCGTCTGCGTTCTTGACGTGTCGCTGGACAAGAACCGCGAAGCGCTTTGCCGCCTGCTCGAGGCCGGTGCCTCGGTGTGGTACTGCGACCATCACTACGCCGGCGACATTCCCGTCAGCACTGCCCTGGAAACTCACATCAATACCGAGTCCACTGTCTGCACCAGCCTGCTGGTGAATGGCCACCTGGCGGGCGCCGGGCGCGCCTGGGCTGTTGTCGGCACCTTTGGCGATAACCTGCGCGAGAGCGCACAGCGGCTGGCCCGTCCCCTCGGTCTGTCGGCGGAGGATCTGAAGCGACTGGAAAATCTCGGCATCTACATCAATTACAATGGCTACGGCTCGGATCTGGCGGAGCTGCATTTCCATCCCGGCGATCTCTACCGGGAATTGCTGCCCTACCCGGATCCGCAGGCCTTCATGCGCGATAACCGGGACACGTTCGAGAAACTTGAGGGTGGTTATCATGAGGATCTGGCGGCCGCGCGGTCGATACAGGCCGAGCATGCCGATGACGTCGCCGCGGTCTACGTGCTGCCTGATGCGCCATGGGCGCGCCGCGTCAGCGGCGTCTATGGCAATGCGCTGGCGAACGAGCATCCGGCTCGGGCCCATGCCGTGGTAACGGAAAAGCCCGGCGGTGGGCTGTTGGTCAGCGTGCGCGCGCCGCTGTCCCATCGCGTCGGCGCCGACGTGTTCTGCCGTCGCTATCCAACGGGCGGCGGTCGCGCAGCAGCGGCGGGGATCAACAATCTGGCGACGGATCAGCTTCCCGCCTTTGTCGATGCCTTCGCCGCTTTCTACCGGGATGCCGATGCCTGAGCTGGCAGCCGTGGCGCTGCATCCGCGCCTTGCCGAGGATTGCCACAGGCTGGGGCGCAGCGGCGATGCCTGGCTGTTGCTGTCCCGGGAGGCGGCGCTGCACTGGTTTCTGCTGGTGCCGGATAGTGACTGCAGCGATCTGTTGGACATGCCCGCCGCGGCGCGCAACGCACTGCTGCAGACGGCTGCCGGCCTGTCCCGGGTACTCAAGGGGCCGCTGGGTTATCCCAAGGTCAACCTCGGGGCTCTGGGCAACGTGGTGCCGCAGTTGCATCTGCATGTGCTCGGCAGGCGCCCGGATGATTTCTGCTGGCCCGATCCGGTCTGGGGACGTCCCGGTCCGGGGCGGGTGTACAGCGATGAGGCGTTGCAAACATTGCGGCAAATGCTGGAAACTGCCAAGGTACTCGATGGTTCGGGCTGAGCCCGGCTACCCGCGTTCAACCGCAACGAACTTCACACACAACACGAGGACCGCAGCGTGAAAGAGCTGTACGCAGAACACCCCGCCATGTTCAAGAACAATCCCCTGGGCTTCATCCTGGCCGTTCTGCTGATTCCGGTTGCGGTTGGCGTTCTTATCCTGCTGTGGTGGTACCTGCAGACCAAGTCATCCAAGCTCACGGTGTTCGAAAACGAGATCCTGTTCGAGAAAGGGCTGCTCAGCAAGGAGCGCTCCGAGGTCAATATCAGCATTGTGCGCACGGTGCGGGTCAAGCAGTCGTTTTTCAATCGCATTTTCGGCGTGGGAACAGTGTCGATCTACACTGCGGGGGACAATCCCGAGATCGTGGCCAAGGGGATGCCGGATCCCAATCGCATCCGCGAGCTGATCAAGATGGGACAGAACGGAGCCTGACCATGGTCGGTGAATCTGACAACAGGGACAGGGCCGAGTCGCGACGACTGGCGGTGGTGCTGGTGTCGCTGGTCGCGCTCGTTGGTCTGGGTGCGCTGTTCATGCTGCCCATGCTGGGCGATATCGTCGCGACGCAGCTCGAGCCCGGGCTCGGTCTGCGCGATGCCGCCGTTATCGCGTTTTTCACCACGGCGATTCTTTTTATCGTCTTTGCCATCGCCGCCGGTGATGGACTGCTCGGTGAACTGCAGTTCATGCTTGGCGGCTTTTTCCTGTTCTTCGCCATTTTCTGGCTGCTGATCGCCTGGGTCTTCTGACGGCGCTGACGATCTTCCCGCAGGTGCTTCAGCTTCAGGGGGCGGGTATGCAGTATTGCCGGTGCAGCGCCTCCAGCGCTTTCAGCAGCGGTTTCTCCAGGGTCAGGTCAATACTGTCGATATTGGCACGCAGCTGGTCCGCAGTGGTGGCGCCGATGATGTTTGCCGTGGTGAACTGCCGGGAGTTGACGAAGGCCAGCGCCATCTGCGCCGGATCCAGCCCATGCTCCCGGGCAAGCGCAACGTAGGCGGCCGTGGCGGCTTCTGCCTCCGGCGATCCATAGCGTGAGAAGCGCTCGAACAGCGCCAGCCGCGAGTCGGCCGGCAGCGCGCCGTCCAGGTACTTGCCGCTGAGCATGCCAAAGGCCAGTGGCGAATAGGCCAGCAGGCCGACCTGCTCCCGTATGGCGATTTCCGCCAGACCCACTTCAAACGCGCGGTTGAGGAGATTGTAGGGGTTCTGGATACTGACAATGCGCGGCAGATTCTTTTCGCGGGCAAGGCGCAGGTACTCGAGAACACCCCAGGGTGTTTCATTGGAAATCCCGACATGCCGGACTTTACCGGCCTGTACCAGTTCGCCCAGTGCCGACAGGGTTTCCTCGATAGCGATGCCGTCATCGTCACGATGCAGATAGCCCAGGCGCCCGAAAAAATTGGTCGCGCGCTCCGGCCAGTGCACCTGATACAGATCGACATGGTCCGTCTGCAGTCGGCTGAGGGAGTCGTCGATGGCCTGGTGTATCTGCGCGCGGTCGAGGCGCGGTCCACCACGGAGATGATCCACGCCCGCGTTGCCGTCACCCCGTCCGGCAACCTTGGTTGCCAGCACAATGTCGTTGCGCCTGCCGCTGCGCGCCAGCCACTGACCGATAAAGCGCTCGGTTTCACCCTGGGTGTCGGCGCGCGGGGGCACCGGATACATTTCCGCCGTGTCGATGAAATTCACGCCGCGTGACAGGGCGTAATCCAGCTGCGCTGCCGCGTCTTCAGCGCTGTTCTGCTGGCCATAGGTCATGGTTCCGAGGCAGATCACGCTGACATCGATATCCGTGTTGCCCAGTTTCCGGTATTGCATCTGTTGACGTCCTCGTTGCCGTTGGTGGAATCGCGCGGTCAGTCCGCGAGGGTTTCTTCCTGGCGGATCTCGCGCAGCCCGGCAGGATCCTGGTGAATCACGACGTCCGCGCCGGGTATCTCGACCTTGATGGCGGCAATCACCTCATCGGCGATGCGGTGTGCCTGACGCAGCGACAGGTCGCCGTCAAGCTCGAGGTGCAGTTCAATAAAGTCCACCCGTCCGGAGCTCCGGGTGCGCAGGTCGTGGATACCGTGCACACCGGCGTGGCGGTTTGCCGTGTCGCGTATCAACTGGCGCCGGGCCTCGGGCAGCTCGCGATCGAGCAGTTCGTTGAGGGCATCGCTCATGATGTGACGCGCGGTGAGCAGAATGTAGACGGCGATGCCGCAGGCAAACAGCGGATCCATGCCCGACCAGCCCCAGTGCGCGAGTATCAGCGCCAGAATGACCGCGCTGTTGGTCAGCAGGTCTGTGCGGTAATGCAGTGCGTCGGCGCGGATGGCGGCGGACTGTGTGCGGCGTATGACGTAGTGCTGCAGCGCCAGCAGCGCCAGAGTGGCAACAATGGTGAACAGCATGACCGCGATACCGATTTCCAGCGTCGGCAGTTCCTGCGGCGCGCGCAGTCGCTTGCCGGCCTCGATCAGCAGGTAGATGCCCGAGGCGATGATCAGCGTGCTCTGCGCGAGCGCCGAGATGGACTCGGCCTTGCCGTGACCAAAGCGGTGCTTGCGGTCGGCCGGCGCCAGCGCGTAGCGCACGGCGAACAGGTTGAGCAGTGAGGCGCCGGAATCCATGATCGAGTCGATCAGCGAAGCCAGGATGCTCATGGAGCCGGTCTGCGCATAGGCGACCGCTTTCGCCAGAATGAGCGTAATGGCGACCGCCACAGACGCATTTGTCGCGAGTCGCATGAGGCGCGCGGCATCACTGGGGTGCAGAGGTGTGTCGGCCATGCGGGAAGGCTTGCCTGTCGGAGCGTCCGTCATTATGCCATTGATGGCATGGTATTGAGATCCCGTTATCCGCTGCCATGCACTGGCTGGAACCGACGCAGTCGCAGCGCATTGACGAGAACAAACACGCTGGAAAGCGCCATGGCGCCGGCGGCAAAGACCGGCGACAGCAGCAGTCCCGTGGCGGGGTAGAGCGCGCCGGCAGCAAGCGGTATCAGCAGGGTGTTGTAGGCGAAGGCCCAGAACAGGTTCTGGTGGATGTTGCGCAGGGTTGCCTGAGACAGGGCTGTCGCAGTGGCGACGCCGTTCAGATCTCCGGACATGAGCACCACGTCAGCAGCTTCGATGGCGATGTCGGTGCCGGTGCCGATCGCAATGCCGATATCGGCTTCTGCCAGTGCGGGCGCATCGTTGATACCGTCGCCGACGAACGCGAGGCTGCCGTGGGCATGCCTGAGCTGGCGAACGGCGTCGACCTTGCCGTCCGGCATGACGCCGGCAATGACGTCGTCGATGCCCAGCTCATGGGCGATGGCCTCGGCCGTGACGCGGTTGTCGCCGGTAATCATTGCCACCTTCACACCCAGGTGGCGCAGTGCCCTGATTGCCCGGGGAGTGGTCTCCCGGATCGGGTCATCCACCGCGAGAAGTGCTGCGATGACGCCATCGATCGCCACATACACCGGCGATCGCGCCCGGCTTTCGAGCCGACGGGCGTCCCCGGCGACGCCGTCAATCCCGATGCCACTGCGCAGCATGTAATCGGCGCTGCCGACCAGCACGGTCTTCCCGTCCACGCTGGCCTCAACGCCGAGACCCGCCTGCGCCGAAAACCCGCGGCTTTCGGGCATCGACACCGCTTCCTCACTGGCGGCCTCTGCGATGGCGCGGGCCAGCGGATGCTCCGAGCGGGCTTCGGCGGCGGCGGCCATTCCCAGCACCTGGCTTCTCTCATGACCTGCGGCGAGCACCAGGTCGGTCAGCACAGGCCGGCCCTCTGTGAGCGTGCCGGTCTTGTCCAGCGCCACGACCCGGCAGTTCCGCAGTTGCTGCAGGGCATCGCCGCGGCGGAACAGGATGCCGAGCTCCGCGCCCTTGCCGCTTGCCACCATGATGGAAGTTGGTGTTGCCAGGCCCATCGCACAGGGGCAGGCGATAATGAGTACAGATACCGCACTTACCAGCGCAAAGGTCAGGGCGGGTTCCGGACCCATGAACAGCCAGGCCAGAAACGTGATGCCAGCCGCGGCCATGACGGCGGGGACAAACCAGAGGGTGACGCGATCAACCAGTGCCTGGATGGGCAGCTTGGCACCCTGCGCCTGCTCCACCATATCGATGATCCGCGCCAGAACGGTATCGCTGCCGACGGCGGTTGCGCGAAAGGTGAACGCGCCGGTCTGGTTTACCGTCCCGCCGACCACCTCGCTGCCTGTCGACTTCCTCACCGGCACCGGCTCGCCGCTGATCATGGATTCGTCGACGTAGCTTTCGCCCTCGGTGACGTCACCATCCACCGGAATCCGCTCGCCGGGCCGCACCTCGATCAGGTCGCCCGTGGCCACCGCCTCGATCGGAATATCCTCGCTGGACCCGTTGCGCCGGACCCGCGCGGTGCGCGTCTGCAGCGACAACAGTCGCGTGATGGCCTGCGATGTGCGCCCCCGCGCGCGCGCCTCGAGATAGCGGCCCAGCAGAATCAGCGTCACGATCACCGCGGCCGCCTCGTAATACACGTTGATGGTACCTTCGGGTAGCAGCGACGGCACGAAAGTGGCAATGACTGAGTATCCGAAGGCTGCCAGCGTTCCCAGCGCCACCAGTGAATTCATATCGGGTGCCAGCCGCACAAGCGCCGGTATGCCGATGCGATAGAACCTGCGGCCGGGAAACACGAGCACCAGGGCGGTCAGCACAAACTGCAGATACCAGCTCCACTGCTGGCCAACGGTCTGTTGTACGGTTTGCTGAAACCCGGGCAACAGGTGCGACGTCATCTCGATCAGGAAAACCGGCAGCGTCAATACGGCCGCCAGTGCGGTGTCGCGGCCAAGAGTCTGGCGTTCACTGTCCAGTCGCTGTCTGAGCTGCTCATCGTCCTGACCGCGTGCCTGATCCCGGGAACTCGCCGGATAGCCCGCGTTCCCGAGGGCCTCGATCAGATCGCCAGGGCTGGCGTGGCCTTCCACCGTTGCTGTCCCGGTGGCCAGATTGACCCAGGCGTTTCGCGTCCCGGGGACGGACAGGAGTGCCTTTTCCACACGGCCGACACAGGACGCACAGTGCATTCCCTCGATGGCAAGGCGGGTGTCAGCGGCGGTGCCGAGGGTCTGGTTGCTGGTCATGGTTATCTGGCGGGCCGGTGTCAGGGGCCCCGGCGAATCAACTCCCTGAGCTGGTTTTCGCCGACGATCACCCAGCCCGGGGCCGGTTCACCCTCGCCCGCCGGCGCGAGATGGGGATGACGTCCGATGACGTCGTCCAGGGCGCTTTCCTGATCGTCGCTGATGTCCACCAGCAGGACATGCCGGTTATTGCGGATGGTCTCATCGAAGCGCTTGAAGCGACGGTTCTTTTCCTGAAACCCGAGAAAGCCACCTTCCCAGGCGCAGAAGCCCAGCACTACAAGGGCCAGAAACATGAATGGCGTCCAGCCAACCGTTTCGGCCCAGCCCATGGCAAGCGTCACGATGATGACCAGCAGGGCGCCACCGATGCCGATCCCCAGCCCCCACAGCCCGCTATTGATAACGTCGGACTTCATGACCTCGGCGACCGGATGCAGATGATGCTTTTCGAGCTCTGCATCACTGTTACTGAGAACGTGTATCTGGGGCAGCGTGATTCCCTGTTCCTGGAGCTCGCGCTGAACGGCCTCAAGGTCTTCCAGGTTTTCGCCAATGAAGTAGTGTCGCTTCATACACGGCTCCTTTTCTGTGGTGGAGAAGGGTGTGTGTTCGCTGCAACGTCCATGCAACAGCATAAAGAAGGCGGTATGTGTCTACAAGGCCGCGGGTATTGCGACCAATGTGTGGAGCGATACACAACACAGCGCGGTATTTGACCTTTCGCGGCGTCTTCGCGACAGTGAGCGGCCCTGCGCCAAATGAGGAGTTATCGCATGAAAGCGGAAACGGTCGATGATCTGGTCAACTGGACACGCGACACACATGGGCTTCTGGCTCGCCGGCTGCGCCAGAGTGCCGATCAGCAGTCGCGCACACGGTCCGAGCTGTTGATGCGTTATCTCGCCGACCATGAGGCAGCGCTGGAAAAAATGGTGGCCGAGTACGAGGGGCGCGCCGACCAGGGGTCACTGGGAACGTGGGTCTACGATTACGTGACAGAAAATCCGGTGCATATCGACAATCTCGACGCAGACGCACACGGTGAGTCTGACGTCGAGGAAATCAGCGCCACCATTTTTGCGGTGCATACGCAGCTGATTGGTCTCTACCGTTATCTGCTCGGTCGCGCGGATACGCCGGATCTGCGCGACCTGATCAAGGAGCTGCTGGCGCTCGAGCAGCACGAGGCGATGCGGCTGGCCCACCAGGTCAATCGGGTTGTGGACGTTTAGCGCCATGGTTTGCGGGCTGGCTGCCGACGCTCAGGCTACCAGTCCGCTAGACTCTGGACTTCAGAAGCCCGGAAGATCACATCTTGTACATTGATCCTGCGTTACTTCCCTCGTGGCTGCCCCTGCTCACGCTGCTGGTCATGCTGCTGTGGCTGGCCTGCGCTGCCTGGTACGTCCCCTGGGTCGCACTGAAAGAGGCGCCGTCCCGTGTGCACCTGGTGGCCGGGGGCAGCGTTGCCTGCCTGTTCCTCTGGTTGATGAACGTGCGCGGTATCGAGGATCTCGTGTTTCACCTCCTCGGCATGACCACGCTGACGCTGATGCTGGGCTGGAGTCTGGCAACGTTGGCGGGAACCGTTGTCCTGCTGGTCTACCTGGTTATTTCGGACCTGTCCCTCGCCGGTTTTGCACCCGCCTGGTTCTTTACCGTTGGCGCGCCCGCTGCCGTTACCTGGGCCGTCGGTCGCTGTCTGTACCGGTCGGAGCTGCGCAATCCCTTTGTTTTTATCCTCGGTGCCGGGTTTGCGGGCGGCGCCCTGGTCGTGCTTGTTGACGCCGTTCTTGCACTCTGTCTTTTCAGTGCAGTGGGCCTCGGCGCCTGGACCGCGCGTGCGCTGGAGGTGTTTCCGGTTCTGTTCCTGATCATGTTCTCCGAGGGCTTTGTCAACGGCATGTGTGTGTCGGCGCTCGCCGTGTTCTACCCTTCGTGGATGAAGACGCTGGATGAAAATTTCTATTTCGGGGAGTGAGCGTCGCTCATGCGGGTGTGCACGAGCAAGGCCTCGAACGCCGCTATCGGCAGTGGCTTGCTGAAAAGATAGCCCTGGTAGTACTCACAGCCGAGGGAGGCAAGCAGGTCCCGCTGTTCCGCAGTCTCTACACCCTCGGCAATAAGCTGCATATCCAGCGCGTGGCCCATGGCGATGATGGAGCGCACCAGCTGCGCACTAGCCTGGTTGCTGGTGCAGTCGGTGATGAACCGTTTGTCGATCTTCAGCGTCTGCGCCCTGATCTCCTGCAGGTAGGCCAGTGACGAGAAGCCGGTACCGAAATCGTCGATGGAGATCGATACCCCACGTTCACGCAGTTTTTCCAGAATCCTGGGAGCCTCTCCCACCCTCTGCATGAGCGTGCTCTCTGTGAGCTCGAGCTCGAAGGCCTCAGGTGCAAGCCCTGCCGCGTCCAGCGCCCGCAGTGTCTCCTCGACGAAGTGCGCCTGATTGAGCTGCGTCGCCGAGATATTGAAAGCGAGGCGCAGCGGGGTGTCGAAGCGCCGTGAAAGGTCGCTCATCGCCCGTGCTGCCTTGTCCAGCAGCGTCTCCGTCAAGGGCCGGATCAGACCGGATTCCTCGGCAATCGATATGAAGACTTCCGGAGACACCGGACCCAGTTCCGGGTGCTGCCAGCGCGCCAGGCCTTCGGCGCCAATGATGTGATTGTCGCGCAGGGAAACCACGGGCTGGAAATAGACCTCAAGCTGCTCGTTGTCGATTGCCCTTCGCAGGTCGATCTCCAGCAGCAGCCGCTTCTGTGCGGTCCTGGTCGTGGTGCCATCGAAGAACGCGTGGAATCCCGGATTCTCGCGCTTTGCCTGGAACATGGCGGTTTCCGCGCTGCGCAGCAGATCCACCGCCGACAGGGCGTCTGCGGGGTAGCGCGCGACGCCAGTGCTGAAGCTGACGTTGACGGGTTTGCCCTCGTCGATCTCGAACGCCTGTGCCGTCACCCTGCGCAATCTGAGCAGCAGGTCGCTCAATGCCGTATCGTTGATGCTGTTCGGGGCGAGCAGGGCGAAGTGATCGCCGCCCAGTCGGGCAACTTCGGCGTCGTCGCCGGCGATGCGTTTCATCATTTCGGCAACTTTTTTCAGGAGACTGTCGCCGGTCTGGTGACCGAAGGTTTCGTTGATCCGGTGAAAGCGGTCCAGGCCGCAGACCAGCAGCGCCATTTCCCGGTTATCCGCGCTCGCTGACGCGATGGCGTCTTCAATGCTGTCGATGAGGCTTTCCTTGTTCGCCAGCCCGGTAAGTGGATCGAAGCGCTGCAGGCGCTGCAGGGTGGACTGAAAGCGCTTGAGCTCGGTGAGGTCAGTGAAGACGGCCGCATAATTGACCAGCCTGCCCTTTGGGTCGAGGATGGCCGATATGGAAAGCCATTCCGGATAGACTTCACCGTTCTTGCGCCGGTTCCAGATCTCGCCCTGCCAGTGTCCGCTGCGATCAATCTGTGCCCACATCGCGTCGTAGAAGGCGGCATCCTGCTGGCCGGATGACAATATGCTTGGGTTCTGGCCGACAACCTCCGCCGGCGAGTATCCGGTTATGCGAGTGAACGACGGATTCACGCGCTCGATCCTGCGATCCGGCCCGGTGATCGTGATGCCCTCGGCGGCGCTTTGCAGAATGGCTTCGGCCTGTCGGGCCTCCCGCTGTTTCGCACGTTCCTCCGTGATGTCGATGGCCGTGGATATCATCAGTCCATCAGCGCGCTCCGGTGCATCGAGGGTTGCGGAATAAAACGCCCAGGTGCGCAGGGAACCATCACGGCAGCGGACCACATAGTCGCCTTCATCGGTGCGCTCGCGCCTGCCGTACAGCCGCCGGATATGGTTCAGAACCTTGTCGCTGCGGTCCCCGAAGGCCAGTCGCGTCCAGTCGGCAAGGGTTTGCAGCTCCTCCCGGCGGTAACCGGTCAGGTTGCACCAGACCGTGTTGACCTCCTCAATGGTGCCATCTTCCCGGTGCAGCATGATTGGGATGGGGGCCGCCTGCAGTGCGGCATGCAGTCGCGCGAAGGCAGCTTCACGCTCTCTTTCCGCGCGTTTCCTTGCGCTGATGTCGCGAATGGCGCCCTCAATAAAGACACTGCCCGATGCGGTCTTGATTCGGCGCCCGGACAATTCCACGCAGATCCGCTGTCCTGTCGCCGTCAGCATTTCACGCTCGACCCGGCGGACATCCCCGTTTTTCATGACCAGGTCATTCAGGTCGCCGTGTCCGTTCGCGCTCGGGTGGAAATCACGCAGTTTCCTGCCCACCAGTGCGGCTTTCGACGCAAGCTCCAGCATCTCGCAAAGCGCTTCATTGGCGCTGACGAAGACGCCGTCAGCGCCGGGTGTTGCGCGGAAAACGCCCACCGGCAGACGTTCCAGCTGATCGCGATATACCTCCAGCTCATGCTGGAAGGCATAGAGTGGCGTCATGTCCTCGACGCTCAGGTGAAGCAGCGTCTGACCACTGTGGTCGATGAAACCCGAGTGGACGTGAACGTCCCGCGTTTCGCCGCAGGCGAGACGATGGCGGAAGCGGGAAAAATGACTGTCACCGGCCGCATCAAGTTCGGTCCGGGTGTCGTCGCCGGAGAGAGCATTGATCGCCGACAGGCTGACACCGGTGAGTGGCTCGTAGCCGTAAAATGCCGCGGCCGACAGATTGGCATCGACGATCTGCAGCGTGTCCGGGTCGACAATCAGCTGCGGCATTGGACTCTCCCTGAACAGCGCAGTCATGTACTGTTCACGATTCCTTTGCAGGCGCGCCGCGGATTTCTGCTCTGTGAGATCCCTGACAAAGGAGAAGTGCAATGGCTCGCCGCGCAGTTCAAGATGGCGGATGCTGACCTCCACGGGAAACAACGAGCCATCGCGTCGCCGATGGCGCCGCTCCAGCGAGACGCTTTCCCGGGTATTGAGTTCGGTCCAGTAGCTGACCCAGTACTGTGGGGTCATGTCAGCGTCGACCGTAAAGATAGTCAGTGCCAGCAGTTCGGCCCGGGTATAGCCCAGCATGTCGCAGGCGCTGCGGTTGATCCAGGCGAGACCCCCGTCAGCACGCGTCCAGTAGACGGCAACCGGGGCGTAGTCCAGCATGAGCTGCGCGGTTTCAAAGGTTGCTGCCGAGCCACGTTGTTGAATCCTCTCTCTCCGGTGTTGCGTCAGCCCGCAGGTTTGCATGTCCGGGTAGGCGCTATCCTATCGCGAATAACCCTTCGCGCCACAGGTCCATTGCAACGGTTTCAGGTAGCCCGCCGCGCGTGGGCGATGCCGCGGACTGTGAACGGGGGCACGCTTTGCCCGTGAACGTGGCTTTCTACCCCGGGGTATCGATGTCATGATGGTGTGCTGTATCCAAGTTGCTATTCAAGCCCCGCAGGCGATGCCCATGCCATCGCCATGGCATTTCGGTGTCATTGCCCTTTTCCGGATTCCCCGGAGTTTTGCCGCGCTGCCCCTGTCTCGCCAAGACGATACCCGGAGACACACCACCCATGATCGATTCTGTTATTCGAGACGAGGAGGGCGATGTTCTGCGTGTGTTGCGTTCCGCGTTCCGCAAGGCACTCGCGCAGCACAGGGCGAGTCGCCTCGAGCTGTTCCTGCGCCTGCAGTTCCCGGAGCAGGGCGATGGCCGTGCAAGCGTCGGTGATCTGCTGCACGGTCTGGATATGCTGCCCGTTGTTGCGCCCGAAGTGACCTCTGTGGTTTCCCGCCACCACCTGTACGCGGCCATGGTGACGCGACATGGCGACGTGTTGCAGCAGGCCGGGGTGGCGCTGGAGGCGGCAGCCAGAGGTCGACTGGATCAGGCGGCCTTCCTTGACCTGACGGCAGCCTTGCAGCGTCTGGATGTGGCTCTGGATCGCCTGGACAATGCGATCACGGTATCGCTGACCCACGTTGACGAACTTACCGGATTGCTGAACCGCTCCGCCATGGAGCGGGATCTTGAGCGAGAGCATGCCCAGTCAAGACGGACCGGACGGTCCTTAAGCGTCGCGATGGTGGACGCGGATCACTTCAAGCGGGTCAACGACGACCATGGCCACGCTTTCGGAGATACCGTGCTCGAAGTGCTGGCGGAGCGATTTGAAGCCTGTCTGCGCCCGCGTGACCGGGCGTATCGCTACGGCGGTGAGGAATTCCTGGTGATGCTTCCGGACACGGGGCTGGTCGAGGCCGGGAAAGTGGCAGAGCGTCTGCGCCGGAGCGCCTGTGCAGAGCCTGTAGTCGAGGGGTCAAGCCGGATTACCCTGACCGTATCGATCGGTCTGGCGGAAATACGTGCCGGGGAGAGCATCGACGACGGCCTAAGGCGAGCGGACAAGGCGCTCTACGAGGCCAAGAATGCCGGGCGCAATCGCGTGGTCGCTCTTGACCACGGCGATGCCTGACCCCGGGAGTTTTCCTACTCGGCTCTGATCTCCTCCAGTTCACCGCTCTCGACGTGATACACGAAACCGCGCACCGCGTCCTTGTGCGGCACGAAAGGGCTGTGCTGTATGCGTCGCATGGACTGTCGGACATCCTCTGCCGGGTCCTTGAACGCTTCCAGCGCGAAGTGAGGGCGCAGGCCGGTGTCTTCCTCCATCTGCGCCTTCACGGCATCATCATTGAAGGTGAGCATGCCGCAGTCGGTGTGGTGAATCAGCATGATTTCCCGCGTGCCCAGCAGTCGCTGGGAAATTGCCAGGGAGCGAATGACGTCGTCGGTCACGACGCCGCCGGCGTTGCGGATGACGTGGGCATCCCCTTCCTCCAGCCCCAGCAGACGACCGGTTTCGATACGGGCGTCCATGCAGGCGACCACGGCGATCTGCTTGCCGGGCGGCATGGGCTTGTCGCCCTTGTCGAAGTGCTCGGTATAGCGCTGGTTATTGCTGAGAAACTCATCGGTTGCTGACATGGGATTGCTCCTGACGGATGGTTTTGGTCCGGATTACTGCTCGAAGTCCAGTGGCGGTGGCCCCGGCGGCAGAATGCCCTGGTAAGTATAGTCGCCCTTGCGCTCGGCAAACTCCGTCTTGATCTGCTCAACCAGCCGGGGATCCTCGAACAGGTCCACCATGGTCATGGCCAGAGCCTTTGCGGCATGCACCAGTCCCTTGTGTCCCAGCGACATGCCGCCGGAGGCCACGACGGCCCAGGAATGCCAGGGCACGCCACTCGGCGCAATCGGCGCCGCCAGGCTGATGGTCGGCACCACGTAGCTGACGTCGCCAACATCCGTGGATCCGCCGGGCGGGTCCTCTTCGGTCTCGCGCAGCGGGTTGACCTCGGCATCCATGCCCACCTGCGGCTTCCCGGTAGACGCCTGAAGTGTGCGGGCGAAGGCGAGTTCCTCTTCCGAGTAACTGATGCTGCCCAGCGCCTCGAGGTTCGCCTGCAGCGCCGCACCACCGGTGCGATTCGGCAGCAGCTCGTGGACGCCCGAGATGAGCGATACCTTGTGCTCCACGTTGGCCAGGATGGCAGCGCCCTCGGCCATTGCCTGCACCCGCTCGTAGACCGGCGTCATGCCCTCGCGACTGCGATCGCGCACGCGTACCCAGATCTTCGCGTAGTCGGGTACCACGTTCACCACCTTGCCGGCGTCCATGATGTGGTAGTGGATCCGCACGGTGGGCCGGATGTGTTCGCGGTAGGCATTGATGCCATGCGCATACAGTTCAAGGGCGTCGCCGGCCGAGCGCCCGTTCCAGGGGTCGGCGGCGGCGTGTGCCGATTGCCCGTCAAACTCCACGAGAAAATCCACCAGGGCCTGGCTGCTCTGCACCGACGCTTCCAGCTTGTCGGCCGGGTGCCAGTCCATCATGACGTCGACGTCATCGAAGGCCCCGGCCCGGATCATCCACAGCTTGCCGAAGAATTTCTCTTCCGCCGGTGTGCCGTAGTAACGGATGGTGCCGCTGAGCTCACCGGCTTCGATCTGTTCCTTGATGGCGATTGCGGCACCCAGTGAAGCGGCGCCGAAGACATTGTGTCCACAGCCGTGGCCGGGTTCTCCCTGGGCCAGCGGCGACCGGGTGGGCACCGTGTCCTGGGACAGGCCGGGCAGGGCGTCGAACTCGCCCATGATGCCGATAACGGGTTTGCCGCTGCCGTACTCGGCGACAAAGGCGGTCGGTATCTCGCCCGTGCCACGGCTTACCCGGAACCCGTTTTCCTCGGCGTGCGCAACCAGCGCATCGGCGGATTGCGTTTCGCGGAAGGCAATTTCCGCGTGGCGCCAGATCTCATCGCTCAGAGCCGTCAGTTCATCGCGGTGGGCATCCACGGCGGCGACGACCGCAGCCTTGCGCGGATTGTCCACGGCAGCGCCCGACAGGGCGGGAACAAGTAGCAGTAATGGAAGCAGCAGGCGTAGCAGAGTCGGGTTCATGATCTCGGTCCTGATGTCTTTGGAGGTGGAAGGTAACGCTACCCGAACAGCGCGAGGAACACCAATGGCAGTGTCCCCTAGCCTCGCCGGGCGCAAACCCGGCCGAACTTGCAATGGGGATATCGCCGTTGCCCTGACGCCATGGCAGCAGAGGTATACTCTGACATTCAGGCCGGCGCCGGGCGCGTCTGGCCGCCGCTTCCCACAGGAGAACCGTATGATTCGATCCACCCTGACTGCCGGCGTCCTTGCCGGCGCAGCGCTGTTTATGCAGCCCCCGGCGGGCGCCCAGATACCGGACGCCGTGCTGGCCGGCTCTGCCGCCAACATCGAGGCCGACGTGCGCTTTCTCGGCGATGACCTGCTCGAGGGTCGCGAGGCGGGCACCCGCGGTTTCGATCTCGCTGCACTCTATGTTGCCACGCAGTACCGGCTGATCGGACTCGAGCCCGCGGGCGATGACGGCAGCTATTTCCAGAGCGTGCCACTGATTCGCGGCGTGCGCGACAGAGAAGGCGCCCGCTTTGCGATCACGCGGGGCGACGAGGCGCTGGAATTCGTCTTTGAGGATGAGTACCTGCCGGCGGTGAATTTCAGCACAGGGGAGGAATCCATCAGTGCGCCCATGGTGTTCGTGGGTCAGGCTGTGGCGGCGCCGCATCACGATCACGACGATTTTGCCGGTGTCGATGTCGCGGGCAAGATCGCGGTTGTGCTGAACAGTGCCCCGGCGTCGTTTCCGGACGCCGAGCGCGCCTACTATGCACACCGCATCGAGAAGTGGCGCGCCCTGGAGGAGCGTGGCGCGGTTGGCATGATCACGCTGGGGGATCCGGAGCGGGAGGCGAAACGGCCGTGGTCGCTCGATGCACCCAACTGGAAGCGACCCTTCATGCGGCGTCTCGACGCCGATGGCCGGCCGGCTGACGATTTCCCCGGGCTGCGCGTGCGCGTGAGTGCCAGTGTCGGCATCGCCGAGCGCGTCTTTGCCGGCTCGCCGTATACCGCGGCTGAGGTGTTCGCGATGCTGGAGGCGGGTGAACTCGTGTCATTCGATCTGGCGGGAGAGGCAACGCTGTCAACCCGTGCCACGCTGGACCGGCTGGAAAGCAGCAACGTGGTCGCGCGGCTGCCGGGCAGCGACCCGGCACTGTCGCAGGAGCATATCGTGATGACCGCGCACCTGGATCACGTTGGCTTCGGCGCCCCGGTGAACGGCGACACCCTGTACAACGGCGTCCAGGATAACGCCATGGGCACCGCGACCATGCTGGAAACGGCGAGACTTCTCGCCGACAGCCCGGAATCCTTCGCCCGATCGTTCCTGTTTGTGGCGCTGACCGCCGAGGAAAAAGGCCTGCTGGGGGCCTACCACTACGCCAACACGCCTACCGTTCCCGCCGACGGCATTGTCGCCAACGTGAACATGGACATGCCGGTAATCATCGGCGACGTCACCGACGTGATTCCGATCGGCATAGAGCACTCCACGCTGGGCGATGTCACGGAGCGTGCCGTCGCGCAGGCCGATATAGTGCTGACACCGGATCCGGCGCCGGAAGAGGTGGTGTTCGTGCGCAGCGATCAGTATCCCTTTGTGCGCGCCGGGATACCTGCGGTCTATCTGAAGGGTGGCGTCAAGCTGCGTGACGGCGGCGACGGTGAGGCCATCGTCAAGGCGTTCCGCGCGAAGCGCTATCACCTTCCGAGCGACGATCTCGATCAGCCGCTGTACTGGCCGGCAGCCGGACGACTGGCCTACGTGAATTACCGCATCGGTTCGCTGATTGCCAATGACCCCGAGCGGCCGCAATGGCTCCCGGACAGCTTTTTCGGGCAGACTTTCGGCAAGCACTGATAAACCGGCCCGGGAGCCGGCGATAGCGCTGGCCCCCGGACGTGCCCTGCCCGCGGGCAGCCCTTCAGAAGTTGTGAAAGAGATTCAGCTGTAGCTGGTTCTTCGCCCAGGGATCGGTGTCCTGGCGCATGACACCGAACTGCAGTCGGATGCTGTCGGACACTCCATAGCCAATCGCGGCGTAGACCCGGTTGCGGTCATAGGTATCCACCCGACGACCATTGCCGATGTCCTTCTCCAGGTTCAGGAAAATCTCGTTGTAGACACTGAGATAGATCGCTCCGCGGCCGAGGGTGTCCTGGTTCAGCGGGTAGTTGAGTGCGAGAAAATACCGGAAGCGGTTGCGGGTGCTCTGGCCCTCCACATCACGCTGCTCCAGGCGCAGCCTGTGCGTGACCTGCAGCCGCGATCCGAGTCGATGAGGAATCAGGGCCTCCTGATAGAGCCGGTTCTCCGTGGTGTTCCTGCTGCGGCTGCCATACTCACCCGTGGTAATGTTGGCCGCGCCAAAGGTCAGCTTTACCGGGGTGTTTTCTGGGCGCCAGGTAAGTCCACCGCGGATCAGCAGCTGCTCCATGTCGCCGAGCAGATCCCAGTTCCGGTACTGGACATCGCCCTGCAGACCAAAACGGCTGTCGCTGCGATCGTGATTCCACATGTACATGTACCACGCGCCGACTTCATCTTCATCGACGGTGGCCAGTGCCGGGCTCGCCAGCAGCAGCAACAGATACCCGGCAATGCATGGCTTCGCAATGGACAGCATGACAACAGCTCCTCAGCCTCTTCTGGCAAAACTGCGGAGTGTAGAGAACCAGGGGATTGCTGTCGCGCTTGACGGCGACGTTCCGTTCAGGCTTTGCCCGTCCGGGCGGCTTTACAGGCAACGACAACCGCGCGTCCGTAATTCCAGGGCGCGGGGTGATCCGGCATTCGCAGGTCGGCACTGTCAAAGCCCGAGGCAAGCAGTCGATCGACAATGTCAGCGCCGTAGTTGCGGAACGCCAGGATGCGACCGGCGTTGCCGACGGGATCACCGTGATATTCCGGCGTCAGCAGATGCTCGATATCGCCGCCCGCGGAGAGTCTGGCGCGCTCGATGGTGCGGCCGTGCACGTCTATCGGCACGGTGAAGACAAGGCGCCCCCCGGGCCTCAGCACGCGACAGACCTCGGCAAATCCGCGATGGTCGTCCGGCACGTGTTCAAACACTTCGGTCGATGTGCAGATATCGAAGCTGCCACTGGGGTGGGTCAGGGCCTGGACATCCTGGCATTGAATCGACCCCTGCCAGGCGCCGGGTGCCAGGTCCGCGAAGTATTCAGAGCCGGTGACAGAGCCGGCGTTGCGCTGCAGGAAGGCAAACAGGGCACCCCTGCTGGAAAGCTCGTAGACCGACTTCTGCGCGAGGTCCGGCTGACTCTCGAGCAGCACGCTCACCAGCGACAGGGTCACCGGCGTTGCCCGGCAGTGCAGGCAGCGGACGCCGGTCTCGTCGTTGGCCAGCCTGACGAACAGGCGCGTCTGTCTGCAAAGCGGGCAGGGGTGGCGCCTGAAACGCAGCTGGCCCGGCTGGATGCTGGCAAGCCTTCGGCTTATGGCATTGCGCATCGGCCCCCCCTGCAGGCGTTGTGCGACGACGCGACTTTCATAGGCCGGTGCGCCTGATCACGCGAATCGTATCGATAGCCCCGGGCCAGTCATCCCCCGCCGTTAGCCTGACAATGGCCCCATCGACGCTGACGGCTTCCGTGCTCGCGCCGAGTTCGCTGCGGGTCACCGGCAGCCAGGTATCGTATGCCGGCCCCAGAATGATCAGATCGTCCACGTCACCCAGCGGTGAAACCGTTTCCCGATCCGAGCGGCGGGCCACGTAGAGGTCCGGCGCACCGTCCGCGTTGACATCGTGCCAGAGCACGCGCGCGCAGTAGACATCACTGTCGGCCATGCCACTTTCGAAGCTACAGGGAAGGTATCCGTTGGCGGACAGGCCCAGTGTGTCAGAGAGTGTGCCGATATGGATTCTCTGCTGCCCGATGGGCTCGACGATGAAGGCGATGTGTGACGGCTTGCCGGCTTTCCCCGGCGCCAGCGCAAGGTCCCACCACCAGGTGTTTGCCAGCGCTGGACCTCCGAGTGAATGCTCCTGGAAGTCGAGCGTTCCGGTATTCATGTAGATCGAGAACCCCAGCGTTTCGCCGCAGGTCAGGATATCATCGAGTCCGTTGCGGTTGATGTCGTACACCGTGATACAGCGCCCCCCCTGGCGGTGGCCCAGCCTGGTGTCGATGGTCTGAAAACGCGTTCCCGTCCAGCGCCACACGCGGGAGCGATTCGGTAGCGCGTCGACTCTGTCGCCCCACACCGTGGTCAGCAGTTCGGGCGGGTGCTGTCCGTCGAAGTTGAAGAAGCGCGCGTACCTGCCACGCGCCGCGCTGTCCTCGGCACCATGATCCCGAATCTGCTCAAACCGATAGCCGTCGAGATTCCTCCAGAATTCGTTGGCGTTGCTACCCTTGCCCCTGCCTGCGCCCGATACGCAGAACACGTCGGGGCGCGCGTCGCCGGTGATGTCTGCGACGGCACAGCCGTGCCTGTCGTTACCGACGTCCAGCACCCGCAGTCCCTGAGAGGGTTTTCCGCTGTCTGCCACGGCGTCGCCAGCGGGATCGCCGAAAAAAAGTCGGGCGCCCTGCGTACCGCGGTGACCGGCAATCAGAATGTCCTGACTGCCATCCTGATCGAAATCGTCGCTGCCCATCCACCACACGGGCGCCGCGGTTGTCGCAAGCCGCGCTATGGTCACTTCAAGCGCTGTGGACCGCTGGGGATGTCTCTCTGACGAGCACCCGCAAAGGGTAGCGCACAGGAGTGCGACGATAATGCCTGGCTTCACAGGCGGGGCTCGCTCATGGGGCTGTGGTCTGGCTTGATCAACATCAATGGCCATGTCGTCGTAGCTGCTATGGTGCCTGAGTGGGATGATTGAAATCCACTGACTTGCAGCCTGTCAGAACGCTGCCCGAAGAAAACGCAGAGAGAGTTGTATGAAAGACGGAACGTTGTGTATTGCATTGGCGCTGGCGCTTGGCCTCACCGCCGGACAGACGCTGGCGGATGATCTGGCTGAACGCGCCAGAAGCCTGTTCGAGGCAGTGCCCCAGTCTCCTCCCGTCATTGACGGCAACGATATCACCGAGGAAAAAGTGGCGTTGGGCAAGATGCTGTTCTTCGAGCCGCGGCTCTCCTCAAGCCATCTCATCAGCTGCAATACCTGCCACAACGTGGGCATGGGCGGCCACGACTATCTGCAGACGTCGATTGGTCATGGCTGGCAGAAGGGACCGCGGAACTCGCCGACGGTGTTCAACGCGGTATTCAATGCCGCGCAGTTCTGGGATGGTCGTGCGGCGGATCTTGCAGAGCAGGCAAAGGGCCCGGTGCAGGCCGGAGTTGAAATGAACAGCACGCCCGAGCGTGTGGTCGCCACACTGAACAGCATGCCGGACTATGTTGAAAGGTTCCGGGAGGTCTTTCCCGGCCAGAGCGATTCCGTCACCTTCGATAACATGGCGACGGCCATTGAAGCCTTCGAGGCCACGCTGATCACGCCGGGCGCGTCCTTCGACAGGTACCTGCAGGGCGATGAGGATGCACTCGACGACAGCGAGAAAAAGGGTCTCGCCCTGTTCATCGACAAGGGCTGCGCCGCCTGCCATGGCGGCACGAACCTTGGCGGTCAGGGATACTACCCCTTCGGCCTGGTCAAGAAGCCGGGGGCGGACATTCTTCCGGTCGGTGACAAGGGACGCTTTGAGGTGACCCGCACCGCGTCTGACGAGTACGTGTTCCGCGCAGCGCCGCTGCGGAACATCGCGCTCACCGCGCCATACTTCCACTCCGGTGGTGTCTGGAGCCTGGAAGCCGCGGTGGCGGTGATGGGAACCAGCCAGCTGGGTACTGAACTGTCCGAAGAGGATGTCAGCTTCATTGTCGCCTTCCTGAAAACCCTGACGGGCGAGGTGCCGGACATCCAGTACCCTCTGCTGCCACCGAGCACCGATACCACGCCGAAGCCAGAATCCATGGAGCCTCAGTCGTAGACCACAGCCTCCACAATTGCCAGGTGATCGTCCACCCCGCGGCGGAAGGCGGCTTCGCTGATGCGCTCATCGTTGCCGTGGATGCGCACCATTTCTGACTCGGGGATGATCGCCGGCGTGAAGCCATAGCTCGCAATGCCGGCGTCACGGGTGAAGTGGCTGTCGGTGAACCCGGTGGAGACCGACGGCATGACCCGGGAACCGGGGTGGCGCTCTGCCGTGATGTCCGTAATGGCGCTGTAAAGCCGGGTACCGGTACCGGTGATTGCCGGTGAAAAGGCCATGATGACTTCCACTGCCACGCCGCTCGGCGCCACCAGCTGCTCGATTTCCTCCACGAAGGTATCGACCGGCTTGTCGGGCAGAATGCGGCAGTCGATCTCGCCCCAGGACTCCGGCGGGACCACGTTGATCTTGTTCGAAGCGGACATGCGGGTGATCGAACAGGTATCGCGGGTCAGCGCGTGCAGCGCGGGGGACTCCGCCTGCAGGCGTGCCATGAAACCGGGCTCCTCGATGGCGGATGCCATATCCGCGTAGGCCGCTGCCCACTCGTCGTCGGCACTTTGTGACAGGCTGCGGAACATGGCGTCGACCGGTCCTATAATGCGCGGCGGCAACGGGTTGGTGCGGACCAGTTCCAGCGCCTGAACCACGCGCGTGACCGACGAGGTGGGGTAGGGCATGGAGCCGTGGCCGGGCTCGTCGACCCCGGTCAGGCGCAGCCACACCGGCACCTTCTGCGTGAGCTCAACCGAGAAGAGGGTTTCTCCCTTGTCTGTCAGCCGCCCGCTGCCGCCCTCGTTCAGCAGCAATCCGGCATCGGCGAAGACCTCCGGATGGTTCTCCAGCAGCCATCCCGCACCGTACAGCCCGCCGGCTTCCTCGTCGGCGGTGGCGACAAACACGACATCGCGGTTGAGGGGCTTGCCGGCGCGATGCAGGCTGAGAAAGGTCGCCAGCTGGGTGATCCCGGGTCCCTTCATGTCCAGCGCCCCCCGCCCCCAGATATAGCCTTCGCGAATCTCGCCGGACAGCGGGTCGGTGCTCCAGTACTTGGGGTCTGCCGGGACGACATCGGTATGCTGCAGGAGAATCAGCGCCGGCTCGTCGCCGCCTTCAAGACGTGCCCAGATATTGCCGCGCCCCGGCGCACTCTCCGCCGCATTCCAGGGGATGCCCTCGGCATCAAAGATGGCGGCATAGAAATCCACCGCGCGGGATTCATTGCCCGGCGGATTGATGGTGTCTATGGACAGGAATTCCTGCAGCCAGGCCACGGCTTCATCGTCGAGAGACTGCGCCTGCGCCGGTATGACAGCGGCGAACAGCAGGCCGAGAACGGTTTGCCGTGACATCCTGCGGAAGAGCCCGCGGGTAAAAAAACGGCCAGCCAGGTGTCGGTTTCCAGTCATCTGCATGTCTCCATTCCTTTCAGGTTGTTGTGGGTCCGGGGTCCCTCAGGCCCCCGCATCGACACGACCGCGATCGATCCAGTCCAGAAGCCTCTCGAATACCGGCAGCAGGAGGTACCCCACCGCCGGCGTGTCGGGCTGCACGCCTGCGGTGAACAGCATGGGTATCATGCCCGCGCGCTGCGCGGCTTCGATGTCGTAGTGAAAGTCGCCCACGAAGGCGATCTCCGCCGGTGGCAGTTCCCAGTCTTTCGCCAGCGCCAGCAGGGCGCTGGGGTCCGGCTTGGGCGGCGCGTCTTCCCGGGCCTTGAGCGGCATCTGCGGCATCAGCAGGCGTTGCATGGTGCGCATGGCTGCGGCACGGGAATTGCGCGTCACAATGGCGGTGGGCAGGCCGCGATGGTGCAGGCCATGCAGTACCTGTTCCGCCCCGTGGATCCAGGTTGCCGCCTCCGCCCCGGCCATTTCATGCCGGTCGACAATCGCTGCCACGCGATCACGCGCGTCGGGGCAGTCCAGTCCGTCGATGTGTTCCAGCAGGCCGATGCCGTCGGGCACGTCCGCCTCGCGACGGATGGCGGCGAAGTCGAGACGGGAGTCCGCGAGCGTACCATCGAGATCGAAGATCACGGCGCGGGGCGGTGCGGCTGCTGCAATCACATTCTGTCTCTCGTCAGTCTTTCCGGTTGCCGGGCATCCTGCTCAAGCGCCCGCTCGCTGTCCCCAGGGTAAAGGGTCACCCCCGAGAGGGTGACCACCTGACTCGCCACAGGCCTGGGATGCAGATAACTGTATAACCATACGCCGAAGATGCCCGCCAGGATGGATGCCAGAGCAGATCCCCCCAGGAGCAGGGCGTAGGGAGGCCCTGTCCTCTCCGCCTCGGGGGCCGGCCAGTCGATCACGGACACCTGGGGATATTTCTCTACCTGACTGACGGAGATCTGTACCTGCCTGGCCTGAGTTTCCCGGTTGAGCTCTTCCAGCCGGGCGAGATCCTCTACCAGTGCCTGGTGCTTTGCGTAGATGGTATTGAATTCGGCGACGGCGCTCTTGTGCTGCGACAGACGGTTCTCGAGATTCGCCACTGACTCCCGCGCGGCTCGCCAGGCGCGTTCGGCGTTGGCGAGCTCGGCCTGGCTACCCTGCGAATAGGCGTTGGCGAGATCTGCCTCCAGTTTGGCAATCTGTTGCGGAATTTCCCGTAGCTGAGGCGCCTTGCGGATATAGTCGTCCGTGTAGCGTGCGCGCAGCTCTTCGAGTCGTGCCCGCAGCTCCGCCAGCGACTGGGACATGGCGCTGACATCACTGCGCTCGTTCTCCGGCACCACCTGCTCCCCCGCAGCCAGGGAAGCCCTGAGCGTATCGAGATAGGATTTGCTGCGCACTTCCTCTTCGATGGCGCGGTTGAGTGCGGTATTGAGCCCGTCAAGCTGCGACAGCACCGCGTTTTCCTGCCGCTCCATGGAGATGATGTCGTTTTCCCGCCGGTAACGTTCCAGGGCGTCGCGGGCGGCTTCCAGTCGTCCCGCGAGGCCTGTCAGCTCGTCGTCGACCTCTGTCAGCGTCTGCGCCTTGCGCGCCTCGATCTCGCGGGCGCGAATGCCGGTGTAGACCTCGATCCAGTGTTCCAGCATTACCGGCAGTTGCTCCGGCTCTGAGCCGACCGCCGCCAGCTCCAGCAGATTGGTCTCTGGCACGGGCCGTACGTCGAGGATGGCGCGCACTTCCAGCGGCGTCAGCATGAAACCGTAATCCTCGGCGAGAACGTCGGCGAGGCGCCGGGTGATCTCGCTCCCCGTCAGCGTCCGCCGCTGAATGGCCACGCCCTGGACGTCTGCTTCGAGCAGCTGCTCATCGATGGCGGTGGGGGCGCTCATCAGGACGGTAGCCGTACTCTCATAGCGCGTCGGCTGGAGCAGGGTGAACAGCAGGCCTGCCGCCAGCACGGCGAGCGTGGTGCGCGCGAAGACACGCCGGCGACTCCTGCCGTGCCAGCTAGTGTCGGTATCGGGGGTCAGGCTGGCGCTGTGCGCGCCGTCTCTCACGAAAACCATGCAGATTACCTGGCGTCGGGACGTGGGAACTCAGCGCTCAGTCTAGGCCATCGGCCCTCCTGACGCACGATATGCGCGTTGCGGCTGATGTTGCCGCGTGATCGGCAATGCAGATTTCCGGGGCCCGGTGCCTCGCTTGACAATACTCGTGTCCCCTCCATAAGCTCGAGCCTCTTCCCTGCATGGTGAATTGTTATCGTGACTCATTTGACTGCCTCTGACGAACCCGCCGTCATTCCCCGCTTTCTCAGTGGCTGGTTTCCGGCGCTGCTTGTCGCAGGCGCCACCGCGCTGTTCGTGGGTGTTGCAAACGCCGATTCGCGCTACGACCTGCCGATCAGGGAGCATGTCTTCGATAATGGCCTGCGGCTGCTGGTGCTGGAGCGCCCCGGGGATCCGCGTGTTGCGGCAAAGATTTTCACCGACATGGGTGCCATTCACGAAACCCCGGGGCGTCTCGGTGCCGCGCACTTCCAGGAACACCTGATGTTCAAGGGTACGCCCACCCTGGGAACCACGGACTGGGGACAGGAGCAGCCCATCCGTGAACGCATGAAAGCGGTGGAGGCGGCGCTTATCGAGGAGAAGAACCGGGCGCGCAACGTCATTCGCCAGCGCGGCGCCATCGATAGCTATCAGCATCAGGCAGAGACGCCGCGCATGGCCGAGCTGCGTGCGCAGCTTGCGGCACTGGAGGCCGAAAGCACGAAGTACCGACTCGGCGGCGCACCCAATCGCTGGTATCAGGCCTTCGGCGGCACCAACCTGACGGCCACCACCGAGCAGGAGTACATGAAGTTTGACATTAATCTGCCGGTGGAGCGCATTGATCTGTTCTTTCGCGTCGAGGCGGATCGCATGGTCAACACCGTCTTCCGCGAGTTCGAGCAGGAGCGCATGATTCTGGTAGAGCAGCGCCTCGGTGACCTCAACAGCCCGTCGACCCCCTACTACGAACAGATGAGCGCAATGACCGGCCTCATTCACCCGGTGTTCTGGCCCGAGGGTTACATGACCGACTTTTTCGAGTACACGCGAACATCCCAGCGCGATCTGTATGAAGAGTATTTCGTGGTCAACAATTCAACCATCGTGCTGATTGGCGGGGTCTCCCTTGAGGCGATGATTCCGCGGGTCGAGCATTATTTCGGCTGGATGGAGGCAGCGCCGGAGCCGACACGCACGCCGGCCGTGGAACCGCGTCCTGCGGCAGAGCGGCGACTGGTTTACCGCAACGACGATATCGAGCCGCGTGTGGAGCATCGCTACCTGATCCCGGGTGTGGGCCACCCGGATCGACCGGCCTTTGATGTCCTGGGCAGGATTGCGTCTGCGCGGCTCTCTGCGGCTGCCAGCGAGGAGGGCATCGGTGCGAGGGTGAACGTCAATACCCGGGTGATCCATACCGATCGATTCGGCGTGCCGGCGACCATCAACTTTGAACTGATCCTGGATAACGAAGCCCAGCTGGCTGACGCCGAGACACTGCTGGCATCAACGCTCGACTCACTCACGCAGGCGCCGACGCGGGAAGAGGTGGCTCGCGCGCAGAAAGCGCTGCGCGCAGACTGGTACCGGACGGCCCGCGATGCCAGCGCTCTGGCCTTTGAAATCGGCCACTTCCAGACCATGGACCGGTGGCAGACGCTGCAGGGTTATCTCGAAGCGCGCGACACCACCACAGCGTCAGATATTGCACGGCTGGGTGAGCGCTATTTCATCGACGACAATCGGACCGTGGGCATCGCTCGCTCGCGCAGCAATCCGACCCACGCGGAGGCAATGCGATGAGACGGTTTGCAGGGTTATTCAGCGCGACGCTGGTCTGTGCACAGATGACTGTATGGCTGGCAGCTGCGCCGGCAGCTGCCCAGGACTACACGCATCCAAAGGCGATGTCCCTGCCGGCGCCGGCGTTCCAGCGTCCCGCGGCCGCCGACCTGCAGCTGGTGCTCGACAACGGTCTCGTTGCTTACGTGGCCGAGGACCGGCGTGCGCCGCTGGTCACCATCAATGCCTACATCGGTGCGGGCAGTGGCCACGGGGCGCCCGGTAGCGCCGAAGCGATGGCGGCGGCGCTGCGGCGCGGCCCGGCAGGCATGACGCAGGCGGCGTTCCGCGCCGCGCTCGCTGACATGCAGGCCGAGTATACGGTGACGCTCGGGCACGAGGAGACGCAGCTATCCCTGGATGTCCTCGCCGAAGATGCCAGCGCAGCGCTGGAGCTGATGGCGAGCGTGATTCGTGCGCCGGCCTTTGCACCCCAGGCGGCAGGCCCATCCGTCAGTGAGGCGTCCGCTGGCGTCGCTGGCGGCATCGATTACGCGTCCTCACTGCAGGGCGCCATCGACCTGTTTGAGAGCAGGCTGTTTGAGGGGCATGCGTTCGGACGCCGCGCAGACGGTTCCAGCGCAGGGGCAAAAGCCCTCCATGAGGAGATGGCTGGCGGGGGGAATATCACGCTGGCCGTTGCCGGGGATATTGATCCGGCCGCTGCCCGCCGGCAGATCCGCGAATTGTTTGCGGGGATTACCGACGGCCGCAAAGACGCCGGGTCCGTGTTCGAGCCGCTCGCCCCGATGACCTCGCGCTCACTGTTACTGGCCGACGTCGATCGGGATCAGGGATGGGTAGTGATCGGACACGAACTGCCGGCGATTCCCCCGGAGGACGAAGCGGCACTGCACGTCATGGACTACATTCTCGGTGCTTACCACCTCGATTCCCGCCTTTACCGTAGCTCACGGGAACTGCGGGGCCTGACCAACGACAACAGCTCCTTCCTGCAGCCTGGCGTTCGTGGCCCCGGGTCCTACACCTTCCGCACCTATGGGCGTCCGGAGGCGGTGCGCCTGCTGGTTGACGTGACCTTCCGGCAGCTCGCGCTGATGCGGGATACCCGGGTGACTGAGGACGAGCTGTTTGTCGCCAAGGGAGCGTTGGTCGACGGTATCTATGCCGAGCGCTACGCGACAGGCCTGGATGCCGCCAACGCTTATGCGGTGGAATGGCTGCGCAACGGCAGCCATGATAGGTCAGCGAGCTACCCGGCGCGTATCGCCGCTGTTACCGCGGAGGAGGTTCAGGCCGCGGCGCGGAAATACATTCATCCCGACCGCATGACGATTGCGGTGGTGGGTCCGCTGGACAGGATCCGCCGCGCCCCGGCCATGGAAGGGGAGGCCCAGCTGGAGGACTACGGCAAGTCGCCGCGCCGATAGCCGGTCATCAGTGACCTGCCAGAGTCAGGGTCCGCGGTTCTTACAGCTGCGGCCCTGAAGGCACCAGTGCCGCGCCACCCTCGGTATCCGTGTACTGTGCGAAGTTGTCGATGAACCGCGACGCGAGATCCCGCGCCTTCTTCTCCCACAGGGCCGCGTCGGCGTAGGTGTCACGGGGATCGAGAATACCCGTGTCGACACCGGGCAGCGCGGTCGGCACCGCCAGATTGAATACCGGTATTGTCGTGGTTTTGGCGTCCTCGATCGAACCGTCCAGGATCACATCGATAATGCGACGGGTATCCTTGATCGAGATGCGCTTGCCCGAGCCGTTCCAGCCGGTATTCACCAGATAGGCCTCGGCCCCGACGGCATCCATCTTCGACGCCAGTTCCTCGGCGTAGCGCACTGGGTGCAGTGTGAGAAAAGCCTTGCCGAAGCAGGCGGAAAAGGTTGGCACGGGCTCGGTGATACCGCGCTCGGTACCGGCGAGTTTTGCCGTAAAACCCGACAGGAAATGGTACTTGGCCTGATCCCGGGTGAGCTTTGATACAGGTGGCAGGACGCCAAAGGCATCGGCCGTCAGGAAGATCACTTTTTTCGCATGGCCGCCTCGGGACACGGGCTTGACGATATTCTCGATGTGGTAGATCGGGTAGGAGACGCGACCGTTCTCGGTGATCGAGTGATCGAAGTAATTGACGTTTCCCTGGTCATCGATCACCACGTTCTCAAGCAGTGCGTCGCGCCGGATGGCGCGGTAGATGTCGGGTTCGCTGTCCGGATCCAGGTCGATGGTCTTCGCGTAGCAGCCGCCTTCGAAGTTGAAGATGCCCTCGTCGTCCCAGCCGTGCTCGTCATCGCCGATGAGGCGGCGCTTGGGGTCTGTCGAGAGGGTCGTCTTGCCGGTGCCCGAGAGTCCGAAGAAAATGGCGACATCCCCGGACTCCCCCATGTTGGCACTGCAGTGCATGGCAGGCATGTGATCCAGCGGCAGGTAGTAGTTCATCATCGCGAACATGCCTTTCTTCATTTCGCCGCCGTACCAGGTGCCGCCGATCACCTGCATTCTCTCGGTCATATTGAACACGGTGAAGACCTCGGAATTCATGCCGTGCTCCCGCCAGTCGGGGTTGCTCGTCTTGGAGCCGTTGAGCACGACGAAATCGGGTTCCCCGTAGTTTGCCAGCTCCTCCCCGGTTGGGCGGATGAACATGTTCTTCACAAAATGCGCCTGCCAGGCCACTTCGACGACAAAGCGCACTTTCATGCGTACCTGCGGATTGGCGCCGCAAAAGGTATCGACGACGAACAGCCGTTTCCCCGAGAGCTGCTCGGCAACGCGGGCTTTCAGGGCTTTCCAGACTTCCGGCGTCAAGGGCTTGTTGTCGTTCGGCGTTCCCTCGGATGTCCACCACAGATGCTCTTTGCTCACGTCGTCGTAGACGATAAACTTGTCCTTCGGCGAGCGTCCGGTGAAGACGCCGGTGCGCACCGCGACGGCGCCCGACCGCGTGACGACCCCTTTTTCGTAGCCCTCCAGATCCGCACGGGTTTCTTCCGCAAACAGCTGCTCATAGGAAGGGTTGTGCACGATCTCCTGCACGTTGCGGATGCCGTGGGGTGACAGGTCGATGTTGCTGGCGATATCAGTGGCCATGCGTGTTCTCCTGGAATGTCGGCAATCAGTGCCGCAGCTGTCTCGAAGACTCTCTTCATCATACAAAACGCGGGGATCAGCGCCTATGCTGCACATTGATCCAGGTCATGACCGGCGCGAACAAGCGCTCGGTGCGTGGTCCCCTGGCGACGTGGCACCCGATACTGAAAACCGGGATGCCGCGGCGGCAGGCGCTTGCTATGCTGGCGAGGATTCGCACAGCACATTATCGCAGGTGCCACGATCCTGATGCCCAGACCATGACGCTTTCCGCCGTCGACAACGCACTGCCGATTCAGGCCGTCATTGGCGACATCCGTGCGGCGCTGATCGGACACGATACCCTGCTGCTCGAGGCGCCGCCGGGTGCCGGCAAGACCACCGTGGTACCGCTGGCGCTGCTGGATGAGCCCTGGCTGGCGGGCCGGCGCATTGTCATCCTGCAGCCGCGGCGTCTCGCAGCGCGCACTGCGGCCGCGCGCATGGCGGAGCTCCTCGGCGAAGCGCCTGGCGAAACCGTAGGTTACCGTATCCGCCTCGACAGCAGGGTCAGCGCGCGCACCCGTATCGAGGTGATTACCGAGGGCATCCTGCTGCGCATGTTGCGGGAGGATCCGGCACTGGAGAGCGTGGGGCTGCTGATCTTCGATGAGTTCCATGAGCGCTCGGTCGATGCCGATCTCGGTCTGGCCCTGGCGCTGCACGGTCGCGCCACGTTCGAGGCCGCCAACGCAGCTCGCATTATCGTCATGTCCGCAACGCTGGGAGATGCCTCGCTGGAGCACTATCTCGACGCGCCGAGGATACGCTGCGAGGGTCGCCAGTATCCGGTCACGCTGCGCTATGGGGCAGCGCTCAGGCCGCGCGAATCCGTGGTCGACAGCATGGTCGCAGCGCTGGAGACGGTCTGCCGCGACCACCCGCAGAGCAGTGTGCTGGCCTTTCTTCCCGGGCGTGGAGAGATTCACCGTGTCGCGGCGGGCCTGTCACTGCCGGCGGGTACCCAGGTGCACCCGCTGTACGGCGATCTGGACATGTCGGCGCAGCGTCGCGCTATCGCGCCCTGTCCCGCGGGCATCCGAAAGGTGGTGCTGGCAACCAATGTGGCAGAAACCAGCCTGACCATTGACGGCGTGGATGTGGTGGTGGATGCCGGACTCGAGCGCCAGGCGCGCTTCGACCCGGGCAGCGGCATGAGCCGCCTGCACACGCAGGCCATTTCCCAGGCATCTGCGGTGCAGCGTGCCGGCCGCGCCGGACGCCTGCGTCCGGGCTTCTGCTACCGGCTGTGGAGTGAGTCCCGCCAGGCACAGTTGAGTCGGGAGCGCAGTGCCGGCATTGAGGTAGCCGATCTGGCGCCGCTGGTGCTGCAGCTGTTCGCCTTCGGAATCTACAGTGCGGATGAACTTGACTGGCTGACGCCACCCCCGGCCGGAGCCTTTGCCCAGGCGGTGGATCTTCTGGCAGCTTTGGGGGCGATAGCAGGCGAACCCGGAAAGCGGCGAATGACGCCCTACGGTAACGCCATGGCGGGGCTCGCCGTGCATCCGCGCCTGGCGCACCTGCTGCTCGCAGGTCGCGATATTGCGGCGGCGCGACACGCCAGTCTGATCGCTGCAGCGCTCTCCGAGGGCCTGCCACGGCAGGGAGAGTCAGCGGATCTGCGGGGCTGGCTGGACCTGCTGGACGGTGACGCTTCCTCACCGGGGCGGCTGAAGCCCTGGGTGGCACGTACGCGCGAGGTTGCCGCGCAATTGCGCCGGCAGCTGCCGGACGGCGAGGTCTCTCTGCCGGCGCTGCCTGCGCGACCCGACGATGCGCAGGTCACCGGCTATCTGCTGGCCTGCGCCTACCCGGACCGCATTGCGCGGCGGCGGCATAGCGGGGCATATCAGCTCAGCAATGGTCGTAGCGCCCGTTTTGAGTCGGCATCACCGCTGCAGCGGGAAAAGTGGCTCGCGGTAGCGGAAGTCAGCGGTATGTCGGGTGGACGCAGCGACACGATTCGCGCGGCAGCGCCACTGGATGTTCAGCTGTTCTCATCGCAGCTGGCGCCGCTGCTGCGGGAACAGACACGGGTGGGCTGGGATCGTCAGAGTGGCCTGTTTGTCGCCGAACGCCAGCGGCGCATTGGCGCACTGCTGCTGGCGAGCGAAACGCTGAGCGAGGTCACGGCTGATCAGCGCGTCGACGGCCTGCTGGCGCTGATTGCCGAAGCGGACCTGGACAATCTTCCCTGGACAAGCGAGGCGGAGAATTACCGCGCCCGCGCCGCGCTGATGGCATCGCTGGTTACCGACTGGCCTGCCTTTGACCGGCAAGCGCTGTGTGACACCGTAAGCGACTGGCTGGCGCTCTATCTCGCGCCGGTAAAAAAGCTGTCCGATCTGAAGAAGATTGACCTCATCGGTGCGTTGAAGGCCCGGCTAAGCTTTGCGCAACAGCAGCAGCTCGATCGCTGGTTGCCAGAACGCTGCGAGGTGCCATCGGGATCCCGCGTGAAGATCGACTATTCACAGCAGCCGCCGGTGCTGCCGGTGAAGCTGCAGGAAATGTTCGGCGCCCGCGAGACACCGACGCTTGCCGAGGGGCGGCTGGCGCTTGTGGTGCACCTGCTCTCCCCGGCGGGGAGGCCGCTGCAGGTGACCCAGGACCTGGTCAGCTTCTGGAACGACGGCTATGACGCGGTCAGGAAGGAGATGAGGGGCCGTTACCCGAAACATCCCTGGCCCGACGACCCGCTGCAGGCGGTCGCCACGGCGCATACGAAAAAGCGTGCTTCCGGGACCTCGGGGTAGGGGCGGCGCTGGAATCTGCCAATTCCAGGGTCACCCCGGGGCGTCACGATCTTTCAGCCAGCGCTCGAAATCCCCGGGCGTGAGTGGGGCGGCGAACAGGTATCCCTGCACTTCGTCGCAGCCAAGAGACGCCAGGAAGTCGTGACATTTCCGGGTTTCGACGCCCTCGGCAACCACGCCGTAGCCGAGATCGTGGGCCATGGAAATGAGCGATCGAACGAGGGTCTGGCTGCGCTCCCTGTGCTCAAGCCCATCGATGAAGGATCGGTCAATCTTGACGATGTGTGCCGGAATCTTCTGCAGGTAGGCCAGACTGCTGTAGCCAGTGCCGAAATCGTCGATGGCGATCCTGATGCCGGTTTCCATCAGCGCTTTGAGCTGCTCTCTGGCGGCGCGCCCATTGCCTATCAACCCGCTTTCCGTCAGCTCTAGCTCGATCGCCGTGCAGGGAAGCTGCTCGGCGTCAAGGTAGTCAATAACACGTGCCGTAAAATCGCTTTCTTCCAGATTTGATGCGGCAATGTTGATCGAGATCCGCAACCCGCGATTCTGTTCATGCCAGATGGCGGCCTGGCGTATCGCGCTGCGCAGTACCCAGTCGGTCAGAGCTCGCGCCATGGGGGTTTTCTCCACCAGCGGAATGAATTCGCCGGGGGAAACATTGCCCAGGGAACTGTGGCGCCAGCGGATCAGGGCCTCCGCACCCAGGCAGCGGCCGGAGGCCAGTGCTATCCGCGGTTGATAGACCATATGGAGCTGATCGTCGTTCTCCAGCGCCTGGCCAAAGTTGGTGATGAGGCCAAAACGACGCTGGTGGCTGGCATCGGATGCCTCGGAATAGATGCCTGCCGGCATTTCTGCGTCCCGGGCGTCCCTGGAGGCACTGTGAGCGGTCCGCAGCACGCTGCCGGGAGTGGTCTCCCCGGCCCGGAAGGGGGCGATACCGATCACCGGCTGCAGCATGAACGGCGACGATTCGCCAATACTGAGCCCGAGCAGCGCATCGCGCAGTGCTTCAGCACGCTCAAGCACCCGGGTTTCGTCTCCGGTTTCCAGGTGCGCGAACTGGCACGGGCCAATGTGATAGAGCCGGGTCGCCTGTCCCAGGTTTTCCCGCAGCCGTGCACCGGCCTGGCGTGACAGTTCCTCAAGATAGGAGGGCCCCATGACCCGCTGCAGCGTGCTGGCCTCACTGAGATCCACCAGCTCAGTGCTCAGGGTGTAGTAGGTACTTCCAGCCCGGTCCCGGGCCAGATCCTCCAGGTCCTCCACAAACTGCAGGTAATTGGGGAGTGTGGTGGTCGGATCAATTCTGCCTACCGCATGCTGGAGGTCAATCTGGGCCATGACCATTGCCGCAAGATCCCGCAGGGCGTCGAGCTCCTCCTCGGTTGCCACGCGGGGCTCGGTGCCCAGGACACACATGGCTCCGAGGGTGTAGCCATCGCGTGTCGTCAACGGTGCACCGGCGTAAAAACGCATGCCGGATTCAGCCAGAACGCTGTTCTGATAGGTGGTCGAGGCCAGCAGATCCTCCACCACAACCATTCCCGAGGTATCCGCGACTTCGCCACAGCAGGCCCGGAACCTGGGTATTTCCTGATGTTCTACCCCGACCCGGGATTTGAACCACTGCCGATCCTCATCAGACAGTGAAATAGCCGCAATCGGCAGATTGAAGATACGGCTGGCCATTCTCGTAATTCGATCAAAGCTCTCACTGGGCGTGGTGTCCAGGAGATTGAGCTGTCGCAATGTGGCAAGTCGTTTGGCTTCGTAAGCGCCCATGGGCCGCACACCGAATCTGGCAGATGCAGATCTGTCTGAAATGCTGAATGATGAGCAGAGCTGGCGGTGAGGTCAAACAGGCAATCTGCAGAAAATTATCAGATTTTTTCATTGCAGTGGCTCACGCCCGTTCTGATCGCCTGCTGCAACGGCTAGAATCTATCCATGTCACCCGTCAACATCGATGAATTCCACTACGTCACCTCCGAGGTGCTGTGCCTGCTCTACAGCGTCTTTCCGGTTCGTCATCTGCTGCTCGTGGAGGACCTGATCGGTCCGATACAGTGGGACATGACCGGCCTGCCGGATCGCAAGTCGCAGGCCTGCTTCGAAACGCTGATCTGGCTTTCCGCGCATGATCTGCTGACATTTCGCAGCATAGAGCCACGCAATATCGGTATCGAGGGCGCGGTGCTCACGCAGAAGGCCTTTGTTCTGCTCACCGGGTCGGTCACCTGGGATTCCGGCGAACCCCTCAGCCGGGTTGATGCCATGCAGGAAGCGCGGCAACAGCTTGCCTACGGTGACCTGGGCGCCATCATCAACGATCTGCTGCGGGCGAACTGCCAGTGGGGCGCGCCGACCGCGGCGACCCCACTGAGCAGGACGACGGCATTTGCCGTCGTGAGCGAGGGCGATTGACGGCTATTTCAGGTGCTCCTCGAGATACCGCGTCATTGTTGAGTAGAGGTGCAGCTCGGTGCCATCACCCAGCGTGAGTGCGTGCCGGCGGTTCGGGTAGGGAAGGAAATCAAAGGGCTTGTTCAGTCGCACCAGTTCGTCGATCAGTCGCTCGGCGCTCTGGTAATGCACATTGTCGTCGCCAGTGCCGTGAATCAGCAGCAGCTTGCCCTCGAGGCCGGCCGCGTGGGTAATGGGTGAACCCTGAACATAGCCCTCGGCGTGCTCGTCGGGCAGCCCGGAATAGCGCTCCTGATAAATTGCGTCATACAGACGCTGGTCACTCACTGGCGCCCGGGAAATGCCCACACTGTAGGCCTCGGGGTGGCGGAACAGCATGTTGAGGGTCATCGATCCGCCGCCGGAATGCCCCCAGATACCCACGCGCTCGGGGTCGAGGTAGTCGTGTCTGGCAAGCAGGGCCTGCAGGCCGTCGTATTGATCCCGCGAAGACAGGATGCCGATGCCGCCATACAGCGACTTGCGCCAGTCCCGCCCCTTGAGTGCGGGCGTGCCCCGGTTGTCGATCGAGGCGACCGCATAGCCGCGCTGGGTCATGAGCCAGTGCCAGAGGTTGCGATCCCCGACCCAGCGGTCGCGAACGGTCTGGCCGGCAACCTCTCCGTAAACGTACATCAGCAGGGGATACGATTGCCTGCGGTCAACGTTGGCAGGGCGAAGCATGAAGCCATCCATGACCAGGCCGTCCCGCGCCTTGACGCTGAAGAATTCCGGATCGCCGCCCGCCAGCGTCGAGAGCCGTTCGCGCAGCGCGCTGTTGTCCTCCAGCATCCGGCGTTCAGCGTGGCCGGGCAGAGTCACGAGACGGTACTGCGGCGGCTGCAGCAGGCGCGAGTGCCGGTGAATTGCGTGCTGGCCATCGTCGGCGATGTCGTAGACGTTATCACCGCTGAACGACCCCGGCGTGATGCGCGCGGCCTCATTGCTGCCATCAAGCGTCGTCCGGAACAGATAGCGCGATGCGCTGTCATCGGGCGACGCCGTGAAGTACAGCGCGTTGTCCGCCTCGTTGACGGCGACCAGTTCGTCAACGTCGTAGTCACCGGGAGTGAGATCGACCAGCGAACTGCCATCGCGGGATACCCGGTAGATGTGACGCCAGCCGCTGCGCTCGCTGATGAGCGTGAAGAACTTGCCGTCCTGCAGCCACTTGACGTCGTGGAAGTCGTCAAGGTGGGTGGCTTCCTCGTCCACCAGCACCGGCGTCAGCGAGCCGTCTGAGGCATCGGCGTAATAGAACTGGTTGCGGTTCTGACGCCGGTTGACCTGCTGCAGCAGCACCGCATCGCTCGAGCCGGCCCACTGCATCCGGGGAATGTAATGTTGCCGGGGGTCGCCGGGCGGTTCCACCCAGACAGGGTCGCCACCCTCGATCGACACCATGCCGATGCGCGCGGCGGAAACCGTCTCACCCACCTTCGGGTAGGGAATGCGCGTGACGGTGGGGTAGAGCTCCGATGTGTTGTCGATGATGAGAAAGTCGCGAACGCCCGAGGTATCAAACTGCCAGAAGGCGATGCGTGCGCCATCGGGGCTGAAGCGGAAGCCGTCGCGAATGCTGAATTCCTCCTCGTAGGCCCAGCTCATGATGCCGTTGATGATGGCCTCGGAGCCACGTTCCGTGAGTTTGTGGATGTCGCCGCTGTCGCTCTCCAGGAAGATATCGGCGTCACGGACATAGGCCACGGCCCGCCCGTCGGGGGAGAATTTGGCGAACTGCAGTGAGGAGGGCGCGGCATCCGTACCGCCGAGCTGTCTGAGATGACCGGTGTCCAGGTTCAGCACCCAGTAGTCGCCGCGGCTTTTCACCCGCCACACCTGCTCGCTGTTGGTGTAGATCAGCAGGCGGCGCCGGTCGTCGGACCAGGCGTAGTCGTCAACGGCCAGCGGGCTATCCCGGCCTTCCGGCGTGAGCTGCTTCGTCGTGACCAGCACGCGACGCTCCAGGGTGGCGAGATCGTAGGCCACGATCTCCTGGGGCGGCGGTGTCTCCTCGCCGTTTTCATCGACACCGGCCTCACGCTCTTCGTGACCGGGGGCGGGCTCGAGCGCGGTATAGGCGTTATCCGCGGTCAACCACTGCGTGGCCCCGGGCTCCTTTGCCGCGTAGTCTTCCGTGCTGAAAATTGCTTCATTGGTGAGCATTGCGTTCGCCTGCCGTGCGTCTTCGTCGGCGACCGTCTTGGCCGGGGCAGTGGCCCACAGGGCAATGGCCCCCAGAGAGAAAAGCATCATGCGGCGTGCAGTGGGCGGCAGGGACATGGGAGGCCTCTTGTCAGCAGGGTGAAATGCATCTGATGAAGTCTCGCGTTGCCGGCGTCTGAGGTCAACGCCCGCGGGCGGGATCCGATGCTATAGTCACGACACAGGAATATCGAGCGCAGGGAGAGATTTACCATGCAATACACCGCGACTCGCTGGCCGGTGCGTCGGTCGTTTACCGGTTCGCTCCGCTTGCTGCTGCTGGCCGCGTGTCTGACCGCCGCCGTTTCCGCCTCTGCCGCTGATGAGCTTGCGGCAATCCGCGACACGGTGTTTGATTATTTTGAGGGCATCAACCAGGTAGATCGGGATCGACTCGAGCGGGCGTTCGACCCCAGTGCGACGCTGAAGAGCGTGGATGCGTCCGGCGCGCTGGTGGTGGAGCCGATAGCGGATGCCATGGCGCGCTGGATGCAGGGACAGGCCACCGAGCGACGCGGCGATATTCTGTCGATTGACATGGCCGGGGGGCAGGTTGCGCGGGTGGTGTTCAACTTCGATGGTGACTACGTGGATTTCCTGACCCTCGTGAAGCTGGACGGACACTGGCGGATCATCAACAAGGTGTTTATCCGCACCTAGCCGCAAGGCACTAGGCGCGAATTCGCTGCATGGCGTCTGTCAGCGCCATGATTTCCCGGGGGCTGGTGAATACCTGCGGCGTTATCCGAACGCAGTGTCCGCTGGCGAGGCCTTTGCGGACCACGGTGAAAATGCCGAAGTCCCGTTCAAGGCGCTGCTGCAGCTGCTGTGCGTCATGGGCGCTGGACTTGCCTGCCAGGCGAAAGGCGCCCATCCCGGTCCACGACGCCTCGTCGGCGCCACCGAGGACCTCGACATGCGGCATGCGCTCTGCCTCATCGGTCCACAATCCGCGCAGGTAGCGTAGTCGGGCCTCCTTGTTGGCGCCGCCGATCAGCGTATGAAAATCCAGCGCGTCGGGAATGCTCAGCATGGCGGCAAAGTTCGCGGTTCCCATATGGATGCGCGTCGCTGCACGCGTGTTGTCCGGATCCGCCTCGCCCGGGAAGGGGGCGATTTTTTCGAGGGTTCCACGGCGCATGTAGAGTGCGCCGACGCCCACCGGACTGCCGATCCACTTGTGCAGGTTGAAGCCCGCCCAGTCCACGCCGAGATCGCTGATGCGGTAATCCAGAAGACCCCAGGATTGCGCGCTGTCGCAGATAACATCGATGCCTCTCTGCCTTGCTTCTGCCGCAATTGCCGCGACCGGGATCACCAGTCCGTGCTGGTTGCTGACGTGGGTGAGAAGCATGAGCCGGAGATCCGGGTGGGCGTCGAAGGCCTGTCGATAGCGGTCGAGAATCGCCTGCTGTGTTGCGCGGGCCGGCAGCGCCAGCATCACGGCGCGTACGCCGCGCGATGACTCCAGCCAGTGCATGGTGGTCTTGAACTGGGGGTAGTCGACATCCGCGTAGAGCACGGCATCTCCCGCGCCGAGTCCCCGGTACTGGCGGATCAGATTCTGTATGGCCTCGGAGGCATTGCGGGTGAGGACGATCTCGTCGTCATGGGCACCGAGGGCCTGCGCGATATGGCGGACTGAGCGCCCGACGTCGCTGGGGTAGTGCCTGCGACCGTAAACCGAGTTGCCGGCATTCACCCGGCGCGTGGCATCCAGATAGGCCTCCTGAACGGGTCTGGCCATCTTGCCCCAGTAACCGTGCTCTAGATTCACGATACCGTCGCTACGGTCGTAATGGCTGGCCACCTCGCGCCAGTAGTTCTCGTTCCTGGCCAGTACGGAAGGGCTCTGGCCCTCGGGCGGGGATGGCAGCGACACGCGCTCTGCGGCGAGCCGTCCGCGTGTGGGTGCGGCCGCGACGCCGGCGGCAAGCGCCGCGATGAGGTGTCTGCGTCTGAGATTCATGGGGACTCCCTGCGTTTCCGGGGCGCCGTCGCGCTTCACTGCCAGCTGGCGCTTTGGTCGTCTCGGAATGAGCTTGCCAGATGCCGGGATTCCGGGCCATCAATCATTTCTGGTCATCCCATTTGCCGCCGCCGCTACCCGGTGGCGAAATGTCGTATCTGTATGCTAAGTTCCCTATCCCGGAAAATGATAATGAATACGCCTTATGAAAAAGATACTTCCGTTCCTGTTGATGGGTGCCTGTCTTGCGTCGGCGCCTGAGGGCCTCCGTGCGCAGGAGGCGAGTTTCGATCAGAGTGTCATCAAGGGCATGGAGTGGCGAAACATCGGTCCAGACCGCGGAGGCCGCTCCCTTGGCGTGGCAGGCAGCCCGGGACGGAAAAATGAGTATTACTTCGGTGCCGTGGGCGGTGGTCTCTGGAAGACGGTAGACGGTGGCCTGAACTGGAAGCCGGTAACCGATGGCCAGATAACCAGCTCCTCGGTAGGCGCGGTGGCGGTGGCCGAGACCAACCCGGACATCGTCTACATCGGTACCGGCGAAACCCAGCTGCGCGGCAATATCATGCAGGGCGACGGGGTCTACAAGTCCACGGACGCCGGAGAGACCTGGGAGAACGTGGGTCTGCGGGACACACAGGCGATTGCCCGGGTCCGTGTTCACCCTACCGATCCCGATACCGTTTTCGTGGCGGCGCTTGGCCATCCCTACGGCCCGAATGACCAACGCGGCATTTTCCGCAGCAAGGACGGGGGAGCAACCTGGGACAAGGTGCTCTTTGCCAGCGAAAAGGCCGGCGGTGCCGACCTGATCATTGACCGCAGGAATCCGGATACGGTGTACGCCACTATCTGGGAGGTCTACCGCACTCCCTGGAAAATGTGGGGTGGCGGTGGCGACAGTGGCCTCTGGAAGTCAACTGACGGCGGCGACACCTGGGAAGAGCTGACCGACAATCCGGGGCTGGCGGAAAAGCCGGTGGGCAAGATCGGCATTACCGTCTCCCCGGTCAATTCCGACCGCCTGTGGGCCATCGTGGAATCCGCCGACGGCGGTGTTTTCCGCTCCGATGACGCCGGCGCTACCTGGACCCACGTCAACAGCGACAGAAAGCTGCGGCAACGTGCGTTCTACTACACGCGGATCTACGCCGACCCGAAAGATGAAAACACGGTCTACGCCCTGAACACCGGGTTCTACAAATCCACTGACGGCGGTGAGACCTTCGATACCACCATCACCGTTCCCCACGGCGACAATCACGATCTGTGGATTGACCCGAACAACCCCCAGAGAATGGTCAATGCCAACGATGGCGGTGGCAACGTGTCCATCAACGGTGGCGAGTCATGGACGGACCAGGATTTCCCGACGTCACAGCTCTATCACATCATGGTCACCAGCGATTTTCCCTATCACGTCTGCGGGGCGCAGCAGGATAACTCCACGATGTGTATTCCCAGCGAGGGCTGGGATTTCAGGCAGGCGCGGGGTCCTTCCTCGGAATACTATTATCCCGTGGGTGGCGGCGAGAGCGGCTATATCGCCCAGCATCCCGACAAGCCCGACTGGTTTTACGCGGGAAGCCAGGGCGCGCTGCTCACGAAGTTCAACCGCTCCACCGGCTATCTGCGCGACGTGCAGGTGTATCCGCGGTTTTTCTCCGGTGAACCCGCGAGCGCGCTGCCGGAAAGATGGCAGTGGACTTTCCCCATCGTGTTCTCACCCGTGGATTCCAGCCGGCTGTACACCAGTTCGCAGCACGTCTGGGTCAGTGAGGACGAGGGCCAGAGCTGGTCGAAGATCAGCCCGGATCTGACCTACGCCGAGCCCGAAACCCTGGGCAAGACCGGCGGGGTTATCACCATGGACATGAATGGGCCGGAGATCTACGCCACCGTCTTTGCCCTGCAGCCGTCGCACCACGACGTGAATACGCTCTGGGCGGGCTCGGACGACGGCATGGTGCATATCACGCGCAATCACGGCGAATCCTGGGACAACATCACGCCGCCCGACCTGCCGAAGCATTCGCGGGTCAGCATTATCGACGAGTCGCGGCACAACCCCGGTACGGCATACATCGCCGTGAAGCGCTACCAGATGGATGATCGCAAACCCTACATCTGGAAAACTGCGGACTACGGTCAGTCGTGGACGAAAATTACCGACGGTATCCGTGAAGATGACTTTATCCACACGGTGCGGGAAGATCCCGTCAAGCCGGGGCTGTTGTTTGCCGGCGGTGAGCACTCGGTATATGTGTCGTTCGATGACGGGGCCAACTGGCATTCACTGCAGCTCAACATGCCCGACACACAGATTGCCGACCTGCAGGTAACCGACAAGGACGTGGTGGCCGGGACGCACGGGCGGTCCATTTATGTCCTGGACGACATCGCGCCGCTGCGCGAGTATTCCTCGGAGGTGGCCGGGAAGACGTTCCACCTTTTCGAGCCGCTGTATGCCGTGCGCAGGGTGCAGGAAGCCTCCATTCAGTATTACCTGGCAGAAGAAGCCGACGAAGTCAGCATTGCCATTATGGATAGCGACGGCAACATTATCGTGGAAAAGACCGGCACCGAGCCCGAGCCGGAAGAGATCGACGATCCCTACGCACAGTGGTACGGGGCCCTGCCGATCAATCCGACGACTGCGCAGGGGCTTAACGTGTGGTCCTGGAACAACCGCTATGCCGGTGCCGCGGATTTCGACGGCATGATCATCTGGTCGGGCAGGCCACAGCTGGGTCCGATAGCACCACCGGGGGAATACACCGTCAGAATGACAGTGGATGGCGATACCCAGACCCGGACCTTCATGCTCAAGTCCGATCCGCGCTTCGATATCCCGGATGCGCACATCGAGCAGCAGTTCGCCTTCACAATGAAAGTCAGGGATGCCGTGGATGCCGCCAACCGGGCCGTCATCCGCATCCGCGACCTGAAGGGGCAGATCGATGAACAGCTCGGCGATTCACCGGCGCAGCCCGTGGTCGAAGCCACGGAAGACTTCAAGGCGAAGCTGAGTTCGGTGGAAGAGGCCATCTATCAGGTGAAGAACGTGAGCGGACAGGATCCTCTGAATTTCCCGATCAGGCTCAACAACCGGCTCGCCTACCTGCAGAAGAGTGCGGAGAGCGGCGATGGCCTGCCCACCCAGGGGCAGCTGGATGTCTATGACCTGCTCAAGGGGGAACTGGACGCGCAGCTGACCACGCTGGAGCAGGTTATCAGCAGCGACCTGTCGGCGGTGAACACCGCGCTTACGGAAAACGGACTGGAGGCCATCAGCGATAACTGAGATTCCGGATCGCTGCGGTCGCGCCGGAGTTTCGGAGCCTGCGTGACCGGCTGGCGCCGGATTTTTACAATAACAGATACCATCTTTCACCTAACGGATCTTTGGGGTTCATGGTTATGAGAAAAACCTTACATACGATTTTTGCAGTGATCCTGGCGATTGGCGTTGTCCAGACAGGGGCAGCGCAGAACAGCAGGGGCGGCTCGACGGACCTGATGTCCGAGGAGACCTTCAAGGGTCTGGAGCTGCGCAATATCGGACCGGCGTTCATGTCCGGGCGCATTGCCGATCTCGCCATTCACCCCGAGAACGAGAGCCTGTGGTATGTGGCGGTCGGCTCAGGCGGTGTCTGGAAAACCGTCAATGCCGGCACCACCTTCGAGCCCGTTTTCGACGACGAGGGTTCCTACTCCATCGGGGCTGTCGCGCTGGATCCGGAAGACATGAATACCGTCTGGGTCGGCACCGGAGAGCACGGCGGCGGTCGTCACTTCGGCTTTGGCGACGGCGTCTACAAGTCCAGTGATGGTGGCAAGAACTGGAAAAACATGGGGCTGAAAGGCTCCGAGCATATCGGCAAGATCATTGTTCACCCCGAGAATCCGGACGTGGTGTACGTGGCAGCCCAGGGTCCACTGTGGAGTGCCGGCGGCGAGCGTGGCTTCTTCAAGTCCACCGATGGCGGCGAGACCTGGGTCAAGACGCTGGGTGACGAGGAGTTCACCGGGGTCACCGATATCGTGATTGATCCGCGAAACCCTGAGCGAGTCTACGCCGCGACCTGGCAGCGCCAGCGCACGGTGGCAGCACTGATGGATGGCGGTCCGAAATCCGCCATCTACAAGAGCGAGGATGGCGGGGACAGCTGGACGAAGCTCACCAATGGCCTGCCGGAAGGCAAAATGGGCAAGATCGGCCTCGCCGTGTCGCATCACAATCCCGACATTCTCTACGCGGCTATCGAACTCAACCGTCGAAGCGGGGGGACGTGGAAATCACTGGACCGCGGTGAGTCCTGGGAGCAGCAGTCCGAGGTGATTTCGGGAGGCACCGGCCCGCACTATTACGTGGAGCTTTATGCCTCGCCGCACCATTTCGACCATCTCTACCTGATGGATGCTTCCATGAAGCACTCCACGGACGGGGGCAAGACCTGGAATCTGGTGAATCGCGAGTATCGCCACGGGGACAACCATGCGATGGCTTTCAAGCCCAGCGACCCCAACTACATCCTGCTGGGCACGGACGGCGGCGTCTACGAAACCTTTGACCTGACGGAAACCTGGCGCTACATGGCCAACCTGCCGGTCACGCAGTATTACAAGCTTTCTGTCGATGACGCCGAGCCCTTCTACAACATCTACAGCGGGACACAGGACAACGGCACCCAGGGCGGACCGTCGCGGACGGACAATGTTCAGGGCATCCAGAATTCCGACTGGAAACTGGTTCTGAACTGGGATGGTCACGCCACGGCGACAGAGCCGGGCAATCCCGATATCGTCTACGCCGAGCGACAGGAAGGCAATCTGTCCCGGCTCGACATGACCACGGGTGAAGTGGTCGACATACAGCCCCAGGCGGGCGAGGGCGAGGATTACGAACGCTTCAACTGGGACGCGCCGATCCATGTGAGTCCCCATGAGCCATCACGGCTGTACTTTGCGAGCCAGCGTGTCTGGCGGTCGGATAACCGCGGTGACAGCTGGCAGGCCATCTCGGGGGACCTGACCCGGGATGAAGAGCGCTTCGATATCGCCATCATGGGCAACAGGCAGAGCTGGGATTCGCCGTGGGACGTCTGGGCCATGTCGAACTACAACACCATCACCTCACTGTCCGAGTCGCCCCTGGTCGAGGGACTCATCTATGCCGGCACGGATGATGGTCTTCTGCAGGTTACCGAGGATGGTGGCGAGAACTGGCGCAGGATCGAAGTCAGCCGCATGGGTGTGCCGGCCAGGGCCTTTATCAACGACATCAAGGCCGACCTGCATGATCCCGACACGGTGTATGTCTCGCTGGACAACCACAAGTATGGTGACTACAAGCCCTTCATCGTCAAGAGCACCGACCGGGGCCGCAGCTGGAAATCCATCAGCGGCGACCTGCCGGAAAACCATCTCGTCTGGCGGCTTGCGCAGGACCATGTCAAGCCGGAGCTGCTGTTTGCAGCCACCGAGTTCGGACTCTTTTTCTCGATCAATGGCGGCGGTAAATGGACCGAACTCGAGGGTGGCGTTCCGACGATCAGCTTCCGGGACCTGGCCATTCAACGCCGTGAGAACGACCTGGTCGGCGCTTCCTTCGGTCGCGGTTTCTTCATCTTCGATGACTACAGCGTGCTGAGAGAAGTCTCCGAGTCGACCCTGGAAAAAGAGGGTTCGCTGTACTCCACGCGAAAGGCGCTGTGGTACATCCCCAGATCGCACCTCAACTTCGACACGATGAAAGGCTCGCAGGGCGATTCGTACTACGTGGCGCCCAACCCGGATTTCGGGGCGACCTTTACCTACCACCTGAAGCAGGATCTGCTGACCGATGCGGAAGCGCGGCAGGAAGCCGAGCGCCCGCTGATTGACGCGGGCGAGGATGTGGGCTTCCCCGGTTGGGACGTGGTTGGCGCAGAGGCCGTGCAGGCAGAGCCCAGTGTGTTCGTGCTGGTGAAGGATGCCGACGGAAACGTGGTTCGACGGGTTGAGGGTCCGACAGAGAAGGGCTTCCATCGTATTGCCTGGGATCTGAGATACCCGGCGCCCCAGGCTATCGGCCTGAGCGACAGCTACGACGACGACGGCCCGAAGGCCATGATGGCGGCGCCCGGGAAATACACGGCGTCCCTGTACAAGCGCGTTGACGGGCAGACAACCCTTCTGGACGGTGAGATCGAGTTCGAGGTCGAGCGTCTTTACGACGGAGCACTTCCCGGGGCGTCCGAGGCGGACGTGGTGGCGTTCTGGCGATCCTATGAAGATGCCGTGAGGGAAGCCTCCGCGATCAACATGCAGCTGAGCAAGGCCGTGTCCAGGGTCAAGGCCATGGAGCATGCGCTGTCGCGGTCGAGAGCGGATGCCGGCAGGCTGGATCTTGAGCTGCACACGCTCAGGGACGAGATACACGCCCTGAACGCCGAGGTGAACGGCAACCCGGCGCGCGTTGAGGTGGGCGAGAAAACCCACACTACAATCGGGCAGCGGCTGTTCGCGGTGGAAAGGGGGATTTCCCGTTCCCTGTACGGTCCCACGGAAACGAGCAGAACGTCGCTCGAACTTGCCAGGAAGGCAATGAGTGCCATCAAGCCTCGACTGGAAAAAGCCGTGAAATCCCTGGATGAACTCGGTGGCGAGCTTGTTTCGGCAGGTGCCCCGTATGTCGAGGGCAGCGGGGGCTGACGGCCGGCAAATGGGCTGTCCGCGTGTGTGTGCCTCCCGGCGCATCCGCGCGGCGACCCCGATCAGACTGACTTCGGGCTGCTGGCATCCGGCGGCCTGTCCCGCCAGCCCCGCCAACCCACGTCAACGTTAACCCACCTCAATGCAAAGCCTCGCGCCAACCGGCCGCTGCCGTTTGCCGTCGACATTGCGGCAAATCGAACGGCATTGACGGTTGCATCCGCAAGGCGCTTCGCGGATAGTCTCGCGTCTTCGCCGCAGCCGCGGCAGGATGCATCCGGGGGGAAGCAGTGAGTTCGACCGCAGGTGGCGGCGTCACACGGAAGAAAAGGCGGTTATGGGTGGTCCTTGCAGGGCTCAGTCTGTTCACGGTCGACGCCGTCAGTGAGGGCACGGTGACCCTGCGGCCGCGGGTGCAGGCGGGGCTCATCGCCAATGACAGCGCCTCGCAAAACGTGTTTCCCAGCGGCTTTCTCACCTTTGACGAAGGCTTCAACCTGAATCGCGCGGAGCTGCTGCTGGAGAAAGTGCCGCGTGCTAACCTGAAGCCGCGGATCGGCCCTTTTCCCGGCCCGAAACCCGAAAGCGCGGACTGGGGCTTTGAGGTCAACCTGCGCTACGGCACCGATGCCGCCATCACCTTTGGACTGGACGACGACCTCCCCATCAACGATGGCGAAGATACGCTCTGGCTGTTGCCGCAGTGGTTTGCCAGCGCCTACCTGCCCTGGGGTGAGGGCGTGGCGATTATTGCCGGCAGTTTCTTTACGCCGGTGGGACACGAGATCGGCGCGCCGGTGGATCCGCCCACGGCCTTTTACACGCACTCCTACGCCTTCGCCTATCAGCCGGTGAAGCACGTTGGCGTCTATGCCTCGGCAAGGCTGCCGCTCGCCCCCGGGTCTGGTCTCTGGTCGGCCGGGGCGGGAGTCGTGCAGGGCTGGAACAATCTTGAGGACAACAACGACGACAAGACCCTGCTGTTCGATCTGCGCTGGCGCAGCCGCGATTTCCGGTCCTGGCTGGATATCGAGAACGTGATCGGCAATGAGCAGTCGGAAAACGGGGTGACGGAGCAGACGCGTCCCTTCAATGCCGCCAGCAGCAGCGGCGCCAGGCTGCTGCGCAACTTCCACGCAATCACCCTCAGCCACCGCCTGGACGGTGATCGTCGCTGGACCGTGAATGCCGTTTACGGACACCAGGAGGGCGGAGACATTGTTGCCGACAGCAATAATCCGCCAGGGTTTCTCATCACCGAGGACAGCGCCTGGTACGGTGCCAGTGCGAACTTCCACCACCGCCTGGGTCCGCGGCTTGAAGCGGCGCTGCGTCTTGAATGGTTCCGCGACGAAAAGGGGGCTCATGCCTTGCTGCCCGAGGGCATCTACCGCGGTGCGACGGCAAACCTCGCCTGGTGGCCCGCTCCCTCACTGCGCCTGCGCGCGGAGCTGCGTCGCGATGATTACAGCGGCCCGGGGAAACCCTTCGGCGGTGAGGTGCCCACGGTCTTCTTCGGCGATCGCGACGACCAGTGGGTATTCTCGCTCGACATGACCTGGTCGCCCGCATCGGCCTGGGGGAGGCACCCCTGATGGCATTGACATTCATCCATACGTCGGATTGGCAGATCGGCAAGGTTTTCGGCTTTGTCGACGAACAGACCCTGGGGCTCCTGCAGCGGGCGCGGCTCGACGCTATTGATCGCATCGGCAGCCTGGCCGGAGAGCGCGGCGTCCGGCATGTTCTGGTCGCGGGCGATGTCTACGACACCCAGGATGTCACCCAGCGCCTGCTGCTGCAGCCCATTGAGCGGATGCGCGCGTTTGGCGACGTCATATGGCACTTACTGCCGGGCAATCACGACCCTGACCAGCCCTTTGGCATCTGGGACCGTCTGGCGCGCACCGGGCTTCCCGGCAATATCGTGATCCATGCCGACGCCGGGCCCTACCTCCACGAGGCAGACAGACTCGCCATCCTGCCGGCGCCCCTCAAGCACTTCCGCAGTCTCGAGGATCTCACGGCCTGGATGAATGACGCCGCAACGCCGGAAGGCTATTACCGGATCGGGCTGGCGCATGGCTCCATCCGCAGTTTCGGTTCCGATGAGAGCCAGGCGGCCAACTTCATTGATCCCGGACGGCCGCAGCTCGCGGCGCTGGGTTATCTGGCGCTGGGAGACTGGCACGGCACGCAGAAGATCAGTGAGCGCGTCTGGTACAGCGGCACCCACGAGACCGACGCTTACGATGTCCTCGACGGCGGCAATGCGCTGATTGTCACCCTTGATCGACCGGACGCCATCCCCACCGTGGAAAAGGTGCCCACCGGCAGCTATCACTGGCACCGGGAAGAGGTCACGCTGAGCGGCCGCAGCGACATAGATGCACTCGCGCAGCGATTGCGCGCGCTGGCCCCCGCGCCACTGTCCAACCACCTGGTACGCCTGGGGGTTTCGGGGACGCTGTCCCTGGAGGATTCGCAGTACTTCGACTCGCTGGTCCATGGCTCGGTGGATGCGGCGCTCGCGCAGCTGCGGATCGACAACCGCATTCTTCCCATGCCCAGCGAGGAGGATCTGGCCCAGTTCGGTCCCGGCGGCTATATACGGCTCGCCGCGGACCGGCTGATGGCGATGGCCCGGGATGCGGAGAATGACGAGCGGGAGCTGGCGGCGCTGGCGCTGCAGCGTCTCTATGTCGAGTATCGCGCCCTGGGTGGAACCGACGCATGAAGATTCGCGCGATACGCGTCAACCAGTGGCGCAAATTCACCAAGCCTGCCGGCATCGAGGGGCTGGGTGACGGACTCAACGTGCTGTCGGCGCCGAATGAGGCGGGGAAAAGCACCCTGGTCGGCGCGCTGCAGCTGGCGCTGTTCACCCGGCACAGCACCACCGGCAGGGATGTCGATGCCCTGTTGAACCACGCCGCCCCGAACTCCCCCGTGGTCGAGGTGGAGTTTGAGATCGACGGGCAGCCCTACACACTGCGCAAGCGCTTCAAGCGGGGCAGTCAGGTGAAGCTGGTAAAGCCCGACGGTGCCGAGCTTCAGGGAGAGGGCGCCGAGGCTTTCGTCGCGGAACTGCTGGGATTTACCTTTCCGGGCCGCGGCACGGGCACTGCAGATACCATGGGGCTCTGGTCACTGCTCTGGCTCAACCAGGGTGACGGTGCAGACCCGATCTCGGCGCCGGATGGGGCGCAGCGAACGGTGATGGGGGCGCTTGAGGACACCGTGGGCAATCTGCTGGGCGGTGAGCAGGGACGGCGACTGCCCCTCAAGATCCGGGGTGACCTGCAGCAATTGGTCACAGAGTCCAAGGGGCAGCCGAAGGATCGCTACAAAAAAGCCATCGAACGCGTGGGTAAGCTTGACGGTGAGCTGGGGGAGCTGAAGGCGGCGTTCGCGCGCACGGAAAGCGATCTGCAGGCCTATGAGGACGTCTGCGCCGCGCTCAACGAGAAGGAGGGGTCCAGCACCGAGGCGGAGCTCAAGCGCGACATTCAGGCCGCGAATGATCGTGTGGAGGAACTGCTTACGCTGGAAGCCGAAATCGGTGCCGCCGAATCCGACGCCGAGCGTCTTGAACAACAACGCCGGGATGCGCTGCAGGCAAAACTTGCGCGCGAGCAGCTGGCAGCCGCCATTGATGCGCTGGTAAAGGATGTTGAAGCGGCCGAGAAGACTGTGGCCAACGCCCGGGAGGAGGAGGCTCGGCTGGAATCGCTCTGGCAGGACGCGCGCGCGGCGCAGCGCCGCGCAGACAGGGCAAGGGCTGAGGCTGACAGCGCGCTCAGGCAGGCGACGAATAGGCTGACTGGTGCCCAGCGCAGCGGGGAGCTGGCGACATTGAGCAGGGCCGTCGCAGACGCAGAGTCCGCGACAGCGGCCATTGTGGTGCTCGAGGCCCGGGTCAATGCCAGCAAGGCAACGCCGGAGGCGGTCGCGGCCCTTGATGACCTTATGGATGAGGTGCGCGCCGCGCAGGCCGCGATGACCGCCGTGGCCACGCTGGTGGAGTTTGCCCTGGAGGACGCCGCCTCGACGCGCGTGACGCTGTCGCAGGGAGTCATGCCGCCGCCTGGCGAGACACTGGCGCTGATGGATCCCACCGAGGTCAGGATCGAGGGCATTGGCGTCATCGGCATCCGCCCTCAGGTGGCGGACGCAGCCGTGATGCAGGAGAACCTGCAGCGTGCAGAGCAGGCGCTCTCCGCGGCTCTGGCCGCTATCGATGCGGCGGATATTCCCGCGGCCCGCCAGCTGCTGCGCAACCGGGAGGCGGCTGAGCGCGATCTCACCGAGGCCAGGGCCAGCCTCGAGCGCATCGCCCCCGAGAATGACGGCGGCCTGGCGGGCGTGCGGGAAAGACGGGAGCGTGCCCGGGCGGAGCTTGAGCAGCTGGAGGCTGCGGGTCTGAATCTGGCTGCATTGCCGACGCTGGAAGCTGCGCGCGCTGCGCGAGAGGAAGCGGCCAACGCCGCCGAAGCCGCCGCCCACGAAGCCGGGCAGGCGACACAGGCGGCTACGCAATGCCGAGCCGCGCTGGACGAGCATCGTGACACCCTGCGCGCCCCGGAAAGCGCGCTCTCGGCCGGCGCGGCGCAGCTGGCAGCGCGGCAGGAGGCGCTGGGCAATATGCCGGCAGAACACACGCTGCAGGAACGCTTGGCGGCAGCCAGCGACGCGGTCGAACAACAGAAGGCCGTCATCAGGGCGCTCAGGCAAAAGGCAGGGGGAGACAGCGTTGAGCTGTCCCGGGCGCGCCTCGTGCGGCTGCAGCAGTCCCTGGAATCCTATCGGCACGGCATTAACGACCTGCAAAGCCGGAAGATGAGCCTGAAAACCACGCTGATGCGCGATGGTGCAGCGGGCATCGGCGAGAAGACGGCGGCGAAGGCGCGCGAACTCGAACTGGCCGTTGCGGAGCGTGATCGACTCGACCGGGAGGCCCGCATTCTCGGCACGCTGAATGCGGTTCTGACAGACGCCGAACGGGAAGCCAGGGACCGCTTCCTGGGACCGATCACGGAAAAGGTCCGGCCGTACCTGCAGGCGCTTTTTCCTGAAGCCGATATCCAGCTGGCCGATTCACTGGGTGTGGAATCAGTGTATCGAGGAGCGGGGGAAACCCCCGATTTCGCGGCGCTCAGTATGGGCACCCGGGAGCAGATCAATATCCTGACCCGTATTGCCATCGCCGAGATGATGGCGGAGCAGGGCAGGCCCGCCATGGTTATCATCGACGACGGACTGGTTCACTCGGATGACCAGCGCCTGCAGCGCATGTTCGATATTCTCAATCTGGCGGCAGAGCGGGTTCAGATTCTGCTGCTGTCCTGTCACGCCAAGACCTTCGAGCGGGCCGGCGGCCGGTTGTTGTCGATCGAGGCGTTCGAGGAGACGGAGGGCCTGCGGAGCCACTAAGCAGACCGGGCCTGCACATCTCTCCTTGACCGGGATCAATCCTTCCGGGCGCCCTGGGCGCTACAGTAGCGCTTTGCCTCTTTTCAGGAAAATGCGTCATGCAGGTCCCATTGCAGCCCCTGTCACTGGCATTCCAACTGGCACCGGTGGCTGTGTCGACGGAAGTCCTGGTACGCCTGTTCAACCATCTGCTCCGGGGGCAGGCGATTGTCGGTGAGCTCCATGCGCTGGACGGCAAGCGACTGGCTATCGACATTGTCGATACGGCCACCGCACTGGATTTCACGATCAGGGGTGGCCGTCTCTATCGCAGCGACAGCGCCGGCAGGAGATGCCGGGATGTCTGTATTCGAGGCAGGCTGGAACATTTCTGGCAGCTGGCATCGCGGCAGGAAGATCCCGACACCCTGTTTTTCAACCGCCAGCTGGAAATTGAAGGGGAGACGGAGACCGGCCTCTATATCAAGAACCTGCTGGATAGTCTCGACTACGACTGGGACAGCCATTTCCAGGCCGTGCTCGGCGAGCGTCTTGGTGCGGTGCCGGTCAGCCTGTGGCGGAGTCTGCGCTGACCGGGTCCAGCCACTGCATGCCGGGACTGCCGTGCCAGTAGCCATTCGCCGGCGCTCCGCAGGTGAGGGCATTGATGTGGCTTTCGGCGTCGCGGGGATCCAGGTCCTGGTTTCGTGCCTGATGGTATAGCGCAACGATCTCCTGCATGTGCTGCGACTGTGGCGACAGGCGCAGCACATCAACCCCCAGTTGCCGCAGTGCCGGCAGGGCGCCAACCAGATTGCTGGTTGTGGCTGACTGGGTCTGGATGCCGTTGATCACCAGGAAGGGATCCCGCTCCCGGGTGTTCATGTCCAGTCCGTCGGGATAGTCGGCGCAGCGCCACTGGCAGTTATCCTTTGGCAGGTTGCAGGCCCGGGCCGTGAAGCAGCGGGCCGAGAAAGCCAGCGGCAGCCGCCCGAAGGCAATGACCTCCGTTTCGAGCGGCGGAGTGGCACTGTCTGCCAGCATGTCCCGCAGGGTCTCCTGCGACAGCTCGACGGGCATCACCCAGCGCTGTGCGCCGAGTCCATGATGCAGGGCCAGTGACGCGGGGTTATAGATATTCAGGTGCGGACCGGCGATGTAGTCGCTACCCTTGAGCTGCTGCACCGCGGCCATGTCGTTGGCCTCCACCCTGAATTCGCCGTTGTGGGCGATCCGTCGCAGCGCACTCAGCTCCGAGTCGGCCTCGATCAGCGCCAGCGTGGAGAGGATGACCTCCTTGCCCGCGTCGCGCAGCTGATGCCCAATACGCAGCCAGTCTTCCAGGCGCAGCTCACGCCGTTTTGCGCAGACGGTTTCGCCAAGGTAGACGATGTCGACCGGCCACCCGGCAACCTGCTGGTAGAAGGCCTCTACCTGTTCCCGGGGCCAGAAATAGAGAAGGGGTCCGAGCGCGAGTTTCATTGCCATTTCCGATCCAGTGCGCCGAGCGTATGGGTGCTGCCCTCGGCCAGTTTATCCAGTTGCGTGACCCAGTCGTCCCGGACCCGGTAGCTGTCGGCATCCCGCTGGGCGGCATCCAGCTGGGCGGCATCCCGCTGGGCGGCACTCCGCTGGGCGGCATCCAGCGCCTGGCGCAGGACGGTAACGACCTGTGCGACATACGCCGGGCTGCGCTGACGCCCCTCGATCTTGATAGCGCGCACACCACTGCGCAGCAGCTGTGGAAGGATGTCGAGAACCGACAGACTGGTGGGTTCCTCGATGGCGTAGCCCAGCGCGTCGTTGACTTCGAAGCGGCCCTTGCACAGCACCGGATAGCCGGCGCTCTCGCCGGGCTGGTAGCGATCAATCAGTACGCCATTCAGCCGCACCTCGCGACCTTGCGGAGTTTCCTGCCACTGCACGGCCTTCGCCGGCGAACAGGCGCCGCAGGTATTGGGTGACTCACCGGTAACGTAGGAGGAGAGGTAGCAGCGCCCCTCGGCCATGACGCACAGCGAGCCGAAGGCGAAGGTCTCAATCTCCACGTCGGTGTTCTCGATAATGCGTCTGACCTGACTGAGCGAGAGCACGCGGGGCAGCACGACACGCTCAATGGCGAATTGCTCCCGGTAGAACGCAATGGCCTCATGGGTGGTCGCCGAGCCCTGCACTGACAGGTGCAGGCGTAGGTCGGGATACCGTTCCCGGGCGTACTGCAGCAGACCGGAGTCCGCCACAATCAGGGCATCGACGCCGAGTTCTGCGGCCTGATCGATGGCCCGCGTCCACACGGACCACGTTGCGGGCTGCGGATAGGTGTTCAGCGCCAGCATGATCTTGCGGCCGCGGGCGTGCGCATAATTGACGGCGTCAACCGCCGCGTTGTTGTCGAAATTCAGGCCGGGGAAGTTGCGCGCATTGGTGGCATCGCGAAAGCCGAAGTACACGGCATCGGCGCCGCTGTCGATGGCCTTGCGCAGCGCGGGAAAGCTGCCTGCCGGTGCTACCAGTTCCATGCTGTTGGTCATCGCATATCCCTTTGCAGAAACCTTCTTCGTCGCTTTTCGATGACGGCGCAGACTATGCGAAGCGCTGAGCGATGGTATTGATCCAGGTCAGTGATTTGAAAAAAGGCGTCTGTCGACAGATTCCCGGGTGGGCTTGCTGCATCACGCGGCTGTCAAGACGCATTTTTTCCGCGCGGACGCGCTGCCAGAGCACGTATCATGCGCGCTTTTACGCCGGGAGCGTCAGTCGTGGTATCGCTGCACTCGTCATCCGCCGTGCGAGCAAGTGCCCTGCATGCGGCGCAGGCCATGGGCCTGCTGCTGATCGCGTCGGCGCTGTTTCTGCTGCCCTTTGGTCGCACCATGGAAATACCGCTGGCACTGCTGGCGCTGGTGGGCCTCTGGGCAGTGTGGCGCGAGCGCCGCCTGCCCGCCGGGCGCGAAGCCGCAGCGATCCGGCTGTTCCTGCTGTGCTGTGTCTGTTATCAGCTGCCCATGTGGCTGTCGCTGCCGGATGCGGTCAATCCGGCGCGATCACTGACCACGACGCTTGGCAGTCTGCGATATCTGCTGGCAGGTATCGGCGTGCTCTGTCTGCTTTGCGTGCTGCCATCTGATCCCCATCACCAGCGCCTGTTCGATGCGCTGGAAAAGACGCTGTTTGCGGTGCTCGCACTCTGGGTGGGTGACGCGCTGCTGCAGGCAGCCAGCGGCAGCAATCTGCTCGGCTACGCCGCGGAAAGGGGCTATCTCAACGGCCTGTTCGGGGCCGGTGAGAATCTGAAGCTGTCACTCGCCCTGCTGGTGCTGGGTCCGCCGGCCCTGCTCGGACGCATGCGGCGAAAAAGTCCCGGCCTGACGCTGCTGCTGTTCCTGCTTGCCGTGCTGGTGCTGCTGTTGACCGGCAAGCGCAGTGCCTGGGTAACGTTTGCCCTGCAGTGCGCGTTGTTTGTCCTGTTTTATCGACAGGCATTGCGGAGGCGACTGACTGGCGTTGTCGTCATCGGCGGACTGTGCGTGCTGCTTGTGCTGTCTCTGGCGCTGAACAGCAGCCGGGTCATCGAACGCAGCGGCACACTGATTGCGGCGGTGCAGGCGCCGGACTACGCGCATGTCAATGTCGCGACGGGTCTGCGTCTGCCAATCTGGCAGGGGGCCCTGGCGATGCTGGCGGATCACCCGGTCAACGGTGTCGGTGTGCGTGGTTTTCGCTACGCTTATGCCGATTACGCCGTCGACGGCGATCCCTTCGCCAGTACCGATGCCCACGGCGCCGCGCTTGCCTCCCACGCCCACCTTCTCCTGTTCGAATTGCTGGCGGACACCGGTATCTTCGGGCTGACCGGGCACGCGGCGCTGCTGATCCTGCTCGGCGGCGCCTGGCGGCGCTGTTCCCGGTTGCAGCGTGAGCAGGCACTTCCCTGGCTTCTGTCAGCGCTGGCGCTGGCGCATCCCCTGAATACCCAGGGCGCCTGGTACTCCTCCTGGACCGCCAGTCTCTTCTGGCTGGTGCTGGTGCTGGCCGTGGTGCGCCTGGAACCTCTGCGGCGTGTGCGTGATGTCTATCCGTGTATTCGAAGAGAGTCGAATCATACCGGCTGACCCGGCGGTCACAGCCGAAAACGGCTTGCATCTGTCCGGCACCTGATTCTTACTGTTGCGGACAGCAACCACTCATGCACAGCGACAATGCTATCGGTGCCGGCGCCGTGCTTTAGACCCTGTAAGGATGACGTCATGCAGCAAGCTCTACTTCACGGTTTTATCACCTTCCTCCGCCAGTGCGGCCTCAGCAGGGCCCTGTGTTTTTCCGCTGCCTTGCTTGCTGCTGTTCTGCAGAGTCAGGCCACCATCGCAGAGACCGAAAACCCGGAAACCCCCTGGAACTGGTCTGACGAGTACGTGAAAAGCCAGGTGAATCAGGTCCGCGCCGGTAGAAACCTCAATCCCGACAGCTGGCCAGGCGGTGCGAAGGTGGCGGTGCTGCTTTCCTATGACGTGGATAATGAAACCGTGATGGGTTTGCGCACTGGCGAGATCAGCATCGGAGCGCTATCGCAGGGACAGTACGGCCACCGCGTGGCGCTACCGCGAGTGGTCAAGCTGATGGACGAAAATGACATTCCCGCAACGTTCTTCTTTCCGGCCTGGAGCCTGAAGATTGCGCCTGAGCAGGCGGATCTGATCAATGCCTCCGGACAGCATGAAATTGCCGTTCACGGCTGGATTCATGAGCGGAACACGGCACTCGACGCGGAGACAGAAGAAAGACTCCTGCGCCAGGCCATGGATGAGATAGAGGCGATCAGCGGCCGTCGGCCGGTGGGCTACCGGGCACCGTCCTGGAATCACAGCCCTGATACCCTCGATATCGTGCGCAGGATGGGATTCCTGTACGAGAGCTCACTGATGCACGACGACCGTCCCTATGAACTGCTGCAGGACGGTGAGCCGACGGGCATGGTGGAGCTCCCGGTGGAGTGGATTCTCGACGATGCGCCGCTTCTCAATCCCCTCGGCAACCGCTACATGAATCCGCGGGATGTCATGCAGGTGTGGATTGACGAATTCGACAAGGCCTGGGAGGAGGGAACGATGTTTCTGCTGACCATGCACCCGCATGTCATCGGTCACCGGTCTCGCATCGTCGCACTGGAAGGCCTCATAGCGCATATCCAGGCGAAAGGTGATGTGTGGTTCGGCACCCACGAGGCGGCCGCCCGCTATGTGCGGTCTCAGGCAGGGATGGACTGAAGCGCGGGCGGGCAACGTTGGCCCCATCGCGTTTTGCGCGTCGGCGGTGGGGGTTCAGCGATAGTGTGTCAGGGCAAAACTCAGTAGCCAGCGGTTGCCGGACCGGATCCTCGACACCTCATGCCTGTACAGGTCCGGCCGGAAAACAATGACGCGCCCGAGGACGTTGAGAATACTGCGCTCGCAGAGAAACTCGCCGCCGGCCCTGGGTTTTACCAGGACGACGTTGAGCTTGTAGAGGCGTCCCTCTGAGACCATGTCCAGATGCGGGGCTATCTGGTGGCCTTCCGAGTAATGGACGAGGTAGATGCTGAGACGTCGTGAGTGAAACAGCACCCGGTTTTTGACGTTTCTTGCCATAGCGCGCGAGCACGTGTGTGGGTGTCTGATCACTATTGTCCGCGACACGTCCGCTAATTGAAAGTTGTACCGGACACACGCGCTGATGAGCCTGCCTCCGTACACCTCACGTCATTGCCCAGCCCATCAGGGCAACACCAATCACGCCACGCAATACGCTGCCAACGATGCGTCCGCGCGTAAGTCCCTGGATTGCTGACAATAGCAGGGCGATTCCAAACAGCAGCGCCGTCCAATCCAGAGTACCGTCAACGCCAGCGCTGGTGCCGACGCCGCCGAAGAAATTGCCTATTGCCGGAGGTATCCCGGCGAGAAAACTGCCTACGCCTTCTCCAGCGGAACGCAGAAAGTCACCGGAGTCTGCGGTTACATCCATTGCCGTACCTCATTAAGCGGTTAACCGGGGAACACGCGACCTGTCGCGGGACGAATAGCTTACACGGTATTCGAAGCGGCGCGGAGACTGTTGCTTCATCGATGCCCGGTTTGCGGGACAGACCTTATCAAGGTCGTTATGCTGTGCGCTTCCAGCGCCGTATTTATGAAAAGGTAGGCTTTGCCGGGCTATGCACCGAGAAAACGCAGGAGATGCTCGATAATGGAAATGCCCCGGAACACGCTGCGGTTGATCGCACTCACCGCGCTGCTGGCGACGATGCCAGTCGAACCGGCTGTTGCAACAGAGGCCGTTGCCCCCTACGTCGTCACCACCCGTGAGGACGTGCAGCGCATGCTTGATCTCGCGTCTGTCGGGCCGGGCGACCTTCTCATCGACCTGGGGTCGGGCGATGGCCGTATTCCGATTGCCGCCGCTGAGCAGGGCGCGCTTTCCGTGGGTATTGATATCGATCCTGATCTCGTGAGCATGGCAAGGGACAATGCTTCGGGGGCAGGCCTGGGCGATCGGGTGCATTTCCGGGTCGATGATGTCTTCACCACCCCGATTGCGGAAGCGAGCGTTGTCACGCTGTACCTGATGCCCGACGTGAACCTGCAGCTGCGGCCACGTCTTCTGTCCGAACTGGAGCCGGGCACCCGGATTGTCTCCAACACCTTCACCATGGGCGAGTGGGCGCCGGATGCGCACGTGTCGGGGCGCAGCAGCGGTGGCCTCCTGCTGTGGATTGTTCCGGACCGGATCGAGGGGCATTGGCAGCTTGAGTCGTCGGGTGACGTGCTGCATATCAAGCAGCGTTTTCAGGAGATTGAGGTCACGCTGCGCAGCGATGGTAAGGTTATGGCGAGTGGTCTTGGTAAGCTTCGCGGCCGCCAGTTCACCTGGACGGGCAAGGACGTCGAGGGGCGAGACCTGCGTGGCACCGCGCGCCGGCAGGGCGAGGTGCTGTCCGGCGTTATCTGGCGCGAGGTGGATAGTGACGCGGCGCCGGAGCGTGTTATGTTCTCGGCCCGGCGTCGCGACTCCTGATCGGATAACGACGCTTTGGCAGCCGGTACTAGCGGCCCGCCGGCAGAACGACGCTCTCTCCACTGGGTTCGAAAAGCTCCGGGTCCTTATTGGAGGCGTTTCCTACGCCACGGCTGATTGGGTATAGCCGCAAGTTTTCTTTGAGTACCGGTGCCAGCATGCGGTCTTCCGGATCGATGGTCTCGCGATTATCCAGCCAGAGACGGCATTCTTCCCTGGTCAGCATGAGCGGCATTCGGTTGTGCCAGGGCTTGAAGGACTCCGCCGCCTCCGTTGTTACCAGGGTGCAGGACAGCAGCGGCGAACTGCCGCCCTCCCAGACATCCCAGAGCGCCGCGACGGTAAGTGTGCGATCTTCGTTGGTGATGAGCCAGGGTTGTTTTTGACCCCGCTCCTTCCGCCATTCGATGAAGCTGGACATCGGCACAACGCCTCTTTGCGTGCGGAACGGTTCGCGGAATGCCGGACTGCGGGTCAGTGACTCCGCCCGCGCGTTGAACATGCTGTATCGGGTGCTGACCTCTTTGGCCCAGGAGGGAACGAGCCACCAGCGGGCGGGGTTTCCCTGTCCATCGCGCAGCAGCAGGACGTCTTCCGTCGGGGCGATGTTGTACCGTGGTCCCGGCAGCTGAAGATCGATAGCGAGTTCGTCCAGCAAGTTCTGGAGACCGGGCATGTCTGTCATGTTGAAGCGGCCACACATAAGGTTGCCCGATAGATGGATTGACTGAGTTATCCAGGAGCCGCGTAAAGCCGGTACCGTCAATGGCGCAGGATACCCTGATGCCTGCGCAGAGGCACGACCGATACTGCGAGCGGTCAGTCGAAGCGTGGTGTCGATCTGTTGAGCGAGTTAAGCTGCCGTCTCGATAATCAGGATTTCACAGTATGTACTGCCGCCTCGCTATCTCAGCCATCATGCTATTGCTATCGCTGAACACCAGTGCCGACGCCCTGGCCGTGAAAGGAGGCATCAGCAGCTGGTGGCCGGGCGCCGAGGGTCCGCGCAACAGCGGTGACTCCGAGCAGGTTTTCAGTGCCTTTGCCGCTCTTGAACATCCAGTACCGTTCGTTCCGAACGCCAGGCTGCGTGTCTGGGACTATTCCGGGGAGCGGGAAGGTGGGATCGACCTCACCACGGTTGACGCCATCCTGTACTACGAGATCTTCGACAACGACGCCATCGATCTGGATCTGGGGGTGGCCGCCACGCACTTTCGCAACGGGCGCATCGGATTTGACGACACGTTCTCAGGCTGGCTGCCGCAGGCGTACGGCACGCTCCGCATGCCCGTGACTGGCAGCGGAACCGGCTTCGGCCTGTACGCAGAGGGCACCGGCACTCATTGGGAGGGCAGCAGGACCCTGGATATCGAGGGAGGCGTGGATTTCAAGATCGACGCGCCACTGCTGGACGTGCTGTTTCGCGCAGGCTATCGGCACGTGACGAACGACCTCGATGACTTTGACCGGGTTGACGGAAAGCTCGAATTCAGCGGCTTTGCCATTGGCGTGATCGTAGACCTGTAGATCCGTTGCAGAGTCTGCTGGCCCACTAGGGGATGGCCCGCTACCCGTAATGGCTCCAGAGACGGAGAACGTTAACCAGACGTTCCTCGTCGAGCACCGGGTAAACGAGGCGATGTTGAGTATCGCCGCTACGTGGTTTGCACCAACGACGGTGATTTAACTATGATGGCCGGCCAACGGCTGAGGTGCAGAATCACAAACGCTCGACCCACTGAGCGCAGGTTCGCAAAACCCATTACTCGAAGAATGGCAGCAAGCTGATCCGGGAGCTCGTAGTGGAAAACCAATCGCGTCGACGCTACAGCCGCAATCATCAGCGGGCGATGAAGTATATGCTCGTTTCCCTGGTGCTCGGCTTTCTGCTGATAGTGACCGCTATAGGATGGATGGTGACCGCCTTCAAACTCTCCTCAACCAGGGAAGAGTTTTTCAGCCGCCAAATTCCGGATCGGCGCGAGGTCGCAAGCGCGGAACATCTGCGTTCCCGGGTCGCTGCGTTGGAACAGGAAGTGCTGACCCTGCGGGAAGAAAAGGCGAGCCTGGTAAAGAATCGGATTCCCGATCTCAATCCCATGACATTCGACGCTACGATGCCCATTGGCCAGGGTTACCTGAAGAACATCAGGTTCACGCAGACAGGTACCGAGACGGATAAGAAGTTCGAGTACCTTGCGGTTCTGAAAAATGATGGTGAGCGCAGGATCACGCCGGATGTTGTCATCTATCTGTTTGACGCTCTGGGCATTCAGCTGGGAATGGCCAGACTTGCCAGTACCGATATAACCCTGGAAAGGACGGATGATGGATTGAGTGCGGGAGAATCCCGCTCCTACTTCAGTCAGATTGAGCTGATCCGCGAACGCGACCCTGCCTACTTTCACGTCGAAGTGAAGTGAACAACACGCCAGCTCTGCTGGCTTGTCTCACGAAACCCTGGCCCTGCACACATGGTTCGCATCATGACGTTCGTGTCATCCCCGCGTACTCATGGCCGGACGTTGCACTGCGTTCTGAATGTAGGCGAACCTGCACATCCTGTGCTATGTTTTTTTGGTAGCTCGCCTAACGCCAATCAAGGACGACCCATGCGCACTTCCCTGGCCCGTATTTTCTCAGTCCTCGCGTTGTTTTTCTGTTGTGCCGCGAGCGCCCAGCCGCTGACCACCGAACAGATGGAGCAGCTGACATTCCGCCACATCGGCCCGGTCGGTAACCGGCTTATCGCCGCGACCGGCATCCCCGGCGACCCCATGATCTATTACGTGGGTGCCGCGTCCGGAGGAGTCTGGAAGACCACCGACGGCGGTTTGAACTGGCAACCGGTGTTCGATGAACAGCGTGTGCATTCCATCGGGGCCCTGGCGCTGGCGCCCAGTGATCCTGAGGTCGTTTACGCGGGGACCGGTGAGTCCTTCATCCGCTCCAACGTGTCCATCGGCAACGGCGTCTGGCGATCCACGGATGGCGGAGCGCACTGGACCCACGTCGGTCTTGAGAAAACCGGCCGCATAAGCCGGATTGTGGTGCATCCAGACGATCCCGATACGGCCTACGTGGCGGCTCTGGGTCACGGGTACACGCCGCAGCAGGAGCGCGGTATCTACAAAACCACTGACGGCGGGAGCACCTGGACGCAGGTGCTGCACGTCGACGAGGAGACCGGTGCCTCGGATCTCGTCATGGATCCCTTCAATCCCCGTATCCTGTTCGCCGGTATGTGGTCGCTGGAACTGCGACCCTGGACGAGAACCAGCGGTGGTCCGGGTGGGGGCATCTACAAATCGCTGGATGCCGGTGCTACCTGGACAAAGCTCGAAGGCAAGGGGCTGCCCGAGGGCGAGGTCGGAAAGATTGCGCTGGCCATGACCCCGGCGCAGCGCGGCCGGCTCTACGCCCTGATAGAGACGGGCGACGGCATACCGCTCAATGGCGAACCCACGAACACGGGTGAACTGTGGCGCTCGGAGGATCGTGGCGCCACCTTCGACCTGATCAATTCGGACCGGGACCTGACCGGGCGCGGGGCATACTACACGCGCCTCGCGGCCTCTCCGGACAACGCCAACGAGACCTACTTCTTTTCTGCGGCCTATACCACCAGCATCGACGGCGGCAGGACGACGACCAATGCCGCACCTGGCGAGGCGCCAAACTGGGATCACCATGAAATGTGGATCGACCCCACGAACGGCGACCGGCAGATCGTGGTCGGTGACGGTGGGCTCGCCATCAGCCAGAATCGGGGAAAGTCGTGGCATCGCGTGCAGCTGCCGGTGGCGCAGCTCTATCATGTCACGACAGACACGGAAGTGCCGTACAACGTCCTGACCAACCGACAGGACGGACCGTCGATGAAGGGGCCCAGCAGGAGCCGCTCGAGCAGCTTCTTCGGTGCGTTTATCGGCACCGGTCTCTGGCATGATGTGGGAGGGGGCGAGAGCGGGTTTGCCACACCGGACCCGACGGACCCCAATATCGTCTGGTCCAGCGCCTCGGGTTATGGCGCGCTGGGCGGCGTGGTCGTGCGCTATGACGAGCGCACCGGGCAGTTCCGCCAGGTCGAGGTCTGGCCTGAGCTGACGGCGGGAACACCGGCCGCGGACGTGAAGTATCGCTTTCAGTGGACCTTTCCGCTGCTGATTTCCCCGCACGACAGCGACACGGTGTATGTGGCCAGCCAGTATGTGCATCGCACGACCAACGGCGGTCAGTCCTGGGAGATTGTCAGCCCTGACCTGAGTCTCGACGACGACAGCAAGCAACAGTTTTCCGGGGGGCTCACCGGCGACAACATTGGTGTCGAATATGCCAACGTGGTCTATGCGCTGGATGAGTCGCCACTGAAACAGGGCCTGCTGTGGGCGGGCACCAATGACGGCCTGGTCCATATAAGCCAGGACAACGGGTCCAGCTGGATCAATCTCACGGACAATATTCCTGATATGCCTTCCTACGGTGCTGTGCGCAACATCGAGGCCTCCGGGCATGACGAGGGAACCGCCTATATCACCGTAGACGCGCATGAGATGGGCGACTTCGCTCCCTACGTTTACCGGACCCGCAATTACGGCAAGTCGTGGCAGAAGATCACGGCGGGAATCGAGGACAGTCCCCTGAGCTACGCCCGGATGATCAAGGAAGACCCGATCAACCCGGAACTCCTTTACCTGGGCACGGAAAACGCGCTGTACTTTTCCCTGGATGCGGGCGGAAGCTGGCAGTCACTCATGACCAACCTCCCCTCAAGCCCCATGTACTGGATGGACATTCCGGAGCACTTCAACGACCTGGTGGTCGGCACCTACGGCCGCGGGATCTGGATTCTCGATGACCTGACGCCCCTGCAGCAGTTCAGCGACGACGTCGCCTCATCCCCGCTGCACCTGTTCGATCCCAAGGACGCCTATCGTCTGCAGCCGGTATCGATGGTGATGCAGTTCTTCAAGGAGGCGTCGTTCGGCGATGACCCGCCAAAGGGCACCTCGCTGCATTACTGGCAGTCAGAGGACAGGGAGGAGGGTGTGTCTCTGGTCATCACCAACGAGCAGGGTGAGACCGTGCGCACTATCGAGCACAAGGGTGAAGCGGGCATGAATCGCGTGTGGTGGGATTTCAAGGAAGATCCGACTTCGGAAATGATTCTTCGGACCAAACCGATCTACGCCGACTGGTACCCCATGAAGGAAGATGGCACGCGTGAGTCGCTGGTGAAGCCCCTGTCATTGATGGCGAGCCCCGGGGTGTATTCCGTGACCCTGAAGGCCGGCGATGTCGAGCAGACGCAAACGTTCGAACTGCTGAAAGATCCCAATACAGAAGGCAGCCTTGAGGATATTCAGCAACAGAAGGCCCTGCTGGACCGGATCCGGGCTGACTTTGAAGAGATCTCTGTTGCGGTCAACGAAGCGGAAAGCCTGCGCCGGCAGCTGCGCGACCTGATGCCGCTGGTGGGCGATGACATGCTCGAGGACGTGAAGACAGTGGATGACGCCGTGACTGAGATCGAGAACCGGATGCTGCAGCTCAAGCACACGGGCAAGGGTCAGGACGCAATTCGCCTTCCCGGCATGCTTCTGGAAAAACTCGATTACCTGGCATCGACCGTTGCCATTGCGGACTTCAGGCCGGCGGATCAGTACGTCGAGGTCTTCGACAAGCTGCATCAGGAATGGCGTGAGGTGCAGCAGACCTGGGAAACGGTAAAACGCGAAGACGTCGCGTCACTACGTCAGGCAATGCGGGACGGGGAGGTCGGGCCGTTGGTCGTCAGATCCGATCAGGAGTGATGGCCGATCACCATCAGGACACATCCATCTCGCCATCCGGCAGTTCAGGAGGCTCCAGCAGCTCACGGACGGCGACAATCAGTTCCATCGAGGTATGGGGCTTCTGCAGCACGCGGGTAATGCATTGTGGCAGCTCGTCTTTGCGGACATTGGCAAGTCCGGAAACCATCAGCACCGGTATGTCGGGTCGGAAACGTGTGACCTCCTGAGCGAGGTCGATACCGGAAAGTCGGGGCATCGTGTTATCCGTCACCAGCAGGTCGATGCTTCCCGGATCTGATTTTATTTCTTCGAGCGCCCTCACGCTCGACGTGAAGCTCGTTACCTGGAAACCCGCCGACTCCAGTCGCCTTCTACCGAGTTCAACCAGCGTTGGCTCGTCGTCCACCAGGACGATTTTCCCCCGGTTATCCGTATTGACCTCGACCCGCGGCTCGACACTGTCTGTGCAGGCCACGTCCGCGGCTGGCAGAAAGATGTCAAACGTCGTGCCATGTCCTTCATGACTCCTGAGTTCGATAATGCCGCGGGCACTCTGGACCGTTGCCCGAATCATCCACAACCCCAGGCCGGTGCCTCCTCCCACGGCCCGCGTGGTGACGAAGGGATCGAATACAGCTTCCCGCATGTCCGCGGGTATGCCGACACCGTTATCGGTAACCGTCAGCCGGGCATATAGCCCGGGCTTCAGTCCCGGATGTGCGACGACAGCGTCGTCGTCGGCGCGAAAGGGAACAAGACTGATATCCATCACACCCTCCGCGCCAGGCATGGCATGAGCCGCGTTGGAACCGAGGTTCATCATGATCTGATGGATCTGCGTGCTGTCGCAGAAAACGGCGGGGGTGGCGTCATCGAGGTGAATTCTGACGTCTACAGATTTCAACACGGAGGCCTGCAGGAGTTCCAGGGCTTCACCAACCGGTCCCTGAAGGTTGGTGGCACTTGCCTCCAATTGTTGTTGACGGGCGACAGTCAGCATCCGGCCCACTACCTGACGGCCTCGCTCTGCCGCTCGGATGATGTGGCGGATGTCATCGCGATGCTCGGACCTGAGAGACGTATCCTCCAGGATTATTTCGGAATACCCCAGAATAGCAAGAAGCAGATTGTTGAAGTCATGGGCGACGCCGCTGGCAACGGCGCCAACGGTTTCCAGTCGCTGGGCTTCGCGAAGCTGTTCCTCCATCCTGCGGCGCAGGGAAATATCCACCACCGATGCAAGGACGAAAGTTCCCTCATCGGTGGTAATGGGCGTGAGTCCCACCTCCACCGGGATTTCCACACCATCGCTGCGCACGCCGTAGAGTTCCCGCCCGGTGCCCATGGGGCGGGCTTCTGGCCTGTGCAGATAATCCTGCCGGTGTTCGTGATGGTTCTCCGAAAACCGCCGAGGGACAAACTCATCGATGGACCTTCCCACAATTTCACCGTCGGCGTAAGCGAAGGTCCTTTCGGCCTCCCGGTTGGCCATCACGATCATGCCCTCGGTGTCTACCATCAGCATGCCGCTTGGCGACGAGTCCACTGCCGCCCGGAAGCGAGCCTCGGCGTGGCGCCGTTCACTGAGATCCAGTATTGAGGTGATGATCAGCATGCCATCGGCAGTGGGGACGGGATTGAGTCCGATCTCCACGGGCACCTCCCTGCCATCCTTGCGAAGGACAAACAGATCGCGCCCGCTGCCCATGGGTCTGGTTTCCGGGGACCCCAGAAAATGGCTTCGGTGTTGCGGGTGAGAGTCACGAAATCTCTCAGGTACGAGCATTTCTATGGGTTGCTCGAGGAGTTCCTCGCGGGCGTAGCCGAAGAGCGTCTCGCTTTGCTGGTTCACGATGACGATGCGGCCTGCCTGATTCACCACGAGAATGGGTGTCGGCGCAAGATCAAGCGCCAGGGCGAAGACATTGTCAGGGTCAGCGTTACCGGAGACTGGCATTCTTCTTGTCCGCTTCTGGATATTGTCGCCGCAACACGCCGCAATCTTGACAGCATACGCGCCAGCGATTTTATCCGCAAAACCCGAGTCGACAAGCCCAAAGCAATGGAAGGGGCCGCGCAGAGCATTGCTCTGCGCCAGTGGCGCCGATCGGGGATGTCTGTGAGCCTGAATCGGACTCAGGTCCGGTTACCTGAGCGGGCACCGGTCTTCCGACAGTGTCTGTCCCAGTAAGACGAGGGAGGGAGTCGACCCAGCGATTACATCACGGGAGGTGGTCTGCGCGATACGCGCGAATGATTCCAACCGGCGCGCTCAGTATCTGGTTCTGCAGCAGGCTGATGTGCGTCCTGCCGCGCGTTTCCCCGGCGGCAATATCCCTTAGCGTCTCCATGCCGTGCACAACCCGGCCAAAGGCAGGGAAACCATTGGCATCCGGTCGCTGGCTCTGTCCATGGTCAAGGTTGGGCGCGTCTCGCAGGCAGATGAAAAACTCGGGAATCACATCGCCAGTCTGCAGCAGGTCCCTGGCCATCGAGACAGTGCCGGTGTGGTGTGGAATGCCCGTCAGCGCGGTATTTTCAGTGAACGGGAGCGTCGGGACACCCGTAGGTGGTTCGCGGCCTGCGTCCCCCTGAAGCCAGGAATGCAGCAGTCCGCCCTGAATAACCTGCGGTGTTTCCTTGCCGTCCAGCGCTCCGGAGCGATAAAACGTTGCGCCCGCGTAGTGCCCCCCATCCACCAGTCGCAGGAAATAGGTCGCGGTCTCCGGGGCCTTGTCGACCAGGACTTCGATGTGGATAGTTCCCAGCGCCGTCTCCAGAACGACGATCACCGGATCTTCAGCGTCTGCATTGGCAGGCAGTCCTGAAAAGAGACTCACTGTCCACAGCAGCAGGAAAGCCCCTATGCCCAGGATTGGTGTCGCCCGCATTCGAAAAGTGACCGGCATGCCATGCATCTCCTGCGCCGCGTGATCCCTTAGAAACGGTAGGTAAGCTCAGCGCCGTACATTCTTGGTTCATTGCGTATTGCGCTGGTGAAGCCGAAGGCGCTGGTCTGCTCGGTGTAGTCGACGAGGAAATCCTCATCGCCGAGATTGGTGCCGAACAGGGCAACCTGCCAGGCGTCGCTGGCGGACCGGTAGGTCAGCCGGGCGTTGACGACGGTGTAGCTGTCGATGGCAAAGTTCTCATCCAGGTTGTGTTCATCCTTGTAGCCGATGCTTATGAATCCGCGCAGCTCGCTGCCGTCGGCGAACTGCACGGCTCCATCGGCACCCAGGGTGCCGGAGAAGTCCGGCGAGAAGCGCAGCGGTGTCCCGGAGTAATCGACGCCTGAGCGGAAAAATCTGTCGTACTCGGTGTCCATCCAGGCACCATTGGCGAACAGCGTCAGGTACTGGGAAAGGCGGAATTTCATTTCGAACTCAAGGCCGTTGGATGAGGCCTCGCCCGCGTTGGCCAGGGCCACCACCTGATTCTCTATCACCTGTACCTGAAGGTCCTCGTAGTCCACCGCATACACTGAGGCGTTGAGCAGCAGGCGGTCGTTGAGAAACTGCGACTTGATACCCGCCTCGTAGTTCAGCGTGGTTTCGGGGTCGACCGGACGGGTGGCCTCCGGCACGACCTGCAGGAAGGTGGGTCCGGGTGTCTGGTCGGCGGTGGGGTAGGTGTTGAAGCCACCGGACTTGTAGCCCCGGGTAACGCCGGCATACAGCATGACATCGTCGTTGACGCGGTAGTCCACAACCACCCGGGGTGAAAAGTCCGACCAGCTCTCTGAGCGTTCTGCGGCTGCCGGGTCGGGCACGCCTTGCGCGTTCACGAACTGGGCCGAGGAGGCCAGCACGAGGCCCAGGCCGTTGAGTCCTGCCGCGCCGTTGTCGTGCAGCGGCGTGTTGTAGCCAATTGTCTTGTCGTCGTAGGAGTAGCGCGCGCCGAAGGTGAGGCTCCAGCGTTCGGTGAAGCGCCAGGTCGCATCGCCGTAGACGGCGTAGCTGTCGGTGTCGCTCGCCACCGCACTGTCCTCCTCGAACGGCAGTCCGCCGTTCAGGCCGAGAAAATCAGCAAAGCCAATGGCAAAGTCCATGTCGTAGCTTTCCTGCAGGTAGCTCGCGCCGATAAACCAGTCGAGTGTTTCGTGCGTGCCGCTCAGACGAAATTCCTGGCTGAGGGTTTTGTTCATGGCGGTGTTGTAGAGATTATTGCCGATATAGAACTCGGTGCCGTCGTAGTCGCGTGCGGCAGAGGTCTCGTACTCCAGGTAGGAACTGAGCGAGGTCAGGGTCAGCGATGGGGTCAGGTCCCAGGTTGCGGACAGCCAGTACAGCTCCATGCTCCGGTCAAACAGGGGGAGAGTGGGCTCCGCAGACCCGGCAGGATCACCCAGAACATTGATGTTACCGTTCACCGCTTTCCTGTCGCTGCGGTCCCGGGTCAGTTCACTGACCGGCAGCCCTGCGTCGATGCTTTCACCAAAGCGCGCGATTTCATCGGTCTCGTTCCACTGCCCGCCAACTTCCACGGCGACCGTCTCTGACGCGTCCCAGAGCAGCTTGACTCGTCCTGTTGTCCTGTCGCGGTTGTCGCCATCAATACCGTTGATCACGTTTTCCTGCCAGCCGTCGCGCTGGCGCGTCTGCAGCGTCGCCCGCACATAGACGTTGTCCGTGATGGGCGCATTCAGCATGCCCCGCGCCATCTGCGCACCGTAGTTACCCAGCCCGAGGCCTACCTCGGCTTCAACGGCGTCTACCGGCCTGGCCGTGGTGATGCTGATTGCACCACCGACGGCATTGCGGCCGAACAGGGTGCCCTGGGGTCCTTTGAGAATCTCGACCCGCTGGACATCCAGCAGATCACTCAGCGCTCCGCTCTTGCGCGCCAGATAGATGCCGTCCTGATACACGCCGATGCTCGGGTCCGTACCGACGCTGGTCTGGTTGGTCCCGATGCCGCGGATATAGGGGGAAACGAAGGCGCCCGATGCGCCGGAGACGCTCAGTCCCGGGGTAAAGAACTGCAGGCCCTCGAAATCCGGCGAGCCGATCTGCTCAATCGCGTCAGCGGTAAAGGCCGACAGCGCGATCGGCACATCCTGTGCGCTCTGGTCGCGCTTTTGCGCTGAGACAATGACCTCCTCCAGCATGGGCTGCGCCTGTGTCGCCAGGCTGACAGAGGCGGTGGAGAGAAGGGCAACGGCAATTCCGGTGCGTGTTGGCAGAGTCATGGTAGGTCCTTTTCTTATTGAGTCGGTTGATGCCGGGCGTGTTCCGGCGCGATTTGACAGACAGCCGTCTAGTGGCCCACTAGCCCCTCAGGACTCGCGGTCTTTGGCGGCTGCCACGAGCGCGCGCACGTCGCGCAGCAGTGACTGGCTGTCGAATACGATGCCGTCCTTTACCGTGTAGCGAAGGCTGGTGGCGTATTCGGGACGCGCCGTGTCCGCGTTCAGACGGTAGTGCCCCGTGCCGTACAGAGTCTTGAGGTTCTTCAGGGGATTGCCGCGGGTGATGATCAGGTCGGCCTTCTTGCCGACCTCGACGCTGCCCGTGTCATCGGCAAGACCCAGCAGTTCCGCGCCGTTCAGCGTGGCGGCGGAAATCACCTCGAGAGGCAGGAAGCCCGCCTCTCGCAGCATTTCCAGCTCCCGGATATACCCAAAGCCGTAGACCGAGTAGATAAAGCCCGAATCCGCTCCGGCGGCGACACGCCCACCGGCATTCTTGAAGTCGCGGACAAATCGCATCCACAGGGCAAAGTTGTGCTTCCAGGCCGTCTCGTCCTCGGTGCCCCAGTCAAAGTGGTACGAACCGTGGGCGAGGGTGTTGGGACTGAAGGCGCGCTGCATGTAGGGCATCGTGTAATCGGCGTGCCAGTCCTTGTTGCGGGCGCGCATCAGGTCACGGTTGGCCTCATACACGCTGAAGGTCGGTACCAGGCTGGTGTCGTGCGCTATCAGGGCGTCAATCGTGTCTAGCCACCGCGCTGAACCCGGCGCCGCCGTCTGCTGCCACAGATCGCCGGCAGCGCGAAAGCGCGACTGCTCGTCGCCGTAGTTGTAGTCGGCAGGGAAGTCCTGCGTGGTCCGGTCGGTGAACATCGCCTCGGGCAGCCCATACCAGTGTTCAATGCTGGTCAGCCCCAGGCGCGCGCTGTCCAGGGCGTCGGCACGTGCCACGGAGATCTGCGAATGGTGGTAGGCCGTTCGCATGCCGAGTTCCCCGGCCTGGTCTATGGCCGCCTCAATCACCTCGGGCGCTGCGCCGATCAGTTTGATGCCGTCAGCACCGGCCTTGTGCACACTGCTGATCCAGTGGCGTGCCGCCTCGGGTGAGGCGGTGGTTTCCGGCAGCATGGCGTACACCTGCATCCGCGGTGCTGCAATCTCCCCCGCGTCACTTCTGGCTTTCTGCGCGAGCGTCCAGCGCAGCCCCATCAGCGCGCCTGCATCCCGGACCGTGGTGACGCCGTGGCCAAGCAACAGTTTGCTGACGTACTCGGGGTTTGTCAGAGCGCCGCCCACCGCGTGCGTTGGTGTCCCGAAATGCACGTGAGCGTCGATAAAACCCGGCAGCACGTACTGGCCGGCGGCGTCGATCACCCGGGTATCTCCCGCGGTGGAAACCGCGTCGGGCAGACCCGAGCCGGTACCCGCCCCGGCAATCGACACGATGCGGTCGTCCTCAATGACGATATTCACCGGGCCGCGGGGCGGGGCGCCGGTGCCGTCAATGAGTATCGCGCCGGTGATGACCAGCCGATCGTAAGGTCCTTCAGATTCGTTCCCCCGGTCGGGAATGGCGTCGGGTGTCTCGAACCCCAGAGCCCTGACCATGGCGATGGACTCCTCGCCGGGTAAAACACGGTCGATGTTGTCGGAGGCCGCAAGACAGCCGGCGCTCAGACCGAGCAGACACAGGGCGTAAAGTGGTTGTCGCAGCTGTCCCATGGATCGATCTCCGTAAAGCGAAGGAATCAGGGTAGGTCAGGCACCGGAAGCCCTGCTTGCCACTTTGCGACAGCAGGCATATCATTTTGCGACAAATGATCGCGGGCGAGGGCGATGCAGTACGACATCAGGAACCCACTGCTGACTGCGGCGGCAACCCTCCGCGGAAGTCTGGAGGCGGCCCGTGAATCGAATCTTGACCTGCAGTCATCTCTGGCGCGATTCGGCTGGTCAGAGCGCTGGCTCTGGGCACCGAAGGGCTACATTGCCTACCACACCGTGGTTGAATTCCTGAACGACGTGGCAGCCAGGAATGGCTTTTCGGGCTTTGGTTTTCACGTTGGCAGACACCAGCCGCCGGAAAGCTACGGACCCGCGCTACAGGTGCTGAAGCTGTGTGCCACGGCCCGTGAAGCTGTTGAACTCGCCTTTCGACATCACCTGCTGGTCAGTGAAGTCTCCCTCTGGACACTGGCGCAGGACACGCATTACGCCACTCTTGAGCGCATCGAGCGCGTGCAGTACCCCGGGGATCAGCGGCAGCTGCACGAGCTGGCGCTGACAACGGTTTACGCCCTGACGCGCACGATTGCCGGCGATCACCTGCCGCTGCGCGAGGTGCATTTCGTGCATGGCAAGCCAGCGCATGCGAAGCAGATGCAGGGATTTTTTGGCTGCCCTGTGCGATTTGAACAGAGCGCGAATGCCCTGATTTACCCGATGCAGGCGCTGGATCTGCCGCTCCCCTCGGCGGATGCGACGATTCTGGCCGCGGCTTCCAGCTACCTGGACACGCTCTCCGATGTGCAGGCGCTGGACGATTCCCTGAGTCACCGGATCTATGTCCACATTAAGCAGAGCCTCGGCACAGGCGACTGCAACCTCGAAGCAACCGCGCAGCGGTTTGGCCATAGCCCGCGCAGTCTTCAGCGGGAGCTGCGCAGGCGCGGCTACAGTTTCCGGGATCTGGTGGGCAAGGCGCGGCTGTCGGCGGCAGAGCATTATCTGAAACGAACGGGGATCGCGGCAAGCGATCTTGCAGGGATGCTGGGTTACCGCAACGCCAGTGGATTTTCCCGGGCATTCAAGAAGCACACGGGGCTAGCGCCCGATCACTGGCGCAGGGCCCACCAGTCCCGTTAGCGACGCAGTACGGCCAGCCAGCGCCCGATATTGAGCAGGCTCAGGAGCGATGCCGCAACATAGGTGAGCGCAGCGGCCTTGAGAATGCGCCGGGCGTGTGGCAGGTCGCCATCGTGAAGATATTGCCCCTCCTGCAGCACCGGCAGGGCCTTGCCGAAGCTGGCATCCAGCTCGACCGGTAGGGTGATCAGCTGCACCAGCGTGCCCAGTAACATCGACCCGACCGCGATCGCGATAAACCCCAGGCCCAGACCCGGGGCTCGCGTCGTCAGCATGACCACCGGTGCTGCCAGAAGCACAAAGCCACCGAATCGCTGCGCCCGCGCGGCGATCCCGGCGAGCGCCTGGCGGTTGCGGAACAGCCGTTCCCCGCGGGCATGCTGAATGGCGTGGCCCACTTCGTGGGCAGCCACGGTAATCGCGGTAAGTGAGTGCCCGTGATACCTGTCCTCAGCAAGGCGTACGGCCCTTGCCTGGGGATCGTAGTGGTCACCTGCTGATGTCAGTTCAACGCCCACATCCTGCAGGTTGAAGCGGTCCAGCAGGTGCCGGGCAAGCTCGGCGCCGCTGCCTTTGACCCGGTAGCGATCCGCGGGCTCGCTGTATTTGCGCAATATGTATTTCACCCATATGCCGGGTACGGCGATACCCGCGAGCAATAACAGTATGAAAAGAATCATCAGCATCGGCTTATTTTAATGGCTTTGTCGCGATGACGTCGCAGTCCGGGTTGATCCCTGTGGAGACCGGAGCGTATTCACTGTTTTAGGGACGGAGTTGCAGTCATGACCCTCGAGACAAGTCTTGCGTTGCTGGTAACGGCGTTTCTGTTTGGCGGTATGGCGCTGTTCTCTTTCGCCTTTGCCGCGTTTCTGTTCACGCACCTTCCCGCAGCGCAGGCGGGCACATTGTTGCGCCAGGCTTTTCCCCACTTCTATCTGGGCGTGATCGTTGTCGCCGCAGCGGCGGCGCTGCTGCACGTCCGCCTGGACACGGTCAGCGCCATGTTTCTTGCTGGCGTAGCTCTCAGCACACTACCTGCCCGACAGCTGTTGATGCCTGCCATCAACAGAGCCTCGGATGCTGGCGACCGTTCTCGGTTCAATCGGCTGCACGGTCTTTCTGTCGTCCTCGGCGTGCTGCAGATTGTGGGAGTGGCTTACGTGCTGCTTCGGTGAGCGTGATTCCGCGGCGGCGATTCTGCAGGTAGGGCTTCGACATGAACACCGCGCGGTTCTATTATGTCCTTGCTGAGACAGCGGCATGCGGGCGAGGAGTGGCATGAACAGGGAAAGGCTGAGGCGTTCAGGCTTGCTGGACGGCGTGGAGGAGCCCGATTTCGAGCGTCTTCTGAATCATGTTGCGTCCGAGCTCCGGGCACCGGTGGCCCTGGTTTCCATCCTGGACAAAGCGGGCGATCGGCAGTTTTTCAAGGGCGCTATCGGGTTGGGCGAACCCTGGAGAGCTCTGCGTCAAACCCCTCTAAGCCACTCGTTCTGCCGGCATGTCGTCGAGGAACGTGCTCCACTCGTGATTGGCAATGCACGGAATGATCCTCGTGTGCGCGAGAATCCCGCGATTACGGAACTGGATGTCGCCGCTTATCTCGGCGCACCGATTACCCTGGCTGATGGAGAGCCTATCGGCGCGCTCTGCGCGATAGACAGCGAACCCCGGGAGTGGACAGCCGGTGAGCAACGGATGCTCGAGATTCTTGCCGACGCGGCGTCTGCTATCGCACGAGCGCGTCTGGCTGCCCTCGAAGCGGAGGAGTCTCGTCTGGCAGCGGAGGCTCTGGCCGATTCACTGGATGAGTCCGCACGCGTCTTCCGGGATCTCGCGAGTAATGTGCCCGGGGCCATCTTTCGCTACATTCGACACCCGGACGGTCACGACGAGATTGTTTACATGTCCGATGGCTGTCTGGATATCTGGGAACTTCCCGCATTGGAGCTGAAAGGTGACCCCTCGAAGCTGTGGTCCATGATTGTTCCTGAGGATCTGGAGCAGATGCGACTTTCCGTGGAGCGGTCAGCGAAGCTGCTTTGTCACTGGACACACCGTTGGCGCATCAAGCCGGAGTCGGGCGTTACCAAATGGGTGCAGGGCTACGGCAGGCCACGTGCAATGCCCGGAGGCGGGGTGCTGTGGAACTCGCTCATTCTCGATGTCAGCGTGGAGGCAAAAGCCCAGCAGCAGCTGCAGGCCAGCCAACGCATCCTCAGCGAGAGCCAGAAGCGCGAGAGCGTCGGACGCATCGCCGGGGGCGTGGCGCATGACTTCAATAACCTGCTCGCGATCATTCTGGGTAACGCCGAACTTCTTCAACTGCAGCAGGAGATCTCACAGGAAGAACCGGACCATCTTGTCGGGGAAATCATTGCCGCCGCTGAAATGGGAGCCAGTCTTACCAGGCGTCTCCTCAGCTTTGTACGTAAGGCGGACCTGCACCCCGAAGCGTGTAATCTCAACGCGCAAATAAGGGATATGGAAGGCCTCATTCGCAGTGCTGTGCCAGAGAGCATTTCGCTGCGCACGGTGCTTGCTCGGGACCTGTGGGACTGCAGCATCGATAGATCCATGTTCGAGAGCACGGTCTTCAACCTGATTATCAACGCGCGGGATGCAATCAAGGAACGTGGGCACATCACCCTGGAAACGCAGAAGCAGGTAGTATCAGAGAACTATCTCGCCGGGCGTTTCGAGGATATTCCTCCAGGGAATTACGTGATGTTCTCGGTGACAGATGATGGCGAGGGCATCGAATCTGCACTGCAGGACAAGATTTTCGAGCCTTTTGTCACCACGAAAACGAGAGACAAAGGCACGGGGCTGGGCCTTGCGGTTGTCCAGGGGTTTGTCAAGCAGTCGGGAGGTACGGTGCGTGTGTATTCCGAGCCCGGACACGGCACGTCTTTCAAGATCCTGTTGCCCGCCGCCGGTACCTTGGCTGATGCTACCGAAGCTGTGCCCCGTCTGGACGGAAAAGACCGCGAACGACCGGCAAGAATTCTGCTTGTCGAGGACGATGAGGCGGTACGGCGCGTGGCTCAGGCCTGTCTCAAGAGTGGTGGCCATCAGGTTTTGGTAGCAGACTCGGGCGATGCCGGTCTGGCACTTTTCCTGAAAGAGGGCGAAGACATAGACCTGATCATCAGCGATGTTGTGATGCCGGGAAGTCTGCAGGGTCCCGAAATGGTCGCACGCATCCGTGAGCAGACACCGCTGATTCCTGTGGTTTACACCTCCGGCTACCCGCACGAGGCGAATGTCCATGGCAACGGAATCCGACCATCCGACATGACGCTCACCAAGCCTGTCAGCCGGGACCTGCTGCTCGCAGCGGTTCAGTCGGCACTCAATCCTTAGGACCTGGCGCGTTCCCCGCGTTTGTCCCCGATGGCGGCAGGCGATATTCTCAGCACGCAATTCCACCAGAGATCCAGATATGCAGGAAAACGATAACGGCGTTCATCCGCTGGATGGCGCCCTCGCGCTCTCGCCCGTAGACTTGCGGCATTGGCAGGGCCAGACCAGTGCGGCCTACGCCAATATGGTCGGCCCTTTTGGCGGTACGACGGCAGCCACGCTATTGGCCGCCGTGCTTGGCGAAGCGGACGTCCTTGGCGAACCGGTCGCCGTCACCGTGAATTTTGCGGCGCCGGTCGCCGACGGCCCGTTCAGTGTTGTTACGCGTGCCCTGCGCACGAACCGCAGCACGCAGCACTGGTTTGTGGAAATGATCCAGGAGGAGGCCACTGTTGCCTCGGCGACGGCGGTCACGGCACTGCGCAGAGAAACGTGGGGCGAGACAGACGCTGACTTTCCCCAGGTGCCCCCGCCCGGGGAGCTTTCGCCCCCTCGCCCCGCGAAAAGGCCGCCGTGGACACGCCATTACGACATGCGCTTCGTGGACGGCGATCCCTGGGGAGAGGGGACGGGCGGGCCCTGGGGAGAGGGCAGCGGCGGTCATCCCTCCCGCAGTCGGCTGTGGATGCGTGACGAGCCACCGCGCCCATTGGACTTTCTCTCACTCACCGCGCTCTGTGATGTCTTTCTGCCGCGCATATTCGTGCGCCGTCCCAGGCTCGTGCCGATCGGCACGGTGTCCATGACTACCTATTTTCACGCCACCGGCGAAGACCTGGGCGCGGTCGGCAGTGAACACGTTCTGGGCGTCGCTCAGGCCAATCACTTCGGTCGTGGCTATTTCGACCAGAGCGCGGAGGTCTGGGCACCCCAAGGGGTTCTTCTGGCCAGCACGCATCAGGTGGTGTACTACAAGGAGTGAACCGCGCAGAGTGGTATGCCACCAGATGCATCGAGGCACAACAAGCACGGGCAGCGCCTCCTTCAGTGTGGCCCATTAAAACGCTGCTGCCAGCGACCGCCGTTGTGGTTCTGGCAATTTTCTTCCGTATCGAAGCTTACCTGCCGCTGGGCATGCTTTATCTTGATATCGATTGACGACAGCGTTTCCCTGATGAGCGCACGCACGCCGTCTCTGTCCGTATTGGCGAGATTTGCATTCGTATCATAGATGCACACGACTGAGAGGGAACCCGGGAAATTGTCGTAGTCTGCGAAGTGCGTGAGCCATTCGAATCCCGGGTAGTGCTCTCGGGCTGTCTCGCAAGCCTCCGTCAGGGCCAATCTGATCGCATTTTCCAGTTTTCTGTCGGTCTTTCTCATTTCTGGTGACCCTGAAAGTTTCCGTAGAAGAGGGGTAGAGCGCGGTACCTATTCGACTGTGAAGACGCGCTGCACCCCGGCAGGCTCAACACGAGCGCCAGTAACATCCGCTATTTGTCGACCGTCCAACGTGTATCCAGATCGCGCAAGCTGTAAAGCGCGAAGCAGGCGGCCAGCATCGGCCAGGCGGCGAAGAACAACAGGTTGTTGAAGCCGTCGAGGTACTGCTGCCAGGAGGAGAGCGTCGATCCTGCGTGCAGCAGTAACACGGCGCCGTAAGAAAAACGCTTCTTGAATCCGGCCATGAAAGCAAATACGAGTATCAGCTGAAGCGTGCCGAGTCCCATGAAGACGCCCGCCCCGAGGCCGTCCAGCCCGTAAAAATTTTCGAAGACTCGCGCGCTGTGCTGCGGATTGACGAATTTGTCCAGAGACCACATCAGCATAACGACAAACACGCTGAGCCTGAGCGCGAACAACGCGTTAGCGATTCGGGATTCTGACATGGGTTTTTCCTTTATATGATGTGTGGCCTTGAAGGATTTGAGGCTGGAATGCTACAGGTTTTCAGTGTGTAGACCAGAGTGGTCATCGGGGTCTGCTCCAAGCAGCGTTGCCCACGCTTGCTACGCGCTTTAGTCTTTTGGCAGTTGATCGCGTCTCCGCGGAGATCTTTCCATCGACCACGGGAATGGGTCTGACGTGTGTTCGCCAGGGGTGTGCAGATCCGTGCATTGCTCGGTGAACTGTAAATTCTCGGCTGGCGCGGCGAGGCCCTAGAGCCTTTGCACCACGGACTGCACGAGCACTTCGGCCCCTTGCACGCGGGTGCCGCTCTGGCGTTTCAGAGTCTCGGGATGTTGACAGGCAGACCGGAGATACAGTCGGAGATTATTGCAGCAACTGCGACGGTTTCCAGTTGTATGCCGGCTGGACGGGCCGACGGTTAGTTACGAAATCACTACGAGACAATGCCCCTTTGACTTCGCGTCATAGGGTCGCAGCAACTCCTCACGCCGCCGCCGATTCTTCCTTGACCTCGACAGTCTCCGCATCCGCCGGGGCAGTCTCAGCCACCTTGGCCTCCAACTCCGCCACCTTCCGCTGCAGTTCGGTATTCTCTTTTTTGGTTTCTTTGAGCGACTTCTGCAGGTCGTCCGCAATCCTGGTCTTTTCCGCCAGCTTCTTCTTGCCCGCGTCCAGGTTCTTCTTCATGCGTACCGGGTCGAACTGCGTCAGTGTCCTGTTCTCCTCGCGCACTGCTGCCAGATCCTTCTGCAGAGTCTTGGTGCGCTGCTTGACCTCGGCCATCTCCGCCAGCAGCTTCTCGCAACGGTTGTGCAGCTCGCGGTTTCGCTGTTCGACCTTGGCGGTGTCAGTCGCCTTGCCGGTCAGCTCGCTAAGGGATTCCAGCTGCTTGTCGATGGTGGCCTGGAGTTCTGACTCGCGCTTTGTGAGGCGGTCGATCTCGGCGGTCTTGGCGTCGAGTTCTTGCTGGTACTCGGCGCGAAGTTGGCTCTCGAGTTCCATGATGGCTTCTAGTCTATTGGCTGTGAGCATAGGATCCTTGTGTCTCTGGGTGTGGGTTGATCTGCTGGGTCGGTGGGCTTCATAAGGCGACCATCAGAAATTCGCGGACGTAGTCTATACCAGATAGTGGGAATGAGCTACAAGAATGCGGCCACTATCCAGGGCCGAGGAAGCGCGGCGCTGGCGCGCGTCCTCGGCCTCCCCAGGTCTACTCACCCATAATTCCATTGAACACAACCTTGAAAGTCCCCCAGGTCTGACCTCGATGCTGGGGTCTGAAGCCGATCAGAACCACTCGCCCTTCACCGTGGCTAACATCGAGCATTGCGGCGCGTTGCGACAGCACGCTTTCGCCGATCAGCCATCCACTGCGAAGGAGATTTCCCCTGTCTTCGCCGGCGTCGGGGAATGTTATCACCCGGGCGGCATCTTCATTTCGGGCCGTGGGAACCACCGTGTAAGCCTGCCCACCCCAGAGCAACGCATAGGCCATTGAGGACATGCCCCATGCAAGCGGGTGCTCGACGTCGACATGCACCTTCAACGTGGAACCCGGCGACCAGTACTCCATGGAATCCAGGCCAGCGACAACGTTGCGCACCGGAAGGTCAAATTCGTCGATGGCCAGGGTGCCGGATTCGCCGAAGGTCATCAGTGTGCCGCCATCAAGCACGAACTGCTCCAGTGCCTTCACACCCTCCTTGCCGAAGCCGCTCTGATACGCCGGCGGTGCGGCCGCGACTGCGCGGGCCAGGTAGCCGTCAAGCTGCTCTCCGTCTCCGGGTCCCTTCATGATGATGGGGTTGTCTTCGGGCAGAATAATAACGTCGTAATCGTCAATCAGCCTGCCGCTGCGAATACGCGCATCCAGCAGCGTCTCGTAAGGAAAGCCAAAGCGCTCCAGCACCAGGCGAGTCCATCCTTCATCCATGTTGCCGCCGTAGTAGCGTTGGTACATGCCGACCCGCTTACGCGTGACGGGGACCGTCGTCGTTGGTTCCTCGTTCAGTGGCTCAAACGAGACCCCCGTGGCGCTGGCCACACGACGCAAGCGGTCGACATCTACCACCGCAGGAAGGACAAAATCACCGGTTCGCTGGCCGTTACTGGAGCGCGCCCCAGGCGCATCACGGTCGAGGTTCTCCGATGGTGCTGGCGCCGAGATGCGACGGATTGTGCTCACCCCATCGTCCCAGAGACGGTTCACCGCTGCGAACGCGGCATTCTGACGCCCGTCGAGCCGATAGCCAAAGTCCCCGGCCTTCACGCTGCCCGTCGGCTCAATGCCAGAGGTGACATAGGGCAACCCGCCCCTCACGGCTACGCTGAAGTCAGGCTCCAGTCTGCCTGCGGCGGCGGTGACGTGCGTTGCCACCGGATAGGCCGTCACGCCCATGAACTCGGCCAGAACGTGGCTGGACAGGTCATAGGGACGGATCGGCGAACCGTCGCGGTAACGGGTATAGCTGTTGTCCGGGTAATACGTCTGTCCAAGCAGCCAGCGAATCAATCCCCGCTTGGGCTGCGCCATCGAGACAATCCATGACCCCGCCCCGTAAGCCCGGCCTTCATGCACAAAATCCTCTGTGGCCTGCTGTACGTCAATTCCCTGAAGGAGCAGCTTCTCGATCATTTCGTGAGCGGCCGATGCGTCGTGCTGTTCGGCGGGAATCACGAAGGCGGCAAGGTCTCCGGTCGGTCCATTGTGTACCGGTTCCGCCCGCTCTCCGCGCTGTATCTGCCGCGTTGCCTTCAGGTAATGGTTGCGCAGCACCGTGCGACGGTTCCTGGCAGCGTTATCCAGAGCCGAGATGGATGCGGTGAGCTGTTGCTCAACGATGTCGCGAACCCTCCACCAGCCGCCGGGCCACGGGTTCGGAAACGTCACCTGGGCTTTGTACTCGGGAAGACCGCGTCCCGGCCGGCCCTCGAGCTGGTCCGGATGAACGTAGAGAGGCCAGGCGAGGTTTGCACTGGCGGACTCGGTGAGCATGCCGGCGATGTTGTGGAATGGGGTGATCCAGTGGAACCCGAAATGACCCCAGCCGCTGTAGATGCTGGCGCCGGCGACGCCGTCGCGACCCGAGGACTCCAGGTCATAGGCCATGTGACTGCCCCACCAGGCCATCTCGCGCCAGACCAGCGGGTCCGCGTCAGGCCGGATCGGCTCGGCGTAGGGCGGTACGTAGATGCGCGGTCCATACGCTCCCATCTGGTGGTGATCAATGTAGCCCTGAGGCGTCCATTCCCGGAACAGAATCTGGCTGACCCAGACGCTCTCCGCCGTATTCTGCATATAGGCATCGCGATTGTTGTCATGCCCGATGTACGGATGATAGAGCGAAGGCTGCCCCGCGCCCTGGTGTTCGCTGCCCCGGGTCTCGTCCACCCAGTCCGCCAGCATGGTGGTGCCATCCGGGTTCATTGAGGGAAACACGATGGCGACGGTTTCATCGAGAATCTGTTGCATGTCCTCATCATTGCGCGTGGCCATGGACCACACCAGCTCTGCGCTGGCCTGCGTGGCGGCTACCTCAGAAGCATGCAGTCCATAGCTCTGGGCGACTACGGCGCGCCCCTGTTCCAGGGCGTCTTCAATTTCGGCATCGCTGTAGCCTCTCGGGTCGGTGAGGATAGCGTTATAGCGCTGCAGTTCGTCCAGTCGCGCAAGGTTCTCCGGGCTGGAAATAAAAAGAACGTAGAACGGTTTGCCGAGGGTGCTCTGTCCCATTTCCCGCACAACGACCCGGTCACTGCGCTCTTCAATGAGACGGTAATACGCTGCCAGCCTGTTCCAGTCAGCCAGTTGGCCGTCGGCGCCCATGACATGGCCGAAGTGTTCCTCGGGGGAGGGGATGGAGTCTGCCTGCCTCTCGGTCTGTGCCGCTGTTCGAAATGAGGCAATAGATATGAGGGATGCAGCAAGAAATACCATGAACGTAACTTTGCGCAATCTGCATAACGACATGACAATCTCCGCAGGCCGACTGAGGGGCGACGCGCCCCGGGACAAGTGACTTGAGATTACCGTGCGTCTGTTGACGGGTCAAAACCCGTCAGTCAGGTCCGGCCCTCGCAGCGTAGCGGTAAGAGCGCATGGGCATCCGCGGTGATAGTATTCACGTACCGGCATGCTCTGTCGATGCAGGCCTTAATACTCGTCCGCGCTGAAAAAGGAGCTTTATCTTGCTGTCTTCCCGAGTTATGACGTTGCTGGCCATCTGTCTGTTACCCGCGCGCGCGACGTTTGCGGAGCTGCCGGCACCGTTGCTGCCCTTCAGCGAGCAGATGCAGATTCGTGAGCAATGGCTGTTCCAGCGGCACGAGATGCTGCTGGACATGATGCGCCAGCATGAGGTTGATATGTGGATCGTGGTCAACGAGGAGTTTCATGATGACCCGGTCACCCAGTTCATTGCACCGCCACGTCCCTACACCGGCGGGCGGGATCACTTTGTCTTTATCGACGCTGGCGACGCGGGCCTGCGCGCCGTGGCAATCACGGGCTTTGCTGAAGAGCGCCTGCGCCAGTATTTCGAATCGCCTATCGAGCCGAGACCATCGAAAGAGGTACTGCCCGAGCTGTATGCAGAGCATCAGCCGCAGCGCATTGCGCTGAACATTGGCGGCAAGCATGGCCAGCAGCGCGGGCTGACCTGGGACACCTACAACGAGATCAGCGAGATCATGGGTGAGGAGGCAACCGCCCGCTTTGTCAGCGCTGCCGATCTCATAGAGGAGTATCTCGATACCCGTATTCCGCAGGAGCACGAGCACTACACCCACGCTACCCACGTTACCGAGGATATCGTCCGTCGGGCGCTCTCCAATGAAGCCATCACGCCGGGCGTGACCACCGTGGGTGATGTGCGCAATTTCCTCTACGACCAGATCTGGAAATGGGGTGTGCGCACCTGGTTCCAGCCTGATCTGCGGGTGCAGAAACGCGGTGTTCCGAACAGGATGTCCCGCGGCTTTCTGCACGTAGCCGATGAGTCGGTGCTGCTCGAGCGCGGCGACGTTATCGTGATCGACTTCGGCATCAGCTATATGGGCTTTGATACGGACTGGCAGAAAAAGGGCTACATACTGCGCGAGGGGGAGACCGACGCACCTCCCGGACTCAAGGCGGCGATGCGCAACACCAACACGCTGCAGGATACGATGATGGGGATCGCGCGGCCGGGTATGGAAGCAGGTGAGGTTTACACCCGCACGATGGCGGCAATGGAGGAACAGGGTATCCAGGCGCAGATCTACTCGCACCCGGTAGGCAATCACGGTCACGGTCTTGGCCCGGGTATCGATTTTCGCTCGGCGCAGCGTGGCGATGAGGCGGCAGCCGTCAGGACCCTGCGCCCGAACTCGTGGATTTCAATCGAGTTGAACACCCTGACGCCGGTGCCGGAGTGGGACGGTCAGGAAGTTTTTATCATGATGGAGGATGTGGCCTACCTGACAGAGGAGGGTTACCGGTTTTTCCGTCCCCGTCAGGAAGCGTTCTTCCTGATCAAATAGCCCACTAGACCAGATCAAACAACCACATCACCAGCGGCATTGTCAGGATGGCAAGCACGGTCTGCGTAGCAATCAGATTGGCCATGAAAGGCGCATCGCCACCCAGTTGGCGGGCGAGTATGTAGCCGTTTGTGGCGGTTGGTGTGGCGGCGGCGATAGCCACCACCGCAAGACCCGTGCCCTGTACGCCGAGCCATAGCGCGAGGCTGACAGCCATGAGCGGCAGCATGAGAAGCCGCACCAGCGACCAGAAAACCGTTCTGGTACCGGTGTGCTTGAGTGCGTCGAGGTCAAGGCCTGCGCCGGCGACCAGTAGCCCAAGTGCCAGCGCGGCGGAGGCGAGCGTTTCGATGACCCTGTCAGCAACAGCCGGGATGGTGAAGCCGCTGACGTTGAAGAGTGCGCCAATAATGCAGGCAATCACCAGGGGATTCTGGAACAGCTCAAGCAGAGGATTAGGTGTGGTCGTCCTGTCGCTGTACCGGCTGAAGCCCAGGACCGAGATAACGTTCGCAGTCGGGATCATGGCTGCTGCTGCGATGGCGGTGAGTGCCAGACCGGCGTCGCCATAGAGCGTCCCCGCAAGAGACAGCGCCACAAAGGTATTCCAGCGGACATTCGACTGGATGATACAGCCGATCGCGGGTCTCGCTATGCCTGGCGAGAAGCGTGCTGCGTGACCCATACCTGCCATCACCAGTTGCGCTGTGATCAGCGCCAGGGCGATTCGCCACGGCGATCCATCGAACGGGGCGGTCGCCAGTACCCGGATGATCAGGCAGGGAAACAGCAGCACGTAACAAAGCCGCTCTATGCCGCGCCAGCCCTCGGGCGTCAGGGTGTTCCGGTAGGCAAGGAAGTGGCCGATGGAGACGATGGCAATAACGGGCAGGAGTGCAAGGACGAAGGTCATCACGGATTTTCAGAAGAAAAGTTGCCGCAGGATACACGAGCTGAACTTCGTGGCACGCTTTCACCGTAACATTGATTGCGCCTCCACACTTGCGCTTGCTATCGGTGTATGCGGCAATGGCGCCCGACACCGCAACGAGATCTGGAGCTCAGCAGCATGAAAGACACCGTAAATCTGGATAGCGCCGTACTGCGCGCCGCGATACAGGCATGCGTGGATATGGGGCCTTTACGCACGAGTGATCCTTACCTGTATCACGAGTTTGGCTTCAACTGTGACATGACATCAATTACCGATGCGGATAAAGCCGAGATTTTCAAGGTGTTTGCGATCATGCGCGATATCGCGGAAGAGATGTCAAGGCGGGGGCAAACGGCTGACAGTTTTCTGGTGGACGATTAACTCAGACCATCCTGTTTTTGGCGGTGAGCTGGCAAAGCACTTGACGAGGCCCGTTCGTTAACCTCTCTTTACCGTGTGGTCCGCCAGGGCTCGATTTCGACAATCATCTCGATTTCCACAGCCTGGCCTCGGGGCAGGGAGGCCATGCCCACCGCTGCCCGGGCGTGACGACCGCGTTCACCGAAAACCTCGACCATAAGATCCGAAAAGCCGTTGATCACTGCCGGCTGTTGCAGGAAATCCGGATCGGAATTCACCATTCCCAGGACCTTGACGACCCGTTTGACGCGAGTGAGATCGCCGAGCATTGCTTTGAGGACGGCCAGCTGGTTGATCGCCGTCAGCCGCGCGGCCTCATAGCCCTGCTCGATGCTCACGCCTGCGCCCAGCTTGCCCGTGACCTCACTGCCATCGGCGCGTTTTGGGCCTTTTCCGGCAAGAAAAATGAGATTGCCGGTCTGCACACCGTTCACGTAGTTGGCAACGGGCTGGGGGGCAGGTGGCAGTGTGATCCCAAGCTCCGCCAGTCGTGCTTCCGGATCATTGTCCTGTTCTGATGCGCGAGCGGATTCGGCGGCGCGCAGGATACGCAGCACATTCCCGCCCCAGAGCGCGCGAATTTCATCCTCAGTGTAGCCGCGCCGCATCAGCTCGAGGGTGACGTTTGCGGTTTCGCTGGCATCGTCCCAGCCTTCAACGCCGCCACCGCCGTCAAAATCTGAAACGATGCCGACGTGCTCAACGCCGATGAGATCGACCGCGTAGTCAATGTGATCGACGAACTGCGCCAGCGTCACGTCGGTGTAGGTCTGGCGCAACGCCGCCAGTTCACGGCGGTAGGCCTCGCGCTGCTCATCTGTTGCGTCCGTCCAGCCATCCGGAAGAAGGCGCTCAAGCAGCGCTGCCTGACCTTCAGCAATCCTCCTGTCGGTTTCAGCCACGTAGCCACGGAACGCCACCATCTGAGCGACGCCGCCATTCGCGCGAATTGCTTCAAGCTGTTCGTCATCCAGGTTGCGTGGATTGTCGAAAACGCCCTTGGCGCCCGAGTGCGAGGCGATAACCGGCGCGCGCGACAGCGCTATGGCCTCCAGCATAGTCGACTTGCCAACGTGCGAAACGTCGACCAGGATGCCGTGATCGTTCAGGGCGGCGACCAGCTGACGCCCAGGGCCGGTGATCGCCTCATTGCGTTGATCATCACCGAGGTCAGCGCGGGGATTGGAGCTGCCCCCGAACTGATTGTGGCCAATATGGGTAAGGCTCATGTAGCGCACACCACGCTCAGCCCAGAGCGGCACCTCGGCGACGCTCTCGCCAAGCGGATAGGCGTTTTCCATGCCGATGAGTGCGACCCGTCGACCGTCCGCGTGGATTGCCTCCACCTCGTCTGCCGTGCGCGCAAGGCCGATCTGTTCCGGGTAAGCGCGAAGCATGCGACTGATCGCCCGGTATTTCTCTTCCGCCGCCGCCCGCGCCGCCGTCAGGCCCGCCGTGTCAAGGGGGCCCTGTCCCACGTAAACGATGAAGAATGCGGCATCGAGACCGCCCGCCCGCATCTTTGGAAGATCCACCTGTGCCCGTGTGAAGCCACCTGGGTCAAGCACATGGGTCGCATAGCCATTTCCGATGTCCACATGCGTATCGAGGGTCAGGACGCGTGCATGCAGCGCCAGGGCTTCGGTCTCGGAAACGTCGCGCGCCGCGCGTTCGGCGCCTGCCGACGCGGGCAGTAGCGACGTCAGGGTGATGAGGCTTGAGACAAGCGCGAGTGAAAATCGTGACATCAGAGCTTCCTGTATCAAACGGGTGATGGGAAATCGGGGATGACTGGAAAGCACACAGTGGTCGCCCCTACCTCTACTGAACCTGTGCCTTTTCCAGATAGCGGAAGAAGTCGGAGTCGGCCTTCAGCATAAGGGTGCTGTTCTCCCCCAGAGCCCGGTAGCTTTCCAGTGTGCGGAAGAACGCGTAGAACTCCGCATCCGCACCGAAAGCCTCACCGTAAATCCGGGTCGCTTCGGCATCGGCTTCGCCGCGGATTTTCTCGGCGTCACGTGCAGCCTCGGATCGGATGCGCCGAAGATCGCGTTCCATGTTGCCGAGGATTTCCTGGCTGCGGCCGCGGCCTTCGGAGCGGAAACGTTCGGCGATGGACTGCCGTTCGGCGGTCATGCGGCTTTCCACCTGGCGGCGTACGGATTCAATGTAATTGACGCGCTTGATACGCACATCGTCAAGCTCAATACCCAGGTCTGGCATGGAATCCCGGGCCCGTTCCAGAATGCCGGCTTCCAGCAGTTCACGACCCAGCTTGGGCTGCTTCTGCAGGTTGACGTCACTGCGCTCGGCCAGCGCGGGATCCTCCAGTTCGTCGACATCGACCTCCCAGTCCTTGGAGCGAACGATCTCTTCCAGCTCGGTGGACGAGACCATGTCGCGCACTACGGAGTCGACGATGTCATCAAGGCGCGTGCGTGCACCGGCTTCATCGCGGACGCTGGTCAGGAACAGCAGCGGATCGGTGATGCGCCAGCGCGCGGTGGTATCCACGAGAATGAACTCGCGGCCAAGCGTGGGTATCTGCGTGACGTCGCCGTCCCAGACCAGCAGGCGCTTGTCGAAATAGCGCACGTTCTGCCAGGGCAGCTTGAACTTCAGGCCCGGCTCATCGACCACATCACCGATCGGTTCACCGAACTGGACCACAATGGCCTGCTCGGCTTCATCTACTGTGTAAAGGGTCACGTAGCCAAACATAGCGACGAGCGCAACGACGATCATGAGCAGTGTGGTTTTCATCGGTCACCTCCAGTGGCACGCGTTTCCTGCCTGTTGACATCGAGCAGGGGCAGCGGTCCCACCTGCCCCTCCTGAACGACCAGTACCTGTCCAATCCTTGGCAACACCTCGTTCAGGGTTTCCAGGTAGAGTCGTGTGCGAGTGACCGTGGGCGCCTGCTGGTATTCGCGCAGTACGGCACTGAAGCGTATGCTCTCGCCGTCGGCCCGGTTCACCCGTTCCGTGGCGTAGCCCTCGGCTTCGGCCACGGTGCGCAGGGCAGTACCTTCGGCGTTGGGAATCTCCTGGTTAACGCGCTTTTGCGCTTCGTTGATCATCCGTTCCCGCTCCTGGCGTGCTTCGTTGACCTCGTTGAATGCCGGCTGCACGGCCGGGGGTGGCACCACGTCCTGCATTTCGACCGTACTGATGCGAATGCCGGCATCGTACTGGTTGAGGATTTCCTGGATCTCTTCACCGGCCTTCTGCTGGATCTCCACGCGGCCGATGGTCAACACTTCGGAACCCAGCATGTTGCCGACGATACGGCGCATGACCGACTCGGAAATATCGCGCAGTGTCCGGGTAGGTTCGCGCATCTGGTACAGGAACTTGATGGGGTCATCAATGCGGTACTGGACCACCCACTCCACGTCAATCATGTTGAGATCGCCGGTGAGCATCAAAGACTCGTCTTCAAACTGGGCGGCACTGTAGGTCGAGCGCTCGCCCTGACGGGTATCCCGCGTGCGAAAGCCGAACTCCTGCTTGAGCACGCGTTCGGTGGCCACCAGCTGAATCTGGTCGATGCCGAAGGGAAGCCTGAAATGCAGGCCGGGGTCGGTAATGCCGACCACGGAACCGAACCGTTTCACCACGGCCCGTTCCTCCGGCTGTACCGTGTAGAAGCACGTCACCGTCCCCCAGGCCAGCAGGAGGAGTATGACGATGCCGATAATAGCGCCGCCAACACGACCGCCCGAGGGTCCGCCGCTGGCGAATTTCTTCATTAACTCAGACAGGTCGGGTGGTCCCGCCGGTCCTTGTCCATTGTTTCTTGCAGGCTGGATCATTCCCGAACTCCAATTAAACATCATCATAGTCTACGCGTCAGTGACGGTTTTGTACGGAAAACTGGGAAAACCGCTGGTTTGATCTGTTAGCCTCAGAGGGATATTGAAGGAGCGAGAGCACCATGCCGGCACATTGGAAGGAAACGGTCACCCTGGACGGAGAAGATTTCCTTGTGCGGCACTGGGGGGAACGCGGCGCGCCCCGATTGCTCATGTTGCACGGTTTTCCGGAATATTCCGGCGCCTGGAACGACCTCGCGCCACTCCTCGCCAAGCGTTTTCACTGCATCGCGCCGGATCAGCGCGGATATGGCCAGAGCTGGCGGCCGGGGGAGGTTGAGCAGTACAAGACCGCGCTTTTGGTGTCCGATGTTCTGGCACTGATTGGGGATGAGCCCTTGATTCTCCTGGGCCACGATTGGGGCGCGTCGGTGGCCTACGCGCTGGCGATTGCGCGTCCTGACCTGGTGAATCGGCTGATTATTCTGAATGGCGCGCACCCGGCCACGTTCCAGAGGGAGCTTGCCAGGGGCGGAGCGCAGACAAACGCCTCGCAGTACATTCACTTTCTGCGGCGCGAAGGGTCGGAGGATACGCTGGCGGCCGATGATTTTGCGCGCCTGACGGCACTGTTCTCCGCCAATATGGATATGAGCTGGCTGGAGGGTGAAACGTTGGCCGGCTACAAGGCCGCCTGGCGCGACGCTGCGGGACTGCGCGGTATGGTCAACTGGTACCGTGCTTCGCCGCTCCGGCTTGGCGGTGCCAACGAGGCAACAGAGGGGCTTTCGTTCGACGCCGAGCGGGTGCAAATCCGCTGTCCGCACCTGCTTATCTGGGGTAAAGAGGACACCGCTCTGTTGCCGCAAACGACCGAGGGGCTGGAGGAATACGCTCCCGACCTGACTCGCGTGGAGATCGCAGGCGCGGATCACTGGCTGCACCATCAGAAGCCTGGTGCGGTTGCCGAAGCGATTCTGAAATGGGTCTGACTGACGCCGTCTGCGGCGCCACTTCACAGCCGTCTCCGTCGGTCCTGTGTCCTTACCGAGGGAGAGCTGCATCGATCAGTAATTTTGGATTAACTGCGATAAAGTCAGAAGTCTTCAATTAAAAACAGGGTCTCGCGGTGGCACGCCGCCTTATTTTGCCACCACGTCGCGACGTTTTTGAAAGGTCTGTGGGAGCGAGGTCGGTTACCGAATTTTCGGCTGGCTTGACTTGTTAATGTGAGCCAGCATTAAGACACTGACGTGTAATGTCGTGGTGACCTTGGAAATCGCTCAACTCGCGGAGACGACGCGTTACGATTTTCCCGCAATAATTCTGGGTCCAGGGTAGCTAACATGTGCTTGATGGGTGCGACATAGAAGTCAGGGTCTTGGACTCCGAGGTCTCCATGCCTTCATGGCTTAGGAAAACCTCGAAACGTTACTCCTCGTCACTCAGAAACCGAAGTCAACACTTCCAATATTTGTAGAAAAACATCCGTGCATTAGCGAAGATCACTACAAATCCAACACATTGTCTGCTTTGAAGTTCCAGCAAACGCTGGGTGGACCTCGGCATGTAGAGATTTCGGATAGTTTCATGGCTTTAAAAAAGTGCAAAGAATGCGGGAAAGCAGTTTCCGATACAGCAAAATCCTGCCCGAATTGTGGTGCGGAATTAAAGATGGGATTTGTAGATAAGGTATTGGTAACTCTCGGGATATTAACCGCGCCTTTTTGGTTAAGCTTTCTATATATCCTTTTCCAAGGTAGCTCGTCGAATACCCAGCAAGCTTCTAGCCCGCCGGCTGAGTCGCCCAATCCGGTCGCTCCGATACAATCTGCGCCAGTAAAGCCCTCGTTTGATACAGACAAGATGTGTCGCGCAGCGATAGCCACGGTGATGGGCAAAGATCCGGCGATCATCGAGACTTACGGCCATGCAGCCGGGATGACTTTCGTTTATTACAAGCGCCCCAGCGACAATAAACTGCATCAGTTTCGGTGCAGAATCTATGATGATGTTGTGCGATGGAACTTTGTTGGCGAAGGCCTACGAGTGAAGGAGGATGATTCAGAACTGCGCCAAGCCGTTGCTGGTGACGTGCTCCAGATTATCGACACTCGCGAAGATGGCGGAGTGAAAGTGCGGGTGTTCGCGTATCAGGATTTATAGTAATACGATGGCAGAATAAATCGCACACAAGACTGAGGCTAAAATTTTACGAAAACGCATTCAATTGAATAGAAGGTCCGCTCCGCCGATTCGACGCACCGAGCACACCGCGTCTGCCAGCTTGTTCTGAAGGACTGGCAATATTTTTGGATGGTCGCTCGCGGTAATGCCTATTCGTTCGCAGCCCAACAAATGGCGGGATAATGACGACAGACCTACCGATTGGCCTCTATGAGCGCTTGCTGGACGAGGAACTCCAAGAGCTCTTGGATTTCAAGCCAGAGGTAAAAGCGATATTAAGGTCGATCGACGATGAGTCACAGCCCCATACGTATTCCCGGTTTCTGTTTGACGTTCTGGAGCAAGCACTGCGGCACGAGAAGCCCGATGGGAGACTCGCGCTGGTCAATCGGATTATTCAGCTGGTATCTGAAACAGATGGGCTGCAATACCTGGTAAAGCGAAAAATACTCGCAAAGAAAGAGCAACTCCTGCTAGAAGTTCAGAGCGGCCAGCGGAAGAGTGTGCGACCTACTACGCCACTTTCCACCAGCATGCTGCTCACCGGCCAGCGCGGGGATCCGCCCCTGGAACACGAACTACGTGCAGAGATGGCGACCGCTGATCGCGTCGAGATACTCGTTTCATTTGTCAAATGGTCGGGGCTGAGGTTATTGCGCCCGGCCTTCGATTCGCTGGCGGCTTCGGGTGTTCCGATCAGAATAATTTCTACCAGCTACATGGGTGCCAGTGACCCCGAGGCGCTTGAGTGGCTTGCCTCACAGCCCAATATTGAGGTTCGTCTATCCTACGATACGAGTGGCACGCGGCTACACGCGAAAGCCTACCAGTTCATCAGAAAAACGGGGTATTCCACGGCCTATATTGGTTCCGCAAATATGTCTCATGCAGCGATGACCAGTGGCCTGGAGTGGACAGTCAAGATCACCGAACAAGACATGAAACATGTTCTGGATCGATTTTCTGCAGAGTTCTCGGCTTATTGGGACAGCCCAGAATTTGAACTGTTTCTTGATAAGGACTTTGCGAGGTTTAGAACGGCCATCGGGCGCGCCCGGGCGCGAGATACAGGTACGGCGGTTTTTTTTGCTGATATCACCGCCAGACCCTTCCAGGAACGAGTATTGGAGGCTCTCTCAGCTGCACGAGAAAATGGACAAAAGCGAAATCTTGTCGTTGCGGCGACAGGGACAGGTAAGACGGTAATCTCTGCGCTAGATTATCGTCGCTTCGCTGAGGAGGAAGGGGAGCTACCAACTCTGTTGTTCGTTGCGCACAGGAAAGAGATTCTGCAGCAGGCGCAGAGCTGCTTTCGGACAGTACTCCGTGATGCCAATTTCGGCGAACTGCTTGTAGATGGCCAGGTGCCTGTTGAGTGGCAGCAGGTATTTGCGTCAGTACAAAGTCTAAGTGCCAGAATGGCTTGGCAATCTCTCGACAGTCGCCATTTCAAATTCGTAGTGATCGATGAAGCTCATCACCTACCTGCCCGTAGCTATCGCCCCATTATCAATAACTTGCGCCCCGAGTTACTGCTGGGTCTGACGGCTACGCCGGAGCGTATGGATGGAAGTTCGATATTGTCAGACTTCGGTGGCCGGTACGCAGCGGAGATCCGCTTGCCTGAGGCGTTGGAGGAGCGATTGTTATGCCCTTTTCACTATTTTGGTGTAACCGACACTGTAGATTTGAGCGAGGAACGATTTTGGTCCAACGGAAGGTACGATTCCGGCGAGATTGAAGCCGTCTTAACAGGGGATGATTTTCGTGCTCGACAGCGCATTGATCTGATTCTTCAGGCTCTCAAAAATTACCAGCCCGACTTGTCGGAGATAAAGGGCGTCGGTTTTTGTGCTGGCGTAAAACACGCGGAATACATGGCAGAGTGTTTTCGGACCGCCGGTATTCCATCTGAAGTGCTTCTTGGGACCACACCATCGGACACTCGGCAACAGAGGTTGCGCGATTTCAGAGATGGAACCATAGTTTTCCTGTTTACGGTCGATGTGTTGAGCGAGGGTGTCGATATCCCGGAAATCAATCTTGTAATGTTCCTTCGGCCAACAGAGAGCCTGACAGTTTTCTTGCAACAGCTCGGGCGGGGTCTTCGCCATGCACCGGGAAAGGAATGTCTGACAGTGCTCGATTTTGTCGGCCAGACCCATAGGCGATACCGCCTGGATAGGAAGTTCGCTGCGCTGCTTTCTGACGGCCGTATGCGGCTTGACAAAGAGGTGGAGCAGGAGTTTCCCAGTTTGCCAGCGGGATGCAATATTCAGCTCGAGCGAGTGGCAAGGGACGAAGTCCTTAAGAAAATTAAATCTGTTCTAAACGACTTGAATAACTTCATACCGGAAACGATCCGTACCTGGAAGCACGAGTCAAAACAGTCCTTGCGGTTTGGATCGTTTATCGAAGAGACGGGCCTGGAAGCCACCGATGTCTTGAGAAAGAAGACCTGGTCTGAGTGGAAAGCAGAAGCTTTCCACGAATTGCCTCCAGACGATGCAAATATATCGGAGGGTAGAAAGGCGCTATCCAGACTTGCACTACGAACAGATCCTTTACTCCTGCAAGCAGTTTCAAAAATACCTCATCGAGAGGCGGGAGCTGGTTTTGATGATGCGAGGATCGGCTTAGCGCTGCACTATCTCCTCTGGGGCAAGAAAGGTTCTGCAATTGGTGTTTCATCTGTTGCGGAGTCAATTGCAAAATGGAATTCCAATCCCACGCTCGTGAATGATGCGGCCGAAATCGCGAATTGGTGTCTTTCAAGAGCAAGTACGATCATGCCCGAAATTCAGTTGCCTTCGGGACATCGACTCCGGCTTCATGCCGAGTACGGCTCAGCGGAAATCAAGTCGCTTCTGGACCTGGCTACGATAGATGCCTCGGGCCCCACGGGTGTCGGAGCCTTCCACTCTCAAGAGAATAGGTTTTATGTGAACCTCGTTACGTTTCAAAAGGAAGAACAAGATTTCTCTCCAACAACTCGATATGAGGATTACCCGATCAGTCGTACCAAGCTCCACTGGCAAAGTCAGTCGGGGACCTCTCAAGCTAGTCAGGGTGGCAAGGGCTATATTCATTTTAAGGAAAGAGGTTATGTCATATTGTTTTTCGCCCGCCTTAAAAAGCGTCAAGGCCAGGAAACGTCGCCGTTTGTGTTTTTAGGCCCTGTCAGAGATTTGCTGTCCTATGAAGGTGATAGGCCAATTTCGATGGTCTGGGAGCTGGAACATCCAATGCCCGCTCACTTATTTGAACACGCCCGACCCGCTTAGCATTTATCGCGCTCATCCATCCAATAAATGGCTGGTGAATCGCACCGGGCATTCCGGAGGCTCTTTGGTTTGAGTCAGGCTCCGCGACCCGGTTTCCTGTTTGATAATACGTTGCTTCGTGTTCCGCGGGGGGGTATCGCCGATCGCAGTCAGAAGCCTGCGGTTGTTGAACCAGTCAACCGATTCCAGGGTGGCGCGGACGCAGCCGTGCAGCCGTAACGTCTCTCACCGAGGTAACCGCTCATTCTGAGGCGTCGTATTCAGTAGCCTGACATCACGATACCGTTCTCCTGGTCACCCACAGGAGAACACCCATGACGTCATCAAT
>NZ_SLWX01000004.1 GCF_004340525.1 Chromatocurvus halotolerans | reverse complement strand
GTTTACGAAGTTTGCCATCATTGCGCCCCGATCACTGCACGTGACATGGATTATCCCACGTCGATACTATTCGGTTAAGTCCGACAGGCTGCTAGTGTCGAGCATTCGAACGATAACGGTGCTCTGGCTGGTCACGGTAACGGGGGGTTGCGCAAGCAACCTTCCGTTACGTCATGTGCCGTCAGACAAAAACAGTATGTTTATTACAGACGCGTCCGCTGTCCTGACCCTGACGCGCTCCCGAAACCCCGACCTCGTCACCTGCTCCCGCATGAATGCGGATGTCTCCGTCTCACGGACGGCATCGCTTTCTGTCTCAGCGCTGAATTTCGGTGACGATGCTGAAGACGTTGGCGAGGACGAGACAGAGTTGCAGGGGCGGACCCCGGGCCTTCTGGCGATGAGGGACGCGCTGTTTCATTCCTGTATGCTGTATCAATCAGGCGTCATCACATCAGCGGATCTGCTCCAGATGACGCAATCCATACTGGCGAAGAGCTATGACGTGCTCGAGATCGAAGCCAGGAACAGCCAGTGGATTTACAATGAACAGCCTGCGCCCACTGTAGCAACCACTCTGGTAACCAAACCCGCGACAACGGCAGCATCGTCCAGCTCCACGTCAACCACTGAGTCCAGTGACGCCAGTGATGTCAAAGACGACAGCGACGACTTTGCAGACTATAAATGACCTGGAGCCTCAACCACAGCACGTCGATCTGAGGTACTCATGCACGGCTCGACTGTTCCAGTACCTCAAACCTTAGCCCGGCATAGGACTCCAGGCGCCGGAACAGCCGCTCATCAAACACCGTGGCCGGTGTCCAGAAGCCACCGCCGCGCTGCTCGCGGCTCACTTCCTTGCATAGGCTGAGCCCCGCCTGGGCCAGCATCCTGCTGGTAGATCCATAGCCGGGATCGCGGTCGCCGCTGACTTTTACGGTCAGCGACTCGCCGGACTCGGTTTCGCCATAGAAACGCAGGTCATAAAAGCCCTCCTGCTGCTGCCTGGGGCTGGGACCCTCGCCGGGACTGGGCAGAAACTTCATCGTCGCCCAGCGCAGCGGCGCAACAGCCAGCATCACCGTGCCCAGTGTCGTGCCCAGAGCCAGAATCCGCGCCCGCTGCTTCCCCTGGTGGCCATCCCCGGTCAGCATTCCCTCGTCGTAGAGAAAGTCCGGGTGATAGGGTGGCTCGTGCAAGGCATTGCTGCGCATCACCACCCGGGTATTGATCGCCGCCATGATGAACGGCCCCGCCCAGGCCTGAAAATCCTCGTCGTACTCCACCGTAACGCTGTGCTGCCGCGCCTTGAAACCGTGTCCCTCGGGGCAGAGTGAGTACGGATCACGCAGCTCCCGCCGCAGTTCCGCGTTCTGCGCCGCTTCCTTGTACAGATTGGCACCGCTGGCGATCGTGCCCCCGGAGGCCCCGCCCTTGCTGGCCTTCACCCGCATCTTCACCCTGCGGCAATACTGCCCGAAGCGCGCCATGGCCTGGTCCTGCAGGAACTTCACACCCAGATCCGACGGAATGGAGTCAAAGCCGCAGCAATTCACGATCCGCGCCCCACTGGCCCGGGCCGCTGACTCGTACTTGGTGAGCATTCGCCGTATCCAGTGCGGCTCCCCGGTCAGGTCACAGTAGTCGGTGCCGCTCTCGGCACAGGCCTTGACCAGCAGTTCGCCATACAGGGCATAGGGTCCGACCGTGGAGATGATCAGCGAGGCGTGGTCGCACAGCCTGCGCATGTCTGTTTCACTGGAGGCGTCGGCCACGAGGGTGGGGATCGACCGGGCCGCATCGCCCAGCGAGGCCTTCAGTTCGGCGAGCCTGGATTCAGATCGGGCGGCCATCGCCCAGGTGAGGCCGGGTTCGCTGTGCTCGTTGACCAGGTAGTTGCAGAGAATTCGGCCAACGAAGCTGGTGGCGCCAAACAGGATGATGTCGACGGGCTTGTCAGGTGATGGGCGCGCAGGCATGGGCATAGACGGTCGAGTGGGGAAGACATAAGAAGTATAAACAACCTGGCGGTGTGAAAGTGGAGTTCTCCGGATTCATGGCAATTTCCAGCGTATTCTATTTGCGCAGATTCTGCTGGCGCGTCATGGCCCGGGATGTCGTAATGACAGGAATATCGCAGCCCGCGCGTGTGGGCAAGGACAACGGGAACGCCATGAGTGAGCAGAAGCCTCGATCAAGTCACTTCGAGAAGGTCCGGGCCGAACAGCTTGAGTACAATGCCAGGCGGGAATCCGGGTATCGAGAGCGCGCCCTGCGGCTATACCCGTGGATCTGTGGTCGCTGTGCTCGAGAGTTTGACCGCAGGAACCTTTCGGAGCTGACCGTCCATCATGTCGATCACAACCACGACAATAATCCCGGGGACGGCAGCAACTGGGAGCTGCTTTGTATTTACTGCCACGACGAGGAACACAGCAAGTTCGAGAGCTATGTTCGTTATGGCAGCACGACGGCGAAAAAAGCCAAAACCGCAACGCATAATCCCTTTACGGGTCTGAAGGCCAGAATGGAGGATAAGGATCGAAAGTGATCTCAACATTATCCGGAAATAGCCTGATCACATTTGGTGGAAAGCGATCTCCGATGCCATATCTGACCGCTGGCATACTGCTGGATATATGAACAGTATTCGCCGGAGGCATCTCCCATGAACGCAGCGGTTAAATTTGCCAACCTGCAGATTCTCGAAGACCAGATCACCGAATTGGCTGCGCACATCAGCGCCGCAGATGCGGTCCCCTTTGACGAGGAGCAGGCACCGGCCTCGCTTCGGGCTGACGTGCTGGAGAGCCTGGCCGAAAGCTATCTCACCACGGGGGCGGGTGACAGCAGCGGCGGCGACCGCTATACCGTGCGTGTGCATACACGGGTGGAGGATTTACGTGCGGCCGAAGCGATGGGTGGCGTTTCCGCGGAAACGTGTTTTCACTGCAGACGATGCACCGGCGTGAACACCTGGGTATCGGCCCGCGTACGCTGCCACCCCACTGGGAGGGCGAGCGTATGGATATGGGGATGGCGATCGACGGTTTGTTACGTCGGGATGGTGGCTGAAATTGGTGGTGCCCGGAGACAGAATCGAACTGCCGACACGGGGATTTTCAATCCCCTGCTCTACCGACTGAGCTATCCGGGCGGAAAGTGCCTGTCGAAGGACGCGTATTTAACCCGCCACGCGCGGCGCAGTCAAGCGCATGCGAGGATATCGTGTCACTCCGATGGCGGAACATAACCCTCCGCTCGATCCACCTCTTCGTTCCTGAAAAACTTGTCCATTTCCTGCTGCAGGTACTTGCGCGCCTCAGCGTCGGCCAGGCTCAGGTGTTTTTCGTTGATCAGCAGGGTCTGGTGCGCCTGCCAGGCTTCCCAGGCCTTCTTCGACACATTGTCGAAGATATCCTCGCCGCGGGCGCCGGGAAACGGCGGCTTGTCGAGGCCTTCCAGCTCTTCCTGGTATTTTCTGCACATCACGCGTCGGGGCACGGTGGTCTCCTGTCAGTTGTCGTGGGTCAGTTCGGCCAGGAGGCGGGCGACGGGCGCCGCAAGGCCGACCTGTGCCGGTGAGCGAGGGTTATACCAGAGGAAGCGATCGGTCGCCATGACGCCCATCGCCGCGGCATCGACCCGCACGCGCACCGGGGTGATGTCGAGATGGTAGTGGCTGAAGGTGTGCCGGAACGGCGCCAGTGTCTGCAGCTGTGCTGGCTCGCTGCGCAGCGCGTCAAGGCACCAGTTGCCGACCGCGTCGGTGGGCGCTGTGTTGCTCGCCGCCCCGGCGTCGTCCGCAGCGGTCGCCAGTGCCGGAAAGCACCAAAGGCCACCCCAGATGCCGCTCGGTGGGCGCTGCTCCAGCAGCCATTCGCCGCTGTCGCTGTGCGCCAGTATGAAGATCGTGCTGCGCTCAGGCAGCACCTTTCGGGGCTTCTTTCCGGGGTAGTCCCGGGGGTTCCCCTGTCGGCTTGCCAGGCACTGTAGCGATAGTGGGCATTCACTACAGTGGGGGGTGCCACGGCTGCATACCGTGGCGCCGAGATCCATGATGGCCTGGGTGTAGTCGGCGACGCGCTGGCCGGGGGTGTGTTCCTCGGCAAGGGCCCAGAGGGTATTGCTCACCTCGGTCTTTCCCGGCCAGCCCTCGACCGCGTGGTAGCGCGCGAGTACGCGCTTGACGTTGCCGTCGAGGATCGGCGCGCGCCCGCCGCCGGCAATGCTGACGATGGCCCCGGCGGTGGAGCGGCCGATGCCGGGCAGGGTCATGAGGCCGTCTACAGTGTCCGGAAAAACGCCGCCGTGCTGGTCGCAGACGATGCCCGCGGCGCGGTGCAGGTTGCGCGCCCGCGCGTAGTAGCCGAGGCCGGTCCAGTGGTGAAGCACCGCATCAGCGGGGGCATCGGCCAGGTGCTGCACCGTGGGAAAGGCGGCCATGAAGCGCTCGAAGTAGGGGATGACGGTGCTGACCTGGGTCTGCTGCAGCATGATCTCCGATACCCAGACGCGGTACGGGGAAATCGCCTGTTGCCAGGGCAGGTGCCTGCGTCCGTGCTGGTCAAACCAGGCGAGGAGCTGGCTGGAGAGTTGTGTCGCCATCGGGATGTCTCCACGGTGCAGCGGCGACGGTAGGGGATTCAGGGTCCGGGAGCAAGCCAGGCCACCCGACACCGTCGCCTGCTACCCCTGGCCAGTACCTAGCCACCCAGAATCGAGCGGGATCGTTGCCGTCTGGGTGCAGAACAGCGAGGGCGAATTCGAACGGCAACAGCTCCTCATTGTGGCTTGACTTGTTACGTACCCGGTACCAATAATGGGTACTTATTGGTACATCGCGAGGCGACGCATGGCTAAGCACACCAGCATTACCCTGGGAGAGCACTTCGAAGGGTTTATAGCTCAACAAGTTGCTGAAGGAAGGTATGCTTCGGCTAGTGAGGTGGTAAGGGCCGCCCTGAGACAGCTTGAAGACACGGAGAATAAGGCTGCCACACTGAGGCGCCTGCTCGAAGAAGGCGAGCAAAGCGGTACCGCTGAATATAGCTACGAAGCGCTGATGAATGAGCTCGATGAAGAGCTTGGCTAGTGAGAACATTTTCTCTTACCGAGGCAGCTAAAGCTGACCTTAAATCAATTGCAGCGTACACCCAGCGCCGATGGGGTAAAGAGCAACGCAGAGTTCATGCCAAGCAATTTGACGATGCCTTTCATATGCTCGCCGATACTCTCGAAGCAGGGATTCCCTGCGATGTGATCAAGGTCGGGTACCGTAAATTTCCCATCGGCAGTCATGTAATTTTCTACCATCCGCTCTCCGAGACTGACATAGAGATAGTTCGAATACTTCATAAACGCATGGACTTGCCTCGGCGGCTTGACTGCACGTAACGGTCCATACCTGGCTGCCGGAGTAGCGTCACGAGGTTCATGGGATCCCAAAGTAGGCCGTGAAACGCTCGAAGTGGGGGGGTCATGGTACGGGGGCAAACCAGGACTGTGACTGCGGCACAACCAGAACGAAGACGATAAGTCCCAGCAGCCAGGTGTGGAGAAACAGTGATCGCTACAACCTGCCGAACCGGTTTTCAAATCTGGTGTTCTGTTCGGTGAATCGAAGATCAATGTCTGCGAAGCGCTTGTCTAACTTCGCATCCTGTTCAGCAAATCGCCTGTCGATCTTCGCATCCTGCTCGGCGAAGCGCGCATCCAGCACCGCCTGAAATTGATCCTTCGTCAGGATGTTATCCGCATAACCCGAATGCTTCCGCCATGAGCTCCGCCGGTACGTCGGCCTGGGGCTCGGGCACCGGAACGCCGGACCGGCCGCCCCCGGCGACGCAACAATCAGAAGCGACCAACCCAACGCACGACGCATGACGCACAGCAGCACAACCCGCGCGTACAAGGATTCCCGGCACGCCCGTGACCGCCGTCACAGCCCCGCCCAAAGGCCTCCCCGGCACGCCCCCGCCCGCGCTGGCGATCAACCATGCAACTGCGTAAACTCGGAATGATGCGGTAACGACAGGACGACCCACGTTGCGGCAAGCTCTCCCGATGGCGCTGGCCGTCCTGTTGGCCACCTCCTGCACGCCGGCGCCCAGATAAGTGCCCAGACCAGCGAGCGGCCCGGGCTCAACTGGGCCCTGGGTATCGAGGCCGCCTGGGACAACAACATGTTCCGCGCCGTCGGCGAAGTCACCCCGGGCCGCGCCGGCCGCCATGGCCTGGCCGGTTTTTGCCCGGTTTGTGCGCGGCGGCGCCCCGATTGATGAATTCGCGTCCGCGAGGGCCTATAATGCGCGCCGTTTCCCGCGCCGGGCGCACTCCGGCGCTTCGCAGCACACCCGGAGCAGTCAATGACTGAACGCAAGGCATCGGTCACACGCAACACCCTTGAGACGCAGATCACCGTCACGGTGAATCTCGACGGCAGCGGCAAGGCCGACTTCAACACCGGCGTGCCCTTCCTCGAGCACATGCTGGACCAGATCGCCCGCCACGGCATGATGGATATCGCCGTGGATGCCAAGGGTGACCTGCACATCGATGCCCACCACACGGTGGAGGACATCGGCATCACCCTGGGGCAGGCGGTGGCCAAGGCTGTCGGCGATAAAAAGGGCATCCTTCGTTATGGCCATGCCTATGTGCCGCTGGACGAGGCGCTGTCCCGGGTGGTGGTAGATTTTTCCGGGCGTCCGGGGCTGGTGTTCCAGGTGCCGTTCACCCGTGCCATGATCGGCACCTTCGATGTCGACCTGTTCCATGAGTTCTTCCAGGGCTTCATCAACCACGCCCTGGTCACGCTGCACGTGGATAATCTGCGCGGTGAGAACGCCCACCACCAGGCGGAAACCGTGTTCAAGGCCTTTGGCCGGGCGCTGCGAATGGCGCTGTCGGCAGATCCGGCAATGGCCGGCATCACGCCGTCTACCAAAGGTGTTCTTTAAATCGCATGACGGGAACCGTTGCGGTTATTGACTACGGCATGGGCAACCTGCACTCCGTGGCCAGCGCACTTGAGCACGCAGGCGCCGAGCGCGTGGTGGTATCCTGTGATCCCGCCGAGATCAGCGCCGCGGATCGGGTGGTGTTTCCCGGCGTGGGCGCTATCCGCGACTGCATGGCGGAGATCCGGCGTCTGCACTGCGATGAACTGCTGATGCGGGCACTGTCCGACGAGCGTAAACCGGTGCTGGCGATATGCGTCGGCATGCAGGCGCTGCTGGACCGCTCCGAGGAGAACGGCGGTGTCGACTGCCTGGGCCTGATACCTGGTGAGGTGCGCTTTTTCGGGCATCCGCTCAACGATGCAGAGGGCCGGCGCCTCAAGGTTCCACACATGGGCTGGAACGAGGTGCGGCAGGTGCGGCAGCATCCGTTGTGGGCGGGCATTGCCGACGGCGCTCGCTTCTATTTCGTGCACAGCTATTATGTAAAGGTGAAGGAGCGGGCGCTGGTGGCCGGCGCCGTGGATTACGGCGTCAGCATCGATGCGGCGCTGGCCCGGGACAACCTGTTTGCGGTGCAGTTTCACCCGGAGAAAAGCCACACGGCGGGGCTTCGCCTGCTGAAGAATTTTCTGGAGTGGGATGGAACATGCTGATAATTCCGGCGATTGACCTGAAAGACGGCCAGTGTGTGCGCCTGCGACAGGGCGCCATGGAAGACAGCACGGTGTTTTCCGACGATCCGGTGGCTACGGCCGGGCGCTGGGTGGATGCGGGCTGTCGGCGCCTGCATCTGGTGGATCTTAACGGCGCCTTTGCCGGCGCGCCGGTGAACGGAGAGGCGGTCACCGCCATTGTCAAAGCCTATCCCGGGCTGCCGGTGCAGATCGGCGGCGGCATCCGCAATCTCGAAACCATAGAGCATTACATCCACGCTGGTGTCAGTTATGTAATTCTCGGTACTGCGGCGGTAAAGCGCCCGGTCTTCGTGCGTGAGGCCTGCAGGGCCTTCCCCGGCAAGGTCATCGTCGGACTGGATGCGCGCGACGGTCGGGTCGCCACCGATGGCTGGGCGGAGGTGTCCGCCCTCACGGCCACCGACCTGGCAAAGCGCTTCGAGGCCGACGGCGTCAGCGCCATTGTCTATACGGATATCGCCCGCGACGGCATGATGCAGGGGGTGAATGTGGACGCCACTCTGGCCATGGCGAGGGCCTCATCCATTCCCGTGATTGCCTCCGGCGGTATTACCAATCTGGACGACATCCGTGCCCTGGCGGCCATAGCGCATGAGGGGATTGCCGGTGCCATCACCGGCCGCGCTATCTACGAGGGCACGCTGGACGTGGCCGAAGCCCAGCGCCTGTGTGACGAGACCCGCTGATGGGGCTGGCGCGGCGTATCATTCCCTGCCTCGATGTGGACAACGGCCGCGTGGTCAAGGGCGTCAATTTTGTCGGCATCCGCGACGCCGGTGACCCGGTGGATATCGCCCGCCGTTACAACGAGGAGGGTGCAGACGAGATCACCTTCCTGGATATCACCGCCAGCCACGAGGACCGCGACACCACCGCCCATACCGTCGAGGCGATTGCCTGTGAGGTGTTCATTCCCCTCACTGTCGGCGGCGGCATCCGCTCGCTGGCGGATATCCGCAACATGCTCAATGCCGGTGCCGACAAGGTCGCCATCAATACCGCCGCGATCCACAACCCGCAGCTGGTGCAGGAAGCATCACAGCGCTTCGGCGCCCAGTGCATCGTGGTGGCCATTGACGCCAAGCGTGTGGCGGATGTGGACGGCAGGCCGCGCTACGAAATCTTCACCCACGGCGGTCGCCGTCCCACCGGTATTGACGCCGTGGCGTGGGCGCAACGGATGGCCGCGCTAGGTGCCGGCGAACTGCTGCTGACCAGCATGGACCGTGACGGCACCCGTGACGGCTTTGAGCTGGGCGTGACCCGCGCCATCACGGATGCCGTGGACGTCCCGGTCATCGCCTCCGGGGGTGTGGGCCGACTGGAGCATCTCGCCGAGGGTATTCTCATCGGTGGCGCCGATGCCGTGCTCGCCGCCAGCATCTTTCACTTCGGCGATTACACCATCGCCCAGGCCAAGGATCACCTGGCCAGCTGTGGCATTGAGGTCAGACGCTGAGCGGCCACCAGCGGGCCGCTGGCTCAGTTATCGTCTGATCGTGCCTGGCGCGCCAGAGTCGCGGCGGTGGGGCGGCTGCGGTTCATGCCAAGGATGTTGACACCCTTCAGCAATGTCAGCGCCTCATACAGCTGGTTGTCCCTGGACTGCAGTTCGCTGGCTTCGATCTTCCTGCGCTCCTCGCCATCGCCATTGCCAAGGTGTCCGATGAGGTCGGCCTCGCTGATGCGCCCTTCCTCGCCAATCGCCGTCACGCGGGCGCGATCCACGCGGATGTCCGGCACGATTCCCGCCGCCTGTATCGAGCGGCCGCCGGGCGTGAAGTACAGGGCAGTGGTGAGCTTTACCGCGCGGGTTTCCGAAATTGGCATGACGGTCTGCACCGACCCCTTGCCGAAGCTGTCGGTGCCCATGATGATGGCGCGGCCATGATCCTGCAGGGCCCCGGCAACGATTTCCGAGGCGCTCGCCGATCCCCGGTTGATGAGCACCACAATCGGTGCGCCGTTGGTGATGTCCTCGTCGCTGGCGCCATAGGATTGCCCGGCGTTCGGTAACCGTCCTTCGGTATAGACAACCTCGCCGCCGCGCATGAACAGCCCTGCGACATCGACACTGGCACCCAGCACACCCCCCGGGTTGTTGCGCAGGTCGAGCACCACGCCTTTCAGCTCGTGGTCTTTCTTCAGGGCTTCCAGCGCTTTGGCGACATCGTCGCCAGTGGATTTCTGGAACTGGGACACGCGTACATAGGCGTAGCCGTCCTCCAGCCAGCGTTCGCGTACGCTGGCCACCTTGATCACGTCGCGGGTTAGGTTCAGTGTGAGCGGCTGCGATTCTCCGGAGCGGCCGATCGTGAGCTCGATCTCGCTGCCCTTCGGGCCACGCATCTTGCCTACGGCATCACTCAGGCTCATGCCCTTGAGGGGATTGTTGTCCAGCTTCAGGATGATGTCGCCGGGCTGCACGCCGGCTTCCGCGGCCGGCGAGCCATCGATGGGCGCGATGACGCGCAGCAGCCCGTTCTCCATGCCGACCTCAAGACCGAGTCCGGAGAATTCGCCGCTGGTGGAAGTCTGCAGGTCGTCGAAGGCATCGCTGGTGAGGTAGACAGAGTGGGGATCCAGCCCGCTCAGCATGCCCTCAATGGCATACTGCAGCAGCGTGCTGTCATCGATTTCCTCGACATAGCCCTGGCGGATCTGGTTGAACACGTCGGCGAAGGTGCGCAGGTCGTCAAGGGCATAGGTGCTCTCGCCCTCCTTGGCGAATGCGGGTGTTGCCAGCTGGCAGGCGAGAAGTCCGCCCGCGCACAGCAGCCAAAGTGCCCGTGAGCGCAGGCGAGTGAGCCTAGGTGTTTGCATGGGAGCCGCCATAGAGTCCTGAGGTAAGTGGGAATACGACAGCAAGTGTAGCGCAATCGTTCCGGCCTTTGATATTGCCTGCGCGGGGGCGCGCCCCCTGCCTCAGCGTTGGCACCATGCCGCGGGATCCACCGGCTTGCCCTTGTGGCGGATCTCAAAATACAGCCCCGGCGTTTCGCGGCCACCGCTGTCGCCCACCGTACTGATGGCCGTCCCGGCTGTAACCCACTCACCCACCTCGCGCAGCAGCGTTTCGTTGTGCGCGTAAAGGCTCATGTAGCTGTCGCCGTGGTCGATCACCAGCAGCAGGCCGGAGCCGCGCAGCCAGTCGGCGTAGACTACACGGCCGTGGTGTATGGCCTGCACGGCGCTGCCCGCTTGCGCTTCGATATTAATGCCGTGCCAGACCATCTTGCCCTGGTTACGGGGCCGTCCGAAGCTGTTGCTGCGGCGGCCGCTCACCGGCCAGGGCATGGCGCCCCGGCGTTCGGCAAAGGCCTGCACATTCTCCGGAACCTGCAGCTCCTGCACCGTGGCTTCAATTTCTTCCAGCAGGGATTCGAGCTGTTCGCGGTCCTGTTCGAGCTGCGCCAGGCTGGCGCCCCGGGCTTCCATGTCAGCCGCAATCTTCGCCAGCGTCTGCTGGCGCTCCTGCCTGGCGCGCTCAAGCGCCAGCCGGCGTCCCTCTAGGTCCTCGCGGCTGGCGGTCAGCTGTTTGCGCGTTGCCAGTACCTCCAGCACCACATCGGACAGGGCGTCTATGGTTGCGCGGAAGTCCTCAATGCGTGCCTGGCGGGCGCGGAACAGGTAGCCGTAGTAGGCGGAGACCCGGGACAGGGTCTGCGGGCTATCCTGATTGAGCAGCAGCTTTACCTGCCCCTGGTTGCCGAGCTGCCACGCCTGGCGCACATCCCGGCTGATCTGCGCACGCTGATCATCGCGACGGGCACTGAGCCTCTCGCGCTCGCTGGCGAGGGTGTCCAGTCTCGCGCTGGTGGCATCAATGTCGGCTTCCAGGCTATCGATACGTGCCTGCAGCGCGGCCATCTCGGTTTCGGCCTGGCGCAGCGATCGCTGCAGCTCACCCTGCCGCGCCTCGTCCTCACGCTGCTTGCGGGTGATGGCCTCGATCTCCCGGGTGAGCTGCTGCAGGCGTTCGCGGGTCTCCTGCTCATCGGCCGCGCTGGCGGAAACCGCAATAGCCGCAAGCAGCGTCAGTCGCCAGATTACGCGTCTCACCGGGCTGCTTCCGCCTCAGGCTTGATGGCTGACGAGGCTGTGGCCGGTCATTTCGGCGGGAACTGGAAGCTGCATGAGATCAAGAACGGTTGGAGCGATGTCCGCAAGCCGGCCGCCCTCAGGCATGAGCTGCAGGTCGCGCTCACCGATATAGACCAGGGGGACCGCCTCTGTCGTGTGCTGTGTGTGCTGCTGGCCTGAATCATAGTCCTGCATCTGTTCGCAGTTGCCGTGGTCGGCGGTAACCAGCGCCTGGCCGCCCACGGCCAGCACGGCTTCCTCAACCCGGCCGAGACAGGCATCGAGGGCCTCCACTGCGGCCACGGTGGCGTCGTAATTGCCCGTGTGTCCCACCATGTCGCCGTTGGCGTAGTTGCAGACAATAAAATCGTAGTCGCGCGAGCGTATAGCCTCTACCAGCCGGTCGGTGACCTCCGGCGCACTCATCTCGGGCTGGAGATCGTAGGTGGCAACGCTGGGTGAGGGAACGAGCACGCGGGTCTCGCCCTCGAAGGCCGCTTCTCTGCCGCCGCTGAAGAAAAACGTCACGTGTGCGTATTTTTCGGTCTCGGCGATGCGCAGCTGGGTCTTGTGCAGCGTGGAAAGATAGTCGCCGAGGGTATTGGCGAGGGACTCCGGGGGATAGGCCACCGGTGCGTCGATATCCCCGGCGTACTCCGTGGTCTGGACGAAAGCAGCGAGATCGGGGCGCACCCGGCGGGTAAAGCCGGGAAACTCGCGATCCAGCAGCGCGTGGCTGAGCTGGCGCGAGCGGTCGGCGCGGAAATTCATGAACAGCACGCAGTCGCCATCCTCAATGCGCGCCCCACTGCCGCCGCTGTCGGTAACCACGGTCGGCGCCACAAATTCATCGTTCTCCCCGCGCTCGTAGGCGGCCTCAAGGCCTGCGACAGCGCTGTCGACACGGTGGTCGGCATCCGCCTCGGTCAGCAGGCGATAGGCGCGCTCCAGCCGCTCCCAGCGCTGGTCACGGTCCATGGCATAGTAGCGGCCGCAAAGGCTGGCGATGCGACCACAGCCAATGTCCCGACACACGGCGTCGGCGCGCTCAAGCGAGGCAAGCGCGCTGCGCGGTGGCGTATCGCGTCCGTCCAGGAAGGCGTGCAGAAACACCTGCTTCGCGCCACGGGCCGCGGCGAGACGCAGCGCAGCGAACAGGTGGTTCTCGTGGCTGTGGACCCCGCCCGGCGACAGCAGGCCCATGACATGGACAGCGCCACCGCGATGCACGGCGGCATCTATAGCCTCGGTGTAGACCGGATTGTCGTTGAAGCTGCCATCCTCGATCGCCTCGTCGATGCGCGTGATGTTCTGATAGATGATACGTCCTGCGCCGAGGCTCATGTGCCCGACTTCGGAATTGCCCATCTGCCCGACGGGCAGGCCAACATCGAGGCCAGAGCCGGATATCAGCGTATGTGGCGCGTCCCGCCACAGTCGATCCCAGTTCGGGCTGTCAGCGCCGGCGATGGCGTTGTCCCGGGTGTCTTCGCGGTGGCCCCAGCCGTCGAGTATGATCAATACGACGGGGTGTTTCGCGCTGTGATTCATGCCGATGCCTTTCTGGACGTGGTTTCTGGGGAGGTGTTTTGCCCGGTGCCTAGTCTACCCTTTCACACGTCACCACACACAATGCGCAGGGTGTTCCGCCCTGTGTTACGCCATGACGTTTTGTCGCGCTGGAGCCGACACGCCGGAGGCAGTATACTGCCGGCCTTTCAAACGCCGCACGCGTGCGGGCGCAATGTATCGGTTGAGCGTTCCAACATGGCCCTGTTTATCGAATTTCTGCTCCAGCAATGGATTCTGGTAGCAGCACTGTTGACTGCCCTCGGCATGCTCGTGTTTCACGAGTCACGCAAGGCGGGGCCGGCAATGACCCCGCAACAGGCGATCAAGCTGGTCAACAACGAGGACGGGATTTTTCTCGATGTGCGCGATGGCAACGATTACAAGCAGGGGCACATTGCGGATGCCCTGCACATACCTTTTGCCAAGCTCAAGGCACGGGAAGACGAACTCAGGGACTATCGTGAGCGTCCGATCGTGATCGTCTGCAAGATGGGCCAGCAGTCCTCCGCCGCGGCCAAGCAGCTGCGTGCGTCGGGCTTTGACAAAGTTCACAAGATGGCTGGCGGCATGCTTGAGTGGCGCAATCTGCAGCTGCCGGTCGTGCGCTAGCAAATTTACCCACCTACTTTTCCAGAAAACCCTAAAACGGAGGACGGCGCGATGGCCGAAGAACAGGCAGCAGCAGCCCAGGAAGGTCAGCAACAACAGCAGTTCGGGATACAGCGTATCTACAACAAGGACGTGTCGTTCGAGTCACCGGCGACACCGGATGTCTTCCGCCGGCAGTGGCAGCCGAAGTTCAATGTCGATCTCAACACCAAGAGCAACGCGGTCGATGAGGAGGGCAACTTCGAGGTCGTCCTGACCATCACGGTGACGGCAAAGATTGAGGAAGAGACCATTTTCCTGGTGGAAGTGCAGCAGGCCGGTATTTTCCTGATCACGGGTTTTGAGGGCGACAACCTGCGTCGTCTGCTGGGTACCGCGGCGCCGAACGTGCTGTTCCCCTACGCCCGTGAAAATATCGACGCGCTGGTGGTGAAGGGTGGCTTCCCGGCCATCATGCTGTCGCCGGTGAACTTCGATGCCCTGTATCAACAGGCTGTGGCGCAGACGGAAAGTCGTGCGCAGCAGGCGGCGGAGAATGGTGGCGAGCCCGCCACGCACTGAGCCGCGTCAGGGCAGCAGCCCGGGAAAACCCAGCTGCCGCAGTGCTTCATAGGTGACCAGGGCAGCGGCGTTGCTCAGGTTGAGACTGCGGCTGTCTTTCTGCATGGGAATGCGCAGGCACTGCCGGTCGCCCAGCTGCGTCAGCAGCGTGTCCGGCAGGCCCCGGGTTTCAGGGCCGAACAGCAGTGCGTCCCCGGGTTCATAGCAGACATCGCTGTAGCGGCGATGACCGCGCGTGGTCAGCGCGAACAGCCTTCCGGGGCTGGCGCTGTCGAGGAAGGCGTCGAGACTGGCGTGGGTCTGCAGCAGTGCGAACTCCCGGTAGTCCAGGCCTGCCCGGCGCAGCTTCCTGTCATCCAGCGTGAAACCCAGCGGCTCGATGAGATGCAGGGCACACCCGGTGTTGGCGCACAGACGGATGATGTTGCCGGTATTCGGCGGGATTTCCGGCTGGTAAAGGGCGATATGCAGCATCGCGGCATTGTGCCCGTGGCCGCCGATTCTGGCTACATATCCAGCTCCTTCATTTTCCGCGTCAGCGTATTGCGCCCCCAGCCGAGCAGTTCGGCGGCGTCGCGCTTGCGGCCCTGGGTGTGTTCCAGTGCCACCTCGATCATCGCGCGCTCGAAGGCGGGGACGGCGCCACGCAGGATGTGCTGTTTTCCCTGAATCAGCTCGTTGCGCGCCCACTCCGTCAGCAGTTCACGCCAGTCGCCCTGCTCGCCCGCGGCGGCCACGGGGCTTCGTTTTCCCAGCTCCGGTGGCAGATCGCCAAGGTGAATTTCCCGGCCTGACGCCATGACGGTAATCCAGCGACAGGTATTCTCAAGCTGGCGCACATTGCCCGGCCACTCGAGGGACGTCAGGAAACGCTCGGTTTCCGGCAGTAGCACTTTGGCGTCACCGCCGAGCTCACTCGCCGCCTTGCGGAAAAAGAACGCCATCAGGCGCGGGATGTCCTCGCGCCGCTCTGACAGCCTAGGAATGTGGATGCGGATGACGTTGAGGCGATGAAACAGGTCCTCGCGGAAGTCGCCGCGGGCGACACGCTCCTCGAGGTCCTGGTGTGTTGCCGCGATGATGCGAACGTCGACGCGAATCGGCGTATGGCCGCCCACACGATAGAACTCGCCGTCTGCCAGAACGCGCAGCAGCCGCGTCTGTGTTTCCGCCGGCATGTCGCCAATCTCGTCGAGAAACAGTGTGCCGGTGTTGGCCTGCTCGAAACGGCCCTCGCGTCGGGAATTGGCGCCGGTAAAGGCGCCCTTCTCATGCCCGAAAAGCTCTGACTCCATGAGGTCCCGGGGAATGGCCGCCATGTTCAGCGCAATGAAGGGATTCCCCGCCCGCGGACTATGACGGTGCAGGGCACGCGCGACGAGCTCCTTGCCCGTGCCCGACTCTCCATTGATCAGCACCGTAATGTTGCTGTGGGCCAGTCGGCCGATGGCGCGGAATACCTCCTGCATGGCGGGCGCCTCGCCGATGATTTCCGCGTCTGGCTCATCCAGGGTCTGGGCTTCACCGTCAGGCAGCTGTTCCCTGGCATGGGACAGCGCCCGCTCGGTAATCGCCACAACCTCGTCAATGTCGAACGGCTTCGGCAGATATTCGAAGGCCCCCTGCTGGTAGGACGCCACCGCGCTGTCGAGGTCCGAATGTGCGGTGGTGATGATGACCGGCAGCTTCGGGTGGCTCTGGCTGAGCTTCTCCAGCAGCGCCAGGCCGTCCGTCCCGGGCATGCGGATATCACTGATGACCGCGTCCGGCTGGGCGTCGCGCAGGCGCCTGAGCAGCTTGTCGGCGCTGGAGAAGGTCTCGCTGTCCAGGCCGGCCTGGCTGAGCGCCCGCTCAAGGACCCAGCGTATCGACTGGTCGTCGTCGACCACCCAGACTGTTGCGGATTTATGCATGCGTCGCGTCCATGGGCAGGTAGATGGAGAATCGTGTGTTTCCGGGCTCACTGTTGCAGTTGAGCAGACCGCCGTGGCGGTTGATGATGGACTGCGAGATGGACAGGCCGAGGCCGGATCCATTGGCACGACCGCTCACCATTGGCACGAACAGAGAGGGTTTGAGCGCATCCGGCACGCCGGGTCCGTTATCGATGATATCGACCCGGCACACAAGGCGGTGGCGTTTGCTGCCGATGGTGAACTGGCGCTGCGAGCGGCTCACCACCTGCAGGCGCGCATCGGTCTGTTCGCTGAGAACTTCCAGGGCGTTGCGCATGATGTTCAGCACGGCCTGGATCAGCTGGGGCCGGTCGCCCTGGATATCCGGCAGGCTGGGGTCGTAGTCCTTGTCCAGCTGCAGGTGTCCCGCCGCCTCGACCCGGATCAGCTGGCAAACGTGCTCGAGAATCTCGTGAATATTGAGCAGCTCGAAGGTGGGGCGGGTATTCGGGCCCAGCAGTCGGTCGACCAGGTCGCGCAGCCGGTCAGCTTCACGGATGATGATTTCGGTGTATTCGTGCAGTTCCCCCGCCGGGAGCTCGCGGGCGAGAAGCTGTGCTGCGCCGCGAACGCCGCCGAGGGGGTTCTTGATCTCATGCGCCAGTCCGCGGATGACGGATCGTGTTGCCTCCTGCGCGCTCAACAGGCTTTCTTCGCGGCTGATGCGCAACAGCCGGTCGATGGCCTGCAGTTCGGCGAGAATGGCCAGCGGTCCTCCGTCCTGAAGAGGGGTGACCACCAGGTCGACCTGGGTCTCGCTGCCATTGTGCAGGCGCAGTGTCAGTCCACGTCGGACGATCGCGTGTTTTTCACGCCGCGCCTGCTGCAGGGTCTCTACCCAGGTCTGCGGCATCGCTATCAGCATGTCTGCGTTCTGCCCCGCAATACGTGCGCTGGACATCTCCAGCATTGCCTCTGCGGCGGGATTGAGGAATCTGACGCACAGGTCGGCGTCGAGACCGACGATCCCTGTGCTGATGTTCTCCAGTAGCTCCTGCTGCAGCATAGTGACCCATGTGGTGGCGATGACAATCCCGAGACGTCACGTTTCGCTGAATGCGAAGCAAGAATAGCGCCAAAACAATGCACGGCGCTCCCCCAGCCTTTGTGCCGGCCCTGCGAAAGCATCGTTGCAAGGGCCTGAAACCCAGGTCCGCACCATTATGGTGCGTCGTGCCGCCCGGGTAAAGCCTGCGACAGGGCGCTCCGGGTTTAGCGTCGCTGCGGCTGGTTCACAGAGGGACGAAGAACGTAGATGCGAACGCTCTCTGAGCGCGCCAGGCGATTCCCGCGGCGGTCAAGCCGCTCTACCGCAAGGTCGTGGGGGCCGCGCATCAGACCCTGCAGGGCCCAGGTGGTGCTGCCCTGGGGTTCCCCAAAGGCCTCTCCATCAAGGTAAAGCTGCAGTTGTTCAAGGCGTCCGAGGGACGGCGTCGCCTTTGCGGTCACTGTGACGTCGCCGGGGCCCATGGCAATGGTGGTTTCGTCGTCGGGTGATGCGATGCGGATGTCGAGCTCTGCCTGCTCTTGTTGTTCCGTCGCGGGCTCTCTGTCCGGCGCTGCAGACGGTTCGATGGCCGGGGTGGTATTCAGCTCGCGCAGATGGACCTTTTCGGCATTCTCCCCCGGTGCCGGCGGCTGATCGCTGAACGTGACGTTACCCTCGGCATCGACATGCCTGTAGATATCCGTTGCGCCGGCGAAGGCCGATGCCGCCAGCAACAGCAGGGCGGTCGATGCGATGTGGCGGAGCAGTCGGCTAGTCATGGCGCATCTCACAATGTCGGGTCTTACGTACAACACTAGCGCAAAAAACGCTCGCGCAAAAAAAAAGCCCGCTGGTCGGCGGGCTTTTTGGGTCATACGGAGCGCTATACCGAGTAATACAGGTCGAACTCCACCGGATGGGTCGTCATGCGCAGACGCTCCACCTCCTCTTCTTTCAACTCGATGTAGGCATCGATCATGTCGTCCGTGAAGACGCCACCCCGGGTCAGGAATTCCCGGTCCGAGTCCAGTGCCGCCAGCGCCATGTCGAGGCTTGAGGCGACCGTGGGGATGGCCTTGCCTTCCTCCGGCGGCAGATCGTACAGATCCTTGTCGGCGGCGTCTCCGGGGTGAATCTTGTTCTGGATGCCGTCGAGGCCGGCCATCAGCAGCGCGGCAAAGGCGAGGTAGGGGTTGGCGGTCGGATCCGGGAAGCGCACTTCCACACGCTTGCCCTTAGGGCTGGGCTCGTAGGGGATGCGGATGGACGCGGAGCGGTTGCGCGCGGAATAGGCGAGCATGACCGGCGCCTCGAATCCGGGTACCAGGCGCTTGTAGGAGTTGGTTGACGCATTGGTGAAGGCGTTCAGGGCACGGGCGTGCTTTATCACGCCGCCGATGTAGTAAAGCGCGGTCTCTGAAAGGCCGGCGTAGCCGTCGCCGGCAAAGATGTTCTCGCCGTCCTTGGAAATGGACTGGTGCACGTGCATGCCTGAGCCGTTGTCGCCGACCAGCGGTTTGGGCATGAAGGTGGCTGTCTTGCCGTAGGCGTGGGCCACGTTGTGCACGCAGTACTTGAGAATCTGGACTTCGTCCGCCTTCTTGATCAGCGTGTTGAACTTGACGCCGATCTCACACTGTCCGGCGGTGCCCACCTCATGGTGGTGGACTTCGATGGGGAGACCCATTTCCGACATGGCGCCGCACATTGCCGCGCGGATATCGTGCAGCGAATCCACCGGCGGTACCGGGAAATAGCCACCCTTGACCCGCGGGCGGTGGCCGATGTTGCCTTCGTCGAAGGTGTGGTTGGAGGTCCACGCCGCTTCCTCGGAGTGAATCTTGTACATGGAGCCGCTCATGTCCGAGTGCCATTTTACGTCATCGAATACGAAGAATTCGGGCTCCGGACCAAAGAAGGCGGTATCGCCAATGCCGGTGGACACAAGGTACTCCTCGGCACGACGTGCAACGGAGCGCGGGTCGCGGTCGTAGCCCTGCAGGGTGGTGGGCTCGACAATGTCGCAGCGAAGAATGATGGTGGGGTCATCGGTAAACGGATCGACCACGCAGGTGTTGTCGTCCGGCATCAGGATCATGTCGGACTCGTTGATGCCCTTCCAGCCATTGATGGAAGAGCCATCGAACATCTTGCCTTCGTCAAAGAAGTCCTCGTCAACCTCGCTGGCGGGAATCGTGACGTGCTGTTCCTTGCCGCGACTGTCGGTGAAGCGCAGGTCCACCCAGCTGATTTCGTGTTCCTTTATCAGGTCCAGAGTCTTCTCGGACATCATCGATCCTCCGTCATGGTATGTGGCCGGCCCTGCGGGCTACGGCAGTGGGAATATTCAGCAAGAAGTGTGCCGAAAAAGTGCTTCTCGCAAGCGCATGATAGCATTCTGGTTTTTCAGCGGCTGCCAGTCTTTGATCCGGCGGGTGCACCACAATATAGCACTAATACCCCGTTATGGTGCGTTTGCGCCGCGCGCGGTGCCGTTTTGCACCAGATCGATACATTCCCGCGCAGAGAAAAAATCCTCGCGGGACACGGGTTTCAGGTATACTCCGCGCCCATTTTGCCCGCGAACGGCCCCTGGAGTGCCCCCGTGATAGATAATCTTCGCAACATCGCCATCATCGCCCACGTCGATCACGGCAAGACAACCCTGGTAGATTGCCTGCTGCATCAGTCCGGCACGCTCGACCGCCGCAATGTCGGGTCCGAGCGTATCATGGACTCCAACGACCAGGAAAAAGAGCGGGGCATTACCATCCTCGCCAAGAATACGGCGCTGCGCTACGGCGACTACCGCATCAACATTGTCGACACCCCGGGACACGCCGACTTCGGTGGCGAGGTGGAGCGCGTCATGTCGATGGTGGATTCGGTGCTGCTGCTGGTCGACGCCGTTGACGGCCCGATGCCGCAGACCCGCTTTGTCACGTCAAAGGCCTTCGAGCAGGGCCTGCGGCCCATCGTGGTGGTGAACAAGGTCGATCGCCCCGGAGCCCGCCCCGACTGGGTGGTGGACCAGGTGTTCGATCTGTTCGACGCGCTGGGCGCCACCGAGGAGCAGATGGACTTCCCGGTGATCTTCGCGGCCGCCATCGAGGGTATTTCGGGACTGGACCACGCGGACATGGCAGAGGACATGAAGCCGCTGTTCGAGGCAATTATCGAGCACGTGCCGGCGCCGGCGGTGAATTCCGACGGGCCCCTGCAGATGCAGATCAGTGCGCTGGACTACAACAGCTATGTCGGCGTTATCGGCGTAGGCCGCATCACCCGCGGGCGCCTCACGCCGAACACCCAGGTGGCGGTGCTAAGCCGCGAGGGCGCGAAGCGCAATGGCCGCGTCCTGCAGGTCATGGGCTATCATGGCCTGGACCGGGTTGACGTACCCGCTGCCGAAGCCGGTGATATCGTCTGCGTTACCGGGATAGAAGGCCTGAACATCTCCGACACGCTGTGCGATCCGGCCGCGCCCGAGGCCTTGCCGCCGCTGAGCGTGGACGAGCCGACGGTCAGCATGACCTTCCAGGTGAACGATTCGCCCTTTGCCGGCAAGGAAGGCAAGTACGTGACGTCGCGCAATATCGCCGAGCGACTGCAGCGCGAGCTGATTCACAACGTCGCCCTGCGCGTCGAGCCCGGCGACAGTCCGGACAAGTTCAAGGTGTCCGGCCGCGGTGAGCTGCACCTGTCGGTGCTGATCGAGACCATGCGCCGCGAGGGCTTCGAGCTCGGCGTGTCACGCCCCGAGGTGATTCAGCGCGAGATCGACGGGGTGCTGCAGGAGCCCTTCGAGCAACTGGTCATCGATGTCGAGGAGCAGCACCAGGGCTCCATCATGGAAGAGCTGGGCCAGCGCCGCGCCGAACTCGGCAACATGGTCCCGGACGGCAAGGGCCGCGTGCGGCTTGAATTCATTGTGCCGGCGCGGGGCCTGATCGGCTTCCGCTCGCAGTTCCTGACCATGACCTCGGGCAGCGGCACCATGAACCACATTTTTGATCACTATGGCCCGGTCAAGGGTGGCGACATGAGCCACCGCGTCAACGGCGTGCTGGTATCCATGGTCAAGGGCAAGACTCTGGCCTACGGCCTGTTCAACCTGCAGGATCGCGGCCGGCTGTTCGTGCTGCCGAACGTGGATGTCTACGAGGGCCAGATCATCGGCCTGCACAGCCGCGGCAACGATCTGGTAGTCAATCCCACCAAGGCCAAGCAGCTCACCAACGTGCGTGCCTCCGGCACCGACGAGGCCCTCACCCTGACGCCGGCGGTGCAGCACACCCTGGAGCAGGCGCTGGAGTTCATCGAGGAGGACGAGCTGGTGGAGGTTACGCCGCTGAGCATCCGCCTGCGCAAGAAGCTGCTGCTGGAGCATGAACGCAAGCGCGCCTCGCGCGGCTGAGACCGTTGATCGCCCCGGTGAGAGATGGGCATAGCTGACCTGCCGCTGTGGCAGACCGTGCTGGCTTTTCTGTCTGCCGGGGTGCTGATTGCCTGGGTCGGCACCCACCTCGCCGGCCTCGCCGACCGTCTGGCGGACCGCACCGGCCTTGGCGAAGCACTCGCCGGGGCTTTTTTTCTGGGCATGATAACGTCACTCCCCGGACTCGCCGCATCGGTTACCGCGGCGCTGGAGGGGCGCCCGGCCCTGGCCATCAGCAACGCCCTCGGTGGCATCGCGGTGCAGACGGCGTTCCTTGCCCTTGCCGACATCAGCTATCGCAAGGCCAACCTGGAACACGCCGCCGCATCGCTGCAGAACATCGGCCAGATTGCGCTGCTGGTTATCACGCTGGCGCTGGTGCTTCTCGCCCTGGCCGGGCCGAGTGTCAGCCTGGGGCCGATTCACCCCGTTACGCCGTTTATCCTGGTCGTGCTGATCGCCGGCGTTGTGATTGTCTATCGGATGGGCGAGAAGCCCATGTGGTCACCGCGGTCCACCCGTGAAACCGTGCCCGACAAGCCGGACCGGGATGCCCGGCAGGAACGCCTGGCGCCGCTGATCATCAAGTTCAGCCTGGCGGGGCTTGTGGTGATGGTCGCCGGGGTGGTTGTCGCCCATTCCACCGGCGTGATTGCCGACGCGACCGGCATCTCGGATAGCGTCGCCGGCGCCATGCTCTCCGGAGTGGTGACGTCCCTGCCGGAGCTGGTCACCACGCTGGCCGCCGTGAGACGCGGCGCGCTGACGCTGGCGGTAGCGGATATCGTGGGCGGCAATACCTTCGACATGCTATTTGTCGTGGCGATCGACCTCGCGTTTGTCTCAGGCTCTGTCTTTGGCGCCCCTGGCGTGGGGATGCGGGAAATCTTTCTCACTGCCCTGATCATTCTGCTGAACGTGATTCTGTTGCTCGGCATGCTGTACCGGCAGACCAGTGGACCGGGCAATATCGGCCTTGAAAGCGTGCTGACGCTCATCGTCTATGTGGGCGGCTTCGTCGTGCTGGCTGGGATGGGTTGAGCATGAAAGACACGACAGTTGCGAGTCTGGATGACGTGCTGGAGCGCATTCTTCGCGCATCCCGGGAGCAGGATCCGGTGAGCGTTGAGGCCATCATGAGCGCTATCGGCGAGCGCTCCTTCGGGGCCTTGCTGCTGCTGGCGGGGTTCGTGGTCCTGGCGCCGATCATCGGCGACATTCCTGCGGTCCCTACGGTCATGGCAGTGTTCGTTTTTCTGATTTCCGCGCAGCTGCTCGCCAACCGGCGCTATTTCTGGCTGCCGCGCTGGCTGCGCGGTCGCTCGCTCAAGGCGCAGACGCTGCAGAAGGCGGTGGGAAGGTCCCGGCGTGCGGCCCGGTTTGTCGACCGGCTTCTCAAACCGCGACTGCCGTTCTTCATTGCCGGGTCGGCGCGTTATGCCACGGCCACTGCCTGTCTGATCATCGCGCTGGTCTTGCCGCCCATGGAACTCATTCCTTTTAGCGCCAATATCGCCGGGCTGGCGCTGAGCCTGTTCGGTCTCGCCCACATTGCACGCGACGGCCTGCTGGCTCTGATCGCATTTGTCTTCACCCTGGCCGGCATCGCTGCGCTGGTGTACGGCTTCAGCTGATCGCCAACGCGGCAAATACGGCCTGTGTGACTTGCCGTACATAGACTTTCTGGCCATTATTGTTAAATCGTCATACTGGGGTGTTATCGTCACTAATTCTCAAGTGGGGCACAGTCATGTTTGCCGCAACCGTCGCGCGCGCAGGTAGCGCCGCTCTATCGCTTTCCTGGCACCAGCGGTTGCTGCTCGCGACGCTATGTTTCTGGGTGTGCACCATTGTCGTTGTGAGGGCGCAGCCGGCGGCGGGTGAGGGCGAGACGTTTTCCCGACAAACCGTGATTGAGCGGGCCAGGCAGCTGTCGGAGAAGCCCTTCACGCCGCCGGCGCAGGCGCCGGAATCCCTGTCCGAGCTGGACTACTCCGAGTACCGCAAAATCAACTACCAGCAGGACGCGGCTGTCTGGGGCCGCACGCCGACACGTTTTTCGATACAGCTGTTCGCGCCGGGCTTCCTGTATCGGGACCTTGTAGACATCGATATTGTGGAAAACGGCAGGAGTTTCCCGCTCATCGTTTCGAAGGATTCATTTCGCGTGCCAGCGCCCGAGCTGGCGAGCGTGCTGGCAGATATCGGCAAATACGCCGGGATGCGACTGCACTATCCTCTCAACAGCGATACCTACGCAGATGAATTCCTCGTGTTCCAGGGGGCCAGCTACTTCCGCGGCGTCTCAAAAGGCCAGCTCTACGGCCTGTCCGCGCGAGGCCTGGCCATTGATGTTGCGGGGCCGAAGGGCGAGGAGCATCCCATCTTCCGCCACTTCTGGGTGGAGCGGCCCTCGAGCCGCCAGGAGTCCATGGTGGTGCACGCGCTGCTGGACAGCAAACGCGTGACCGGCGCCTACCGGTTTGGCATTTATCCCGGTGCGCCGCTGCGCATGGACGTCGAGGTGACGCTGTTTCCCCGCGAGGACATTGCGCACGTGGGGCTGGCGCCACTTACATCCATGTTCCTGCACGGGCCGCTGGATCACGCCGATCGCAGTGACTACCGTCCCGCGGTGCACGATTCCGAGGGGCTCGCCATCCGACGCGGCAACGGTGAGCGACTCTGGCGGCCGCTGGCCAATCCGCGAACCCTGCAGATCAGCGCCTTCGTCGACAACAATCCGAAGGGTTTTGGCCTGATCCAGCGCCAGCGGGAGCTTGCCGGCTACCAGGATCTGGAGGCCCGTTACGAGAGGCGGCCGTCGGCATGGGTGCAGCCCATGGGTGACTGGGGGAAGGGGCATGTGCAGCTGGTGGAGATTCCCACGGACGCCGAGACCAATGACAATATTGTCGCTTACTGGCGCCCTGAGGCAGGCCTCAGGCGGGGCGAGCGATTCAGCTATGCCTATCGGCTAAGCTGGCCCGACCGGGTGCCCTACACCACGGAGGCCGTTCAGGTTGTCCGCAGCGCCGGCGGTCAGAAGCTGTTCAGCGACAGGCAGGAGATTGTCATTGATTACAGTAACCTGGAGGCCGAGAGCCTGGACGGGATCACGGTCAACGCCAGCATGAACCCGGGCCGCATACTGGAGTCGCGCATCCAGCCCAATCCTGACATCGGCGGTGCCCGCGTCTTCCTCACGCTGGGCGAGAACGAGGCGCCCGTTGCGGAGTTGCGTGTGGAGCTCAAGCGCGACGATGAACCCGTTGCGGAAACCTGGCTCTACCGCAGGCTGAATGAGTAATGATCCGGCCATAGCGCCGGCGCAGCCTTCGCTGCTGGCAGTCCCCCCGGAGAGCCCGCTGGCGATGCCGCGGCGACAGCTGCATGAACCGCGCCGGACGCTGCGTGCGCGCGCGTCGTTAGCTGCCCGACTGAAAACCCTGTTCGCACGGCTGTATATCCTTGCGATGACGCTTGCGCTGGCGGTTTACGGCAGCATTGAGATGTACGGGGTTCTCAGCACCACCACAGTCACCGTACTGCAGTGGATTTTCCTGGTTCTTTTCAGCATCAACTTTACCTGGATCTCCTTTGCCTTTGCCCAGGCGACGCTGGGACTGGCGCTGAGTCTGCTGCCGCGCCTGGTTGCTATCCCCGGGCACAGCGGTGACATTCCGTTTAAGACCGCGATCCTGCTCCCGGTGTATAACGAGTCGCCGCGTAGCATCGCCGCGGCCATTCTGGCGATGTGCGGGGAACTCGTGACGCGTGAGCCCGGCCGGTTTGCCTTCTTTATCCTCAGCGACAGTAACCAGGCGGAGGCCTGGATTGAGGAAGAGGCGGTTTTTCGCAGGGTCATTCTTGATGCCGATGCCAGCTGCCCGGTTTATTACCGGCGCCGGGCAGACAACCGCGAGCGCAAGGCTGGCAATATTGCCGACTGGGTCCGGCGCTGGGGCGGCGACTACGAAGCGATGATCATCCTGGACGCCGACAGCATCATCAGCGCGGATACCCTGATCACGCTGACCCGCCGAATGGCGGCGGCGCCCGGTGTCGGACTGATACAGTCCCTGCCGCGTATTGTCCGCGCCACCAGCCTGTACGGGCGGGCGCAGCAGTTCGCCAACCAGTGCTACGGCCCGATCTATGCGCGCGGCCTCGCCGCCTGGCACGGACTGTCGTCCAACTTCTGGGGACACAACGCCATTGTGCGCACCCGCGCCTTCGCTGAATCCTGCTCGCTGCCACTGCTGCGCGGTCGGCCCCCCTTCGGCGGCGCCGTGCTGAGTCATGACTTTATCGAGGCGGCGCTGCTGCGCCGCGCCGGCTGGGGGGTGCGCTTTGATGTGGACATCGAACAGAGCTGGGAAGAGGCACCCCCGTCACTGCTGGATGTCCTGATACGCGACCGGCGCTGGTGTCAGGGCAATCTGCAGCACAGCCGTGTCCTGTTCGCACGCGGCCTCACGCTGCCAACCCGGCTGCACCTGCTGACCGGCATCATGGCCTATGTCAGTGCCGCGTTCTGGCTGCTGCTGGTGGTGGTCGGTCTGACCATCGCGGTGCAGGCCAGCCTGGTGCGGCCGGAGTATTTTGCCGAGCCCTCGCTGTTCCCGACCTGGCCGGTATTCGACGCCGAACGGGCGTTGACGCTGTTTCTGGTGTCCATGGCGGTGGTGCTGGCGCCGAAGGCTTTTGGCTGGCTTGCGGCCATGGTGAATATCCCGCTCTGCCTGCGCTTTGGTGGACCCATACTCCTGACCCTGAGCACCCTGTTCGAGACCCTGCTGTCTGCACTGTATGCGCCGATCCTGATGGTGGCCCAGTTCCATGTGATCTGGGCTGTGTTCCTGGGCCATGATGGCGGCTGGAATCCCCAGCGGCGCGACGATGGCGCGCTGGACTGGGGCACGGCCTTTCGCGCCCATCGCGGGCACATGCTGTTCGGTTCGGTACTGGCGGTCATCGCCTGGGAAATCAGTCAACCCCTGTTCTACTGGTTGCTGCCCATTACCCTCGGCCTGGTGCTGGCCGCGCCGCTCAGCTGGATAAGCGGTGGCAGCAGACGCGGACGGGCATTTGCGCGGGTCGGACTGCTGCGAGCGCCGGAAGAGAAGCGGCCCGCACCCGTGCTGGCGCGCATGCGGGCGGAGCTCGAGCGTCTGCCGACCGCTAAGGCCGGCTCCGCGCTGCGGCGTCTCGCCGCTGATCCCGCCCTGCTTGCCTGGCATCAGGCTCAGTTGAAACCGCCGCCAGCCGCTGCGAAAGCGGCGCTGGACGATTTCGATGCGGCTGCTGTGACTGCGGCCTGGAAAGCCGAACATGCGGGCAGCCTGGATGAGCTTTGTCACTGGCTGGAGCCGGCCGAAACCCTGGCCCTGCTCTCCCACCACGAGGGTCTGGGTCGCCTGCAGCAGTTTGCATAGCGTCTGTACTCCAGCGCACAGACAGTCTCCCTTGCTGCCGCTAGCGTCTCGTGTCGGGCGCGGCTTTCCTGCGCTGTCGGTATCGCTGATCCCATCGCAGTGACCACGGAGCCATCCTATCGTTACCTCAGCACTCGCAAAGGCGGCACGTCCTCGAAAAACGCCGCGGCAGGAGCAGGATACCGGACTGCTGCGCTCGGAGCTGCTCAGCATCGAGCAGTTGGAGCGACACGCCGCCACCCTCGCCGGTGAGCATCGTCTGGACCCGCAGCCCGGGCCCGACAGCCTGCTGCCGCGACTGGCGCAGAATGCCCGTTCCCTGAAGCAGGCACTCGACGTGGTCACCGTCGTCAGTCCCGAGGGACAGCAGCTGGTCCCCGCCGAGGAATGGCTGCTCGACAACTATTACCTGATCGAGCGACAGGTCACCCTCGCTCGCCGCCATCTGCCGCGTGGCTACAGCAGGCAGCTGCCGCGCCTGGCCGATGGGCCTTCGGCCGGTTTCCCGCGCATCTACGATCTGGCGCTGGAGCTGATTTCACACATGGATGGGCGCGTCGACCGCGAAAACGTCACCCGGCTCCTTGCCGCCTACCAGCGGGTGAGCGCGCTGACACTGGGCGAATTGTGGGCCTTCCCGATCATGCTGCAGCTCGCATTGCTGGAAAATCTTGGCCGGGTGAGCGTGCGCATCGCGCAGCGACGGGAGCAGCGCGATGCCGCCATCGCCTGGGCCGACCGCATGCTTGCGGCGGCGGAGAACGAACCCCGGCAGCTGATCCAGCTGCTGGCCGAGTTCGCGGATGCGGATGTGCTGCTGACCGCCCCGTTTGTGGAGGAATTCTACGCCAGGCTTCAGGCCCAGGGCTCCGCCATGGCATTTGTACAGACCTGGGTGGAGCACAAGCTGCTCGATCAGGGGGTAACGGCGAATGAGCTGTCCGAGGCTGCCAGCCGCATGGCCGCGACAAACCAGATCTCCATCGCCAACAGCATCAGTAGCCTGCGCTTCATCGATGCCATGGACTGGTCCGAGGCGGTGGAATCACTCAGCGTGGTCGAACAGACGCTGGCCGAGGATCCGGGCCGGAGTTACCGCGGTCAGGACTTCGCTACCCGCGACCGCTGCCGGCATGCGGTCGAGGATCTGGCGCGCCGCAGCGGGTGCGATGAAGTTGCGGTAGCGCGCAAGGCCATACAGAAGGCGCGGGAATCCGCGGTCCGGCGGGGGAGGGACCACCGCAGTGCGCATGTTGCCTATTACCTCTGCGACCGGGGGCGGCATCTCCTGGAGGACACGGTCGGCTATCGAACCACGCTGCGCTCCTGGCTCGCGGCGAGTGGCCAGGGGCTGGGCCTGACGCTGTATCTCGGCCCTATCCTGCTGCTTACCGTGCTGGTGCCAGTGATCCTCATGTCCGCCGCTGCCCCGGGGTGGACTGACTGGCGCCTGTGGCTTGTCGCACCGCCACTCGCCATTGCGGTCTCCGCACTGGTCATCCCGCTGGTCAACCTGCTGGTCACGATAACGCTGCCGCCTCGGGCTGTACCGAGAATGGATTTCTCCGAGGGAATTCCCGACGCCCATCGCACCATGGTTGTCGTCCCCACCCTGCTCACGGACCTGCAGAATGTTGACGATCTGCTGGAGGCGATGGAGATTCGCTACCTGGGCAATCGCGACCGCAATCTGTTCTTTGCCCTGCTCACCGATTTTTGCGATGCGCAGGCGCAGACCCTGCCCGGCGACGCTGCACTGGTGGAGCGCGCCCGGGCTGCAGTCGAGACGCTGAACGAGACCTATCGCGACGATCGCCCGTGCATTTTCTATCTGCTGCACCGTCCGCGGTCATGGAATCCGGTGGAGCAGGTGTGGATGGGCTACGAGCGCAAGCGCGGCAAACTTGAGGATTTCAATGCCCGACTGCGCGGTGATGCCCTGAGCGCTTTCTCGGACATTGTCGGTGATACGGCCGTCTTTCCATCCATCCGCTACGTCATTACCCTCGATACGGACACGCAGCTCCCCAGGGATGCCGCCCACCATCTCGTGGGTAACCTGGCACATCCCCTCAATCGGCCGGTTTTCAGTGCCGCCGAAGGTCGCGTGGTCGAGGGCTATGCGATCCTGCAGCCCCGCGCGTCAATCAGCCTGACCAGCGCCGCCCGCTCGCGCTTTGCACAGCTGTTTGCCGGTGAATCGGGTCTGGACCCCTACACCCGGGAAGTGTCGGACGTCTACCAGGATCTGTTCGCGGAGGGGTCTTTCGTGGGCAAGGGCATCTACGATGTTGATACCTTTCGCCTCGCCGTTGCGGGCCGCTTCCCGCAGAATCTCGTTCTCAGCCATGATTTGCTCGAAAGCGGGTACGCGCGATCGGCACTGGTCAGCGATGTCGAATTGATCGAAGAGCATCCCGTCAGCATTACCAGCGAGGGCAGTCGACGTCACCGCTGGGTGCGCGGGGACTGGCAGCTGGCTGGCTGGTTGCTGCCGCAGGTACCGGCGCCTCCCGGGGGAAAAGGCGCCGCGGCGGGGCGTTCGCCGAATCCCCTGGCGGCGCTGACCCGCTGGAAACTCCTCGACAATCTCCGGCGCAGTCTGGTGGCGCCTGCGCTGTTGGCTCTGCTGCTGGCGGGCTGGTTGTGGATAGCCGGGTCCGCATGGCAACTGACGATGGTGGTGCTCACCGTATTGTTTGCTCCCACCCTGGTGTCCGCCCTGATTGAGCTGGTGCGCAAGCCGCGGGAGCGCGAGTGGCTGGTGCACCTGAGCGAGACCGTCAGATCCGCGGGTCGTCCGCTGGCTCTCGCTCTGCTGGCCCTGGTGTTCCTGCCCTACGACACGCGCATCTGTCTCGGCGCTGTTCTGCGCTCGGCGTGGGGAATGCTGTTTACGCGGCGCGGCCTGATGCAGTGGCAGCTGCCCGAGTACGCGCGCCGCAACGCCTGTGCCACCCTGGCCGAATTTTACCGGGAAATGTGGGCAGGTCCCGTATTCGCGATTGTGCTGACGGTTGCGCTGCTGGCGGCATCCCCTTCCGCAGTCTGGCTGTATGCCGCGCCTGTGCTGCTGCTGTGGTGGCTGTCACCGCTACTCGGCTGGTGGATCAGCCAGCCGCTGTCGGACCAGGCGCCGCACCTTAGCGCCGGGCAGCAGGCATTTCTGCGGCTGTCGGCGCGGCGCACCTGGCGCTACTTCGAGGACTTCGTGGTCGCGGATGACAACTACCTGCCACCGGACAACTTTCAGGAGTCTCCGGCAGCCGCCATCGCCTCGCGCACATCACCGACCAACATGGGCATGTCGCTGCTGGCCGATCTGGCGGCCCTCGACTTCGGCTACATCAGCACCGGACAATGCCTGCAGCGAGTCGGTAATACCCTGGTCACCATGGCCCGGCTGGAGCGCTTTCGCGGTCACTTCTACAACTGGTACGACACGCGCACTCTACAGCCCCTTGCGCCGCGCTATATATCCTCGGTGGACAGCGGCAATCTCTGCGGTTCGCTGCTGACGCTGCAGGCAGGCCTGGATGAACTGAAGCACCAGCCAATACTGTCAGCAACTGCCTTCCAGGGCCTGGTGGATACGCTGCAGATACTGAGCGCGCATCTTCCCCTCTCTCCCGCCCCCGGTTTGATCGACCACATCAGGCGGCTGGAGAACCTGCTGCAGCCGCTCATCCACGACCCGGCTGCGCTGACCATAGCCGCTGCCGTTGAGACACTGGATCAGCTCCCGTCGCTGGCGTCACAGCTGGTTGAGCTGCAGCAGGCGGAGGAGGTCGATGATGATAACCATGACAATGCCGAAAGGATCTACTGGGCGCGGGCCTTTGCGCGCCAGGCCTCCACCCTGGCGGAGGAATTTGCGCAGCTGTTGCCCGACTCCCGTGAGTGGGACGGCATTCCATGCCTTGGTGAGCTGGCCCGCGTCGGTGTGGGCGACACACTCGCCCTGCAGCAGCTTCAGTACATCGATGAGCTTACCCAACGCTGTCGTGAGCTGGCGGTCATGGATTTTTCCTTTCTCTACGTCAGCGCACGCGGGCTGCTGGCCATCGGTTTCGACGTCGACGAGCGGCGTCTCGATCCGGGCTGCTACGACCTGCTGGCATCCGAGGCACGACTGGCCAGTTTTCTGCTGATTGCCCAGGGCCAGGTGCCACAGAAGCACTGGTTCTCGCTGGGTCGTCTGCTGACACGGCATGAAGGGGTTGTCAGCCTGATTTCCTGGAGCGGCTCGATGTTCGAGTACCTGATGCCGCAGCTGATCATGCCGGGCTATCCATCCACACTGCTCGACCAGACCTGCAGAGCGGCGGTGGCACGCCAGATTGAATATGGCCGTCAGCGCGCGGTGCCCTGGGGAATTTCGGAGTCCTGCTATAACGCCACTGACATCAATCAGGTCTACCAGTACCGGGCGTTCGGCGTTCCCGGTCTCGGGTTCAAGCGCGGCCTCGGCGATGACCTGGTGATCGCACCCTACGCCAGCGCGCTGGCGCTGACGGTAATGCCGCGGGAGGCCTGCCGCAACCTGCAGGTCCTGGCTGGCGAGGGGTTCCTGGGTACTTACGGCTTTTACGAGGCCATTGACTACACCCCGTCGCGCCTGCCGCCCGGCAAGCCCCACGCTATCGTGCGTGCCTTCATGGCGCACCACCAGGGCATGAGCCTGCTCGCGCTTGCGCACGTGCTCCTGGATCAGCCCATGCAGCGCCGTTTCCTGTCCGATCCCGTTCTCCGGGCCACCGAATCACTGCTGCAGGAGCGGGTGCCCAGAAAAGGCGCCACCCTGCATCCGCATGCGGCGGAAGTGACGGCGGCGGCGCGCCCGCCGGGTGTCGACGCCGGTTCGATCATGCGCGTGTTCAGCACGCCGCACACGCGGATTCCCGAGGTGCACCTGCTCTCCAACGGTCGCTACCATGTCATGGTGACCCAGGCTGGCGGTGGCTACAGTCGCTGGCGCGACCTCGCTGTCGCCCGCTGGCGCGAGGATGCCGCCAGCGACAACTGGGGGACCTTCATCTACCTGCGGGATCGCGAGAGCGGGCGCTACTGGTCTTCCACCCATCAGCCGACACTGAGTCCCGCCGACGACTACAAGGCCATATTCGTCCAGGGGCGTGCCGAGTACCGGCGCTGTGATCAGGCGATAGAAACCTACACTGAAGTCAGCGTGTCGCCGGAGGATGATGTGGAAATTCGACGGGTCAAGCTGACCAACCAGTCGTCCAGCCGTCGCCGCATTGAAGTGACCAGTTATTCCGAAGTGGTGCTGGCGCCGCTGCAGGCGGACCTCGCGCACCGCGCCTTCAGCAATCTCTTCGTGCAGACGGAAATTCTGTTTGATCGACAGGCGATTCTCTGCACGCGGCGGCCGCGCTCCGCCGATGAAGACACCTGCTGGATGTTTCACCTGCTGGCCGCGCCCGGCACTGCTGTGGGTGAAGCGTCTTACGAGACGGACCGCGCGCGTTTTCTCGGGCGCGGCCGCACGGTGGCCAACCCGGTGGTGCTCGAGAACGATCCGCGCCGGTCGGCCCTGTCAAATACCCAGGGGTCCGTGCTCGACCCCATTGTGGCGATTCGCCGCACACTGACCCTGGGTCCCGACGAGTCAGGCACGCTGCAGATTATCTCGGGTGCCGCGGCGTCGCGGGAGGCGGCGCTGGCGTTGATCGAGAAATACTGTGACCGGCATTTTGTCGAACGCGCTTTCGAGATGGCCTGGTTCCAGAGCCAGGAAGTCCTGCGCCACCTCAATGCCACCGAAGCCGATGCCCAGACTTTCGGGCGCCTGGCCAGCTCGGTGATCTACAGCAGTCCTGCGCGCCGGGCGGCGCCGGCCATTGTCGCGCGCAACCAGCTGGGGCAGTCCGGGCTCTGGCGCTTCGGCATTTCGGGCGATCTGCCGATGGTTCTGATCCACATCGGCGATATCAGCCGTCTTGATCGGGTCCGTCAGGCGCTGCAGGCACATGCCTACTGGCGCATGAAGGGTCTGGCATCGGATCTTGTGATTCTCAACGAGGATTTCTCCGGTTACCGGGCGGTGCTCCAGGATCTGATCATGGGGCTGATCAACGCCGGACCCGAAGCACACATGATCGATCAGCCGGGGGGAGTGTTCCTGCGCCGGGCGGAAGAGCTGTCCGAGGAGGACCGCGTTCTCTTTCAGGCAGTCGCGCGTGTCGTCATCAGTGATACCGCGGGCCCCCTGGTCGAGCAGCTGGAGCGGCGTATCTCGACGGAGCGGCGCTCGGACCAGCTGCAGCCGCTGCGACAGGCGGTGCCGGAACCCATTGTGGCGCTGTCGCCGCGCGAGCGAATTTTCGATAACGGTATCGGCGGTTTCACGCCCGACGGTCACGAGTACGTCATCATGCTTGAGCCGGGTCAGACCACTCCAGCGCCATGGGTCAACGTGATTGCCAGCCCGCATATCGGTACGGTGGTGAGCGACAGCGGCAGTGCCTACAGCTGGGTGGAAAACGCACACGAGTTCCGCCTGAGCACCTGGCACAACGATCCGGTCAGCGACAGCAGTGGCGAGACGCTGTACCTGCGCGATGAGGAAACCGCAGCATTCTGGTCGCCGACACCGCTGCCTGCCCCCGGCCGCTCGGGCTACGTGTGTCGACACGGTTTCGGTTACAGCGTGTTCGAGCACACCAGCGCCGGTATTGCCTCGGAACTGCACACCTACGTTGCCATGGACGCGCCGGTGAAGTTGGTGGTGGTCAAACTGCGCAACCAGTCGAAACGCACGCGCAAGCTGTCACTGACGGGCTACTGGGAGCTGGTGATGGGCGAATGGCGACATTCGAACCTGATGCACATCGTTACCGAGACGGATGCGGACACCGGCGCCCTGCTGGCGCGCAACGCCTATGGGCGCGAATCTGCCGGCCGGGTGGTATTTGCCCATGTCAGTGAGCGCGAGCGATCGGTGAGTGGCAGCAGGACCGAATTCATTGGCCGCAATGGTTCGCTGGCGAGGCCGGCTGCGATGTCCCGCAAGCGCCTGTCCGGGAGAACCGGCGCTGGCCCTGATCCCTGTGCCGCCCTGCAGGCCCGCATTGAGCTGGCCCCGGGGCAGGAACGGGAGATCGTGTTTGTGTTTGGCGCTGCACGCGATGCGGGAGAAGCACGGCACTTTATCCAGCGTTTTGGCGGGCGCGCGGGCGCCAGGCAGGCGCTGGAAGCGGTTTGGGAGCACTGGAATCGCACCCTGGGGGCGGTGAACGTGGAGACGCCCGATGCCGCATTGAATGTGCTCGCCAATGGTTGGCTGGTTTACCAGACGCTTTCCTGCAGACTCTGGGGTCGCAGCGGTTATTACCAGTCCGGCGGTGCCTACGGTTTCCGCGATCAGCTCCAGGACACCATGGCGCTGGTGCATGCCACCCCCTGGCTCGCGCGCGAGCAGCTGATCCGCTGTGCCGGGCGACAGTTCAGCAAAGGTGATGTGCAGCACTGGTGGCACCCACCGGGTGGCCAGGGTGTACGCACACAGTTTTCCGACGATTACCTGTGGCTGCCCTACGCCACCTGCCGTTACGTGCGTGCGACGGGCGATACCGGGGTGCTCGATGAGACGGTGCACTTCCTGTCGGGCCGCGAACTTCACGACGATGAAGAGGCCTACTACGATCAGCCGCAGGAGTCCTCCGAGTCTGCGAGCCTTTACGAGCACTGTGCACGCGCCATCAGGCACGGTCTGCGCTTCGGTGCCCACCAGCTGCCGCTGATGGGCTGCGGCGACTGGAACGACGGCATGAACAACGTCGGTAGGGAAGGCCGCGGTGAAAGCGTCTGGCTGGCATGGTTCCTGTACGAGAACCTTGTCCTGTTCGCCGCACTGGCACGCGCCAGGGGGGATGTCGACTTCGCAGAGCTGTGCTCCGCCCAGGCGGTTCTGCTGCGCAGCAACATCGAGGCCCAGGCCTGGGATGGTGAGTGGTATCGCCGCGCGTATTTCGATGACGGCACGCCCCTCGGATCCTCCGATAACGCCGAGTGCCAGATCGATTCCATCAGCCAGAGCTGGGCCGTCATTTCCGGGGGCGGCGATCCGCAGCGCGCCAGTCAGGCGATGATGGCGGTAGATACGCATCTCGTGCGTCGCGATTCGCAGATCATCCAGCTCCTGGACCCGCCCTTCGATACGTCCGACCTGGAGCCCGGCTACATCAAGGCCTACATTCCCGGGGTGCGCGAGAACGGTGGTCAGTACACCCATGCCGCTATCTGGACCAGCATGGCCTTCGCGATGATGGACGATACCGAGCGCGCCTGGGAACTCTTCGCCATGCTCAACCCGGTCAATAAAGGCAGCACACCCGCGGCGATGGCGCGTTACCGGGTCGAGCCCTATGTGATGTGTGCGGACGTCTATGGCGTCGCGCCGCACGTTGGCCGTGGCGGCTGGACCTGGTACACCGGCGCGGCGGGCTGGATGTACCGCCTGACGATCGAGACCCTGCTGGGGCTCGACCGGGACGGTGACCGCCTGCGCGTGACACCGCGCGTTCCGGCAGACTGGGACGCCTACCGGGTTCACTACCGTTTTCACGATACCCTCTACCACCTGTGCTTCCAGCGCGTGGCCGACACCGCGTTCCCCGGCAGCGGTGTGCGGGTGGACGGTGCCGAGTGCCCCGACCGCTGCATACCGCTGGTGAATGATCACGCGGAGCACCATGTGGAGATTGACCTGTCCCGGTAGCGCGTCCTGGCTGCTCCTGTCAGGGCTGTCTGTGGGGCATCGTCCACTATGTGCGGTAACGTACATGGTATTGAATCAGCTGTGGTCTACACTCTTAGTCAACGTCGAAAGCAGAGCGCGCACGGATGAAGACAGCACACCCGCCAACGGTCAGTGCCATTCGTCCCGAAGACAATCATCTGTTGGCCGCACTCGCGCCGTGCACCCTCGCCCGGCTGCTTCCCCGCCTGAAGTTCGCGCACCTGTCCCTCGGGCAGGTGCTGTACGAGCCCGACGTCGAGATGCGGCAGGTGTATTTCCCGACAGACTGCATCGTCTCGCTGCTGTATGTCATGCAGGATGGCGCCTCGGCAGAGATCGCCGTTGTCGGCAATGAGGGCGTGCTGGGTGTATCCCTGTTCATGGGGGGAGAAAGTACGCCGAGTCGAGCCGTTGTGCAGAGCGCAGGCGGTGCTTTCAGCCTGCCGCGCCTTGCCGTGAAGGAAGAGTTCAATCGCCACGGCGAACTGATGCACCTCATGCTGCGCTACACACAGTCATTGATTACCCAGATGGCGCAAACGGCGGTCTGCAACCGGCACCATACAGTAGACCAGCAGCTGTGCCGCTGGCTGTTGATGTCGATTGACCGACTGTCGTGCAATCGGCTGTTGATGACCCAGGAGCTGATTGCCAATATGCTGGGCGTCAGGCGCGAGGGCGTGACAGAGGCGGCGGGAAAGCTGCAGAAACTCGGAGTTATCACCTACAAGCGCGGCAAGATCGAGGTGCTCGATCGCGGCCGGCTGGAAGTGCTGAGCTGCGAGTGCTATGCCGTTGTAAAACGGGAAACCGACCGGCTGTTGAACAGGAAACCACGACAGCATTAAATTCACCGTCTACTGACAGTTTGTACCCCGGAGGCTGAATGTACCCCGATTCGTCTTTATCCGATCAGAAAGCGCGGTTCCTGCGACAGCATGCCGAAAACCATCTGCGTTCGGGATCCGCGCCGACCAGTGGCGGCCCGCTGGACGGGGACGCCCTGGCGCTGCTTTACGACATGGCCCGTGATCCCGCCCGCAGCAGTGACGCCCTCCGGCTGCTGCAGGAGCTGCAGGTGTACCAGGTGGAGCTCGACCTGCAGTGGGCGCAGCTCGAGGCCAACGAGCGCGAGATGAGCCGCGACCTGGATCACTACCGTGCGCTGTTCGCCCTGACGCCTTCGGTCTGTCTGCTGGTGAGTGCGGATGGCTATGTCCAGGATGCCAACGCAGCGGCGGCGAGTCTGCTGGGCGTCCGGCAGCACGAGCTCCCGGGGCGCCGGCTGCTCGATTTTCTCACGCCGGAGAGTCACCCGGCCTTTGACAGGCTGCTCGGGCAGCTCCAGGCCGAAGAGCCGGTGGAGGGCTGCGAGGTGTGGCTCACAGGCAGTCGCGATGATCCTGCGATGGCGCAGCTGTCCGTGAGCGTCTCCCCTGGCGACAATGCCGTGCTGCTGCTGGTCCCGGGTGGTGAATCCGGCAAGGCCCGCGATCATTCCCGCCAGTCAGACTGAGGGCGCCGGGCCGGTCACCCGGATCGTCGGCCTCGGGGCTTCGGCGGGCGGGCTGGCGGCGCTGGAAAGCTTCCTTGCGGCGGTGCAGCCACACAGCGGTCTGGCCTATGTCGTGGTGCAGCACCTCGACCCCACGCAGAAGACCCTGCTGGCGGAATTGCTGCAGCGCGTGACGTCCATGCGGGTGCGCGAGGCCGAGCAGGGAATGCGTATCGAACCGGACTCGGTGTTCGTCATACCGCCGGGCACCGAGCTGCGCGTGGCCGACGGTCGCCTGAACCTGTCAACGCCGGATGAGCCCCGAGGGATGCGGCTGCCGATCAATGTCCTGTTCTCGTCGCTGGCGAGTGTCCAGGGCGAGCGTGCCATCGCCGTGCTGCTGTCCGGTATGGGGTCGGACGGGACGCCCGGCCTGCAGGCGATCAAGGCGGTGGGCGGCCTGACCCTCGTACAGGACCCGGAAACGGCGCAGTTTGACGCGATGCCGCGCAGCGCTATCGATGCCGGCTGCGCCGATATCGTCGCTGCACCGGAGGCACTGCCGGCTCGACTCATGGACTGTGTCAGTGAAGAATCGGACCCTTCATCCGAAGCCCCGCCAGCGGCGCCGCCGACGGCGCCCATGCAGCAGATCGTGAGCCTGCTGCAGCAGCAGACGCGACACGATTTCTCGCTCTACAAGCCGAGCACCCTGCATCGCCGGGTCGGACGGCGCATGGCCATTCACGGTTTTGCCTCCATGCAGCGCTATGCCGCCTACCTGGCGAAAAACCGGTCCGAGATCGATCTGCTGTTCAGGGAGCTGCTGATTGGCGTAACGGAGTTCTTCCGTGACCCCGAGGCCTGGAAGTCCCTGGGTCAGAGTGTCCTGCCCGCGCTGCTGTCCGCGCGTGCCAGCGAGGGCAGCCTGCGGGTGTGGTGCATCGGTTGTTCGACCGGCGAGGAGCCCTATTCCCTGGCCATGCTGTTTCAGGAAACCCTGCAGCATCTGCCCCGGGCGCAGGACGTCAGCCTTCAGGTCTTTGCCTCCGACCTCAACCCGGAGGCGATTGCCACGGCGCGGCGCGGTTATTTTCCGAAGACCATCCGCGACCAGGTCTCCCCGGGCAGGCTGGCGCGCTTTTTCACCGAGACTGAAAACGGCTACCGGGTTCATGAAAGCCTGCGCGACCGGGTGCTGTTCGCCCGGCACGATGTGATCCTGGATCCACCTTTCACCCGTCTCGACCTGATTATCTGCCGGAACCTGCTGATTTATTTCGATCAGGCGCTGCAGCGCAAGCTCCTGCCCCTGTTTCACTACTGCCTGCGCGACGCCGGCGTGCTCATGCTGGGCAGTTCTGAGACAATCGGTCGCGCCGGCCACCTGTTTGCGGCCATTGATTCCAGGCAGCGCCTGTACCGGCGCTACGGCAGGCGCTCGCTGTCGGGTCCTGAAATGCTGCTGCACTCGCTGCCACCCCTATCCCGGCAGCGCAAGGACAATGATGTGACTCCCAGAACGGTTTCCAGTCCAGGCGACGACACGCTGCAGGCAGCGGCAGACCATGTGCTGCTGCAGGTTTACGCGCCGGCGGCGGTCGTGCTCAACGCTGGCGGCGATATCGTCTATATCAGCGGGCGCACGGGCAAGTACCTGGAGCCCGCTGCCGGCAAGGCCAACTGGAACATCCACGCCATGGCACGGGAACACCTGCGTGCGCCTATAGCGGCTGCGCTCGGGGTGGCGGCAAGTCGCAATGAGCCGGTGCAGCTGCGAGGCCTGCAGGTGGAAACGCCGACGGGCCTGCAGCCGGTGGATGTTACCGTGCAGGCGCTGCAGACCCCCGCCGCCCTGGCGGGCATGACGATGGTGGTGTTCCGCGAGGGCGCCCGCGAGTCCGGCGGGCCCGGGGAAGACCACGCTGTGCCGGAAACGGCACATGAGGCAGAAGTACAGCAGTATCGGGATGAAATACTCGCGCTGCGCGATGACGCGCGCGCCACGCGGGAACAGCTGCAGTCATCCAACGAAGAACTGCAGTCCACCAATGAAGAGCTGCAGTCCGCGAACGAAGAGCTGACCACGTCCAAGGAAGAAATGCAGTCGATGAACGAGGAGCTGCAGACCATAAACAGTGAGCTGCAGTCCAAGCTGGACGATCTAGCGCTGGCGCAGAGTGACATGAAGAATGTCCTCAACAGCATTGAAATTGCGGTGCTGTTCCTCGACCGTCAGCTGCATGTCAGGCGCTATACCGACCGTGCGGCGAAGCTCATCAGCCTGCGGGAAGGTGATATCGGCAGGCCGCTCGGTGAGCTGTCGTCGATCCTCGATTACCCGGGGCTGGACGAGGATGCCCTGGCGACCCTGCGGACCCTGCAGGTGTCGGAAAAGCAGGTGCTGACGAGTGACGAGCGCTGGTTCACGGTGCGCATCATGCCCTATCACAGACTCGACGACGTGATCGATGGCGTCGTGATCATCATGCTCGACATCACTGATACCAAACGGCTGGAAAAGTCCCTGCGCGGGGGAGCGGACCCCTCAGCCTGAGCGGTCAGGCATCGAGCAGCATGTGGACGTGCTCGATGCCATCCTCGAGGTACAGATCTCCCGCCACCCGAAAGCCAAGCGCAGCATAGAAGTGCTGCAGATGCGCCTGGGCGCCGATGCGTATCGGACTGTCGGGCCAGCGCTCGCGGTTGTGTTCGATGCCCCGCTGCACCAGCCGCGAGCCGAGTCTTTCCCGGCGCGCCGCCGGCGCTACGATGATGCGGCCGATCGAGCTCTCAGCGAAGGCGCTACCTGGCGGCAGGCAGCGCTGGTAGGCGATGGGCTCACCATCGCGCAGGAGAAACAGGTGGTCCCCGCACTGGTCGAGATTGTCCAGGTCCTGGTAGACGCAGTTCTGCTCGACCACGAAGACCGCCTGGCGCAGCCGCAGGATGGCGTACAGCAGTGCGGGCGACAGGGACATGAAATCACAAGTCATCCAGGTGTCGGTTGTGTCCTGCATATCCCGCTTCCTGAGGGCTGATGCGCCGGCATCCTAGCGGGATACGTCGCGGAAAACCAGCGGTAGGCTGCCCGGAGGCGGCGCGGTTTCAGTTCTCGCGCTCTGCAGAACTTGTTATGATCCGGCTCCAGCCATGCGCGGCGCCGGGTCCGGATGCATCAGACAGATTCACCTCCGGCAAGGACTGGCGATGACAGGATTCAACCCTTATGTTGGCAAGCGTAGAGTTACCTGCGGACTTCAAGCTGCTGAACCGTCAGTTCAGGGATCTTGTGCAGGCGCTGCTCGACGAAATGGAACTCTATCCCGATCGGGTGGAGGTCACGCCGACCCGTGCCGGGAACTTCCGCCACTTTGACGGCGGCAGGTTCTTCCGCGTGGACAGCGGCACTATCACCGTGCGCTACCGCCACCGCAATGTCTGTCTGCTCGAGGAGGGCGACATGCTGCTTCCCGATATCGCGGGTTCCGCGGATCCGGACGCCGCGGTGTCCTACGGCAGCGAGGCGGGCGCCAGCCTGGCAAGTTACCCGGCGCTGGAGTTCATGCAGCAGGTGTTTGCCAACTCCGCGACCACCAAGCTCTGGACGCGGCTTCTGGTAACCTATTCCGGCATGATGCTGCGCCTGGCGGCCGCCGCCACGGCGGTGGACGTGGTGACCACGCCGGGGTTCGAGGTTTTCGAGCCGGGCGATATCATCATCGCCCAGGGCGACCGGGCCCACTTCGTCTTCAACATGACGTCCGGGGTTGCCGATGTTCTGGTGGACGGTGTGCAGGTCGGGCGCATCAGCGCCGGCGAGATCTTCGGCGCCATGGCCGCCCTGACCCACGCCGATCGCAGCGCTACGGTGCGTGCGCGCACCGCCTGCTCGGTGGTCAAGGTGCCCACCAACCAGTTTGCGGAACTGATCCGCAGCAATCCCGGTACTATCCAGAGTCTGCTCTCGGACATGGCCAACTCCATTGTCAGCCTGAATGAGCAGATTGTCAGATTGCAGGGCGGCGATGCCCGAAAGTAGCGCGTGATCATCTGCAGCGTCACTTCACCAAGAGAGTCCTGAATGTCTGAAACACCAGCCACAGATGCCGACGGCGTCGAACAGATCGCCCTGCGGGACTATGCAGAGAAGGCCTACCTGGATTATTCCATGTACGTCATTCTGGATAGGGCCCTGCCGCACATCGGCGATGGCCTGAAGCCGGTCCAGCGCCGCATTGTCTACGCCATGAGCGAACTGGGCCTGAAGGCCGGCGCCAAATTCAAGAAGTCGGCGCGCACCGTGGGCGACGTGATCGGCAAGTTCCATCCCCACGGCGACAGCGCTGCCTACGAGGCCATGGTGCTGATGGCCCAGAGCTTCAGCTACCGCTACCCGCTGGTGGACGGCCAGGGCAACTGGGGCTCCGCGGATGACCCGAAGTCCTTCGCGGCGATGCGCTATACCGAGTCCCGTCTCGCGGCCTATGCGGAGGCCCTGCTGGGTGAGCTCGGGCAGGGCACGGTGGACTGGGTGCCGAACTTCGACGGCACGCTGGACGAGCCGGCGCTGCTGCCGGCGCAGGTGCCCAACGTGCTGCTCAATGGCACCACCGGTATCGCCGTCGGCATGGCGACCGACATTCCGCCGCACAACCTGCGCGAAGTGATTGCCGCGGCGGTGCACCTGCTGGATTCACCCAGGGCCACGGTGGACGCGCTCTGTGAGCACATGCTGGCGCCGGACTACCCGACCGAGGCGGAAATTATCACGCCGCTGGCGGATATCCGCGCAATCTATGCCACCGGCCGCGGCAGCCTGCGCATGCGCGCCCTGTGGGAGCGCGAAAACGGCGATATCGTGGTCACCGCCCTGCCTTACCAGACCTCCGGCGCCCGGGTGCTGGAGCAGATTGCCCAGCAGATGCAGGCGCGCAAGCTGCCCATGGTGGCTGATCTGCGCGACGAATCCGATCATGAGAGTCCGACGCGGCTGGTCATTGTGCCGCGCTCGAACCGGGTGGATGGCGATGCGCTGATGAGCCATCTGTTCGCCTCTACCGACCTCGAGCGCAGCTACCGCGTCAATCTGAACATGATCGGCACCGACGGCCGCCCCGCGGTCAAGCCTCTGGACGTGATTCTGCGCGAGTGGCTCGCGTTCCGTACCGAGACGGTGCGCCGGCGTCTGCAGCATCGCCTGGAACGGGTGCTCAGCCGGCTGCATCTGCTGGAAGGCTACCTCGTTGCCTACCTGAATATCGATGAGGTCATTCACATCATCCGCACCGAGGACAAGCCGAAGCCCGCCCTGGTGCAGCGTTTCGGCATCACCGAAGTGCAGGCCGAGGCGATTCTCGAACTGAAGCTGCGCAATCTGGCGAAGCTCGAGGAAATGAAGATCCGCACCGAGCAGAATGAGCTTGAGGCAGAGCGCGAGAAGCTCGACAAGCTGCTCGGCAGTGAAGCCCGGCTGAAAACGCTGATCCGCAAGGAACTGCTCGCCGTCGCCGAGCAGTACGGCGATGATCGCCGCTCGCCGGTGGTGCAGCGCGAGGAGGCGCGCGCGTTCAGCGAGGTTGAGCTGATGAGCGCCGACCCGATCACCGTGGTAGTGTCGGAGAAAGGCTGGATCCGGGCTGCCAAGGGCCACGACATTGACCCTGCTGGTCTCAGCTACAAGTCCGGCGATGGCTTCAAGCTGGAGGCCCGCGGGCGCAGCAACCAGCCCGCCGTGCTTCTGGATTCCACCGGGCGCGCCTACACCATTGCCACTCACAACCTGCCGTCTGCCCGCGGTCAGGGTGAACCCCTGACCGGGCGAATCAGCCCGCCGTCCGGGGCCGTATTCAACGGACTGCTCATGGGCGACACCGACCGGCGTTACCTCCTTGCCAGCGATGGCGGCTACGGTTTTGTCACCACGCTGGGCGACCTGCAGGCGAAGAACCGGGCCGGCAAGGCCGCGCTAACCCTGCCACGGGGGGCTCACGTACTGCCGCCGGCGGTCATTGAGAGCGATGCGACCTGGGTGGCGGCTGCCTCTAACGAGGGGCGTCTGCTGGTGTTCCCGCTGCAGGAGCTGCCGGTGCTCGCCCGCGGCAAGGGCAACAAGATCATGAGTATTCCCGGCGCGCGTGTGGAGAAGCGCGAGGAGTACCTGGTGGGCGTGGTCGCGCTGCGCGATGACGATGCCCTGGTCATTCACGCCGGCAAACGCCATCTGACACTGAAAGGCACTGAGCTGGCGCACTACCGTGGCGAGCGCGGTCGCCGCGGCAACAAGCTGCCGCGGGGCTTCCAGCGCACCGATCGTATCGCGCTGGCGACCCGGGGCTAGTGGCCTACTGATCCTGACGGGCGGGCCGGCGGCGCAGGCGGTTCAGCAGCAGCTCGCGCTGGCGTTCCAGCAATGCGGCGTGCGGGCTGGCGAAGGACACCAGCGTGCCGAAGTGGTCGCCATCACCCTTTCTCACCCGCACATTGCCGGTCAATTCCGGGGCGTCGGCGAGCGATGGCGCCAGCAGAATGTGTTCGACATCGTCAAGGCAGGCACTGCGCAGCTCATCCATGATTGACTGCATGTAAAGGCCGGGATAGATATCCGAGCTGTCACCGGGTCCCAGTTCGCTGTTGCCGATCGCCATGCCGATGGAGAACGACAGCGACCCGCTCTTTTCCAGTTCCCGCGACACGCTGCGTATCAGCCAGGCGCAGGAGGCTGCGCGCACCAGTGCACTGCCGCGGCCTTCCTCGTCGCCAAAACAGAGGATCAGTCCGAACGGACGCGCCACCTGAAGCGTGCCGGCGTAGCAGGCGGCAGCCGCGTACACAATGCGGTGAAGGCGATCGGTGTAGCGGTGCAGGTTGCGCTCGTTCAGCGTGTCGATATAGCCCGCGAGACTCCCCAGGTGCAGATACAGCACTGCGGTATTGCGGTAGTGATCCTCGCGTGAGGGGGCCGCGGCGGTATGTGCGCGCAGCAATTCCATGGGCAGCGCCGCGGCGCGCTCCTCCAGCAGGGCAATCTCGCCCTGAGGTGGCGGGGCGGTCGCCGCTGAAGCATCCAGAGCCAGCCGCCCGCTGACGCCCATCAGGCGCTGGACCAGACGCTGTGCCGGGTAGCGCGCGAGCAGAAACACCAGAAGGCTAAGCATGACCGCCAGTGCGCTAAGGCTGAGCAGATAGCGCTGTCGGCTCTCGCTGGCACGCGCACCATCCAGTGTGACCACCGCCTGGCCGGCGACGTCGCTGCCCACCCGGATCGGGCTGCGGTACTCCTGCGGTTCCAGTACCGCGCTGCCGGCCTGTCCCAGCACGCCACCCTCGACATCGAACACGCCCACCTTCCCCGCACGCGAGCTGCCCTGGAAGTTCTGCAGCGTCGCCGCGAGGCTCAGCAGGTCGCCGGTTTCCAGTGCGCCGCTGACCTGCTGCGCCAGATGTCCCGCCAGGGCGTTGCCGAAAACATCCTGCTGGGCCTCCTGCAGATGTCGGCTGGAGAGCGCGGCGAGCGTCACCAGGGCGAGGCCCACGGCGAGGCTGCAGAGGGCGGCGATCAGCGGCAGGTTCACGCCGAGACTCGATTGCTGGAGGCGGTATTTCACGGTTGAAACCAGGGCCGGATGTGACAGCGCGCAGTATACCCCGCATGGCGCTTCAGGTAAGCGGCTGTGCCGCACACCCCGTCCGGTTCCCTGCACTGCCGCCGCGCGCTACCATGCACCGCGTCACGCCCGGCCACAGGACAACCCCGTGTCATCGCCAGCCAGCCGCTCGAGGGATCTGCGAAGCGCAGATAGCCTCGTCATTACACTGATCGGTACAGGCCTGCAGGCCGATGCCCTGCGCGCGGTGGCTGAAGCGGTGGCAGACGGGGGCTGGTGTCAGCAGGAAGAGCGCTGGCTGTCCCTGCCCGGTGCGGCCCGCGGCTGCGTGGAATGGCGCGTCTGCCCTGATGACACCGCTGATGCGGACCCTGCTGCCGCCGATCTGCGCGACCGCCTGCGCGGGCAGTCATCCGCGCTCGGTGTGGATATTGCCCTGCAGGTGGATGACCTGCTGCGCTGCCACCGGCGCCTTATCGTGTTCGATATGGATTCGACCCTGGTCGAGGCGGAGGTCATTGACGAGCTGGCCCGCGCGGCGGGCAGCTGGGAACAGGTGAGCGGCATCACCGAGCGCGCCATGCGCGGTGAGCTCGAGTTTGCCGACAGCTTCCGCGAACGCCTTGCGACGCTGCGCGGTCTGTCCGAGCACCATCTACCGACCATTGCCGACGGTCTCGTGATCTCGCCCGGCGCCGCGACGCTGGTGGCAACCCTGAAGGCGGCGGGCTATCGCAGCGCGATTGTCTCCGGCGGTTTCGAGTTCTTTGCCCGGCGTCTGGCGACGGCGCTGGGTATCGATGACGTCTTCGCGAACACGCTGGCCATTGTCGATGGCAGGGTCACCGGTGAGGCACAGGGGCGAATCATCGACGGCCAGCGCAAGGCGGAGCTGCTGCGGACGATAGCGGGGTCCCTTCAGCTGTCGAACGAACAGGTGATTGCGGTGGGTGACGGCGCCAATGACCTGCCGATGCTCGGAATTGCGGGGCTGGGCGTTGCCTACCGGGCGAAACCCGTGGTGCGTGCTGCGGCGGACCAGGCGATCACCCACTCGGGTCTCGACAGCATTCTCTTTCTGCTCGGGATTCCCGAGCGACACTGGTGCACAGCCGCGTCCGCTTCAGATATCTGACCAGATCGACTCGAAGCTGGAGGCGCTCAGCGCGTCCCGGCCGCTGGAGTCGACGTCTTCATCGAGCTGTCGCAGGTAGTCAAAATCAAACTGGCTGAACGCCGCTGTGGACCCCACCTGCCGCTTCAGCTTGATGAGATAGGACTCGTCCTTGCGCGCAAGAATGATTTTCTGGTTTTCCCGGAACACCAGGCGCGGTACCAGCAGAGTGTGCGGCTGGCCGACCAGTGCAATTTCCGGCAGCAGAATGACCCGCAGGGGCCTGGAGTATTCCCCGTCGGGCATCCGCACCTGCGCCGCATAGGCGGTACCGCGGGGGCTCAGCAGCTCAAGGCCAAGCAGGGTTGGCGATTCCCTGACCTGGCTGATCCAGCGAATCACCGCGATCGACCATTCCGTGCCGCCGTGCTCGCGCTCGTGCAGGCAGACGACGTCGCCGATCTGGATCCCCGCGGGCAGGTCGTTCCACTCAATGCAGTAGCCACCGGGGCTGACGTTCGCCGATTCCACCGTGTAGACAATGTGCTTGCGCGGCTCGTAGGTGGCCTCCTCGTCGTTGAGCTGGGCGAGCGTGTGTGCGTCCACATCTATCGCCTGTTCGGCCTCGCTGTCAGCGATGTCGGCGTCTGCCACTGCATCTTCCTCGGGGTTCACGCGTTGCCAGGCATCGGCTTTTGACAGACGGCGGAGGAAGGGGTTATCCGCCTGTCGGGTTTCCTCACTCTCAAGGTGATCGTCGCCGTGGAGTACCTGGTCGAGGGTTCTTTCGCCGGCCACATAGAAGTGCACGCCGGTCAGGCCGGTAGCGATCCACAGTCGGTGCCGCGAGCGCTGCCGGGCGAAGTTGCGCTGGCTCACCTCGCCCAGGGCGCGTCGCAGGTGGTTCAGGAGATTCGCGTCGAGGCGGGTTTCCCGGTTCAGCGCGATACTGGTGATGCCTTCTTTCTTGTGCCGCTGCTTCAGGCGCTGCAGCTGCTCAACCAGAGCGTCGGTATTGATATGCCGCAGAGCCGTACTCGGGCGCTCGACAATCAGCTTGCTGTATACCGGCGGTCGGTCGCTATCGAGATCCACGGTGAACAGGCCGCTGCCAACGCCGGGATCCTCGATGCGAATGAGATCGCGCCACTGCTGCAGCGCGCTGAAGACCGCCATGATGTCGCGCTGCCGAAGCTGGTTGGTCTTGCAGCAGCCGAGCAGAAGGGCCGGCAGGTATTCGCCAACAATCGAGGTGTCGGTGTCCCGCAGCGGGTCGTGAACCGGCAGCCGTACCAGCTGCTGGCGCTCACCCATGGCATAGAGCTGGTGCAGTGTCGACCAGCTGTGCACGGGAGGCGGCTGGTAAAGCAGGTGGCCGCGCAGGAGTTCACGGCCCTGCAGCGTGATGGCTCTCTGTAGCGACTCGCAGGCCAGTTTTGCCGGATTGGTTTCGGTGACGATGCTCTGCCTGGCGATGGTATGCACGGCGCACAGGGCATAGCCGGCGGCGCCCAGCTCGTACAGGTCCCTGACCAGCTCGGCGCGCTGCTGGCCCTCTTCGGATAAGGTCAGGGGCTGCCCGAGGAAGGCGTGGGTCAGTGTGGTCGCCGTCTGGTTGAGCACCGGTCGCAGGGCTTCGAGGATGAGAAAGCGCTGTGCGGGTGGCACCACGGATCGATTCAGCGCGGACAGCGCCGCTCGCAGGTCCGAGCCGCTTTTCAGTGCATTGCCCGCGGGCAGCGTCTGCGCCCAGCTGTCTGCCGCCTCCGCCTTCAGCGCGAAATGGGGGAAGGTATCCAGATCCTGGAGTGGCAGCTTCAGGGTGTTGTTGGAGTAGTCGGCCATGCGTGCCAGTCTCCTGCCAGGGTAGACATCAATTTTGCTCGAGAGTATCCCATTCTTGCCCCCAGGGGTAATGTCGATAACTGACTTTTGCGAACCAGTTACGCTATGATGCGGCCGCGTCAAACCCAGGGGACATACCATGGCCAATTACTCAACCAACGAATTCCGCTCCGGCCTCAAGGTCATGCTCGACGGCGATCCGTGCAGCATCCTCGACAACGAGTTCGTCAAGCCGGGCAAAGGCCAGGCCTTCAACCGCGTACGCCTGCGCAATCTGAAGACCGGCCGCGTATGGGAGCGAACCTTCAAGTCCGGCGAGAGTCTGGAGGGGGCCGACGTTATGGACGTGACGATGGAGTACCTGTACACCGACGGGGAGTTCTGGTTTTTCATGGAGCCGAATACCTTCGAGCAGCACCAGGCCGACGAAGCCGCGGTCGGCGAGGCGCGACAGTGGCTGAAAGAGCAGGAGCCGGTGGAGGTGACGCTGTATAACGGCACGCCTTTGTCGGTATCGGCGCCTAACTTCGTTGAACTGGAGATAATCGAGACGGACCCCGGTCTCAAGGGCGATACTGCACAGGGCGGCAGCAAGCCGGCCAAGCTGACCACGGGAGCCGTGGTGAAGGTCCCGCTGTTCATTTCCCAGGGCGAGGTGATCCGCGTCGATACCCGTAGCGGCGAGTACGTGGCGCGCGCCTCCAAATCCTGATCGGTGAATGACTGGCGCCCGTCGGCCGACCTCGATGTTCTCAGGCAGCGCGCGTCGCTGCTGGCGGCGGTCAGGGCCTTCTTCGATCGGCGCGGCGTCTGGGAAGTGGATACGCCGCTGCTGGCGGCACACACGGTCACCGATCCCGCTCTGGAACCCCTGATCGTCCAGCACTGCGGCGGATCTGAACGTCCGCGCTACCTGCAGACCTCACCGGAATACGCGATGAAGCGACTGCTGGCGGCCGGCAGTGGCGCCATCTACCAGATTGCTCATGCGTTTCGCGATGACGAGCAGGGACGCTGGCATAACCCCGAGTTCACCCTGCTGGAATGGTATCGCCCGGGCCTTGATCTCGATGGCCTGATGACGGAGGTTGCCGATCTGGTGCTGCCGCTGCTGGGGCGGCAGCGCTCACAGCGCTTTCGATACCGGGACCTCTTCCGCGAGACGCTGTCGCTCGATCCCTTTACGGCCACGGACGCCGATCTGGCAGCGGCGGCGCGGCGCTGTGTCGACACCGGCGGCATGACCGGCGGACGTGACCTGTGGCTTGATCTGCTGATGACCCACGCGATTGAGCCGGTGCTGGCAGAGCAGGGCGTGGTGTTCATTCACGACTACCCCGCCAGCCAGGCGGCGCTGGCGCGCTGCCGGTGGCTTGACGGCGTTGAGGTGGCGGCGCGTTTCGAGCTCTACATTGACGGTGTGGAGCTGGCCAACGGTTTTCATGAGCTGGCCGATGCCGGCGAGCAGTCGCGCCGCTTTGCCGCAGACAACCGTGTGCGCCGGGAGCGGGGACTGCCTGAGCGTGAAACCGATGGCTACCTCCTGGCGGCGCTGGAAGCGGGCCTGCCGGACTGCAGTGGCGTCGCCCTGGGGCTGGACCGCCTGCTGATGGTGATGTGCGGGGCGCCGCAGCTGTCCGCGGTGATGCCCTTCGACTGGCAGCGCAGCTGACGGGTCAGTCCCCCACCAGGTCGAGTACGGCCGGGGCATAGCCGTCAACGAACGCCGCGGGCATGCGCCGGGGGCGGCCACTGCTGATTTCAATACAGACGAAGGTCATCCGCGCCCGCAGCAGCGTGGCCTTGTCGGCGCGGCGGATCACCTGAAAGCGGCGGTGCATGGTCAGCCGCCCGTCCCACCCGGTGATCCACGTGGCGATACTCAGATCGTCACCGAGGCGCGAGGCCTGCAGGTAATCGAATTCACTGCGGGTGATTGCCATGGCGCGATCCAGGCGCCGATAGGCCGACATATCCAGTCCCATGGATGACGAGTGAGCCCAGGCTGCCGCTTCACACCATTTCACGTACACCGTGTTGTTGGTGTGCTCGAGTTCGTCGATATCCGCCGCCGCGACCCGGCGCTGCAGGATGAAGGGTGATGGAAAGTCCCAGTGCGGCGACAGCGGCATTTCAGGCCTCAACGGGGGTACTGCTGCTCGTGGTGCCGCTCTGGTACTGCGCTTCCAGAGGCCGCTGGGCGAAGTTCAGGTAGCCATAGAGCATCGCCAGCAGCGGGCAGGCCAGATTGAAAAAGGCGAACGGGGCATAGCTGAAGGTCGCGACACCGAGGGTGGCCGCCATGTACGCGCCGCAGGAGTTCCACGGTATCAGTGCCGAGGTGAGGGTGGCGGAATCCTCCAGCGTGCGCGACAGGTTCAGCGGCGACAGGCCGCGCGCGATGTAGGCATCCCGGTACATGCGCCCGGGCAGTGCCACCGAGAGAAACTGGTCTGCCGTGAGGATGTTGGCGCTGAAGCAGGTCACAACGGTACGCATGACCAGTGAGCCCGTGGAGCGCACGCCGCGCAGCGCCAGCGCCAGGCCAAGGCGGATGATGCCGGTGCGCTCGAGGATTCCGCCGAAGCCGAGGCCGCAGATGATCAGCCAGACCGTGTTCAGCATGCTGCTCATGCCGCCCTTGCTGAGCAGCTTGTCGAGATCTTCGTTGCCGCTGTTCGAGATGTAGCCGTCGGTAAGGCTGATCCAGATACCCTTGGTGAGCGCAAAGCCGGTGGCCAGGTCGGCGTCGCCGGCCAGTGCAATGGCGCGCCCGGGCTGGAACAGTAGCGCAAAGATGCCCCCGGCAACCGCGCTGATGATAATGGCAGGATAAGCGGGAAAGCGGCGGTAGATGAGATAGAGCATGAGCAGCATGGGCAGCAGCAGGTGCAGGCCGATGTTGAATTCCCGGGCAAGGCCCTGCTGCAGGCTGAGAATCTTGTCTGGCGTGGCGCCGCCGGCGCTGCCCATCATGGCGAAAATCAGCAGCGCAATCGCGAATCCCGGTACCGTGGTCCACAGCATGTGACGGATATGCTCAAACAGATCCACATTGGTTGATGCCGCGGCGAGATTGGTAGTATCGGACATCGGCGACAGCTTGTCGCCGAAATAGGCCCCGGACACGATAGCGCCGCCGGTGATCGCCGGCGACAGTTCGAAGGTGGCGGCAATGCCCATGAGTCCGATGCCCAGCGTGCCGGCGACGGTCCAGGAGCTGCCGGTGGAAAGCGCGACAATGGCGCAGATCACGGCACTGGCCGCGTAGAAAAGCGAGGGGTTGAGTATCTGGACACCGTAGTAGATCAGCGTCGGCACGGTGCCGGCCAGGATCCAGGTGCCGATCAGCATGCCCACCGCAAGCAGGATCAGCGTCGGGCCGAGACCGAGGCCAATGCCGTCGATAATGCCTTCCTGCAGTTCGCTCCAGCGCAGCCCCGTGTAACTGCCCACGATTGCTGCCACACCGGTGCACAGGACCAGGGCGATCTGGTTGGGGCCGTAGGAGGCATCCGCACCGAAGAGATAGGCCGAACAGCCCAGCATGATCACCAGGACCAGGACGGGGGTCAGGGCAAGCCAGGGTGTCAGGCGCGGATTATCGTGTGAGTGCTCAGTCAACGTCTCAGCCTGGAAAGAAGTTGGTAGGACCTGCGAGAGTGCAGAATGCCGTAAAATGCACGCGCGGTACAGCGGTCAGGATCGGCCGGGCGGGTCCTCGGGTCTGACACCCGCTAGCACCTCGCGTAAAATCATGCGATTTACGTTTAACCGGGGTAACTTCATCGCAACACCACCGCCCCGTCAGGAGGTCCTCGCTGAACGCTGATCGCAGGGCATTGCTGCTCGGACTTGCCGCCGTGACGCTCTGGTCCACGGCGGCCACCGCGTTCAAGCTGGCGCTGGCGCACCTGCACGTGCTGCAGCTGCTGGCGATCAGCGTGACTGTGTCCCTGGCCTGCCTGCTCGGCGTGGTGGCGCGCCAGGGCCGTTTGCAATGGCTGGTCGAGTACCTGCGGCAGGCGCCGCTGTACTTTCTGTGCATGGGCCTGTTGAGCCCTCTGGTCTACTACCTGATACTGCTGCATGCCTATACGCTGTTGCCCGCCCAGCAGGCGCAGACCATCAATTACACCTGGGCCATCACGCTGGCTCTGCTGGCGGTGCCCGTGCTCGGCCATCGCCTCACCCCCAGGGACTGGGCCGCCGTTGCCCTCGGCTATGCGGGCGTGGTCATTATCGCGACCGAGGGCCAGCTGCTTGCCCTGCGGTTCAGCAGCCTCGAGGGTGTGCTTTACGCGCTGGCGAGCACACTGGTATGGGCGGTCTTCTGGCTCGCGGGGACGCGCAGCCGGCGCGATCCGGTGGTATCCCTGGCGCTGTATTTCCTCGTCGCACTGGTGCCCGTGTGGGTCGCCTGTGTCACGTTGGCGGGTCTGCCGCGCAGTCTTTCAGGGCTGGCACCGGCGGTTTATGTCGGCATGTTCGAGATGGGTTTCACCTATGTTCTGTGGTCCACCGCCCTGCGCCTGTCCAGCAGCGTGTCGCGGGTCGGCAACCTGATTTTCCTATCCCCCATGCTGTCCCTGGTTTTCATTGCCAGTATTCTGAAAGAGCCGATTCACCCGGCCACGCTGGTCGGTCTCGCGTTCATACTGCCGGGGATCATGCTGCAGCAGGGATCTGCCGCAGCAGGCGAAGACCTGCATAATGCCTGAGGCGGCGATAGCAGGCGCAGGCCCGGCGCTGCCGCCGCTGTATTACCTGCACAATTTCGAGGCGCTGTGGCGCGTCGTGGATGCCCGTTATGCGGATCTCCTGTTGCCGGAGGAGCTGGCGCAAATGCGCCGTTTTGAGGCATTGCCCAGGGCCGCCCGCTGCCTGTTCGTGCGCCTCGTGCTGCGTGTCGGCCCGGTTTTTCGCGTCGGCAGGCTGCATTACCCGGAAATCGGCGACATCGACAGCGCACTGGCGCCACTTATCGACAGTGATCTTGCGAGTGACTGCGCCGCGCTGGATATCGACACGCTGGGTAGCCTCTTCACCCGCGCCGAGATACAGCGCTGCCATGCCGTGGAACTGGGCGAAGGGCAGCGACCGAACAAGCCCACGCTGCTGATGGCGGTGGCCGGACTGGAGGAGAGCGATGCCGCCCGCGCGCAGCGCCTGTGCGCCGCGCTGGACGAGCGTCTGATCCGGATCGAGGGCGGCGATACCGTCAGGCTGCTGCAGCTGCTGTTTTTCGGCAACTCCCGCCAGAGTCTGGTGGATTTCGTACTGAGTGACCTCGGTGTGGCCAGCTACTGGCCCTATGCGCTGTCAAAAGCGCAGCGGGTTTTTTCCAGCCGGGGCGCGGTAGACGTCTATCGACAGGCCGATGCCCTGGCCGAGCGACATGCACTGTGGCAGGACGGTCGCGACCGCGACACCCTGCGCACGCTGGCTGCGGATGCGCTGGGGCTGGCGAGCGACTCCGACAGCGTTGTCCGGCGAATTCACCGGCTGCGCAACCGGATTGCCCGCGACTGCGAGCGCGCGGGGCTGCCGGACACCGCCCTGGAGCTCTATGTCCACAGCGAGCAGCACCCCGCCAGAGAGCGGCGCCTGCGAGTGCTCGAGGCGCAGGGGGCGACAGATGAGGCGCTGGCGTTTGCCGGCCGCGTTCTGGTCCAGCCCTGGTGCGAGGATGAGCAGGCGGCGGTCACCACCATTCGCCAGCGGCTGCTGCGGCGGATCCATGGAACCCGCGCCCTGCGGCGCCGTGACCGCTTCAGCACGCGAGAAATGCGCCTGCCGCCGGGGACAGGACGGGTCGAGCGCCGGGCGGCGGAGGCGCTGCAGGCCGAGGGCTGGCTCTCGGTCCGGCACGTCGAGAACGCCCTGTTCAATGGCCTGTTCGGCCTGGCGTTCTGGGATGAGGTGTTTGCTGCAGTGCCGGGCGCGTTCCACCATCCTTTCCAGGCCGGTCCCGCCGACATGTTCCGGAGTGACTTCCAGTTGCGCCGCCGTCCCGCGCTGGAGCGCCGCCTGCAGCAGCTTGCGGCCTGTGACCTTGAGGCGGAGCTGCTGCGGATGGTCTCACGCTGCGCCGGCTATCAATGCCGCTGGATCGACTGGCGCGTGATAACGCCGGCGCTGGTGCAGGACGCCGTGCGCTGTATTCCCTTCCGCCATCTGGTGGCTGTCTGGCGCCGACTGCTGTTTGATCCGCGGGAGAACCGCCGTGGCCAGCCGGACCTTGTGCTGCTGGGTGGCCGCGCCGGGGAATACCAGCTGTGGGAGGTCAAGGGTCCGGGTGATGCGCTGCAGCCCCACCAGCGCCGCTGGCTCAATTACCTGTGTGACATCGGCGCGCCCGCCGGTGTGTTGAAGGTGGTGTGGGGCGATGCCTGAGATTCGCGTCAGCGTGCGTGAGCTGGCCGCGTTCTGCCACCGCGCGGGTGATCTCGATGCCCGTTTCGGGCCGGGTCCGACGGCGGCAGAGGGCATCCGCGGCCACCGCGAACTGGCCGCGGCCCGCGGCGACGGCTACCTGGCGGAGTACGCGCTGGAGACCACCTATCACCGCGGCGACCTGACCCTGCATCTGCGCGGTCGCGCCGATGGTTATCTGCCCTCGCTGCCAATGATCGAGGAGATCAAGACCTGCCGTATCGATCCGGCCCGCCTGCCCGCTGAGCTGTCGCGTCTGCACCTTGCCCAGGCCCGGCTGTATGCGGCCATGCTGGCCGCCGCCGAAGGACTGGATGAGGTGCAGGTGCGTCTCACCTGGTATGACCTGACCCGGCGCGAGGAGCACCCGCTGGACCAGACCTACAGCGCCGCCGAGCTGGCGGAATTTCTGCAGCGCTCCTGTGAGCGCTACGCCTGCTGGATGGCGGCCCGTCTGCAGCATGCCGCCGCGCGCGATGCTTCGATCCGCGTGCTGGCCTTTCCCTTCCGCGAGTACCGGCAGGGCCAGCGCGACGTGGCCGAACTGGTTTACAAGTGCGTTCACGGCGGTGGCCAGCTCATGCTGGAAGCGCCCACCGGGCTTGGCAAGACAGCAGCGGTGCTGTACCCGGCGATCAAGGGGCTGGCCCACGACTGCCACGATGTTGTGGTGTTCTGCACTGCCAAGCACAGCGGGCGCGATGCCGCACAGGACACCCTCGGGCGCTTCGCCGCGGATGGTCTGATTGCCACGACGCTGACCCTGACGGCGAAAGAACGCATCTGCTTTTCCCCGGGGCACGCCTGCCGGGCGGATGATTGTTCCTACGCCCGCGGCTATTACGACAAGCTGCCCGCCGCGCGCGAGGATGCGCTGCAAAGACGCACCCTGACACAGGCCGATGTTGAGGCGCTTGCCCGTGAGCACGCGCTATGTCCCTACCAGCTTGGGCTTGATCTGTTGCCCTGGGTGGATATCGCGATTGCCGATCAGCATCACGTCTTCAGTCTGCATGCGGCAGTGGCGGCGCTGGCCATGCACTGTGCATCCCGTTGGACGGTGCTTGTGGATGAAGCGCACAACCTGCCGGCGCGGGCCCGCGGCATGTACAGCGCATCGCTGTCCGGCGATGTTGCTGCTGCGCACCGGGTCCTGCGCGGTGCGCCCCGGCGGGCGGTAGCTGCCCTTGACACGGCACTGCAGACGCTGTTTCTGGCGCATGTCAGGCCGCACGAGGACTACGCGGTGCTGCCACAGCCTCCGGCAGCGGTGCTGGCCAGCATGCAGACCGTCATCGCGGCAATTGCGGAGCAGCTGGCCCGGCCGGGGGCGCCGCCGCGGCCGCATCCCGACGTTCAGGCGCTGTACTTCGCTCTGCTGCACTTTGTGCGACTGTCGGATCTCGCTGCGGATGACTTCTGCTGCGAGCTGCTTGCGCAGGACGGAAATCGTCTGCGCCTCAATTGTATCGACCCGGCGCGCATGCTGGCCCAGCGCCACGCGGCGCTGCATGCGGTGGTCGTCTTTTCCGCCACGCTGTCTCCGGACGGCTGGATGCGGGCCGTGCTGGGTCTTGATGAGCGCGCGGTATTTCGCCGCTGTGCCTCGCCCTTCCAGCCACACCAGCTGCGAGTGACCATCGAGCCGCAGATCGATACGCGCCTGCCGCAGCGGGAGCGCTCGCGACCGCGGCTGCTGGCCAGGCTGGTGCAGTGGCTGGAGACACAGCCGGGGAACTGCCTGGTTTTCTTTCCGTCGCACCGCTATCTGCAGGACTGCGTTGAGGCATTGCGGCCTCTGCTGCAGGGCCGCCAGCTCTGGGTGCAGCCGGTGCCGGGCGCTGCGGCTCCGCCCGGGGAACTGCGCGAGCTTCTGCGCACACAGCGCAATGTCTGTGCGCTGTGTCTGCTCGGCGGCAGCTACAGTGAGGGCATTGATCTGCCGGGTGACCAGCTGCGCTCAGTGGTGCTGGTCGGGCCGGGTCTGCCGCAGCCGGATCGTGACAACCGGCTGCAGCGGGATTACTTCCAGCGGCGGCACGGTGACGGCTTTCGCTACGCCTCGCTGTACCCGGCCATGCAGCGGGTGAACCAGTCCCTGGGTCGTGTCGTCAGGGGCGATGCCGATTGCGGTGCGGCGCTGCTGATCGACGGGCGCTATGCGCGGCCGGAATACCGTGCCCTGCTGTCAGGGCACTGGGAGTATCGGGCGCCGGGGGACTGACGCGGGATCAGCCCGCGACGGGGGGACGATAGCCGGGTTTGGCGAAGGACAGCTGAACAGTGCCGATAATGCGCTCCCGGAACCCGCCCTCGCAGTAGCACAGGTAGAATTCCCACATGCGAATGAAGCGGTCGTCAAAGCCCATCTCGCGTACCGTTTCCAGTTCCCGCAGGAAACGCTGTCGCCAGTGCGCGAGGGTGATGGCGTAGTCGCGGGTGATGTCGCGCAGGTGCACCATCTGCATGTCCGTGTCCCGGGCAAGATGGTCGGCAATTACCGCTAGCGATGGCAGGCAGCCACCGGGGAAAATGTAGCGCTTGATGTAGTCGACGCTGCGACGAGCGCGGTCGTAGCGCTGGTCGCTGATGGTAATGGCCTGAATGACCATCTTGCCGGTGTCCTTGAGCAGGCGGCTGCAGCAGTTGAAGTAGCTGCTGTAGAAATCGTGTCCCACGGCTTCGATCATTTCGATCGATACCAGTTTGTCGAAGCGGCCCTGCAGGTTGCGATAGTCCTCGCACAGAACCGTGATGCGGTCTTCGAGTCCCAGCTCGCGGACGCGCTGTGAGGCGTGCTCGAACTGCTCACGGGAAATGGTGGTAGTGGTGACGCGACAGCCATAGCGCTGCGCGGCGTGGATGGCCATGCCACCCCAGCCGGTGCCGATTTCCATCAGATGATCGTCCGGCGTTAGCTCCAGCTGCTGGCAGATGGCGTCCAGCTTGTCGGTTGCCGCCTGCTCCAGGCTGGCATCCTCGCGCTCGAATACCGCCGCCGAATACATCATTGTGGGATCGAGGAAGAGCTGGAAAAAGTCGTTGCCGAGATCGTAATGCGCTGAAATGTTGCGCCTGGAGCCTTCGTGGGTGTTGCGGTTGAACTTGTGGGCAAGCCGCAGTCCGAGGCGCGTGTACCAGTGCTGGCGGGCTTCCATGGCTTCCATCATGCCCAGGTTGGCGCTGAACAGCCGGGTGACCTCGGTCAGGTCCGTGGCAGACCAGTCCCCTTCGATGTAGGCCTCGCCGGAGGCAATGGTGCCGCCTGTCAGAACCTTGCGGTAGACGTCCCGGTTGTGAACAACGACTTCGGCATGTGGCTCCCCCTCCCGGGCCGGGTCCCCGAACTGCCAGGTGTCACCGCTGTCGTGCAGGGTCAGACTGCCGGTGCCGATATTGTCGAGGACGCGAAACAGCATGCGTCTTGCCAGATCGCCGCTGAACAGGCTGCGAGCCTGCGGCAGCAGGCGGATTCTGCTGACACTGATATCGTTCATCTTATACTCCAGAAGATCCTGTTTTCGGATGTGGGTAGAGGGGCATGCGCTTGATAAAAAGCTTGAGTGCCTGCCAGTAAATGGCGGCCGCCACCTTTGCGGTCATCAGCGGGTAGCGCAGTAGCATGCGGTTGAGATTGCCCGCCGTCAGGGGTTCCGCGCGCAGTGAAAGGGTAGCGTCGAACACGGTGCCCTCTTCCGTGCTGTTGGCGAGATGAATGGCCAGCCGCTCGCCGGGGGTGTTGCTGCGCCACTGATAGCGCATGTTCATGGGGTTGAAAGGCGACACGTGGAAGTTCTTGTCGAAGTCGCTGCGCAGCGTGGCGCTGTCGTTGCTGGCCTGCATGACATAGCTGTGGCGTTCGTTCCAGGGAGTATTCGTGACTTCCGCCACCAGGTACTCCAGCGTGATCCCGTCATCGGCATAGCAGTAATAGCAGCATAGCGGGTTCATCTGCAGGCCGAAGTAGCGCAGATTGGCCAGCAGGTAGATGGGCCCCGTGTGCTGTCTGCCGGTCTCCTCCAGAATGCGTCGCCGCACTTCCGTCTGCAGGTCGATGGTCGGGTCTCCCAGAAAGTCGGCACGCCGGAAGCGGCCCAGCGCAGGACGCCGGGCGGACCAGAGCAGCATGTCATCGAACAGTTCCGGCAGCTCGTCGAGTCGCAGAAAGGGCATGAACACCCGATAGCTGAAGCGGTGTGGCCGCGGCAGGTGCCGCCGATGGCGCAGCAGTCCGGTATACAGGCGGGAGGTCATGGTGTCAGTGCGCCCCCGCATCCGCCAGGGTCCTGGCAACCCGCAGCGCACTGACCACGCCGTCCTCGTGGAAGCCGTTGCCCCAGTAGGCGCCGCAGTACCAGGTGCGCCTTGTACCGTTGATATCCTGCCAGCGTTGCTGCGCGGCGATACCTTCCCGGGAGAACACGGGGTGATCGTAGCGGAAGCGTCCAAGGATCTTGTTCGGGTTGATGGCGCTGCTGTGGTTGAGAGTCACGCAGAAGGTTTCCGGCGCTGTCAGGCCCTGCAGTATGTTCATGTTGTAGGTGACGATCGCGCGGCCCTCGTCGACGCCGAGGCGATAATTCCAGCTTGACCAGGTGATTTTTCGGGTCGGCAGCAGGCGTGTGTCCGTGTGCAGGACCACATCGTTGGACTGGTAAGGCAGCGCCCCAAGGATGTCGCGCTCATCCTGTGACGCATCGCCAAGCATGGCCAGCGCCTGATCCGAGTGTGTGGCGATAACCACCTGATCGAAGGTTCTGGGCTCGCCATTCGCAAAGTGCAGCGTCACGGCGTCCTCGCCGCGCTGGATGGCGGTGACCGCGCATCCGGTATGGATGCGTTTTTCGAAACGCTGGCACAGCGGTCGCAGGTATTCCCGCGATCCGCCCTCGATCACGCGCCACTGCGGCCGGTTGGTGATCGACAGCAGACCGTGGTTGCGGAAAAAACGCAGGAAGAACGCCAGCGGAAACGCCTCGATGGCCTGCCAGTCCGATGACCAGATTGCCGAGGCCATGGGCACCAGATAGTCGTGGCGGAAACTGCTGCTGTAACCGTTCTCGTTCAGGTAGTCGCCGAGGGTGGCGTCGTCGGCGACGGCGCCGGATTCGAGGTCGCGAACGGCGGCGCGGTTGAACTTCAGGATATCCCTGACCATGGCCAGGAAGCGGGGCGAGACGAGGTTGCGCTTCTGGGCGAACAGTGCCGGCAGTCCGCTGCCCGCGTATTCCAGCCCGCGCTCACGATCGTGCACACTGAACCCCATGGTGGTGGGCTTGCTGCTGACGCCCAGCTCTTCCATGAGGGCAATGAACTCCGGATAGGTCCAGTCGTTGAAAACGATGAAGCCAGTGTCGATGGCATAGCGGCGCGTGCCGAGCTCAACGTCGACTGTTGCGGTATGGCCGCCGACCTGTCGGTTCGCTTCGAAGACGTGTACCCGGTGCCCCTGGCTCAGGTAGTGAGCGCATGCTAACCCCGAAATGCCAGAGCCAATGACGGCAATATCCAATGCTGATGCTCTCCCGGGTTGCTGTTGGCAGTGTGTCATGCAAGTGAGCAAACACAGTCTGGGTTACGTTCACGGCGATCTGCTGGATCAGACCGCGCGCCCGTCTGATCCGGTCTGGCCTGTGCGGCGTAAGGATAACGTGTCAATATGCAGGAGTGCACCAATAATGCAGGTCGTGGGGGAGAAACAGAACGTGTGGACGGCACCGACCGGACGACGCACTGACGAGTGGAGCGAGTGCCTGACGCAGATTGCGGAGCACGAGGATCGCGCTGCCTTCACCCGGCTGTTCCGGCATTTCGCCCCCCTGATCAAGGCGTTTGCGCTGTCGGGATCGACCATGTCGGCAACCCATGCCGATGAGCTCGTCCAGGAAGTCATGCTCAAGGTGTGGCAGAAGGCCGGTGCGTTCAACCCCGAAAAAGCCGCCGCGAGCACCTGGGTGTACACCATTGCCCGGAACTGTCGCACCGACATGTTCCGGCGTCTGCAGAAATTTGACACGCCGCTGGCGGCTGAGGACTTCACGCCGGAGCAGGATGGCGAAGAGCCGTTTGCCCAGCTGCAGTCCAAACGCAGTGGCGAGCGTATAAGAGAAATGATGGCAGATTTGCCGGCTGACCAGACGCAGATACTGGCCAAGGTGTACATGGAGGGGAAATCCCACGCCGAGGCTGCAGCCGAGCTTGACCTGCCACTTGGAACCGTCAAGTCGCGCGTGCGACTGGCTATCCAGAAGCTGCAGGTTCAATTCGAGAGGGTATAGGCAAATGGCGACTTTTCACCCCCAGCTGGAGCTGCTCACCGAGCACGCGGCGGGATCACTCTCGGTAGCGCAGTCCGCCTGCGTTGCTGCTCACCTCAACTACTGCGCCGAATGCCGGCACAGCGTTGTTCAGCTGCAGAATATCGGCACGGCGCTGTTTGAATCGGCCGATCCCGTGCCGGTCGGCGACGTCCTGCTCAATCGTGTGCTGGCGCGGCTCGATGAAGAGGCGCCGCTGCATCACAGCAGTCCGGCCGATCAGGCGGGCAGTAACGCCACGCCGGCACTCCTTCAGCGATTGATGCAGGGCGACTTTTCCGACCTGCCCTGGCGCAAGGTGACAGATGCTCTGCGCATTACCCGACTGCAGACCGGCGACCCCAACTACGAGTTCGCGCTCTACCACATCAAGGCCGGCGGGGTGATTCCCGATCATGGTCACCGCGGCAGCGAAATGACGTTGATCCTCGAGGGCGGGTTCAGCGATGATCGCGGCACCTACCATCCCGGTGATTTCACGTATCGTCGGCAGGAAGACGAGCACGCGCCACAGGCCCTGGCGGATCAGGACTGTATCTGTCTGGCGGTACTCGATGCCCCCCTGCGCTTCACCGGCTGGAAATACCGCTGGATGAACCCCTTCCTGCGCCTGCACGCGGGCTGAAGCCGCCCTCGCCGCGAGCCCGTTGTCCGGTCAGGCGGCGGGCAGGCAGGACACGTCGGCGGCAGGTCCGCTTATACCGTTCACTCTCCCTGTGATAAAGTCGCGTCAGCCAGCGGTTGGCTCTGTATCAGCCGGCCTGGCATTGCAGGCGTTATCAGTGGGAGCCGGCGACCTCTTCCAGAGGGCGCAGCAAACAATACCAGAAGAGACGGGGTAACAACTCACATGCTTTTAGGAATTCCGAAGGAGACACATCCGGGCGAGAATCGCACTGCAGTCACCCCCGAAACAGCCAAGAAGCTGTGCCGGCTCGGCGCTGACCTGCAGATTGAAGCCGGTGCCGGAGAAGGGGCCGGATTCCAGGATGCCGAGTACAGCGACGCCGGCGCCACTGTCGTCAGCGACCGCGAGGCACTGATTTCCTCCGCCGATATGCTGCTGCGCATCCGCAAGCCGGCGCTGGAGGAAATTGCCAGCATGAAGAAAGGCTGTATCCACATCAGCTATCTCGACCCGTTCAACGAGCACGAGCTGATCGCACGCTTCAGGGAGCAGGGTGTCACGGCGATAAGCATGGAAATGATTCCACGGACGACGCGCAGTCAGAAAATGGATGCGCTGAGTTCCCAGGCAAACCTGTCGGGTTATGTCATGGTGGTGCTGGCCGCCATGAACCTGCCGCGAATCTTTCCGATGATGATGACCCCGGCAGGTACGCTGAAGCCGGCCAAGATCTTCGTTATCGGTGCCGGGGTGGCGGGTCTGCAGGCCATTGCCACGGCGAAGCGACTGGGAGGCCGGGTGACGGCCTTCGACACGCGCCCGGTGGTTGCAGAGCAGGTACGATCACTGGGCGGGACCTTTCTCGAGATCGACCTCGGCGAAACCGGTGAGGCCGCGGGCGGTTACGCGAAGGAGCTGACCCCGGAGCAGATTGACAAGCAGCGCGAGGCACAGAAAGCCGTGATCGCGGAATCGGATGTGGTGATCACCACGGCCCAGGTCTTCGGGCGCAAGCCGCCGGTCATCGTCACCCGCGATATGGTGGAGGGCATGCAGCCCGGATCGGTCGTGGTGGACATGGCCGCCGAGACGGGGGGTAACGTCGAAGGTTCGGTGCCGAACGAGATCGTCCAGGTGAACGGCGTAACGGTGATCGGCTACGGCAATCTGCCGAATTTTGTCTGTCGCGATGCCAGCCATATGTACGCCAGCAATCTGTTCAACCTGGTCGATGACTGCTGGGACGAGGAAGCCAAGGCTTTCAGCATAGATCTGGAGCACGACATCCAGTCCGGCTGCGTCATTACCCACGCCGGAGAGGTGGTGAACGAAACCATAGCGAAACTGCAGGCGGGAGGGGACTGACATGGAAGCTGTATTTCTCACATTTATCCTGATGTTATCGATTTTTGTCGGCTTTGAGCTGATCAACAAGGTGCCTGCCACGCTGCATACGCCGCTGATGTCCGGCGCCAACGCCATCTCCGGTATCACGGTCGTGGGCGCTATCAGCCTCGCCGGCACCGGGCAGCAGGATCTCGCCAACTGGATGGGCGCGGGGGCCGTGGCGCTTGCCTCCATCAACGTTATCGGAGGCTACATGGTGACTGACCGCATGCTGGCCATGTTCAAGAAGAGGGGAGGCTGAACATGGAATCTTCGCAACTCGGTATTCAGATTGCCTACGTCGTTGCGGCGGCGCTGTTCATTTTTGGCCTGAAGCTACTAGGCTCTGCGGGCACGGCGCGCCGCGGTAACACCCTGTCCGCGATCGGCATGCTGATCGCCATTGTCGCTGCCCTAACCGATCAGGGCATTGTCGACTACCGCTTTATCCTCGGCGGCTTCGTGATCGGTGGCCTGATTGGCGCCACGGCCTCCCGCCTGGTGCAGATGACCGCCATGCCCGAAATGGTGGCGCTGTTCAATGGCTTCGGCGGTATGGCCAGTCTCCTCGTGGGCGCGGCGGCGATCAGCGGTGCGGTGGGCACCTTCACCCTGATAACGGTTGTGCTGTCCATCCTGATCGGCGGCGTGACCTTCACCGGCTCGCTCATTGCCTACGGCAAACTCAGCGAGACGATCGGCAGCGGTGCCGTCACTTTCAAGGGGCAGCAGATCGTCAACTCCCTGATTGTTATCGGCATTGTCGCCAGCGCCATCATGTTCTGCCTGACACCCTCCGATCCGGTGTGGCTGTATACGGTCATTGGCCTGTCGCTGCTGTTCGGCATCATGCTGGTCATTCCGATCGGCGGTGCGGACATGCCCGTGGTCATCTCCCTGCTGAACTCCTACTCGGGTCTTGCGGCCTGTGCGGCGGGTTTTGCGGTGAACAACAATATCCTGATCGTCGCCGGCTCGCTGGTGGGTGCCTCGGGCATTATTCTCACGCAGATCATGTGCAAGGCGATGAACCGCTCCCTCAGCAATGTCCTGTTCAGTGGCTTCACCGCTGTCAGTGACGAGACGGTGGAGATCGAGGGCGAGGTCAAACCCATCTCGGTGGAGGATGCCTTCTACGTTCTTGAAGCGGCAACCAATGTCGCCATCATCCCGGGATACGGCATGGCGGTCGCCCAGGCCCAGCACGTGGTCAAGGAACTGTGTGAGCTGCTCGAGGAAAATGGCTGCGAGGTCAACTTCGGTATCCATCCTGTGGCAGGGCGCATGCCCGGGCACATGAACGTGCTGCTGGCCGAGGCAGATGTGCCGTATGACCAGCTGCTGGAGATGGACGAGATCAATCCGCGCATGGAAACCGTGGATGTTGCGATCGTCATCGGCGCCAATGACGTGGTAAATCCGGCGGCACGTGAGGTGGCGTCGTCCCCGATCTATGGCATGCCGGTGATCAACGTCGATTCCGCACGCACGGTATTCGTGCTCAAGCGCTCCATGGCATCCGGCTTTGCCGGTATCGAGAATCCGCTGTTCTTCAAGGAGAATACCCGGATGCTGTTCGGTGACGCCAAGGAAACCATCGGCGGCCTGATCCGCGAGTTCAGCTGACAGGCGTCGCCCGGGCATGACGGCACACGATTCAGCGTCCGCCGCTGGCGACGCGCCCCTGCTGAAGGCGCTGCGCGCAGAGCACCGCCATATTGGCGCAATCATGGGCCTGCTCACGCAACAGCTCAACGCAGTCGAGCGCGGCGATCTGGTCGATCCCCACGTGCTTTACGAGATCATGGATTACATGGTCATGTGGCCTGATCGCTTCCACCATCCCCGGGAAGATCTGATCTACGATCACGTAGCCGATCTTGACCCCGATGCCGCGATCGACATGCGCGAGCTGCAGCGTGAGCACGAACAGATGGCCCGCCTCGGGCGCAAGCTGCTGCTCGCCATCGAGGGCTGGCGCTCCGGTGAGACGGCCGGCAGCGACATGGTGGCTCTCGGGCGCGAGTATATCCGACGCTCCCATGAACACATGAACCTGGAAGAGGAAGAGGTTTTTCCGCTGCTGAATGCCGTGCTTGGCCCCGGTGACTGGCGCGAGCTGGCGGCGGATGACAGCCTGCATCCGGCGTCGGATCCGGTGTTCGGTCGCCGCGTCCAGCGCGAGTTCCGCCAGCTGGCGAGAAAGCTGCGCCGGCGCCTTCGGCGCGGCGTGGAGCGCGGGGCCGTCACTGAATGGGTGGGTGTCGAGGCAGCGCTGGAGTCCTTCGAGGTGCTGTCAATGGCGTGGCAGAACGGCCGCGTCTCAACGCTGGACCACCTCTCCTCGGCGACCCGCGAATCTCTCTACTTCGTGCTTGACCAGCCCCTGCGCGCACCGCTGCTCTGTGCCGTCAACAACACCCGGCTGGGTCTGGGCTGGCTGCAGGACATGAGTGAAATCTACCGCGACACTTTCCGCGACCTGGGGCGCGTGGAGCAGGAGCGTCGAGACCGGCTGCGTCTGCTCAGGCGGTCCGCGCCGGTGGGCTGGCGACGTCCATCTCCCTGAACTGCAGGCTCGCGAGTCTGGCGTAAAGCGGATTCGACGCCAGCAGTTCCGCATGTGTCCCGGTGGCAATGACCTTGCCGCCGTCCACCACGGCAATGGTATCGGCGTGCAGTATGGTCGACAGCCGATGCGCAATGATGATGGATGTCCTGCCCCGCATGAGCTCCCGCAGTGCCTGCTGCACCTGGTGTTCGCTTTCCGCATCGAGAGCGCTGGTCGCCTCGTCCAGTAGCAGTAGCCGGGGGTCGCGCAGGATTGCACGGGCCAGGGCGATGCGCTGGCGCTGCCCTCCCGACAGACGCACTCCGCGGTCGCCCAGATCGCTGTCGTAGCCGTTCGGAAGCTGCGTGATGAAGTCGTGGGCCTGGGCGCGCCGCGCCGCTGCCTCTATCTCGTTATCGCTGGCCGCCGGTTTGCCGTAGGCAATGTTGTAGCGCACGCTGCCGGTGAACAGGGCCGGCTGCTGTGGCACCAGGGCAATCTGTGAGCGCAACGCCTGCAGGCTGAGTTCGCGAATATCCCTGCCATCCAGCATGATGCTGCCGCTGTCCGGATCGTAGAAACGCTGCAGCAGCTCGAAAACCGTGCTCTTGCCCGCGCCAGAGGGGCCCACCAGCGCCAGGCTGCGGCCGGCCGCCGCTTCCAGCGTAAAGCCGTCAAGCGCCGGGTTATCGGGCCTCGAGGGATAGTGGAATACCAGGTCTTTCAGGGTCATGCTGGCGGGTTCCCCGGCTTTCGCCTGCACCTGGCCGCTGCCGTCCGTTACGGCGCTCTGCTCTCCTGACAGCTCCAGCAGGCGTTCCGCGGCACCCGCTGCGCGCTGCACTTCGCTCCAGACCTCCGACAGGGTGGCGAAGCCACTGCCGACCATGATGGCGTAAAAGCCGAATGCGGCCAGTTCACCGCCGCTCATGTTGCCCGCAATGACATCGCTGCCGCCCGCCCACAGCATCACCGCCATGCCGCTGAACAGCAGGATGATGGCACCGCCGATCAGCAGGGAGCGCTGGCGGATGCGGCGCCGGGCGATGGCAAAGGCCTGCTCCACTTCGCCGGTGAAGGCCTCGCTTTCGAAATTCTCGCGGTTGTAGCTCTGCACTACCTTGATGTTCTGGATGATTTCGCCGGCATAGCTGCCGACGTTGGCAATGCTGTCCTGGCTGGCCGTGGACAGGCGACGTACGCGGCGACCGAAGATGATGATCGGCAGCAGGACCAGCGGTACGCTGGCGACAATGATCAGGCTGAGCTTGAGGTTGGTGAGAAACATGAGCACCAGGGCCCCGGTCAGTGTGAGGCCGCTGCGCAGGGCCATGCTCAGGGATGAGCCAATGATCGTCTGCAGCAGCGTGGTGTCGGTGGTCAGCCGGGACATGATCTCGCCGGCGCGATTGGCTTCAAAGAAGCCCGGATGCAGGTGCACCACATTGTCGAACACCGCCTTGCGCAGATCGGCGCTGACCCGCTCGCCAAGCCAGGAAACCAGGTAGAAGCGCGTGAACGTGCCAACTGCGATGACCGCGCTGATGGCGAGCATGACGAGTACGGCAAAGCGCAGATCCTCAACCGTGCCACCGGTCAGGCCGCGATCAATCAGTATCTGGATGCCGCGGCCGAGAGACAGCGTGGCGCCCGCGGTGAGCAGCAGCGCCGCGGAGGCGCCGGCCACCCGCCAGCCATAGGGGCGCAGATAGCCCGCAACGGTAAGCAGTGGAGCGAGTTTGCGGGTTTTGGGCCGGGTTGCCATGGCTCAGTCCACGCTGTCGTCGGCGGCTTTCTCGTCCCGGCGCCGGATCAGCATGCGGCCGCAGACGATGCCGATTTCGAACAGCAGCCACATGGGCAGCGCCAGCAGAGACTGCGAGATGATGTCCGGCGGCGTGAGCAGCATGCCGAGGACAAAACAGCCGACAATGATGTAAGGCCGTTTTTTCGCCAGGTCCTCCGGCGTGGTGATGCCGGCCCAGATCATGATCACCGCGGCAATCGGAATCTCGAAGGCCAGACCGAAGGCAAAAAAGAGCTTCAGCACAAAGTCGAGGTAGCGGTTGATGTCGGTCATGATGGCGACATCTTCTGGTCCTACGCTGGTAAAAAACGCGAAAATCAGCGGAAAAACCACGAAATAGGCGAAAGCCGCGCCGGCATAGAAAAGTGCGATGCTGGACACCAGCAACGGGATTGCCAGGCGCTTCTCGTGCCGGTACATGCCGGGGGCGATGAAGCTCCAGGCCTGGTAGAGCACATAGGGCACGGCGATGAAAATTGCCGCAAACAGGGTCAGCTTGAATGGCGTCAGGAAGGGTGAGGCTACCTCGGTGGCGATCATGCTCGCGCCGGGCGGCAGAATGGAGCGCAGCGGTTCCGAGACAAAGGCGTAGATGTCATTGGCAAACGGGAACAGGACAATGAAGACTATCAGTACCGCCAGAATGGCGCGCAGCAGACGATCCCGCAGTTCCTTCAGGTGTGCGACCAGCGGCAGCGCCGGATCGCTGGATGAGTCGCTCATGGTGTGGTCTTGTCCGCCTTTTCCCGGTCGTCGCTGTCTGTGGGCGTGGCGGCTGGCCCACTCGTGTCGTCGGTCGGTGCTTTCTCGTCTGCCTCTCCGGAAAGCCCCCTACGCAGATCCTCTGTCTGCTGCTTAACCTGTTCCCCGGTCCGTCGCAGTTCCTGCATGACCTCGTCGTTGTGCAGTTCCTGCTGGACCTCGCGCTTGATGTCGTTGAAGCCCCGCCGCAGCCGGCCGAGCCAGACGCTGGCAGTACGTATGGCCCCGGGCAGGCGTTCGGGGCCAATCACCAGCAGGCCGACCACGCTGATGATCACCAGTTCGGCAAAGCCGATGTCAAACATGGCCGCTAGGGTTTCCGCTCGCCGTCATCGCTGTCGACGGTGGCATTGTCACTGCGCGTGCCATCGTGACTGTGCTCGCGTTTCAGCGGCGCCGACTCATCCCGCTGCAGGGAAGCCGAGCTTCGGCTGCTGTCCTCCGCGGCGTCCTCATCGGAGTCGGCCTTGTCGTCATCGTCCTGCATGCTCTTCTTGAAGCCCTTGATGGCGCTGCCAAGATCGCCGCCGAGGGTGCGCAGTCGTTTGGTGCCGAAAAGCATGATCACGATCGCCAGAACAATCAACAACTGCCATACGCTGATACCGCCAATACCCATGGTGTCTTCCTCTGTCAGTGTGCGTCTGAGCGCGACGCTTTTTCGGCGTGGCCGGACAGCCCTAGCCGCTGTTGCAAGCATTCCATCACCGCTCCGGCGTCGGTGTCCAGATGCGAAAGCATGACCATGCAGTGGAACCACAGGTCCGCCACCTCAGCAACCAGTGCAGAGCGATCCGCGTCCGCCGCCGTGTCCTTGGCGGCGATGATGACTTCTGTCGCCTCTTCGCCGACTTTTTCAAGAATGCGATTGAGACCCGCCGCGTGCAGGCTGGCGACGTAGCTGTCGTCAGGTTCTGCCTGTCTGCGTGCCGCGATGAGGCGGGTCAGTTCGTCGAGTATGCTGTCGGTGGTCATCGCCTGTCCTTCCCGTGGTGCTGCTGTCATCTGGCCAGTCACTCCTGCGGGCCGCCGTTACCGCCATGGCCCTGAGACTCGCCGTACATGTCCTTCGGGTCGCGCAGCACGGCATCTGTCTCGACCCAGCGATTACCGTCAAGGCGACGATAGAAGCAGTGCCGGCGACCGGTGTGGCAGGCGATGCCGCCGATCTGCTCGACCTTCAGCAACAGCGCGTCGCCGTCGCAGTCGATCCGCAGTTCCTTCAGGCGCTGCACGTTGCCCGAGTTCTCGCCCTTGCGCCAGAGTGCGCCCCGCGATCGCGACCAGTACACCGCGCGCTGCTCCGCCGTTGTGCACTGCAGCGCCTCGCGATTCATCCAGGCCAGCATGAGTACCTCGCCGCTCTGCCAGTCCTGCGCGATAGCGGCCACCAGCCCCTGCTCGTTCCACTGAATACTGTCTGTCTCGATGTCTGTTGCTGACGGCATTCGCACTACCTGCTGGCCATCCCTGCGGGGTGGCGGATTATGGCACACGCGGTGCGTAACTTCAGTCTTCCTGCGCGCGTGGCCAGAGCAGCACGACGGCGAGCGCAATCAGGAACCAGCCCGCCGGTGTCAGCGTCGACAGCAGGGGCTGAACTGACGGCACGGTGAGTAAAGCGCCGCCGGCACAGGCCACGCCGGCGACCTGCCGCCGCTGGCGACGGGCTGCCAGACGCTGTTGCTGTCGTCGCATCGCGCCATCACTGGAACGCCGGTTCGCGGCCGGGACCTGCCTGTTGCCCAGCAGCTGCTCAAACACGGCGTCCGGCACCTGAGGCAGCCTCTCGAGCCATGACGGCACATGATACTGCAGTCGCTTCACCATCTGCTGCGGCGAGTAGCGCTCGCGCAGCCAGTTTTCCAGAAAGGGCTGGGCGGTGTCCCAGAGGTTCAGCTGTGGGTACAGCTGCCTGCCCAGGCCTTCGATGTTGAGCAGGGTTTTCTGCAGCAGAATCAGGGACGGCTGCACCTCCATGTCGAAACGGCGCGCCGTGCTGAACAGGTAGACCAGCAGCTGTCCGAAGGAGATCTCGCTGATCGGTTTCTCGAAAATCGGTTCGCACACCGCGCGCATCGCGGCTTCGAAGTCCTCGACGCGGGTTTCCGGCGGCACCCAGCCGCACTCCACGTGCAGGCGTGCAACCTCGTGGTAATCGCGCTGGAAAATGCCCAGCAGGTTGCGGGCAAGGTAGTACTGATCTGCCTCGCTGAGACTGCCGATAATGGCGCAGTCAATCGCAATATAGCGTGGATCCGCCGGGTCGTCGGCATTGATGAAGATGTTGCCCGGGTGCATGTCCGCATGAAAAAAGCTGTCGCGGAACACCTGGGTAAAGAAGATCTCGACGCCGCGCTCGGCAAGCAGCTTCAGGTTGGTGCCGCGCTGCCGCAGGGTATCGAGGTCGGTGACAGGGATGCCATGGATGCGCTCCATGACGTAGACGTTGCGGCGCGTGTAGGCCCAGTGCACCTCCGGCACGTAGACCAGCCTGCCGTCGGCAAAGTTCCGCCGCAGCTGCGACGCGTTGGCCGCCTCGCGACCGAGGTCGAGCTCGTCCAGAATGACCTGCTCGTAGTCTGCCACCAGGGCGACGGGGCGCAGGCGCCAGCCGTCGCGCAGGAAGCGTTCCGCAAGACGTGCCAGCAGAAACAGCAGGGCGATATCCTGGCGGATGACCGGCTCGATATCCGGGCGAAGTACCTTGATCACGACTTCGCGCCCGTCCTGCAGCTGTGCTGCGTGCACCTGTGCCACCGAGGCCGACGCCATGGGAGTGGCGTCGAAGCGCGCGAACAGCCGGTCCACGGGCTCACCGAGGGCCTTTTCAATGATGTCCCGGGACTGGGGCGCCGGAAATGCCGGCACCTGGTCCTGCAGCCGGGCCAGTTCGTCGGCGATATCCTCGGGCATCAGGTCGCGGCGTGTCGACAGCATCTGCCCGAACTTGATGAATACCGGGCCGAGCTCTTCGAGGGCCTGCCGCAAGCGCCGGGCGCGTTGCGCCTCCGCGCGGGCGCCGAGCCGGAACGGATTCAGGTGCAGGGCGAGGCGGACCCCCCGGGGGACCCGGTCAGCGTCAATAATGTCGTCAAGGCGGTGGCGGCCGACGACCTTGAGGATGCGGCCGAGTCTGAGCAGGCGCGACATCAGCCGGGTTCGCTGTTGCGCGATGCCGGGCCGTTGGCTGCAGTGGTGGGCTGCGCCGCCAGCAGGCGGTCCGCGCGGGCGCGGGCGCGCTGCAGCCGACTCTGCAGGCGGTCTGCCTGCTGAGTCAGCTTCTGAATGTCGGAGTAGAAATCCTCGACTTCGGCGCGCGGCGGCGTCAGCCGCGCTTCTTCGTGGATGAATTCATCCAGCTGCCGGGTGAGACTGCTGCCGGCGTACCGGCCCCAGCGGAACAGGCCGCGCAGTATCTCTGCCAGCTGATGCCCGGCGACGTCGCCAAGGGTGTCCACCAGCGGGGCTTCCCAGTCGACATCCAGCCCGGCGACGACGCCCTGCAGGGCGATCAGCGGTGCGCTGCTGCCCTTGAGCTCAAGCCCACCGTTGATCAAGGTCGCCGTGGGGTCTGCGGCATTGGCCAGCTCGGCAAAATCGCTACTGCTGCCGCGCACCCGGGTTGCCAGCGGGCCCTCGTGGTAACCCAGCAGGCGGATGGCCCCGGTACGGGTTGGCTGGACATAGACGGAAAAGGCCGGCGCCGTGCACTCGATACCGATGACCACCTCATCGAGCGCCGCCAGCTCGCGACGGCTGTGCGGCGACAGGTCGAGCGCGGTGTTGGCAGCGCGCTCCAGGGCGGCGAGGACGGCGCTGTGCAGGGCAGGGTCGAGCGCCATGTCAGGCCTTGATGCCACGATGCACGGCAACCACGCCGCCGGTCATGTTGTGGTACTCACAGCGGCTGAATCCCGCCTCCTCCATCATGCCGCGCAGGGTTTCCTGGTCCGGGTGCATACGGATGGACTCCGCAAGGTACTTGTAGCTGTCGGCATCCCGCGCAATGAGGCGGCCCATCAGTGGCAGTATGCTGAAGGAATAGGCGTCGTAGGCCTTGCCCAGCAGCGGGTTGGTCGGCTTGGAGAATTCCAGCACCAGCAGGCGCCCGCCGGGCTTGAGCACGCGCAGCATGGCCCGCAGCGCCAGGTCCTTGTCGGTGACGTTGCGCAGGCCGAAGGCGATGGTAATGCAGTCGAAGCTGTCATCGGGAAATGGCAGGTACTGTGCGTCGGCCTGCACGAACTCCAGATTGGCCTGCACGCCCGTATCGAGCAGCCGGTCGCGTCCGACCCGCAGCATCGAGGCATTGATGTCCGCGAGTACCACGCGGCCACCGTCGCCGACCAGCTGGCTGAACTTTTCCGCCAGATCGCCGGTGCCGCCGGCGATGTCGAGCACCGAATTGCCGCTGCGCACGCCGCTGAGCTCTATTGTGAAGCGCTTCCACAGGCGATGGATGCCTGCCGACATCAGGTCGTTCATGAGATCGTAGCGTGTCGCGACCGAGTCGAAGACATCGCCAACCATGCCCGCCTTGGCGTCTTTATCGACTTCACGGTAACCGAAATGTGTTGTTTCCCTGTCACTCATTGCGCTGTCTGCCATGCCTGCTGGAGCGATATTGTAGCGCGATGCCGCGCAGGGGTCAGTGTCACAGGCGCGGTGGCCGGCGTTTCAGGGCTGAAACTGTATGACCTGGGTATCCGGGTCGCGGCTGGCGCCGGCGGCCTGCAGGCGATCGAGGTAGTCCTGCCACCAGCGCTCGCGGTTGAGGCAGAGCTCGCGCAGGTAGCCCCAGGGGTAGATCCCGGTGTCGTGACCGTCGTCAAACACCAGCTGCAGTGCGTAGTGGCCCACCGGGATGACGGATTCCAGAACCACACTCTTCTTGCCGGTCTGCAGGGTTTCCTGGCCCCGGCCGTGGCCGCGCACCTCGGCGGAGGGGGAATGGACCCGCAGGTATTCCCAGTCCAGCTGGCAGGGCGCCTCCCCCGGGTAGGTCAGCTCCAGTACCCGGGACTGTTTGCGGAGTTTCACGCCCGTGGGGCGGATGGTGTCGTTGGCCATGGCCTGCTCCGGTTGGGTCTATAGAATGAAGCGCGACAGATCGTCGTCGAGGCTGAGTTCCCCGAGCTGGCTGTCGACATAGGCGGCATCCACCACGAGCTTCGGTGTCTCCGTAGTGCTGTCCGCTGCCGCGTAGGAGGCTTCCTCCAGCAGCCGCTCCATGACGGTGTGCAGGCGCCGCGCGCCGATATTCTCCGTGTTCTCGTTCAGCTGCCAGGCGATTTCCGCCAGTCGCGTCAGTCCGTCGTCGGTGAACTCCACCGTCAGGCCCTCGGTCGCGAGCAGCGCCTGGTACTGTCGTGTCAGGGAGGCATCCGGCTCGGAGAGAATGCGCTTGAAGTCCTCCGGCGTCAGCGCGGAAAGCTCCACGCGGATGGGCAGGCGGCCCTGCAGTTCGGGAATGAGGTCCGAGGGCTTGGACAGGTGGAAGGCGCCGGAGGCAATGAACAGGATGTGATCGGTCTTGATCATGCCGTACTTCGTGCTCACGGTGGAGCCCTCGATCAGCGGCAGCAGGTCGCGCTGCACGCCCTCGCGGGACACATCGGCACCGGCCGTCTCGCCGCGCTTGGCCACCTTGTCCAGCTCGTCGAGAAAAACGATGCCATTCTGCTCCGCCGCTTCTATCGCCGTCTGCTTGAGTTCCTCTTCGTTCACCATGCGCGCCGCCTGCTCCTCGCAGAGCGCTTCAAAGGCGGCTTTTACCGGCAGCTTGCGTGTTTTCGACTGCTGCCGGGACAGGTTGGAGAACATGCTTTGCAGCTGGTTGGTCATCTCCTCCATGCCTGGGGGCGCCACGATATCCATCGAACCCGCGGGGTTGCTGAGTTCCACCTCGATTTCCTTGTCGTCCAGCTGGCCCTCGCGAAGTTTCTTGCGCAGCAGCTGGCGCGTGCCGGCGCCCTGCTCGCCGTCGCCGTTGCGGGCCGGGGGCAGCAGAATGTCCAGAATGCGCTCCTCCGCCGCTTCCTCTGCCCGGGCGCGCACCCGCTGCACCTCCTGCTCGCGATACATTTTCACCGACGTCTCTACCAGGTCGCGGATAATGGACTCGACATCGCGGCCGACATAGCCCACTTCCGTGAACTTGGTGGCTTCCACCTTGATAAAGGGCGCGTTTGCCAGTCGCGCAAGGCGGCGGGCGATTTCGGTCTTGCCGACGCCGGTGGGTCCGATCATGAGAATGTTCTTGGGCGTGATCTCGGCGCGCAGGTCTTCCGCCACCTGCATGCGCCGCCAGCGGTTGCGCAGGGCGATGGCGACGGCCCGCTTGGCCTCGGACTGGCCGATGATGTGCTTGTCCAGGGCATGGACAATCTCGCGTGGGGTCATGTTTGACATATCAGTCCTGATAATCCAGTTGTTCGATGGTCTGGTTGTGATTGGTATAGATGCAGATGTCACCGGCGATATTCAGGCCTTTCTCCACGACATCCCGGGCGCTCAGCTCGGTATTGTCGAGCAGTGCGCGGGCGGCGGCCTGAGCAAAGGAGCCACCGGAACCGATGGCGATGAGGTTGTCCTCGGGCTCGATGACATCGCCATTGCCGCTGATCACCAGCGAGGTGGTCCGGTCGGCCACCGCCAGCAGGGCTTCCAGCTGGCGCAGCGAGCGCTCGGTGCGCCAGGCCTTGGCCAGCTCCACCGCGGCGCGCACCAGCTGTCCCTGATGCTTTTCCAGGTGATTTTCGAACAGCTCGAACAGGGTGAAGGCGTCCGCCGTCCCGCCGGCGAAGCCGGCGATGACCTGCTCCTTGTAGAGACGGCGGACCTTGCGCGCATTGCCCTTCATGATGGTGTTGCCCATGGATACCTGGCCGTCGCCGCCGATAACAACGCTGTTTCCCCGGCGAACGCATAGGATGGTAGTGCCTCGAAACTGTTCCACGTGCTGCCTCCTTCAGGTCAAGGTAAGGGTTATGGGTCCTCGACCCGGTGAATTCAAGCGCCAACTGCCGCTCTGCCGGCGGCATGGTCCATTCGCCCGGCGGGCCTTTAATGAGGTGGCTGCGAGGTGCGCGAGTCCGGCGCGCTCAGGGTGCGCTGCGTTTCAGCAGCAGGGTGTCGATGCTCTGCTGCGCGGTGAGGCTGCGCGCCGCAGCCATCTTTGAGCGCGAGTCGAAGGGTCCCATGATGACGCGGAACCAGCGGCCGTTGCTGCCGCTCGTTTCCTCCACGCGGGGCTCCAGGCCCAGCAGCAGCAGCTCGGCGCGGCGACGGTCCGCATCCTCCGCATGCCGGAACGAGCCGGCCTGCAGCAGGTAGGTGGACCCATCGGGTTGATCACGGCTGCCGGGCAGGTCGCCGGGAGCCACCTCAACCTCAATACGCTGCTGCGGCAGCATCTCGAAAAAATCGAAGCGCGGCTGCTGTTCAGCGCTGCCGGAGGGAACGGCATTGACCAGGTCATTGCCGTCGGCCGCAGGCTCCGACGGTGGCAGCGTCACCAGATAGAACATGAAGCTGAGAAACATGCCACTGGCGACACCGCCGGCATACCAGCGCAGGACCCGGGACATGCTGTCCGTGGTATCGCCATTGCCGCGGCTGGCGCCCTGACGGCGCTGCCCGCTGCGTGACTTTGCGGTGCCGCTCGCAGCCATGCTACATCGACTCCGGTGCGGAAACGCCAAGCAGATTCAGGCCGTTGCTGATCACCTGGCGCACGGATTCACTCAGTGCGACCCGGGCCGAGCGCAGTTCGGCGTCCTCGACGAGCACCTTGTGTGCATTATAGAAAGTGTGGAAGTGGCCGGCGAGGTCGCGCAGGTAATTTGCCACGGCGTGGGGCTCTGCTGCCTGTGCTGCCTTCTCCACGACCTCCGGGTATTCAGCGAGACTTTTCAGCAGCGCCTTTTCCTCGGCGCTCTGCAGCCGTGCGAGGTGCGACCGGCAGGATGCTGCGTCCCAGGAGATGCCCTGCTCGGCCAGTCTGCGGTGTACGCTGCACACCCGGGCGTGGGCGTACTGCAGGTAGTACACGGGGTTGTCGTTGCTGCGCGACAGTGCCAGGTCGATATCAAAGGTCAGCTGTGAGCTGGGCGCCCTGGCGACCAGGAAGTAGCGCGTGGCGTCACGGCCCACCTCCTCTATCAGGTCGCGCAGCGTGAGGTAGCTGCCCGCGCGTTTCGACAGCTTGACCTCCTCGCCGTCGCGCATGACGGTCACCATCTGATGCAGCACGTAGTCGGGCCAGCCCTTGGGGATGCCCTGCTCCAGCGCCTGCAGACCCGCGCGCACGCGGGTAACGGTGCTGTGGTGGTCGGCGCCCTGCTCGTTGATGACGCGCACGAAACCGCGGCGCCACTTGTTCAGGTGGTAGGCGACATCCGGCAGAAAGTAGGTGTAGCCGCCATCGCGCTTGCGCATGACGCGGTCCTTGTCATCGCCGAAATCGGTAGTGCGCAGCCACAGCGCACCGTCTTCCTCGTAAGTCTTGCCGCCCTGCACCAGCATGTCGACCGTGGCCTCCACTTCACCCGAGCTGTACAGTGATGACTCAAGGAAGTAGTGGTCAAAATCCACGGCAAACTCGCGCAGGTCCAGGTCCTGTTCGTGGCGCAGGTAGGCCACGGCGAAGCGACGGATGGCGTCGAGGTCATCGGGGTTGCCGCTGGCCTCTACCTGCTGGTCCTTGGCGCTCACGCTGTCGCCGCGCAGGTAGGCCTTCGCGAGCTCGGCGATATAGTCGCCGCGGTAGCCGTCGGCGGGCCAGTCTTCATTGCCGGGCTCGATGCCCCGGCAGCGTGCCTGCACCGACAGCGCCAGATTGTTGATCTGCTGGCCGGCGTCGTTATAGTAGAATTCGCGCGATACCTCCCAGCCAGTGGCCGCGAGCAGACGGCACAGGCTGTCGCCGATGGCGGCACCGCGACCGTGGCCCACGTGCAGCGGGCCCGTGGGGTTGGCGGAGACAAACTCCACCTGCACCTTGCGGCCCTGGCCGCTGTCGCTCTCACCAAAGCGGGCCCCCCGGGAGAGAATGTCTCCAATCACGGCAACGCTGCTGTCCGTCGACAGGAAAAAATTGATGAAGCCTGGACCGGCAATCTCGGTGCGGGCAATCAGTTCGCTTTTCGGGAGGTGCTCGCAGAGCAGCTCGGCCAGCTGCCGTGGCGGCATCTTTGCCTGCTTTGCCAGTGCCAGCGCGACGTTGGTGGCGAGATCGCCGTGGGCCGGGTCGCGGGTGCGCTCGACCTGCACGGCCGCGGACGTCCCGGCCTCCAGCTGGCCCTGTTGAATAAGGCGGTCCAGCCCCTGTTGAATCAGCAGGGACACGTGTTCTTTCATAGCGGGTTGACCTGATCTGCAAGGCGAATGAGAACTGCGGCCATTATCCCTGTTCGTCGCGGTGATGGCCAGATAGCGCGTGGTGTGGCGGCTGACTAGAGCGTGTCCAGCGGGTCGATATCAATAAACCAGTGCAGCCCCGCGGGCGCTTTCAATGCCTCTGTGGCGGCCACCAGGGTCGCGGCAGAGGCCGCCGCGCTGGCACGGTCCGTGCTCAGGCAGATGAGCTGGCTGCGGTGCTTGCCGGCGCGGCGCGGCATCGCGGACGGCAGGGGGCCGATCAACTGCGAGGCGGCGTCAATCCGCGGCGCCGCGTGTCTGCGCACGTCCTGAAGGAAGGTTTCGCCCTCTCCCTCGGCGCGTGCGTCGGTGCGCAGAAGCGCGATATGTCCCGCGGGCGGCAGGCCGCGTTCCTGGCGCTGCAGGAGCAGATCTGCGGCGATCTCGGCATAGGGCCGGGTGAGCAGCGCCTGCATCAGCGGGTGATCGGGGTAGTGTGTCTGCAGAAGCATCTCGCCGGGCAGGTCACCGCGTCCGGCACGGCCGGCGACCTGGGTCAGCAGCTGGGCCAGGCGTTCCTCGCCGCGAAAATCCGCACTGAACAGAAGGGCGTCGCTGTCGATCACGCCCACCAGACCGACGCCGGGAAAGTGGTGTCCCTTGGTCAGCATCTGGGTGCCCAGAAGTATGCAGGGATCGCCGCGGTGGATATCGCTGACCAGCGTCGCCATATCCGCATGCCCCGTGACGCTGTCGCTGTCCACGCGATATACCGGCCAGCGGTCGAAATGCTGCTGCAGAAAGTCCTCTGCCTGCTCTGTGCCGAGGCCATTGGCGATCAGTGAGGTGCTGCCACATTGCGGGCAGGCCTCCGGGAGACGACGCCGTGCGCTGCAGTGGTGACAGCGCAGCTGGCGCCGGCGGCGATGCACCGTCATGCGCGCATCGCAGTGCTCACAGTCGGCAATCCAGCCGCAGTCGTGGCACTGCAGCGAGGCGGCGAAACCTCGGCGGTTGAGGAATAGCAGCACCTGGCGTCCCTCTGCAAGCGCCTGACCCGTGTGCTCGAGCAGGACCGGCGACAGACCAGCGGTGAGTGGCTGACGGCGGACATCAATAGCGCTCAATCGAGGCATTGCCCGACCGCCGGCACGCTGCTCAAGACGGTGGTGCCGGTAGCGGTCACGCAGCGCGTTGAACGTGCTTTCCAGCGAGGGCGTGGCGCTGCCCAGCACAACGGGGCAGGCCTCCAGCTGTGCGCGCTTGACGGCGACGTCCCGGGCGGAATAGCGAAACCCGTCCTGCTGTTTATAGGAGGCATCGTGCTCTTCATCGACAATGATGATGCCGAGGCGCGGGCAGGAGGCAAACACGGCGGAGCGTGTGCCCAGAATGATGGCCGCATCGCCGCGTCGCGCCCGATCCCAGGACTGGCTGCGCTCGGCATCGGTCAGGCCCGAGTGCAGCAGGGCGATGGGCGTATCGAAACGTTCGCGAAAACGCGCCACGGTCTGTGGCGTGAGCCCGATTTCCGGAACCAGCACCAGTGCCTGGCGGCCCTGTTGCAGGCAGTGGCTGATGGCGCGCAGATACACCTCGGTCTTGCCGCTCCCGGTGACACCCTCGAGCAGGTGGCAGTGGAAGCTGCCCGCGTCGGCGATGATCTGCCTGACCGCGCTTGCCTGCGCGTCGCCCAGTCGCGGCCCGTCTGCGCCCGCGGCCGGCGGCAGTTGGAGCGCCGACTCACAGCGTTCCACCAGGCCTTTCTTTTCCAGTTCACGCAGTACGGGGCTTGTCATGCCCTGCGATTTGAGTGCGCTGGCCTCGACCGCATGTCCGCCCGACAGAGCGCGCAGCGCTGCCTGCTGGCGCGGTGCCCGGGCCAGCGCTTCCTCACCCAGGCCCTGGCCGCGCGCGGTGAGCCGCCAGGCATCCTGCAGCGGTGCCCGGCCCTCGCGAAGGCGCTTGCTGAGCGCGGCGGTAAAGACCTCGCCCGGCGGGTGCAGGTAATACCCGGACGCCCATCGACACAGGTCGAAAACGGCGGGCGAGAGCAGTGGTACGGTGTCCAGGATCGCGTCTGCAGATTTCAGCCGGGAAAGTGGCACCTCGCTCCGGGTTGCCGTGGCGATCAGCACGCCGACCACGGATCGCCGTCCGAAGGGGACCCTGACGCGGATTCCCGACGGTAGCGACAGCGCGGTGTCAGGATCCTCGTCTGCCGGGGGCAGATAGTCGAACAGGCGGCGCAGGGGGGAGGGAACGGCAATGCGCAGGTAGGTCGGCATCAGACATGATCACACGGCATGGCTGGCCAGTCTAACAAATGCCTGGCCCCGGGCCTTGCGCAGTACGGCACTTCTGGTACTATGCGCGCCTATTTTTGCCAAGCACAGCGCTGCTGTGCCTGTCATCCCTGGATACGGTGCCCGGCAGGGATCGGGTTGCGGTGTCCCTCAGCAGGAGCAGGACCATCATGAAGAACGAGATTCACCCCAAGTACGAGGCGGTCACCGCGACATGCAGCTGCGGTAACGTGATCAAGACCCGCTCGACCTTTACCGAGGATTTCACGATCGACGTGTGCTCGGAATGTCACCCTTTCTTTACCGGCAAGCAGAAGATCGTTGACAGCGGCGGCCGCGTGGATCGCTTCAACAAGCGTTTCGGCAACCGTGGCAGCAAGCGCTAGGGTTTTCGCACGACGCTGGCGGGTCCGGTAGATCCGGCCTGCCACTCAGAAAATATCGTTGATCAGGTCGTCGGTGCCGGTCTTGCCCGGTGTCAGCGTTCCATCAGCGTAATCCGTTGGCACATTCTCGGCACGAAAATATTCAAACAGCGCATTTTCCTGCGCGGACCCTGCCAGCAGTCCCGTCTCGGGATCAATTCTCACACTGGTAATACCGTTGGGTATCGGCAGGCTTTGCTCCGGCCGGTCCCGCAGCGCCTCGCGCATGAAGGAAATCCAGATCGGTAGTGCCGCCGTGCCACCGAACTCCCGGCGACCCAGCGGGGTGTAGCCGTCAAAGCCTACCCAGCTGGTGGCAACCACGTCCCGGTTGTAACCCGAGAACCAGGCATCCATCGGTCCGTTGGTGGTGCCGGTTTTCCCGGCAATATCGCCACGCTTCAGCACCAGGGCCCGGCGTCCCGTACCCGCTTTGATCACGTCCTGCAGGATGTCATTGATCAGAAAATTTACCCGTTCCTCCATGACTCTGGGCGCCGGCGGCAGTGGCTGCGCCCCGACGCCGCTGTCCGCGATCCCGCGCGCTGAGGTTGGCAGCGCCGCCGCGTCGCCGCGCCGCTGCAAGCCATTCCCGGCCGTATCGTCACCGGAGTCAGCGGCGCAATCGCGGCATACAGTGGCAGGTCGGGCCTCGAACAGCAGGTTGCCGTCACTGTCCTCGATCCTGCTGATGATGTGGGGTTCCACAGCATAGCCGCCGTTGGCCAGAATGGCGTAGCCGCGCGCGACGTTCAGCGGTGACATGGACTGGGTGCCCAGCGCCAGCGAGAGGTTGCGGGGAAAATCCGCAGTATCGAAGCCGAGTTGTTGCGCATAGTCGATGACCGTTCCCACTCCCATCTGCTGCAGCAGACGAATGGACACCAGGTTCCGCGACTGTGTCAGCGCCCAGCGCAGCCGGGTGGGTCCGTAGAATTTGCCGCCGTCGTTTTCGGGCCGCCAGATGCCTTCCAGCGAGGTATCTTCAAGCACGATCGGGGCGTCATTGATGATGCTGGCCGGCGTGTAGCCCGCGGCGAGCGCTGCGCTGTAGATGAAGGGCTTGAAGTTCGAGCCGGGCTGACGCTGGGCCTGGGTCGCACGATTGAACTTGCTCTGTTCGAAGCCGAAGCCTCCCACCAGACTGAGAATGGCGCCATTGTCCGGTTTCAGTGCGATCAGCGCGGCCTGCGCCGCCGGGATCTGGGCCAGATGCCATGCTTCGCCCTGCGGACGGTTGACGCGCACGACATCACCGCGGGTCACCACGTCCGCAGGACTGCCGGGCGCGCGACCGCGGGCGTTTTCGTTAAGATAGGGGTTTGCCTGGCGCAGGCCGTTTTCCCAGAGCAGCTCATGTTCGCTGCCATCGGCAATGACAAAGCGCGCGCCTGCATCATCCACGCGGGTGATCACGGCGGGCGTGAGGCCTCCGACCACGGGGATTTCCGCGAGGGTTGCCAGCCAGGCTGGGGGTGCCACGCTGGCAGTGGCTTCGGAAGGTTGCGTCAGTGGGCGTGGATCCGCCAGCCGCTGTTCCGGCCCACGGTAGCCGTGCCGCTGATCGTAGGTGATCAGGCCGGTCTCCAGGGACGACTGCGCGGCGCTCTGCAGGCGCGAGTCGAGGGTGGTGTATACCTGGTAACCGTCGTTGTAGATGCCAATACCGTAGCGCTCGAGCATCTCGCGGCGCACCATTTCCGCGGCATGCTGGGCGTCCAGTGTGATCCTGGCGCCGTGGTGACGTACCTCCACCGGCTCAACCAGCGCCGCCTGGTAGGCCATCTCGTCGACATAACCGAGCAGATGCATGCGCCCGAGTATCCAGTCGCGTCTTTCCCGGGCGTTGTCCGGCGAGCTTAGTGGGTTGTTGCGAGATGGGGCTTTCGGGATACCGGCGAGCATCGCATGCTGTGCCAGACTGAGTTCCTGCAGGCTTTTGCCGTAGTAGGTCTGGGCCGCCGCCTCGAAGCCGTAGGCGCGGTGCCCGAGAAACACCCGGTTCACATAAAGTTCGAAGATCTCCTGCTTGCTGAGCCGGCGCTCTATCTCTATCGCCAGCAGTATCTCGTTGAATTTGCGCGTAAAAGTGCGGTCCAGGCTGAGAAAGTAGTTGCGCGCCACCTGCATGGTCAGCGTGCTTCCGCCGGAGCCCTTGGCGCCGGTCAGCATGAGTTCTGACACGGCCCGCCCGAGGCCCATCAGGTCGATGCCACTGTGCCGGAAGAAGCCGTCGTCCTCCGCGGCCAGCAGCGCCTTGACAAAGGTATCGGGTATCTCGCTGTAATCCAGTGGGTTGCGCTTCTGTTCGCCGAACTGGCCGATCAGATCACCGCTCGCGGTATATACCCGCATGGGCGTCTGTAGCTGGACATCGCGCAGCGTTTCCACATCCGGCAATTTCGGACTCAGGTACAGGTAGACGCCGGCCAGTAACCAGACGGCGGCGAGACTGCCAAGCAATGTGAGGCGCAGTAGCCAGCGCAGGAATTTCAAGAGACCTCCGGAGATGTGTATCGGGCGGGACAGGTCGCGCGGGAAGCTCGCTGTCGGGGTTTGGTAATTATAGGCTTTTTTTGCCTTTTCGTTGCATTGCGGGCTATCTTATAGCTTAATATTGAAGTATAAGAAGATAAAGTAAAGCTAAGTCTGTGAATCATATAGGAAAACGACTTGCTTGGATTGCTAGGAAAGAGAAAGCAGACTCAGCTTCTGGGGATGGATATCAGCTCCACCACGGTCAAGCTGCTCGAGCTTAGCCGAACGGGGGACAAGTATCGCGTGGAAAGTTACGCGGTCAGCTCGCTCCCGCAGGATGCTGTGGTGGAAAAAGCCATCAACGATGTCGATGGTGTGGCCAATGCCATCCGCAGTGTTGTCGCGCAGTCACGCAGCAAAGTCAAGACCGTTGCCGCCGCCGTGGCGGGTTCTGCCGTGATCACGAAGCTGGTGGACATGCCGGCCGGGCTGAGCGATGACGAGATGGAAACCCAGCTCACGCTGGAGGCCGATCAGTACATTCCCTATCCGCTGGAGGAAGTGGCTCTCGACTTCGAAATTCAGGGCGCCTCGCGTGATCGCGACGGCATGGTCGAGGTTCTTCTCGCCGCCTGTCGTCGGGAAACCATTGATGCGCGCGTGGAGGCCATCGAGGGCGCGGGGCTGGAGGCAAAGGTCATGGACGTCGAGGCCTATGCGGTCGAGCGCGCGTACGGCCTGATTCGGGAGCATCTCGACCTCGAGGAGAGTGCGGTGGTTGCCATGGTCGACATCGGCGCCACGATGACGACGCTCAGCGTATTGAGCAACGGCCAGACCATTTACACCCGCGAGCAGCTGTTCGGTGGCAAGCAGCTGACCGACGAGATCATGCGCCGATACGGTCTGCCGCTGGAAGAGGCCGGTCTCGCCAAAAAGCAGGGCGGTCTTCCGGATGACTACGAGGAAGAGCTGCTGAACCCTTTCAGGGATGCGGTCGTGCAGCAGGTCACACGCTCGCTGCAGCTGTTTTTCTCCTCAAGCCAATACAACGATGTCGACTACATCATCATGGCGGGTGGCGTGGCCTACATGGAGGGACTTTCCGACCTGGTACAGGATCGCCTGGGTACACCCACCGTGGTTGCCAATCCCTTTGCCCAGATGAGCCTGTCACCGCGGGTCAACGCGGTGGCGCTGGGCAGTGATGCGCCGGCCATGATGATTGCCTGCGGCCTTGCGCTGCGGAGTTTTGACTGATGGCGCACATCAACCTGCTGCCCTGGCGCGAGGCGCGCCGTGAAGAGCTCAAGCGACAGTTTCTGAGTATTCTGGGGCTGGTAGTGGTGGCGGCCATCATGCTGGTGGTGCTGGCCGATCGCGTGGTGAACGGTCAGATTGACGACCAGAGGGCGCGCAACGATTATCTGTCGCAGAACATCAGGGTGCTGGATGCCCAGGTGGCGGAAATCAAGGATCTGCAGCGCAAGCGCAATCAGCTCATTGACCGGATGCGCGTGATCCAGGAGCTGCAGGGCAATCGCCCGGTCATTGTCCGCGTGCTCGATCAGCTGGTGCGTACGGTTCCCGACGGCGTCTTCTACACGAAAGTAGAGGCGAAGGAGAAAACCCTGTCCATCACGGGCGTCGCCGAGTCTAATAACCGGGTGTCCAGCCTCATGCGCCGGCTGGACGCTTCCGACTGGCTGCAGGACCCCAACCTGGATTCCGTGCGCGCCGCGACCATGTACGGCGACCAGGCCGCTACCTTCGACCTGAAGGTGATGGTGAGCCTGCCGCAGGACAGTGAGGGCGAGGAATAGCGCATGGCAATGGAAGACTCGCTGCGGGCACTCCGGGAATTCGATCTCAACGATCTCAGTGTCGACAACCTCGGCACCCTGCCGATGGTGCTCAAGGTCATTATCGGTGTGCTGCTGTTTGCTGCGGTGCTGGCGGGCGGCTACTACTTCCATGTGGAAGACCTGCGCCTGCAGTTTGACCGCGAGGTTGCCAGAGAGAGCACGCTGAAGCAGGAATATGAAAAGAAGGCCTTTCAGGTCGCCAACCTCGAGGCCTACCGGCGGCAGATGGTCGAGATGGAGGAGTCGTTCGGTGCCCTCATCAGCCAGTTGCCCAGCGACACGGAAGTCCCCGGCCTGCTCGAGGATATCACCAACAAGGGCCTTCTCAATGGCCTGAATATCGCGTCGATCAACCTGCAGCCCGAGGTCAGCCGCGAGTTTTACGTGGAACTGCCCATCGCCATCGAGGCCGCGGGGTCCTATCACGATCTGGGGGCATTCATCAGCGGCATGGCAGGCTTGCCGCGGATCGTCACGCTGCACGACTTTACCATCAGCGGCAGCGGGGACAACGCCAGCGATCTCAAGCTGTCGATCACCGCCAAGACCTATCGCTACAAGGATGGAGACAGTTGAGCATGGGCCGCTGTGCAAGGACAGTGACACTGGTCTGCCTGATGGCGGCGCTGTCTGCCTGCAGCGACAGCGATATGTCTGACCTCGACCGTTTCATGGACGAAAAGAATGCCCGGCCCGGCGGAGTGATTGCCCCGATTCCGACCTTCAAGGCCTACGAGGCTTTCGCCTACAGCGCCACGCGCATGCGCAGCCCCTTTGATCGGCCGATCGAGGTGCGGGAAATCGCACAGCTGCAGTCAGTCAGCACAATCAGGCCGGACGATAACCGGGCCAAGGAGTTTCTTGAGCAGTATACTTTTGACTCGCTGGCCATGGTCGGCACGCTGGCGCGTGACGGGCGCGAGTGGGCGCTGGTGCGCGATCCCGACGGGGGGATTCATCGCGTGACCCAGGGCAACTACCTGGGGCGCAACCACGGCAAAATTGTGGAGCTCGAGGACACCTACATTGCCGTGGTGGAGATCGTCACGGATGGCACGGCCGACGGCTGGGTAGAACGCCCGAGAACCATAGAACTGAGCGGCCTCTAGGCCGTGCTCGGGTATGGCGGGACCATGGGCAACAGCGATAATACACGGGGAGCAGGCAACATGACGTCCGCAAGGCAACAACGAAGATTCGGTCGCCTGCTGTTGGGGATGGCAGCCGCTTTCTGCTCTCTGGCGGCCCAGGCGGTTACCAGTGTCACGGATATCGAGTTCAGCTCGCGGCCCGGTGGCAAATTCGAGCTGCGCCTGGGGTTTGATCAGGCGCCACCCACGGACCTGAAATCCTACACCATCGAAAAACCGGCCCGCATTGCCATCGATTTTCCCGACACCGCAAGCCGGCTGGATCGCAAGCGCTACAGCCTCTCCTACGGCAACGCCACCGGTGCCATGGTGCTTGAGGCGGGTGACCGCACGCGCCTGGTAATCAACCTGGTGAAGCTGGCTCCCTACGAAACGCGTGTGGAGGGCAACAGCCTGTTCGTCACTGTGGGCGAGGATTCCCAGGGCAATTATTTCAAGCCCGGCAGCGATCCGAATCGTGTGCAGACCCGTGTGGAGGAGGTCCTGTCCGTCAAATCCACCATCCGCGATCTGCAGTTTCAGCGGGGAACCGAAGGCGAGGGTCGGCTGGTCCTGGAGCTGTCCGATCCCTCGGTGGATGTGAACGTCTTCAGCGAACGCGGCGACGTGAAGATCGAGTTCATTGATACCGATATCCCGGAGCGCCTGCTGCGCAACTACAACGTGGTCGATTTTGCGACGCCGGTGCAGTCGGTCTCGGTGAACTCGACCGAACGCGGCACCACCATGACGCTGAAAACGTCGGGTGAGTTCGACTACCTCGCCTATCAGGCCGACAATGAGTACGTGGTCAGCGTCAAGCCGCTGAGCAAGGAAGAGCAGGATGCGAGGCGCAACGAATTCGACTTTGTCGGCGAGCGGATATCGCTCAACTTCCAGGACATCGAAGTGCGCGCCGTGCTCCAGCTCATTGCCGATTTCACCGAGCTTAATCTCGTCGCCAGTGATACGGTTTCCGGGCGCATTACCCTGCGCCTGAAGAACGTGCCCTGGGATCAGGCGCTGGAGCTGGTGCTCAAGACCAAGGGCCTGGACAAGCGCCAGGTGGGCAACGTGTTGATGGTGGCCCCGGCCGCGGAAATCGCCGAGCGGGAGCGGCAGGAGATCGAGGCCAACAAGCAGATCGCGGAGCTGGCGCCGCTGCGCTCCGAGTTCATCCGCATCCGCTACGCCAAGGCGAGCGAGGTGGTCAATCTGTTCAACGCCGGATCGGAGGACGGCGGCACGCTGATCTCCTCCCGCGGCTCGGTGATCGTCGATCAACGCACCAACTCCCTTATCCTGACGGAAACCTCCGACAAGCTTGAGGAAATACGCCTGCTTATCGACCAGGTGGATATTCCCATCCGCCAGGTAATGATCGAGGCGCGCATTGTCATCGCCCAGTCCGATCTCGAGAAAGAACTGGGCATCAACTGGGGTGGTGGGTATCTGAATCCCGATGCCGACGGCAACATTCTGTCTGTGTCCGGCAACACCGCCAACGTAGTCGGGCTCAATAACTCGGTGATCAACGGCACGCAGCCCGACCTGAGCTATCCCGGCGCCCTGCTGGTCGACCTGGGAGTCAGTGACGCCGCAAGCGGCTTCGCGGTGGGCTTTACCTCCAACGACCTCTTTCTGACCGCCGAGCTGTCGGCGCTCGAATCCGCCGGCAAGAGTGAGGTGGTGTCCCAGCCCAAGGTGATTACCGGCGACAAGCAGAAAGCGAATATCAAGTCGGGCACCGAGATTCCCTTCCAGCAGGCAGCGGCCAGCGGCGCCACCGCGGTGCAGTTCAAGGAGGCGGTGCTGTCTCTGGATGTCACCCCGAATATCACCCCGGACGATCGCATCCTGCTGGACCTTGTGATCAACCAGGATTCCGTCGGCGACCTCGTGCCGAGCGGCCAGGGCGGCCTGATTCCCGCCATTGATACCACGGAACTGACCACGCAGGTGCTGGTCGGCAATGGTGAAACGGTGGTGCTGGGCGGCGTGTTCCGCACAGAGCTGCTCGAGACTCGCCGCAAGGTGCCGTTCTTCGGCGACATCCCCTACGTGGGCGCGCTCTTTCGCAACGAGTCCACCCAGCGCACCAAGACCGAGACGCTGATCTTCATCACGCCGCGCATCCTTGCCGACGCCCTGCTGGATTAGGGCGTGGCAGTGCGGCGCGTTTTTCTGGTCGGCCCCATGGGTGCTGGCAAGACCACGATCGGCAAGTTCCTGGCACAGGGGCTGGGTCTCGGTTTCGCGGATACCGACGCCGAGGTGGAGCGACGCACCGGTGCCGATATTCCGTGGATCTTCGATGTTGAGGGCGAGGAAGGATTCCGCGACCGCGAAGCGCAGGTGGTGCAGGAGATGACTACCTGGGAGGACACGGTACTGGCGACCGGCGGTGGCGTCGTTGTCCGGGAGGCAAACCGGCAGTTTCTGGCGGAGCGCGGCTTCGTGGTCTATCTGCATGCCACGCTGGAGGAACAGGTTCGACGCACGCGCAAGACCAGCAACCGGCCCCTGCTGCACGGCAATGATCCCGAGGGCACCCTTCGGGATCTGATGGCCGTGCGCGATCCGCTGTACCGGGAAATCGCCGATCATGTGATTGACACGGACGACAGCAGCCCCAAGACTGTTGCCCAACGACTGTTGAAGGAACTGCGTGACGCATAAAGGCCGGCCGTAACCGCAGGCCGGACGCATCGCCCACACCATGCCCGCCACACTCATGCACACGCTGCGCGTCGATCTCGGTGATCGCAGCTATCCCATTTTCATCGGACGCGATCTGCTCGCTGATGCCGCCTGCCTGCGTCCCTGCATTGCCGGTCGCCAGGTTGTCATTATCAGCAACACGACGGTGGCGCCGCTGTACATGGACCGCCTCCGGCAGTCACTTGGCAGCGATCTGGCCGTGACCGAGGTCATTCTTCCCGATGGCGAGGCTTACAAGACGCTGGCAACCGTGCAGCAGATCTTCGACCGCGTACTGGCGGCCGGCCACGATCGCACGACCACCTTCATTGCGCTGGGTGGTGGCGTGGTAGGTGACATGGCCGGCTTTGCGGCGGCCTGTTACCAGCGCGGCGTGGTCTTCATACAGGTGCCGACCACCCTGCTGTCCCAGGTCGATTCCTCGGTGGGCGGCAAGACGGGCGTCAATCACCCGCTGGGGAAGAACATGATCGGCGCGTTCCACCAGCCGCGGGCGGTGCTAATCGATACCCAGGTGCTGCAGTCCCTGCCGGCGCGCGAGTTCGCCGCCGGCCTGGCAGAGGTGATCAAGTACGGGCTGATCCGCGACATCGGCTTTTACGCCTGGCTACAGGAAGAACTGCCCCGGCTGCTGGCGCGGGAAGAGGCGGTTCTCGCCGAGGCGATCGAACGCAGCTGTGCGATCAAAGCGGATGTCGTGGCCGCCGATGAGCGGGAGGGCGGTGTGCGCGCCATACTCAATCTGGGCCATACCTTCGGCCATGCGATAGAGGCGGCCCAGGGCTATGGCAACTGGCTGCACGGCGAAGCCGTGGCCGTTGGCATGCTGCTCGCCATGCGCCTGTCGGCGCGGCGCGGCTGGGTGGCCGACGACGAGGTGGAGACACTGGCTGCCTGGCTGGCAAGGGCCGGGCTGCCGCTGCGGCCACCAGCCGACATGTCGGCGGCCACCTTTGTACAGCATATGGCCCGGGACAAGAAAGCGGTGGATGGTCGCATGCGTCTAGTTCTGCTGCGGCCACTCGGACAGGCGCTTGTCGTTGACGACGCCGACGCCCGGGAAATCACCGACCTGCTCGGGGCGGTCGCCCGGGGCGCCTGAGCTGGGAGCCTGCGCGGTTTGTTCCGGCATCGGCAACTGTGTAAAATTACCGGCCCCCCGACGTCATGGCCATCTGCCCTAACAGTGGGTGTGCCGCGGTAACCCGCTGAATCAATTATCACTTTTGGACTTTCTATGAGCGCAGGCCTGTACAGCCCTGACGAGTTTCGCGACAACTGCGGATTTGGCCTGATTGCCCATACGGCGGGCGACGCCAGTCACCGCCTGTTGCAGGTGGCCATTGAATCGCTCACCTGCATGACGCATCGGGGCGGCATTGCCGCGGACGGGAAAACTGGCGACGGTTGTGGGCTGTTACTGCAGATGCCCCAGAGTTTCCTGCGCGCCGTGGCGCAGGAAAGCCTCGGTACGCCACTGCCGAACGCCTTCGCCGTGGGCCAGGTCTTCCTCAGCGCCGAGACGCCGCGCGCGGAGTCACAGCGCGCCAGAACGCAGAAGGCGATCGAGGATCAGGGTCTGCGCGTCGTGGGCTGGCGCGTGGTGCCGACCGACAGCAGTGTGTGCGGCGAGATCGCGCTTGCCTCCCTGCCACGCATCGAGCAGGTCTTTGTGGACACCGCCGATCTCAGCGATGCGCAGGTGGCGACGGCGCTTTTCATTGCCCGCCGCAAGGCGGAGATCGCCAACGAAGGCGACCGCGATTTCTACCTGTGCAGCCTGTCGGCCCGGGTCATCGCCTACAAGGGGCTGGTGATGCCGGTCGACCTGCCGCGCTTCTACCGGGATCTCGGCGACGAGCGCCTGACCACGGCGATCTGCGTCTTTCACCAGCGCTTCTCCACCAATACCATGCCGCGCTGGCCACTGGCGCAGCCATTCCGGCTGCTGGCCCACAACGGTGAGATCAATACCATCGAGGGCAATCGCAACTGGGCACAGGCGCGTGCCGCCCTGTTCGAAACTGAATCCCTGCCCAACATCAGCGAGATAACGCCGCTGGTCAATCGCACCGGCTCCGACTCCTCCAGTCTGGACAACATGCTGGATGTGCTGCTGACCGGGGGGGTGGACATGGCGCGGGCGCTGCGCATGCTCATACCCCCGGCGTGGCAGAACAAGGAGGATATCGATCCGGACCTGAAGGCCTTTTTTGAGTACCACTCCATGCACATGGAGCCCTGGGATGGGCCAGCCGGCATCGTTCTCACCGACGGGCGCTACGCCGCCTGTCTTCTGGATCGCAATGGGCTGCGACCGGCGCGCTGGGTGCGAACCAAGGATGGTTTTATCACGCTCGCCTCCGAAGTGGGTACCCATGATTATCGCAGCGAGGACGTGATCGCCAAGGGTCGCGTGGGTCCCGGCGAGATCCTCATGGTCGACACCCAGACCGGCGAAGTGCTGCAGAGTGATGAAATCGACAACCGCCTCAAGAGCAGCAAGCCTTACAAGCGCTGGCTGAAGGAGAACGCAGAGCGGGTGGTTGGCAGTTTCGATGGTGAAGTGGCGCCCGGCATCGACGCGGCGCGCCTCGATCCGTACATGAAAATGTTCCAGGTCAGCTACGAGGAGCGCGACCAGGTGCTGCGGCCCCTGGCCGAGTCCGGCAACGAGGCGGTGGGTTCCATGGGCGACGACACCCCCATGGCCGTGCTGTCGCGCCAGGCGCGGTCGCTGTACGACTATTTCCGCCAGAAGTTCGCCCAGGTCACCAACCCGGCTATCGACCCCCTGCGCGAGGCGATTGTCATGTCGCTGGAAACCGTGCTCGGCGTGGAGAAGAACATTTTCGAGCAGGGCCCGGAGCACGCCGACCGCGTCATTCTGTCCTCGCCGGTACTGTCCCAGGGCAAGTTCAATACCCTCATCAACCTGCAGCGACCGGGCTTTCTCGCCTGCGACATCGACTGCAGCTATGCACCCTCCGAGCAGTCCCTGCGTGAGGCGATTGCCGCACTGGTGGCGGAGGCCGAGTCTCAGATACGCGCGGGCTTCACCATACTGGTGCTGACGGACCGCAATATCGAGGGCGGCCGCCTGCCGATACACAGCCTGCTGGCGACAGGCGCCGTGCACCATCACCTGATCGGTTGTGGCCTGCGCTGCAACGCCAATATCGTCGTCGAATCTGCCAGCGCGAGGGATTCACACCAGATCGCCTGTCTGCTGGGGTTTGGCGCCACTGCGGTATATCCCTACCTGGCCTACAGCGTGCTCGAAGATCTGCTGCGCGTCGGCGAATTGCTGGGCGAGCCGGGTGCCTGCTACAAGAATTACCGTCGCGGCGTGAACAAGGGCCTGCTGAAAATCATGTCCAAGATGGGCATATCCGCGGTCAGCTCCTATCGTGGCGCACAGCTGTTCGAGGCGGTGGGGCTGGGCAGCGAGGTGGTGAACACGGCTTTTTGCGGCGTGACCTCCCGCATCGAGGGTGCCGGCTTTGACGAACTTGAGGCGGACCAGAAGCGCCTGGCGCGGGATGCCTGGAGCCAGCGCAAGTTCATCCAGCAGGGGGGGCTGCTGAAATACGTTCACGGGCAGGAGTACCACGCCTTCAATCCCGATGTCGTGACAACGCTGCAGCAGGCGGTCGCCACCGGCGATTACGCCGTCTATCAGCGCTACGCGACCCTGGTCAATGAGCGCCCGGTGGCGACGCTGCGCGATCTGCTGCGTCCGCGCCTGGCCGGGACGGCGCTGCCTCTGGACGCGGTAGAGCCGATCGAGAAGATCTTTCAGCGCTTTGATTCCGCCGGCATGTCACTGGGGGCCCTGAGCCCCGAGGCCCATGAATCGCTGGCGGCGGCGATGAACCGCATCGGCGCGCGCTCCAACTCCGGTGAGGGTGGTGAGGATCCCGAGCGATTCGGGACTGAGCGTGTTTCCAAGATCAAGCAGATCGCCTCTGGCCGCTTCGGTGTCACGCCGCACTATCTGGTCAACGCCGAGGTGCTGCAGATCAAGGTGGCCCAGGGAGCAAAACCCGGTGAGGGCGGTCAGCTCCCGGGCGGCAAGGTGAATGAGCTGATCGCCCGCCTGCGCTATTCGGTGCCCGGCGTCACCCTGATTTCACCGCCGCCGCACCACGATATCTACTCCATTGAGGATCTGGCGCAGCTGATTTTCGACCTCAAGCAGGTCAATCCCGAGGCACTGGTGTCGGTGAAGCTGGTGTCCGAGCCCGGGGTTGGTACGGTAGCCGCCGGCGTTGCCAAGGCCTACGCCGACCTGATCACCATCAGCGGCTACGATGGCGGCACGGCTGCCAGCCCGCTGACGTCCATCCGCTACGCGGGGTCGCCCTGGGAGCTGGGGCTGGCCGAGGTACAGCAGACCCTGCGCGGCAACCGCCTGCGCGGCAATATCCGTCTGCAGACCGACGGCGGTATGAAAACCGGTCTCGACGTCATCAAGGCGGCGATACTCGGCGCCGAAAGCTTCGGCTTCGGCACTGCCCCCATGGTGGCCCTGGGCTGCAAGTACCTGCGCATCTGCCACCTCAACAACTGCGCCACCGGCGTCGCTACCCAGAACGAGCGCCTGCGCGACGACCACTTCAACGGCACAGTGGAGATGGTGGTGAATTTCTTCACCTTTGTCGCCACCGAAACCCGGGAGTGGCTGTCGCGGCTGGGGGTTGCGTCGCTGGAAGAGCTGATCGGGCGCACCGACCTGCTGGAGCGGCTGCCGGGTGAAACGGACAAGCAGGCGCGGCTTGATCTCAGTCCCCTGCTGCACAAGGATGCCGACAGCGAGGGCCAGCCGCAGTTCTGCGAGGTGGCCAGGAACGTGCCCTTCGATCGCGGTGACAAGGCCGAGGCCATGGTCGCGGCCACCCTGCCGGCCATCGAGGCCCTCAGCGGCGGCGAGTTCACCTTCCACCTGACCAACTGCGATCGCTCGATAGGTGCGCGACTCTCGGGCGAAATCGCCCGCCGGCATGGCAATACCGGCATGGAGAACGCGCCAATCACGCTGCGCCTGACGGGCACTGCCGGTCAGAGTTTCGGCGTCTGGAACGCCGGCGGTCTGCACATGTATCTCGAGGGCGACTGCAACGATTATGTCGGCAAGGGCATGGCCGGCGGCAAGCTGGTGGTCTATCCACCCCGCGACAGCGAGTTCCGCTCGCAGGAAGCGTCCATTGTCGGCAATACCTGCCTCTACGGCGCGACTGGCGGTAAACTGTTCGCGGCCGGTACGGCCGGCGAGCGCTTCGGCGTGCGCAACTCCGGCGCCCATGCGGTGGTCGAGGGTGCCGGTGATCACTGCTGTGAATACATGACCGGTGGCTGTATCACGGTGCTCGGTGAAACCGGCGTAAATTTCGGCGCCGGCATGACCGGTGGTTTCGCCTACGTGCTCGACCAGGACCGACGCTTTATCGATCGTTACAACAGCGAGCTGGTGGAGATACACCGCGTGAGTTCCGAGAACATGGAGGCGCATCGCACCCACCTGCGGGGCATCCTTGCGGAATACGTCGACGAGACCGATTCAGCCTGGGGCGCCGAGGTGAGCGACAACTTCGAGGATTACGTGGGCAAGTTCTGGCTGGTCAAGCCCAAGGCCGCCGATCTCAATCAGCTCCTGACCCGTCTGCGCGATACCGACTGAGCGCGGCGGCAGCGGGAGCGAATCAATGAGGACAGCGCTATGAGTGGACGCGTCAGCAACAACTTCCAGTTTATCGACGTTGGCCGGAACGACCCGAAAAAGAAGAACATGCGTGCTCGCAAGAGCCAGTACGTCGAGATCTACGATCCCTTTACCAAGGCCCAGGTGGAGGAGCAGTCGGAGCGCTGCATCGAGTGCGGTAATCCCTACTGCGAGTGGAAATGCCCGGTGCACAACTTCATCCCCAACTGGCTGAAGCTGGTCGCCGAAGGCAATCTGTTCGAGGCTGCCGAGCTCAGCCACCAGACCAATACCCTGCCCGAGGTCTGTGGTCGGGTGTGTCCGCAGGATCGCCTCTGCGAGGGTGCCTGCACCCTGAACGACGGCTTCGGCGCGGTCACGATCGGTTCCAGCGAGAAGTACATCACCGATACCGCGCTGGCCATGGGCTGGCGCCCGGATCTTTCCGGTGTGGTCGCCACGGGGAAGAAGGTGGCCATCATCGGCGCGGGCCCGGCAGGGCTTGGCTGTGCCGACGTCCTGACCCGCGCCGGGGTCAAGGCGGTGGTGTTCGATCGCTACCCGGAAATCGGCGGCCTGCTGACCTTCGGCATTCCCGAGTTCAAGCTGGAAAAGCTGGTGATGCAGCGGCGCCGTGAGATTTTTGAGGAGATGGGTATCGAGTTCCACCTGAATACCGAGGTCGGCCGCGACATCGCCATTGACGACATTATGGAGGACTATGACGCCGTGTTCCTGGGCATGGGCACCTACAAGGCGATGCAGGGCAATCTGCCGGGCGAGGACCTGCCCGGTGTGCACAAGGCCCTGTCCTTCCTTATCGGCAACGTCAATCACAATATGGGCTTCAACCAGCCGGACGGCGACTACGTGAACCTGCGCGACAAGCGCGTGATCGTGCTCGGCGGTGGTGATACGGCGATGGATTGTGTGCGCACCGCCGTCCGTCAGCGCGCCCGACAGGTGGTGTGCGCCTATCGCCGCGACGAGGAGAACATGCCCGGATCCCGGCGCGAGGTGAAAAATGCCCGCGAAGAGGGCGTCGAGTTCCTGTTCAATCGCCAGCCGACCGAGATCGTCAATTATTTTGGCGAAGCCGGCGGCGTGAAGCTGGTCAGGACGGAGCTGGGCGAGCCGGATGCGGACGGTCGGCGTCGACCCCAGGCGGTACCCGGCAGTGAAGAAGTGATTGACGCCGATGCCGTTATTGTTGCATTTGGTTTTCAGCCCAGTCCGGCGGCGTGGTTCAGCGACATCAATGTCAGCACCAACGACTGGGACGGCGTGGTCGCCGAGGAGCACCAGGAGTTCCGGTTCCAGACCAGCAATCCGAAAGTGTTCGCCGGCGGTGATATGGTGAGGGGCTCTGACCTGGTGGTCACCGCCATCTGGGAGGGTCGCCAGGCGGCCGAGGGCATTCTCGATTTTCTTGAGGTATAGGGATTTACATGACTGAACTGAAAAACGACCGTTTCCTGCGCGCGCTCCTGCGCCAGAGCGTTGACCGTACGCCCATCTGGATGATGCGGCAGGCGGGGCGCTACCTGCCCGAGTACCGGGCGACTCGCGAACAGGCGGGTTCCTTCCTGGATCTGTGCAAGAACGCCGAGCTCGCCTGCGAGGTCACGCTGCAGCCGTTGCGCCGCTATCCCATGGATGCCGCGATCCTGTTTTCTGACATTCTCACCATACCCGACGCCCTGGGTCTGGGGCTGTATTTCGAAACCGGCGAAGGCCCGCGCTTTCGCAAGACGGTGCGCAGCGAAGAAGACCTCGCCGCACTGAACACGATCAAGGCCGAGGATGACCTCGATTACGTCATGAATGCGGTGCGCACGATACGGCGCGAACTCAACGGTTCCGTGCCGCTGATCGGCTTTTCCGGCAGCCCCTGGACGCTGGCCACCTACATGGTAGAGGGCGGCGGCTCGAAGGACCATGCGCGGGTCAAGGCCATGGCCTACGACCAGCCTGAGCTCATGCACAACCTGCTGTCACTGCTGGCGGATGCGGTCGCGGATTACCTGTGTGCGCAGATCGATGCCGGCGCCCAGGCCGTGCAGATCTTCGATACCTGGGGGGGCGCGCTGAGTGCTGCGGCCTACAAGGAGTTCTCGCTCAAGTACATGCAGCGCATTATTTCGCGCCTGCCCAGTGAGGTCGATGGTCGCCGGGTGCCGGCTGTGGTGTTTACCAAAGGCGGCGGACAGTGGCTGCCCGCCATCGCCGACTGTGGCGCCCAGGCCGTCGGCATCGACTGGACCACCGATATCGCCAGTGCCCGTGCCGCGGTGGGTGACCGGGTTGCCCTGCAGGGCAATATGGATCCGTCCATGCTGTTTGCCTCGCCGGCGCGCATACGCGAGGAGGTAGCGAGCATTCTGGAGGGTTACGGTCACGGCCCCGGCCACGTGTTCAACCTCGGTCACGGTATCACGCCGGGCGTCAACCCGGATCACGTGACGGCGTTTGTCGACGCGGTTCAGGAGCTGTCGCCGCAGTATCACGTCGACGACTGAGGCGGGGCTCTGCACTGACCGGCAGCCCCGGGCTGCCGGTATTCTTCCTATTCGCAGATAAACCCGTGGTCCATCATCAGGGCCGGCTGGTCACACTCGGGCCGGCCGACGATTTTCGCCGGCACACCCGCCGCGGTGGTATGCGGCGGCACCGGCTGCAGCACGACGCTGCCGGCGCCGATCTTGGCGCCCTCGCCAATACAGATGTTCCCCAGAATCTTCGCGCCGGCGCTGATCAGGACGCCGTCGCTGATTTTCGGGTGCCGGTCGCCCTCTTCCTTGCCGGTACCGCCGAGGGTTACCGACTGCAGGATGGATACGTTGTTGCCCACTACCGTGGTCTCGCCGATCACCAGTCCCGTGGCGTGATCCAGCATGATGCCGCGACCGAGGCGTGCGGCGGGATGGATATCCACGGCAAACTTCGAACTCATGCGGTTCTGGAAGAACAGCGCCAGCGACCGGCGTCCCTGCTTCCACAGCCAGTGCGATACCCGGTGAACCTCCAGCGCATGGAAGCCCTTGTAGTAGAGAAAGGGCACATAGAGTTCACTGCAGGCCGAGTCGCGGTCGAGGACGGCGAGAAGGTCGGCGCGCACGGCCTGGAGAATGTCCGGGTCGCTGCGAAAGGCGTCGAGCATGACGTCGCGCAGCAGCAGGGAAGATAGCGTGGGGCTGTCCAGCTGATTGGCAAGGTGGAAGCTGAGCGCCTGCTCCAGGTGCCGATGATTGAGTATGGTGGCGTGCAGGTAGCTCGCGAGGATGGGCTCCTCCGCCGCATGGGAGGCGGTTTCTTCAAGAATACGCTGCCAGACGGGATCGTTGTTCTGTTCGGGCATGGGCCGACCTCCTGCTAGGCCGCGACTGTAACCCATTAGCCGTGACAGGTCACTTGAGCCGTGCAGCGCCACAGCGTGTGGCCGCTGTCGCGGTACTTGCGCTCGAACAGGCTCAGCGGCTCACCGTCGTCGACCACGGCGACCACGGCGACCGCCGGCCGCTGGCCGGCGATGGCGAGTGCCACGCCGAACTCCTCGGCATAGACCCGCCAGTTGCAGCGCAGCTCCAGTCGGCCGCCGAGCTTCAACAGCAGGGGAAATCCGGGGTGGCCCTGCACACGCCGTTTGAGCTGCGCCGGCTTTGGCCAGGGGTTGGGGTAAAGCAGGTAGTGGGCCTGCAGCTGCACGCCCTGATCTGCCAGCCAGGCCCACACCTCTTCGCACTGCGCCCGCAGCAGCCGGTAATTGTCGCCGTCGCGCTCGCCGTGACGGGACAGGCGGGCAGCGGACTTGTCGACGCCGATCACCGTGCAGTCCGGGTGGTCCCGCGCCAGCAGCCGGGTGCTGTGACCGGTGCCGCAGAACGAGTCCAGCACCAGGGGGCTGTCCTGCGCCAGTGCGTTGGCCAGGGAGTCGCGCACCTCTGATGTCAGGCTGTGCGGCGGACGCTGCCAGCGGCTTTCAAGATGGCGCCTCACCAGCCGCGGCAGGTCCTGGTGCACCTGCTGCTGACGACTGCTGACCGGACGCGAGTTGGCCTGCATGGGGTGGGCTTCCTGCGCTGCGACATGGAGACGCGCGGCGTCGGGCTTGTTGCCGCGCTCGCGACGGGGGATCATAGCGGCATGCGAGACGACCTGCGACCTTACTGGGTCAAGAAAACCCACCTGCGCCTGCGAAAGGCCTACAGTGACTACTTCCTGCGACCGGAGTGCGCCTCGCTGGGGGCCCATGCCACCTTCATGAAGCCCTGGTACGTCACGATTTCCGGGCCCAACATTCATATCGGAGAGTGCTTTACCGCGATTGCCGAGCCGATGCATCGGGTGGAAATCGGGGTCTGGGGGCGCGAACCCGGAGCGGGTCGCGTGCAGATCGGCGACTGTGTGCTGATGAGCCCCGGGAGTCGTATCAGCGCCAGCGACGAGATCGAGATCGGTGATGGCAGCATGCTGGCCAACGGCAGCTATATCACCGACTCCGACTGGCACGGCATTTACGATCGCACCGCGCGCGACGACCGGGTGACGCCGGTCCGACTCGGCCGCAATGTCTGGCTTGGCGACCACGCAACAGTGCTCAAGGGCGTCACCATTGGCGACAACGCGGTAATCGGCGCGCGTTCCGTGGTCGCCCGCGATGTCCCGGCCAACGTTATCGTTGCCGGCAACCCGGCACGGGTGGTCCGGGAGCTGGATCCGGAGCGGGCCCTGCGAACGCGTATGGACTACTTTGCCGACCCCCAGGGCATGGCGGCATTTTTTGATGCGGTGGACCGCGAGGTGCTGGCCCAGAACTCCCTGCTGCGCTGGCTTGTCTCGGTGGTCTATCCGCGATCGCGGATGCGCTGACCTGCGCCGTCAGAGCAGCTGCAGCGGCGGCTCGTCCAGTGCGCCAAGCTGTTCGCGCAGCTCCAGCACGTGATCGGCCCAGTAGCGCTCGGTATTGAACCAGGGAAAACTCCGCGGAAACGCCGGATCGTCCCAGCGCCGCGCCAGCCACGCCGCGTAGCGAACAATGCGCATGGTGCGCAGGGCCTCGAGCCAGCGCAGCTGCCTAGGCTCGAAATTGCCGAACTCGTCGTAGCCGGCAACAATCTCCGCCAGCTGCAGCTGGCGTTCGTGGCGCTCGCCGCTGAGCATCATCCACAGGTCCTGGATGGCGGGTGCCATGCAGCAGTCGTCCAGGTCGACAATGTGCGCACAGTCATCCCGCCAGAGAATATTGCCCACGTGGCAGTCGCCGTGGGTCCGAATGAGATCTTCGGGCCTGACGTCCTCCCACAGCGGCAGAATGCGATCGATCAGGTCGCGGGTCAGGGTGGCATAGGCATCGCGAAGATAGTCCGGGATGAAGCGCTCCAGCAGGTAGTCGCGGTTTTCGACCAGCATGTCCTGGGGGTGCATGACCGGTCGGTGCTGGAAGGCGGTGGCAGCGCCGACCCGGTGAATGCGGCCGATGGTGCGCCCCAGCACCAGCAGGTTGTCGAGGTTATCCAGCTCGGGGGGATAGCCACCGCGCCTGGGAAACAGCGCAAACAGAAAGCCCTCGAATTCATGCAGGGTTTCGCCGTCGTCGTTGGCAATCGGCGCGACCACCGAGATATCGGCGTCCGCGAGTTCCCGGGAGAAGCGGTGCTCTTCCTCGATCTGTTCACGTCGCCAGCGCTCGGGGCGGTAGAACTTGGCGATGACCGGCGTGGCGTCCTCGATGCCGACCTGGTAGACGCGGTTTTCGTAGCTGTTAAGGGCCAGCAGGCGGGCATCGCTGTAGAAGCCTGCGGATTCCACGGCCTGGATAATCGCATCCGGCGTCAATGCGTCATAGGGATGGCTGTTCATGCGAAAACCTGCGTTGTCGAGAGAGTTACCCGATGCCCGGGATGGGCCCCGGGGTGCGCGCCAGGCACCAGACATCAACTGCGCGGGCTCCGCCGGCGCGCAGCAATCTGGACGCCGCATCGGCAGTCGCCCCGGTTGTGCATACATCATCAACTAACGCGACGTGGAGATTGTCACAGCTCCCATTGAGAGTAAAGGCGCCGCTGGCATTCTCGCCGCGTCCGCTGGCGCCGAGGCCCGCCTGAACCCGCGCCGCGCGCTGACGCGTCAACAGCCCCGGCCGCAGCTGCCTGGCCTGCAGTCGGGGGTGACGCGTGACCAGGTGGCGCGCCAGAAGCTCCGCCTGGTTGAATCCGCGCAGCAGCTGGCGGCGCCAGTGCAGCGGCACCGGCACCAGCAGGTCGGGCAGCGGGCCGGGGCAGGCCCGGGACAGCCACAGGTCGCCAAGCAGCGGCGTCAGCCGATGGTCACCGGCATATTTCCAGCGGCCGATCATCTGCGCCAGCGCGGTGTCATACAGAAACGGTGCTACCACGCGGTCGAAGTCGAAACTGGCTTCCTGGCAGGCAATGCACAGGCCCTCGCCCGAGTGCGGGTCACGCAGGGGCAGAGCGCAGCAGGCACAGGGGTGGTGATTGTGTGTCAGCGACCGCTCGCAGTAGCGGCAGAGGGCAATGTCGCGTTCCACCACCTGCAGGCAGAGCTGACAGGTTGGCGGAAACAGGCCGTTGAGAAGGGCGCGGCCCAGCATGTCAACCATTCTCTGTATCAAAGGTTGACATGGTCGCCGCCGCGGTTAGTATCCCGCGTGCTTTCATCGGAGGATCACACATGACCGTCGCCACGAACACTGACCCTGCCACCGGCATCGCTGCCAGCGCTCCGCCGTCGACGCGACATGACTGGACCCGCCACGAGATTCAGGCCTTGTTCGAGCATCCTTTTATGGACCTGCTGTTTGCGGCGCAATCGGTACATCGCACCTATTTTGACCCCAATGCCGTGCAGGTGAGCACGCTGCTTTCCATCAAAACCGGAGCCTGCCCCGAGGATTGCGCCTACTGCCCGCAGAGCAAGCGCTTTGACACGGGGCTGGAGATCGAGCCACTGATGGATGTTGATGCCGTGCTCGCGGAGGCGGCAGCCGCAAAGGCGGCCGGTGCGAGCCGCTTCTGCATGGGTGCCGCCTGGCGCTCACCCAAGGATCGGGACCTGCCGCAGCTGGTGGCCATGATCGAGGGCGTGAAGGCGCTGGGGCTGGAGAGCTGCATGACGCTGGGCATGCTCACGCAGCCCCAGGCAGAGCGTCTCGCACAGGCGGGTCTGGACTACTACAACCACAACCTCGACACCTCGCCCGAGCACTACGGCGAGGTCATCACCACACGCACTTATCAGGATCGCCTGGACACCCTGGCCAGCGTGCGTGAAGCCGGCATGAAGGTCTGCTGCGGCGGCATTGTCGGCATGGGCGAGACGCAGCGCGATCGTGTCGGTCTGCTGCAGGAGCTGGCGAATCTCCCGGTGCATCCGGAAAGCGTGCCTATCAACCTGCTGGTGCGCGTGGCGGGGACGCCGCTTGGCGATGAGGACGATCTCGATCCGCTTGCGTTTGTGCGCACGGTGGCTGTGGCCCGCATTCTCATGCCGGCGTCCTGTGTGCGCCTGTCGGCAGGCCGCGAGGGCATGAGCGACGAGCTGCAGGCGCTGGCTTTCCTGGCGGGCGCCAACTCCATCTTCTATGGGGAGCGCCTGCTGACCACGCCCAACCCCGCCTCGAACGCAGACATGGCGCTCCTCGAGCGCCTTGGCATGCGCGCGGCGTCGCCGGACAGCCTGCCGGCCTCTGCACGGGGCGCCCGGTTCTACGAAGCCTAGCGCGTCAGCCAGCGCTTACTCTGCACGCTCTCCCGCTGGCATCAGCCGGGATGACCCGCCATGCCTTGCCGTGTACGGTTTTTGCGCTATACTTTGCGCCAATGTAAACGCTGAACACATGCCGTCGCATCCAGCGACCGCAGGAGACAACCATGCCCCAGTACAAAGCCCCCCAGCGCGATATGCAGTTCGTGCTCAATGACGTTCTCGACAGCGATGCGGTGTACGCCGGTCTGCGCGGTTACGAGGAGGCGACCTCCGACCTGATGACGGCAATCATCGAGGAGGGTGCGAAATTTGCCGAAAACGTCCTGTCTCCGCTCAATCAGTCGGGCGATGAGGAGGGCTGTCGCTGGTCCGAGGCCGGCGTGAAAACCCCGGCCGGATTCCCCGAGGCCTATCGCCAGTTTGTCGACAATGGCTGGCCGGCCCTGTCGGCAGAGCCCGAGTTCGGCGGCCAGGGCATGCCGAACCTGCTCGGCATCGCCGTCAACGAGATGATCGGCACCGCCAACTGGTCCTGGCTGATGTATCCCGGGCTTTCGCACGGCTGCATCAAGACCCTGGAGGCTCACGGCAGCGATGAACAGAAGGCACGCTATCTGCCGAAGCTGGTCGCCGGTGAGTGGACGGGCACCATGTGTCTTACCGAGTCCCAGTGTGGCTCCGATCTCGGTCTGCTGCGCACGAAGGCCGAGCCGCAGGCGGACGGCAGCTATGCCATTACCGGCACCAAGATCTTCATTTCCGCCGGCGATCACGACATGGCGGAGAACATCGTGCACATTGTGCTCGCACGGCTGCCCGACGCCCCCGAGGGCACCAAGGGTATTTCGCTCTTCGTGGTCCCGAAATTCAACGTCGATGAGGATGGCGTGGCCGGCGAGCGCAACGCCGTGCGCTGTGCCTCGATCGAGAAGAAGATGGGGATCAAGGCCTCCGCGACCTGCGTCATGAACTTCGATGGCGCCCGCGGCTACCTCATCGGTGAGCCCCATCGCGGCCTCAACCTCATGTTCACTTTTATGAACACGGCGCGCATCGGTACTGCCATTCAGGGTCTGGCGCATGCGGAGCTGTCCTATCAGGGCGCACTCGAGTATGCGCGAGAGCGCCTCGCCATGCGCAGTCTCACAGGGCCGAAGAATCCCGAGGGTCCTGCCGACCCCATCATCGTGCACCCCGATGTGCGCCGCATGCTGCTCACGCAGAAAGCCTTCGCCGAGGGCAGCCGCGCGATGCTGTATTACCTCGCACAGCTGGGCGACATCGTCGACCGGTCCGACGATGTCGAGCGCGTCAAGGCGGCGGATGATCTCATGGCGCTGCTGACGCCGATTGCCAAGGCCTTCGTCACGGAGGTCGGCCTGGAGGCCGCCAACCACGGTGTGCAGATCTACGGCGGTCATGGCTTTATCCGCGAATGGGGCATGGAGCAGATTGTTCGCGACGCCCGCATTGCAACGCTCTATGAAGGCACCACGGGCATCCAGGCGCTGGATCTGATCGGCCGCAAGGTGCTCGGGTCCGGCGGCAAGCTGCTGATGGGCTTCACCCAGCTGGTCGACGACTTCTGCCAGGCCAACGCCGACGACGCGGATGCCCGCTACATCACGCCGCTTGCCGCCTACAAGGACGAGTGGCTGGAAATGTCACTGCAGATCGGCGAGAAGGCGATGCAGAACCCCGACGAGGCCGGTGCCGCCGCTGTCGATTACCTGATGTACAGCGGCTACGTGACCCTGGCCTATTTCTGGGCGCGCATGGCCGTGGTGGCGCGGGCGAAAATTGCGGCGGGCGAGGATGATACCGCCTTCTACGACGCCAAGCTGATGACCGCGAGTTTCTACTTCGACCGGCTTCTGCCCAGGGCACAGGCGCATCGCCAGGCACTCCTGTCCGGTGCCGGCAACCTTATGGACATGCCCGAGGCCCTGTTCGCGGTCTAGATCCTGGCGCCGCGGGTGCTGGGTGCGTCAGCCCAGCGCCCGCGAACAGATGGCTCGCGTGTCGAGTGGCTCGCCCAGCGCTTCCAGCGCCAGGTACAGGGTGATCAGGTAAAAGCCGACAAACACGAAGTCGCTGTGCAGCTTGTAATCGTGGGCGACGAAAAACCGGAACAGGTCATCGAAGGATTCGCGGAACTCCTCGATGCGGAAATGCTGCGCGCGCTGATCCATCCCGAAATGCGTCCTCAGCAGACCCTTGAGTTCCTCGGAGGCTGCGTCATCCAGCTCGGGCCGCAGCATGCCCATCTGTCGCAGCGCGGCCTCAAACGCTGCGTCATCGGCATTGTAGAAGGACCGGTACAGGGCCAGCATGCCGCTGCGAAACTCGGGGCGCAGTTGAATCCATAGCCCGTTGGGCTGGTACAGCAGTGCGTTGCCCTCTGCGGCGAAGCGCGAGGGGCGCAGGTCCAGGAAGAGGCCGTCATCGACAAGCCACTGCCCGAAGTAGAACGCCAGCAGGGCATTGCCCAGCTGTTTGCGCTGACGCGACGTGCTCACCTCAGCCAGCGGAACGCCCTGGTCCAGATCGCGCACCAGGGTGATGCCCTTGCCCGCCGCCTCGCCGGTGACCCGGCTGAGCGTCGAGACACCGCGCCCCGTCACCAGTTGCAGGCTCATGGCGCGCATGGCGGCCAGCAGCGGCCGCCACTCCACCGCATCCCAGCCGCTCGCGGGCACGAAACTGGCCAGCTCCCGGAGTTCCGCCGGAATAAATCCTGGCAGCTTCATTCCCCGCGCGCTCGATGGTGGTTGTGATCCATCGCGGGGCTGGCCTGGGTACCGATATCGGCATCGGCATCGGCATCGGCATCGGCATCGGCATCGGCTTCTGCTCTGCGCGCAATGGCATGGCTCCAGCCACGGAACAGAAACAGGTGTGCCGGCACCAGCACATACCAGTAAGCGAGGCCCCAGATCCCCCGGGGGTGCCAGTAGGCCGTAATCGTGATGCGGGTCTGCCCGTGCCCGATGGGCTCGAGATTGAACTCAAGGATGCCGGAGCCCGGGGCCTTCAGGCCGAAATTCAGCGCCAGGTGCTCCTCGGGACGAATGCCGATCACGGTCCAGTAGTCGATCATGTCCCCCAGGCGCAGGTGGTCCGGGTCGCGGCGGCCGCGGGTGAATCCGGGGCCGCCAATGCACCAGTCCATGAACTCGCGCAGGGTCCAGAGCCAGTTCATGTAGTAGTAGCGATTCCTGCCGCCGATGCGCGACACGTGCCGCCACACCGCCTCGGGCGAGGCGTTGGCAACGGCGCTACCGCTGGCTTTCTTGGCGTAGAAGGCGGTGTCGTGCCGGAAGCCGCGCCGGGCGAAGGCGCCTTCGTTCCAGCGCGCCGCCACCGCATGACCGCGCTCGGCGGCGAACGCCGCGGCGATCGCCTCGCGCACGCTGAGCAGCCGCTGGGGAACGAGCCGGCGCAGCACCGCATCGTCCGCCTCGAAATCGTGGCGCAGACCGGTGATCAGGGCGCGGGCCACGGACGCCGGCACGGCAGTCGTGAGCCCAAGCCAATAGGAGGACAGGCGCGGCGTGAGCACCGGGACCGGGAGTATGCGCGGCGCGCGCTTGCCCGCAACCTCGGCCACCCAGCGCATCATCTGGTCATAACTGACCTGCTCGGGCCCGGCGGCATCCAGAACGGCGCCGGCGGTCTCGTCTATCGCCGCCACTTCGATCAGGTAGTGCAGCAGGTTTTCCAGGGCGATCGGCGGGGATTTCGCGCGCACCCAGCGCGGCGTGATCATCACCGGCAGGTTGAGCGCCAGATCGCGCATGACCTCGAAGGCCGCGGAGCCGGCGCCTATAATGATGCCGGCCCGGACTTCGGTGACGGGAACGCTGCCTGCCCGCAGCACTTCTCCGGTCTCCCTGCGCGAGGTGATATGCGCGCCGCTGGCCGCATCCGGCACCAGGCCGCCGAGGTAGACAATACGCTTCACGCCGGCCCTGGCCGCGGCATCCGCGAAGTTTGCCGCCGCCTCAAGGTCCAGTGCCGCGAAATGCCGTCCGGCCGCCATTGAGTGGACCAGATAGTAGGCGGTCTCCACGCCTGCCAGCGCCTCTTCGAGGCTGTCCGGCTCCAGCGCATCTGCCTGCACCAGTTCCACGCGGTCCCACTCTCGGGCGAGCAGGACATCGGCACTGCGCGCCGCCGCTCTCACCGGGATCTCGCGTTCGCGCAGGCTGGCAACGAGGTTGCTGCCGACATAGCCGCTGGCGCCGAATACCAGGGTGAGTCCGCGTGTGGCTTGAGGATGCAAAATGGCTCTCCCGTCAGATTGTCGTGTGAATGATAACGCACCGTGTCGTCCGCTGACGGCCCGGGCGCTGCTGGCGAATACACGTGACACGACGCCGCGCGGTGCGGACAATAGCAGACAATTGTCCATGGGAGGCTGGAATGAGTGATTCAACCGAGCGCGATGATGAGTACACGCCGCGCCTGAAGCCCGAAGACCAGAAAAAAGTGGATGAATTTGTCAAGCGCGGGGTGAACTCGGTGGAGCGCAAGCCCTTCAAGCCGATTCGCCTGCTGATTCTGCTGGTGGTGGTTGTGGCGGCACTCAGTCTGTTCAGTCAGGTGCTGGCGCGCTGGGCGGGTGTGTACTGAGCGTCACGTCAGTCAAACGCACCAACCCGCTGGATCGCTTTGCCCGGGATCTTCCCCCGGGCCGTCTGGAGTGGATCGGACTGCGCAACGCCCGTCGTGAACCCATGACGGTCGTCAAGAGCGCGCGGGCCATTGTCGATCGTGGCCTTGAGGGGGATCACCGGGTAGAAAAGACGCCCGGCTCGGGGCGGCAGGTGACGGTTATATCCCGGGAATTCATCGACCAGACGGCGCACTTCCTGGGACGGGACGATATTGATCCCACGTTGCTGCGCCGGAATCTCGTGGTCTCGGGCATCAATCTGCATGCCCTGCGCCACCAGCGCTTTGACATCGGTGAGGTCACGCTGGAAGCCAACGCGCTCTGCCACCCCTGCTCACGCATGGAATCCGCCCTGGGTCGCGGTGGCGTAGCAGCCATGCTGGGCCACGGCGGTCTGTGCTGTCGTGTATTGCGCGGCGGCGAACTGCGGACAGGTGATGAGGTGCGTGTCCTTAGCGAAGGCACCACGGCGGACCTTTTCGATGCCTGACCTTTTTACGGCCGCCCGCTAGTGGCGGTGTCCCGCCTGCCCGAGTGGCCCCGCGCCCACGGTGACGCCCTGTTTGCCGCCGCCCTGCGCACGCTGCCCCAGGACTTTCAGGTCACGGAGCAGCTAGGCTGGGAATTCAGCGGCGACGGCGAGCACGATTACCTGTGGGTGGAAAAGATTGGCGCCAACACGGAGTGGATGTCGCGGCAGCTGGCGGCGCACGCCGGCGTAGCGGCCAAAGACGTTGGCTATGCGGGATTAAAAGATCGCCATGCCATCACATGGCAGTGGTTCAGCGTGCCGCGCTGGCACGCGCCGGACTGGAACGCCTTCAGCGCCGAGGGCGTGCGGATCGTTGATGTCCAGCGACACCTGCGGAAGCTGCGCCGCGGCGCGCACCGGGCCAATGCCTTTCGGATTCTGCTGCGCTGCGATGGGCCGGTGGATGCCGCCGCCCTGGAGGCGCGCCTGGCGGTGATTCGCGAGCAGGGCGTACCCAACTACTACGGCGAGCAGCGCTTCGGGCGCCAGGGCAGTAACCTGCAGCTGGCGGATGCCTGGGCGGCGGGCAAGCGTCTGCCCCGGCCGAAGCGCAGCCTGGCGATTTCCACCGTGCGATCCTTTGTGTTCAACCAGGCGCTGGCGAAGCGAGTTCGCGAGGGCACCTGGAATCAGCTGGTCGCGGGTGATTTTGCGAACCTTGACGGCACGGGCAGCGTGTTCGAGGTTGCCGAGGTCGATGACACGGTACGTCAGCGCTGCGCGGGGATGGATGTGCACCCCGCCATCGTCCTGGCCGGAGATGGCTCCGGGATCGAGCCCGTCGCCTGGCAGCTGGCGCTGGAACGGGCGCGGGTTGAGTCGGGGCAGCGGAGTTTGCGGTTGCCGGTACGGGAGCTGAGCCGTGAACTGACGGATGAGGGCGTGTCGCTGTGCTTTACGCTGGATCGGGGGGCGTTTGCGACGTCGGTGTTGCGGGAGGTGTGTGAAACAAGGGTCATGCACCCTGCGTCAGAGATTCGCGGCGACCACTGAGAAGATTCGACAAGGTCTGAAATAAAGTTTGCGATAGATTGAATCAGGCAGCTCTGGTGGAGCATTCCCGACTCCGGCGTACCGGCGCGAAGCGCCCTTGCCGCCTTGAAGTGTCGAGGGGAGCGCGAGCGAGGTTGTTAGAGCCGGGCTGCGACTCCCGGAAGAACAAGAATCTTAGATTCGGCGACCGCGCGCGGCCCTGATTCAAGGTGAGGAAAGCGGCTTTGTGGAGTACAGCCTGCAGTAATTTATGGATAGCCTAGACTAACACGGGTAACGAATCCGAATTTTGGTTGCAGCAGATGCTGGCGTCCGCTTCAGCACCCCTTAACGCAGCGCAAAAGGACGCGAACTTGCGAGCGTCCCAGTCGCCGCAGGCGGCGATTGATGCGCCTGATTATGCGGCTGACTCATGCTCAACATCCCAACCTGGAAATACCAATACGGCTGGATGACACCGCAGCGCTTTGGCGAGTACTTTTGCGCGATCCACGCCAAGGCGAACACGGTCGTTCTCAATGGCAGAAATTGTTGATTGTGGTATACCGGTCGCAGCTGCCAGATCATTCTGGCTCATCTCCTGAAGTTCACGCAATATACGAACTGAACCGCCTGATGATACATCAATTCTTTTAGTAGCTTTACGATAATCGCTCATTCTCTACCTCCGGTAATCATGGGGAGTAACTCGCTCAACCTCTACCAGCACCTGATTTTTTTGAATCTTGTAAATCACTCTATATTGGATACTCAAGCGAGAGGACCGAAAACCTTTCCAGTTTCCGGACAACGCTTCGTCTTTGAAGCCCTTGATCAGTTTCAATCCCTGCGGGCCAGAGATTCTCACAATATCTTTCCATTTTTCATAGCGTTGCTGGACCTCAGCTGGCGCCGCCGCCAAGGCTTTATCGATACGCCTGTGTTCGAGGATCTCCCACATACTAAATTTAGTATATATACCATTTATGGTATGTCAAGGGCTTGCTCTGAGCCTGGAAAGAGGCCGCATAATGCTGCCGCAACGGGCCTACAAACCGCGACGCGGTTTATAGGTCCAAGCGGTGCCAAGTCACCTCTCAGATAATGGTCTCCCTCGCTCTTCAATGAGCTGGCGATTCCCGGACCCTGTTTCGACCCGCTCTTTTTGCTTCATATAGCGCCCTGTCTGCCCGTTGAATCAGGGAAGACGGATTTTCGTCGTCCGCTGGATCGAAGGTGGCGGTACCCAGGCTGATGGTGACGACGGGGCCAGCGCTGGAGTAGGCATGCCTGATCGCAAGTTCTTCGACGCAGGCCCGCATTTTTTCCGCCAGGTTTCCCGCACCTGCGGCGTCCGTATTGGGCAGCAGAGCCACGAATTCCTCCCCCCCGAACCGGCATACCCGGTCAGCAGGACGTTTTGCCGTGTTGATCAAGGCCGCAGATACCTCCCTCAGGCAGTGGTCCCCCTCACCGTGGCCGTAGTGATCGTTGAAGGGTTTGAAGTGGTCCACATCCATCATGATGACAGACAGCGGCTGGCCTTCGCGCAGGCTATGCCTGATCCCGGCATCCAGCTCCTCGTCGAACAGGCGTCGGTTGGGAATGCCGGTCAGGCCGTCGAGCATGGCATGTTGCTCGAGCAGGTCTGTCTTGCGCTTGAGCTGGAGATGCGTGTTGACCCGTGCACGCACGATGGCTGGTGAGAACGGCTTGGTGATGTAATCCACGGCCCCAAGTTTCAACCCGCGCTCTTCGTCGCTGATGGCATCGAGGGCCGTGACGAAGATTATGGCGATCGCACTGGTAGCCGGGTTTTCCTTGAGACGCCGGCAAACCTCATAGCCGTCCAGCCCGGGCATCTGGATATCGAGCAATATCAGGTCCGGCTGCGACTGAACGGTGCCCTGCGCGACTGCCAGGGCCCTCTCGCCGCTGTTGGCAACCTGGATGCGGTAGTCGTCTTTTAACAGGTTTCCCAGCGCCCGCACGTTGGTGGATTCGTCGTCAACGACCAGGATAGTCGTTTTTGGCTCTGCCGAGTTCATGGGATACGGTCCAGCGTTGATATTGTCATCGCGTCGAGTGTCTGCAGGGCCTGCTCAAACTCGAACTGGGCCACCTGTGCTTCAAGTTCACTGCAGTTGTGGTTGTGACTGCGTAGCCAGGCCAGCGCCTCCTGCAAGACGGCATCCTCTACCAGCTCGCTGTTTTCCAGGAGGCGCCGCAGCTCCGGCACCGCCCCTGCCGAGCCCGTCTGTGAAGGTGTCTGCTCTTCAGCAGACGCCAGCGCCCGGAGCGCCTGTTCGCTGTCTTCCAGCGCCTGCTCCAGGGCCTCAATCCGGGTTTCTTCCACGGCTTGCCCCTGTTTGAGAGCCTCATCGATGTCCCCCGCCAGGCTCTGCAGACTCACCGCGGCGAGAGTGCCGGCTACCCCGCGGAGGGCATGCGCGAGGTGCCCCGCGGCCTGCGTATTTCCAGATCGTAAATGGCTGCCAAGCTGGGCGTAGTCGGTTTGCAGTTTTCGGTGCAGGTCCAGCAGAAGGCTGACATATAGCGCCTCGTTACCCGCGAGTCTTTCGAGTCCCTTATCAAGGTCGAAGCCGGGCAGGTGCGCTGGCAGCACATCAGCTGTTCCCCGTCCTTTACTGGAGTCAGCATGGCGGCCAGCACTCTGTGCCTGCGGTGCCCGCGACCGGCGGCGCGCGGTCCCCACGGTTGCCAGCTGCTCAAGTAACACCGCGTAAAGTTCCAGGGTGTCGATAGGCTTGCCCAGATGGGCATCCATTCCCGCCGCTTTCGCGCGTTCCCGGTCGTCATCCATCACCGCGGCTGACAGTGCGACAACGGGACCGCTATAGCCGGTTTGGCGCAGTATCCGTGTGGCCTCAAAGCCATCCATCACGGGCATCTGCAGATCCATAAAAATGAGATCGGGGGTCCGTTCGCTGACAGCCTCAACCGCCTCGAGGCCATTGTTGACCGTGCGCACGCGGGCGCCGGTAGACTCCAGCAGCAGCTGGGCCACCTCCTGGTTGATTTCATTGTCCTCCACCAGTAGCAGCTCGTGGCCGGCCAGGTCGGGCGGTTTGCTGGCAGTTAGCATGGGCTGAGTATGCGCTGGCTTCCCGCGCGTTTCGGCGCGGATCAATGCATCGTAAAGGCTGGAAGCGTCGACGGGCTTGGGCAGGAACTCGATGGCCACGCCGTCGGGTAATGTGACCTCGTCTTTCTGATAAGCGCTCACCATCAGCAGTGGCGGCCGCACTTGCCGCAGCTGGCCACTGCAGCGCATGCGTTCGAGCTTTTCACAGGTTTCGGCGCCGTTCATTCCGCCCGGCATCAGCCAGTCAATCAGGATGAAGTCGAAGGGCCTGTTTTCTTTTTCGGCAGTCATGACGGATGCAATGGCGTTCTCACCGCAGTCAGCCTCATGGGTGGAGCAGCCGTAGTGGTGCAGCAACTGGCGGATGGCCGCCCGGCTGTCCGGCTGATCGTCGACAATCAGTGTGCGGCGCCCCTGCAGCCTCACGCAGTCTCTCGACGATCCGGCCCCGGGCGCGACATCCATATCCAGGGTGAAGTAGAACCGGCTTCCTTCGCCGGGCCGCGAGCTTACCCGCAATTCTCCTCCCATGGCTTCCACCAGTCGCCGGCTGATGACCAGCCCCAGTCCGGATCCACCGTAGCGACGGGTGGTCGAACTATCAGCCTGGCTGAACGCCTTGAACAGTCTGGATTGTGCGTCTTCGCTGATGCCAATACCGGTGTCGCGAACGCTGAAGCGCAGCCTCGCGTTGCCATCGGACACAGGTCGGACGCTATGGATGCCAAGCTCGACGAGTCCGCCCTCCTCGGTAAACTTGAAGGCATTACTGAGAAGATTTGTCAGCACCTGGGACAGGCGCAGGGAATCCCCGACCAGACAGGCGGGAAGGTCGGGCTGAATGTTGTAGATGAATTCCAGCTTTGCGGCGTTGGCGGTACCGCCAAACATCACGGCCACCTGGTCAACCGTATCATGCAGGTCAAAGGCGCGGGACTCCAGCTCCAGGCGTCCTGCCTCGATTTTTGAAAAGTCGAGGATGTCGTTGAGAATGCCAAGCAGCATCCGCGATGCGTTGTGGATCTTGTTCAGATAATCAAACTGTTTTTCATCCAGGCGCGTTTGCTGTAGAAGCTGGCTCAGTCCGATAATCGCGTTCATCGGCGTCCGGATTTCGTGGCTCATGTTGGCCAGGAAGTCGCTTTTGGCCTGGTTGGCCCGTTCCGCGGATCGCAACGCGTCCTCTGAAAGCTGCTGCGCTTGTTTGATTTCTGTCAGATCATCATAAACCGCAACCACCTCTCCGGACGAGAGCCGGAAAATACGGTTTTCCCGCCAACCCAGAATGCGCTCGTCTCTGTATTCGGCAACGGGAAGCTTTTCTGCCTCGCCGGTGAGTGCCACCCTTTGCAGGGCCTGCAGCAGCCCCATTTCACTGGCAGCTGGAAAACAGTCGGTAAGGCGTCGTCCCAGGACCGTATCACGTTCGAGGCGGTCAATCTGGGCAGCTGCAGGATTGTAGTCGATGAAGATAAAATCCGAGCCGTCGTCGGTGGGGCGATAAACGGCGACGCCACTCCCTGTTTGCTCGAAGATACCGCCGAAACGTTCTTTGGCAACGCGCACGGCCTCGTAGGCGGCACGCTGCTCGGAGATATCCTGGATAATGGACCAGATGACTTTGCGACCTTCTGCTGATGTCGTCTTGAAACCATGCAGCAGAACCGGGTAGCGCGAGCCGTCCTTGCGGATGTACTCCTTTTCGAATGGGCCGTAGTGCCCCGTCCGCTCCAGGGACAAGAGCGCGTTCTGTTCTTCCGCCAGGTAGCTCTCGGGCGTCACTTGCCAGTAGCTCAGGGTCTTGAATTCTTCTCGCGTGTAGCCGGTAGGTGCGATGACGGCGTTATTGAACTCAAGAAACTCCCCCGTGGCGTAGTCATTCATGGCAATACCCACCGGTGACAGCTCGAACAGCCCCCTGAATTTTGCCTCTTCTGCGGCGAGTCGGCTGCGATTGTCCTCATCCGCGGTGATATCCTGATTGATACCGACCACGCGCACCGCTGCCCCCGCACTGTCGCGGATGACTGTGCCCTGGCCGCCCAGCGTGCGCAGGGCACCATCATCAGCGCGACGTATCAGCAGCTTGGTCTCAAACTCAGTGCCCGACATGAGGGCTGCCTGGAACCGGCTCACGGTCTGGTAGCGGGACTCTCCCACCAACTGACGCTCGAAATCTTCAAAGCGGTTGCCAAAATTGGCCGGATCCGCCCCAAAAAGACGGAACATACCCTCGTCCCACTCAAGATGGCCACTGCTCACGTCATAGTCCCAGATGCCGAGGCCGGCGGATTCCGTAGCCAGGGCCAGGCGTTCCGTCAGAATCTGCCGCTCTCTCTCCGCCTCTTTTTCTGCGGTCACGTCCTGAATCATTCCGAATAAACGGGAGATTTCGCCTTGCGACAGGATTGGCGAGCCAGAGGCACGCACCCAGCGGTGGTTGCCCCTGGCGGTGATAAACCTGCAGATGACATCAAACGGAGTCCCATCGGTGATGGCCCTGGCGACAGCTGCGTTGATAACAGGCTGATCTTCAGGATGATAGAACGCGGTACCGTTCACGCGGTTGTGATCAAAGTCTTTTTCGACTTCATGAATCGCATATACCTGATCGGTCCAGGATGTCTCCCCGGTCGCGATATCAAGTTCCCAGGCACCAATGTTCGATACCTGTTGTGCGTAATTGAGCAGCGTCGTCGTTTTTTCGAGGTCAATGACATTCTGCCGTGTCTGTTCGACGGCCTTGGTCAGCTTGTTTTCCGCCGCCTTGAATTCGGTGACATCCTTGTGCACACCGAGCATTCTCAGCGGCTTGCCGTTGCTGTCGCGAATCGCTTTCCCGTGGCAGCGGATCCAGACGGTGCTGCCATCCCGGTGTCGGTATCTTATGGTCTGGTCAAACGGATAGTTCCCGTTCTCCAGATGCCGGTTGAAGTTTTCGGTGGTGGCAGCAAGATCGCTTTCATTGACGATCCCCTGCCAGGCGTCCGGTGAATCCGGCATTTCGTCGGGGTCATACCCCAGCACGCGCCAGAAACGCGCATTCATCCATTCGTTTTCCGGGTGTTCCAGATCCCAGTACCACAGGCCATCAAGGCAGGTGTCCTGAATGAAGTCAAAGAGGTCGTCATCTTTCCTGATTTGCTCATACAGCTCGGTTTTCAGGTAATTGTCGTGTTTCATTGAAAAATGACCCGCATGGTTTTCTTATCGAACACCTCAGTCAGGATTTTACCATTCATGCTCGTGTTCGTACGGTTGCTGTTCTGGCCGGAGCAGGATCGGCGATCGAGCCTGCTGCCTGGCAGCAGGCTCTGCACAGAGCACGCCTGGAGCCGCGCTCGATTTTGTACTCTCTGGCATATACCGCGTCAGGCAGGACTCTGGAAGACGAAGTCACGTCTCCGCGGAGACGTTTTTGGGTTATAAACGCCACCAGGAATGGAGCCGCTAAGATATAAGCCACGCAAAACTCCTGAGGTCGGATTCCTTGATCGATGCGCCTGACTTGTCGTGAACTCCATTACTCGACTCCTTGGTGGCAGCGCTCAATAACGCCGCCAGCCCGCGCGGTTTTGTATTGAAGGCGCAGCCGAGACGGAAAAGCCGTCGCTGTGTCTGGCCTTGTTAACAGTTACTGCCACTCCAGCTTGAGATCCTTATGCGATTGAGCACAATCACGAAGATACAAATTAATTAGACTCTGATAAGGAAGGCCTTTTTCCTCAGCAAGATTCTTGAAGTATTCGATGGTATCTTCGTCCAGCCGAATCGTGACTTGTTTTTTTAGCTTCTTGGCGTATGGATTCTTGACTGAAGTCGAAAAATCGTAGTGATCACGCATGTCGGTATCCCTCATAAACCTTTCTCTCTCGCTTATCAGCCCTGCGCGCCGAAACAATCGGTATAGTCTCTCCCGACCTTACGCAGTGACAAACAACCAACAGGCGAGAGTGAATACTGGTGCCTAGCAAAATGAACCGATCTTCCTCATCTGAATGATTGGGATCCGCGATTAGCGGTGTGGATGAAGTACTGCCAACGTTTAAGCTAGTGGCGGTGTAACCGCCAACTGCCCTTACTGTTTTATTGCAGCGTACGTACAGCCAACCCGGCAACCACGATGCCGGAGCGAATGCGGAGGCTTCCGCCCTCCAAGTGCTGCAGGAACGAAACTGCCTGCTATGTCGGCAGTGTTGAACCCGAGGGTGTCCGACCTTGATGCGAAGTGACGTTTCCGCGCTTTCAGGTTATATAGGGCGCGAGGAACAAAGGCATTGGGATATTAGCCAGTCCGGGTCCTGGAGACCGACCGGATGGGCCTTGTACAGCTCGCAGATGGTTTTTGCGGCATGCGGTCAGTGGCGTTTCGTGATGATTTCGGCAAGGGGCGGAGCTGGCGGGGCGTCGGCGCCGCCCCGGGTCAGGCGTGTCTCAACCGCATTTCGAATCCGCACAGTTCAAACACGTCATGCACCCATCCATCAGCACTACGGCCTTGGTATGGCACTTCATGCACAGGCTGGCGCTGGGAGGGAAATCGGACTCGGTCTGCTCCTCCTCAGCGCCCTGTGGCTTTTTTACATCGGCTCCACCCATTTCCCGGCGCTTCTGTTCGAGAAAGTCCTGCTGGTGCCGGTCGAGTTTGCTCTCGATCAGGCCGATGTGCTTCATGTGATCCTCGATGGCGTAGCCGATCTCGGCCACGATCGAGGGCATGAATACGCCACCCTTCTTGAAGTAGCCGCCGCGGGGGTCGAATACCGCTTTCAGTTCCTCCACCAGGAAGGTCGCATCCCCGCCCTTGCGGAAAATCGCCGAGATCAGCCGCGTCAGCGCAACCACCCACTGGAAGTGCTCCATGTTCTTGGAGTTGATGAACACCTCGAATGGCCGCCGCAGTTCGTGCTCGGTGCCCTCATTGAGAATGACATCGTTCACGGTGATATACAGCGCATGCTCCGACATCGGTGTTTTCACCTTGTAGGTGGACCCCACCAGGCGCTCTGGGCGCTGGAAGGACTCGTGCATGTGCACGACATCACCTTCTTCGTTGGCCGGCGCGGCGGTATCCACCACCGCAGCCGGATCTTCCTTCTCGAGAACCTTGTAACTGACGATCTTGCCGTCGATCTTGACTGCCATGTGTCTCTCCCCGGCCTTCAGAATTTGCCGTAGTAGCCTTCTTTCAACGCGTCGAACAGGTTGGCGGCGGAGTGCATCTCGCCGTCGTATTCGACTTCCTCATTGCCGTTCACTTCCACCGTGGAGCCGTCTTCCAGCGTGAACTGGTAGCGGGTGTTCTCCAGGTCGGATTCCTTCACCAGTACCCCCTGGAAGGCTTCCGGGTTGAAGCGGAAGGTGGTGCAGCCTTTCAGTCCCTTCTCGTGGGCGTACAGGTAGATGTTCTTGAAGTCCTCGAACGGGTAGTCCGTGGGCACGTTGGCGGTCTTGGAGATGGAGGAGTCCACCCATTTCTGTGCCGCTGCCTGGATATCCACGTGCTGCTTGGGCGTGACATCGTCCGCCACCGAGAAATAATCCGGCAGCTGCTCTGCCGCGTCCTCGGTGTAGGGCATGGCCCGGGGGTTGATGCGCTCGCGATAGGCGAGCAGCTCGAAGGAGAACACATCCACCTTTTCCTTGCTCTTGCGGCCCTCGCGAATGACGTTGCGCGAATAGTGATGCGCAAAGCTGGGCTCGATGCCGTTGCTGGCGTTGTTGGCCAGCGACAGGGAAATCGTGCCGGTGGGCGCGATGGATGAGTGGTGGGTGAAGCGCGCGCCCTCGGCGGCAAGCTCTTCCACCAGTTCCGGCGCCACCTCGGCAACGCGCTGCATGTAGCGGCTGTAGCGCGCGTGCAGTACCTTGCCGGGCAGCTTGTCACCGGCCTTGATGCCGTCGGCAACCATTTCCGGGCGCAGTTCCAGCATGGCGGGAGTGACTTCGAAGGTGTCGTCCATGATCGGCGCGGCACCCTTTTCCCGCGACAGTTCCAGCGCCTGCTGCCAGCCGGTGATGGCCATCTCCCGGGAGACTTCCTCGGTGAACTCCACCGACTCGTCATCGCCGTAGCGCATGCCGAGCATGGTCAGCGTGGAGCCCAGGCCCAGAAAGCCCATGCCGTGGCGTCGCTTGTAAGTGATCTCGTGGCGCTGCTCGGGCAGCGGCAGGCCGTTGATCTCTACCACGTTGTCGAGCATGCGGGTGAATACCGCAACCACCTCGCGATAGCGATCCCAGTCAAAGCGCGCCTTGTCGGTGAACGGGTCCAGCACCAGCTTGGTCAGGTTGATGGAGCCCAGCAGGCAGCTGCCGTAGGGGGGCAGGGGCTGCTCACCGCAGTTGTGCGCATGCAGGCCGTTGGCGTCAAAGGTGTTGATGCCGGGAACCTGCACGTCGAACACGTCCTCAACGCCATCGGCCTGGACGCCGGCAACGGTGGCGACAAAACGCTCGCGGCTGAGCTGTCGGGGGTAGCCCGCCAGGGCCTGCTCCAGAAGGTCCTGCTTGGCCGTGTCGGCAAAGCCCACGGACTCGGCATAGGTGGCGATATTGTCGCCGGATATCACCAGTTCGTGCGTTTCCGCTGCGGCAGGGTTCGCCGAGCCGTCGTGACCGCCTGACAGCTGCGCCTCGCCCTCGGGCTGGCGCTCCTCCCGGTGCAGCGTGGAGTTGATTCCCAGGCGCAAAAGCATGCGCTGTGCGGCTTTCAGCGTGGTAAGACTGGACTGCGACAGGCGGATGCTGACACCCTGCTTGCGATTGCCCTGGACAAAGCCTTCGCTGCCAACAAAGCCATCACCGCCCACAAAACCCCTGGCGTCGAACAGGCCGCGCAGCAGGCCGCGGTGGAAATCGCTGGAGCTGCGCTCTGCCTTCTGTGTAATGTGCTGGCGCTCGGGCGCCATGCCGAGCTCTGCTGCGAGCTCGCGCAATGCGCCGGTCGCCAGGCTGTAGTCGTGACTGCCGCCGACTTTCTGCCAGCCGGCAAGGTCGGAGTGTTGGGGCAGGCGTTGCGCTGCGGCCAGCGCCGCCGCCATGATCCCGTCGGTCCCGTCGCTGGTGCCGCTGTCGTTGACGGCTGCAGCCTGTGTCCGGACTGACAGCACGGCCTTGTCTTCCTGCAGCGTGCCATCGCCAATCAGCAGGCCCGTGAGATAGCCCTCGTCAAATCCGTAGCGACCCGCCCAGGTGGCGGCATCCCGGTGATTGTTCAGCAATACCTGGTCACCGGCGCGCAGCTGGCCTGCCTCACACCATTCCGTTTCCAGACGCCAGCGGGTGAGCGTGGAAACGCGACGAACGCGGTGATCGCTCGTCAGCCGCAGGGCGTGTCCTTCACGGGTCTGCAGGCGAACCACGTCCTTGGTGGCGGTGCGGAAAAAGCCCTCGGCACCGCTGGCGTGATCCTCGCCATCGACCCGCGCCTGGAAAGGCTGGCCGACCAGGTCAGCGACCTGCTGCGGCCCCTCGGCAGTCTGCACCCAGATATCAGCGGTTACGCAGGGGTTGGTGGCGCGGATGCTCTCCTGCCACCAGTTGTTGTTCATTTCATTGACCTTGTCGATCAGGATGAATCCCGGCTCGGCGAAGTCGTAGGTGGAGGCCATGATCATGTCCCACAGGCGCTGCGCCGGGACCGTCTTGTACACGCGGCAGGCGACATCGCCGGTGTCGTTGCACAGGTAATCCTTCTTTACGGGGAACGGGCGCCAGACCACCTGGGTCGGATCGTTCAGGTCGAAGCCGGATTCCGTGGCCTCCTTCTCCGTCATCGGGAAGCTCAGTGGCCAGTCGGTACCGGCCTTCACCGCCTCGATGAACTCGGTGGTGATCAGCAGGCTGAGGTTGAACTGGCGCAGGCGGCCGTTCTCGCGCTTGGCGCGGATGAAGTCGAGTACGTCCGGATGGTTGATGTCGAAGGTTGCCATCTGCGCGCCGCGGCGGCCGCCGGCGGAGGACACCGTGAAACACATCTTGTCGTAGATATCCATGAACGACAGCGGGCCGGAGGTATACGCACCTGCCCCGCTGACGTAGGCACCCCGGGGGCGCAGCGTGGAGAACTCGTAGCCGATGCCGCAGCCCGCCTTCAGGGTCATGCCGGCCTCGTGGTTCTTGTTCAGGATATCGTCCATGGAATCGACAATGGAGCCGGAAACCGTGCAGTTGATGGTGGAGGTGGCGGGCTTGTAGGCCTGGGCGCCGGCATTGGAGATAATGCGGCCGGCGGGCAGGGCGCCGTTCTGCAGTGCCCAGACAAAGCGCTGGTACCACTGCTTGCGCTTGTCGTCGCTGTCCTCGGCGTCAGCCAGTGCACGGGCGACGCGCTTGTAGGTGTCGATGATTTCCCTGTCGACAGGCGAGCCTGCGCGATCCTTGAGTCGGTACTTCTTGTCCCAGATGTCCAGCGATGCCGGCTGCAGATCGATGTCCAGTCCGGCCGTCAGGGCCTGTACGGCTTCTCCCATTGGGCTGTGCCTCCACGGTAGCGATGATTGTTGCGAGGACGTAGTCTGCGGCAAGGTCAGGGGTGACCGCAATAGCTAGACACCGTATTTAGAGAAAATATTCCATGTCAATACTATATATAGTGCTTAAGGCTTTTGCTGGCGTCTTTAGACCGATCCAGACTATGCGCGCAAATTCGTCGATTCTGGCGTTTGCGGGGCGCCTCCTGCGGGCAAATGTCGCCTTCCTGGGCATTCTGTTTGACCGCACCACAAGCGCGCGTAAACTCGGACGCCTGAAAGACACAGATCGGGGGGGGCCGGCGCATGCGTGGAGCAGTCGCTTACGAAATCAAAAATGGTGATGCCTACCGGGAGGCGATGACCACGCTTAACAGGCGCTCACAGCCACCGGCCGTGCTGCGAAGAATCATGAATGCCTTCGAGGCTTACCGTGCGGCGAGAAAGATAGGCTGGTCACGCCCCTGGAACAAGTACGGCATACGAACCTTCCAGAGCTATCGACTGGACTGCCGCAACGATGGAGATATGGCAGGCTACGCGCGCGCTGTGCTCGCCGCGCCGGTTTTTGCCTTTGACGCCGAGGTTCAGACATTCATCGACGAGCTGTTGTCAGATCAGCCGGCGGCGCGAGACCGCCTGATGGGTTTTCTCTTCTTCCATGAGGCTGAGGCCGAAAGCGGCCTGCGCGAGGGCGTCATACTGAGCTTCGGCCGTGTCAATGCGAAGCGGCGCCATCGCGACAGACTGGACATCGTTTTCGAGGCCGACGTCACGGGCGACACCGTGTCTGCGCCGCAGCGGGTGACCGTGTATGTGGACCCGTATCGGGGCAAGGGACCGCCACTGTACGAGGCCACCGTGCCAATCGCCGATGTGGCCCCGGCGCCGGAAATCTTCGATGCGCTGAAGGCCTGTTACCGGGATTGGGGGCGTGATGATCCGCGACTTTGGGATCACTGGACGTCTCAATACATCGACTATTTTGCCCCCCGGGAGCGCGTCGCTGCGCAGACCCATTTTCCCGAAACCGCGTTCGAGTCGGCCTGGCGCGATACGCTGGCTCGGCGCTGAGCCCAGATGTCGACTTCCAATGTCATTGGTCGGGGTGTTCGCGTTGCCAGAATCGGCATGGCGGCCCGTAATCTCAGAAAGGCCGACGATCAGGAGACTCGTGAAAAGGCGCGTCGTGCCCTGGCAACGATGTTCGCTGATTCCCGTGGTGTGACCATGAAGTTCGGTCAGCTGATGGCCGCCGGCGAAAACGGCGAAGCCTTCAGGGATCTGGTGCAGAGTATCGAGCCGCTGCCCCTGGCCGAGATGCTGCCCGTCATCGAGGCGGAGCTTGGTCAACCCATCGAGCAGGTTTTCGCGGAGATTCATGAATCCGGGCACGCGGCCTCGCTCGGGCAGGTGCATCGCGCGAAACTGCTGGACGGCACTGATGTTGCGGTGAAGGTTCAATACCCTTTTATTGCCGGAGCCATTGATGCCGAAATGCGCCTGTTTGGCCTGATGCCCGGCGTTGGCCCTGTGCGCAAATGGGGCTTCGACCTCGAGGGCTACAAACGGGCGCTGAAAGCGAACATGGCGCGGGAGCTGGATTACCGGAATGAAGCAGAGCGCCAGACACGGTTCCGGGAAGCGGTGCGCGTGCCGGGCCTCGTGGTGCCTCGGGTCTTTACCGAGCTGACCACAGCGCGGGTGCTGACGCAGGCCTGGGAGAGCGGCGTACCGCTGTCGCAGGCGGCTGGCTGGCCCCAGCAGGCACGATCCGGGATCGCACGGATCCTGCTCGGTACACTGCTCGCCAGCATGATCGGGGTTGGCGAGGTTCACGGCGACCCACATGCTGGCAACTATGCGTTTCGCAAGCGGGCTGATGGTTCCCCCGAGGTGGTGCTCATGGATTTTGGCTGCACGGTGCCGGTCGCCAGAGCCGAGCGGCTGGCCCTGCTGAGGACCATTATCGCGGTGCGCGAGGGTGAGGACCTGAACGCGCTCAACGCCTTCGCCGCGATGGGATTTGACGCCGGGAAGCTGGCGCTGATTTCGGGTGCTCTCGGCACCCTGGCTCACATCCTGTTCTCGCCCTTCAAGCAGGACCAGAAGTTCTTTATCCAGCACTGGAACTTCAAGGCGCGCTTCGAGAGTCTGCTCGGTGAAAATCGCTGGTGGTTCCGGGCGTCGGGTCCACCGTCGCACATTTTATTGCTGCGCAGTTTTTTTGGGCTGACCCAGCAGATTCACGAGCTTCGGACCGGCCTGTCCTGGTGGGAAGTGATGCAGGAAGTCCTACCCCCGGCGCTGATTGCCGAGGCTCGGGACATGGCGATTCCGGCAGTCAGCCCCGAAACCGCTGCCATGGCCCGGCAGATTATTTCCTCGGTGCGACTCGCGGATCATCTGCGGGTGAAAGTGTCGCAGGGCCATGAGACTGTTGTGGATCTGTCCATGCCCGCAGAAGCCGTGCTGCGGCTGGAAGAGCTCATCCCGGAAGAGACGCTGGTCTATCTGCGGGAATCCAGCGACTGGGATCTGCCGGCCATCATGGAAGATATCCGGGCCCGTGGCGTCTCTCCCCGCGAAATCATGAGCTTTGAAAAAGGGCCAAAGCACTATCGTATCTGGCTGAGCTGAAACAGCTCTTCTCTGGCATGCGTCGCCGTCTCACTGCCCTGTCTGGGTGAACCCGCGTCGGAGACCGACGCCTGGCGCAGTGTCGTACTTACGGTGCGCTGATCAGCCGCCAAAGGCTGGCCAGCGCCGCTTTGCTGTCCCCCCGGTGGGTGCGGTAATCCGCATGATCCCCGGGGCCCGCTGCCGGGTCGAGCTGGATGCTCCAGAGGGCTTTCATCTCGTTTGGCAGCAGCGAGTAGCGTATGTCGATAATACGGTTTGGGTTGTCGGGGTCCTGGGTGATATAGCCCATGCTGAACCAGCGGAAACGCTCGATGTCTCTCGCCTGCTGCGACTGCGGGTCCAGCCAGGGGAGATCGCGGTCAATATCGAGCACCGGCAGGCTTTCTCCGGGGTAGATTCGGGGATTGGGGCCCGTGCGAACCGCGTCTACGTAAAAGCGCTCTTCCGTTCGGTAGACGATTTTCCACACCAGGATGTTGCCAAAGCTGGGTTTCGCATCCAGCTCCAGCGGTGTGTGACCGCGTGTGATGGCGATCGCCGCGCCGAGGTCGCGGGCAACGTCGCGCTGCCAGATGCCCAGGCACAGGTAGGCGAGACCCCAGATCATGGCGAGGCGTGCCCAGGCCGGCCGCTTGCGCAGCGTGCCGGTGATGAGAAAGGCGAGAATGGGCAGGCTGAACAGCGGATCGATGATGGAGATGGTGTTCCAGGCAATACGCACATCTGAAAACGGCCAGAACAGCAACGTGCCGTAGGTGGTACAGGCGTCCAGCAGGCCGTGAGTCGCGTAGCCCAGGGTGCAGAATATCCAGGTGGATTTGAATGCCAGCCCCTGGCGACGTGCCAGCAGGGGATGCAGCAGCAGCGCACAGATCAGTCCACCCAGCGGGATGAATATCAGCGAGTGGGTGAACTGGCGGTGATACTCGAGGAACAGCAGCGGATCATTATCGGAGCGGATCAGGACGTCAAGATCCGGTGTCATGCCGGCGAGAAAGCCGAGCAGGCCGGCAATCGCCACGGTTTTCCGACGCGCGACCGACTGCGGCAGGGCGGCGCCGGCGAGGCCCTGGGTGATTGGATCCAAATGGTTGACCTTTAAACGACAATGGCTGACAACGCTGTCGAATAATAGCAGAAGTGGTCGTTGGCGGTCCGCGACGGCTTTGGTATGATTCGCGGCTCAGCAAGCCTGTCACTCGGTGTGTAGCGCAGCCTGGTAGCGCACTTCCTTCGGGAGGAAGGGGTCGGAGGTTCGAATCCTCTCACACCGACCATCATCACGTGCTTTCTCGGCACATTGGGGCTCTACCCCATACTAGGGGGAGTCTCTGTCGCCGTAATTATTTTCTTTCAGACTCGTCTACGCTCTAATTTTCTGCAGCAATGACGTTGGAAAGTTCCTGTGACTGTGCTCTGATCGTTCGATCAGGCACATGAGGAGGTGGCGGGTGACTGGCTTACAGGTTCAGCTGTTTACTTCCGCGGACGGGCAGGCAGAGCTTGAGGTAGCTCTGGAGGAGGAAACTGTCTGGTTGACTCAATCGCAGATGTGCATCCTCTTTGGCCGCGAGCGTTCGGTAGTCACAAAACACATTCGTAATATTTTCAAAGAAGGTGAGCTTGATCGCGGGTCAGTATGTGCAAAATTTGCACATACTGCAGAGGATGGCAAAATCTACCAGGTCGACCACTTCAACCTCGATGTCATCATCTCCGTAGGCTACCGCGTGAAGTCCCCACGCGGGGTGCAGTTCCGTCAGTGGGCAACGCGCGTTCTCAAGGACCACCTGGTCCAGGGCTATACGCTGAATCAACGTCGACTGGCCGAACGCGGCATCGAGTTCGAGCAGGCGGTAGACCTTCTCAGACGCACCCTGACCAGTCAGGGGCTGGTTTCCGCAGAAGGCGAAGCAGTGGCCAGCGTCATCAGTGATTACGCCCGCTCCTGGAGCCTGCTGCAGGGCTACGATGAGCAGCATCTGGCCGAGGTCGGCCTCAAACAACCCGACATGCGCGTGCTGTCGCTGGAAGAGGCGTCAGCTGGAATCGCGGAACTCAAGCAGACTCTCATCGCCAAAGGCGAGGCGACGGAGCTGTTCGGTCAGGTACGCGGGGATGGGCTCGCCTCGGCGCTGGCGACTATTGAACAGGGGTTTGGCGACGAGTTGTTTTATCCCAATATCGCCAGCCGCGCTGCGCATCTGCTCTATTTCGTGATCAAGAACCACCCTCTGGCCGATGGCAACAAGCGCTGCGGTTCATTTCTGTTTTTGTGGTACCTGCGGCGGAATCAGGCGCTGCTGGCCAAGCCGGTAGAACAGTTGATCAACGACAACACCCTGGTGGCCCTGGCCCTGCTGGTGGCGGAGAGCCTGCCGGATCAGAAAGCCCTGATGATCCGATTGATCGAGCATTTCATCCTGCTCAAGGACCCGGCAGGTGGCAAAGACTAAACCATGACCTAAGACCAACTGTAGTAGCAGTGCCTGGACTGGTTTCTCTATTTTACCGCGTCACCACGAGCCCCCAGCTTATTACTGAACCGTATCCGTACCCGGTGCCCACCCCTGTAGCATCGCTACAATCCCTTCGGCTACTTCCGGCATCGTTTCCAGAGGCAGGTCGTACCGACTCGCCGCGGTCAGCAGTGCGCTGGCAAGCAAGTAGTCAGTAGCCACCTGATCATTAATTCCGTAGCGACGCGAAAGCCGGTCAACCTTGTGATTCAGACTCACATAGAGAGCCTGGCCAAGCTCGTCCTGCTGTTCTTTCGATAACGTCGTCACGTCCGATAGTGGTTTTTTCAAGGTTTTTCTCCGCTTGCTGTGCTCTTGCATAGAGTAGCTCTGTCATTGAAGTAGGCCTATGCTGGCGGCTCGTTCAGGCCACTTGATTCCAAAAAGGGTCACAAACCATGAACCAGGGTACAACCTGGATGTCGCTGTGAGATTTTTCATGACGCTGGAAGCCAGCTCGGCATCGTCTCCCGCTGAACGGTCACCGTTCTTTGCCAGAACTGCCATCGCGATGGCGGCCATCGTACTTCTCAGCTTCCCGCTGACCTATTACCTGCCGGTCGCCACCGGCTCCCGCCAATTTCAGGCCTTGCTGCATATTCATGCGGCCACGTGTTTTGCGTGGATCGGGCTTTATGCCTGGCAGGTGCATTTGATGGCCGGGGGGCGCCTCGCGCGTCACCGCGAACTCGGCCTGGCCGGCTTCGCGCTCACCGGTATTCTTATCCCGCTGGGTTACTGGACGGCACAGCGCTCGGCTGCTATTCGTATGGCCGAGGGAATGGAGCGTCCCTACGAGTTCACCTGGTACAATTTTGCCGATATCAGCATCTTCTCGTTGTTGATGATCGCCTCAATACTGCTGGTGAGCCGGCATAAGGAATGGCACCGTCGGCTGACCTATGTGGCTGCGCTGGCTCTTGTCGCACCCGCGGCGACGCGCTGGACGTTGAAAGTGCCGGGCGTTGACCCCTTCATCCTCGATATGACCGCTTATCTGGTGATCTATCCATTCCTGATAGCGCTCGCCCTGTTCGACCGGCGCAGTCTTGGCCGGTTTCACCCTGCGACGCTGACGTGTGTAGCGTTGCTGGTGCCGCTGCATCTAAGCAGCGCGTTTATTGCCCGCTCTGACTGGTGGAATAATCTTGCGCCCCCTCTGATTGGGCCGCTTTGAAGGGTCTCCGGGTTCGCCCATGGCTGAGATGCTGGCCTGTATGGAGAAAAGGGTCGGGGCAGGCGGAGATCTGGTATGCAGTATTCCTGGGTTTATTTGTTGTTGGTTTAAGGGCTTTTATTAACGACAAAGCTGGTGCGTGTTCCTGCATTAACAACAAACGTCTTTGACGTTAACGAATCTGCATATCGTTAAGCACAACTACTTTTGTCTCTCAGGCATTAACGTCTATGCTGCTTGTATATTATTTTCTTAAGAATATTAATGACAAAGTCGCGTGGATAGCTGAATGTATCGCAAACCTGAACTCGACTTTGGCTCGGCAGCCTACTACCACCTGGGTAAGTTCCCGCCGCAACAGCTGGAGTATCAGCGGCTGCTGCCTGGGATGCTGGCTGCGACTGACGCGCTGGCACGATATGACCAGATGCTAAAGGGAATGCACAACAGTGAACTGTTCCTCGCGCCGCTTCGCGGCCAGGAGGCAGTGATCTCGTCGCGCATGGAAGGCACGATCAGCACGCTGGACGAGATTCTCCAGCTTGAAGCGGAGTTTGGGGAGGACGATGAGGGCGCAGCCGCTGAGTATCGGTCTGACGTTATCGAAACCATACTCTACCGACGGGCATTGAATACGGCTCAGTTTTCAATCGAACGTGGACAGCCATTGTCGGAATCCCTCATCAAGAGTGTGCACCGACAGCTGCTATCACTTGGCCGAGGGGCGGCCAAGTCTCCTGGTTTGTACAGGCGCGAGCAGAACTATATTGGCGCTAGAGGGAGTCGCGTGGTGAGTTTTGTCCCGGTGGCGCCTGAGCACCTGGCTGCGGGCATGGAAAAGCTATTCGAGTTAATGGCTGACAACGACCTGCCGGTGTTACTTCGTGCAGCCCTCGCACACGCGGAATTTGAAGCACTTCACCCGTTTGAGGATGGAAATGGGCGGGTGAGTCGCATGCTGATCACTCTCATGCTTTGGCAGAGTGGAGCTTTTTCAGCCCCTCACTTCTACATAAGCCGATTCTTTGAGGACAATAAAGATCAATATCTCAATGCTTTGAGAGACGTCTCAGCAAACGACGACTGGGAGGGGTGGTGTCTGTTCTTCCTTGCTGCGGTGGAGCAGCAGGCGATCGCCAACCTTGATGTCGCAAACACTATCCGGCAATTCTACGACGACATGAAACAGCAGTTCACCGAACTTCTCGCCTCGAAATATGCCGTTGCAGCCCTGGATTATCTCTTCACATCGCCCGTATTCAGCAACAGTCGGTTTACGAAAACCGCCGGCATTCCCGAGCAGACGGCGGCCCGGTTCAGCCGGGTGCTATTACAGGAGGGCTTGCTGCAGGTTGTCCGCGAGGCCTCCGGTAGACGCGCCGCGACCTACCGCTTTGAGCCGCTGATGCAACTCGTCAGGGTTTAACCCTGCCCCTAATCCGGAGCCCCGCTGATCCGCCTGTATCGGCAAATATGACAGGGAGGACGAGCTGAATGCGTCACGTAACCGCGAGGCCGGCCGGACTGCGAGGGTTTCCGCATCAACTCACCGCGGCTCCAGCTGCACTTCAACTACCGAGCGCTACCGGCCGGTGCTGCGTTTGATCACTCTTGAAGGGAAGCCTCACGAATTGCACGAAACTCCGTGCCGGGTTTCCACTCGGGTTTGACAGGATCATTGGCTACGCGATACCCGAGGCGCAGGAAGAACCGGGCGTCCTCCACCAGCCCCTCCAGGTTCCAGTTGTCGCGCACGGTATCCGACGGCTTGTGATAGTCCTCGGCGGTGTAACGTTCCCGCATCTCTACACCCCAGCCCTCAGGCCGGTCGATAAACTCGACGCCTGCATTGGGAAACAGGGCCGGCACACCGAATTTCGCAAGGCTGAAGTGATCCGAGCGGTAAAAGTAGCCTTTTTCCGGCTCGGGGTCTGGCTTCAGGGTACGACCGGTCTCAGCCGCGACCGCATCGGCCACGTCATCCAGGGTGGAGTTGCCAAGGCCCACGATGACCAGGTCGGTTGTCGGCCCCAGCACGTTCATGCCGTCGAGATTGATTACGGCGAGGGTGTCTGCCAGGGGATACAGGGGATTTTCACCGTAGTGGCGTGAGCCCAGCAGGCCCTGCTCTTCCGCGGTTACCGCGATGAACAGCAGCGAGCGCGCCGGCGCCTCGGGCATGGCGGCAAAGCCCTGGGCGACTTCCAGCACGCCGGCGGTGCCCGAGGCATTGTCGACCGCGCCGTTGTAGATCACCGTTTCACCGTCCACTTCCCGCGTTCCCACATGATCCCAGTGCGCCATGTAGGCCACGTATTCATCCTTCAAGGCCGGGTCACTGCCGGGAAGCCGCGCTACCACGTTGTAGGAATCCACCTCGCGCAGGCTGTTGTCCAGGGTGAGTTGTGCGTTGACGCCAAGGGGCACCGGGCGGAAGTCGCGCTGCAGTGCGGCGGCCTTGAGAGCATTCAGATCCTGCCCCGCCAGATCGAACACGGCTTCGGCCTGCTCGACTGTCAGCCAGCCCTCGACCGCGGCGTTGTCCATGTTGCGGTCCTGGGTGACCAGATCGAAGCGTTCCCGGGGACCGCTGCCGCCAATCACCTCCCAGGGGTAGCCGGCCGGACCGGTCTCGTGAATGATCATGACGCCTGCTGCCCCGAGCTCCGCCGCCTTTTCGAACTTGTAGGTCCAGCGGCCGTAGTAGGTCATGGCCGGGCCGCCGAACATGTCTTCATCCGCCAGTGGGGGGTCGTTGATGAGCACGACGATAACCTTGTCGCGCACGTCGACATCCTTGAAGTCATCCCAGTCGAATTCTGGTGCCTGCACCCCGTAGCCGGCGAATACCAGCTCGGCGTCGACGCTGACGGTATCGGTCACGCGGGAGGTCCAGGCCACGTAGTCATCGCCATAGGAAGGTGTCAGCTGGCTGTCTTCATGGGACAGGGTCAGCTGCATGGATGGGTCTGCGGTGATGCCGACCAGGGGCACTTTCTGCAGGTAGCTGCCGTCGGGATTGCCCGGCTCCAGTCCCATGGCGCGGAATTCCTCGACGAGGTAGTTCAGCGTCAGTTCCTCGCCCTGCGTGCCGGGCTGGCGACCACCGAATTCGTCCGATGCCAGTGTGTTGATGCGGGTCAGCGCGCGGTCGGCGGAGAGGGCGGCCAGTCCGACATCCAGCGCTCTCTGGTCGGCGCCCGCCTCAACGCCCGCCGCTGGCGGCATGGCCTGACTGGCCGTTTCGTCCCGCGACTCCCCGCCGCAGGCGCTGAGCAAAACGGCACACAGAGCCAGTCCCGCAACCCCAGGGCCCGCTGGGGGGCGACTGTTGAAAGACCTTGTCATCATCGTGGTGTCCCTGCAAAAGCTGGATGGAACCGGTAAGTTAACGGAGACGGGCGCAAATGTCCTCGCTGATCATGAACGACAGCAAAAAATCAGTCAGGCGCGGCATCCTCGCCCCCTGGCGGATCGGGTGCGATCTCCATTCGATTCCTGCCGGCTTTCTTGGCCCGGTAAAGCGCCAGGTCGGCCCGGTGCAGTGCGGCCTCGATGGTTGAATCATCAGGATCCACCATCGCAATGCCGCCGCTGACGGTAAATCGGATCTCCCGGTCCTGGAACGTAACAACCGCAGCGCTGGTCAGCGCCCGCAGGCGCTCTGCGGCCACCTGCGCAGCGCTCAGCGGGCTGTCCGGCATGAGCAGGGCAAACTCCTCACCGCCGATGCGCGCCAGTAGGTCGACGCTGCGCAATTCACTCATCCAGAGTTGGCAGGTTGTCGTCAGCACGGCATCTCCCGCGCCATGCCCGTGCACATCGTTGATCCTCTTGAAGTGATCGAGGTCCAGCATCAGCATGGCCAGCGGTTTCCGGTAGCGTTGCGCGCGCCGCAGCTCCTCGCCCGCGCGTTCGAAGAACTGGTTTCTGTTCATTACCCCGGTCAGGGAGTCGTGCATGGCGAGATGGCGCAGCGCGGCCTCATCGGACTTGCGTGCGGTGATATCGCGGAAAAACCACACCCGGCCCAGATACTCGCCACTGTCATCGCGCAGCCCGACGGAGTGTCGCTCCAGGGTTCGCTGATCCTTGAGCTCGATCTCGCAGTGGTCGCTCAACTGCGGGTTCGCATACAGCTCACGAATCCTGCGGATGAATCCTTCGCTATCCGCCACCTTTTCCGCCGCCTCGGGAAGAATCCCGCTGTCCCTCTCTGCACCGCCTTTCCGGGCGCTCGATGAGGCCATTTGTTCCCCGGATATCCGCCAGATCTCGAGGAAGCGCCGGTTGAAGGAGGCAACCCGGCCCTGGCCGTCGACGACCAGTATGCCGTCCGGCGACGCTTCCTGGATGGCCCGGAGCAGCGAGCGATCGAATGTCGCGCTATCTGGCATCTGGTTGTCTCCGGAGCGTTAGTAATCGCTTGTTCATGGGGACGATCCCCCGATACGTTTCGTGACTATCCTGACAGGCTTAGCATCCAGGCAGGAGGCTGACAAGGCGGTACCGCACCCATTCCGACGGTACCTCGGACCACCAGCGGGACAACGGTCTGTTGCGGGCGTCTAGCTGCCAGGCCGCTCCTCGCGGGCCTCCCGGGGTGGGCACTATTGCGGCAGGTTTTCCGTGAGAAAGCGTGACAGATTGCCGCCCATGACCTTGCGGATGGTCGACTCTGCCATGCCTGCCTGCAGCAGGGTATCTGTCAGCACAGCAAGCTCGGAAACGTCGAAAGGCACGGTCGTCGCGCCATCGTAGTCCGACCCCAGGGCAATGTGATCCTCGCCCACCAGCGCAACACCGTAACGAATAGCGGCGGCGATACCCGCGGGAGATACGTCGCAGACGGCAGCATCCCAGAAGCCGACCCCGATAAGACCGCCAGCGGCGGCGATCTCGCGCATGAGCGCGTCGTCAATGTTCCGCGGCGTCGGGCAATGGCCCTGAAACCCTGTATGGCTGACGACCAGTGGCCGCGTCGTCAGGGCCAGTACATCGCGCACGCTCTGGGGTGAGGAATGTGCCACGTCGATGATAGCTCCGCGCTCTTCAAGGCGTTGGACGACCGCTTTGCCGAAATCCGAAAGCCCCTCACCGCCCGTGCCGTGAAGCGAGCCGCCCAGCGCATTGTCAAAGAAGTGGTGCAGTCCGAACATGCGGAAGCCAGCGCCGTAGAGACGATCGATGCTGGCGAGGTCGCCGTTGAGGGCATGGGCGCCCTCGATCCCGAGAAGGGCGCCCACGGTCTGTGCGCCGGCGTCGCGTTGTTCAAGCAGCCTGGCTACGTCGGCGGAACCGCGCAGCAGCATCAGGGTTTCGGGTTCGGCGTCGGCGATGGCCGCAATCCTCCCGCCCTGGTAGAGGGCGCGTTCCGTGAGGCTGCCCCAGGTTTGTGGCGGCCAGCGCTGGGCCAGTGCCAGCAAGGTGATGTTGTCCCTGGCATCGGTGCTGTTGCTTTCATAGTTCAGGCCGGCTGGCGTACGGGTCACGGACGTGAAGACCTGCAGCGCGACGTTGCCCGCGCGCAGGCGCGGCAGGTCCACGTGTCCGCGTTCGCTGCGCTCTGTGAGGTCCCGGCGCCAGAGGGTGCTGTCGGTGTGCAGGTCACCGACGGTCAGGTCAGCGTGCAGAGCTGCGCCCTCCGGCGTAATCGGCGTCGGCGCGTGGGGCAGCACACGGTTCATGCTGTTCTCGACCATGCGCGGCGCGAGTGCGAAAAACAGGCCGACGGCAAGCACGAGGATGAGCAGGGGCAGGCGAAGTTTTCTCATGGCGGCATCAACAACGGACAAATTAATGCCAGTCTACACGCTAGATGAATCCCCTGCGTCGGACAATGAACCGTCGTCTCGGTGCAGGCGTAAAGTGCTCAAACCCCAAGAGTGCATCGTCATGCTCCGCTTTTGCCCTGTCTCGCTGATTCTGTCTGCGCTGTTATTGACTCTGGCTCTGGTGCCGGTCTCCCGGGCCCAGCCCCCCGAGAGCAGCAAGGCGGCGGCCGCTGGCGTGCCAGAGCAGCGCGGTGCAGGTCCCACCGGGTGGCAGACGGAGCTTGGCATTGGTGTGATTGTAAATCCGGAGTCGGTTGGAGGGGCCGATTACCGGCTGTTTCCGGTGCCCTATTTTGATTTTCGCTATCTCGACGACAAGGGCACCCGCTTTTTCGCCAATATCCCACAGGGAATCGGCGGTTATCTGCATCGCAATCGCGATTTCACCAGCGGTCGCTTTTTCAACATTGCGGCATCCATCGCCCCCGGCTTCAACGTCCGCAATGACGACATACCCGGGCTGAAGGAAGTCAACATTGCCACAGAGGCGCGGCTGTCCGTCGAAACCGGCGGTCGTCAGTGGACGGCCAACGCGACGCTGGCACAGGACATCGGCAGCGGACACGAGGGGATGTACCTGGATCTCAGTGCGGCGCGCCGTGGACGGGTGGGGAGCGCGGGGGGCTTCTACGCGGTAGGTCCGGTGCTGCGCCTGGGCGACAGCAGCTACAAGGACAGCCTGTTCGCGATCACCCCGGCGGAGTCCGTGTCCTCGGGTCTGCCGCAGTACACGGCGGGAGCGGGACTGGAACGCCTGGGTCTGCAGGGGCTGTTGACCCTGCCGGTGGGACAGTCGCGCTGGCGCTGGACCGGCATCGCCCGCGCCTCGCGGCTGATCGACAACGCGGCAGACAGCCCGGTGGTGGAGGACAAGACGCAGCTGTTTGTTCTCATGTCGATCACGCGGCGCTTCTGAGCGTTCTGCGCCACGTCTATGAAAACGCGGCGCCGCTTCCCGCCCACACCTGCCTGAAAAGTGTACCTGTGAAGACAGTCACGGCTGTCTTCCTCTGGCAAGTCACGTAAAGTCCACCGCTGATACCTGTGACTGAGGCCACCGCTTCACGCGTCGGTGCTGTCTCTGTCGGACAAAGGAAACGCACCGAGTGACCGACCCTGCCCCATCACCCCACGACGGCCTGATCGTCCTGCAGAGCAACCGCACCGAGGACCTGCTCGAGCTGGCCCTCGGATGGCTCAATCGCCACCCGCTACATCCGCTCGACCGCACGGTGTTCCTGGTGCAGAGCAACGGCATCGCCCAGTGGCTGAAAATCTCCTTCGGCGAGCGGCAGGGCCGGCCCGGTCGCGGCATCTGCCTGGGCACCGATGTCATGCTGCCGGCCCGCTTTCAGTGGGAGGTCTACCGCAGTGTGATCGAGGCCGTTGAGGGGCCAGGAGTGGTGCCGGCAACCTCCCCCTACGACAAGACGCGGCTGCGCTGGCGGCTGCTGGCGCTGCTGCCAAAGGCACTGGGTGATCCGCGGTTCGCGCCGCTGGCGCACTATCTACGCGAGGACGATGAGCAGCGCAGGCACTACCAGCTTGCGGAACGACTGGCGGACCTGTTCGATCAGTACCAGGTGTACCGGGCCGACTGGCTGAACGCCTGGGAGGCCGGGCGCGATGTCCTGAGCCTGCCCGGCAACCGCGAAATCCCGGTCCCCGCAGAGCAGTGCTGGCAGCCGGCGCTGTGGCGAATGCTCGGCGATACCCTGGGAGCGGAGTTGGCGAGTACTCACCGCGGTGCTGTGCATCGCCGCTTCCTGGCCGGTGCTGCGCGGCTGGAAAAGCGCCCGCCCCGCCTGCCGCCGCGGGTTGTGGTGTTCGGCATTTCCTCATTGCCGCAGCAGGTGCTGGAGGTGCTCACGGCGCTGTCTGGCGTCAGCGAGGTGGTTCTCTGTCTGCTGAATCCCTGCCAGCATTTCTGGGGAGAGATTATCGAGACCCGTGAGGTGCTGCGGTATTACCACCGACAGCAGCGCCGTCGCGGCATGCCCGAGAACCTGCACCTCAATCCGGAGTCGCTGCATCTGCACGCGCATCCGCTGCTGGCCGCCTGGGGCAAGCAGGGGCGCGATTACCTGCAGCTTCTGGCGGAATATGACAGCACCGACGTCCAGGCGATGGCGAGCCTGCAGCAGCCGGTCGACTGGTTTCAGCCGCCGTCCACAGACTTTCTGCTGGGCCAGCTGCAGGACGATATCCTGGAGCTGCGTCCGCTGGCGGAAACCCGCGACACCTGGCCGGCGGTGGATACAGAGCGGGATCTCTCGATACGCTTCCATCGTTGCCATAGCCCCCAGCGCGAACTGGAGGTGCTGCACGATCAACTGCTGGCGGCCTTTGCGGACAGCGCCTCGCTGCAGCCCCGGGACATCATGGTCATGGTGCCGGACATCAACGATTACGCGCCCTCGATTGATGCGGTCTTTGGTCAGTTCGGCCGGGAGGATGCACGCCACGTGCCCTACCACGTGGCGGATCAGCAGCAGCGCCATCGGCAGCCCATGCTGGTGGCGCTGGAAACGCTGCTGTCGCTGCCGACGCTGCGTTTTCGCGCCAGTGAGATTCTCGACCTGCTGGATATTCCGCCACTGCGCCAGCGCTTCGGCCTTGGAGAGAGCGACCTGCCGGTGCTGCAGCGCTGGATACGCGGCGCCAACGTGCGCTGGGGCCTTGACGCCGACCAGCGCAGCGAGCTGGATCTGCCACGACATGACGATCTGCACAGCTGGCGCTTCGGGCTGGCGCGGATGCTCATGGGCTACGCTGTCGGGGAAGCCGCCGAAAACGGCGATGACTGGGCGGCCATCGTGCCCTACGACGAGGTGGCGGGACTGGATGCGGCGCTTGTCGGTCCACTGTATCGGCTGATTCTCGTCCTCGATGAACTGCGCCAGCGACTGCAGCAGCCCCAGAGCGCTGCGGACTGGGGCGACACGCTCCGGGACATGCTGGAGATGACCCTCGAGCCGGTGTCCGCGGCGGAGCAGGGCATGCTGGCACAGATCAGGAGCGCCCTCGATGCCTGGCAGTCGGAAATCGAGGAGGCGGGGGTGCTCGAGCCCCTGTCACTGGCGGTGGTGCGCGAGAGCTGGCTCGAGCGCATCGATGAACCGCAGCTGTCGCGAAGCTTCCTGATGGGTCGCGTCACCTTTGCCACCCTCATGCCCATGCGGGCCATTCCCTTTCGCCAAATCTATCTGCTCGGGATGAACGATGGTGCCTATCCGCGCCGCACGGACGCCGTGGATTTCGACCTTATGGCATTGCGCGAGCACTACCGCGCCGGCGACCGCTCGCGGCGCGACGACGACCGCTACCTGTTCCTCGAGGCGCTGCTGTCCGCCCGGGAGCGGCTCAGCATCAGCTGGTGCGGGCGCAGCGTGAAGGACAACAGCGAGCAGCCGCCCAGCGTGCTGGTCGGGCAGCTGCGCGATCACCTCGACAAGGGCTGGCGGCTGGCGCCAGGGCGGCCGGCCGGCGAGCTGCTGCCGGCAATCACTACCGAGCACCCGTTGCAGCCCTTCGGTGACGGTTATTTCCGCGCAGATTCCGCGCTGTTTACCTACGCCAGGGAATGGCAGGGGCTGCGCAGTGAGGACTCGACGCAGGCAGGTCCGGAGCCGGAAAGCACGGCCCTCCCGCCCTGGTGGCCGGAGGTGGACGTGACACTCGCCCAGCTGTCGGGTTTCCTGCGTGACCCGGTCACGGCGCTGTTCCAGCAGCGGCTTTCCACCCATGTGCGCGACGACGATATTCTGGCGCAGGATGAGGAGCCCTTTGCCTTTGAGGGGCTGGACAAATGGCAGCAGCTCGATGCCCTGCTGCAGCCGCTGGGGCAGCGGCTGGCCCAGGGCGAGGACGTGGATATGCCGGATCTGCTCGCGCGGCGGGTGGAGCAGCGTCAGCGTGCCGGGGACTACCCGCCCGTCCCGGTTGGCCCCGCGGTTCGCAGAACACTGCTTCAGCCGCTACCCGTCGCACTGGAGAGCTATCGCGACTGCCTCGCCGCCTATCCCGGGCATCTGCCGCTGACGCCCCTCGTTCGTCATGAGCTTACCCTGCCCTGGGAGGGCGCCGAGCGCTGCCTGGTGCTGGAAGACACCCTGGGCGACCTGCATGTCTCCGCGGATCGGGAAACCGTTGCCCGCATTGTGTTGCTGACCAGCTCCATCAACCGCGGCCGGGACCGGCACTGGATGCAGATTCTCAAGCAGTGGCCGGCCCACCTTGCCCTGCAGCTGCTGTACCCGGGCGCCGCGACACACCTGATTTCTTCTGGCGGTACGCTGGTGCTGCGCGGCATGCCGGAAGCACAGGCCGCGGAGCGACTGGATCGGCTGATGGGCCGCTGGCTGCAGGGAATGCAGCGGCCTGCGCCGACGCACCCCGAACTTGCGTTCGCTGCGCTGGGGCAATTCCCCGACCCTGGGCCGGACGGCTGGCATGTCGATTCCCTGCTGGCTGACAGTCGCCTGCGAGCGTCCTGGGACAAGAGCTACGAGCAGCTGTGCGAGCGCACGCCGCTGCTGGTGAGGGAGTACCCGACCCTCGAGGCGCTGGTGCAGGCGCCGGGGTTCGTCGCCGCCAGCCTGGAGCTTTACGCCGATGTCTGCGCCTGGGTGGGTGTCGTGCAGGAGGAAGACCAATGATGTCGTCACCCGAGCGAGCCATTGCTCTGGATCTGCCGCTGACGGGCAGTCAGCTCATCGAGGCCAGTGCCGGTACCGGCAAGACCTTCACCATCGCGCTGTTGTACGTGCGACTGGTGCTGGGCCACGGGCAGTCCGACAGCGACGCCTCGCCCCACGGCGATGGCTTCAGCAGACCGCTGGTGCCGCCGGAGATTCTGGTCGTGACTTTCACTGAGGCGGCCAGTCTGGAGCTGCGCGACCGCATTCGCGAGCGTCTGGTGCAGGCAACCGAGGCCTTTCGGGCAGAGGACGGGAACGACGGCCTGGTCGACAGGGACCCATTGCTGGCCGGGCTGCGCGCCGACTATGCCCGGGAGGCCTGGCCACGCTGTGCCCGCAGCCTGCAGCTGGCGGCGGAGTGGATGGACGACGCCGCTATTTCGACCATCCACAGCTGGACCCAGCGTATGCTCAAGGAGCACGCCTTCGACAGCGGCAAGCTGTTCCGCCAGGAGATCGTCACGGACCTGAACGGACCGACCCTGGAAGCCGTCACCGACTACTGGCGCAGCCGGGTCTATCCCCTCAGTGAACCCCTCGCTGCCGTCATGGTGGGGTTGTTTGGCTCGCCTCAGGGGCTGCATTCGCAGCTGCGCCGGCTGCTGCAGCGCGAGGAAGCCACGCTGGTCTCCGCCGGCGAGCCGCTTGCCGCCGGAGACCTCGACAGTCTCCTGGCCCGCGCGGCACTCAGCCGTGAGGCGCTGCGTGTTGCAGAGGCAGACGCCCGTGACGCCTACCGTCAGGCCGCGGATGAGATTCACCGCACCCTGCATGATCTGCGCGGCGTCATGAATGGCACGACCTTCAGGGGAGTGAACCGTGATGAGACCTTTGCGGGCTGGCTGGCCGAGCTCTCCGAGTGGGGCGCCGGGCAGCACGCGCTGGAGGAGTCGCCTTTTGTGCAGAAGCTGGCGCGGGAGCGTTTCAGGCTGAAAAAAGGGGGCGTGCTGCCAGCGCTGGCGCTGTTCGACGCGCTGCAGACCTGGCACGAGCAACAGGCCGCAGGGGAGCTGGCCCAGCGTGAGCTGCAGCCCGCCGTTCTCGCCGAGGCCAGGGACTGGGTAGGCCAGCGCCTGGCGGCGCAGCTGGAGGCGCGGGCGCAGATGGGCTTTGACGGCATGATCCGCGGGCTGGCCGGCGCTCTCGACAGTGACGCGGGCGAGGCGCTGGCGCGGCGCATCCGTACGCAGTTTCCCGTGGCCATGATCGATGAGTTCCAGGACACGGACCCGGCGCAGTACCGGATTTTCCAGCGTATCTACGGTATTGGCAGCGCCGCGCCGGACGCGGCTCTGATCCTCATCGGCGACCCCAAGCAGGCGATCTACGGCTTCCGCGGTGGCGATATTCACACCTACCTCGCGGCGCGGGAGGCCACCCGGGGCTGCCATCACACCCTGGGCAGGAATTTCCGCTCCAGTGCAGGGGCAGTGCGTGCCGTCAATCAGCTGTTCCTCCAGGCGGAGAGCGCGTACCCGCGGGCAGCCTTCCGCTTTGCCGAGCCTGATAACCCGGACGGGAATCCGCTGCCCTTTCATCCCGTGGATGCCAACGGCCGCGACGAGCAACTGCTGCTCGACGGAGAGCCCGCTCCCGCCATGACCGGCTGGTTGCTGGCCGGCGACGGTGATCTTGCCTGCTTCAACAAGCAGGCTTACCTGCGCGAGGCTGCCCGCCACTGTGCCAACCGCATTGCCGGCTGGCTAAACCAGGCGCAGGCACGGAGGAGCGGATTCCTGGCGCGGGATGGGGACGGCGTCACGCCCCTGAAGGCAGGGGACATTGCCGTCCTGGTGCGCGATCGCAAGGAGGCGAAGGCCATTCGCGAGGCTCTCGCCGCCCGCGGGCTGGCCAGTGTCTATCTGTCTGATCGGGATAGCGTCTTCGCAACCCCGGAGGCCCGGGATCTGCACCACTGGCTTCGGGCCATGGCCAGCCCCGAGGATCCCGCGCTGCTGCGGGTCGCGCTTGCCACCGCCACGCTGGGACGCTCTCTCGGCTGGCTGGATGCGCTGCAGCGGGATGAGATGGCCTTTGAAGACACACAGGCGCGCTTCATCCATTATCGTCAGCTCTGGCAGCGTCGCGGCGTACTGCCGGCACTGCGTCGGCTGCTGCATGATTTTCATGTGCCCGAGTCCCTGCTGGGTCGCGAGCAGGGGGAGCGAGCGCTGACCAACCTGCTGCATCTCGCCGAGTGGGCCCAGCAGTCCAGCGACAGTCTCGATGGTGACCATGCGCTTATCCGCCTGCTCGCCGGGCACATTGCCGAGCCGGGCGCTGACGAGCAGGTGCTGCGCCTGGAAAGCGATGCCGAGCTGATTCAGGTGGTGACCATCTTCAAGTCCAAGGGGCTGGAGTATCCGGTCGTGGCTCTCCCCTTCCTGTGCACTTACCGTGAGGTCGACGCGCGCTATGGCAGTCCGCTGTACCATGTCGATCATCGTCCGTTCCTCGAACTTGCGGCGAAAAAGGAACTGGCCCCCGAGGGTTTTCAGCGAGCGGACGATGAGCGCCTGTCTGAGGAGGTGCGCCTGCTGTATGTGGCGCTGACCCGCGCCCGGCATGCCACTTTTATCGGATTGGCACCGCTGGCGGTGGGCCCGAGCAGAACGGCAACCCTGCACAAGTCGGCGCTGGGCTATCTGCTGGCGGGCGGCGAGAAGATCCCCGATCTGCAGAGTCTGCGTGCCTGCTGGCTTGCCCAGGCTGAACACTGTGCGGATATTCACCTGGAGGAGGGCGGCAGTACCGACACGGTGCATGAGACCGGCGCAGCGCCGCCTGTCGGCAAGGCGGCCCGGCTGCCGGGGCATACCTCCTTCAAGCCCTGGTGGATTGCCAGCTACTCGGCGCTGCGCTACCTGGGGCTGGAACGTGCGCCGGAGACCGCCGATGCCGAGGTTCGCGACGACGAGCGTGAGACGCCGCTGTCTCCGCGAGGGCAGGACGAGCCACAGACCCCCGCGCCGGGCTCGCTGCATGCCTTTCCCCGCGGCCCCGAGCCCGGTACTTTTCTGCACGGTGTGCTGGAGGATCTGGCGGATCGCGGCTTCGATCGCGCCCTGGAAGACGGGCCTCTCCTCGCGCAGATAGCTGAGCGCCTTCGCAAGCGCGGCTGGGACGCGCATGCCCAGGCCCTGCATCACGGCATGCAGGCATGGCTGACCACGCCGCTGGCACCGTCAGGGGAAAACGGGCCGACGCTCGCGCATCTGTCCCGCTACCGCGCCGAGCCTGACTTCTGGTTTGCCACGACAGATGCCACAACGCCGGCCGTGGACAGACTGCTGCAGGCGCAGCTGTTCTCCGGCGCGCCACGACCGCCGCTTGGCGAGCAGCGGCTCAATGGCCTGATGAAGGGCTTTATCGATCTGCTGGCGGAACACGAGGGTCGCTTCTACGTTATCGACTGGAAGTCCACCTGGCTGGGCGTCGACGACAGCGCCTATCATGCGGAAGCCATGCAGACTGCCTTGCTGGATAAGCGTTACGACCTGCAGCTGGCGATTTACCTGATTGCCCTGCATCGCCATCTGCGGCATTCCCTGGGCGAGTCCTACGACTATGATCGGCATGTCGGCGGCGCCATGCTGGTGTTCCTGCGGGGGATTGATGCGCCCTCACGGGGCGTGGTCACGATCAAGCCGTCACTGGCAGTCATACAGGCGCTGGACGACTGCCTCGCGGGCGCCGGGTCCTGCACGGCGGCGGGGGAATGTACGGCATGAGTGACCGGAAAACGCTGCGGGATTCTGAACACCTGCTGGAAGACCCCGAGGCGCTTCTCCTGCTGGTGTTCGCCTGGGCGGAGGCGGGCTGGGTCCGCGATCTGGATGCTGCCCTGGCGCATCGCCTGTTCGCGCTGGCGCCAGACGGGGATGCTGCCTGTCTGCTGGCAGCCGTCATGGTCAGTTTCCAGGCCGGGCAGGGACATTTGCTGCTGGACCTCGATCACGCGCGCCGGCAACCCCGCGAGCTGATCGCCGTGACTGTCGGCCACAGCTCCGCAAAGGAAGATCCGCCGCCTCCCGATGCGTTGCTGAGCCTCATGCCCGCGTCCTGGGAGTCGCGACTGCGGGACTGGACCGCGGTGGGTGAGGGCGAGGGCAGTGAACCGCTGGTGCTCGACAATCACCGGCTCTACCTGCGTCGCTACTGGCGGCATGAGGCGCAGGTATCGCAGGCGCTGGCGGCGCGTTTCGCGGCTTCGACAGAGGTCCACGCGGAGACACTGCGCGCGGTGCTCGACCGCCTGTTTCCGCTCACGGACCCCAGAGCCGAACCCGCTCGCTGGCAGAAACTGGCCTGCGCCCTGGGTGCGCGCTCCGCCTTTACCGTTATCACCGGCGGCCCGGGCACGGGCAAGACCACCACGGTCATCCGGCTGCTTGCGCTGCTGCAGGTGCTCGCCCTCGAGAGCGGCGAGGCGCCCCTGCGCATCCGGCTTGCGGCCCCCACCGGCAAGGCAGCGGCGCGCCTGAATGAGGCGATCAGTGGCCAGGTGGGTCAGCTGGCGGAACTCGATCTGCCGCGGACGAAGCAGGTGCGCGAGTCCATTCCGTCCGATGTCACTACCCTGCATCGCTTGCTGGGGGCGCGGCCGGATACCCGTCACTTCAAGCACCACCGGTTCAACCCCCTGTCGGTGGATGTGGTCGTGGTGGATGAGGCCTCGATGATCGACATCGAGATGATGTCAGCGCTGCTCGCGGCTTTACCGGCGCGTGCCCGACTGGTGCTGCTCGGCGACAAGGATCAGCTGGCCTCTGTCGAGGCGGGCGCGGTCCTCGGGAGTCTCTGCGCCCGGGCGGAGGCCGCGCATTACCGTCCAGAGCTGGCGCGCTGGCTACAGGCTGCCAGCGGCTGGGCGGTCGGGCCCGAGTGGCAGGACAGCGAGGGCCTCCCGCTGGATCAGGCGGTGGCAATGCTGCGCCACTCGTTCCGCTTTGATGACCGCAGCGGTATTGGCGAGCTGGCCCGTGCGGTAAACGTCGGTGACAGCGCCCGGGCAATGGCGGTGCTGGCGGATGAGGGCTTTGCCGATGTGCAGCGACTGGCCCTCGACGGCGAGCGACTGGCCGCTCTGGCAATCCATGGACGGCGGCATGACGCCGCCGGTGGCTACAGCCATTACCTGGGCGTTATTCGGGGGCAGTCATCCTCTACGCGTCCGGCCGCGCAGGCGGTGCGAGACGACTGGGACCGCTGGGCGCTCTCGGTGCTCGAGGCCCACGCTGGATTCCAGCTGCTGACACCCCTGCGCAGCGGGCCTCATGGCGTTGCGGCCCTGAATACGCGGATTGAGCGGGAGCTGGAGCAGGAGGGCCTTATCGCCAGGACTGCGGTCGACAGTCACTGGTACGAGGGGCGCCCGGTTCTGGTCACCGGAAACGACTACGGTCTTGGACTGATGAACGGCGATGTGGGCATCGCGCTGCAGGCACCGGTGGAGTTCGGCGCCCCCGGACGCGGCCTGACGCTCAGGGTTGCCTTCTCCTCGGGCGACGGCCGTGTGCGCTGGGTCCTGCCCAGCCGACTCCAGCGCATCGAGACGGTATTCGCGATGACCGTGCACAAGTCGCAGGGGTCTGAGTTTGCGCACACCGCGCTGGTGATGCCGGAATTGCTGTCGCCGGTGCTGACCCGGGAGCTGGTCTACACCGCGGTGACGCGGGCGAAAAACCACTTTACGCTGCTGTGTGGCAGCAATGATGTCTTCGCGCAGGCGGTGGAACGGCGCGTGGCGCGGCAGAGCCAGCTGACCCCGGCGGGGACTTACGCCTAATCGAAATCGGGCAGCGCCGGCGTTACCACCCGGTGTCCGGCTTCCTGCCATGCGTCAATGCCGCCGGCGATAAACTGGACGTGGGCGTAACCCATGCTTTTCATGGCCGCTCCGGCCAGCGCCGAACGGCCGCTGTTCTTGCAGTAAAGCACAACCTTGAGGCCACGATCCTCGAAATCCGGATCATTGCTCAACTTGAATTCCAGCAGGCCCCGGGGAATGTTGATGGCACCCGACAGATGCCCGGCGTGAAACTCATCCGGCTCGCGCACGTCGATCAGGAGGTCAGCCTCCCGGATGGCGCTGTCACACTGCTCCAGCGAGGTTTCGGGGACCTGTGATTTGGCCTCGGCAACCAGGTCATGGACGGTTTTCATGGGTCTGCCTCCTTTCACTCCCTGTCGGGAATCTGCACACGCAAAAACAGCGTCTCGACGCGGTACACTGGCGCTGACGATGTACCATCACGGCGGCAGCTTAGCGGGCACGGCGGTTTGTAGCCAGCCCCTGGCGCGGTTTTCTGGATTACCGGATAGCGAGGTCACTGATGATTTTTCGACAGCTGTTTGACAGTACGTCCTCCACGTACACTTACCTGCTGGCCGATGAAGAGGCGCTGGAGGCCCTGCTGATTGATCCCGTGTTTGCCCAGGTGCAGCGCGATCTGGCATTGATTGACGAGCTCGGGCTGCGCCTGCGGCTGGTCATCGATACCCACGCCCATGCGGACCACGTTACCGCCGCCTGGGTGCTGCGCAGGGAGACGGGCTGCGATATCGCCTCCGCCAGAGCGATCGATGCCAGTAACGTCACGCTGCCTCTCGACGACGGCCAGATCTGTGGCGTTGAGGGCGTGCAATTGCGCTGTATTGCCACGCCGGGCCATACCGATGGCTGCATGAGTTTTGTCACCGCTGATGAAAGCCGGGTGTTCACCGGGGATACCCTGCTGATTCGGGGCTGCGGGCGCAGCGACTTCCAGCAGGGCAGCGCCAGCCGGCTGTATGCCTCGATTACCGAGAGACTGTTCAGCCTGCCCGACAGCTGCCGGGTCTACCCAGCGCACGATTACCAGGGGCGCAACGTCAGCTCGATTGGTGAAGAGAAACACTTCAATGCCAGGGTCGGCGCCGGCGCTAACGAGACCGATTTTGTGGAATACATGAACGCCATGAAGCTGCCGCATCCCAAGCTGATCGATGAGGCAGTGCCCGCCAACCTGCGCAGCGGCGCCCCGGAGGACGGTGAGCTGCCGAATCGGCCCGACTGGGGAGATATTCGCCTTACCTACTCGGGAGTGCCGGAGATCGACGAGGAGTGGCTTGAGCTGCACCTCGACAGTGTAACTGTCCTCGATGTCCGCCTTCCCGATGAGGTCCGTGACTGTCCCCTCGCGCAGACACTGGTTGATGTGCACATTCCCCTGGCGGAGCTGCGGGACCGACTGAACGACGTGCCGACAGGCAAGCCCGTTGTTGCCCTGTGTCGCTCCGGACGGCGCTCTTCGCTGGCGGTCTCGATTCTGCGTGACGCCGGTTACGAACAGGTTGCCAGCCTCAGTCGCGGTCTGCGCGCCATGCTTCAGGATGGGTAGAAATTGACCGGTGGTGTCAGGTCCGAATCGGACCTGACACCATAAGGGAGGGCTTCATCGATGGCAGATCTCGGGAAATTGCATCAATACGCCCGTAGCATGCGCAGGGATGCCTGGTGCGAGGCATTCGTGCAGTTTGCGGCCAGCGGAGAGAATCCGCTCGGACTGCCGGCCTTTCCCACGGAGGATATCCAGCGACTTACCAATAGCCAGGCCAATGCCGAGACCATGCGCGGTGCCGCCGACTTTTATCGGATTTTCGACGAAACGCTGATGGCGCACCCCGGCACCACAGGGCGTCTGCTGGATTTTGGTGCGGGGTGGGGTCGGATCACGCGCCTGCTGCTGCGCTCGCTGCCCCCCGAGGCCATCACGGCCGTGGATGTGGATGACCGTCTCGTCGACGCCGGTGCTACGCAGCTCCCCGGCATCGAGTTTCTGCGCATGGAAAGCGGCGACAGGCTGCCATTTGCAGACGCCAGTTTCGCTGTCGTGATTGCCAATTCCGTGTTTTCACACCTGTCCGAGGCCGCGCATCATTTCTATGTTTCCGAGATTGCGCGAATTCTCAGCCCCGGCGGTCTTTTCGTCGGCACGACCCTCTCTCTGCGGACCTACCGCACCTGGCTGGAGCAGGCCGCCTATCGGGACTGGATTACCGGATTGCTCGGGGAACCCGATGCGGTGCTGGCGTCGCTGGCGAACCGGGAGTTTGTCTATGCGAGGTCCGGACGCTGGACGGACTACGGAATTGCGCTCTTGCCGGAAGGTTATGTGCAGGAGCGCTGGCGTCCGCATTTTTCCCTGATTGCGACCCGTGACGATTACAAGCAGGACGTCAACGTGGCACGGACGCCGGCCCAGTGAGGCGGCCCGGAGGTCGCCGCTCGCTATTCCTGTATTGATCCCGATGATCCGGGCGCGACGGGTGTAGGATCAGGCTTTTTTGGTCTGTCCCGATCCGGGTCATCGCGCCCGCAAGTGAGCGTCAGTCAGTGGATGTCACTTGAAGTGTGACTTGAAATAATTGATGGAGTTGCCGAGGGCCTTCCAGGCGTGTTCGGCATCGTCCTTGATTTCCTGCCATCGCTCCTCGCCGGCCGAGCGCGCATCGTCGATGCGTTTCTGTGCGGTTCGCCGCTCTTCGCGCAGATCGTTCAGGCGCTTTTCGTATTCCTTGCGCGCCTCGCCCTCAAGCTCGTCGGCCCGCTTTTCGATTCTGTCCATGTGAGCATCGATGTCATCCAGCTGGCTCTTGAGCTTTTCGATGAATTCCTTGCGGCTGCTGTCACTCATGTCGATTACCTCTCTGCTTGTGGTGTTGTTGGCCGGCGGTATCAGGCTGCCTCCGGCGGTGGGCTGTCCTCCAGAAGTTGCCGGTGCACACGCACGGCCGTGGCCTTGGGCCGTATTGTGCCGCCGCGCGCTTCAAGCTGGGCGCGCGTGAATGCTGCACCGAACAGCAATATCAGGGAGGAATAGTTCACCCATAATAGTAATACCACCAGGGAGCCGGCGGCGCCATAGGTGGATGCGGTGGCCGTATTTGCGAGATACAGGGCGATCAGCGATCGACCCAGGGTAAACAGGGCCGCGGTGATCGCGCCGCCGATGAGCACGTCCTTCCAGCCAAGAATGACATCGGGGAGAATGCGGAACATGGCGGCGAACAGCAGCGTGATGACGCCGAAGGACAGCGCCAGTTCAAGACCGATCAGCAGAAATCCCGGTACCGGGAGCCACTGTTCAGCGAAGGTCATTACCGCACGCAGGGCAACGCTCATCAGAAGCGACACCAGCAGGATGAAGCCAATCGCAAGGACAATGGTCAGCGACAGTACGCGGCTGCGAATGTACATCAGCGCACTGTTGCGCGACGGCCGCGCAGCGACATCCCATATCGCATTGAGGGACTGCTGCATCTGGGCAAAGACGGTGGTGGCGCCGAGAATGATCGCCGCGATTCCGATCAGGCTGGGAATCAGACCGCTCTGATCGATCTGCGAGTTGACGACTGCAGTCTGCACTATCCCCGCTGCCTCGGGACCGATGGTGTCCTGCAGCTGATCCATGATCTGACCTTCCGCGGCCTTTTCGCCGAGCACCAGGCCCACGACAGTGACCGCAACGATCATGACGGGTGCGATGGAGAATACAGTGAAGAAGGCGAGCGCCGCGGCGTAGATGAACGCCTGGCTTTCCAGCCAGTGTTGCCCGGCGCGGCCGAAGACCCTGAGCCAGAAACGGAAGAGGCCGACGGTGTCGGCAAATATGCTGCCCATGGGCGGAGTATAACGCAGCTGGCGCCGGGTTCATCCCCCCCCAGCGTGGGTCAATGGCACCAGGACAGGGGTAAGTCCACGCGGCGCTCGCGGCCGCCGCCGAGGCGCTCAAGGCGATAGCATCCGCTCACAGTGCCTGCTCTTCCGCGGGCGCGCCCTCCATCAAAGGTGTCATGCAGTGAGTGAGTGATTGCTGACCCGATCAGCGCGCCGCCGATGATGCCCGTGTAATCGGGGCGGTAGCGGTAGCCGTGGTTGATGCGCACGCCTCTGCCGCGGTGATGCCGCCAGTGACGGCGATGCTCATTGCGCCACTTCTGATGGCGATAGCCGTGCGTCGAGTAGCGCTTGCGCGGGTGCTGCCAGCCCTTGTCTCCGCGGTACTCTGCCCGGTGGTCGCCACGATAGCCACGGCGGTCGTCGCGATCGGCCAGTGAATGGCCGGCGGTGATTAGCATGAGGCTTCCCAGGGCAATGGCGAACAGGTTTTTCAGTGTCATGGCGCAACTCCTCTTGTGTGAATGCACAGCTCCACACTAGCGTGCTCAACCTGAACACAGCCTGAATGACCATGGCGCAATATCCCGCCGGCGTTCAGCCTGCATTCAGCTTCGCGGCGTTATTCTGCTTTCGGAATGGTCCCGAAGGAGAGAGACATGAAGCGGACACTGGCAGGATTGCTCGCACTGTTACCCGCCGTTGCACTGGCCGACCGCCAGAGCAGTATCGTGGAGGCGAAGGTGGTGTCGGCAGAGCCGATTGTGCGTGTCGTCAGCGAGCGTATCCCACACGAAATCTGCCGCGAAGAGCGCGTACGGGTGGTCGAGCGCGGCTCGCGCTCAGCGACTCCGGGTATTGTCGGTGCGGTGGTCGGCGGCACCGTGGCGGGTGTTCTCGGTCGCAACAGTCGCTATCAGCCTGTGATTGCCGGTGCCGGCGCCGTGGTCGGTGCCTCGGTCGGAAGTGATATCGGCAGGCGCCGCCACCACGATTCCTATTACATGACCGAGGAGGTCTGCAGTGTGGAATATCAACGGCGCGAGCGGGAGGAGATCGATGGCTATCGCGTGCGCTACCGCTATAGCGGTAACATCTACGAAACCCGTACCGAGCGTGAGCCGGGAAGGACGATTCCGCTTCGCGTCGAGATACAGCCGCTGTCCTGACCGGATCATGCGCCTGAAGGAGGCCTACACTGTCTCACCGAGAGCTTCGCCGCGCGCCGTTGGCCAGTCTGCTGGTGGCGCTGTTGCTGCTTGCGCCGCCTCTGGCGGCACAACCGGTAGTGCCTTCATGGTTGCGCGATGTCCTCGAGGCGCGTGGCGAGGCCGCCGGGAATCGCGAGGGTCGACGGGATGAGCAGCGGCATAGCGACCGCAGACGGCAAGGCGAGGATGATCCAGACGGTGTCCGCGACGACGCTGCCCGCAGCCGTGCGCTGGACTGGCGCGCTGAACCCCGGGAGCCCCGTCTCGACGCGCGCTCGGCTGCGCGCCGTGCGCAGGATGCCCATGGCGGTCGCGTGCTGGGCGTGAAGCGCACAGGTGACAGCTACCGCGTGCGTCTCCTGCTCGATGAGGGGCGCGTGACCACAGTCACCATCCGCGAGTAGTCGACCATGCGCATGCTGCTGGTAGAGGACGATGACCGTCTGCGTACACGGCTGGCCGACCATTTTCGCGGCAACGGCTGGGCCGTGGAAGAGGCAGAGACCGTGCGCGACGCTGACTTCATGGCCCATGAGGTCCCCTGCGATGTGGCAATCGCCGATCTGGGACTGCCCGATGGATCCGGCGTCAGGTTGATTTCGGGGTGGCGTGCCGCCGGCATCGATTTCCCGGTCATGATACTGACTGCCCGCGCGGACTGGCGGGACAAGGTTGAGGGGCTGGAAGCGGGGGCCGACGACTACGTGACCAAACCTTTTTATCTGGAGGAGGTAGAGGCGCGGGTGCAGGCGCTGCTGCGGCGGGCTGTCGGCCGCCGCACGGCGGCGGTGAGCTACGGCGCACTGGCAATCGATTTCAGCGCGCGACAGGTCACGCTGGAGGGCCGGACGGTGGAGCTTACCGCCTTCGAGTACAACACCCTGGCCTATCTGGCGCATCGCGCCGACGCGGTCGTCTCGCGTAGCGAGCTTGTCGAGCACCTGTATGAACAGGATCATGACCGCGACAGCAACGTCATCGAGGTGTTTGTCGGCCGCCTGCGACGCAAGCTCGACCCCGACGGTGCGCTGCAGCCGATACAGACCGTGCGCGGTGCCGGTTATCGCTTCACCCTTGAGCCCTCAGCTCCGTGAGCCGTCTACCCCAATCGCTGGCGGCGCGCCTGCTGCTTGCCTCGGCGCTGCTCCTGCCTCTGTGTCTTGGCGCCACGAGCTGGTCCCTTGAGCGCGCTCATCGTCTGGCCGCCGAGGCCGCACAAGCGGAACGGCTGCAGCTGCACCTGATGACGCTGCTCGCGCAGGCCGAATTCGACGACGCCCTGCGGCTGCCCACGCAGGTGCTGGAGTCACGCCTGACGCAGCCCGGATCCGGGCTCGTCGCCTACGTGACGACGGCTGACAACGCGCTACTCTGGTCTTCGCCGTCGGCGCTCATGCAGGAACCTGCGGAAATGCTGGCCAGTCTGCCTGCGCTGGCGCCGGGTCAGCAGCACCTGTCCCGCCACGCGGACCACCAGCGCCTGGTCTACCCGCTGATCTGGGAAACCGATGCGGGCGCCGAGGTGCCGCTGCGCTTTGTCGTCATGGAAAGCCTGGCCCCGCTGCGTGCCGATGTCGCGGCCTACCGCCGCAGTCTGCTGCTGTGGCTGGGCGGTACCCTGGTTCTATTGCTGGCGACGCAGCTCCTGGTCATGGCCTGGGGTCTGCGGCCGCTGCGGGACCTCGGTCGGGACATCGCCCGCATCGAACGCGGCGAACGGGACAACCTGCCGGGAGAATGGCCCCGCGAGATCCGTCCGGTCACCGATAACCTGAAGACACTGCTGCACAGCGAGCAGGCGCGCCGCGAGCGCATGCGCAACACACTGTCTGATCTCGCGCACAGCCTGAAGACACCTCTGGCGGTGCTGCGCAGTGCCGAAATCGACGAACGCGGACAGGCCGGCCTGGTGGCGGAGCAGGTGTCGCGCATGGAGGAGGTGGTGGAGTGGCAGCTGCAGCGAGCGGTAGGCAACGGTCATCGCCTGCTCTCGGCGGTGGACCTGTGCCAGCTGGTCGAACGCCTGCGGGGCAGCCTGCTGAAAGTCTATGCAGCGCGGGAACTGACGCTGGAAAATGCGGTTCCGCGGGAATGTCGATTCCGTGGTGACGAACGCGACCTGATGGAAGTCCTGGGCAACGTGCTGGACAACGCCTGCAAGCACGCCGTATCGCGGGTGCGCCTGTCGGCAGGGGTGTCAACCGAGGGGCTTGCCATCACAATAGAGGACGATGGCCCGGGAATCCCCGATGCGCTGCGCGAACATCTGACGGAGCGTGGTATGCGCGCAGACAATCGTCATCCCGGGCAGGGCCTGGGGCTGGCTGTCGCCGCTGATATTGTCGACGGCTATGGGGGCCGGCTGTTCATCCAGCGCAGCGATCTGGGTGGAACGGCCGTGGTATTGCTGCTAGGGCCGGGTCAGGGCTGAAGAAGCTCCGGGCGGCGTCCCGCCCGGAGTGTGTTCGACGCGGGGCCTCAGAAGTCGTCCATTCCCGGAGCGGGCATCGGCGCCGACTTTGGCTCCGGCCGGTCGGCAATCATCACTTCGGTGGTGATGATGAGTCCGGCGATACTGCCCGCGTTCTGCAGGGCACAGCGGGTCACCTTGGCCGGGTCGATGATGCCCATCCCGACCATGTCACCGTAGTCACCGGTCTGTGCGTTGTAGCCATAGCTGCCGGACTGCTCGCGCACCTTGCCAAGCACCACGCTGGGCTCCACCGCGGCGTTATTGACGATCTGCCGGAAGGGCTCCTCCATGGCGCGCAGCGCGATGTTCACGCCGATGGCCTGGTCGTGGTTGGCGGTCTCCACTTTCTCCCTGATCGCATCGGCGATGCGCACCAGGCTCACGCCACCGCCGGGCACAATGCCTTCCTCGACAGCGGCACGGGTCGCGTGCAGGGCATCGTCCACCAGGTCCTTGCGCTCCTTCATTTCTACTTCCGTGGCGGCGCCGACCTTGATGACCGCAACTCCGCCCGCCAGTTTGGCCAGGCGTTCCTGCAGCTTCTCGCGATCGTAGTCGGAGGAGGTGTTCTCGATTTCCGCGCGAATCTGGCCGACCCGGGCCTCGATGTCAGCCTTCGCGCCAGCGCCCTCGACCACGGTGGTATCGTCCTTGGTCAGGACAATGCGCTTGGCGCTGCCCAGGTCTTCGAGGCTGGCGCCTTCCAGGTTCAGGCCAACCTCCTCCGAGATCACAGTGCCCCCGGTCAGCGTCGCGATGTCCTGCAGCATGGCCTTGCGCCGGTCGCCAAAGCCCGGGGCTTTCACCGCCGCGACCTTGAGGATGCCGCGCAGGGTATTGACCACCAGCGTGGCCAGGGCCTCGCCCTCCACATCCTCGGCGACGATCAGCAGCGGCCGGCCCGCCTTTGACACTTCCTCCAGCAGCGGAATCAGATCGCGGATGTTGCTGATCTTCTTGTCGAAAAGGAGGACATAGGGGTTGTCCAGCTCCACCTGCATCTTTTCCTTGTTCGTGACGAAGTAGGGCGACAGGTAGCCGCGGTCAAACTGCATGCCCTCAACCACGTCCAGCTCGTTGTGCAGGGATTTGCCCTCTTCCACGGTGATCACGCCGTCCTGGCCGACCTTTTCCATGGCCTCGGCAAGGATGTCGCCGATGTCCGTGTTCCAGTTGGCGGAAACGGTCGCTACCTGTCCGATCGCCTTGTTGTCCGTGCAGGGCCTGGCCAGTGTCTTCAGTTCCTCCACGGCGGCGCGCACGGCGGCGTCGATACCGCGTTTGAGGTCCATCGGGTTGTAGCCGGCGGTGATCGCCTTGTGGCCCTCGCGCACCATTGCCTGGGCGAGCACGGTGGCCGTCGTGGTACCGTCACCGGCGACGTCGGCAGTCTTTGATGCCACTTCCTTGAGCATCTGGGCGCCCATGTTCTCGAACTTGTCCTTCAGCGTGATCTCCTTGGCGACGGTGACGCCGTCCTTGGTGATCTTGGGTGCGCCGAAGCTCTTGTCGAGGACCACGTTGCGGCCCTTCGGTCCCAGCGTTGCCCGCACGGCGTTGGCCAGCGTATTCACGCCGGCCAGCAGGCGTTCACGGGCGTCGTGTGAATAGTGAATGTCCTTGGCGCTCATGCGGCTTTCTCCAGGCTGTCCTGTTGTTCGATGACGGCGAGGATGTCGGATTCGCGGACGATCAGGACCTCTTCGCCATTGATGGTGTGCTCGGTGGATGCGTATTTCCCAAACAGTACGCGGTCACCCACAGAGACGGCGACGGGCTGCAGCTCCCCGCTGTCGAGGGTGCGGCCGGGGCCGACGGCAATGACCTCGCCCTGGTTGGGCTTTTCCGCGGCAGCGCCGGGCAGGATGATGCCGCCGCTGCTGGTGGTTTCCGCCTCGAGTTGACGCACTACAACCCGATCGGCAAGGGGTCGAATGCTCACGGTCAATTCCTCCTGATAGTGTCAGTACAGTTGCATTCAGAACGTCGGGGGTATCTTGAGCGACACCTCCCGACATGGCGATATGGACGTTGGCTGCAAGTTTTCAAGTGGGGTTCAGGAAAAAATTTTTCGGGGGGGATTTGACCGCAGTCGGCTTTTCCTTATATTGAAGCGAGAAGGTCAGGCACGAAGGAGGTGGCATGCAGGACTGCGATGCCCGGTTGTCAATATCCGAACCGTCTCTTGCCGCGTATTTCCAGCGGCGCCTTGAGGATTGCGCAAAGGAGGTCGATCCCCCACCGCAGGAGGATACCTGCTGGTACCTGAGCCAGCTGCTCGATCGCTTCGGCCGCTCTGAAGATTTTTTTGCCTGGGAGGAAGGCCGCTACGGGCTGCGGCCGCTGGCACTGCTTTACGGGGATGCGAGTGAGGCCCGGGACGACCGCGAGCGCTGCCTGCTTTTGCAGCAGCTGGGGGACATGGCCCTGTTCCTCGGTGCCCTGTTTCCCCTGCGCTACGAGCGGCGCGGTATCCGCCAGGATTACTTTATCGGCATGGGCGGAGGCGCCTACGATTATCTCGCGGAAAACGCGCGCCATGGTCGTCACATCTTTGCGGAACTTTCCGCGGCTTTCGCCACCATGCTGGAACTGGTTGCGCAGGCCTGCACCAGCGACGCCGTGCAGAGCAACGAGGACATTCTGTCACTCTACGAGAAGTGGCTCGAAACGCGCAGTCCCCTGCTAGCCCGCCAGCTGCGTGCTCTGGGCCTGGAGCCGGAGTCGCCGCTGACCCTGCAGTAGGCAGGTGGACCCACCGGTCAATCACGTGATCTGCTAGAAGCGCACGTCCCACTGCAGGCGCAAGCGGTTCTCAGAGCCTTCCCTCTGCAGCATGGGGTCCTCAAGATCGATGCGGCTGAATTCCAGCGACAGCTTGTTTTCATGACCGTCGATATACCAGTTGGCAACGCCGCTGATTTCCTCCGCGTCGTCACTGCCGCGATAATCACCCTGGTTGACGCTCGCGTAGCGCAGGCCGAACTCCAGCTGGGGCGGAACAGCCGGAAACAGGCCGTGAGGCAGCAGTCCAGCCTGAATGAAACCGCCCTCCAGCGTCGTGCGCCGGCGCGGATCCTCGAGGTCGAGGATGCGGTCGACCACTCGCTTGCGGTTGAGCTCGCCTTCCAGTGAGAAGCCGTTCCAGCGCACGCGGAGTTCCGCCATGGCCTGCTCCACGTCAAACTGTCCGTCCTGCGCCTGGTCACTGGGCGTGAAGCCGGGCAGGGAGCGGCAGCTGTTGGCGCCGGAGACGAAGCGGGTGCAGTCGCTGCGATTGGTCAGTGCGGCAATGGCGATATTGACCCGCGGTGTGCGGCTGAAGGCGAGGTCGCTATGTGCCCGGGCAATCGGTCCTCCCAGGGCATTCCACTGCAGGCGCGAGGTATACAGAAAGTCGTCATCATTGTTGTTGTCGGTGCCGCCGCGCCCGTTGAAGATGCCCAGCGTGTAGGACAGGTCGGCCGGCGAGCCCTCAAAGAGCCGACCGAAAAGCTGTGCTCCCTGCTGTCGGTTGGCGGTAAACAGGTCGTGGGCAATGGTTCGCTCGACAAACTGCTGGCGTCCCGAGGAAATCCAGAACTCCATGTTGTAGAGTGCCTTGCCGCGGCCGACCCACAGCGACGTACTGTCGCCGAGTTCCAGGGTCAGAAAAAAATCGCGAATGACACTTTCGTTCCAGTCATGCTCGATATGAAACGCCAGGCGGGGATCAATGACCTTGCCCGAGAGTATGGTGCGGATACGGTTCAGCGCATAGGAGCTGGCAGTGTCATCAAGGTCGGCGAGGTCCCTCGGGCTGTCGTCAAAGGGTGTCGAGTAACGCATCTGTGCCCGGTTCTGCAGGCCCACGCTGTAGCGACCGTCAACCGAACGCCAGCGAAGCTTACGCCCTTCGTAGCGGGCATTGACCGCAACGGCATCTGCCGGGGTCTGTTCCTGCACCGTCGCGACACTGCCTCGTTCCGGCTTCACGACTTCAGATACCACGGCAGTCGCATTGCCTGTGCCGTCTTCACGGGCCTCAAGGCGCTCAAGCCGCGCCTGCAGCTGACGGAGCTGCCCCGTCATGGCGCTTTGCTGGTCAATCAATGCCTGCGCGGAGATATACGTACCCAGCGGAATATGTCCGGCGGCATTTTTGCTGCTGACTTCGCCGGTTTCCGGGTTCAGGTACAGCTGCAAACCGTCAATCGGCGTGTCGGCAATGGAGACTGAGCAGAAGATGGTGAAAAAGCCGAACAACAGGGTTCGCATCGTGATTTCCCCCGTGGGATCGTGGTTTGCAGACCCTCGCAGGTATCCGCTGTCTGAGAGGACGCCAGTGTAGTGGAGAAATATGACAGCGATTTGTCACATGACATTATTGTGACAAAAACGTAACAGTTCATGAAGGGCGGGAGGGAGCGTTGGATTTGCGTTATCCTCAGCACGATGATGTCGGCACTTCATTGGCTCCGAGGACGCCCGGGCGGCGGCGACAGCCTGAGGGTGTGGCGCCAGTATGACTCTGGCGCTGCGCTTTCACTGCTGTGGTTGATATCCCTGCTGATTGCCCGCCCCGTCGATGCGCAGGCGGTCAATGGCGGGATGCAAGCGGGCATGACGGGCTCTTATCGGGCGCGCGTGGAACTTCTCGAAAACCCCTTCCGCCCCGTCGATACGCGCTCGGATCACCTGCTGGTGTCGCGCCTGCTGCTGCATGCAAAGGCGGATGCCGGTCCGTATCGCGCCGGGGTGGAACTGCAGGACTCCCGCGCCTTCTGGTTCAAGGCGGATACGCCGCTCGGCACGGACGACGTCAACGCGCTGGAGCCGTTGCAGGCCTATGTGGGACTGACCCACGGAACCCGGGGGCAGGGTGGCGAACTGGATATTCTCGCGGGCAGATTCACGCTGGACTACGGCTCCCGGCGCCTTCTGGCACGGAATAATTTCCGCAATACGTCCAACGCTTTCACCGGCGTGCGCGCGCAGTGGCAGCGCGCTGATGACTGGTCCGTTTCCGGGTTGTATACCTCCCCCAATGTCAGTCGGGCCAGCGATCGTCGCGCGTTGGAAGACAACGAAGTGAGCGTGGACGCACCGAGTCGCGACCGTTATTTCTGGGGCGTTACCCTGGACAATGTTTCTGCCGGCAGCAGCGGGCGAATCGATGCTTACCTGTTTGGTCTGCGCACGGCGGCCAGTGCCGGTGACCCATCGGATCGCCGCCAGCTGTTTACCCTCGGCGCTCGTGCCCGGGGCGACGTTGCCAGCTGGACCCTGGAGTGGGAAGGGGCGGTGCAGTATGGGCGTTCGCGCGATGGCCGGGCCCCGCAACCCTTCGACCTCGATCATCGTGCATGGTTTGTGCACGCCAGCGCCAGATTGCCCCTCGATGGCGCCTGGGAGCCGGGCCTGAGCCTGCGGTTTGACGCGGCCAGCGGTGACGAGGATCCAGGCGACGGCCGCAACCAGCGTTTCGACAAGCTGTTCGGTGCCCGGGCCTTCGAGCTCGGGCCCTCCGGATTCTATGGTTTGCTCACGCGCAGCAACCTGTTGTCGCCCGGTGCGCGGCTGGATCTGAGGCCGTGGCGTGCTGTGGATATACAACTCGGTTATCGCGCTGCCTGGCTGGAGAGTCGTCGCGATGTGCTGCCTGGATCGGGGCTGGGCGATGCGCGCGGCGCCTCCGGACGCTTCATTGGTCACCAGTGGGAGCTCTCCGCGCACTGGACCGATCCCTCGGGTTCACTGCAGATTGAAGCGGGGGTCACCTACCTCGACAAGGGCGGGTTCCTGAACTCGGTCCCGGGGAACCCGATGACGGGGAATACCGCCTACGGGTACACGCAGGCAACCTATACGTTCTGACATCAGGCCGGGACAGGCGCACGCTGCAGACAATAAATGCCGCCGCGAATCCAGGCGTTGCGCTCCTTGCGCAGGTCTATCACATCCTCTGCCAAAACCTGCATACCCGCCGACGTTGCACTCTGGCGGACATAATCGTTGCTGTGGCAGAAGCGGGCGCTGGACTGCAGCCTGTAGGTGCCTTCGCTCGCCAGTTCGGTGGTCAGCAGGAATCTGCCGCCATCATTCAGGCGCTGTGCAACGCTGTCGAACAGTGGCTGCAGATCGCCCACATAGGGCAGAGCGTCTGCACACAGCACCAGGTCGAAGGTCTCCTCCTGCTCGCTGAGGAAGTCCACGGCATCAATGGCAAACAGATGATCATAGATGCCTTTCGTGGCGGCCTTGTTCAGCATGCCCGCGGACAGGTCCAGCCCAACAAGGCGGGTAACCCGATCCTTGAAGGCAACGCCGGCTAGGCCGGTGCCGCAGCCGATATCCAGGGCATTGGCATAGTGACGACCCTCCTCGGGAAGGCCGTCGAGAAGCTGCCGCAGCTCCCGCGGCCCATCGTAGGCAAGATCCGATGTCAGATGCTGCTCGAAGCGCTCGGCGTAGCTGTCGAAAACGGCCCGGGTGTATTCCATCGGTGCACGGGTGCGCCGGTCGCCGCGCAGCGCCGCCAGCAGGTGGTTCGCCGAGGGCGCATCGGGTGAGAGCGCCAGCACTCGTTGCAGTGCCTCGATCGCGTCTTCCGTCTTGCCTCGGTTGACCAGGCAATTGGCGACGCCAAGCTGGGCGGTCGTGTCTGCCGCGTTCTTCTTCAGAAGCCTGCGGTAGAGTTGTTCTGCCTGCGCAAAGCGGTCGGCGAGGAAGTAGGTCTGTGCCAGGTTGCGATTGGCCTCGTCGAAGTCAGGATCGATTTCCAGCGCATTCTCGTAGCAGATGCACGCCTGCGCGGCGTCCTGCTGGTCGTGCAGCGCGTTGCCCATGTTGTTGTAGGCCTGGGGGTAGAGCGGGCGCAGGTTAAGCGCCTTTTTGTAGGCATTCACCGCCTCTCCGCTGCGTCCGCACTGGCGCAGGGCATTGCCGTGGTTGTAGTGAATCTCGGCGTCGCCACCGGTGGTTTTCAGCAATGCCTGGAAGCATTTCTCGGCATCGTCGAAGCGCCCCAGCTCGCCCAGAGTGGATGCCAGATTGTTGAGTGCCTCGGCGAAGCGTGGCTCCTCGCGCAGCGCCTGCTCGAAACAGGTCGCCGCCTCCTTCTTGTCGCCCAGTCGGCTGCAGATGACGCCGTGCAGATTGTGCAGCGCCGGTTGGTGGGGATGCAGCCGACACAGACGCGCCGCTTCGCTGCGCGCCCGGGGCAGGTTGGACTGCATCAGCGATGCCACCCGCTCGAAGTCTGCCTGGGTCAGCGCGGCGACCTCGCCACGGGTGGCCTGGAGGTCGCGCAGGGCTTTCCTCGCCTTCTTGTTCTGCGGCTGCTGCTGCAGTATCTGGTGGTACAGGCGTTTGGCCGCGTCCACCTGGTTCTGCGCCGCGAGCTGCCGGGCACGCTTCATTGCGTCGTCGGGGGAGAGGGTCTGTCTGGCCATGATTCGCTTGCTTGTGGTCCGAGGAAGATCGAGGTCTGCAACTTTATGCGCTGGGACCGGTCAAGTACAGTTGCCCGCACGAGCCGGTCAGTAAGGGTAGCGTGGTGTCAGCTCGCGCTTGCTGCCCTCACCGGAGCTCTCCCGCACCAGTCTGGGGACAAAATAGCCGGGGCAGCGCACCGCGAGTTCACCCACCAGTTCCCGGGCTCGCGTTTCGTCAACGGCAAAGTGCGCCGCGCCGCGGACCCGATCGAGAAGATGCACGTAATAGGGCAGCACACCGGCGCCAAAGAGCGCGCTGGACAGGCGCGACAGTGTATCCGCGCTGTCATTGACCCCTGTCAGCAGAACCGACTGGTTGAGCAGGGTGACACCTGCCTCCCGCAGGCGCCCGGCGGCGGCAGCGACAGTGGTGTCGACCTCGTTGGGATGGTTGCTGTGCAGCACCATGACCGTGGCTATCCCGGGGCGACAGATGGCCCTGAGCAGTCCGGGTGTGACCCTGTCGGGAATGACGACCGGCAGGCGTGTGTGGATGCGCAGGGTGGTGACGTGTGGCACGGCGGCGAGGGCGTCCATCAGCGCTGAGAGGGTGTCGTCCCGCGCCACCAGTGGATCGCCGCCGCTGAGTATCACCTCGGTAATGCTGGTGTCGGCGCGGATATAGGCAATGGCGTCCTGCCACTCCCTGCGACTGAGCTGGTTCTCGCCGTAAGGAAAGTGGCGTCGAAAGCAGTAGCGGCAGTTCACGGCGCAGCCACTGGCCACGGTCATCAGCAGTCGTCCGTGATACTTGTGGATGATCCCGGGCACGGGGTTGGCAGCACCGGTCTCGCCCACGGGATCGTCGCTGTAACCGGGGTGAGGCGCGTTTTCCGCGCTGCCCGCCAGCACCTGGCGAAGCAGGGGGTCGTCGGCGTCACCGGGCTGCATGCGCCCGACAAAGGCCCGCGGCACCTTCATGGCGAAGTCGTCATCTGCCTGTGCGGAAAATCCCAGCCGCGAAGGCTCAAGACCCAGCGCAGCGGCGAGCTCCGCGGGACTGCGTATGGCATCGCGAAGCTGCTGCTGCCAGCTGTCGTCGGCCTTTGTCTGCAGGGGAATCAGCGTCATGCTCAGCGGGCCAGGCGGTCGCGCAGACTGAAAAACAGCATGCCCGCTACCAGTCCTGGCCAGCGCAGGAGCGTGCCGCCGGGAAAGCGCGGCGATGGCACATCCGCCATGACATCAAAGCGTGAGGCGTGTCCGGATATGGCTTCAGACACCAGTTTGCCTGCCAGCGTTGCAATCGGTACGCCGTGACCGGAGTAACCGTGGGCGTAATACACCTGCGGCGACAGACGCCCGAAATCCGGCATCCGGTTCATGGTGATGGCGAGCGTTCCGCCCCAGCCGTAGTCGATGCGCGTGTCCTTGAGTTCCGGGTAGATCTTCAGCATGTGGGGACGCACGAAGTTCCTGATATCGGCCGGGAAGCGGCGGCTATAGGTCTCGCCGCCACCGAACAGCAGTCGGTTGTCGGCGGACAGCTTCCAGTAGTTGACGACAAAGCGGGTGTCCGTCATCGACGTGTTGTCGCGGATAAGACGGCGGGCGGTGGCTTCTGGCAGCGGCTCCGTTGCCAGCATGTAGTTGTTGATCGGCATGATGCGACCGGCAGTGCGCGGCTCGAGGCGGTCGAGATAGCCGTTGCAGGCCAGCAGGAGAAAATCCGCCGTGACGCTGCCTGCTGCTGTCTGGACGACAACGTTCTCGCCTTCCCGGTAGCCGGTCACGCGGCTGTTTTCATGCAGCGACGCACCGAGCGACTGCGCCGCCGCCGCCAGTCCGAGAGCATAATTCAGGGGATGCAGATGGCGCGCGCCGGCATCCAGCGTTGCGCCGTGAAAGCCCCTGGCAGAGGTCCGCTCAGCCAGCGCTGTTGCGTCGAGATAGCGGATGTCCTCGTAGCCGTAGGCCGTCTGCAGGTGTTCCGTTTCTTCGGCCAGTTCTCTGGCATCGCCGGCGCAGCTGGCGACGTGAAGATTCCCCGTCCTCAGCTCGCAGTCAATCGCAAATTCCTCGACCAGGTCGCAAACCGTGCGCACGCCTTCCAGCCCCAGGTCCCAGAGGGCGCGCGCCCTCTGCATGCCCACCAGTTTTTCCAGCGCGTGCTGGCCGGCGCGCTGGCCGGTGCCGACATGGCCGCCGTTGCGTCCGGAGGCGCCCCAGCCAACGCGATTGGCTTCCAGAACAATCACGCTGTAGCCGAGCTTGCGCAGATGGATCGCGCTGGACAGTCCCGTGTAGCCGCCGCCGACAATACACACATCGGCGCGGGTGCTTTCGGTGAGGGCGGGAAACTCAAGCTGGCGATTGGCGCTCGCGGCGTACCAGGAGTCGACGTGGGCTGGGGCGTTTGACATGGCGTTAGCATAGCGATGGCCGTGATGCGCACAGGATACCACTCTGCGCGCGGCGCGACTTGCCCGCTTCTCGTCTGTGCTGCGATACTGCTGTGAATGCGCGGTCGGACCCCCCCATGGAAGACGATAAACAGATCATCAGGAACTGGATCAAGGAACACCAGATATCGGAAGTGGAGGTGCTGGTTCCCGATCTGACCGGCAACGCCCGCGGCAAGTTCATTCCCGCCCACCAGTTTCTCAATGACACCTACCCCAAGCTGCCGGAGAGCATTCTCGTGCAGACGGTGACCGGGGAGTATTCCGACGAGCACTGGGATTTTGTCGAGCCGACAGATACCGACATGCTGCTGAAGCCGGACGTCAGCACACTGCGCGTGGTGCCCTGGGCGCGGGAACCCACCGCTCAGCTCATCCACGACTGCTACACCATGGATGGCAAGCTGCACCCGCTGGCGTCGCGCACCATTCTGCGCAAGGTGCTCGACGCCTACGCGGCACTCGGCCTGAAGCCGGTGATCGCGCCGGAGGTGGAATTCTACCTGGTCAGTCGCAATACCGACGCCGATATCGAGCTGATTCCCCCGATCGGTCGCTCGGGCCGCCGCGAGTCCGCGCGGCTGTCCTACAGCATTGACGCGGTTTCCGAGTTCGAGGATTTCGTCGAGGATATGTATGAGTATGCGGACGCGCAGCAGCTGCAGGTCGATACGCTGATTCATGAGAACGGCGCGGCGCAGATGGAAATCAACTTCCGCCACGGCGACCCGATGAGCCTCGCCGATCAGGTATTCGTGTTCAAGCGCACGGTGCGTGAAACCGCCTTCAAGCACGACATGTATGCCACCTTCATGGCCAAGCCGATGAAGATCGAGCCCGGCAGCGCGATGCACATTCACCAGAGCCTGATCGACATCAAGACCGGTCGCAACGTGTTCGCCGACGAGAACGGCAAGTTCACCGATACGCTGCTGAGCTACATCGCCGGCCTGCAGCGCTACACGCCGGAGCTGATCAGCCTGTATGCCCCGAACGTCAATTCCTATCGCCGGCTGGCGCCGGACATTGCCGCGCCGATCAACCTGAACTGGGGCTTTGACAACCGCACCACGGCGTTTCGCGTGCCGCACAGCGAGCCGACCGCAACGCGGGTGGAGAATCGCTTCCCCGGGGCCGATGCGAACCCCTACCTGGCCATTGCCGCGAGTCTGGCCAGTGGCCTGCTCGGCATGCAGAAACAGCTGCAGCCCTCCGAGCCGCACAGCGGCACGGCCAACGAGGATGATGTTGAAGTGGCGCGAACGCTGGAGGAGGGTCTGCGCAACCTGCGCATGACGCCGGAGCTTTGCGACCTGTTCGGTGACCTGTTCCTGCGCGCCTACACCGCCGTCAAGCTGGACGAGTTCGAGGAATTCAACCAGGTCATTAGCTCCTGGGAGCGCGAGCACCTGCTGCTGCAGGTGTAGCGGGTCCGCATGCTGACGCGTTCGAGGCTGTACGCGGGGGTCAAGTACCTGACTTACAGTCTGCTGATCGTCAATGTCTATCTGTTTCTGGCAGAAGAGCTGAACGCACTGCAGCACACCTTCATGGATGGTTTTGGCGCCGGTGAGCTGGTTCAGATTTTCTCCACGACCATCGACACCGCAGCCTGGGTGTTTCTGCTGCTGCTGTTCGAGCTGGAGACATCGGTCCTCGAGGACCAGCGTATCCGTGGCTGGGTGCGGCATGGTCTCCACGGCGCGCGCATTCTCTGCTACATCGCGATTGTCTACGCATTCACCGGCTACTGCTCAGTGATGATGGCGCTCTACGATGTCAGTCCCTTGGCCGGAGCGCTGCCCTGTGAGCGGCTGGACGAGACATGGTCGGTGCTGGTGACGCTCGATCACTACACGCCGCTGAATGCGGCGAACTGCGCATCGCTTGGCAGCGCTGCCCTCCAGATCGGCGGTTTTTCCGTTCTGGCCTCCCCGGAGGTACTGCAGTCGGCCCGCTGGCTGGCATGGACCGACGTCATCAATGCCGGTGCCTGGATACTGGTGGTGGTGATCCTCGAGGTCGAGGTCCGGCTGCAGCTGCGGAGGGACCTGTCAGACCGCATTATGCGCACCACCCAGGTCTTCAAGTCGGGGATTTACGCGATCCTTTTCATGGCCGCCGCTTACTGGGGCGTGAAAGGCAGTTTTCTGGATTTCTGGGACGCCAGCCTGTGGCTGTTTGCGTTCATTTTCATCGAGCTCAACGTGTTCGACTGGCAGCAGGAGACCCGGGGCGAGACGCCCATGCACCGATCGAACGCCGTGGCCCGGTAGGCGCTGGCATTGGATACCGAACTTCTGCGAACCTTTCTCGAAGTGCGCAATACGCGGCACTTCGGACGCGCCGCCAGCAATCTGTTCCTGACCCAGGCGGCTGTCAGTGCACGTATCCGCCAGCTCGAGGCGGCGCTGGGCGTCACGCTGTTCGTGCGTGAGCGCAACAACATACGCCTCAGCAGTGAGGGCGAGCGACTGGTGCCCCACGCCGAGACCGTACTGATGGCGCTGGCACGGGCGCGCCGCGATATGTCGCTTGAGGACTCTGGTGCTTACCCTGTCCATCTGCTGGTGCGCAGCGGTATCTGGACGCCTGCGCTGCAGGACAGGCTGGATGCCCTGCTGACGGCGCAACCGGACCTGCTGCTGCGGCTGGACAGTCGGCAATCGGATGTTATCGCCCGCATACTTCTGGACCGCACTGCGGACATCGCGCTGATGTTCGAGCCGCCGGGTGTCCCCGAGCTGGAATGCGCCGCGGTCGGCGACCTTACGCTGCGCCTCTACAGTTCGCGTCGACGCGACAGCCTGCAGCGTGCCCTGGCCGGGAACTACGTTTACCTGAACTGGGGGACGGCCTTCGCGCGCTTTCACTCGCGGCGCTACGGTGAACACGCGGCGACGCGGCTGCAGACCAACATGATCGAGGTGGCTCGGGACCACATCACGAAACAGGGGGGCGCCTGTTACCTGCCGGAAAGCCAGCGGCGGGCACTGGTGGACAGCGGGCTGCATCCGGTGCCGGATGCACCCGTGTTTGAACGTCAGCTGCACATGGCGTGGCACGCCAGTGCGGTACGGCGGGACGTACTGGAGGGACTGGCTGAGAGTTTCTCCGGCCTGCGGATCTAGTGAGCCACGCCGCGTGACCCACTCGCAGACCGGATGCGACCTCCGGTCAGTAATCCTCCAGCTCGAGTTCGTAATCGCCCAGTTCCTCGCGCAGGCGTCTCTCTTCCAGACGCCTTTCGGCGCGACGTCGCTTGGCCGCCAGGCGCTGCTTTTCCGTTGAGAAGGGTGCCAGCGTCTCCAGGGTGTCATCCTCGACATCACCCAGTGCCGGTTCGTACATGTCGTCCATGCCATCGGCGGAGGACAGTTGCTCGCGATCGCCCATGAATCACCTCCCAATGATCTACCCGGACTGATTTCGCGGCAATATGGGGCAGGCTACCCGCCGAGTAAATCAAAAGTTTATTGCCGATACGATCAATATTGCTGATGGATGGGCGGCCCGGTGCCGTCCCTGGATTCCCTTGCCGCTGTGACGTCCCTGTCTGTGCTCGTCCATGAGCGCTCGGCCTGCCGGGCCACCGTAACGAGGGACAGCAATTTGCGTGCCGCCTGGGGTTGCAAGCCGCCGGCGGGCGGCTCCGCGCCATCCGGGATTCCCCTGCTGTGTCCGCTCTGGCTGTCGGACGCGACGGACAGGCCTGGTGGGCCACGTGGTAGGTTCGGTAACGCCCGGCCTCAGCCCCGGATCAGGAGAGGGCGTCGTGGATAGCGGCTGCAACCTGATCCGCGCTGCCGTCCGCCGCGTCCACCACGACATCCGCGTGGTGCTCATAGATCGGACAGCGCTCTGCATACACATCGGCGTAGGTCTGCGAGCCCTCTCTGGCGATGCCGCGCAAGGGATTGGCCGCCACTCGCTGCTCCAGCGTGGCGATGTCTGCCCGCAGATAGACTACCGGCCCTGCGGCTTTCAGGCGATCCATTACCGGGTCACTGAAGATCACGCTGCCGCCGGTGGACACCACGGCGTCCTCAAGGCCGACATCCAGCAGGACTTCCTGCTCGATCCGGCGAAATCCCTGGTTGCCATGCTGCTCCAGAATTTCCTGGAGCGATGCCCCCCGGCGTTGCTGTATGGCAAGGTCGGTGTCGCAGAACCCCAGCCCGCAGAGTTTGGCGAGAATCACGCCGACGGTGCTCTTGCCAACGCCGGGCATGCCGATCAGGCTGATGGTGCGGTGTGTGGTGAAGCGGTTACTCATGCGCTGGGCATCATTCCCGGGAATCGACAGCGACTGAGGATGGCAGCAGGCTTAATGGGCCCAGTCGCGCTCGGCCTTGAACTGTCGGGACAGGTACTCCATCTGGTCGGAGAGGATGCGTTCCTTGGCCAGGAAGTGCCACTCATAGGGGTTTGGCCGGAACGGCACGGCGAGCAGCGGCATGTGGGCTTCCTCCGGTGTCTTGTTGTCTTTCTGCCAGTTGCAGCGCTTGCAGGCGGCAACCACGTTCTCCCAGCGATCCCCGCCGCCGCGTGACACCGGAAGCACATGGTCGCGGGTGAGTTCGCTGCGCTGGAAACGGTTGCCGCAGTAAAGACAGCGCTGATCGTCGCGACGGAACAGCGTGCGGTTGCACAGCGGCGGCGAAAAATTGGAGACGATACGGCCGCCGAGGGCAACAATGGGCTGTACGTCCATGCGCGAGCGCTCGCCGCTGCAGCGCTGGACGCCACCGAAGACCGGCGGCAGGGGCTCCCCGATGCCGTAAACCACGTCGCCGCGGGCGTAAGCCGTGATGGCTTCGTGCAGACTCATCCAGCCGCGGGGCTGTCCCGCGAGATCCAGTTTCAGTATTGCTTGCATGGCAGGCAACTCGGAACGATTGCCTCAACGCTACTGTAATTGCTCGCTCAGTACAATCCATCACCGAAGTCCTTTGCTGGGGTCAGGTCCCATCGGGACCTGACCCCACAAGGGCGCGCCAGCGCCCCTCCGCCTGCACCACGCCGTCGGCAAGAATGCGGCCATGGAAGTCTGCACCCGGTGTTACCGGTCCGACCCCCTCGGGCGTGCCGGTCATGATGATGTCGCCGTCCTCGAGGGTCATGAAGCTCGACAGCGTTTCAAGGATGATTGCCGGAGAGTACAGCATCAGGGAGGCCTGACCGCGCTGTCGCTCCGTGCCGTCAATGCAAAGCTGCACTTCCAGCGACTCGATAGCGACGGAGAGGGGCATAAAGGGACTGAAAAGCGCGGCGCCGTCGAACGCCTTGGCCCTTTCCCAGGGCAGGCCGCGGGACTTCAGGCTCGACTGCAGCTCGCGGCGCGTGAGGTCGAGGCCGAAGCCGACCGCCGCCAGACGACCGCCAGTGACCATGAAGGCGATTTCGCCCTCGTAATGCAGCGGCTCGCCCTGCAGACTGGCGCGCAGCTCACCGCCAATTGCGGAATTTGGTTTCAGGAAGATCACGGGGCTGTCCGGCACCGCGTTGCCAAGCTCCTCGATATGGCGGGCATAGTTGCGGCCCACGCAGACAATCTTCGAGGGTGTTGCGATGCCGTCGCCGACAATGACCGTATTCATGTTTCCTCCACCGGGTGATCGTCAATCGGCCAGACCAGAGCCACGAGCCTGCCACTGGTCGCGGCATCAGGCTGCGCCTCCTCGTTGAGCACGCGCAGCTTGCCGTTGCCGTCGATCGAGAAGAGCGGGAGGAGATTACTGGCGTTTTTCTCGCGGTAGGCAGCCACGTCGAATTCGTCCGTCAGGTTTATCGTTTTTACCTCAGCGCCACGGGCCAGCAGGCTTGCCAGCTTCTGGTAGGTCACGTCGTCCTGGAACAGGCGCGGCACTCGGTATTCGTCGGCGAGCTTCTCGCGCTCTGAGGTCTCCCTGTCCTCGTCATTGCGCAGGCTGAAGACGCGGGTGGGGCCAAATTCCGTGCGATATTTCATGCAGGCAAGGGTATTCCAGCGCGGGCGCCGCGACATGGCAAACAGGCGGCCGATACCGACCAGCTCGAGGTAGCGGTCGGCGTGGGACGAGATGGGATCGCCGTAGTAGGTCTCGAGCCCCGCCATTCGCGCGCTGCGGATTTCCTCGTAGGAGGTGTCCGCCAGCTTCACCCGGAAGCCCTGCTGCTGCAGGGCATGGCCGACGGCACGCGCCACCGGGTTGGCGCCTACGATGAGCATACCGTTCGGCTCCGCCTCGGCAAGGCCGAGCCATCGCGTGGCCAGGCGCGCCGTGAGGCTTTGCAGGACCACCGTTGCGATAATCACCAGGAAGGTATAGGCCACCAGGTCCGTCGCGCCCGGGTATCCGGCGTCAGCCAGACGCAGCGCAAACAGCGACGATACCGCCGCGGCAACAATGCCGCGCGGTGCCACCCAGCTGAGCAGCGCTTTCTGTCGCCAGCTGTAGCTGCCGCCAAGGGTGGAGGCCCAGACCACGATCGGCCTGGCCAGCAGCACCACCGCCAGGACAATCACGCCGCTCCAGCCGGTGGCGAGAATGTCCATGGGATCCACCCGGGCACCGAGGACGATGAACAGCATGGAGATGATGAGTATCGACAGGCTTTCCTTGAAACTCAGTATTTCGCTGACGCCCACGTCTTTCATGTTGCCCAGCCAGATCCCCATGACGGTGACCGTGAGCAGGCCGGACTCGTGGGCGACGAAATCGCTGCCGGCGAACATCATCACCACCCAGGCCAGCGTTACCACATTGACCAGGTATTCCGGGACCCAGTGGCGGCGCAGCACGAAGCCCAGGGTGAAGGCGCCGGCAAAACCGGCGGCAAGGCCGACGCCGATGCTGCCGGCAAATACCTGCCAGGAGTCGGTGCCGGACACCAGGTACTGAAAGACCAGGACCGCCAGCAGCGCCCCCACCGGGTCGATCAGAATGCCTTCCCAGCGCAGCACCTGGCTGACGTCCGCTTTCGCCCGCATTGTGCGCAGCAGCGGATTGATCACGGTGGGGCCGGTGACCACCACCAGCGCGGCGAACAGGAAGGCGATTTCCGGCGAGAAGCCAGCCAGCCACCAGCAGCCCAGCGCCATGAGCAGCCAGTTCAGCAGCGCGCCCCAGCTGACGAGGTTGGTCACCGCCCGGCCATGGCCGCGGAGGTCGCGGAAGTTGAGCGTCATGCCGCCCTCAAAGAGCACCAGCGCGACACCCAGTGACACCAGGGGGAAGAGAAGATCACCGAACTGTTCGTCGGGGCGCAGCAGTCCGGTGACCGGGCCGGCGACAATGCCGAGGATGAGCAGGGCCAGGATCGACGGCTGTTTCAGGCGCCAGGACAGCCACTGGGCACCGACCCCGAGCACCAGTACCGCGGCCAGGATGTAGAGCAGGTTCTGGTCCACCGTCGGCTACGCCAGCGCCGGTGAGGCGGCCACCAGGTGCCGGCGCAGTGCCTCTGGAATGGCGCAGGGTTTGCGGCTTGTCTTGTCGACAAAGACCTGCGTGATGGTACCCCGCACCAGCCGCGTGCCGCTGCGCTGCTCGTGCATGTCAAAGCCCAGGGTGGCGCTGCTGTTGCCAAGGCGCTGGTAACCTACATCGACCCGCACCATGTCATCCATGCGGCACTCGTGCAGGTAGTCGCAGTTGATGTTCGCGGTAAAGACGAAGCAGGGTGCCTGCGCCGGGTCGATCCAGTTGAACCCGAGGCTGCTCATCAAGGCGCCGGAGGCCTCATCCGCGTACACGAGGTAGTTGGCGAAATACAGATGTCCCTGTGCATCGGTGTCGCGAAACCGTACCTTGATGGTTTCGCTGTGCATGACAGTGAAGCGTTGCGTATCTTCCACGACTGACCCCGTAAGCGGTTCGACTGCGTCCGGCGTTCATACTACATCACCCGCTGCCATCCCGCTCGGCCAGCGCCTCCCGCAGTCGTCGGTGCTCGGCTTCGTCAATGGGAAAATTGCGCATCATGGCGGCCGCGAAAAGCTTCAGAACAATGCTCGGTGCGGCGTACAGAATAGCCAGGGTGCGGACAATGCCGTCGCTGTTGTCGCCGCTGGCGTCGAAGCCCACGAGGTCGAGTAAGGGGAAAATGAAGCCCACGGCGAGCGCAAAGGCGAGCTTCGATGCCGTTCCCCAGAGGGCGAAGAAAAGGCCGGGCCGGCGTTTGTTGTTGTGCCAGTCGTCCCACTCGATCAGATCGCCATTGATCGCGTTGGGCAGGGCGAGGTCTGCGCCGATCATCAGACCGGTGCCGGCAACAATCAGAACGTAGTACAGGGTGTCACCGCTGCCAAGGAAGGGTGCGCCGGCAAAAAAGACACAGGAGCCGAGAACCGCAAGACACCAAGTGCGGTGCTTGCCCAGGCGGCGCGCGACCCTAACCCAGACCGGAATGGAAATGGCGCTGCAGAGGAAATACAGAAACAGGATCGGGCCGGCAATGCCGGGTTCCTCAAGGACATGAGTCACGTAGAGCAGAAACAGCGTGGCCGGAATGGCGTTGGCAACGCCGTTTACCAGGAAGGCCAGCAGCAGGCGCCGGAATGGCGATGGCGTGCGCATGAGATCCCAGGCGCCGCGCATGCTGTTGCCGCGGTTGGCGGCAGTACCGGCGTCGGGCACCCGCAGGGCTGCCAGCGGCACCGACACCGCAAGCCCGGCAATGACCAGCCAGGTGATGGCGGCGAGGGAGTCGCGCAGTGTGTCGTTGTTGCTGTTGTCAATGAGCAGCAGTGCCGCCAGTGTGCCACTCAGACCGAAAATGACCCGGGCACCGCTGATACGACTGCGCTGGTGGTAGCTCGCAGACAGTTCCGCCCCCCAGGCGTTCATGGGTACCACGTTCATGGTGCCTGCGATATAGACAGCCATGGCCGTCAGCACCAGGTAGCTGTTGCTGACGGATGCTGGCGGGTTGAACAGCAGCCACACGGAGCCCGCGATCAGTGGTGCGCTGGCGACGATCCAGCTCTTGCGGCGTCCCCAGTGGGCCGGTGTGTAGTCGGACAGATAACCCACCAGAGGGTCGGTGACCAGATCCCAGAGTCGTGCGATCAGCAGTATCGCCCCGACCGCGGTCAGGCTCATGCCCAGGGCCTGGGCATAGAACGTGGGGACCACCACCTGCAGCGCAATGAAGCCCGCAGCCAGCGGGAAAGCCAGGCTGCCGAAGGCGGCCAGGGTTATGGGATCCGGCACCTGGCCGGCGGCGCTGTTCGAGCCAGCGGGTGTGCGTATGTGTGAAGTCATCCTTTTAGTACGCGTCAGCCCGCGTTCGGACCATCGGGTGTGAAGCTGTTCAAACTTTGGTCATGCCACCAGCGGGAATGCGGGAATTCCCCGAAGCGAATCCCTACACTCACTGCACGACAGAAGGAGATGCCGTGTTGACCCTGCTTGCCCTGACCCATGCGCCCCCACTGAAACCCTTCGTGCCGCAGGATTTTGCGGTGCCCAGACAGGTAGCGATACCGGGATTCCGCCTTCAGGCTCTGACGCTGGATCACGCAGCTGCCGATTATGACGCCATCGTCAGCAGCAGTGAGCATCTGCAGGGACTGTTCGGTCGTGGCTGGCCAGCGGGGCTGACCACTGAGCAGCATCGCATCGATCTGGCCTGGCACCAGAAGGAATTCGAACGCCGCACCTCCTTTGCCTACGCGGTGCTGGCTGCGTCGGAGGATGTGCTGCTGGGCTGCGCTTACGTCAGTCCTGGTGACAGCAGTACCTTTGATGCAGAGGTTCGTTACTGGGTGCGAAGCAGTGAGCTTGCCTCGGGATCCCAGGAACGTCTGGGGGCGGCGCTGGCAGACTGGATCGAGGATGTGTGGCCCTTTATCAATCCTCGCTACCGGCCCAGGCTGCGGTCTTCCCGCGCCCGGTTGCACTGATAACGCAGCGACAAAAAAAGGGCGATCGCATGGCGATCACCCTCTCGGCAGCAGCCTGCACGCAACCGGCGTTACGGCAGAATGACGCTGTCGATGACATGAATCAGGCCGTTGGATGCCTCAATGTCGGTCGCCACCACATTGGCGTTGTCGACCATGACGCCGTCGTCGGTCACGGTAATGTCAACCATGCTGCCCTGAACGGTGGTAGCTTCACTCAGCTCCACCACGTCGCTCGCGTACACCTTGCCGGAGACGACGTGGTAGGTCAGGATGTCGGTCAGCTTCTGCTTGTTTTCCGGCTTGAGCAGGCTCTCCACGGTACCTTCGGGGAGCTTGTCGAAGGCCGCATTGGTCGGTGCGAAGACAGTGAACGGACCCTCGCCGGAGAGCACGTCGACAAGACCGGCGGCCTTCAACGCGGCAACCAGCGTTGAAAAATCATCATTGCCCACCGCGATTTCGACGATGCTGGGCTTGCCACCCATCATGCCTCCTTCTTGTTGATCTGCCTGGGCGCCACCGGCGAACAGGCTGGCCGCGAGGGCCACGGACGTCATCAGTCTGGTAGTCAGGTTCATGGGTATTCCTCTCTGTCATGGATGAAAGCAGGCCGGCTGTCGGCCGCTCAGCGCGATGGTCTGCACTTGTGATTGATACGAGAGGCTTTCGGCGCGCGGACCGCGACTGTCCGTCTTCTGCCCAGTTCTTTGCTCAGCGCGGCTGCGGTGGTCCCTTTAGCAGCGCGCGGCTGCCCGCCAGAACCGCGTAGAGGAATGCCAGCGGCAGCACAATGCTCTTGAGCAGGAGCGACATGGCCAGCGTCATGGCGCTGGCCGCGAAGTCATCCACGCGGGCCTCGAGTGCGCTCAGGCGGGCGCGCACTTCTGCGGGCGACACCGAGTTGCGCAGACGCTGCAGCCAGCCCTGTCCGGTCTGATCCGGATCGGCGGACTCCAGGGCCGCGAGTTCGCCGCGGAAGTGCTCCATCGCCGCCCGCTGGCGCTTATCCCGCTCGGCGAGGAAAGCCGCGTCAATCCAGCCGCTCGCCAGCGCACTCACGCCCAGGGCAAAGCGCAGGAACAGCGTTACCAGAAACAGGCGCAGCACGAGATTGGTCGCGACGCCATTGCGACGCGGCTGCAGCAGCGTGATCGCGGAAACGATTGCGGCAACCGTCAGCAGCAGGTTGAACGCCCGTTCTGCGGCCAGCAGCAGCAGAGTCTTCTGCAGCGCCAGCGATCCCAGGGCGAACAGGAACAGCGTGGAAATCCGCTCTATCAGATCATTAATCGGGTCGAGCACTTCACCTGCCGCTACCGTCAGCATGACCGCATGCACTTCCGTGCCCTGCATCACGGAGACCAGTGCATTGATCCCCCTGGCGCTGGCATACGCGGCGCCGGTGGCGAGCAGTGCGCTGTCCACGCTCTGCTCCGAGAGCCCGTCGAGCACCCCCATCCAGGCAAGTAAAGGCCCGAGCACGCAAAGAGCGAGGAGGCAGGTGCGGCGACTGTCGAGAGCGGTGAGGCGCATGGCGGAACGGCTGACGGCTGAAGAAACAGAGGCTAACATGCCGGTTTGACGCCGGCGTAGCAATGACCGGGAGTGCGAATGCGACAGGAAGGCACAGCAGCAGTGCAGCCGTGGATGCGCGATACCCTGCGCGAGGGTTACGCGCGCCTGTCGCGACGGGATTTTGCCGGCGCATCGGACTGCTGTCGGCGACTGCTCACGGCCAGGTCCGATCTCGTCGAGGGCCATTTTCTTGTCGGTCTGATCGCCGCCGAGACAGACAACATACGCATGGCGGTGCAGGCCTTTGGCTCGGTGACCCGGCTGCAGCCGGAGCACGGCGCGGCCTGGGCACAGCTGGCGCGGCTGTTCATGCGCTTGGGACATGTCAATCGTGCGGATGACGCCCTGGCGCAGGCAGTAGCGCACCAGGACGGCAATCCTGTGGTGCAGGACACCATCGCCGCGGTCCACACCCTGCTCGGCGACCCGACAGAGGCGTCGCAATGGCTGTCGCGGGCGCTGGAGCAGCAGCCGCGGAATCTCCGCTTTCTGCTCAATCGGGCCAACAATCAGATGTTCCTGGGGGAGTTTGCCGCGGCGCGGAGCACCCTGGCTCAGGCGCTCGAGGTCAGTCCGGACAATGCCAATGCGCACTGGCTGTTGTCGGGCCTGGCGCGTGCCCGTGACAGTGAGCACGTCGACCAGCTGCAGGCGCTGCTGCAGGAGGGCGCGCGCTCACCGCTGGAGCAGGCCTATCTCAACTATGCGCTGGGCAAGGAACTCGAGGATCTTGAGGACTGGTCTGGCGCGTTTGCCGCCTTTGCCCGGGGGGCAGAGGCGCGCCGCCGGAGCCTGGCGTACGATGAGGCCGCGGAGCGCGACATGTTTGCGGCACTGGAGCAGACCTTCACGGCGGAGTGGCTGGCATCGCGTCCCGACGGTCACCCCACCGGGGCACCGATTTTCGTGGTCGGGCAGCCGCGCACCGGCACCACGCTGATCGAACGCATCATCAGCGCGCACCCACAGGTGCACTCCGCCGGCGAACTGCGTCAGTTCGATGGCTCGCTGCGCCGCCTGCTCAACTGGACCGGTACCCGGCGCAACAGTGCGGAACTGGTGCAGCGTGCCGGCGATATCGACGTGCGCAGGCTGGGCGAGGCCTACATGAGCACCACGCGCAAGCTGCGCGGGCACCTGCCGCGCTTTGTCGACAAGCTGCCGGTGAATTATCGCTATCTGCCGCTGATTCTGGCGGCGCTGCCGGGAGCCCGGATCGTGCATGTTCGCCGCGACCCTATGGATGCCTGTTTTGCCAGCTTCAAGCAGCTGTTTGCCGACGCCTATCCGCACTCCTACCGCCAGGATGAGATGGCGCGTCATCACGCACGCTACTACCGGCTCATGGCACAGTGGCGATCGCGCTTTGGCGGGCGTTTTCACGACATTACCTATGAACAGGTCGTCGGTGATCCGGAGCCGCAGGCGCGAGAGCTGATGCACTTCCTGGGGCTGCCCTGGGACGATGCCTGCCTCGATTTCCATCGCCAGAGCTCGGCAGTGACCACCGCCAGCGTAGTCCAGGTCCGCGAGGCGGCGCACACGCGATCTGTCGGACGCTGGCGGCGTTACGAACAGCAGCTGCAGCCGCTGCGTCGCGGTCTGCAGGCGGAAGCCGTGCCGCTGGTCCTTGAGTAGTCGGCTATTGCTCTGTGCCCTGGCATTGCCGTGTTGTATTGCTCCGCGCTTTTTCGTAATCTCGGGAAAAAGACTGACCGGCGGCGTAGACAGGTAGCACGCGCAAGCGCGTCAAGCGCGTAGAGAGACACCTGCACGACTCGCCCCCCGGCCTTCCGGGGCAGATCAGAGTGACCAACGCCCGCAGAACAATTCGAAAGAGCGCGTGATGCCAGCCCCTGGGGCATCGCCAGAACGAGGGGGTAGTCCATGCCAGGCCAAAGTGTTTTCCTGCCCGATGTCCGGGCGTTCGCCGCTACGACAGACAGCGCACCCACACAGCCAGTTGACGGTTCACACTGTCCGCGCCAGCATCTGGTTCTCGCCGTTTCCACGGCCGTGATGTTGGGCATCGGCAGCAGTGGTACCGATGCCCAGCAGCTGGAAGAAGTCATTGTTACCGCGACCAAGCGCGCGCAATCGGTGATGGACGTACCGCTGTCGGTACAGGCGCTCTCCGGTGATTTCCTGCGCACGGTCAACCTCGATGACGTCAAGGACCTGGTGACATTCACCCCCGGCGTCACCGGCAATTCCAAAGACAGCTTCATGGACTCGATCGCGGTACGCGGCATTCTGACCAACGATTTCGGCAACGGGGGGGATCCCTCGCTGGGCGTGTACAAGAACGGGTTCTACCAGGGCCGCAACGGCGCCGCCGTGACCAGTCTGTTCGATCTGGAGCGCGCCGAAATACTGCGTGGCCCCCAGGGCTTCCTGTTCGGCCGCAACTCCATTGCCGGCGCCATGAATATCATCACTCGCAGGCCGACCCGCGACGAGGCTGACACCTATGCCGATATCCGCATCGGTGAGCGCGATATCTTGCGCGCCGAGGCCGCGACCAATGTCGACATCAGCGACGCGGTTTCCGTGCGTATCGCCGGCCTGCATTCACGGGAAGATGGCTACGTCACCAATATCCGCACCGGCCGGGACTACATCGAACACGACAAGACGGCGCTGCGCCTGACCGGCGTTTATGATGACGGTGGCGACCTGACGGCAACGCTGTTTGTCGAATACGAGGACCGCGAGCAGTCCGGCACCATGTATCGCGCCACGGGCAACGGACCCTCCTATGCCTTTCTGGAAAGCATTTACGGGACCCTTCCGGTGCCGGCCGATCCGCGTGATGTCAACATCGACGAGCCGCGCAGCCCGCCGGTGGATGAGGGCGAGATTTTCCAGATCGGCCTCGAACTCAACTACGACCTGGGCTGGGCAACCCTCACCTCCCTGACCGGTTACAAGGATCACGACTATTACTATTCGGAGGATTTCGACGCGACACCCCTCACCATTTTCAATTACGAGCAGGTGCAGTCGGGAGAGTACTTCGAACAGGAGCTGCGCCTCACGTCCGACACCGAAGGCATGCTGAGCTGGTATGCCGGTGTCTCCTATTACCGCGAGGACATCGACACCGAATTTCTCGGCCAGCAGGACGAGGATCTGTACTGCAACGTCTACTGGGGCAATGACTGCCAGGGCGTGTTTGACTACTACAACAATGCCTACGATGGCGCCTACGCCTACATTCTTTCCGATTACTGGGGCACCTATGACTGGCAGGCAAGTCCCGACGGACTGATCGATGACTGGAACCGTACCCGGGGAACCTTTCAGGGCTGGGCGGCCTATGTCGATCTGCAGTTCCAGCTGTCGGAGCAGTTCGATGCCAGCGTTGGCGTGCGCTATAACGACGATGAAAAGGAGATGTCGCAGGAAGTGCTGACCGCACGCAACCGCAGCCTGCTCGGGCAGGTGGTGCAGACCGGCTTCACCACGCCAGAGGGGCCGGTATCCGACACCCAGTCCTGGTCCAGGGCCACCTGGCGCGGTGTTCTCAACTGGCGTCCGGACAGCAACAACCTGCTTTACGCGAGCCTCACCACGGGCTACAAGCAGGGTGGCTTCAACAGCTTTTCGGTGACGCCGGGGGGGCCGTTCAGCGGCGTCGAGGCCTTGCCCGGCGTGCATCGTCCGTCCTCCTTCGACTCGGAGGAGGTCACGTCCTACGAAATAGGCTACAAGGGCAAGCACTTCGATGGTGCCAGCCAGATTCAGCTGACGGCCTTTGTCTACGAATACGAGGACCTGCAGGCAACCTGCAGCGAGCCCGGTTCGCCGGTAGTTGTGGTGTGCAATACCGGTACGGTGGATGGCCGGGGGGTGGAAGGCGTCTGGAACTACGGCTTCTCCGAGTACTGGAGCTTCGGCCTCGGGTTCTCGTGGTTCGACAGTGAGGGCAAGGGCATTCAGGATTTCTGCGCCAACGGCGAGGAATTCCTGGGCGATCGCAATGCCTGTGAGGGATCACCGCTGCCGGGCATTCCCGAATGGACCGCCTATACCACGCTCAACGGCAATCTGCCGCTGGACTCGGGGGAGCTGTTTGGCAACGTGTCGGCGAGCTGGGAAGACGGAGCGCCGGCAGACTGGGTGCCATTCACCCCCGAGACCGTTGCCGCCGGCATGCGCGACGTGGGCGAGTACACGGAGGTCCAGGCCATGGCGGGCTTCCGTTCGCCCACGGGCTGGGCGCTGGCGCTGTATATCGAAAATCTGCTCGACGATGAGTATTACGACGCGGGCAATGGGCCGACCTCTGCCGCCTCGCCCTATGTGCAATCGGACATCAGCCCCAGCCGTCCACGCACCGCGGGTCTGCGCTTTATGTGGAACCTGTGACAACCCTACCCCCGGCTTCCCGCTGATATGGCCCGCCGCCTCGATATCAGTCGTCGGGATTTCCTCGGTGGCCTTGCTCTCGGTACCGCCGCGGGCGCCCTGGCACCGGTGGAGGCGCTGGCGAGGTCGACTCCGGCGGGGGGATATCCGCCGGCGATCATGGGTATGCGCGGCAGTCAGCCGGGCTCCTTCGACGTTGCGCACGCGGTGGCCTGGGGAGGGCAGCGCTACCCGCGACCGTCGGAACAGACGGATGGAATGTACGACCTTGTGGTTGTCGGCGGCGGTATTTCCGGGCTGGCGGCGGCGCATTTCTACCGCGAGCAGGCAGCTGCCGGCAGCCGGATGCTTGTCCTCGACAATCACGACGACTTCGGCGGCCACGCCCGTCGCAACGAGTTCACGGTTGATGGCCGCCAGCTGATCGGCTACGGCGGCAGCCAGTCCCTGGACACGCCGGGCAGCTACTCCAGGGAAGCCGCCGGTCTGCTGCGCGCGCTCAGTATCGACCCGGAGCGCTTTTACGACTATTACGACCAGGATTTTCATGCCAGTGCCGGTCTCGGGCGCGGCGTGTATTTCGGCGCCGGGCGCTACGGTGAGGATCGGGTACTGCCGGAGCTCGATCTTTACGGCGGCCCCTCCGCGCGGGCGGGCAACGCGGCATTGCTCGCCCGCTATCCGCTTGACGATGCCGCCCGCAGGGACTGTCTAGCGCTGCTTTCAGAACCGGGCAACCCGCTGGCGGCCATGCCCCGGGATGCCCGCATTGCGGCACTGCGCGGCATGAGCTATCGCCAGTTTCTGCTCGATACCGTGGGCGTGCCGGAGGCGGTCTACCTGCTGTGGCGCGATAGCATCCGCGGCTGGTGGGGGGTGGGCTGGGACGCCATCTCGGCCCTGGAAGCCCAGCGCATGGGCATGCCCGGCACCCGGCACGTCGATCTGCCGCCGGTGCCGCAGCGCGAGCCGGAGCGCAACGAGCCCTATATCTTCCACTTTCCCGATGGCAATGCCGGCGTTGCCCGGGCGCTGGTGCGCAGCCTAATACCCGGGGCCGTACCTGGCAGCAGCATGGAAGACCTGGTGCTGGCCCGGGTGGATTACGCAGCGCTCGACCAGGCCGGGCAGCGCTGCCGCCTGCGCCTGAACAGCACTGCAGTGGATGTGCGGCATACGCCGGCCGGCGACGCGGTAGACGTCTGCTACGTGCGCGATGGTCGGGTTGAGCGGGTGCGCGCGAAGCACGTCGTCATGGCCTGCTACAACGCGATGCTGCCGCATATCTGCCCGGAAATGCCCGAAGACCAGTGCGAGGCCATTGCCTATGCCACCAAGGTGCCGCTGGTGTACATGAGCATTGCCGTGCGCAACTGGCGTCCCTTTGCGGAACTCGGCATGCACAGTCTTTCGGTGCCGCAGTCGAGCCTCATGCACGCCTTCGGGCTGGATTTTCCGGTGAGCATGGGCGCTTATCGCTTCGCGGATACGCCGGACCAGCCAACCGTGCTGCACGGGTCCTGGGTGCCGACAGTGCCGGACCGGGGACTGACGGCGCGGCAGCAGCACGAGGCGGGTCGCCGGCAGATCTACGAGACCACCTGGGAGCAGTTCGAGAGCGGAATCATCGAGCAGCTGACTGGTGCTCTCGGCGGAGCCGGCTTCGATCCTGCCCGCGATATCGCCGGCCTGACGGTGAATCGCTGGCCCCACGGCTACGCCTACGAGTACAACGAACTTTCCGATCCGGCGCACTACGGGCCGGACGAGGGACCGCACCGGCTCGGGGCGCGGCAGATGGGGCGCATTTCCGTTGCCAACTCCGACGCCTCCGCCTATGCCTTTGTCGACGGCGCCATCGATGCCGCCTGGCGCGCCACCCGGGAACAGCTGGGATGATGTCTTGAGCGAGAGCGGTGGCCTGCTGTCCCTACTGCCCACGCTGCTGGTGTTTGTCCTGGCCATCTGGAGCCGTCGGCCCATCGAGTCATTGATCTGCGGTGCGCTTCTCGGCCTGGTGATGCTGGAAGGGTCCGGCTTTGTGGCCGGCATGGCGGAGACCTCGCTGAGCGTGCTGACCGACGAGGACGTCGCCTGGGTGATACTGGTCTGCGGCTTCATGGGTAGCCTGATCGCCCTGCTGATGCGCACCGGGGCAACGGCGGCCTTCACGCGCAACCTGGGCAGCCGCATCCGCTCTGCCCGCGCAGCCCTCATGACCACGTGGGGCCTGGGCATTGCGCTGTTCGTCGATGACTACCTTAACTCGCTCGCGGTAGGGGCGGCCATGCGGGACATCACCGACAGGTTCCGGATTTCCCGGGAGAAGCTGGCCTACGTGGTGGACTCCACCGCCGCGCCGATCAGTGTGCTGATCCCGTTCTCGACCTGGGGTGCCTTCTTCGCCGGCATGCTGGTGGCCAACGACCTGGCGGCGGAGGGGCAGGGTCTCACGGTCTACATCTCCGCCATTCCCTACATGTTCTACGCCTGGTTCGCCGTGTTGCTGGTGCCCGTGGTGATTGTGGGTGGCCTGGGCGCCCTCGGGCCCATGGCGACCGCTGACCGGCGCGCGTGGGAGACTGGTGTCATGGTGCCGCCGGAGGCGCAGCACATCGAGGACGCGAACAAGGCGATCGTGCCCAAACCCGGACTGACGCCGCGGCTGTGGCTGTTTGTCGCGCCGATGGTGGCGCTGGTCGCCTGCACCCTGGTTTTCGACAATGATTTCCTGATCGGTATCTACCTCGCCCTCGGCGGCACCATCATCACGGTGCTGGCCCTGCGTCTGCTCGACCTGCACGACACCTTCGATACCGTGATTGACGGCTTTAAGACCATGATCGAACCGCTCGCCGTGCTCGTGGCGGCGTTCATTCTCAAGGAGGTGAACGATGATCTGGGTCTGCCGCGATACGTGGTAGAAAGCGTCGAGCCGCTGCTGACCCCGCAGACCCTGCCGGCAGTGATATTTGTCAGCATGGGTCTGGTGTCCTTCATGACCGGGTCCAACTGGGGCGTGTTCGTGATCGTGCTGCCCATCGTGGCCGCCCTGTCCCGGAACATGGGTGCGGACATGACGCTGGTGATCGGTGCCACCCTGTCCGCCAGTACCTTTGGCAGTCACGCCTGCTTCTACTCTGACGCCACGGTGCTTACCGCCCAGGCCACCGGATGCACGCCGCTGCAGCATGCGCTCACCCAGTTACCCTATGCCCTCATTGCGGCGGCCCTGACGGTCGCCGCCTATCTGTTGATCGCTTTTCTGTCATGACAGGAGATTGCCCATGATGACCTTCAGGCACGCACTTGCCGGGCTGACGCTGACGGCCCTGCTGCCGGTCCACGCTGGCGCCGAGGTGGTGAAGCCCGCCGAAATGAGCCGCGATGATCTCGCTGGCGGGATGTTCGACAGCCCCGACACGGTGGTCACAGAACGCGACGGCAAGCGGATCCTCGATATCACCTCGCTGCTCAGCAGTGACGGCAAATTTGCCTCCGGCATGTACCGCGCCGGCCCATCGCGTTTCGAGATCGATGAGCCCTATGGCGTAGACGAGTTCATGTTCTTTCTCGAGGGCAGCGTCACGCTGACATCCTCCGACGGCAGTCAGCAGGTGATTGAGGCGGGCGAGGCGGTCACCATACCGAAAGAGTGGACCGGGGTCTGGGAAACCGATGGCTACACCAAGATCTGGGTGATCTATTCTGAGGACGGCTCGGCGCTGGAGTAGGGGTATGGTAGGGTTTGAAAAAATGTGAAGCAGTCGCGGATTCGCGGCGCAGGGATAACAACAAATGATTGAACTGACAGTCAACGGCGAAAAGCACAGCACCGAGGCGGAGGGCGATATGCCGCTGCTGTGGTATCTGCGCGATATCGCCAACCTCACCGGCACCAAGTTCGGCTGCGGCGCCGGCTTCTGCGGCGCCTGCACGGTGCACATCGATGGCACGGCCCAGCGCTCCTGCAGCGTCCCGCTTTCCGAAGCGGCGAACCGCGAGATCACGACCATTGAAGGGCTGGCGGTGAACGGCGATCACCCGGTGCAGCAGGCCTGGGCGAAGCATCAGGTGCCCCAGTGCGGCTACTGCCAGCCCGGGCAGATCATGCAGGCCTCGTCACTGCTGAGCGACAATCCGGCGCCGTCGTCGGCGGACATCGACAGCGCCATGCAGGGCAATCTCTGCCGCTGCGGTACCTATCCCCGTATCAAGGCGGCGCTTCTTGACCTGGCGGAGAAAGCCTCATGAGTCGCTATCTCGATCTGTCGCGCCGCAAGTTCCTGAAGACCGGCGCCGTGACCGGCGTCGCGGTGTTCGCGCTGCCGCTGCTGACCCGACAGGGCCCCTCGGCCACGGCGGTGGCCGCTGAAGCGGCTGACGCCGACAGCGATGCGCGGTTGTTCATTGCCCTGCAGGCCGATGGCACGGTGGTTATCACTTGCCACCGTTCGGAAATGGGCCAGCACGCGCGCACCGCCGTGGCCCAGATTGTCGCCGATGAGCTCGAGGCTGACTGGGATCGCATCGCGATCGAGCAGGCCCTCGGCGACAAGCGCTACGGCGACCAGAATACGGATGGCTCGCGCAGCATCCGCTTCAATCTCGAGCGCCTGCGGCTTGCCGGCGCCACCGTGCGTCACATGCTGCGCGACGCCGCGGCCGAGCAGTGGGGGGTTGCGGCGGCAGACTGCCTGGTCGAGCAGCACAAGGCGCGCCACCTGCCCTCCGGCAGGACCCTCGATTTCGCCGATCTTGCCGCCGCCGTTGCCGACAGGCAGCCGCCATCCGCGGATGCGGTGTCGGTCAAGGCGCGCAAGGACTGGCGCTATATCGGCGAGGGCAAGCCGATTGTCGATATGGCGGACATACTGACGGGCAAGGGGACCTTCGCCGCGGACGTGCGCCTGGAGGACACCGTGGTGGCCATCATTGCCAGGCCGCCCGTGGTGCTGTCGAAAGTGCAGTCCGTGGACGCCGCCGAAGCGCGCAAGGTGCCCGGTGTGATCGACGTCATCGAGATGCCCGCGAACACGGAGGCCCCGGTGCAGTTCCGGCCGCTGGGTGGCGTCGCCGTCCTCGCCAGCAACACCTGGGCGGCGCAGAAGGGCTGCGAGAAGCTCGTGATTACCTGGTCGGATTCGCCGAATGACGGCTACAGCTCGGAAGCGTTCCGCAAGCAGATGGAGGCGGCTAACGAGCAGCCCGGAGACGTTCACTACAGCAAGGGCGATGTCGATGCCGCGCTGAAGGGCGCCGCGAAAACGCATACCGCGCAGTATTACGTGCCCCACCTGGCGCAGGCGCCCATGGAGCCGCCCGCGGCCAGCGCGCGCTTCGTCGACGGCGTGCTCGAGGTGTGGTCCTGCACCCAGAATCCGCAGGCCGACCAGAGCCTGATTGCCGGCATGCTGGGGCTCGAGGAGAGCCAGGTGCGGGTGCATGTCACGCTGCTGGGCGGCGGCTTCGGTCGCAAGTCCAAGCCGGATTTCGCCGCGGAAGCGGCCTATCTGGCTCATGAGACAGGACGCACAGTACGTGTGCAGTGGCGCCGTGAGGACGATATCCGCCATGGCTTTTACCACACCGTAAGCGCACAGCGCCTCGAGGCGGGTCTTGACGACGCCGGACGTCTCAAGGCCTGGCGCCACCGCTCCACCTTCCCCACGATCCAGTCCACCTTTGTCGCGGGGGCCGAGGAGCCGGGGTTCGAGACCGATCTGGGCCTGCGCGATCCACCTTATGCGCTGGAGCACATTCAGGCCGAGACAGGCCGCGTGCCCGCGCAGCTGCGTATCGGCTGGATGCGCTCGGTCGCCAACATCTACCACTGCTTTGCCAGCCAGTCGTTCATGGCAGAGCTGGCGGAGGCCGCCGGGCGTGACCACCGCGACTTCCTGCTCGAGGCCATCGGCCCGGATCGCCTGATCGACTTTGCGGCCGAGGGTTCGAAGTTTGCCAACTATGGCGGTGACACCGACGCCTATCCCTTTGACACCGCGCGGCTCAAGCACGTGCTGCGTCGCGCTACCGATCTGGCGGATTGGGGCCGCGACATGCCTGAGGGCTCAGGGCTCGGCCTGGCGGTCCACCGCAGCTTCCTGAGCTACGTTGCTACGGTGGTGGAAGTGACCGTCAGCGAGGACGGTGAACTGACAATCCCGAAGGCGTGGGTGGTCGTGGATGCCGGCACCGTGGTCAACCGCGACTCCGTGCGCAACCAGATGGAGGGCGGGTCGGTGTTCGGGCTGAGCGCCGCGCTGGATGCTGCGATCACCGTGGACAAGGGAGCGGTGCAGCAGTCGAACTACGATGATTATCAGGTGGCGCGCATGCCGCACAGTCCGGCGTCCATTGAGGTCGAAGTGGTCGACAGCGAGGCGCCGCCCGCCGGCGTTGGCGAGCCGGGAACCCCGCCCTTTGCGCCGGCGCTTTGCAACGCCATTTTCGCTGCCACCGGCAAGCGCATCCGCGAACTGCCGATCGGCAAGCAGCTCAGCGCCTGAGGTCTGTCTTTGCCTGAGCCTGCGCCCGGTCCCTTGATTCGAGGGCGCAGGCCGCACTCAGGCTGGCCCTCCTCAGACAGCCCCTGCGGGCCGCCGCCGTAGCTGCACCAGCTGCGCCATGATGGCAACGGCGATCTCCAGCGGTGTCTTGCTGCCGATATCGAGACCGACGGGCGCCTGCAGCCGGTCTATCTTTTCCTGCGGAATATCCAGCGCCTGCAGTCGCTGCAGGCGTTTCTCCGTGGTTCGCTTCGAGCCCAGGGCGCCGACGTACCAGGCCTCGCTCTCCAGCGCCTCCATCAGGGCCATGTCGTCTATCCGCGGGTCGTGGGTCAGGGTGATGACCACGGAAAAACGGTCGGCGGCCTGGGCCCGCACCACGTCGTCCGGCATGCCCGGCAGGCGCGGGACCTCGGGGCCGGTCCACTGCGCCAGGGTATCCGGCCGTGGATCGGTCACCAGCACCTCGTAATCCATGGCCAGCGCCAGCTCCGCCAGTGAGGCGGCCAGCTGCCCGGCACCGACCAGCAGCATGCGGTAGCGCGGCCCGAAGCTCTGGGCGAGCTGTATCGTATCCACCTCAAGGTCGGCAAAATGCGCCAGCGGCTGCAGCACTGTGTGTCCGTCGGCAAGACGCACCTGCCGCTGTATGCAGCGACGCTCGCCGATGGCATCGAGAAGGGCCTGCAGCCACTCGCTGTCATCGGCGCGCAGTGACTGTACGATCAGGTCGAGCTGGCCGCCACAGGGCAGGCCGAGGCGGGCGTTTTCCTCGGCGCTGACGCCATAGCGGATGCGCTGGACGCGCTGTGCATCGAACTCCCCCGCCCGCAGTCGCTCGATCAGGTCCTCCTCCACACAGCCGCCAGATACCGAGCCGGCCTGGGTGCCGGTATCGGTACAGGCAAGCATGGCGCCGGCGGGTCGCGGGGAGGAACCGCTGGTGGCGACGATCGTGACCAGCCAGGCACGCGTCGGCGCCGCGCAGGCGGCCAGGGCAAAGGCCAGGACATCGCTGTCATGGGTGTGCATGCGCGGGCCGCTCAGCGCCGGCCGCGCTGTTCCAGACGACGGGCGAATTCCGCCATCACCAGCTGATACAGCTCATTGCCCAGATACTTGTCCTCCACGCCGCGCTCAATGCTCGGATTGTCGTTCACCTCGATCACGAACACGCTGCCATCTTTCTCCTTGATATCCACCCCGTAGAGGCCGTCGCCGACCACGCCGGCGGCCTTTACCGCGGCGCGGATGACCTTCTGTGGCACTTCGAAGGTGGGCAGGGTATCGAATCCACCGGAGCTTCCGCTGTTGCTGGCGTGGTTGTAGATCTGCCAGTGGTTGCGTGCCATATGGTACCGACAGGCGTAGATGGCCTTGCCCGCCAGCACGCCAATGCGCCAGTCGTAGTCCGTGAAGCAGTAGGCCTGCGCCAGCACCAGCGTGGTCTCCGCGAGGAGCCGGTCGATCTGCTCCCGCAGTTCCTCGCGGCTGTGGATGCGGAACACGCCCCGCGAAAAGGACCCCTCGGGCAATTTCAGCACGACCGGGTAGCCAAAGGCATGCTCGATGCGGTCAAGGTCGACTTCAGCGGAGCTGGCCACGACCAGGGTGGGCAGTGCAGGCACCCCCTTGTAGGAAAAGGCGTCGTGCAGGTAGATCTTGTTGCAGCAGCGCAGAATGGACTGCGGGTCATCGATCACGATCAGGCCCTCGCGCTCGGCGGTTCGCGCCAGGCGGTAGGTGTGATGGTCGATGGCCGTGGTCTCGCGCAGGAACAGGGCGTCGTACTGGAGAATCTGGTCACCCTGGGCCGGCGTCAGCGTTTCGGCGCGAATGCCGACCTCGGCGGCGGCGCGGATAAAGCGCTTGATGGCGCCGGCGTCACTCGGCGGGCTGGGTTCGTCCGGGTTGACCAGGATGGCCATGTCCCAGCGCAGGCGCTTGCTGTCACCGTAATTGCGCCAGAGACCGCGGGTGAACAGGTCGAGAGCCGCGAGGAATTCCCGCCGCTGCTCGGCGCTCAGCTGTGCGTAGCCCATGCGCTGCACGTGAATCCGCCCCGCCAGCTGTTCGCCGGGCAAGGTGACGCGCAGTATCGGCGCCGGAAAACGCTGGAAGATCTGACGGCCGAGTTTCTGCCAGTGTGCCTGTTCACAGGTGCCGAAGTAGAGCAGGGTTTCACGCGCGTCCCGGCTGCGCAGCGGTCGCAGCAGTGACTCCTCGGCATTGAAGCGCACGGCCTGGGGGGCGACATCGCCCATCGACGGGTCATCCCGCTCGCGCAGGTCATTGATGCAGCTGACGCTGGGCAGCACGCTGTGGCGCCGCGCCTCCGCCAGCAGTGAGCAGTAGTAGCCGCGGCTCAGATAGCGCGCGGTGTCGCACAGATTGATGACGCGGGTGCGCGGTTCGTCGGCCTTGGGATAGTCCGAGAGATATTGCTCGAAGCTGATCCAGTCGAGGGAGCTGTCCGGGTCGATAAGAGCGTCGTCGTCGACGACGACCAGTGTTGTACGCATTGGGGTCAAACCGTCATTGAAGGGTGGACGTGCCGTCAGCGTCGATTGTGCCACGGGCCGCGGCTGGTGGCAGCAACTACCGCCAGCCCCGCGCTAGCCGGTAGACTGCGGCTACTGTTAACAAGGGACGATTGCCATGGCGCAGCCAGACAGTGAGCAGCCGGACGGGCTCATTCATGCACTCCTGCTCGACGGGGCCGGCGCTGCGCGCACCCTGGAGTGGCGCGAGGTAGGCGCCTGGCAGCCGGAACAGGGCTGCCTGTGGCTGCATTTCAATTACGAGGCAGAGGCCAGCCGGCGCTGGCTCGATGAGCGCAGCGGGCTCATCGATGTGGCGGTGAATGGTCTGGTGATGGATGAGACGCGACCGCGGACAATCACCCGCGGCGACAACCTGCTGATGGCTCTGCGCGGCGTCAATCTCAATCCGGGATCCGATCCCGAGGACATGGTGTCGTTGCGCCTGTGGTGCAACGGGCAGAAAGTGATCAGCACCTGCCGGCGGCCGCTGTTGTCAACCCACGATATTCTGGAGCGTCTGCAGGACGGCGCCGGACCGCACAACGCCGCCGAGCTCCTGGTCGCCTGGATCGACGGTATCGTCGCGCGCATGGCGGATACCGTTGACGGCTTCGAGGACGCGGCGCTTGAGCTGGAAGACGTGCTGCTCACCGGCCAGCTGGGCAGCCTGCGCCATGATCTTGCCCATCTGCGCAAGCAGACCATTACCGTGCGCCGGTATCTGGCGCCGCAGCGCGAGGCCTTCAACCGGCTGACCGCCGAGGCGATCGGCTGGATCGACGACCTGAATCGCCTGCGGTTGCGCGAGATCACTGACCGTCAGATCCGTCACATCGAGGATATCGATGCGGTGCGCGAGCGCACGGCGGTGGCACAGGATGAAATGGTGGGGCGCCTCTCGGAACAGATGAACGAGCGCATGTACGTGCTGTCCCTGGTGGCGGCGATATTTCTGCCGCTCGGTTTTTTCACCGGCCTGATGGGAATCAATGTCGGCGGCATGCCGGGGGTGGAAGACGGATTCGCCTTCTGGGTCGTGGTTCTCCTGTGCGTGGGGGCGGCCGGATTGCTGATGGCCTGGTTCCGCTTCCGGCGCTGGCTATAGAACCTGCGCCAGCCTCCCCGGGGGGGGGCTGGCGCAGGGGCGTGAGCGGACTGGGTGCCTGGCCGTCTAGCGGAAGGACTTGGTCACGGTCACGCCGTAGGTGCGCGGCGGCATGTAGAACTCGGACGTGACGCCGGTGGGGTCGACAATCTGGTTCGACAGCTGCAGCTCATCGTCGAGGTTCTTGCCCCAGATGTCCACGCTCAGCGAGCCGTCCCCGCTGTACCAGGTAGCGTTGGCGTCGATCAGTGACACGCTCTCCTGGCGCTCGCGCTCACGGTTCTGCGGCCCGAAGAAGTAGTCGTCTTTCCAGCTGTAGCTGGCGCCGACGTCAATGGTGCTGCCACCGGACAGATTGAAGCGGTAATTCGCCGCCACGGTCAGCGCCTGGTCAGGCGCAAACGGCAGGTCATTGCCCGACAGATCCAGGTTGTTGGAGTTGATGAAGCGGTCGAAGGTCGCGTCGCTCCAGTTGTAGCTGGCGCTGACCGTGAGATTCTCCGTGGGTGCGATGTCGAAGCTGGCCTCAACGCCCTTGGATCTGGCCTCGGCATTCAGCAGCGTCAGCAGAAACTGGCTGTTGAGCTCGAAGATCTGCAGGTCGCTGTAGTCCATGTCGTAGTAGGACAGGTTGAACTGCGCGCGGTTGTTCCACCAGGCCGACTTCATGCCAACCTCGATGTTTTCCACGATCTCGGGATCCACCGGTTCGCTGGCCACCGACGCGAGGTTGGTCTGCGACTGGAACGCACCGCTCTTGAAGCCCTCGGAGTAGGTGGCGTAGAGCATGATGTCCTGGGTCGGACGATAGGCCAGGGACACCTTGTGCGTGACCTCCGACCAGGTGTCATTGGCCGATACCGGCGCCTCGAAGGGCGGCAGGATCAGCGGCACGCCGGAGGGGACGGTGCCGAGCAGGTCCAGTGAGTTCTGGGTAATGTCTTTCTTGTCCTCGGCCCAGCGCGCACCGTATGTCAGCGTCAGCTGCGGCGTGATGTCGTAGTCGACCTGGCCATAGACCGCCGCACTCTCGGTGGTATTGTCCTGGACAAACAGCACGTTGCCCTCGCCGGCCAGGCCCAGACCCTGCAGCAGCGTGCTGTACTGGGTGTAGAACTCCTCCTCGCGGTCAACCTCTTCCTTCATGTAGAAGACACCAAACACCCAGTTCAGGTTGTCGGTGGTATGCGACAGCCGCAGTTCCTGCGACCACTGGGAGGCTTTTTCATCCGAGGCATCGATAACGTTGCCCGGCGCCGTGAAAGAGCCCGGGGGCAGCGGTACGCCGGGTGGCGAGGGGGCATCCAGATCGTTCAGCGGTATTCCCGTAAGGTCGTCCATCACGGAGAAGTCACTGCTGCGCCAGGCAGTGATGGAGGTGAGCATGGGGCCACCGAGATCGTATTCGAAACGGGCCATGGTGCCGTAGACGTCGCGCTCCTGACCCGTCTCGAACTGGGTGGCGCAGTGGCGCTCGTCGGCCTGGGCTGCCTGCGGGATGCCCAGCTCCCAGAACGGGGTCAGCCCGGCGATGGCCTTGTCCAGGTTCTGGATGCTGCGGCAGCTGCCGTTGGTTTCGTTCTTCGCGTAATCGGCACCGAGCAGCAGGCTGGCGCGGTCGCTGATGTCGAACAGCAGCTGGCCGCGGACACTGAAGTTCTTCAGGTTGTCCAGGTCCTACCCGCTGCCCGCCGCACCGATAGAACCGCCGATCAGGCGGCTGGCGGAGAAGTTGCCCTCGGTATTGATGTCCTCCGCTGTGATCACGTTGCGCCCGAAGCCGTCGCGCTCACGACGTGAGAAAACCAGCTTGCCGGCCACGCGATCGGTCAGGCCGCCGCTGGCGAGGCCCTGGATGTGGCGCAGGCCGTCGCTGCCCAGTGAGCCGCGAACCCGCAGCTCGGTCTCCTGGGAGGGTCGCGAGGTGACGATATTGATGGCGCCGCCGTTGGTGTTCTTGCCGTACAGCGTGCCCTGGGGTCCGCGCAGGATCTCGATGCGCTCGAGATCGAACAGGTCGAATCCCACACCACCGGTGCGGCCGATGTAGACCTCGTCCAGGAACACCCCGACCGCGGGGTCACTGGCGGCGGAGTCCGAACTGTTGCCGATGCCGCGGATGTAGATCCGCGGTTCGCCGACGTTGAACTGATTGAAGGTCAGCCCAGGAGTGCGAAAGGCAACATCGTTCAGGTTGCTGATCTTGCCGACTTCGATGTCACTTCCGGAAAGCGCAACAACGGACAGTGGGACATCGTTGATGCTCTGGGTGCGCCTCTCGGCCGTCACCAGAACTTCTTCAAGCTGTGGCTGCGCCGCCACCAGCGTGGCGGTGGCAAGCGGGGCCAGCGCCAGTGCGCTGAGCGTGCGGGCAATGGGGTGTTGACGGGTCATGGCAGTCTCCGGTCAATGCGTGGATTATTGTATGACTTGCATTATCGAACCAGAGCATAGTGTAGATGAGCCACTGTGCGATATAAAGGTGCACGCGCGGCTTATTGATGGGAATCTGTCGCTCGGCGCCCCGCTCGGCGCCCCGATCAGTGCGCCCCGGTCATCGTGTCGACATCGATCAGTTCATCGAAGGTGTCGGCATCCAGCGTGCCGTCGGCGAGCGCCGCCTCGCGCAGGGACAGCCCTTCGGCGTGCGCTTTCTTGGCGATGGCGGCGGCGCGGTCGTAGCCGAGGTGCGGTGCCAGCGCCGTCACCAGCATCAGCGACTGTTCGAGGTGCTGCTGCAGGCGCTCGCGGTTCGGTTCGGTGCCGCTCAGGCAGTGCCGGTTGAAGCTGCTGATCGCGTCGGACAGCAGCGCGATGCTTTGCAGCACATTGAAGATGATCAGCGGCTTGAAGGTATTCAGCTGCAGGTGTCCCTGCATGCCCCCGGCGGTGACAGCGGCGTGATTGCCGATCACCTGCGCGCACACCATGCACAGGGCCTCGCACTGGGTCGGGTTTACCTTGCCCGGCATGATGGATGAGCCGGGCTCGTTCTCGGGCAGACTCAGTTCGCCAAGCCCGCAGCGAGGACCTGAGGCCAGCAGACGGACATCGTTGCTGATCTTGTTCAGGCTGACTGCGAGGGTGTTCAACGCGCCCGAGAAAGCCACAAGAGCGTCGTGTGCGGCGGAGCTTTCGAACTTGTTGTCGGCACTGGTGAAGGGCAGGCCGGTGACCTCCGCGACCCGGCGCGCAAACAGGTCGGCGAAGCCGGGTGCGCAGTTGAGGCCGGTGCCGACGGCGGTTCCCCCCTGGCTGAGGGCGTGGATGTCCGTCAGGGCGCTGGCAACGCGTTGCCGCCCCAGATGAATCTGTCGCGCAAAGCCCGAGAACTCCTGGCCGAGGGTGAGCGGCGTGGCGTCCTGCAGGTGGGTGCGGCCGATCTTGTTGATCCGCCACCATTCGCGGCTTTTGTTTTCCAGCGTGGTCTGCAGGCCCTCCAGGGCGGGCAGCAGCCGGCCATGGGTCTCGCGGGCGGTGGCAATGTGCATGGCACTGGGAAAGCTGTCGTTGGAGGACTGGCCGCGGTTGCAGTGATCGTTGGGGTGCACCGGTTGCTTGCTGCCGAGCGTGCCGCCCAGCATTTCACTCGCCCGGTTGGCAATCACCTCGTTGGCGTTCATGTGGGTCTGGGTGCCCGAGCCGGTCTGCCAGACGGAAAGAGGGAAGTGCGCGTCCCAGCGGCCCTGCATGACTTCCGCGGCGGCTTCTGCCAGCGCCTGCGCAATCGCGGGCTCCAGCTCGCCGAGCTCGCCATTGCAGCGTGCGGCGCAGTGCTTGACGATGCCGAGCGCGTGTATCAGGGCGGCCGGCATGGTGTCGGTGCCGATGGCGAAATTGCCAATGGCGCGCTGGGTCTGCGCGCCCCAGTAGCGGTCTGCTGCCACCGCAATGTCGCCGAACGCGTCACTTTCAAGGCGCGTGGTGCCGCTGGATTCCGTGCGTCTCGCCATTGTCTCTGCTCCCTGCCCGCGGTTTTTCTGTCGCAGTGAATTTGTTAGTGTATGCGGGAATCTGTGGTTGCCGGTGCGTTCCCTTACCCGCCTCTTCCGGGTCACACCCGTCGAGAGTGTTCCCGCCGTCTTCCATGCTATCAGGCACGCAGACATTGAACAGGAGACAGTTCGCATGACACAGGCCAAAACCGGCGATACGGTAAAGATCCACTACAGCGGCACGTTGACCGACGGTACCCAGTTCGACTCCTCGGAGGGTCGCGATCCCCTGGAGTTTTCACTGGGCGCCGGCGCCGTGATTCCCGGCTTCGAGAAAGCCGTTGAGGGCATGGCGGTGGGAGAGAACAAATCGGTCACCATTGAGCCGGACGATGCCTACGGGCCGCGCCACGACCAGCTGGTGCAGCAGGTACCCAGCAGTGCGTTGCCCGACGACATCGAGCCTGCCATCGGCATGCAGCTGCAGGGGCAGAGCCCGGAGGGACAGGTGATGAACCTGACGGTGACGGGCATCGAGGAAGACGGCATTACCGTGGATGCCAATCATCCACTGGCCGGCGAGGCCCTGACCTTCGACATCGAGCTGGTGGAAATCGTCTAGGCGAGCCCTCTCGTCCCTGCGTCAGTCGCCCGCGGGTGACTGGCGCAGTTCGAAACACGGCGTGTAGCTATCCGCGTCCAGCTTCATGCGGCCCTGTGCCACGAAGCTCGCCAGCAAGCGGTTCAGGCGCTCCCCGATATCGGGGTCGCCGTGCAGCTGAAACGGTCCGTGGGCTTCCACCGCCTGGACGCCGAAATCCTTGACGTTGCCCGCCACAATTCCTGAAAAAGCGCAGCGCAATGCGCGCACCAGATCGTGCGTGGGCAGACTCGACTCAAGGCGCAGTTGTGCCATGTTGTCGTGTGTCGGCATGAAGGGCTGCTGCAGGGGTTCGGGTATCACCAGATCCCAGTTGAAGCTGAAGGCTTCCTTGCGCTTTACCCGATGGCGGCGCACTTCCTTTACCTGCTCTTTCATGCGTCTGGCTGCGGTTTTCGGGTCGCCGATGATAATCTCGTAATGCCCGGCGATGTCGTCGCCCAGCGTGCTGCGCAGAAAATCGTCGATCTCCTCAAAGTAGCCGGCACTGCAGGCCGGGGCGAGGAAGAACAGCGGCAGCGGCATGCCGGCGTTGGCCGGGTGCAGTTTCACCCCGAGGAGGAACAGGATCTCCTCCGCCGTGCCGACTCCGCCGGGAAACACGATGATGCCGTGGGCCAGGCGGACAAAGGCCTCCAGGCGCTTCTCGATGTCCGGCAGAATGACCAGCTCGTTGACAATCGGGTTGGGTGATTCCGCCGCGATGATACCGGGCTCGGTAATGCCGACGTAGCGGCTGTCGCGGGTGTTCTGCTTGGCGTGGCCGATAGCGGCACCCTTCATGGGTCCTTTCATGGCGCCGGGACCGCAGCCGGTCGCAATATCCAGGCCGCGCAGGCCGAGCTGATAGCCGACCTGCTTGGTGAAATCGTATTCCTCGCGGGAAATCGCGTGGCCACCCCAGCAGACCACCAGTTTTGGCGGCACGTCACTGCGCACGATATTGGCGTTGCGCAGGATGCGGAAAACCGCATCCGTGATGCCGGCGGAGCTGTGCAGGTCAAAGGCGAGCTGGTTCTCTATCTTGTGCTGGGTGAAGACGATGTCGCGCAGGGCGGCGAACAGGTGGTTGCGTATGCCCACGATCATGCGGCCGTCGACAAAGGCCTCCGCGGGAGCGTGCATGACTTCGATCTTCAGGCCCCGGGACTCGGCGACCACGCGCAGATCGAAATCCCGGTAGCGCTGGTATACCGCACGGGCGTCGTCGGTATGCCCGCCGGTGTTGAGTACGGCGAGGGCGCAGCGGCGGAACAGTTCGTGCAGATCGCGGTTGGCGCTGGCCAGGCTGGCCATCTCCTGCTGCGAGAGCAGGTCGAGGCTCTGCAGGGGCCGCACGGACGCGTGGGCGATGGTGTCGGGGCGGGGTTCAGTGCTGATTGTCATGGCGGGACAATAGCCGCAAGTGTGCCACTTTACCAGTGACAGATCAGGCCAGTCGCCGGCCGGGACGGGTCAGCGTCCGGGAAGCCAGCGCGCGAGGGCACGCTGCCACAGTGATCCCCGGCGCGGCGGCGGTGCGTCGCTCGCCTTGCGGTGTGCGGGCGGGACGCCATGTTCCGCGTACCATTGCTCCCACTCGTGCGGGGTCAGCGTTCGCGGCACATAGGACTCGTCGGTATGCTGCTCGGCCTGTCGCTGCAATGAGGTATCTGCCGATTCACCCGGACCGTCGACGATTTCCCGGATTCTGCGCTGCTGTCGTGTTTCCATCTTCCTGTTATAGCGCAATCGCGGATAAAAGGAAGGTCTGTCCCGTGTCCCGGGGCTGTTGACGTTGCGTCCGGAGGCGACCCCGAAAAGCCTTGCAAGTAGCCGGTGGCAAACCGTAAGGTGATGTGGTGGGATCACGTGCAATTCTGCAACGCTGTGCAGAGTGCGCGCCGAGGAACCGGATTTTGAGCGCCGGCACCGGCTGTGTGTCGGCAGGCAAGAGAGAGAAATGTTGACCCGGGAAGAGACACAGCACGCCTGGTCAAGTCTGCTGGAGGCGTCGGTCAGCCTGCGACGGGAGCTGCACCAGCTGCCCGAGCTGAGCTGGTCGGAGCACCAGACAGCGGCGCTGATACGGGAACGGCTAGACAGTCTGGGTATTCCCTGGCGGGCCTGCGCCGATACCGGCACCCTGGCGACGCTGGCGCCCGCCGCGGCGGGTCGCCACATTGCCCTGCGTGCGGATATCGATGCCCTGCCCATCACGGAAAACTCCGGCATGGCGTGGAGTTCACACCATCCGGGATGCATGCATGCCTGTGGCCACGATGGCCACACCGCAACCCTGTTCGCGGCGGCCCAGTGGCTGAAGGCGCAGGAAAATCGCCTGCCCGGCCCTGTCACGCTGCTGTTCCAGCCTGCGGAAGAGGGTGGGCATGGCGCCGACGCGATGATCCGCGAAGGGGCGCTCGAGGGCGTGGACGCCATTTTCGGCTGGCATAACTGGCCCGCCATTCCGATCGGGCACGCCGTCTGCCCGGACGGTGCCGTCATGGCGGGCAACGGCACCTTCCGGCTTGAGGTGCGCGGCCGGGGTGGCCACGCCAGCCAGCCGGAGCTGTGTCGCGACCCCGTGCTCGCTGCATCGGCCATTGTCCAGGCGATGCAGCAGGTGGTGAGTCGGCGCCTGCCGGCCCAGGGCGCGACGGTTGTCAGCATCACCTCGATCGATGCCCGCAGCGGCGTCACCGTGATTCCCGATACCGCGGTGCTCGAGGGCAGTTTCCGCATTACTGACCCCCGCGACCGCGAATCGCTGTCGGCCATGATTACCGAGGTGGCGGAGTCCGCCGCCAGGGCCTACGGTACGGAATGCGACGTGACCATCGACAAACGCTACGACCCCACGGTCAACCATCCGCAGGAGGCAGCAACCATGCGCAGTGCACTGGTGGATGAATTTGGCGCTGGCGCGCTGGACGCGCCGGTGCGGGTGCCGATCATGGCCTCGGAGGATTTCAGCTATTACCTGAAGCACATTCCCGGCGCCTTCGCCCTGATCGGCGCCGGCGACGGGCAGGAGCGCCACGAGGTTCCCTGCCACAGCTCGCGCTATGACTTCAACGACGCGCTCATCGCCCATGTCGCGCGGGTGTACGCGCGCCTCGCGGGAGCGCCGCTGCCAGGCTGAGCGGGAGCCGTCGCGGCAGACCGTCAGCCGCGGCCCCGATCATCTCACCGACATCATTCAACGACTTTCACACGATTATCAAGGAGATATCATGGACGCATTCACCAAGTGGGAATCCGAAATCCGCGGCTACTGCCGCCTATACCCGACCGTCTTCAAATCGGCCTCCAACGCGCGGCAGGTAGACGAGAACGGCAAGTCCTATGTCGATTTCTTCGCCGGCGCCGGGGTACTGAATTTCGGCCATAACAACCCGCGAATGAAGGAAAAGCTGATCGAATTCATCCAGAACGACGGCATTGCCCATGGCCTGGACATGCACACCACGGCCAAGCGCGAGTTTATCGAGCGCTTCGCCGCCACCATCCTCGAACCTCGCGGCTGGGACTATAAGATGATGTTCATGGGCCCCACCGGCACTAACGCCGTGGAAAGCGCCCTCAAGCTCGCGCGCAAGGTCACCGGACGGCAGACGGTCGTGGCCTACACCTCCGGCTTCCACGGTATGACCCTGGGTTCCCTGGCCGCCACCGCCAACAGCTATTTCCGCAACGCCGCGGGGGTGCCTCTGAATCACATACTGCGCCAGCCCTATGGCTGCGAGAAGCCCTGCATCGGCTGTACGCTAGGCTGCGGCATGGACTCCGTGGAGCGTCTGCGCGCCGAGTACGAAGACTCGTCCAGCGGCCTGGAGCCGCCGGCGGCCTTCCTGGTCGAGGCGATACAGGCCGAGGGTGGCGTGCACGTCGCCAGCGCGGAATGGCTGCAGGCCGTTGAAAAGCTGGCAAAAGACCTGGGCGCCCTGTTCATTGTCGACGACATCCAGGCCGGCTGTGGTCGCACCGGCAACTACTTCAGCTTTGACGGCATGGGGCTGGATCCCGACATCATCACCCTGGCCAAGGGCATTGGCGGTTTCGGCACACCGCTGGCCATGAACCTGGCCAAGCCGGAGCACGACAAGCACTGGCTGCCGGGTGAGCACACGGGCACCTTCCGCGGCCAGGGCCTCTCCTTCGTCGCCGGCGTGGAGGCGCTGCGCTATTTCGATGACGACGAGCTCATGAACGACGTCAAGCGCAAGGGTGAAGAGATGCAGTCGCAGCTGCAGGCCATTGTGGACAGCTACCCCGATCACACCTTCCAGGTGCGCGGCAAGGGCATGATGCAGGCGATTGACCTCGGTGATGGCGCCCTCGTGAAGGCCATTGCGGCGCGCTGTTTCGAGAACGGCACGCTGCTGGGCGGCTGTGGCACCGGCGGCTGCACTATCAAGCTGATTCCGCCGCTGACCATTCCCGATGCCGATCTTCAGGAGGGGCTGAACACGCTCAGGGAGGCCATTGCGACAGAGATAGGAGAGGCAAAAGCGGCATGAGACAGCGCGATGACATGACATTCCCTTTCGAGGAGTATGTGCGCCGGCTCACGGATCTGCGCGAGCGCATGGCCGCCAGGCTGCTCGATGCCGTGGTCATTACCGATCCGGAAAACCTGATGTACCTCACGGACTACCAGACCACGGGGTACTCGTTCTTCCAGGCGCTGGTGGTGCCGCTGGAGGATGAGCCCTTCATGATCACCCGGCACCTGGAAGAGTCCAACATCCACGCCCGCACCTGGCTGGAGAAGACCCGCCCCTACCCGGATACGGGTGACGCCATCCAGATGCTGGTGGAGGCGCTGCGCGAATTCGGCCTGTCCACCAAGAATATCGGCTACGAGCGCAACAGCTATTTCTTCCCGGCCTACCACCAGGACGCCATTCACACCACCTTCCTCGACGGTCGCCTGATCGACTGCTTCGGCATTGTCGAGGAGGGACGGGTGTGCAAGTCCGCGGTGGAAGTCGACGTCATGCGAAAGGCGGCGGCGGCCACGGAAGCCGGCATGCGCGCCGGCTTCGAGGCCTGCGCTCCCGGCGTGACCGAGAACGAGATCGGCGCCGCTATTTCCTCCGCCATGTTCCGGGCCGGCGGCGAGCCGCCGGCGGTAATGCCTTACGTTACCTCCGGACCGCGCTCGATGATCGGTCATGCCACCTGGGAAGGTCGCACGGTGCAGCCGGGCGAGCATGTCTTTCTGGAAGTGGGCGGCTGTTTTCGCCGCTACCATACGGCCATGATGCGCACCGTGGTCTGCGGCGAACTCTCCGAAGCGATGCACAGCGCCCAGGAGCGCATGAAGTTTGCGCTGGATGAGGTACACACGCAGCTGCGACCGGGTCTCACCGTGTCGGATGTCGACAATCTGGTGCGCAACATCATTACCGACAACATGGTCGGTGCGCGGCTGATTACCCGCTCCGGTTACTCCATCGGCATCGCCTTTCCGCCGAGCTGGGACGAGGGCTATATCGTCAGTCTCAAGCAGGGGGATTCGCGGGTGCTGCGCGAGGGCATGACGTTCCATATCCTGCCCTGGATGTGGGGTGTAGAGGGTGACAAGACGGTGGGCATCTCCGACACCATTCTGGTAACCGCTAAGGGCTGTGAGTCCTTCTTCACGCTCGACCGCGATTTCGTCGTCAAGCCCGATGGCGCGGCCGGGCAGAAAAACCGCGAACCGGCGACGGCGCTGAAGTCGGTGGAGGCTTCACGGGACGCCGCATCCTGAGTGACCTGCAGGCAAGGAGCCGCAAATCATGTTGAAAGTGATCGACCCGACCACGGGCAAGGACCTGCATGAGCGTCCGGTAGCAGACGCCGCGCAGGTGGAGCGTATTCTGGCAGACGCGCAGTCTGCCTATCGCTCCTGGCAGTACACCAGTTTTGACGAGCGGGCGCAGGTGCTGCGCGCCGTCGCCGCACTGATGCGCGAGGACGTGGAGACGCTCGCGCCGCTGATGACCGCCGAGATGGGCAAGCCCATGCGCGAGGCACGCGGTGAGGTGGAAAAAGCCGCCTGGTGCGCCGAGCACTACGCGGAGCACGCAGAGCGCTATCTGGCGACCCAGACCCTGGCCTCGGACGCGACCCGCAGTTATGTGCAGTACCTGCCGCTTGGCGTGATTCTGGGCATCCTGCCCTGGAATGCGCCCTTCTGGCTGGCGTTCCGCTTTGCGGCGCCCACGCTGATGGCCGGCAACGCCTGCGTCATGAAACACGACCCGCATGTGCCCGCCTGCGCCGAGGCGATCGCATCGCTGTTCGAGCGTGTCGGCGCGCCGGAAGGCATCTTCCAGAATCTGCCGCTGCAGACTCCCGAGGTCGAGGCGGTGATTCGCGACCGGCGGATCCGGGCCGTGTCCTTCACCGGTTCTGATCGCGGTGGCTCGGCGGTAGCGTCCATTGCCGCGTCGGAAATCAAGCCGGCGGTGCTGGAGCTGGGCGGATCCGATCCCTGTCTGGTGCTGGCCGATGCCGATCTCGAGCAGGCGGCGGATGTCATCACCCTGTCGCGCATCATCAATGCCGGGCAGAGCTGTATTGCCGCCAAGCGCATCATCGTCGAGTCATCCGTCTACGAGCGCATGCTCGAGCTGCTGTCGGAGCGGCTGGGTCGCCTGCAGCTGGGTGATCCCCGCGAGGAGGACACGGACGTCGGACCGATCGCGCGGGCGGACCTGCGCGATGAACTGCACCGGCAGGTGGAGAAAACCGTGGCCGCCGGCGCGCGCTGCCTGCTCGGCGGCACATTGCCGACCACACCCGGCTTTTTCTACCCGGTAACGCTGCTGGCAGATGTCACCAACGACATGGCCGCGGGCTGCGAGGAAACCTTCGGCCCCGTCGCCGTGGTCATGCGCGCCGACTCCGCCGAGCACGCGGTAGCGCTGGCCAATGACACTGACTACGGCCTTGCGGCCGGCGTGTGGACGACGGCTGAGCGCGGCGAAGCGATCGCGCGGGAACTGGAGGCCGGGCAGGTGGCAGTCAACGGCATCGTCAAGACCGATCCGCGCCTGCCCAGCGGCGGCATCAAGCGCTCGGGCTACGGGCGTGAACTCGGCCCCCACGGCATCCACGAGTTCGTGAATGCGCAGCAGGTGTGGGTGGGCCCGAAACAGTAACCTGCCCCGGCGACGGCTGCCGGGCCATGCGCCTTGCCGTCAGTCTCTCCGGCAGCTGGCCAGCAGGCGCAGCAGGTGCTCCGATCCCAGCCGCTTCAGATGCGCAATGTTGCGCCCGGGGATGGCGTCAGGCTCGGGGTGGTGAGCGATGGCCTTTTCCACATCGGCCTCGCGCAGCAGGTGCAGCATCGGGTAGGGCGAGCGGTTGCTGTAGTTTTCGGCATCGTCGCGGGCTGTACCTGCAAAGCGGTAATCGGGATGAAAGCTGGCGATCTGCAGCTCGCCGATCGCGCCACAGCTGTCCAGCAGTCCCTCCGCCAGGTCGAGAAACTGATTGTAGTCGTCAAAATCCTGCAGCACCCGCGGGTGGATCAGCAGGCTCGTAGCGACATCAGGGCAGGCCTGCAGGTGCTGGATTTCCGCCTCCAGCGCCTGCAGCAGCAGAAGCTCGGTGTCGGACGACGTGACGCAATAGCGGACGCGACCGGCCTCGACCTCGCGACCGGCAAAGGGACACAGGTTGAGGGCAATGACGACGCGCTGCACCCAGCGCTCGGTGTGGTGGCGGATAGCCTGTTCAGAAGCGGTCACAGTCTGGCCTGTTCATGGCGTGTGGGCCTGATGTCCGACATCAGCGATGGCGGCAGTTTACCGCGCAACGCGCTGTCGGGGAAAAGCGGCGTGCCCGGCGGGCAGGTAGCAGCGCATGCCGGTGCGAAAGACGGAGAGGATCTGTGAGCAGGCAGCCAGACGGGACACAGAACGCCGGGGATCGGGGCAACGGGCGGCGGCGCCTGGAGCCCGGCGCGCGTGGCCGCTGGTGGCGCCTGTTGTGGCTGTTCCCGATTGCCCTCGCGTCGGCCCTGCTGTTCGCCTGGCTGACCTGGATCAGCCCCTATGGCTACGAGGCGCCGGCGGGTCTTGCTGCGATCGACGCCGATCGTGAGCACCGGGTGTTTGTGTACGGCACGCTGCGCCAGCCGCTGGTGCGTCGCCTGGTGACGGGAAACTGGATCGAGACCCGGGAGGCCACCCTGCCGGGTTTCGCGCAGCAGGGGCTCGACCTTGAGCGCCGTCCAGGTGCCGTGACCGAGGGCGAGGTGTTCACGGTGGAGGCTCCCGTTCTTGCTCGCCTCGACCGCTACGAGCGACTCGGTATTCGCTATGAGCGGGTGCCGGCAATCCTGGCAAATGATGAAGAGGCCTGGGTCTATCGTCGCCTGGAAATGGAGTAGCCGCAGCGTTCGCTGGCGGGGCGATCAGCCTCGCTCCAGCGCCAGCAGGGCCGAAATATCAAAGGGTGGCGGGCAGGGGACGAGGTCTGTCTCCGCCTTCTGTATCGCGAGCATGGACATGCGGTCGGCAAGTTCATTGCCCTCGATGCCCGCGTGCCCGGGCACGTGCAGGACGGTGATCCGGTCGACGAGTTCCAGATAGACGGCGTGGGCATCCTGGATCAGGGCCAGGTTCATGATCGGCCCGGTCTTGCGGGTCCAGTCGCGGGATTTCCAGCCGAACGCCCACTTGGTGACGCAGTCGATGGCGTAGCGCGAATCGCAGTGAATGGCCGTTTGCCGGCCGCCCTCCACGGCACTCTTTGCCAGCTTCAGGGCGTGCAGCAGTCCCTGCAGCTCCGCGGTGTTGTTGGTCCCCGCCGGGTTGAACAGGCCGTACCAGAGCTCGCTCAGTGCGTGATCGCGGTACACGGCCAGGCCCGTTCCCGCCGGTCCCGGGTTCGGATCGCAGGCACCGTCGCAGTAGATGTCCACCTCGTGCCAGCGCGATGCTTTCGCCGTCACTTTGTCGCCAGAAGCCTGCGACTTCCTGTCTTTTGAGGCCTTTTTTGTGCCTGTTGACTTGCCGGGGCCGGACTGCAGCGCGGCTTCCGCCTCCGCGCGGCTGGCAAAGCTCTTGTAGCGGGCGCCGGCCACGCCTTTGACCTGTTTTTCTGCCTCCGGCCAGCTTGTATAGATGCCGGGTGCCATCCCGCGCCAGACCACATAGAACTTCTGTTTTGCCACAGTATTACCCGCTGCTTTGAGGCGCACTCGGTGTGAGTGGCTCGTGAATCCGCGGGAGTCTAACAGACTGGCGACTGCCGCCCGGCGCTGCGGCGTCAAGACCTTGTCAACCCGGGCCAGTCGTGTCAGGTTTCCGCTGCCGAAACGTTGTCCAAGGAGTCACACACATGCGTTCAGTCGATCCCACCCGCGAACAGTTCGACGCCTTCAAGGCGCTGCCCCGCGACACACCCATCAACATGCTCAACCTCATCCGCTTCAACGACAGCGCGGTGTACCCGGACGGTGAGCGGGTGACCGGCGCGCAGGCCTACGCCCGCTATGGAAAGCACAGCGGCCCGATATTCCGTAAACTCGGCGGTGAAATTCTCTGGCGCGGCAAGGGGGAATGTCTGGTTATCGGGCCGGCGGATGAGCACTGGGATGTTGCCTTTGTCGCACGCTATCCGTCCGCAGCCGCGTTCATGGCCATGGTCACGGACCCGGATTATCAGGCCATCGTGATTCACCGGCAGGTTGCCGTTGCCGACAGTCGGCTGCTGCGCCTTGCCTCCGAGGATGCAGGTAGCGGGTTCGGTGGCTAGGTCGAGAGGCCGCCGTCGGCAGATAAGCCCCCGTCGGTAGGGTATACTTGCAGCCTTGAAGAATGACTGACGCCAATGAAAGGAGTGATGCGATGAAGGCAATGCGTTTGGGAGTCTGGCTGAAGGTGCTGGTCCTGGTCGTCACCGGCTGGGCGGGCACGGCTCAGGCTGCGGTGATTGGTACGGCAGAGCATCTGCAGGCGGCGCAGCAGCGCACTGATGTCGCGCAGCTGCGCGAGTCGGTTGAACAGCAGCTGCTGCGGCTTGGCGTCACCAACGATGACGCGCTTGCCCGCGTGGCAGCGCTGTCCCGGGAAGAGCTGCAGCTGCTGGCGGACAAGATCGATGAACTCCCCGCCGGCGGTATTGTCGGCACGATAGGTGTGGTCTTTATCGTCCTGCTGCTTCTTGAACTCGTGGGTATCACGGATATTTTCACCGCTATCTAAGCGCTGTCTACTGATCCTGCTGCTGGCGATCCTCGCCGGCTGCAGCGGTCGGCAGATCGCCTTCCCCGAGCCGCCCGCCACGCAGCTCGGCGCCGTTCCGTTCTATCCCCAGGAGGCCTATCAATGCGGCCCCGCAGCGTTGGCGACGGTGCTGGGCTGGAGCGGTAGCGAGGTGGATCTGGCCGCTCTGGTTGCCAGCGTTTACCTCCCCGGCCGTCAGGGCAGCTTGCAGCCGGAGATTGTCGCCGCTGCGCGTCGCGCCGGGCGTATTCCCTATCCGATACCTGCCGACCCGGCGTCCATTGGTGCTGAACTCGCCGCGGGGCATCCGGTTCTGGTGCTGCAGAACCTGGGCCTGGCGTCCTCACCGCGCTGGCATTATGCGGTTGTGGTCGGCTACGACCCGGTTGACGGCAATTTCATTCTCCGCTCGGGGACTGAGCGGTCGCGTCGCGAGGATGTGCAGCGCTTCATGAGCAGCTGGCAGCGGGCCGATTACTGGGGGTTGGTGGTGTTGCCGCCGGGGCAGTTGCCAGCCAGCCAGCACGTTGTCGCACCCCTTGTGCGCGCACTTGCCGATGCTGAGGCGTTTTTGTCAGTACAGGACGCTCTGGCTACCTGGGAGCGCCTACTGGCGCAATGGCCAGATGACCCGGAAGTTCTCTTCGGCAGCGCCAACGCCCGTCGGAGAGGCGCCGATCCTGCCTCGGCAGCGTCATTGTTTCGCCAACTGTTGCGGCATGATCCCGGCCATGTTGCCGCACGCAATAATTTTGCGGACCTGTTGCTCAGTCAGGGCTGCGTACAGCGTGCCGGGCAGGTGATGGCGGGTATTGATGATGGCGCGGTTCCAGATTATCTGGCGGGCGCCATTACAGACACCCGGCGCAGCCTTCGTGAAGAGGCGCGACATCACCGCAGTGATGCCGACCGTTGTGCCGACTGGTGATGCCCCAAACAGAACATCAGCCGGTCTGCGTCAGCCAGCGGCTTTCGCGGCCCTGGCCGCCTCTTTCTCCGAGGTGGCGTCGGCGGACGCCAGCTGCCCGCTGGAGGACTCCAGGTGGGCGCGAATGAACCACTGGAACAGCTCCAGATCAGCGGACTGACCCAGGAGGAGATCCTCGGATACCGGGTCGATCTCGCCGAGCCTGGCAATGGCTTTGCGGTGATCGCCATTCACGCCGTCGTAAACGACGTCAAGTGCGGCCAGATGCTCTGTCGCAAGCGCGCGGCCCAGTGAATAGTCGGTCCAGCTGCGTCGCTCTGCCACTGACGCCGGTGTGCCCACCGGCTCTCCGCCCAGCGTTGCTATACGCTCGGCCGTGGCATCGACCATGGCCCGCACTGACTCTACCTGCGGGTCAAGCATTTCGTGGACTGCGATGAAGTTTGGCCCGACAACATTCCAGTGCACATGCTTGAGTGTGAGAGCGAGGTCGATGAGGGCGACCATGCGATTGTCGAGGATGCCCGCCACTTCACTGGCGGTGGATTTGTCCATTCCGGGTACGGTGAAATTCGTAACTGTCACGATTCCTCCCTGATTGAAATGTAAAACTACGCTAACGAAGTTTTCCGGCAATTCCAACCCGGGCTATCGCGTAACCGCCTCGTAAGGCGGCGGCACGCTGAACTGCTTGCTGTACACGTGGACACGCCGTGTCGCCTCGCCCGCGGGGGTGACCACCGGGAGGCCGGCGTTCACCCAGTCCAGAATACTGCCCTCGTAGTTGCGGGCCTCAAAGCCCGCTTCCATGAGCTTTTCCGCGTAGTCGGCGCTACGCACGCCAATAGTGCAGTAAGTAATTACTTTCGCTTCACGATACTGTTCAAGACGGGCTTCGAACTCGGTCACGCTGATCGCTCCCGGAATGATGGACACGGCGATCTCCTCTGGAGAGCGCACATCCACCAGTACCACATCGCCCTTCTGCGCGCCCTCTGCCATCAGCGCCTGCACTTCCTCCAGCGAGACAGATTCGACGTCAGGGGCTCTGCCAAACCAATCTGCCTGTGCCGGCAGGGCGCTTGCCGCGAGCAGGAGCAGTGCGAACAGCCAGGGCGTGACGCGCGCAAAACTCGTGTATGGTTGCATGATCATTGCCTGCGTTACGGGGGAGTCGACTATGGTAGCAGTTCCAGAGCTTGTGACCCCTCGCCTGCTGCTGCGGGAAGTCCGCATCAGCGACCATGAACCCGCGACTGCTATGTGGGCAACACCGTCGGTCGTCCGCCATGTCGGCGGTACCCCGTTCTCGGGTAGCCATACCTGGAACCGGCTGCTGCAGTTCGCCGGGATGTGGCAACTGCTGGGCTATGGCTACTGGACCGTTGAGGAGCGCGGCAGCGGTCTCTTTGTCGGGCAGGCCGGGCTCGCGGATTTTCATCGGGACATCGATGCACCGATGAGCGGTGTGCCGGAGGCTGGCTGGGCGGTGTCTCCCCGGCACGAGGGCAAGGGCTATGCGACCGAGGCCGTTGCCGCCGTTCTCTACTGGGCCGACAACCACCTGCCGGCCACACGGACCTGCTGCCTTATCGAGCCGGACAACCGACCCTCATTACGCGTGGCGGGCAAGCTGGGCTTCGTCGTGTTCCGGGAGACCCGACTCGGCGATTCGGTGACGCAGCTGCTCTTTCGCGCCCGGCCTGACTGACCGCCTGATACGCTGGAGTTTTTGCGTCTACTCACGCACGCTACTGTCGAACTTGCCGGAACCTCGACGTCTGCCTAGTATCCCGCGCATGCCCGACGCCACGCCACCACCGCAGCGCAAGATCCTTCATATCGACATGGATGCCTTCTATGCCAGCGTCGAGCAGCGCGATAACCCCGAGTTGCGCGGCAGGCCTGTCGCCGTCGGCGGATCGGCACTGCGTGGCGTGGTGGCGGCGGCGAGCTACGAGGCGCGGGTCTTCGGTGTCCGTTCGGCAATGCCGTCGGTCACGGCAAAACGGCGCTGTCCCGACCTGGTATTTGTCAAACCGCGCTTCGACCGCTACCGGGAGGTGTCGCGGAAGGTACACGCGGTTTTCGCCCGGCACAGCGAGCTGATTGAGCCGCTGTCGCTGGATGAGGCCTATCTCGACGTTACCCGCGACAGGCAGGGAATCGGCAGTGCTATCCGCGTCGCCCAGTGCATACGGGCGGAAATCCTGGCCGAAACCGGACTGACCGCCAGCGCCGGTGTCAGCTACAACAAGTTCCTGGCCAAGGTGGCCTCCGACCAGAACAAGCCGGACGGCCTGTTCGTGGTGTTGCCCGATGACGGCGCCGTCTTCGTCGCTACTCTGCCGGCGCAGCGCTTTCACGGCGTTGGCCCGAAAACCGCCGCCCGCATGGCGACGCTCGGCATCCATACCGGTGCCGACATCCGCGACTGCTCGCTGGCCTTTCTGCAGCAGCATTTCGGTAAACAGGCCCTGTACCTCTACCGCGCCAGCCGAGGGCAGGATGGGCGACCCGTGCGGCCGGATCGGCAGCGCAAATCCATTGGTGCCGAACGCACCTGGGACACAGACCTGATCGGTGAACATGCCCTGCGACCGGCGCTGGCGCAGATTGTGGAGATTGTCTGGCCCCGGATTGAGCGCCAGGGCGCCCAGGGCGGAACGCTGACGCTGAAGGTCAAGTTCGCGGATTTCCAGCAGATCACCCGCGCCTGCTCGCCGGCGGTGCCCATCGCCACGCGCGAGGCGCTGACACAGTGTGCGGACGTCTTGTTGTCCAGGCTGCTGCCGCTTGACCGGGGCGTCCGTCTGCTGGGTCTGGCGCTGTCTGCGCTGGAGCCCGCCGGGTTGCGCACAGTGAAAGTCGTGGATGATGGCGTTGGCAGTGAAGCGGGGCTGGTGGACCTCGCCGAGCCACCGGCGCAGTACCGTCTGCAGTTCTGAGGGCTGTGCGCTGATTCGCTATACATGCCGATGGCCGCGCCGCGCGCTGTGCTACCCTTTTTTATCGTCTTTTTTCCGGAGTAGAGTCTGATATGACCCGTCACGATAACTATCTGCAAATCGGCGAGCGGCTCATGGCCTGTCTCGAAGCCTGCGATGTCGATGCGACGCGCAGCCTGTACCGGCCAGACGCGCGCATCTGGCACAACTTCGACCAGCGCTGCCAGCCACTGGAGGAAAACCTGAAGTCCCTGCAGTGGATGCACCGAAAGCTCAGGAACCTGCGCTACGATATCAAGCGCCGGGAAGCGATCCCCGGTGGCTTCTATCAGGAGCACGTGGTGCGGGGCACGCTGGCGAACGGCGACGAATTCGCCATGCCCGCCTGCGCCATTATCAAGATTGAGGACGGTCTGATCGTGTCGCTTGATGAGTATCTGGATAGTGCACATACGCAGGCGCTGATGGCCTGAGCGCTGATTCGCTATCTGCCGGGTCTTTCGCAGTGACTGACCCCGTCTGACCAATCCTGCCGACGCTCGTTGCTTGTCCCGGAACAACGTCGTTCGCGCCCTGCCATTGTAGTTAAAGACTGGGCGCGCGTAGCGAGCGCACTGTCAAAGTGCTGTCTTCCAATATTAATACAAACGTCATTCAAGCGTCACGCCAGCGTCATGTGTGATCCGCAGGATATGAGCCTCTCTCATTTGCAAGTCTTGACGGGGTCATCTCATGCATCAGAAAACCATTATGGCAAGCGCTATCGCCCTCCTCACCGGGTTGTCGATCGACGGTATGGCACAGACGCTCGCCAATGACGCTCGGAACACCACTGGTGGTTCCTCGCAGCAGACCAGAAGCCGGATGGTAGAAGAGGTCATCGTGACCGGGAGCGCTGGCGGCCAGAGCAAATTTGATACGGCCTATGCTGTATCCAACGTTGATGACGAGGCTATCCAGAAATTCGCGCCGTTGAATACCGCGGACCTGCTGGGTCGGTTACCGGGAATCTACGCGGAAGCCAGCGGCGGCGATGCGCAGAACGTGTATCGCGTGCGCGGTATTCCGAACGAAGGTAGCTTCTACTCGTTTCAGGAAGATGGAATGCCCATTTACCCGGATGACGGTTTCTTTTTTAAGGGCGATGGCTTGCTTCGTACCGATCTCATGACACAGACGCTTGAGAGCGTGCGCGGTGGTCCAGCACCGGTGTTTGCCGATAACTCGGCAGCGATCTTCAATCAAGTCACGCGTCAGGGCGGTCCGGAGGCCGAGGGCGCGATACGCACAACGATCGGAGATACTGGCCTGTATCGCGTTGACGGTTACTGGTCTGGCCCTATCGCCGAACAAACCTACATCGCCGCCGGCGGCTTCTTCCGCTACCACGATGGCTACAGAGATAACGGCTTCCGCAGTGATGAGGGTGGGCAGTTTCGCATTAACCTGCGGCACGAGATGGATCGCGGAGAAATTCGTGCCCACGTTAAGCATTTCTCTGATACCAATGTCTTTTACCTGCCAATTCCCCTCGCAGATCCTCGTGATCCCAGCCGCTCTCTCAACCCGTTCCTCGACAGTGAAGACGGCACCTTGAACACGCCGGAACTCAAGGATGTTGTACTTCGCTACGCTGACGAAAATGGGAATGTAGTGCAGGAAAGCCGGGATCTGTCTGATGGCCGGAAGATTGAGTACACCAACGTGGGCCTGGACGTGGAATGGGAGCTCAGGGAAGGGCTGCGTGTGGAGAACCGGTTCCGATATACCGATGGAGACCTCGACTTCGACGCGCTTTACTCCACGCAGAACCCCAGGGATGCCGGGCAATATGCGACAAATGCGCTCCCCGCAGCGCAGGCAGCCTTTGCGGGTGCGCAGTCGATGGGTTATCGGATTGCAAGAACCGGGGCCGCCTATGACCCTTCGCAGGACTCCGGCCTTGTGGTTGAGGCGCAGTATCGGGCGATCGGTGCACCGTTCGAGTCGCTGATGAACGAAACGCGAGTCAGTCTGGATTTTGATCTTGCCGGCCAGCATACGCTCACTGCAGGTTACTTTTACTCAAGCTATGAGACTGATGGCATGTGGCGGGCACAGGACTACCTGATGGAAATGCGGGGCAAGCCGCGCCTGCTTGATCTTGTGGCGCTCGACGGTAATGGAAATGTCGTTGGATCAGCCACCGACGACGGTGTCATTCGCTACGGTACGGCATTCAATTCTGGCAGCACGGACACCACGCGTGACGCGTTTTTCCTCTCCGACACCTGGTACGTTAACGATCGGCTGACGCTTGACTTTGGGATACGAAGGACCAGTTACGACGGTAGCGGCGCGAGCCGCGGCAGGGCTGTAAGAGACCTGGGTGACGCAAGTACTCTGGCAGACAACGCCACCCTGGGTTTCTCAGGCGTTACCGAAGCGTCCAGCATTGACCAGAGCTATACCTCCTGGACCATTGGCGGCAACTATACCCTCTCGGATGAGCTCGGTGTTTATGCCAGGGCCTCCCGGGCCAACCGGGGAGCCAATGAGTTTGATCTGATTTTCATGAGCCCGGGCGGGAGAACGGAAGCAGACCAATATGAGCTTGGGGTCAAATATGATGCGCCGGCTTTCTCGGTATTCGCAACGGCCTTTTACTCGCAGTTCAAGCCGTTCACTGCAACACTGGATGCCATAGACCCCTCTACGAGTGAGATCATACGCGAGCAGTTTGTCGGGGAGGTCACCTCACCCGGCATTGAGATGGACCTCTACTGGCGCGTTACCGACAACTTCAATGTCAATGCTGCCATTACATTCAATGAGGCAGAGTTGGGTGACTTTACCAGCACGACGGGCGCTCAGCCTGTTTCCGCCGATGGCAACCAGCCTATCCGCCAGCCACGCTGGTACGGCAACGTGCGGCCGAGCTACTCCACGGTACTTGGAAATGGCTGGGATGCCGAAATCTATGCACAGTACATGTTCATTGGTGATCGCTACGTTGATCTTGAAAACAACACCCGCCTGCCGTCCTTCGAAACCTTTGGCGCTGGGATTATCGTCAACCGTGGGCCCTGGAACGCGCAGCTCTACGGTGACAACCTGACTAACGAAGTCGGCATCACGGAGGGTAACCCACGCACGGATGGTATAGCAGGGCAGGGAAGCGCAGACGCTATCTACGGTCGCCCGATCTTCGGCCGCAATTTCCGTCTGGTCCTGACGAGAAGCTTCTGATGAAAGTGGCGGGAGCCGCCATCGAACCCGGTCCCCTGCTTCTTTTGGCGGCGCTGTTTGCCGGAGTGACAGCTGCGGACGGCGCGGGGCACCAGGCGGAGCTGGAAGGTGAACCCATCAATAGGCTTCAGGTACTGGGCACGCATAACAGCTATGCAATGCCTATTGATCCGAAGCTCGTTGCGCTGGCATCTCCTATGGTTGAGCGAATGTATTCGAAAGCACATGCGGCGCAGGATCGGTTCACCGATGATGAGCGTGCGCTGCTGGCGGAGGAGCACCCGCAGCGCGTCGACTTTGCCGATGCCCGGGCCTATGAGTTCCCACCGTTGCGTCAGCAGCTAGATGACGGCATGCGCTCGCTGGAACTGGATATCTACAACGATCCGGAGGGAGGGGCCTTCACCGGGCCCGCCGGCTATCGGCGCCTGCAGATGGAAGGGGTGACGGATACATTGCCGCACGATGAGAGCCATCTGGGCGAGCCCGGGCTCAAGGTGCTGCACGTGCCGGATCTTGATTTTCGCACTCACTGCGCCACATTTTCTGCCTGCCTCGAGGAGTTGGCGCTTTGGTCGGATAACAATCCGCGCCACGAGCCGGTGTTCGTTCTGGTGGAGCTGAAAACACGCGCAATGCCACTCTTCGATGAGGCAGCCGCCGTGGTGCCTTTTGACCAGTCGGCATTCGATGAGCTGGACGAAACGCTCATTGCGGCCATGGGACGCGGGAGAGTGATTACGCCTGACGATGTGCGTGGCGACTATGAAACGTTGAACCAGGCAGTTCTGGCGGGCAACTGGCCGACACTGGCGCAGTCGAGAGGGCGCTTTGTATTTCTGGTAATCACTGCGGGTGATCTCTCGGCGCATGCCCCCTATCTTGAGAATGCCAGTAACCTGCAAGGTCGCGCGGCCTTCCTGCGGGCGCAGCCCGGTGAGGATCACGCGGCTTTCCTGATGCTGGATAACGCGCTGGTGCGTGAGGCGGAAATCCGCGAGCGGGTGCGTGAAGGCTACCTTGTTCGTACGCGCGCAGACATCGATACCTGGGAGGCGCAGCAGAACGACTGGGGGCGCGCCCGGTCTGCCTTCCGTAGTGGCGCACAGGTCATATCAACAGACTTCTATCAGTCCGGAAACCGCTTTGGTACCGAGTATCGTGTGTCGCTGCCCGGCACGGCCCCAATCCGTCGCAGTCCGGCATTCGAGAGAAACCATGACGATCGCGATGAGAGGTAAGCGCTGGTGATGCCGTTGAAAACAGGGAAATATCGTCTTGCTGCCGGCCTCTGGTGTCTGGCTGTCGCCGCCTGCGTGTCGGCGATGGACCCGCCGGGCTATAAGACTCCCTATCACGAAACGCTGGCGTCGCTGAATTTTCCGCTGTTGCCCATGATTCACGAGACAGACGACCTGGCATCGTTGTTGCGCAACGATACGTCGCTCGCGGCGCTGGCCGATGATCGCACTGCACGTGTCATTGCGGCGCCTGAATGCACCGAGAAGCCCGCTTGTCTCGCGGACGCGTGGCTCTGGACTGAAGCGGATATCGCCACCGTGGATGCGGCGCTCAGACGCGCCGTCAGTCAATCACAATCTGCCAGAGCACTGGTGGCTCGCCAGATGCGGCCCTCGGGCCGCTTTGCACGTCATGAAGCACTCTCGGACGAAGGGCTCATCACGGCGGCCTGGTCTGATACGGTCGCAGGCATCAACAATATCATTTCGGTTTACGCCAAAGGCCAGCCACCCCGGTATCCCCTCATCGACTCGATGATTTTCGACCCGGAGGATCAGGGGTTTGCTGCCAGCCTGAATGCGCATGGACAGGTCGTCGCATCAGGCATGCGGGATACTGACCTCGTTTTCGATTCCAGCGCACGCTTTGCCACGGGTCTTCTGCGCATGAATGAACGTATGGATGCCTCGAACCTCCGACCTGTTTTCGGCGGCACCAATGCGGGTGCAGTAAGGGCTGTAGGTACCGTCGACTGGGAGGACTACCCGTATACGGCAATGCTCGTCTTTGGCCACGGCCCTGAGGACGCACAATCTCGCACTGGGCCGATGAGTTACATTCGCATGGCGAGGGCAGTTGATCTGTTCGAGCGCCGTCTTGCCCCGTTTATTGTCGTCAGCGGCGGCAACGTGCACCCTGATCGAACGCCATTCAATGAAGCGCTGGAGATGCGACGCATCCTCATTGAGCAGCACTATATTCCTGCCGAGCGTATACTCATCGAGCCGCATGCGCGCCATACGACAACCAACCTGCGCAACAGCGCCAGATTACTGTTCGCCGCGGGTTTTCCGGCCGATCGGCCATCCCTCATTGTTACCGATCCCATGACTGCCGGCTACATCGGTAGCGAACGCCTGATGGAGCGTACGCTTGATGAAACTGGCATCGTTCCCGGTCTGGTCACGTCATCCGATACGCCCTTCGCCTTCGAATTCATTCCCCACCCAGCTGCGTTTCACGTGGAAGCGCTGGACCCGCTGGACCCATGAACATGCGAAGACTGAACGTTTTTTTCTTGCTGTCACTGTCTCTTCCCGTCCTCGCGACAGACACCCCGGCGCGCCTCGTTGACCCCTTTGTTGGAACGCTCAGTGATTTCGGCCAGCTGAGCCCGGCTGCGGTAGCCCCCTACGGCATGGTCCAGCTCGGGCCGGATACCAACGCGGCCAACCATGCAGGCTATGACTATGCCGCGACGGAGCTGCTCGGGCTGTCGCACACCCGCGCAGTCGGAGTTGGCTGCGGCGGCGCCGGAGGCGATCTTCGAATCAGTCTACATTACGCAGACTTTCCGGACAGCAAACGCATCGACAAGTCTACCGAGCTCGCCAGTGCCGGCTATTATCGCGTGGGCTATGGAAACGGGTTGATCGCTGAAGCCACAGCGACGCGCGGTGCGGGCATTTTGCGCTTCACCGTGCCACGCACGGGCAAAGTCGACCTGGCCATTGACCCGCGCCCCGCTTATGCAGATCGTATCGCAGCGCACTGGGACAACACACAGGCGGATGACTTGCGGGCCACCCTGCGGGCTGGCACGGTATGTAACGTTGGCAGCTACACGCTTTACACTGCAAGCGTCATACGCCATCAGGGCAAGGTGCCGGAAGGCGTGATAACTATCGATGACGACGGCGTCGCCAGCCTGCAATTGAGCGCTGAAGCTGGCGATACGATCGAGGTACGCACGGGTCTGTCTTCGGTAGACAGTACAGCCGCCGCAGCGGTCCGTCGTGCCGAGCTTGCCAACCGAGTCCTCGAGGAGGTGGCGGCCGCCACTATGGCCAAGTGGGAAGAAGAGCTTGGGCGCATCAGTATCGAGGCACCAAAGGAGCAGCGCGCGCTCTTCTACACGTCGCTGTTTCGCGTCATGCAGACACCTGTTGCCATTGCGGATCCGGATGGCCGGTATCGTGGTAGTGATGGACAGCTGAAGCGCGTTGATGACGGTCAACAGCGCTATACAAGCTGGGCGTTATGGGATAACTACCGCACGCAGCTGCCGCTCATTGGGCTGATTGACCCGGCCCGCGCCGGCGACATCGCCCGCTCATTGGCGGCGTTGTATGACGAAGGCAAGCATCGGTGGGCGACTGGCACAGAGCCATTCCTCACTGTTCGCACCGAGCATGCTGGCGTAGCGCTGCTGGATTTTTACCGCAAGGGCATTACCAATTTTGACGCCCGCGCGGCTCTCACCAATATGGTCACAGAGAGTCCTTCACTGGTGCGTCGCACGCCAGATGAACGGATTGAGGCCGCCTACGACGATTGGGCCATTGCGGAGCTGGCAAAAGAACTGGGTGATACCGCCACCTCTGATAGATTCCGGTCCCAGGCATTGGAGTATCGTGACGACTGGCTTCAGGTATTTGATCAACTGGACGATGACGCTGACGTGGTCGGGGCCCGCGGCCTCTACCAGGGCACGATCTGGCAGTACCGCTGGGCCCCGGTGTTTGACCTGCCCTGGCTTGCGGACACGCTAGCCGAACGACTGCGGCCTGAACTGGCGCAGTTCTTCAATGACAACCTTTACAATATGACCAACCAGCCGAGCATTCACGTTCCCTGGATGCTGTCCTGGAGTGGCGACCGGTCGGCAACCGCCGCAATTGTCCGTCGCTATCTCAACGAGAGCGTCGATCACGGCTACACCAACGCCGGCAAGAGATCCACACCATGGCATGGCCCCAGCTTTGCGCTGGCGCCCCAGGGATTTGCTGATGGCATGGACGACGATGCCGGCACCATGTCTGCCTGGTATGTGTGGGGGTCGCTCGGGTTGTATCCGCTGATACCCGGAAAACCTGAATATGTTATCGGCTTGCCCACAGTTTGCCGTGCCGTCATTAGTACGGGAAAAGACCAGCAGGTACATATCGCGGTAAGCCGCAGTTTAGATTCAGGGCCACCAGCCTTTGAGGGTGAGCCCATAGAATCCAATCAGATAGAGCACGCGAGTCTTGTCGCCGGCGGTGTCCTGCACTTTTCCTCAAGCCGTGACATGGCTTGCGAAAATGTAACGCGTCCAGACCCGGACTAGAAGCGCTTTCCGCCATTGGGTTCAGAGCCTCGACTGACTGAATTTCCCCAGGAGCCAAAGAATGATGCCTCAAATCACAAAGCGGATCGTCGTTGCAGGAATTGTGCTTATCGGCTTTGCGGTCCCTGCGAGTGCGTGGGGGCCGCGCGCCCACACGGCGATCGATCGGGTAGCGTTGGAGACTTTGCCTGCGGACGGGCCGGTGTTCCTACTGAAGTACACGGATTTCATTGGCAATCTGGCACTGTTGCCGGATGCGTGGCGCAGCCCGTCAGAGCCTTTCTCGAAGATGGAGGAAGACCCGAATCATGGTTGGTTTCGGGAGCAATTTTCGTTTTTGGAGGTGATCCCCAGGTCCCGACATGAGTTCCTGATTGCGTTGCTGGACGAGCAACGCAAAGCCAGAGATCCCGCGTCGGAGGAGGCACTCCGAACCAACATCCGGTGGACCGGAACCCTGCCCTATGCCGTTATGGAGGCCTACGGACGCCTGGTCGCAGGTATGCGTATCCACCGAACCCTGTCTGGGCAAGGCAAGGATACTCAGGATCTCGAGCGAGCATTGGCGTTTGACGTTATTCGTCTGGGGCATTACATCGGCGACGGCGCCCAGCCGCTTCACGTTTCTATCCATAGTGATGGATGGCGTGGCGAAAACCCTGAGGGATATACCACCGATAGAAGTATCCACGGCAGGGTGGAGACCCGGTTCGTCGACGACATTGGCCTGACGGAAAACGATGTCAGGGATCACGTTAAGGAACTGGGCCGGCAGACAGGCGACCTGTTCACTCAGGTGCTGGAGTTTCTTGATGAAAGCGCAACTTGGATGGAGCCTATTTACATTCTCGAGAAGGGCGGCGCTTTTGAAGATCCAGAGAATGACGAGGCGCGCCGGCTTATTCTCCAGCGAACCGGTGTCGGCGCAACCATGCTGCGGGATCTGCTATACCGCGCGTGGCGCGAATCTGCAACCGATCCGGGTCGCGGTCCAGATCCCCTCAATCCAGGCAACCCGCATTACAATCCTGAAACCGGTTCCGCGCCGGCACCGGTCAGGAATGATACCGACTGATTTCAAGTCGGTGCTTGTTGTCGCCTCCGGCAGGTAGTAACGTCGCAGAACGAGTCTGGCGATACAGCGCAGCGGCTGAGAATGGCCTGCCTGTTTCTGAGGGCCGTGCCCATACACGGAGAGAATCCCCGATGAATCTGACCAATCTGAAGCTCAGTCTGCTCTGCATGGCTTTGCTGGCAGTGCTCGCCCTACCTGCACGCGCCGAGGACCCCGAATCAGTCACCATGGATATGGTCGACGCCTGGAATGACGTCGACCTCGACCGGGTCATCGGGCTGTTCACGCCAGACGGTGTGCTGCACAGCATGATGAGCGCGCCGGTGGTCGGTCGCGACAGCCTGCGCAGTCACCTCGCGCCGCTGTTTGCGGGCATCGAGGAGCTCAATCTGGATCTGAAGCGCGTGGTCGTTGATGGCGACACGGTGATCATCGAGCGGGTCGACGAGTTTGTATTCAAGGGCAAGCGCGGCGCCGTGCCGGTTGTCGGCGTCCTGGTCATACGCGACGGCGCCGTTGCCGAGTGGCGGGAATACTACGATCGTGCCCAGCTGCTCAGCGAAATGGGGATGACCGCTCCCGGCGGCGCGTCAGCCACCGCCGAGTAGCGCGAAAAGCCGGCGTCACGCCCCGGACTTGGGTGGTCTGGGCGGCCAGGGGAAAAAGCTGCTGGTGCGCTCAATGTAGTCCACATAGCCGGGGCGCGAGCGCTTCAGGCGCCGTTCGAGCAGGGCGGCGCCGCTCCACTTCACCAGAATGAAGGTCAGGAAGATGGGCGAGATGATTGCCCAGCGTCCGGTCGTCGTCTCTGCGGCAACAAGATAAAGGCCCCACCACACACAGGCATCGCCGAAATAGTTCGGGTGACGGGTGTAGCGCCACAGCCCCTTGTCCATGACCTTGCCTTCGCTCGCCGGATCCGCCTTGAAGCGCGCCAGCTGCCAGTCACCCACCGTTTCGAACAGAATGCCAATCACTGCGAGCGCCGCGCCCGCCATGGCGATAATGCCCAGCGATGCCGGCGTGGCGTCGATCTGCCCGAGCTGCACAGGGAGCGCGACCAGCCACAGCAGCGGGCCCTGCAGGAGAAACACCTTGCGCAGGCTGAACAGGTGCGGATTGCCAGGCGCCTTGGCCAGCAGCGCCACATAGCGGCGGTCGGCGCCCTCGCGCCGCCAGCGCAGGAACAGGTGCAGGCCCAGGCGTATGCCCCAGACAGCGGTGAGGAACAGCAGCAGCTGCTGGCGCGCGGCGCCGTCGCCTACCATGGCGTAGGTCGTGGCGGCCACGATCACCATGCCGAGCGCCCAGAAGCTGTCGATGAAGGAGACGTCGCGCAGGGGAATGCTGATCATCCACAGCGCAGCCATCATTGTCATCACGACCAGCAGGTTGATACCGAGGACGGACAGCAGTAGCTCCATGGTGAGGTTTCTCCTTGATAAGGTTGGGTTGGCGGCCGGTGAATCAGCGGCCCGTGGAAAGATCCGTGGCATGCACCGTGGCAGCCATGCGCTTTTCCAGCGTCGCCGGGTCGCGGTGCAGTGCGGCGCGCGTGGTAAGCGCGAACAGGTCGGTATCCATTTCGTGGATGTTCTTCTCAATGGCCTTGATACCGGCTCTGGCGATATCTTCCGGCTTTTCCTTGTTGCCGGCAACATGGCTCGCCATGCGCGTGTCCACCGAGCCGACAATCAGGCAGCCGACCTGGGTTCCCTGGTCGGCCAGCTCCGCGCGCAGGATGGTAGTCAGTGCGTGTGCCGCGAATTTCGACGGACTGTAGCCGCCCATATTGGGTACCGCGAGAATGGCCCCGACCGACAGCACATTGATGATCGCTCCGCCGCCATTTCTGGCCAGGATCGGCGCGAAGGCGCGTGACATGGCCAGCGGCCCGAAATAGTTTACCGCCATTTCGTTGCGGGCGGCGTCCATGCTCTCGGCGCCCAGCAGCCGTTCATTGTGGAAGGCACCGGCGTTGTTGATGACAATCGACACGTCGTCGCAGGCGGCTGCGGCGGCATTTACCGACGCTTCGTCCGTGACGTCAAGGGCGACGGCAATCGCGCGGTTGGGAAAGGCCTGCTGCAGATGATCGGCGTTTTCCAGCTGTCGTGCGCCGACGTAGACCTTGCTCGCACCGGCGGCCAGCAACTCGCGCACAAATGCCTCGCCAATGCCGCGATTGCCGCCGGTAACGATGGCGACGCTGTTTTCTACCTGCATGTCTCTGCTCCCTTGTGTGCGTGGTGGTTGGCTTATCAGGATAGGCGCGGCGTGTAGTGCGGTGCGCCGGGAAATGTCATCAGCCCCGGCGGGGCCGACACCACGTGCGGAATCGCCTGGGTCACCATACCGGCAACACCGTACTGCACCGCCGTGGTCTTCACGCCGGTATTCTCCGGCTCCACCAGGTCCATGCGGATGTCGATACCCGGCTTGCCGCGCAGCGAGACCTCCCAGTGGCTGAACTGTTCATAACCCGGCACGTCCCCGCCCATCACCCAGTTGACCGAATGGGTGATCACGCGCCTCTCGCCGATCAGCCCGTGGATCTGCCAGTTGGTGGCGGCAACCGTGCCGGCGCGGATGGTGCCGGCGCGGGCCTTTATGTCCCGCGGTGCCAGCGTGACCTGGTGGTCGTTGCGTATGTCTGTCAGCGGCAGCTCGAGTCTTTCGGCGAGGGCGCCGACACACTGACGGTACATAGCGCCGAACAGGGTGGCGAGAGGACCGTTCTCCAGGTCGACCTCCTCGGGACGGGCTCCCATGCCCATGACGTCGAACACGTAGTTGGCGTTGGGCATGTCGATGCAGTCATACACCTCGCGACACAGAAGGCTCTCCAGCTCGGTGAGCAAGCCCGAGACAACGGGCGCGAAGCGCTCGGCGATCAGTCCCGGGTTGATGCCCGTGCCGGCCAGCGTGCTTCCACCGCGTTCGCAGCTCGCCTTGAGCCGTTCCGCGTGGGCCTCTCCCAGGCTCGCCGGATGAAAGTAATTGTTGATGGAGATGACGTTCTTGCCCGAGGCCAGCAAGCGACAGACATCGTCGTCGTGGGCGTTGTAGGGGAACTTCAGCAGCGGGCAGTGCAGCACGACATCGGCCTCCAGCGCCAGGATATCGTCGATGCTGCGCGTTGCCATCACGCCAGTCGGTTCACGCCGGGCAATGTCGCCGGCGTCGCGACCCGCCTTGGCGTCGCTGTAAACATACAGCCCCGCCAGCTCGAGGTCGGGATGGTCGATAACGCTGCGCAGGCAGGTCTTGCCCATCGCTCCGGTCGCCCACTGGATGACGCGATACGGGCGACGCTGTGACGGCGATGCGGCGGCGGTGACAGCGGTCTCAGTCATTCCCGGGAGCCACACTGGCCTGCTCGGGCGGGGCCATGTTCTTCGAGTCGTAATAATCGCGCCAGCGCGAGATAAGGCCATCGCGGAATTCATAGGCCTGCATGAAGGGCTGCTGAATCGTGCGCTGATGCTCGTGGTCCCAGAGCTCCTCGTGACCCTCGATCAGTAGCAGCTCGCCGTTTTCCGCATGGTTGAGAATGTCCCAGCGCTTCTGCTCATAGTTTCCCGAGTAATTGTTAAGAAACTTGCGCATGGTTTCCTTGCTGCGGATGGGTCGGGCGCCCATGTCCCAGTGATACTCGATGTCATCGCTCAGACAGGCGAGCACAGCGTCAATATCGCGGCGCTCCCAACAGGCAATGAGATGGCGGACGGCGTCCAGCTTCGTGCCCATGCGGGTTCTCCTATTGATGGCAGACTGCAATCTACGATGTTGAGTGGCGGGGGACAAGCGCAGGCAGAGCGGTTCGGCGCCAGGGCAACGGCGTTGTGTCCGTTTTCACCCCGGCCGACTGGTGCTATCTTGGTTTTTCCATCGCTGCCTCGGGCCAGCGCCATCCGGCGCGGATAACAGTGACAGATCAGAGCGAGACAATCAGCACCTGCAAGAACTGCGCTACCGCGCTCAGCGGCCCCTACTGTCATGCCTGCGGGCAGCCTGACAGGTCGACCATCCGCTTCTTCGGCGCGCTGGTTCACGAGCTGTTCGAGGACGTCTTCAGCTTCAGGTCGCGGGCGGCGAGAACGCTGTCAGCGCTGTTCTTTCGCCCCGGTTTTCTCACCTGCGAGTACATTGCCGGACGACGCTATCGCTACGTACCGCCCCTGCGGCTGTTCCTGGTCACCAGCCTGGTCTGCATCTTCTTTCTCTGGTTGCTCAACCTGACCGGAGGCGAGCGTGTGATCAGTATCGTGCCGGACGGGGCACCGCTGGAGAGTCGCGAAACGGAGCCACGCGACGTTCCGACATCGGAGTCAGAGGGGGTGGAATTCATCGATGGACGGGTTTTCGTGAATATTCCCTGGCTGTCCCCCGAGAACAATCGCCAGCTGGAAGCCCGACTGCAGCGAAGCGCCGAGCGTATCCAGAATGATCCGAACGATTTCATCGGCGATCTGCTCGAGATGATCCCCAGGAGCATGCTGCTGCTCGTGCCCCTGTTCGCGTTTTTTATGCGCCTCGTCTATCCCTTCGCGGGGCGCTACTACGTGGAGCACCTCATCCACGCGGTGCACGGTCACGCCTTCCTGTTTCTCGCCATTCTGCTGCTGGTGGGCCTGCAGACGGCCGCGTCTGCGGCGAGCCGGGGAGGAATGGAGTCACTGTCTTCTCTGCTCGACGGCCTGGAAACGGCCCTGGCGGTCTGGATGCCTGTGTACTTTCTGCTATCGCTGAAACGGGTCTATGCCCAGGGCTGGGCGCTGACCCTCTGGAAATGGATGCTGTTGTCCTTTTCCTACCTTGTCCTTGCGTCAGCGGCGGCGGTTGCGGTCATTCTCCTGAGCGTGTTGCTGGCCTGAAACGTCGCTGCAGGGCCGTCACTCCGGCTTGCGGAAAAACAGCATGTGCTGCTGCGGCAGTGCACTGTCCAGGCGCTCCCACGCCAGACCCAGCGCCTCCATTTCCCGCCGTGCCTGCTCCTGGGTCATCTTGTGCAATGGCTTGATGGGCACCGTGGGATCCTCCCCGCGGTATTCAATCAGCACCAGGCGACCGCCGGGCTTCAGGGCCCTTACCAGCGACTGACCCATTTCCACGGGATGCGAGAACTCGTGGTAGGCATCGACGATAAAGGCGAGGTCGACGCTGTTTTCGGGCAGCTGGACATCGGTGATCGAGCCGAGGCGGGGCTCGACATTGCCATTCCCGTCGCCATTGTCAGTGCCAATAGCGGCCTGCTTCTGACGGATGATAGCCAGCATCTCGGGCTGGATGTCCACCGCGAACACCTTGCCTTTCGGCACGCGCCGCGCCACCGGAAAACTGAAATAGCCGGTGCCGGCGCCGATATCGGCGACAACGCTGTCCTCCTCAAGCGGCAGGCGATCGATCAGGAGGTCGGTGCGCTCCTCGCGCTCGCGCCCGTCGCGCTCCAGCCACATGGCCGCACGATGGCCCATGACGTGAGCGATCTCGCGACCCAGGTAGAACTTGCCGATGCCGTCGCGACTGGCATCGCCGATCTCGTAATGGCCGTCGCGGCTGCGCGCTGAATCTCCCTGCGCGCAGGCGAGGACCGAGAAAGTCGCCAGCAGCAGGGCGATGAGGGTGGTGACCGGCGTCCTGGCTTCGCTCATGCTGATCCCGGGTCCAGGTCGCTGGCGTCGTGGCGCTCCGGCACCCGCTCTTCCTCGGGGCCCCAGACGCGATTGACCCGTCGGCCGCGCTCGACGGCGGGACGTGCCGCAATCTCGTTGGCCCAGCGGGTCACGTGTTTGTAGGAAGCGACGTCGAGGAAGGTCTGGGCATCGTAGATCTCGCCGATCACGAGCACGCCGTACCAGGGCCAGGTGGCGATGTCGGCCACGGTGTACTCATCGCCGCATAGGTAGCGACGCTCGGACAGATTGCGGTCGAGCACGTCGAGCTGGCGCTTGACCTCCATCGCGTAGCGATTGATGGGGTACTCGTACTTTTCCGGCGCGTAGGCGTAGAAGTGCCCGAAGCCACCGCCGAGGAAGGGGGCGCTGCCCATCTGCCAGAACAGCCAGGACAGGCATTCCGCCCGCGCCGAGGGTTCGGTGGGGAGAAAGTGGCCGAACTTCTCCGCCAGGTACACCAGCATGGCGCCGGACTCGAAAAGCCGGGTGGGTGGCGAGGTGCTGTTGTCCAGCAGCGCCGGAATCTTTGAGTTCGGGTTGATGGCGACAAAGCCGCTGCCGAACTGATCGCCCTCACCGATGTTGATCAGGTGGGCATCGTACTCCGCACCGCGGATGCCAAGGGCCAGCAGCTCTTCCAGCATCACGGTCACCTTCACCCCGTTGGGCGTCGCCAGGGAATACAGCTGAAGGGGATGTTTGCCGACAGGCAGTTCCTTTTCGTGTGTCGGGCCGGCAATCGGCCGGTTGATGCTGGCAAACTTGCCGCCGCTCTCGCTGTCCCAGGTCCAGACCTCGGGGGGCGTGTAGCCGGTCTCGTTGCTCATGCTCGGGTTTCTCCATGCTTGCTGCTGTCGGATTGTGCCTGCCGGAAGGCGATGCCCTGCGCGTTCAGCTGGGCATCCATTGTCAGGCGCTGTGCCGCTGCTCGCGCCTGCTCCGGGGACGTCAGCTGCTCCAGGTGATGCCGAGCGCGCTCAAGTACCGCATCCTGCAGCGCCTGCAGGTACCCGCCCCCGTCGCGTCCGGTGTCATCCCCCGAAGCCGCAGCGAGTGTGCTACCAATCGCATCATAGTGCGCCAACTGGTCACACAGCCTGTCGACCTGCTCGGGCCGGAAGGGCAGGGCACTGAAATGCGTGAGATACATCATAGTGGGATTGCGCGCCGCGAGGGTCCGGACTGACGCGATGTACGCATCCGGATCGAACTGCGTCGGCGTGGTGGCGGGCAGCACGAAATCGCCCTGCGCAAAGCGCAGTCCCGGGTAGCTGATGCCGAACATGTCGCCGCTGAACCAGCCCCGGGTCTGTTCGTCCCACAGGCAGAAATGGTGCTCTGCGTGGCCGCGGGTGTGCACGGCCTGCAGCGTGCGCTGTCCTATCCTGAAGGTGGCGCCATCCTCGAGCACGCGGGTGCGCGCCGCAGGCGCCGGGACAATCTCGCCATAGAGTGCCGCGAAGGTCTCCTTTCCATACACCTGAATGGAGCTTGCCACCAGTTTTCCGGGGTCGATCAGGTGGCGTGCGCCGCGCGGGTGAACCAGAAGCTCTGCCTCGGGAAACTCCTGCAGACAACGCCCGGCGCCGCCGGCATGGTCCAGATGCACATGCGTGGGCACGATGTAGCGTATCTGTGAGTCCTCAATGCGGAAGTGGTCCAGCGCGCGCCGCAGGTTGTCGAGACTGTGGTTGGTGCCGGTTTCAATCAGGGCATACTCGCCGCTGTCGCCAACCAGATAGAAACAGGCAATTTCCGGCTGCACATAATCGGCATCAATGCAGACGATATTTCCGGGGAGCGTATGGAAAGGCTGGCTACCTGCTTTGCCACCGGATGCCGGGCTAGTGACTGTGTTGTCGGTGATGGCCTGTCTCCTGGGTGTTCTGTGGAGGTTGTGCGAGAGCGCTTTGGAAGTAACGCAAGCCTGCTCCCGGATTCGCTGCAGGCAGCATACGTAGCAGCGGGTTGTCGCGCAAACGGCGCGATGCAGGGTCTGACGACGTGGGGGCCGGGGCCGAGCCCGTCCTCAAAGCGAGGCCAGTGGTCAAAGCGAGGCCAGTCTTCAAAGCAGAGTGGCTATGTCGCGGCGAAGCTCGGGCAGCAGCTCTGCCTCGAACCAGGGATGTCGCTTGAGCCAGCCGCTGTTGCGCCACGAGGGGTGCGGCAGGGGAATGACGTCCGGCGCGCTTTGCCGCCAGTTGGCAACGGTCTCGGCAACCCTGGCCGAGGCGGGCAGGCGCAGGTAGCGTCGCTGCGCGTAGCCGCCGATCAGCAGCGTCATCCGCACGGCGGGCAGTTGCGCCATGACCGATGCATGCCAGGTCTCGGCGCAGATGCGCGGCGGTGGCAGGTCGGCGCCTGCCGCGCTGTACCCCGGAAAGCAGAACGCCATGGGCACAATCGCGATGCGCGAGCGATCGTAGAACGTATCCGGGTCCACGCCCATCCAGTCGCGCAGGCGGTCACCGGAGCGGTCCAGGAATGGCGTGCCGGACTGGTGCACACGCAGGCCCGGTGCCTGGCCAATCACCAGAACCCGGGCGCCGTTCTCGAACCAGGTTATAGGGCGCGGCTCGTGGGCTGTCCGGGTTGCGGCGAAGCGTTCCCGGCACAGTCGGCAGTCGCGGATCTGCGCACGCAGCCTCTCCTCGCAGGACATCAGCCAGCCTGACCCTGCATCTGCCTCGTCGCACGGCCGGGCGCTCGGACACAAGGCGTGGCATGATGGGGTGCCGCGGCCAAGTGCAGAGGGAGTGAGCGGCCATGACCGACAGTGAACGCAATGAGGGCGTCAGTGTTCCGCACGATGATCGCGCACGGCGGGTGCTGACCGTTGCACTGCTGCTGGCCTTCGCGGGATCTGTGCTCGGCCTGATATTCGGCGTATGGCTCGGACCCGCGCAAGGTGCAGAGAGCGTTCTGCTGATCGCCTGCGCGCTGGTAACGGGCAGTCTGCTCGTCCTTTTGCGGCTGCCGCGTTCTCGCCTGTCCGTCAGCAGCATTGCGGCTGCTGCAAGCCTGTATCTCACCGCGCACCTCAGCGTGGGCGCGGCGCTGACCCTCTGGCACGAGCCCTACGTTCCCCATGCGCTGCCGTATCTGCTGTGGTTTTTTGCGCTGCTGGCGTTCAACAAGTTTACCAATACCGGTCGCTCCCGGGCGTTTCTCGACACCCTGATTATTGTCATGCCGCTGCTCCTGGTGGTGGGGACCTTCCTGCTGCAGTCCGCCCACCTCGACCGCGAGGGCAGCGTCACGCTGGTGCTCTACATTTTTTCCTATCTGAGCTTCAGCGTGTTCTTCAATCTGTTTACCGTCTTTCGCGAAGACTACATCACCAGCACGGAGCGGTCACTGGCGCTGGGCCGGCAGAACACCCTGTTGAGAGAGAGCGGCGAACGCCTGCGGCGGCTGTTTGACGATGCCGTACTGGGGATTGCCGAACTGGATGCACAGGGCCGGATCATTAGCGCAAATGCCACCCTGGAGCAGCTTCTGCGAGTGTCCGCGGGGGATCAACTGGCCGATGGGCTCGCGCGGGATGATGTCGCGCTCTGGCATGCGGCCCTGCGCGCGGTGGTTGATGGCGGGCCGGCGCAGCAGCATCTGGAGATTACCCCCGTCGGCGAACGACGTCTCGCCGTCAACTGCATCCTGTCGTATCTGCCGGCGCGCGGCCAGCTGCCTGCAGGCCTGGTCGCCGTTTTCCAGGATATCACCGAGCGCCGGGAGCTCGATTCGCAGCTGCGCCAGTCGCAGAAACTGCAGGCGATCGGACAGCTGACGGGGGGTATTGCCCATGACTTCAACAATCTGCTCACAGTGATCATGGGCAATTCCGAGCTGCTCGCGGAATCCCTGGGCGAGCAGGAAAATCTGCAGGCCCTGGCGCAGATGTCCACCTCCGCCGCCCAGCGTGGCGCTGAGCTCACGCGGCGTCTGCTGGCGTTTGCCCGGCGCCAGCCCCTGGCGCCGCAGGTCGTGGACTTGAGTCAGCTGGTCATGGCGGCCAGGCCGCTGCTGCAGCGCACGCTGGGTGAATCGGTTCGTATCGACGTGATCGCTGACCCGGCACTGTCCCGGGTGGAGGTCGATCCCGGGCAGTTCGAGGTGGCCCTGCTGAACCTGGCGATCAATGCGCGGGACGCCATGCCCACGGGCGGCGAGCTGGTGATTGAGAGCCATGATGCGGCGCTGGATGAGGATTATTGTCGCCGCGAGACAGAGGTGGCGCCGGGTGACTACGTGCGTGTCTCCGTCTCCGACAACGGCACCGGCATTGCCCCCGGCGTGATTGAGCACGTTTTTGAGCCGTTCTTTACCACCAAGGATGCCGCGCGGGGCAACGGTCTGGGCCTGAGCATGGTGTATGGCTTCGTGAAACAGTCCGGCGGGCATGTGAAGATCTACTCCGAGCCCCGTGAGGGCACCACCGTGCACCTGTATTTCCCCCGTGTGACGAATGGCCGGACGCCCGCGCCCGATAAGGCTGTCAGCAAGCCATTTGTGGGGGGTTCGGAGCACATTGTTGTGGTGGAGGATGACGACCTCGTGCGCAGCCATGCAGAGTCGACGATTCGCGGACTCGGGTACGGCGTGACGGTGGCCCAGAACGGTCCTGAGGCTCTGGCCCTGTTGAAGGATGCCGCGGCACCGGACCTGCTGTTCACCGATGTGGTGATGCCCGGCGGCATGAACGGTCGCGAGCTGGCTGAGGCGGCGCAGGCCCTGCACCCGGGGCTGCCGGTGCTGTATACCTCGGGTTATGCGGAGGACGCCATTGTGCATCATGGCCGGCTGGCGGCTGGAGTGCAGCTGCTGAGCAAGCCCTACCGTCGTGAGCAGCTGGCACTGGCCATCAGGCAGGCGCTGCAGAAAGCGGGGGATTGATCAGCGAGAAAATGCAGGCAAAAAAAGGGGCCCCGCAGGGCCCCTCTGGTTTATCGACAGCGCCCGCGGGCGGTGTCGATGCTTGCGGTCAGGCGCAGGCTTACTTCAGGTCGAAGCGATCGGCCTGCATGACCTTGGTCCAGGCTGCCACGAAGTCCGTAACGAACTTCTCCCTGGAGCCGTCGAAGGCATACACCTCGGCGACCGCCCGCAGCTCGCCGTTGGAGCCGAACACCAGGTCCGCTTCCGTGGCTGTCCACTTCAGCTCGCCGCTGTTGCGGCCACGCCCCTCGAACACGTAGGGCTGGCCTTCCACCGGCGTCCACTTCGTGGACATGTCGAGCAGATTGACAAAGAAGTCATTGCTCAGCGTGCCCGGGTTCTCTGTGAACACGCCGTGACCGGCACGGGCCGCATTGGCATCCAGAGTGCGCATGCCGCCTACCAGCACCGTCATTTCCGGCACGGTGAGATCCAGCAGGTCGGCGCGCTCTACCAGCAGTGCTGCCGGTGATTGCTCCAGGCCCTCGCCATAGTAGTTGCGGAAGCCGTCAAATGTGGGCTCCAGCACTGCAAAGGACTCGGCGTCGGTCTGCTTCTGGGTCGCGTCCGTGCGGCCAGGCGCGAAGGGCACTTCAATGTCGTGTCCCGCCTTGCTGGCCGACTGCTCGATCGCGGCGGCACCGCCGAGAACGATCAGGTCTGCCATCGACACCTGCTTGCTGCCCGCCTTGCGGTTGAAGGCTTTCTGCACCTTCTCCAGCTCCTTCAGCACCTTGCGCAGTTCACGCGGGTCATTTACCGCCCAGTCTTTCTGCGGAGCCAGGCGAATGCGCGCACCGTTGGCGCCACCGCGCATGTCGGTACCGCGATAGGTCGCTGCCGACGCCCAGGCAGTCCTTACCAGCTCTGACGTGCTGAGGCCGGTGTCCAGAATGGCCGCCTTGAGACTGGCGACATCGCTGTCGTCGATCATGTCGTAGTCCGCCTCGGGGACGGGGTCGGTCCAGATCAGCTCCTCATCCGGCGCCGTGGAGTTGACATAGCGCGACGTCGGGCCCATGTCGCGGTGGATCAGCTTGAACCACGCACGCGCAAAGGCGTCCTCGAACGCGTCCTGGTCCTTCTGGAAGCGCATGCCAATCTTGCGGTAGGCGGGGTCTTCCTTCAGGGCGATGTCGGTGGTGAGCATCATCGGCGCATTCATCTTGCCTTCCACGTGCGCATCCGGCACGGAGCCATCGAGGGCGCCGTCCTTGGCGGTCCACTGCTTGGCGCCGCCGGGGCTTTCCGTCAGTTCCCACTCATTGTTGTACAGATTGTTCAGGTACAGCATGGTCCACTGGGTGGGTGCCTGGGTCCAGGCGCCTTCCAGGCCGCTGGTCACCGTATCTTCCGCGTTGCCCTTGCCGCACTTGTTCTTCCAGCCAAGGCCCTGCTGCTCCACGCCAGCGGCGGCCGGCTCGGGGCCCAGGCAGTCGGCGGCCTTGTGTGCACCGTGCACCTTGCCGAAGGTGTGGCCACCGGCGATCAGCGCAAAGGTCTCCTCGTCGTTCATGGCCATGCGGCCGAAGGTGGTGCGGATGTCATGCGCGGCCTTCTTCGGGTCCGGGTTGCCGTTGGGGCCTTCCGGGTTCACGTAGATCAGGCCCATCATGGAAGCACCCAGGGGGTTTTCCAGCCTGCGCTCGCCATCGTAGCGTTTGTCGTTGGCCAGCATGGCCTCTTCCGGGCCCCAGTACACCAGATCGGGCTGCCAGTCGTCCTCGCGTCCACCGGCGAAGCCGTAGGTCTTGAAGCCCATGGACTGCATGGCGACGTCGCCCGCCAATACAATCAGGTCGGCCCAGGACAGGTCGGGGCCATACTGCTGCTTGATCGGCCACAGCAGACGGCGTGCCTTGTCGAGGTTGGCGTTGTCGGGCCAGCTGTTGAGTGGCTCGAAGCGCTGCTGGCCGCCACCGGCGCCGCCGCGGCCGTCGCCGATGCGGTAGGTGCCGGCGCTGTGCCACGCCATGCGAATGAAGAACGGGCCGTAATTGCCCCAGTCAGCGGGCCACCAGTCCTGGGAGGTGGTCATGACTTCCTCGATCTCTGCCTTCAGTTTGTCCAGATCGACGGTCTTGAAGCGCTCGGCGTAGTTGTAATCCGGACCGAGGGGATTGTGATTCTCGGCATTCTGACGCAGTGGCGCCAGATTCAGCATCTTTGGCCACCAGTCCTGGTTCGTCTTCGCTTCGCCCATGGCCAGAGCAGTGCCCGGCGTCAGGTGCGACAGTGCCGCCATGACGGCGATTGCGGGAAGTGTCTTCTTGAACATAGTTATATCCTCTCAATTACTGATCAATTCAGCCTGTCAGTCTCGACACGCTTATCAGTGTGGCCCTGGCCCGGGGGCAGGTACCGATGTTACCCATGACGCGATCGCATCATTGGTCTTACCTGTCTAAGGATAATCCGATTGAAAAAGAGGATCTAGACGAAAAAATCGATTGCGGCTAGGGTGAAATCCGATAAGGGCGATGCCTGTGAGCAGGCAGTCGAGCCATCAAAATGTTATAAAGGCACCTTGTGCAGTGTGCAGCCGCTGCCGCAGACGCGACACAGGAAAAGCCGATGGATATTCAGCACAGCGACGTCGATATTGTGATTGTAGGGGGTGGCGGCGCAGGCCTGCGCGCCGCCATCGCCGCCGCGGAGCAGGCGCCGGGCCTGCGCATTGCGCTGCTGTCCAAGGTCTATCCCATGCGCAGCCACACGGTGGCCGCCGAGGGCGGCTGCGCCGGCGTGGTGCAGGACCACGACAGTCACTTCGACCACTTTGTTGACACGGTTTCCGGCGGCGACTGGCTGTGCGATCAGGATGTCGTGGATTACTTTGTCGAGCATGCCACCGAGGAGAACCTGCGCCTCGAACACTGGGGCTGCCCCTGGAGCCGCAAGCCCGATGGACGCATCAACGTGCGCGCCTTCGGTGGGATGAAGATCGAGCGCACCTGGTTTGCCGCCGACCGCACGGGTTTCCACATTCTGCATACCCTGTTCCAGACCTCCCTCAAGTACCCCTCCATCCAGCGTCACGATGAGTTTTTCTGCACCGACCTGCTGGTGGACGAGGGGCGCTGCGTTGGCGTGCAGGCCATCGACATGCGCGAGGGGCATCATGTGTGCCTCCGTGCGGGCGCGGTCATCCTCGCGACCGGCGGTGCGGGCCGCGTCTATCGCTATAACACCAACGGCGGTATTGTTACCGGAGACGGCATGGCCATGGCCTGGCGCCAGGGGGTGCCGCTGCGCGACATGGAGTTCGTGCAGTATCACCCCACGGGGTTGCCGGGGTCGGGCATCCTGATTACCGAGGCCTGCCGTGGCGAGGGCGGGTTACTCCTGAATGCCGACGGCCATCGTTATCTGCAGGATTACGGCCTTGGTCCGGAGACGCCCCCGGGGTCGCCGCGCACCAAATACATGGAGCTGGGGCCGCGCGATCGCCTCAGCCAGGCCTTCTGGCACGAGGCACGGGCAGGCCGAGTCCTTAAGACCCGCCGCGGTGAGGCAGTGCAGCTCGACCTGCGTCATCTTGGTGAGGCGCGCATCAACGAGCGCCTGCCCTTCATCCGCGAGCTGGCCAGTGCTTACGTGGGAGTCGATCCGGTGACAGCACCTATCCCTGTGCGGCCCACGGCACACTACACCATGGGCGGCATCCAGACCGATATCCACACCGCGACACCGCTGCCGGGCCTGTTTGCCGCAGGCGAATGTGCCAGTATCGGCCTGCACGGCGCCAACCGCCTGGGGTCCAATTCCCTGGCGGAGCTGAGCGTGTTTGGGCGGGTTGCGGGGGAGCAGGCGGCGTCCCATGCGCTGGCCGCCGGTGTGCCGGACGCCGCTGTGCTGCGCGAGCAGGCCGAGCACAACGCAGCGGGCTGGGAGGCGCTGCGCGAGGCCGATGGCGATGAGTCACTCGCGGCCATTCGCGATGCACTTGGCGAAAGCATGGAGCGCGGTGCCGGCATTTTCCGCAGTGGCGAGGAACTGGCGGCAACCTGCGCTGAACTGGCCAGGCTGAAGCAGCGTTACCAGTCGCTCGGCCTGACGGATCGCAGTCGCGTCTTCAATACGCAATGGCTGAATGCGATCGAGCTTGGCTGTCAGCTGGATGTGGCCAACGCCATGGCGCAGGCGGCGCTGGGGCGGGAGGAATCCCGGGGCAGCCATCAGCGGCTGGATGCCACGGCCCGCGACGACCAGCGCTTTCTGTGCCACAGCCTGGCGCGGCGAGCGGATAACGGCGACGCCACCGTCGACTGGCAGCCGGTGGTGATTACCCGCCTGCCGCCGGGCGAACGACATTACGGTGAGGCGGGGGAAAAGCCCGCCCTTGAGAAACGCGCATGAGTGGAAGCCTGAAGGTTCGCGTGCAGCGCTACCGTCCCGAAGAGGACGACGCCCCCTGGTGGCAGTCTTTCGAGGTGCCCTGGAGTGAAGATACCTCCGTGCTGGATGCCCTCAACCACATCAAGGACGTGGAAGACGGCAGCCTCAGCTACCGCTGGTCCTGCCGCATGGCAATCTGCGGCAGCTGCGGGGTCATGGTGAATGACGAGCCGCGGCTGGGTTGCAAGACTTTCCTGCGTCACTACGCCGACGCCGACGAGATTGTACTGCGACCGCTGGAAAACCTGGCGGTGGAGCGCGATCTGGTGAGTGATATCGACCCCATGCTTGCGCATATCGAGACCGTGCAGCCCTGGCTGCAGCGCGAGCAGGCCGAAGCACCTGAGGCGGGGGAGACCCTGCAGACTCCGGTGCAGATGGCGCGCTATGAGTCCTTCAGCCACTGCATCAACTGCGGCCTGTGCTACGCCGCCTGCCCGCAGTTCGGGCGCAACCCGGATTTTCTGGGGCCGGCAGCGCTGACCCTGGCCCAGCGTTACAATCTGGATTCCCGCGACGAGGGGCGCGAGGCGCGCATGCCCTTTCTCAACGGCGAGGACGGCGTGTGGGCCTGCACCTTTGTCGGCTACTGTTCCGACGTCTGCCCGAAGGATGTCGACCCCGCCGCCGCCATCAATCAGGGCAAGGTGGCATCCAACGTGAATTACGCGGTCAATCTGTTCCGGCTTCTGCGGGGTGGCGACGATGCGTAAGCCGCTGCCGCCGCGACAGGACGCCCTCTGGTGGTGGCGTCATCCCGCCTATCGGCGCTATATGCTGCGTGAAGCCACTGCACTCCCGCTGTTCCTGTATGCGCTGTGCCTGCTGTACGGCGTCCGCGAACTGGGCCGCGGCGAGACTGCCTTCCAGGCCTGGCTGGCCTTCATGGAGTCGCCGCCGCTCATCGCACTGCAGGCGGTGGCCCTGCTGGCGGTGCTTTGGCACGCCTGGACCTGGTTTCAGCTGGTGCCGAAAATTCTGGTCATACCCACGCGTCACGGCACCCTGCCAGGGCACTGGCTGCGCCTGGCGCATGTTGTCCCGGCGGCGCTGTGCTGGCTGCTGCTGCCGCTGCTGGCGTGGTGGGCGCTGGGGCAGTTCGCCGGAGGTGGGGCATGACCCGTTCACTGCCCCGGCGTTCCCAGGAGCCTGTGGCCTGGTCGCTGTTCGGTGCTGGCGGCATGCTGCTCGCCTTTCTCGGCCCGGCCCTCGTGCTGATCACACTGCTGGTGCTGCCGGCGCTGCTCGCCGATGATGTGGCGGCGGGACACGCGGCGGTACTCGCGGCGCTGCGGCATCCGTTGGGGGCGCTGCTGGCCTTTGCCGGGCTGTCGCTGACGTTTTTTCACACCCTGCACCGCCTCTGTCATGGGCTGCACGATCTGCACGTGCCCCTGTCCGCCCGGCTCGTGGGCTGGGTGGGCTACGGCACGGCGACGCTGCTGTCGCTGCTCGCGGGTGTATGGCTTCTGGGCCTGTAGACCAGGCCGCTGGACAGCTTGATTCAATCACCGCTCGTCGGGAACGGGCGATGCAAACATACCAAGGAGCAGGGAATGCTGAAATTTTTCTATAGCGCCGCGCCCAACCCCATGAAGGTGGCGTTGTTTCTGGAGGAGTCGGGCCTGGCCTACGAGGCCATCCCCATCGATGGCAAGCGGGGCGATCAGCACACGCCGACCTTCAAGGTGATCAACCCCAATTCCAAGGTGCCGGCCATCATCGATGATGGGCACCCGGTGTTCGACAGCAACGCCATTCTGCTTTATCTCGCCGAGAAGACGGGCCAGTTCCTCCCGGAGGATACGCCGGGTGCGCGCGGGCAGCTCTTGTCCTGGCTGATGTTCGTTGCCTCGGGGCTCGGGCCCTTCTCCGGACAGGCGGTGCACTTTCGCAAGTTCGCCCCGGACAGCGTTCCCTACGCCATCAAGCGCTACGACTTCGAGGCGCGGCGCCACTGGCAGATTGTCGATGACCGCCTCGCGCGCAGCCGCTATATGCTCGGCGATAGCTATACCATCGTGGATATGGCGGTGTGGGGCTGGGGCGATCGCCTGACCTACATGCTGGCGGACGACGACATCATGGCAACCTATCCCAATCTGGACCGCTTCATGCAGGAAATCGATGCGCGTCCGGCGGCACAGCGCGCCAAAGACCTGCCGAACCGGCACGACTTCAAGACCGAGATGGACGAGGAGGCCATGCGCTTCATGTACCCGCAGCTGTTTGCGGCAGATCCCGCGCTGTGAGCGACCTGCGCGGCAGGACGGTGCTGGTGACCGGCGCCGGGTCCGGCATTGGCCGCGCCATCGCCGACCGCTTTGCCGCTGACGGCGCCACCGTTGTCTGCGCCGACATCAACCTGGAGTCCGCCAGCGCCACCGCCGCGGCGCTCAGGGAGGGCGGCCTTGAGGCCTTTGCGGTCGAGGTCGATATTGCCGATGAGAATTCCGTGGCGCGCCTGGTCAGCACCGTCGTTGATACCACCGGGCGCATCGATATCGTGGCCGCCAACGCCGGGATCATGGTCGAGGGCGACATTCTCTCGTTGTCGCTGGATGACTGGAATCGCGCCATGACCGTGAATGCGACGGGGGCCTTTCTCACGGCGCGGGCAACGCTGCCCTACCTGATGGAGAGCGGTCAGGGCACTCTCGTGTTCTCGGCGTCGACGGTGGCGCTGGCGGGCATGCGCGGCGTTGCCGCCTATTCCGCCGCCAAGGGCGCTATCGCCGCGCTCACCCGGCAGATTGCGGCGGATTACTCCGACCGCGGTGTGCGTGCCAACGCGGTAGCGCCGGGCGCAGTGCGAACCCCCCTGTCGGAATCGCAGTTTCGTGCCCGCGCGCGGGACGATGCGCACTTCGATGAGCTGCTGGAGGGCGTGATTGCCCGCTACCCTATCCGGCGCTGGGGGGAGTCCCCGGAGATTGCCGAGGTGGTGCACTTTCTGGGGACATCGCGCTCGGCCTGGATGACCGGGCAGGTTCTCCCCGTCGATGGCGGTTTGCTGGAGCTGCGATGAATGACCGACGCCGTCCCTGTGCCGAAAGTGTCAGCGTCTGCCGTGGGCAGGCGTCCCCTGTTTCGCCTGCGACGCGTCTGCGCTACCGGATGGCGGCACGGCCTGCGGGCCGGGCGCCGGCGCTGGCCGGGGTTCGCCTCGGTGCCGTTGTTGCTGGCTGCGGCTGCTCTTGCCGGTGAGGCGTCGCTGCCGCCGGGCGCCCCCGCGCCGGAGCCGGGGCAGTATCAGCACACACCGCCGACGCTTACGTCACTGCAGGAAAGCACCACCATTCATCCCGGTCTGAAAGCGGTGATTCTGCGGGGACGCGACATCTTCATGAACACACAGCAGTTTCGCGGGACCTACGTGTTCAATGACATGACCTGTAAAAGCTGTCATCCCGGCGAGGGACGGCTGCCGTGGTCTGGCCCCGTGTGGCCCGCCGCCACCACCTTTCCCGACTTTCGCGCCAAGAACCAGCAGGTGAACTCGCTGGAAGAGCGCATTGCCGGCTGTTTTGCCTATTCCATGAATGGCCAGCCGCCGGATTACGGCAGCGACGACATGGTCGCGCTGGTGGCCTACCATCGCTGGCTGGCAACCGGCGCTCCGGTGTACGAGGGGAATATCTATGGCCGTGGCTATCGCCATCTGGGTACGCGCATCCCGGCCGGTACCAGCCGCGAGCGGGGCGAGGCGATTTACCGCACACAGTGCGCCGCCTGCCATGGCGCCGACGGCGGAGGCCTGCGGCACAATGGCGCGCCGCTGATGCCCGCTCTCTGGGGCGATAATGCCTATAACTGGGGCTCGGGCATGAGCCGTATCTTCACGGCCGCAGCCTTCATTCATCTGAACATGCCGTTTGGGCAGGGTGGCAGTCTGTCGCCGCAGGAGGCCTGGGACGTGGCGCTGTTCGTCAATTCCCAGGAGCGCCCGCAGGACCCCCGCTACACCGGGAGCGCCGAAGAGACGCGCCAGCGCTACGAGAATTTCCATCGCCACTCCCTGTACGGCACCAATGTCGACGGGCGGGTGCTGGGCCAGCACGACAATACCGGCGCAAAACCCTTCCTCAAGCCCCCGGTGCTACGCGCCCGCAAATTCGCCGTGCCCTGAGCGGACTGGCTGTTCTCCCGCGCCCGGGTCTGCGATGATCAGGCATTCAGTCAACCCACTAAGTGGAAGGTGTCCCGTGCGCTCAATCATTGCTCTTTGCTTTTTCTGTTTTTCGGCGTTCCTTGCCGCCGCCGACTATCCTCCCGGCGCTGAAACCGGTCCTGTCGTGGAGGGGTATGGACCGGTATTCCCGGTGGAAAAGGGTGCCTTTGCCCTGGCCAACGATCGCAACTACAAGGTGAGGAAGGACCTCTCTTCCACGTCTGGCTCGGTGGATGAGATCAACCGGGGCATCGACTCCGTCGCGCGCTTTCTCAATATGCAGGCCCGGGCAGGCACGCCGCCCGATAGCCTGGAAATGGCGCTGATCGTTCACGGTGCGGCCATCAAGGACCTGCTGACGGATGCCGCCTACCGTAAGCGCTTCGGGGTGGACAACCCGAATACGGGGCTTCTCGCGGGCCTCGCCGACGCCGGTGTGACCCTCTATCTCTGTGGTCAGACCGCGGCCGCTCGTGGCTTTGGCAGGGACGAGCTGAGCCCCACCGTCAGCATGGCGCTCTCGGCCATGTCCGCCCACGTGCAGCTGCAAGGCGAGGGCTACGCGCTGATTCCGTTCTAGCTCGTGTGGGTCAGGCAGAGCGGACGCAGTTCTTGCCTGCCCGTTTGGCCTCATATAGCGCGGTGTCAACTCTTTTCAGCAGGCTTGCACGGCTGTCTCCGGCTTTGCAGGCCGTGACGCCGATGCTGACGCTGAGGACGAGGCTCGTTTCCGGGCGCTCCGGCGTTTCCTCTACGGTGAATATCCGCGACTTGAGAATTTTACAAATTTCATTCCCCTTTCGGGTCGCAATGCGTGCTGAAGCGCCGGGAAAAATGATGGCGAACTCGTCGCCACCGAAGCGCGCAAACACATCCTCACTGCGTATCACGCTGCGACAGATCTCAACCACTGCCAGCAGTACCCGGTCACCCAGCAGGTGGCCAAAGTTATCGTTGATTGCCTTGAAGTTGTCCAGGTCCAGCATTAACAGCGCAAATTGGCTTCTGCGCGAACCATTGGTATCCAGCTGGCCATCGAGGAAGGCATCGAAGGCCCGCCGGTTGTAGATGTCCGTCAGGCCGTCGCGACGGGATTCTTCCTGCGCAAGCTCGAGCTCGGTGCGCAGTGAAGCGACCTGGCTTGTGAGCTTCTGAATGCTGCTGGACTCGGCGGCCTGCTTTTTCTCCTGAAGTTCTCGCAGCTGCGTGAGTTCCGCGATCAGGCCAGATCGCAGTTTGCGGATGTCCTCGAGACGACTCAGCGCTGTCATGTTCTCGATCTGTTCGCTCAGGCTGGAATCATAGGCGTCGTTGCGTGAGTTCATCGCGATAACGGCACTGGTCAAAACCTGGACAACCTCCCGCAGTTCCGTATCGCGCTCCTCAAGGTGGCGCCGCTGCCGTGCAATGAAGGCAGGAATGAAAGCCGTGTGCGTTTCGACCGATTGCGGCCGGGTGCTGTCATTCAGTTCCTGCAGGCGGGCGCGCAATATTTCCAGCGCCGCGTAAAAGCTGGCGCTGTCGATATCTTCTTCGTCGAGCGCGAAATCCTTCAGCCAGCCGAGAAAGTCCTCGCTGAGCTGGCGGTATTTGGACTGCCGCGCCTGCGCCACCTTCAGGTGTGCGTCGGTGCTGAGGTTGCTGGTGTCAGATGACTTTCTGCGCTTGCTGAATAGCACGGTGGATCCTTTTCCTGGTCTCGATAAGTGTTTACCGATAAACCGTTATTGGCTTAACCCGCGCTGGGCGCCTGATGCACTAACGCGTTCTGCTGCGTCGCCTGCGGGGGCTGCTCACGAGAGTGTGATTCTGCGCGGATTCGAATTATCCAACACTTCGAAAAAAATGTCCTGTCCATATGCCGCTTGCGCGCCAGCATCATTTATCGGCGTCAAATTGAAAGCCCCCGGCCGAACTGTTACCTTTCGAATCCTCATGCTAAGAAACGTGAATTGCTGCCCATGCAGGTGACCGACAGTACGCCCCACGCAAGCTTGCCGGAAGCCGAGGGCAGCATCCTGAATTATACCGTAAAGCTATCCTCCACCAGCGATATCAAGCAGCTGGACCGCATCTTCCTGGAGGGCGCCTGCCAGTTGCTGCCCTTTGATTATGTCCTGCTCCACCTGTCCTCGGCCAACGGCAGGGAAATGCGCTTAAAGCGCTGCTGGGACAGGGGGTCGCGCAGTTACCAGAGCAACTGGCAGCAGGATGCGCTGACAGATGAGCAGCGTCGGCTGGTTGAAAAGGCGCGACTTTCTCCCGAGGGCGCTCAGGCGACGGCTGGCGGGAATCGCCAGATCGCGGCATTCAGCCGGCAGAATGACCGTGGCAACAGCGTGAGTCTGGTCGTCCAGTATGCGAGCTCAGTGAGTGCCGAGCGCCTGGTGGCGTTCCGGGCCTTCAAGCGCATTTACTTCAATTTTCGTAGCTTTATTGATGAATCGCAGCGCGACCCCCTCACCGGCCTGCTGAACCGGCGGTATTTTGACGATTGCATTCATCGCGCGCTGGAGGTCATCGGCAGTGAAAAATCCCCGGTAGTGCTGGACGCGCCACGTCGAAGCACCGATACCCGGCAGTTGCGGCACTGGCTGGCCATCCTCGATATCGACCACTTCAAGCGCTTCAACGATGCCTACGGCCACCTGTATGGCGACGAAATCCTGCTGTTGTTCTCGCGCATCATGGAGCAGACCTTTCGCGAGTCGGATCTGCTGTTCCGTTTTGGTGGCGAGGAGTTTGTCGTCATCATGGAAAACGCCAATCCTGCCGAGGCCATGGCCGCGCTCGAGCGCTTCCGGATGGCGATCCACGCCCATCGTTTTCCCCAGGGCGAGAGAGTGACAGTGAGCTGCGGGGCGATTGAGGTTGCGGGTTCGCTGTCGGCGGCCTCATTGCTGGGCAAGGCCGACGAGGCGCTGTATTACGCCAAGGCACACGGCCGCAATCGCACGTTTATGTACGAGGATCTCGTGGCCAGCGGTGAGCTGAGTGAGGCGATCATCAATCATACGGCGGGGCAAGTGGAGTTATTCTGAGGGGATGAATCGCCCGCGCGATACGGCGGGCGCCGAGATGGCGCTCAGCTGCGCGCCATCTCGGCGCGGATGGCGTGCCTCTCGAGTGCGCGTATCAGCTTTCCCAGCTGTGACTGCTGCTGCGGTGTGAGCCCGGTGAACGCCGCACCAATGCGCATGAAGCGACCATGATCGGGTATGCGTAGATCGCTCAGGTAAATGGTGGTTCCCAGCGAGACTCCATCAATCTCCAGCGAACTGTCCAGCTCTTCGCCGGCGCGCAGTGGCGCCGTGCGATCAATCAACGCGCCAAAGCCGGCCAGCGACAGGTCGATGAGTCGACCGCGGATACGATTGCCAGCGTCATCAAAGAGCTCCAGCCGGCTGCTTCTGTCCTCGCCCACCCGAACCCGGAAGGCCTTGCGACGCTGTCGGGAGATCACGCTGCCGGGCCAGCTGGTGCGCAGCGCCGGATAGCCCTTGAAGGTTTCGGTACCTATCACTGCTGTGTCGAAGCGCAGCTCGGCGCCGTTGCATGAGGTCATGACCGTCATGGTGGTGCCGGTAGCGTAGAGTCCACTTTCGAGGTCGCGCGGTGCGTCGAAAACGAGTTGCGCACTCTGCGGGTCACCCGCCAGCAGCAGGGAAGGCTCGGGGGCACTGGCATTCGCCGCGAGGAGGCGCACCGGGAACTGATGGCGTTGTACGTTGCCGATCAGTGTGGCTATCTGCTCCTGATCGGAAATGCCGGTATCGTCCAAAATGTGTCGTCTCCTTTGGCGCCCTGTTCATGCAAACGCCCGACCTGCCCGGCCGGGCTGGTTCAGCCCTCGGCGAGAAGACGTGAAGAGCCACCACTGTGGGCCATGCCATCCGGCCCGTAAACCAGCGTTTCCGCGTGGGCAGCATGCAGTATATCGATGGCGCGCCTGACGTAGTTCAGCCGATGCTGCACCAGCAAGCCGTTGCGGCGGTTACTGCGATCACAGTCGATCATCAGCCGGGAAACGTCCTCGCGCACGGCGCGTACTGCACCCGATGCGTCGCACCATGCGAGCGCCTGCTCAAAGGGGGTGTCGCTGTTGCTGAAGGGGGTGCCTGCCAGCAGCTGGTCTTCGCGGCTCTTGAGCTGCTCCATGCCGGCAAGTGCAGCGGTCTTGTCGGCAGATGCGGTATCCATGGCGACGAGGTCGCCATCGTCCAATGCCGCGCGCTCACGCTCGAGAATCTGTAGCAATTGGGTTGCACATTCACGCTGCGCCTGAAGCATGTCTGCGAGCGCCGTGGCGAAGCGGGCTGGACTTTGCAGCACGTCGGGATCTCCGCGGATCAACGGTCGAACTGCAGCAGCCGCTCGGCGATCTGGCGGCTGTCGATGGAATATTGCCCGTCGGCGAGCGCCTGGCGGATAGCGCTGACCTGGTCGGCACTGACCGTTTCTTCGGTGCTGGTCGTCTTGACCAGGTTCTGGAGCTGGCGCGCAGTATCGGTAAGATTGACAGAATCACCACCGGCGGGCGTCGACGACGTCCTCGGGCTGCCGGTCTCCGGCGTGCCGCTGCCACGCGAGAGGGGCGGGCCAATTGGCTTGCCCAGGCCATTGATGCTGTCTGACATCACGCTTGCTCCAATTCGAATCGTTGCAATATAAAGTAGCGGCAGGTGTCGGGCAAACTTTAGTGGGCCGGCACTCAACATTTACTCAATGTGTACTCAATAGATGCTCAATACACCTCAACCGTACCTGAAGAGCGCGCAATCCCCTGCACGGTCTTGCCTGACGACAGGTTCCGGACGTGCAGCCGGTCGCCGATCCTGGCGTCGGCCAGTGCCTCTCCAGGCGCCTGAACCGCGATACCGCTGCCGCTGGATACCAGGGACACCCGCTGCCCGCGCTGTATGACGGGTGGCTCCTGCACGAGGGTGTGGGTGAGGATGGTGCCGCCGGCGGCGGAGCGCTTGAGCGTGTGCCCGGTAACGCTTGCCATGTCGGCATAATAGCCCCGGACCAGTCTGTCCGTGTCCACGGTGACGAATTCCAGGTCATCCGGTCCCAGTATTTTACCGCGATCGAGGGAGTGCCTGAGTGCCAGGACCGGGCGCAGGGTTTCCACCTTTACCGGCACATACAGCCTCCAGCTACCCGGGCACTGCACCCCGACGCTGGTGTTGCCCTTGAGGCGATCGCCGGCGACCGCAAAGGCAACCAGCGCTTGCTGGCAGCGCGCCAGCCGCAGGCGCGGATCCAGCTGACCGGCGGATGCCGTGGTGCCATTGGCATTGCCGCCCAGTCGTGCCAGCACGAAGGCCTCCGCGGTCGCCCTGATATCATCTAGTGCCTGACGGCTGTTGTCCGCCGCGCCTGTGGCGGCGATCAGCAGCAGGAGCCCTGCGAGGATTGACCGGCAAAAAGGCGGTAGCGGGGCTCTTTTGGTCGCAGTCATGTTAGTGAAGGACATTTTCATCGTGGTTTGTCTCACAAGGGTGCCAGTTTTCATGCAAGCCCTGTGCCCATTATGAATCCGCGTCGGCCCGGTCTGCGTCTGCTGAACACCGGGGTGTTGTTGCCTCGGCATGGGACCATCCGCCGGTCAAGGGCGGCTGCTGCGCGACTCCACCTTGCCGCAGCGGCAAGCATTTGCCGCCACAGGCCGGCATAACGCCGCAAAACAGCTGTAATCGGGCCACCCTCACCGCTGGCACATATCTTGCTGTTATCTCCCCGGGTAAAGAGAAAACACCAACAGTAGGAATGGTACGGCGTCATGAGTTTCAGTCTCGACAGCTATTTTGGCATTCATCAGCAGTCGCTGAGCCTGCGCTCGCAGCGCAACACAGTGATCGCCAATAATCTGGCGAATGCCGATACACCGGGCTTCAAGGCCCGGGACTACGATTTCAAGGCGGTGCTCGCGCAGGCGGGCGGCCAGGCCGCCGGTGGCGAGCAGATGCGGGTCACCCACAGCCGGCACCTGGGCGGTAGCGATGGCCCGGGAGCCCCGGGGCCGCTCCTCTACCGGGTGCCGATGCAGCCGGCGCAGGACGGTAATACGGTGGAGCAGGACACGGAGCAGGCGGCGTTCGCGGAGAATTCCGTGCGCTACCAGGCCAGCCTGCAGTTTCTCAACAGCCGCATCCAGTCAATAGTGAATGTCCTCAAGGGAGGGAATAACTGATGGATCTTTTCCGGGTATTCGACATCGCGGGCTCCGGCATGGGCGCTCAGTCGGTGCGCCTTAATACGACGGCGTCGAACCTTGCAAACATCAATTCGGTCAGCGGCGATCCGGAGCAGGCCTACCGCGCGCGTCACCCCATGTTCGAAACGATCATGCAGGGTTTTGGCGATGAAGCCTCGGCGGGGGTGCGGGTACTGGGCGTGGTGGAGGATGCCACGGTGCCGCAGCCGGTGTACGAGCCGGGACACCCGGAAGCCAACGAGGCGGGCTACATTTACCGCGGCAACGTGGACCTGGCAACGGAGATGACCAACATGATCTCCGCGTCGCGCGCCTACCAGAACAATGTGGAAATCCTCAACACGTCCAAGGACCTGATGTTGCGGACACTGAGCCTTGGGAGACAGTAGCGATGACTGACATGACAGCCATACAGAACCTGTTCGCGCGCCAGCCGCAGGCATCCGAGCGCAAGCAGGACGAGCTCGGCCAGGAGGATTTTCTGCGCCTCATGACCACGCAGCTGCAGAATCAGGACCCCTTCAAGCCCATGGAGAACGGGGATTTTCTAGGTCAGATGGCGCAGTTCTCCACGGTGTCCGGTATCGACCGGCTGCAGTCCACCTTTACCGACACAGCGGATGCGCTGACCGGAAGCCAGGCCCTGCAGGCGGCGTCGCTGGTGGATCGTCAGGTGCTGGTGCCCTCCAGCCAGGGCGCGTTTGATGGCGAGAACCCCTTGAGCGGCATGGTCGAGGTGCCCGCGGAAGCGAGCGCGGGGGTCCTGGCGATACAGAATGCCCAGGGCCAGCTGGTAGCCCAGCTGCCGCTGGTCCCGGGCCCGGGTGGCCGCGCTGCCTTCAGCTGGGACGGGACAGACAGTGACGGAAAACTGGCGCCGCCCGGCAACTATCAGCTGGAAGCCCGCTACCGGGTGGGCCGTGAAACACAGGCGGCGGAGCCCCTGGTCTGGGGCCGCGTCGACAGCGTGTCATTGAAGGGCCCCGGTGGGGGTATCTCGGTAAATGTGGCCGGTATGGGCGCGATGTCGCTCAGCCGGGCCCTTGAAATTTCCTGAAGGAGAAAAACAATGCCATTTCAGATTGCGCTGTCGGGGCTGAATGCCGCCAATACTGACCTCAAGGTCACCTCAAACAATATCGCCAACGTCAACACGACGGGATTCAAGCAGTCACGGGCCAACTTTGCCGAGCTGTTTGCCGCGGGTCTGCAGTCGGTAACGTCCTCGGCCACGGGGCTGGGAACGCGGCTGAGTTCCATCCAGCAGCAGTTCTCCCAGGGCACCATCGATTTCACGGGCAATAACCTGGATATGGCCATTGTCGGTGACGGGTTTTTTACCCTGAGCGACAGCGGCGCTCAGAGCTATACCCGAGCCGGTGCCTTCAATGTGGATCGGAACGGGTTCGTGGTCAATGCAGACGGCCTGCGTCTGCAGGCGTTCCCGCCCGCTGGCGACAGCTTCAATACGGCGGAGCTCACTGACCTGCAGCTGGTGACCGCCAATAACCCGCCGCGGGCGAGCGAAGTGGTCACCGCCGGCCTGAATCTGCCAGCCGACGCCGAGCCACCCGGGGACCCTCTCCCTCCACTGGTTCCAGCTGATCCCACGACGTTCAACCACACTACCTCGCTGTCAGTGATCGATTCGCTGGGGGGTAGCAATACGGCCAGTTACTACTTTGTGAAGGGGGCGGCAGATAACGCCTGGCAAGTATCACTCTACGTCAATGGTGATCCTGTTGGCGGCGCGGAAGATCTGGAATTCGATGCCCTCGGCAACCTGACGGTGCCTGCAGGCGGCGAAATCGTCTTCCCCCCGGTCGACCCCGGCAACGGCGCCGAGGATCTGGAACTCACCACCAACTTTTCAGATACCACCCAGTTCGGCGACCGCTTCTCCATCAACGAACTGAGCCAGGACGGGTTTGAAAGTGGCCGTCTGACGGGCATCGACATCAGTCAGGAAGGCATCGTGTTCGCCCGCTTCACCAACGGGCAGGCGAATCCGCTGGGCAAGCTGGCCATGGCCAACTTCGCCAACGTGCAGGGCCTGGCCAACAACGGCAACACCACCTTTACCGAAACCTTTGCCTCCGGGCAGGCCCTGCTGGGCGAGGCGGGAACCTCGAATTTCGGCCTGGTGGAATCCGGTGCGCTGGAGGCCTCCAACGTGGACCTGACCGCGGAACTGGTGCAGATGATCACCGCGCAGCGCAATTTCCAGGCGAACGCGCAGATGATTTCCACGGCGGATACCGTGACCCAGACCATTATCAACATCCGCTGAGGCTGATCGGCAAATGACACAAGGGGGACGCTGCTGATGGATCGCCTGCTGTATGTCAGCATGACCGGTGCCCATCGGGTAATGGAGGCCCAGGCCCGCAACGCGCAGAACCTGGCGAACGTCAGCACCACCGCGTTCAAGGGCGCACTCGACAGCGCCGCGGCGCAGAAAATCGAGGGCCCCGGCATGCCGACCCGCTACAACGTGGAAACCCGCGACTCCCGGCCCGACCTGTCGCCGGGAGCGCTGCAGTCCACCGGCCGCGTGCTCGATGTCGCCGTGCAGGGCGAGGGCTGGATGGTGGTGCAGGATGCCAATGGCGGTGAGGCCCTGACCCGCCGCGGCGACCTGCAGGTGGACGCCAACGGTCTGCTGCGCACGGGTGATGGCAACCCGGTGCTCGGCGACGCGGGACCGATTGCGATTCCGCCCTACAAGGAAGTGTCCCTCGGCGCTGACGGCACGCTGTCCATTGTGCCGCTGGGCCAGGGACCGCAGGCGCAGGCGATACTCGACCGCATTCTGCTGGTGCGCCCCGATCCCGACACGCTGCAGCGTGGCACGGACGGTCTGTTTCGCGCCGCCGACGGAGAGGTGCCGCCGCCGGATGCGGATGTCCGCCTGCTCACCGGTCACCTGGAGGCCAGCAACGTCAATATGGCCCAGTCCATGGTGGAGATGATCGAACTGGCAAGGCAGTTCGAGATGCAGGTACGCATGCAGCGCGCAGCGGACGAGAATGCCGATACCGCGGCGCAGCTGATGCGCATGGGCTGAACCGCATGATGATCAAGCCTGGCAGTCACGACACGGCTATCGAGAGCGCGATGGCCGAGAACACGATCCTCGAGAACATGACTCTCGAGAACACGGAAGAACGCACCCTGATACACAAGAACGCACCCTGATACACAAGAACGCACCCTGATACACAAGAACGCACCCTGATGAGAGCAGCGACATGAGAGCACTTTGGATCGCCAAGACCGGCCTCGACGCCCAGCAGACGCGCATGGCGACGGTGTCCAACAACCTGGCCAACGTCAACACCACCGGCTTCAAGCGCGGTCGCGCTGTGTTCGAGGACCTGGTGTACCAGAACGTGCGCCAGGCCGGTGGGCAGCAGTCGCAGAATACCGAAATGCCCTCCGGTCTCTACCTGGGCACCGGCGCGCGGGTGGTGGCCACCGAGAAGATGTTCACCCAGGGCTCGCTGGTACAGACCGAGAACGCCTTTGACGTTGCCATTCAGGGGCGCGGCTTCTTCCAGATTCTCATGCCCGACGGCACCCAGAGCTACACCCGCGACGGCTCTTTCCAGGTGGACTCCATCGGCCAGCTGGTGACCGCCTCCGGCTACCAGATCCAGCCCGCGATCAACGTGCCGGTGAATGCCCGCAGCGTCACGATCGGCGTCGACGGCACGGTCAGCGTGCAGCTGCCGGGGCAGGCCGCGCCGGTGCAGATCGGCATCCTGCAGACCGCCGATTTCGTCAACCCCGGCGGTCTTGAGCCCCGCGGCGAGAACCTGTTCGTGGAAACCGGCGCCAGCGGTCCGGCCCTGATCGGCACGCCGGGCATCAATGGCCTTGGCACCCTCGTGCAGGGCATGGTGGAAGGATCGAACGTGAATACGGTGGAGGAGCTGGTGAACATGATCGAGACCCAGCGCGCCTTCGAGCTGAATTCCCGCTCCATCCGCACCTCCGACGAAATGCTGCAGTTCGTCACCAACAACCTGTGAGGGTACGCGCTGTGACAGTATTTGCCTCGAGGGTTGCCCGCCGGGCGCTGGCGGTGGTGTCCGTGGTGCTGCTCGGTGCCTGCGCCAGCCCCCAGCCGATCCGCGACTGGACGGCTACCCTGCCGCCGGAGCCGCCGGTGCCGGAAGCCGATCAGGCCAACGGCGCCATCTACCAGATGGCGACGGGTATCTCCCTGTTTGGCGACGTCAAGGCGCGGCGCGTGGGCGACACGCTCATTATCCAGCTGGCGGAGCGCACCAACGCCTCCACCAGTGCCAGCACCAGCACCAGCAAGAGTGGCTCCGCCAGCATCGAGAACCCGACCCTGTTCGGCGAGCAGTTCACCCGCGGCGATGGCATTCCCCTGTTCCAGAGCGAGTTGAGCGCCGGCCGGGACTTCGAGGGCGAGGGCGACAGCGCCCAGAGCAACAATGTGGAGGGCAACATCTCGGTCACGGTGTACCGCCGCCTGCCCAATGGCAACCTGATTGTGCGCGGCGAGAAGTGGATTACCGTGAACCAGGGTCGCGAATTCCTGCGCGTGGCGGGCATTGTGCGCCCGGCGGATATCGGTGCCGACAACTCCGTGCCCTCCTTCAAGCTGGCCGATGCGCAGATTGAATACAGCGGTCGCGGCGCCCTGTCCGATGCCAACAAGCAGGGCTGGCTGAGCCGCTTCTTCAACTCACCGATCTTTCCTTTCTGATGAGCGCTGTCATGCCTTCACTGTTCTCACGGCGCACCCGGTTGCTGGTGCTCTGTCTGCTGCTGCCAGGTCTTGCGCTGGCGCAGAGCTCCGGTCCGACGGAGCGCATCAAGGACCTCGCCTCTGTCGGCGGTGTACGCACCAACCAGCTGGTGGGCTACGGTCTGGTGGTGGGTCTGGACCGCTCCGGCGACCAGACCGCCCAGGTGCCGTTCACCCTGCAGGCGCTGAACAACATGATCCAGCAGTTCGGTATCACGGTGCCCTCGGATATCGTCCCGCAGCTCACCAACGTGGCCGCCGTCTCGGTGCACGCGGATCTGCCTGCCTTTCTCAAGCCGGGCACGCGCCTGGACGTGACGGTAAGCTCGCTGGGCAACGCGCGCAGCCTGCGCGGTGGCAGCCTGTTGATGACTCCCCTGAAAGGCGCCGATGGCAACGTGTATGCCCTCGCCCAGGGCAGCCTGGTGGTCAGCGGTTTCGGTGTCGAGGGGCAGGATGGCTCGAGCATCACGGTAAACGTGCCCAGCAGTGGCCGCATTCCCAGTGGCGCCACGGTGGAGCGCGAAGTGCCCAGCGCCATTCTGGAAAAGGAATATCTGGTGTTCAACCTGCACACTCCCAATTTCACCACCGCCCACCGCATGGCGGAAACCATCAACGACACGCTGGGTCCGGCCACCGCGCGTCCCCTGGATGCCGTGTCCGTCGAGGTGCGGGCGCCCCTGGATCCAACGCAGCGCATCGCCTACCTGTCGGAGCTGGAGAACCTGCGCGTGTCGCCGGGGACGGCGCCGGCCAGGGTGATCATCAATTCACGCACTGGCACCGTGGTGATTGGCAGTGAGGTGCGGGTATTGCCCGCGGCCGTCGCCCACGGCTCCCTGTCGGTGACCATCACCGAGCGGCCGGAAGTGGTGCAGCCGGGCGCCCTTGCCGGTGGTCAGACTGCCGTGGTGCCGCGCACGGACATCGAGGTGCAGGAGGGCGACGGGCGCATGTTCCTGTTCGATGCCGGCGTATCGCTGAACGAGATTATCCAGGCGGTGAACCAGGTGGGCGCGGCCCCCAGCGACCTGGTGGCCATTATGGAAGCCCTCAAGGAAGCGGGCGCCCTGCGCGCCCAGCTGATCGTGATCTGAGCATGGCAATCCCGGGCAGCAGCGGCGTGGCCTTTGATGCCGCCGGCTTCAGTGGCCTCAAGCTGGCGGCCCAGCGCGAGGACCCCGAGGCGGTGCGCGAGGCGGCACAGCAGTTCGAGGCGCTGCTGGTGCAGAACATGCTCAAGCACATGCGTGCCGCCAGCCAGGATGAGCTGTTTGGCAGCAGCCAGATGGACAGCTATTACGAGATGTTCGACCAGCAGGTGGCGCTGGACATGGCGCGCAAGGGCGGCTTTGGCCTTGCGGATGTACTGGTACGACAGCTGGAGAGTGCGGCCCGTCAGGCGCCAGTGGAGGCACCGGGCCGCGACATCACGCCGGAACCGTCCCAGGGGCTGAGCAAGGGGCTGAGCAAAGTGCTTTCCGGAGCCGGGGCGGCTCAAGAAATTCTGTCACCTGCCGCTATACCTCTTAAAGCGCGTTCGGGTGCCTCTGAGTGAGTGTAACGGGACGCCAGTTGCCGGCGGATAGCCGGCTCGAGGATTCGCATGGTTGATTTCCTGAATACATCCCTGTCAGGCCTGCAGGCAGCGCAGCGTGCCCTGGCCACGACATCGAACAATATCGCCAATGCCGCGACGGAGGGCTATAGCCGTCAGCGCGTGGATTTTGGCACGAGGCCCGCCCAGTTTACCGGCGGCGGGTTCCTCGGTACCGGGGTGCAGGTGAACGATGTGCGTCGCGTCTACGATGCCTTCCTGGGGGAAGAGGTTCGCTCCGGAACCACGGGCGAGTCGCGCCTGACAGTTTTTTCCGAGTTGTCCGGCCGTGTCGGCGACTTGCTGGGCAGCGGCAGCGGCGGGCTGTCACAGGGCCTGCAATCATTTTTCGACTCCCTGCAGTCGCTGGCCAATGACCCCGCCTCCACGCCGGTGCGTCAGACACTGCTCAGTGAGGCTGATTCGTTGACGCGCCGTATCGGCACTATCGATGGCCAGCTGGTGTCGATATCTTCCGAGGTTAGCGGCCGCATCGACAATTCCGTGGCCACTATCAACAGCCTGGCACAGGCGATTGCCGACACCAACGATCAAATAGCTTCCGCACCGGGTGCGGCCAATGGCGATTTTTCCAGCGATCTGCTGGATCAGCGTGATCGTTTGTTGCAACAACTGTCCTCGGAAGTCGAAGTTAGCGTGGTGCCCGCAGCAATGGGGACTGCAAACGTGTTCATTGGCAATGGCCAGACGCTGGTTCTGGGCAACGACGCCATCACCCTGTCCAGCGGTGCGGGCGCTTTTGGGCCGGCCTTGCGCGATGTCTCGGTGGGCGGCTCGGTGGTGACCGGGCAACTGAGCGGCGGCGCGCTGGGTGGCCTGCTGGATTTCCAGCGCGAGGTGCTGGACCCGGCGCGCAACGACCTGGGGCGCACCGCGGTGGGGCTGGCCGAGTCGTTCAATGCCCAGCACAGTCAGGGGTTCGATCTCGAGGGCAACTTCGGCGACGATTTCTTTGCCGTGGGTGGCCCCCGCGTGTTTGCGGCCAACGGCAACAGCGGAACGGCTTCGGTGGATGCCAGTATCGACTCCGCGGGGGCGCTCACCGGCAACGACTACCAGTTGCAGTTTGATGGCAGCAACTATTCACTGGTCAACACCAGCAGCGGCCAGCCGGTGGCCCTGTCCGGCAGCGGCACGGCGGCAGACCCGCTGCGTGCCGACGGCGTGTCCATCGTGGTTGGTGGCACGGCCGCGGCGGGCGACCGCTTTGCTATCCAGCCCACGCGTCAGTCCGCTGCGGGCTTTGCCAGGCTGGTGGACGATACCGACGAGATTGCCGCGGCTTTCCCCATTCGCACAGCGGCATCGCTGAACAACGTCAGCGATGCCAGCATTTCCGGGGGTGAAATACTCGACGTCAGCGACCCGGACCTGCTGACGCCGGTAACCATCCGCTTCGTTGACTCCAATACCTTCCAGATCAACGGCGCGGGGGCGTTTGCCTACACATCCGGCGACGATATCGAGCTCAACGGCTACCAGTTGCAGATCGCTGGCGGCCCCGTAGCCGATGATGAATTCACGGTGTCGCCAAACACCCAGGGCGTCGGCGACAATCGCAATGCCCAGGCGCTTGCAGCGCTGCGCGACACCGGTGTGCTGGAGAACGAGCAGCGCTCGGTGGTCCAGCAGGCGGACGTTCTGCTGGCCAGTGTCGGCAACGCAACAGCAGCGGCACAGACTGCGCTGGAATCCCAGTCGGCATTGCTGCGCAGCAGCGAGGCGGCGCTGCAGTCGGTCACCGGCGTGAATCTGGAAGAGGAGGCGGCCAATCTGATCCGTTTCCAGCAGGCTTACGAGGCCAATGCGCGGGTCATCCAGATCGCCAATTCGACCTTCCAGTCACTGCTCGCGGCCTTCAGGTAGATCATTATGCGTATTTCCACCCAGATGTTGTTTCAGCAGGGGCTGAACGGGATGCTCGAGCAGCAGGCGCGTTCAGCAAAGACGCTGGAACAGCTGGCCACGGGCCAGCGGGTCAACCGCGTCTCCGATGACCCGGCGGCGGCAGCGCGCATCCAGGAGCTGGATCGGGCGGTATCGCAGCAGACGACGTTTCTCGACAATATTGGGCGCACCCGTCAGCGCTTGTCCACGGAGGAAGGCAGCCTGGAGTCCGCCGGCACGGTGATACGTCGGGTGCGCGAACTGGCCGTGCAGGCGGCCTCGGACACCACGGGCAGTGAAGGCCGACGGCTGATCGCCGTGGAGCTGCGTCAGCGGGCCGAGGAACTGGTCGATATAGGCAACAGCCAGAGCGGCGAGGGCGAGTTCATTTTTGCCGGCGCCCAGAGCCAGACGCGTCCGTTCGTTCCCGACGTCGGCGGCATTCGCTATGACGGTGACAGCGTCCGCCGCGGGCAGGTGATCGGCCCGGGCACCACCATGGCCGAGGGCGATACCGGGGATGACCTGTTCATGCGTATCCGCAACGGTGACGGCGTGGTGGCCGCAGGGTCGGTGACAGGCAACACGGGCACTGGCGTGATTCGCGCCGATGGCAGTGATAGCGGTGTCTACGACGGTACGAATTTCACAATCCGCTTCACTGATCCTGAAAACTACGAAATCCGCAACGCCGCCAATACGGTGGTGGATACTGGTGCCTACCAGCCCGGCGGCGTGGTCAGCCACAACGGCACGCAGCTGGTGATCACCGGCGCCCCCGCTGCCGGCGACGAGTTTGCCGTGACGCCGGCGCGCTACGAGAGTGCTTTCGCCACCATCAGCAATCTGGCTGATGCCCTGGAGCAGTCCGCGAACAGCGATGTGGCCCGCACCAGTCAGCGTCAGGCGATAGATGATGCCCTGGCGCAGCTCGATCGCAACGAGACCCGCCTGCTGGAAGTGCGTGCTTCCGTCGGCGCGCGTCTTAACACTCTGGATAACGTACAGGAGTCCCAGGAATCCCTGCGCTTCTCGCTGGAGACCCTGGTTTCGGACGTGCGCGACCTGAACTACCCGGAAGCGATCAGCCGCCTGCAGCAGGAACTGTTTACCCTGCAGGCCTCACAACAGGCATTCACCCGCATCCAGGGCAACAGCCTGTTCCGATTCCTGTAGACTCCGCAGGCCCCGTGTCCTTCCCCGGGCCACAGGGCGCATCCTCTTTATACAGGCCGCAGCAACCCCACCTGAAAATAGTTCTAAAGTTTTTCCCCCACGCTCCGCTAATAGATGTGAGGAAGCCATTCACGGATCTGCCTCACCACCCTGCCCAGGCAGGTCCGGACGAAGTCGACCGGTAGGTGAACATAAGGCAGGTCGGTGCAAAACAGCAGCGGCAGTTCCGAGGAGGAATTCAAAATGCCCCAGGTCATTAACACCAACATCCAGTCATTGACGGCGCAGCGCAACCTGAACCAGTCTCAGTCAGCCCTGCAGCAATCCATCGAACGCCTGTCTTCCGGTCTGCGCATTAACAGCGCGCGGGACGACGCGGCCGGCCTCGCTATTTCCGAGCGCTTCACGACCCAGATCCGCGGTCTGAACCAGGCCGTGCGCAACGCCAACGACGGCATATCGCTGGCGCAGACCGGTGAAGGCGCGCTGAGCACCATCAACAGCAACCTGCAGCGCATTCGCGAGCTGGCGGTGCAGTCGGCCAACGCCACCAACAGCTCCTCGGATCGCGCCGCGCTGGACCAGGAAGTGCAGCAGCGCCTCGCTGAGATCGACCGCGTGTCGAGCCAGACGTCGTTCAACGGCCAGAAGATTCTGGATGGTACCTTCGGCAACGCCCAGTTCCAGGTGGGCGCCAACGTGGGCGAGACCATCTCGGTCAATCTGTCTACCAGCGTTCGGACCACGCAGATCGGTAAGACGGCGGATTACGTGCAGAACACTGCATTTGATGATTCATTAAATGTAGGCCAGCAGGGCGGAGGCGTCACAACTAGCAATCTTACAGCAGGGGACCTGACCCTTGCGCTTGGCTCTTCGCAGGCGGTGGAAGTGGGCAACTCATCGACATTTGCTACGACCACAACAGGGCAAGGGCAAGCCAGTGCGTTCGCGAAAGCCGCCGCGATTTCCGCTGCGGGCATTGGTGGTTTAACGGTTGATGCGGACACCACAGTTCAAGCCCAATTCGCTACCACGTCTGGTGGTACTGGAGAAGCATACTCACTCTCGATTAATGGCCAGGCCATCTTCACGACAAATACAGAAGCGTTGGATGGCAACGCAGTGGCAACCGCAATCAATGCCAACGCGTCTGCCACCGGCGTCACAGCACAGTTTTCCGGCAGCACGATGACTTTGCAGGCGGTCGATGGTCGAGACATAACGATTTCTCAGACAAAGGAAAATGGAGGCACACCTAACCAAGGCTTCACGACAACACCCGCGGCGAATAACACATTCAATGGTGCGTTGGACTTCAGCACGGCCGCTGATGGGTCAGCCAACGCAGTAACCGCGATAGGTTCAATTCGCCTGACTGCTTCAGAGGCCATCGTGATTGGCGGTGATTCTCCCGGCAATGCGGGTTTCACAGCAGGCTCTCTGGCCCTGGGTGCTGAAGCCCTGAGCACGGCCAGTGTCACCACGGTGGCCAACGCGGAAACCACGATCTCCCGCGTGGACGCGGCCCTGACCTCAATCAGCTCATTGCGCAGCACCTTCGGTGCCATCCAGAACCGCTTCGACTCCACGATCGGCAACCTGGCGACCACGACCGAGAACCTGGAGGCGTCACGGTCGCGGATTCGCGATGCGGACTTCGCCGCTGAGACAGCGGCCTTGACCAAGGCGCAGATTCTGCAGCAGGCTGGTATTTCCGCCCTGTCGCAGGCAAATGCGCAGCCGCAGAACGTCCTGGCCCTGCTCCAGTAAGCGCGGCTGACATCGTGGCTTTGGCAGACGGAGTCCGGCGTTTACGTCGGGCTCCGTTTGTCATTTGAGTGAGGACTGCAGGAGATGGACAACGGCATCTCTACTAACCAGGCAAGTCTCCGACCCGCGCCACCATCTGCCCGCGGTGAGGATGCGTTGAGCACGACGAATGCTGTTCCACCGGCAGAAGCCTCCACGACCGTTTCCGAGGTCGAGCCACTGCGCGACGCCGCGCGCCCGGCAGCAGAGACGAAAGAGTCTCTGGAAGCGCTGAGTCAGCGTCTCAATGACTTCATGCGGGAAACCGCACGCGAACTGGAGTTTCAGGTCAACGATGACGGGGGTTCGGTGGTCATTTACGTGCGCCAGTCAGAAACCGGCGAGATACTGCGTGCGATTCCCCCCGAGGAGGCCCGAGGTCTGGCGGACAGATTGAGTGAGGGTGCCGCCACGCTGATTTCGCAGCTGGCCTGAAGCTTGCGAGCTGATCGGAAGTTGGCCGGGAGTTCACAGGCGTTGACTTCGCATTAGAACCTCGCTAGCTGTGGCACAGGCGGGTACCACAAACGCAGTGGCAGTAGCCACAGAACAGACCGCGTGAAAACAGACCGCGTGAGAATGCGGTCGAAGCAGGGAGTATTGGCACCATGGCAAGCATACAATCACTGGGCGCCGGCTCCGGACTGGATCTGGACAACATCGTCAAGCAGCTGGTCGCTGCCGAGCGCCAGCCGGTGGAGCTGCGGCTGGCGCGCAGCGAGGCGCGCTTCCAGTCGCAGCTGTCCGCCATGGGAACTATCAAGGGCGCACTGTCTGCCCTGCGCGATTCTGCCCAGGCACTGAGCTCCGGATCGGGGCTCAACGCCCGCACAGTCACCTCCAGCAATCCGGATGTTTTCAGCGGCACTGCGGCGGCCGGTACGGCCACGGGCAGTTTTGATATCGAAGTGCTTTCCTTGGCCACCGCCAACAAGGTCGCCAGCGACCCTTTCGCCGACCCGGATGCGCAGATCGGCACCGGCACCCTGACGCTGTCGGTCGGCGGTAAGGCTTTCAGCCTGAACGTCGATGCAGGTGAGGGCAGTCTGGCCAGCATACGCGACGCCATCAACGCCGCCCCCGACAACACCGGTATCTCCGCGGCCATTCTCAACGAGGATGCCGGCAGCCGACTGGTGCTGACAGCCAGGGATACCGGCGCTGCCAATACCATTGGCGTTGCCGCGAGCGGTGGCGATGGTGGTCTCGCGGCCCTGACCACGCTGACGCAGCTGCGCGCTGCCAGCGACGCCTCGTTGACGGTGGATACCTTTGCCTTCTCCAGCCCCAGCAATAACGTCGAGGGTGTCATCGAGGGTCTGACCCTGAACCTGGACAAGGCCAACCCGGGCACGGTGGAAACGCTGGCAGTCAGCGAGAATCGGGCGGCGGCGGTGGGCAGGGTGCGCGATTTCGTCGATAAGCTGAATGCCTTCAATGAAGCCGCGTCGCGCGCCGCGTCTTACAATGCCGAAACCCGGGAGGCTGGCCCGCTCCTCGGGGATGCCACCTTGCGCGGCATTGATAGTCGAATCCAGCAGATTACGGGCTCCCAGGTGCGCTCGGCCCAGAGCGCCTTCAACAGCTTGCCTGCGCTTGGCATCACCACCAACGAGGCCGGCAAGCTGGTGCTCGACGAGGGCCGCCTCAATCAGGCGCTGGAGGCCGAACCCGGTGTGCTGACGCGCGTGTTGGCCGGTGGCGATGGCGTGGCGACAGCGCTCGGGGGGTATCTTGATGGCGTGCTCGGTTTCGACAGCCTGATCGCCAGCCGCGAGGAAGGGCTCAAGAACAGCCTGAATGGTATAGGCGAGCAGCGCGTGGCGCTGGATCGGCGCATTGCCGGCATCGAGGCGCGGTTCGTTGCCGAGTTCGCCGCGCTGGATGGCCTGGTAGCGAGTCTGTCTCAGACCGGGGATTTCCTGCAGCAGCAGCTGGCGAATCTGCCGGGTACCTTCAACAACAATCGTCGTTAAAGAAAGTTCTGATACGGCCGCTACGCAAAACATCGGCATAAGAAGGATGGCCTCGAATGAATGAAATGGTGAACGCGTACCGTGCCAGCGATGCCCTCGCGGCGGAATATGCCAGTCCCCACCAGCTGATCAGCATGCTGTTTGATGGCGCTCTGGAAAGGCTGGCGAGAGCAATCGGCCACGTCAGGCGTGGTGAGGTTGCGGAAAAGGGCGAATGTATCGGGCGCGTCGTCCTGATCCTGGATACTCTGCAGTCAAGCCTCGATTCAGCGGCGGGGGATGGCGCTCTGGCGGGGAATCTTGCTGACCTCTACGATTACATGATGCTGCGATTGACCGAGGCAAATCTGCGCACCGATCCCGCGATATTGACAGAGGTTCACGGATTGCTCGACGGTCTGGCCGATGCCTGGCGCTCAATAGGGCCTGAGCTGGCCGCAGCAGAGGGCAGGGATGCGGGTGCTGCCAATGGCTCGTCCAAGACATCGGGAATCTCATGACTCTGTCGGTCACCAGCCGCCGCATGGATGAGGTGGTGGCCTTGGGTAGAAGTATCCGCCAGTATGTTGAGGAAGCGGATATCGAGACCGCAGGCCAACTCGCCGCCGAGCGCCACCAGCAACTACGGGACCTGTTCGACGACCCGGGTGTCGAGGCTGACGAAGACTCCCTCGCGCAATGGATGCGCGATATCCTGCGCGAGGACCAGAGCCTCATGCAGGCACTCGCCGAGCTGCGCAGCCGCATGGAGCTGGAGCTGGGCGACAGCCGCCGCTCCCTGCGCAACGCCCGCGCCTATGCCGCCGTGGCCGAGAACCCTGGCCGGTAACGGCGGCCGCCTTGCTCAACTACACCGACTACCTGCCGCTGGAGTGGACGCCGGGAGACCCCGCCGACGCCGACGACAAACAGCGGGTTGCCACCAACCTTTATGTGCTTGAGGCGGTTGCCGCCGTCGAGGATAACGTGCCGGGGCGGCTGCACGAAGAGCAGCCCGAGCTGCAGCTGGAGCTGCAGCGTCTGGACGCCAAGCTGCAGCTGCTGATGGACATGGTGGCACGCCTGCTGCGCCGCGAAGAGAGCTTTCCACAGCGACACGCGGTGCGCATCGCGGTCGATCTCATCGAGGTTGCCGGGGATCTCCCCGGTATGAGTCCCGGTGCCGAAGGTCTCCTCTCGCTGCACCTGCACCCGGCCATCCCCGCGCCGCTGCAGCTTTCTGGCAGCGTGGTGGATGACGCCCGGGACAATGAAGGCCACTGGCTGCACTTTCAGGCAGGCCCTCTGTCAGATCCGGAGAAAGAGGCGCTTTCCCGTCACGTTTTCCGCCACCACCGTCGGGGAATTGCCGCGGCGCGTCAGGCCGGGCCGCCGGACTGAGACCCAGGTCCCGTTTTTCGACACCCCCACCGTCAAAAAATTGGTGTTCGACGTCGCAACCGCTGGAAAATGCGTGTAATGTTGCGAACCGAACAGACGCGTAGAAAACGTCGAGTCCAGTCAAAGAACAGTCACCACACAAAAGCCGCACAACAACCACGACAACAGCGACGTGCACTGACGCACCGTCACACAGAGGGAGACCGTGAAACATGCGCGCACCCGGCGAGCCTGTTCCTCACACTAGCAGCATGACCTACAGTCACGCCGGCACCCCGCCAACAGCGACGCGCCTGATCGGCGACTCCGCTGCCATGGCCGCTGTGCGCTCACTCATGGCGAAGGTGGCCACGTCGGAAACGGCCTCGGTGCTGATACTCGGTCAGTCCGGCACCGGCAAGGAGCTGGTGGCGCGGGGTATCCACGACCTGTCCCGCCGCGCCGGCAGACCGTTTGTGCCGGTGAACTGTGGTGCCATCCCCGGCGAGTTGCTGGAAAGCGAGCTGTTCGGCCACGAAAAGGGCGCCTTTACCGGCGCACTCACCCGCCGCCGCGGCCGTTTTGAACTGGCCGATGGTGGCACGCTGTTCCTCGACGAAATCGGCGACATGCCCCTGGCCATGCAGGTGAAACTGCTGCGGGTGCTGCAGGATCGCAGCTTTGAGCGTGTCGGCGGCACCCAGACGCTCACCAGCGATGTGCGCATTATCGCGGCCACCCACCGGGATATTGAAGGCCGTATCAGCGACGGTCTGTTCCGCGAGGACCTGTTCTACCGCCTGAACGTTTTCCCTATCCAGATGCCGGCCCTCTGTGAGCGACTGGAGGATGTGCCGCAGCTCATCCGCCATTTCCAGTCCCAGCTTGCCGAGCCCGCCGAGTTCACCCCCGCGGCGCTGGCGGCCCTGCAGACCTATGACTGGCCGGGCAATGTGCGCGAGCTGGGGAATCTGGTCGAGCGCATGGGCATCATGCAGCCCGGCCACCAGGTGCAGCTTCGGGACCTCCCCGAGCGCTATCTGCAGGGTCAGCCGCCGGCACACCTGGTGTCTGCGCAGGGGCCGGCGCCAGAGCCGTGCGATGATGCGACGCTGGCGGGGTCCGGCGTCCCCATGCTGCCCGCGGAAGGCGCCAACCTGAAGGATTATCTGGCCAGCATCGAGATAGCGCTGGTGCAGCAGGCGCTGCAGCGAACCAACGGTATCGTGGCCCACAGCGCGGAACTGCTGGGTCTGCGGCGCACAACACTGGTGGAGAAAATCAAGAAATACGGCATCGATCTCGACACCATCGGATGACCCGCGGGCCATTCGGCCCAACTCTGGTACGTTAATTGCTTTCTCCTGCAGGACAGTGTCGCTGCAGCAGGAGAAGTCTGTCTCATGGACGGCAATCACGACCCGCTAGAAAGTCCCTACAACGCCTTCAACCGGCTGTCGGAAGAGCTGTCCTCGGCTTATATCGGTCTGGCGGAGCGCGCTGCCGGGCTGGAGGCAGAGCTTGCTCGCTCGCGGCGCGAGAAGGAACGGCAGCGCGAAGAGAAAGAGCACCTGGCGGACCGGCTGGCGGCACTGCTGGATTCGCTGCCCGGTGGCGTGGTGGTTTACGCCAGTGAGGGTTGTGTGACCGCCAGCAATGCGGTGGCGCGGGACTGGTTCGGCGCGGACCTGCAGGGCCGGCGCTGGGCCGGGCTGCTGGCATCCGGCCATCTGCGACTCATGGATGATGGACGGGAACTGGAAACGGCGGCCGGCAGGCAGCTGGTCATGTCGCAGCGCTATGTGCCCGGTCGCGAGGAGACCATTGTTCTCCTCACCGATGTCACGGAAGAACGGCGCCTGCAGGCCGAACTGGAACAGAACCGCCGTCTCGCCACTATGGGGGAAATGGCAGCGCGCCTGGCCCACCAGATCCGCACACCGCTGGCCACGGCGCTGCTTTACGCCAACCATTTGACTGACAGCGAACTGAATGCCAGCCAGCGTCAGGGTTTTGGCGCCAGGCTGTTGGCGCGCCTGCGGGATCTAGACCGGCTCACCCGCGACATGCTGGGCTTTGTCCGCGCCGCGCCGGGTCGTCCCCGGGACGTCGCTCTGTCCGCGCTGTTTGATGACGTCTGCCAGACCCTCGACGCGGCGGTTCGCGACGGCCGGCAGCTACATATTCGCGACAGTGATGTCGAGGGCGTGCTGCGCGGCGATCGTCAGGCGCTCACCGGCGCATTGTGCAACCTGATCGAAAACGCCTGGCAGGTCGGTGGCCCGGCGGTGGTGGTGAAGCTTGCGGCGAGGGAATCGGCGGCGGGGTCGATCGAGATCGTCGTCGAGGATAACGGGCCGGGGGTGGATGCCGAGGTCAGTGAACGCATTTTCGAGCCGTTTTTCAGCGTCCGCAGCGGTGGCACGGGGCTTGGCCTGCCGCTGGCTCGCTCGGTGGCGGAAGCGCATCAGGGGAGCCTGCGGCTGGAGCAGCGCTGCGGTGGCGGTGCCCGCTTTGTCCTGCGCCTGCCGCTGCATGCCCGCGAGGCTAGCGTGGGCCACCAATTCGTCCTCGCCGGAGATAGCCGATGAGCGATTTCCGCATACTGCTGGTGGAGGATGACGATAACCTCCGCGAGGCGCTCCTCGAGACCCTGGCGCTCGGCGGTTTCGCGGTGGTGACGGCCAGCGATGGCAGCGAGGCGCTGCGGCGGCTTGCCGAGCAGTCCTACGCGCTGATTATCTCCGACATCCAGATGCAGCCCATGAGCGGCCTGGAACTGCTGGCCGCGGTGCGTGAGCAGTATCGCGACACTCCCTTGATGCTGATGACGGCCTTCGGCACCGTGCCCCAGGCCGTGCAGGCCATCCGCCAGGGTGCCATGGACTATCTGGTGAAGCCAGTCGAGGTGAACCAGCTGCTGGAGCGGGTACGTCGCTTCCAGAAGGCCGCCGATAGCGCCTTCGAGCTGGTGGCCGCCGACCCGCAGACTCAGTCCCTGGTCAGCCTGGCGCGCAAGGTGGCCGCCGTCGATATCAGCGTGCTGCTGTCCGGCCCCAGCGGCAGCGGCAAGGAGGTATTTGCGCGGTTTATTCACACCGAATCCGACCGCGCTGGCGCGCCCTTTGTGGCAGTGAACTGCGCCGCCATTCCGGAGCAGATGCTGGAGGCAGAGCTGTTCGGTCACGAAAAGGGCGCCTTTACCGGGGCGGCGAAGGTCCGGGAGGGCAAGTTCGAAAGCGCCGATGGCGGTACGCTGCTGCTGGACGAAATTACCGAGATGGACCTGGGGCTGCAGGCCAAGCTGCTGCGCGTGCTGCAGGAGCGCGAGGTGGAGCGACTGGGCAGCAACCGCGTCATTCCCCTGAATGTCCGGGTGATCGCCACCACCAACCGCGATCTGGCCGCCGAGGTGGCCGCAGGTCGCTTTCGCGAGGACCTGTACTACCGGCTGAACGTGTTTCCGCTGCACCTGCCGCCCCTGCGTGACCGGCCCGGCGACATCGAGCCGCTGGCCCTGCGCGCGCTGTCGCTGCACGCCCGCGGCCGGCCGCCGGGTCTTGCGCCCTCGGCCCTGCGTCGCCTGCGCGCGCACCCCTGGCCCGGCAATGTCCGCGAGCTGGACAACGTGATCCAGCGTGCGCTGGTGCTGTCATCGGACGTGGAAGACCTGCAGGCCGAAGACCTGTTTTTCGAGCAGCCCGCGCCTGTTGCGCGGGCGGGTGTAGCGCCGGAGCCGGAGCGGGGCGGCAGTCTGCAGGCGGCACTGGAAGACCGCGAGAGCGACGAGATTGTCGCGGTGCTGCGTGAAGAGGACGGGCACCGCGGGCGCGCCGCCCAGCGCCTGGGTATCAGCCCGCGCACGCTGCGCTACAAGCTGTCGCGCATCCGCAAAAGCGGCGTGCCCATTCCCGGTGACGGCAGCGGCGCCTATGCCGCGGCGGGGCGCTGAGTCGTGGCGCACGGCTCAGTGGCGCACGGCTCAGTGGCGCACGGCTCAGTGGCGCACGGCTCAGTGGCGCACGGCTCAGTGGTGCAGGGCTTAGCGACGCAAAGTACAGCGGCGCACCGCAGACAGAATGACTGTGAAGGAGTCAGAACATGAGCGATATTGCCATCCAGCAGGTGCTGACGCAGATGCGTCAGATAAAAATCGAGGCCGGATCCGGAGCCAGTGAGGCAGAGCCGGTGGATCAGGGCGAGTTCGCCAGTCTGCTGAGCCGCTCCATCGAACAGGTGAACGCCAATCAGCAGGCCTCGGCCGAGCTGAGCGCGGCGTTCGAGCGCGGCGAACCGGAGGCCGACCTTGCCACGGTGATGATTGCCGGCCAGAAGGCGCGGGTATCCTTCGAGGCCCTGGTGCAGGTGCGCAATCGCCTGGTAGAGGCCTACCGGGAAATCCAGAACATGCCGATATGATCACTGCCGACGTGAGGAACTGACCCGGTGGCCGCTCAGGAATTGACAACCGCAAGATCCGCCGAGAACCTGGTCGACCAGGTGCCCGGGCTGCGTCAGCTGCTGCTGCTGGTGGGGCTCGCCGCCGCCGTGGCGCTGGGGGTATGGGTGGTGCTCTGGTCCCGGGAGGACAGCTACCAGGTGCTGTTCAGCAACCTGGCGGATCGCGACGCCGTCGAGATTGTCCAGGTGCTCGAGAGTGCAGGGGTGCCCTATCGCTATGAATCCGGCGGCGGCGCGGTGCTGGTGCCCTCGGATCAGGTGCATTCGGCGCGACTGCAGCTGGCCTCCCAGGACCTGCCCAACAGTGCCGGGGTCGGTTTCGAGATGCTCAACCAGAGTAATGGCCTGTCCGACAGCCAGTTCGTCGAGACCGCCCGCTTCCAGCGCGCGCTCGAGGTGGAGCTGCAGCGGACCATCGCCAGTATCAGTGCGGTGTCGGCGGCGCGCGTGCACCTGGCCGTGCCGCGCCAGACCGTATTCGTGCGCGACCGCGCTCCGGCGGGGGCCTCCGTTCTGGTCAATCTCTACCCTGGCCGCCGGCTGGAGCCGGCCCAGGTCGGCAGCATCATCAATCTCATTGCCTCGTCGGTGCCCGACATGGAGCGCAGCCAGGTCACGGTGGTAGACCAGAACGGCAATCTGCTGTCGCCCGACCCGGACGCCGAGGACGCCGATGGCAAGAAAAGCATCGACGAACAGGCAGAGCGCATGGAGGTCCGCCTCACGCAGCGCGTGGAGGAGCTGCTGGCGTCGATCGTCGGCATGGACAATGTGCGCGCCCAGGTGGCGGTCAGTCTGAATCCGGAAATGCGTGAAGAGACCCAGGAGCTGTACGACCCGGAGAGCCCGGTGGTGCGCAGCGAGCAGCTGAGCGCCGAACCGGCTGACGCGATGCGCGGCGGACGGGGCGTTCCCGGCGCGCTGAGCAACCAGCCACCGGTGGCCGAGCCCGAGGTGGCGGGTGCGGAGAACGGCGACGCTGCCGACGAGGAACCCATGGCGACGCGCAGCCTGCGCAATTACGAGATCAGCCGCACAGTGCGCTACGTGCAGGCGCCGGTGGGTGCCATCCGGCGGCTCAATGTCGCGGTGGTGCTGAATCAGCGCACGGTGGCCAATGCCGAGGGTGAGCCGGAATCGGTGCCCTACACGGAAGAGGAAATCGAGCGCTTCAGCGAGCTGGTGCGCAAGGCGGTCGGCTTCGAGGAAGCGCGCGGCGACGCCGTCACCGTGGTCGGGACGAACTTCCTGTATCGCGACAATCCCGACGAGCAGGAGCTGCCCGAGCCCTCCTTCCTCGACGATTTCGATCTGCTGGGGGCCCTGCGCGTGATTGCCGCCCTGGTGGTGATTATTCTGTTGATATTCATGATCATCCGGCCCACGCTGCGTCAGCTGCTCGCGGTGCCGCCGCGGGCGCAGATGCTGCCGCCGGCCTTTGCCCAGGGCTTGCCCGCCGGTGCTGGCGCACAGGGTGACGCGAGCGCTGAGGCGCGGGCGGAGCGCGAGACCCGGGAGGCGCCGAAGCGTGGACCCGCAGAGGAGTTCGAGGAGCGGGTGTCGAATGCGAAGCAGATTGTCAATCAGGATCCGAAGCGGGTTGCGCAGGTGGTGCGCGATTGGGTGAACGAAGGTGAGTGACGAGAAAAAAGGGGGCCAGGAGCCGCTATCTGGCGTCGATCGTGCCGCGATTCTGCTGATGTCACTCGGTGAGCAGGAGGCGTCCACGGTGCTCAAGCACATGGGTGCCCGGGAAGTGCAGAAAATCGGCAACTCCATGGCATCGCTCAGCGGCGTCAGCCGGGACCAGGTGAATCAGGTGCTGGATGCCTTCATCACCTCGGTAGAGGAGAAGACCTCGCTCGGCGTGGGATCGGATGACTACGTACGGCGCGTCATGCAGGAAGCCCTGGGCGACAAGGCATCCAACATGATCGATCGGATTCTGCTCGGTCGCGACAGCAAGGGGCTGGAGTCCCTGAAGTGGATGGATGCGCGCAGCGTGGCGGACATGATCCGCCAGGAGCACCCGCAGATCATCGCCATCGTCCTGTCGTACCTCGACAGCGATCAGGCGGCCGAGATTCTCAGCCTGCTCCCGGAACGCGCCCGGCCCGACGTGGTCATGCGTATTGCCACGCTGGACGGGATCCCGCCGTCGGCGCTCAGCGAGCTGGATGATGTCATTCAGAGGCAGTCGACCGGCAGCGAAAACGTAAAGTCATCCAGCGTCGGCGGTGTGCGCACGGCGGCCGAGATTCTCAACCTGGTGGACGGGCTGACCGAACAGGGCGTTCTGGACGCCGTCAGAAAATCCAATGAGGGCCTGAGTCAGCGCATTCAGGACGAGATGTTTGTGTTCGAGAATCTCGCCGATATCGACGACCGTGGCATACAGACCATTCTGCGCGAGGTGCAGACCGACCTGCTGGTGGTCGCGCTGAAAGGGGCCGATCAGACGGTGAAGGACAAGCTGATGAAGAACATGTCGCGGCGCGCCGCCGAGATGCTCAACGAGGACCTGGAAGCCAAGGGTCCGGTGCGGCTGGCCGAGGTGGAGGCCGCGCAGAAGGAGATCCTGGGAGCGGTGCGCAACCTTGCCGATCAGGGCCAGATAGAGCTCGGCGGCAAGGGCGATGAATATGTCTGACATTCTGTTTCGCGAACAGCTGCCGCCCATGGAGCGCTGGCAGCTGGAGGACGTGGCGATCGCCCGTGCGGCCCGCGTCGGTGGCGCACGACCTGCTGCCACCGCGCCAAAACCGAGCGCCGCCGATCTCGAGGCCATCCAGAAGCAGGCCTGGGATGAATCCTACGCCCGCGGGCTGGAGGCCGGCCGGGCCGCCGGCAAGGCGGAAACCGACCGTCAGGCGGCGCGCCTGGGCAAGATTGTCGACGCCATGGTCAGTCCGCTGCAGGAGATTGACGATCAGGTCGAGGAAGAACTCACCCAGCTGGCGCTGGCAGTGGCGCGCCAGATTATCCGGCGCGAGCTGGCGGTCAATCCCTCGCACGTGATCGCCGCAGTGCGCGAGGCCCTGGCCGAGCTTCCCTCGAGCACCCGCGATATACGGGTAGTGCTCAATCCCGACGATGCCCAGCTGGTGCGCGAGGCCCTGTCCCAGCCCAGCGGTCCCGCTTCCTGGGAAATTGTTGAAGACCCGGTGATTGAGCACGGCGGCTGCCGGGTCATCAGCCCCAATACCACCGTGGATGCCTCGCTGGAGGCGCGCATCCGCGCCGTGGCATCCCGGGTGCTCGGCGGCGACCGGGACGATGATGCCCTGGAGCCGGATCCGCCGCCGGATGCCCAGTGAGTGACATTCCTGTGAGTGACATTCCCGAGAGCGAGACGCGCAACGCCCGCTGGGCCGCCAGGCTGCGGCAGCGCCGGGAAGAGGCGGTGCCGGGCGCTACGCTGTGGGCGACCGGCCGGCTGCGTCGGGTGGTGGGCCTGACGCTTGAGGCCGTGGGTGTCGAGGCCGCATTGGGGGAGCGCTGCTGGGTGTTGCCCGACCGCGGACCGCGTCTGGAAACTGAGGTGGTGGGCTTCTCCGATGACAGTCTGTTCCTGATGCCGGTGGAGGAAATCCGCGGCCTGTCGCCACGGGCCCGTGTGGTGCCTGCGGGGATGGCGCTGGACGCGCCGGTGGGCAAGCGGCTGCTGGGGCGGGTGATAGACGGTGCCGGCAATCCGCTGGACAGGCTGGGCCCGCTGCTGCCGGACGCCCGCTCGCCCATGATGGGGCCGCTGATCAACCCGCTGGACCGCCACCCCATTCGCGAACCCCTGGATGTCGGGGTGCGAACCATCAATTCCCTGTTGACCGTAGGCCGCGGCCAGCGTCTGGGCCTGTTTGCGGGTTCCGGCGTCGGCAAGTCGACGCTGCTGGGCATGATGACGCGCTTCACCGCTGCGGATGTCGTGGTGGTTGCCCTGATCGGCGAGCGCGGTCGCGAGGTGCGCGATTTCATCGAGAACACCCTGGGGCCGGAAGGTCTGCGCCGGGCCGTGATTGTGGCCACGCCGGCGGACCAGGCGCCGCTGATGCGCATGCGCGGCGCCTGGCTGGCGACAGCAATCGCCGAGCATTTCCGCGATCAGGGCCTGAAGGTCCTGCTGCTGATGGACTCCCTGACGCGCTTCGCCCAGGCCAAGCGTGAAATTGCCCTGGCGGTGGGTGAGCCGCCGGCGACCAAGGGCTATCCGCCCTCGGTGTTTGCCAGCCTGCCGGCGCTGGTGGAGCGCGCCGGCACCAGCCAGACCGGCGCAGGGTCCATCACCGCGTTCTACACGGTGCTTGCCGAGGGTGACGATACCAACGACCCTATCGCCGACGCCGCGCGGGCCATTCTCGATGGGCACATCGTGCTGTCACGCACGCTGGCGGAGGAAGGCGTGTATCCGGCGATCGATGTCGAGGCCTCCATCAGCCGGGTCATGGCCGACATCACGTCCGAGGCGCATCAGCTTGAGGTGCGGCGCTTCCGGCAGATTTTTGCCGCCTACCGGCAAAATCAGGATCTGATTGCCGTGGGAGCCTATCGCAAGGGTGCCGATCCGCGGGTCGACGAAGCCATCGCGATGCGACCCGCCATGCTCGAATTCCTGCGCCAGGGCAGCACCGAGCCGGTGAATCTCGACGCCAGCTTCTCGGCCCTGGAGCAGCTGCTTGGCGGCGACTCCGATGCTGCGGAAAATGGCACATGACTTGCAGCCCAGGCCATAAGAGAGGATTCATTGTGCAAGTCGCCACAGCCATGCGCTAGACTGCAAGGGCCATGCGCTAGACTGTCAGCCGAGTCGCCTGACAGTGCAGGTATCGGGACGGGTGACCGCGTCGGGTTCGGACAACAGGAGTTGAGGGTTGAGCACAAAACGCTCGGATCGGTTGAAACGTGTTGCTGAGCATTTCGGCGGGGATCGCGACCTCGCCTCGCGCAGGCTTGGCGAACTGCGTGTCGCCATGGACCAGGCCGACGAGCGCCTGCGGGATCTGCGCAGCTACCTCGATGGCTATCACGCCGAGTTCGATCAGGTTCGCCGCGCGGGAACCAGCGCGGCAACGCTGCAGAATTACAGGGCCTTCCTTACGCAGCTCCAGGGCGCCCTGGAACAGCAGCAGAGGCACGTGGAAAATGCCCGGGCCGCTTTCGAGCGCCAGAAAGACGTGTGGTACCAGGCCCGCACCCAGGTCCGCGCCATTGAGCAGGCCGCAGAGCGCAAGGTCGAGGTCGAGCGCAGGGTGCTGGACCGGGCGGAGCAGCGGCAGCTGGATGAGCTGTCGCTGCAGCGCTTTCTCGGTAGCCGACGGTGATACCGCCGCTAAGTTCTTCGCCCGGCGCTGGGCCGGCACCCGCACGCCTGGCCCCGGCAGAGCCGTCTGGGGCCGGTGCGGAGCACTCGCCCCTGGCGCTGGTGTTTGGTGAGCTGTTGAGCGCCATGAGTACTGGCGAGATGCCGTCTGAGAGGCTGCCTGGGTTCGACCTCTCCACGGCGGAGGAGCTGCCCGGGTTCGACCTTGCCACCGCGGAGGAGCTGCCCGGGGTCGACCTTGCCACCGCGGAGGCGGCGGCCTCATCGGGCCGGGAAGGCGCACCGGAAACCCTGTCCGCCGCTATTTTGACCCTGCTTGCCGGTCTGGACCCCGACCTCACCGCCCTGCCTCACCCACTGCAGCAGGGAGAGGGGGGCAGCGCCCCGACCAACGATCTCCGGCAGTGGTTGCTGCAGCAACGGCTGCCGGCGAGCGAGGCTGCCAGTATGGCCGAGGAGCTGGCAGATGAGGCGGCGGGACAGTCGCCGACGCTGATTGCCGGTTTCGACAGCCGTCTGGCCGCTTCCGAGACAGCAGGGCTGGCGCCGGTGTCGACGTCTGCGGCCGGCGGCGCCCCCCCGGGCCTGCTCGACGCCTTGCAGAGCCTGGCCACGGCCGGCCAGCCGCCGGCGGGCACCGACGCCCAGGCCGGCAGTGCGCTTGCCGGGGGAATGCAGGCCTCCGTCCCTGAGCGGCAGCTGGATGTCGCGGCAAGTCGCCTGCCCCAGCCAGCGCCGCTGCCGCAGCAGGAGTTTCGCGCCACCGTCTCCCAGACGCTGGAGCAGGTGGCCTGGATGAGCCGGGAAGGTGTGCACCAGGCGCGGCTGCAGCTGGAGCCTGCCCATCTGGGCCGGGTGGATATCTGGCTGGATCTCGAGGCTGGCGAGGCCAGGCTGCATCTTGGTGCCCAGCAGGCGCAGGTCCGGGAGGCCCTTGAAGCGGTGTTGCCGCGTCTTCGCGATGCCCTCGCCGAGCAGGGCATGACCCTGACGGACGCCTCGGTGTCGCATTCGGGTCGCGACGATGCCTCGGGCGAATCCGGTCGCGGCGATCGCGCCGGGTCATCGGCCGGGTTTGCGGAGGATGCCGTCGCAGCGGATGAAGCAGCCTCCCCGCTGCACGACCTGTCCGCTTCAGGGCTGCTCGACATTTACGCCTGACGCCGCGGCCGTTACCATCACTCCTCCTGACGCGTCAGGCGCTTGTCGCCGCGGGCATCGTATTCTCATCACAAAGTCAAAAAGCTGACGCTTGACGCGCGGTTCAGTGTACGTGCGTGCCCGATACCCGCGGATTGCGCGACATTCGCGTATGGCACTTCCTGGCATGCCCCTTGCAGGCTAGCGTTTGCAGGGGCTCTTTTTTCATACCCTCAAGGAAATGACATCCATGGCTGACAACGAAATTGATGCAGTGACACCCGGTTCCGGGGCTTCGAAGAACAGCGGTCCCGGCATGGGCAAGCTGCTTGTGGTCAGTCTGCTGGCGAGCCTTGTCATGTCCGGCGGCGTCGGCGCAGGCCTGTATTTCGTGCTGCAGCCGCAGATAGCGGCCCAGCAGGCCGGCGATCCCGATGCCCCGGAAGCCCCCCAGAAGTCCAAGAAACCGCCCATCTATTTTTCGCTGGACGAGCCTTTCATCGTTAATCTGTCAAGCCAGGGCACGCGATTTCTGCAGGTGACCGTAGAGATCATGGCCCGCGAGGACGCGGTCATCGAGGCTGTGCAGAAACATCGGCCGCTGCTGCGCAACAACCTGCTGCTGTTGTTTTCCGCCCAGACCCCGTCATCCATCGGCAGTCCAGAGGGCAAGGAGGAGCTTCGTCGCTCTGCGTTATCAGAACTGCAGTCAATCCTCACCAACCTGGGAGAGCCGGCGGAGGTGGAGGATCTTTACTTCACGTCTCTGGTCGTGCAGTAGGGCAGCGGCCACATGAGCCAGGAAGACATCCTCAGCCAGGACGAGATCGATGCGCTGCTTTACGGGGTCGACTCTGGCGATGTGGAGAGCGGCAACGGCACCGCGGTAGAAGGCGAGGTCCAGTCTTTCGATCTCTCGAGTCAGGACCGGATCGTCCGCGGTCGCCTGCCGACGCTGGAAATGATCAACGAGCGCTTTGCCCGCTATCTGCGCCTCGGCATGTTCAACATGCTGCGCCGGACTGCGGAGATCTCGGTGGTCGGTGTCGACATGGTCAAGTTCCAGGACTACATGCGCACACTGCCGCTACCGACCAGCCTGAACATCATCTCTGTGCCGCCGCTGCGCGGAACCAATCTTCTGGTGCTGGATGCGCGGCTCATATTCGCAGTGGTGGACAGCTACTTTGGTGGCGACGGCAGCTTTTATGCCCGCATCGAAGGCCGCGAGTTCACCCCTGTGGAGACGCGCATCATCGAGCGGCTGCGCACGCAGATCTTCGGCGACCTGAAGGAAGCCTGGAAGCCCGTGATGGATATCGACTTTGATTTCCTCAGCATGGAGATCAACCCCCAGTTCGCGAATATCGTCAGTCCCTCAGAACTGGTGGTGGTCAGCCGCTTCGAGGTCGAGCTTGAGGGCGCCACCGGCGAGGTCCACTTCACTATTCCCTACTCCGCCATCGAGCCGATCCGCGAGGCGCTGGATTCCGGGATGGCCTCGGACCGCATGGAGAAGGACGAGCGCTGGATGAATGCGCTGCGCGAGGAAATTCGCGATGCCACCATGGATCTCAGCGTGGTGCTGTGTCGCAAGCGCATCACGCTCCGTGACCTGGTGCGCATCCGCCCCGGCGATGTGATTCCGGTGGACATGCCGGACCATGCGACCGTGCTGCTGGAGGGAGTGCCCTGCTTCGAGGGCAGTGTTGGCCTGTCGCGGAACAAGTACGCGGTGAAGATTGCCAGACGGCTCAGCCGTGGTAACAACCAATGACACAGATCGGGAGACTGCGGTGACCGCCGACGACGAGAATCAGATGGACGCACAGGAAGACCAGGCCGGCCCGGAAAAGGCCAGCTTTGACAGTTTTGAGCGCAGCGAGCCGCCGGCGCAGGGCGATGTCAACCTTGACCTCATCGTCGATGTTCCGGTGACGTTGTCCATGGAGGTGGGCCGCACCGCTATCAGCATCCGCAACCTGCTGCAGCTCAACCAGGGCTCGGTCGTGGAACTGGACCGGGTGGCCGGCGAACCGCTGGACGTCTTCGTGAACGGCACGCTTGTCGCGCACGGCGAAGTGGTGGTGGTGAATGAAAAGTTCGGCATCCGGCTCACGGACGTGATCAGTCCATCTGAGCGGATCAAGAAGCTGCAATGAACCGCTCCTACCTGCCGCTGCCCTGCCTGTCGCTGGCGCTCGCCGGTGTGTCTTTGCCGCTGCTGGCGGCGGAGGTGCCCGCGGTCGATTCCGCTGCCAACCTGGGGAGGACGATGCTGGGCCTGGGCGTTGTGATTGCGCTGGTGTTCGGGCTGGCCTGGGTGGCGCGCCGGGTGTCGTCGATGCGCGCCCTTTCGGGGAGCGGCGGCGGACCGATACAGGTGGTCGGGCAGCTGGCGCTCGGCACCCGGGAGCGACTTCTGCTGGTCGAGGTGGACGGCAAGCGGGTATTGCTCGGGGTGGTTCCGGGCGCGATTACCCGGCTGGATGCGGGCGATTCCGCCCTGGGAGAGGGGTTTTCATCGCGCCTGTCAGCGGCGCAGAAAGATGCCGCCAGACGGAGCGCTAGCTGAATGCGCCTGCTGATTGCGGTACTGCTGGTGCTGCTCCCGGCGCTCGCCCAGGCGCAGGGGGCCGGCGAGCTGGAGCTGCTGAAAGTCACGCCGGCAGAGGACGGCAGCCAGACCTGGAGCCTGACCATACAGGTGCTGGCGCTGATGACGGTATTGACGCTGCTGCCGTCAATTCTGCTGATGTTTACCTCGTTCACCCGCATTATTGTCGTACTGGCCATTCTGCGCCAGGCGCTGGGCACGGGCACCACGCCGTCCAACCAGGTGCTGATCGGCCTCGCCCTGTTCCTCACCCTGTTCATCATGATGCCGGTGCTCACGGAGCTTTACGAGGGCGCGGTGGAGCCCTATCTCAACGAGGAAATGGCGCTGACGGAGGCGCTGCAAAATGGCGTGGAGCCCCTGCACCGCTTCATGCGGCACCAGGTGCGCGAGAGCGACCTCGCCCTGTTCGCGTCGCTCGGCGGCTACGACGAGGGCTTCAACGAACCCGCTGACGTTCCGCTGACGGTGTTGATACCGGCGTTTCTCACCAGTGAACTGAAGACCGCGTTCCAGATCGGGTTCCTGATTTTCATTCCTTTCGTAATTATCGACCTGGCGGTGGCCAGCGTGCTCATGTCCATGGGCATGATCATGCTGTCACCGATGGTTGTGTCGCTGCCGTTCAAGCTCATGCTGTTCGTGCTGATTGATGGCTGGGGGCTGATCATGGGTACACTGGCCGCCAGCTTCTACACGGGAGTAGTCTGACGTGTCGCCGGATATGGTAGTAGAGATCGGTCGGCAGTCGCTGTGGGTGATCGCACTGCTGGTCGGGCCGCTGCTGATTTCGGCGCTGGCGGCGGGCCTGCTGATCGGCATGTTCCAGGCCGCTACATCGATTCAGGAAATGACGCTGAGCTTCATTCCCAAGCTGATCGTGCTGGCCATCGCGCTGATGTTTGCCGGTTCCTGGATGCTGGACCTTATCGTCACTTTCTCGCGGGATCTGATCCAGAGTATCCCGGAGCTGATCGGCCTGCCATGACGCCATTCGCTGTGGATGAGGCGGCCGTGCTGGAGTGGCTGGGTCAGTTTCTCTGGGCGCTGTTTCGCATCGCGGCAATGTTCATGGTGGTACCGCTGTTCGGTACCCGCTCGGTCCCGGTGCGGATCCGCATGGCGCTGGCCCTGGCCTTTGCGCTGGCACTGTTCCCTGTACTGCCGGATCCTCCCGGCGTAGACCTGTTCTCGCCCTCGGCGGTGGTGCTGGTGCTCCAGCAGGTGATGATTGGGATTGCGATGGGCTTCATCATCCAGCTGGTATTCGACGCCATCGTCATCGGTATACAGACGGTGTCGATGAGCATGGGCCTGGGTTTCGCCATCTTCATCGACCGGCAGAACGGGGTACAGGTGCCGGTGCTGAGCCAGTTCCACCTGATTATTGCCATGCTGCTTTTCCTGTCTCTCGACGGGCACCTGATGCTGGTTCAGCTGCTGGCGGAGAGCTTCCAAATTGTGCCGGTGGATGCCGGCGGTTTTGGCGCAGAGGCCTTCTGGTTGGTGGCTTCCTGGGGTAGCACTCTGTTTCTCGGTGCTCTCAAAGTGGCCCTGCCAGCGGCGACGGCCCTGCTCATTACCAACGTGGCTATCGGCGTGGTCAGCCGCGCGGCGCCGACCCTGAACCTGTTCGCGATTGGCCTGCCTATGACCATGCTGGTGGGATTCGTGGTGCTGTTCCTTACCTTGCCTACCTTGCAGCAGACCCTGTTGTTCCTGCTGGAGGAGGCCCTGGTCAGCATAGACCGGCTGTTGCTGCTGGCGAGCTGAGCGTGAGCGCGAGGACCATCCATGGCTGAAGAGCGCGATGACAATCAGGAGCGAACTGAGGAGCCGACCCCGAAACGATTGCAGGAAAGTCGCGACGAGGGGCAGGTACCGCGGTCGCGTGAACTGACCATGACCCTGGTCATGCTGGTGGGGTCGGGAACGCTGTTGCTGGGAGGACGTTGGTTTGCCGAGCGCTTCGAGGCGCTGATCGCCGCCGGTTTCACGATAGAGCGCGAGTCAGCGTTCGACGATGGTTTTATGATGCGTCAGCTAGTGGATCTGGCCGTAGAGGCTTTCCTGATATTCGGTCCACTGCTGCTGGCGCTGCTGGTGGCCGCGCTGCTGGCACCTGCGTTGCTAGGAGGCTGGTTGTTCAGTCGCAAGGCGATCGCGCCAAAGTTCAGCCGTCTCGATCCGATCAAGGGCCTGAAGCGCGTTTTCGGTACCCAGGGTCTCATGGAGCTACTCAAGGCCATGGGCAAATTTCTGGTGGTGGGAGCGGCCGCCGGGTTTTTCCTCTGGCTGATCATGGACCGCTTCCTGTCGCTGTCCCGGCTGCCGATTCTGCCTGCCATTGCTGAAAGTATCTGGTTGACCGGGCTGGCCCTGTTCGTGACCAGTGCGGCGCTGATCGTGATTGCCGCGATCGATGTGCCGTTCCAGTTGGCCACGCATTACAAGCAAATCCGCATGACCCGTCAGGAAGTGCGCGATGAGTTGAAGCAGACGGAGGGCAGGCCCGAGGTGAAAGGGCGTATCCGCAGCTTGCAGCAGGAAATGTCGAGCCGGCGCATGATGAATGCGGTGCCCGATGCGGATATCGTCATCACCAACCCCACCCACTTCGCAGTGGCGCTGCGTTTTGACGCGACGACAATGGCCGCGCCAGAGGTGGTGGCCAAGGGCTCCGAGCTGGTGGCGCTGGCCATTCGCCGAGTAGCCGAGGAATCCGGCGTTTCCCTGCTCGAGGCGCCGCCGCTGGCTCGCGCGCTGTACCGAAGCGTGGATATCGGCCAGGCCATTCCGGCGGATCTGTACGTTGCCGTGGCGGAGGTTCTGGCGTGGCTTCATCAGGTGCGCACCCGGCCACCGCATGCGCCAACGCCGCCAGCACCGAATCCCGAGGTCGGTGACGCGGATCCCGGCACGGCCTGAGTCGTTGGCTCAATAATTGCTTTACCCTCAGGGAACTTCTCTGACGGTGCCGATTCGTGCTCGATAGTGTCAAATTGCCGGCGTTTTTCCAGCGCTCCAGCCTGATTGGTATTGGCGGCCCACTACTGGTCATGCTGGTTCTGGCCATGGTGGTGCTGCCGTTGCCTGCAGCGATACTGGATATTCTGTTCACGTTCAACATTACGCTGTCCATCGCGGTGATTCTCAGCGTTATCTATATTCGCAAGCCACTCGAGTTCGGTGTTTTTCCCACGGTTCTGCTGCTGTCCACCCTGCTGCGCCTGGCGCTCAACATCGCATCTACCCGGGTCGTGCTGCTGGAAGGCCACACGGGAGGCGATGCCGCCGGCAAGGTCATCCAGGCCTTCGGCGAGTTCGTGATCGGCGGCAACTACGCCGTGGGCCTGGTGGTGTTTGCCATCCTCGTCATCATCAATTTTGTCGTGGTCACCAAGGGCGCCACCCGGGTGTCCGAGGTAACGGCCCGCTTCACCCTGGATGCCATGCCCGGCAAGCAGATGGCGATCGACGCCGATGTCAACGCCGGTCTCATCGACCAGGAGGAGGCCGGCGCCCGACGTGAGGAGATTCGCCAGGAGGCGGACTTCTACGGCGCCATGGATGGTGCCAGCAAGTTTGTCCGCGGTGACGCCGTGGCCGGCATCATCATTCTGGTGATCAATATTGTTGGCGGCCTTCTCATCGGCACCCTGCAGCGCGACATGAGCTTCGGCGCCGCTGTCGAGCGTTACGCCCTGCTGACAGTAGGTGACGGCCTGGTGGCCCAGATTCCTGCACTGCTGCTGTCGACGGCGGTCGCCATGATCGTGACTCGCATGTCGCGCTCCCAGGACATGGGCCAGGAGCTGTTCCAGCAGGTCTTCGGCCAGCCGCGCGTACTGACCTTCACCGCCGCCGTTCTTGGCCTGATGGGGATGATTCCGGGCATGCCGAATGTGGCGTTCCTGCTGCTGGCCGCGGTGGCGGGCTCGGCGGCCTGGCTGCTGCACAAGCGCCGCGAGGAAGTGGCGGCGGCCGTGCAGCAGGAGCAGCAGCGGGAGCCGCCGGTACAGCCGGAAGCGCCGCGGGAACTCGACTGGGGCGACATTGCGCAGGTCGACCCGGTGGGCCTGGAGGTGGGCTACCGGCTGGTGCCGCTGGTGGATCGGGCACAGGGCGGCGAACTGATGGGGCGCATCAAGGGCGTGCGCAAAAAACTCTCCCAGTCACTGGGTTTCCTGATATCCGCGGTGCATATCCGGGACAATCTTGAGCTCGCCCCGAACCAGTACCGGATTTCCATTTTCGGGGTGCCCTGTGCCGAGGCCGAGGTGCGGCCGGACCGGGAGCTGGCGATCAACCCCGGCGGCGTCAGCGGCACGGTGCAGGGGCAGGAGGCGGTGGATCCGGCTTTCGGCATGCCCGCGGTGTGGATCGATCCCGCGTCCCGCGAGCACGCCCAGACCATGGGCTATACCGTTGCCGATTCGGCAACGGTGATTGCCACGCACCTGAGCCAGACCCTGAAAAAACACGCCCACGAGTTGCTCGGTCACCAGGAGGTGCAGAACCTGCTCGATCAGCTGGCCAAGTCGGCGCCCAAGCTGGTGGAGGACCTGACGCCGAAGACCCTGCCGCTGTCGGTGATTGTCCGCGTGCTGCAGCAGCTGCTGGCGGAGCAGGTACCTATCCGCAACTTCCGCGGTATCTGCGAGGCGCTGGCCGAGCACGGTGCTCGCAGTCAGGATATTGACACCCTGCTTGGCGCCGTAAGGGTCGCGCTGGGACGACAGATCGTCCAGGAGCTGAACGGCATGGCCGAGGAGTTGCCGGTGGTGACGCTGGCGCCTGATCTCGAGAGCCTGCTGGTGCAGCTCACGCAGCAGGGCTCCGCGGCGCTGGAGCCCGGGCTCGCGGAGCGCATCCAGGAGTCGCTGCAGGCCGCAACCCGCGACCAGGAAATGCGGGGCGAGCCCGCCGTATTGTTGGTGCCTGGCGAAATACGGCCGATGCTGGCGCGGTTTGCGCGCCAGGGCGTGCCGGGTCTGCACGTGCTGGCACACAGTGAAATTCCAGAAGACAAGCAGTTGCGATTGGTTCAGTCGGTTGCCCGTAACACGACCCAGGCAGCCTGATCAGGATTTGAAAGGGGAGTAACACGCATGCAAATCAAGCGCTATGTGGCCGAGGATATGCGCCAGGCGTTAAAGCAGGTCAGGGATGAGCAGGGACCCGATGCCGTCATCCTGTCGAGCCGTCAGATTCCCGACGGCCTGGAGGTGGTGGCCGCGGTCGACTACGACGAAACACTGATCGATCCGTCGCTGCAGGGCGCAGGCGCGGCAACGACGTCCCGACCCCGATCGCCCCTGTCCAGCGCGCGACCCGCGTCGGCACGCGCGCAGACGGCCGATGCCGGTCGTCGGGCGTCGGCCCATGCCGAGCCGGTCCCATCTGCTGCGCCACGGTCGCCGCTCAGGCCGGCATCCCGGCCGGCGTCGATGCGCAATGACGTGGCTGCGCCGGAGGAATCCCTGTCTGGCATGCGCGACGAAATCAAGGCGTTGCGCCGCATGCTGGAGTGCCAGCTCTCCAGCCTTGCCTGGAACGATTTCTCCCGGCAGAGTCCGGTACGTGCCGACCTGCTGCGCAATCTCCTGCAGCTGGGCCTGCCATCCCCGCTGGCGCAGGATATCACCGCCCGGGTGCCCGCCGACGAGCGCGATCCCGCTCGCGCCTGGCGACAGGCGCTGACGGACTTTGCCCACATGGTGGCGGTGGAGCCGGAGGATCCGTTGATGCAGGGTGGCGTCATGGTCCTGGTAGGGCCCACGGGTGTCGGCAAGACAACGGCGATCGCGCGTTTTGCTGCTCACTATGCCGAGGTTCACGGTTCCGAGCACGTGGCGATGATCAGCACTGACAACAGCCGTCCGGGCGCGCAGGAGTGCCTTTTTTCGGCCGGACGGCTGTTGAATATCCCCGTGTATCAGGCAAATACAGCCGCGGAAGTGCAGGAACGCCTGAACCGGCTGGCGCATGTTCGCGTGGTATTGGTGGATACCGCGGGTGCTGCGCGGGATGACCATGACCTGGGGCAGAGCGCAGGCCTTGGACGCCCGGATGGCCGCATTGTGACCCGTTACCTGGTTCTGGCGGCAAATGCACAAATTCAGGCGCTGGAAGAGGCCGTGATGTTGTACAGTAGACAGTCGCTGAACGGAATTATCGCGACCAAGCTGGATGAAACCGCCAGTCTGGGTGGACTGCTGAGTGTTGTCGCCCTGAGCGGCTTGCCACTGGTCCGGGTTTCGGACAGCGCCGATCTGTCGCGGCCACTGCGAACGCTCAGCAGTCGCAGGCTGGTGAAGCGAGGCGTATCGTTGATGCGGGAGTCGCCGCGGCGTATGGACAAGGAGTCTGTGGCCCAGCACATTGGAGAGATGCACTATGCGCTCGGATAACCGCCCGGAAATCTGCGCCGCGAGTCCAGGAGCGTCAGGTTCCGGACACCCCGGCCTGGTCATCGCGGTCGCCAGCGGCAAGGGCGGCGTCGGCAAGACCAATGTGTCGGTCAACCTGGCGGTGGCCCTGGCCATGAAAGGCCGCAAGACCTGGATCATGGATGCGGACCTTGGGCTCGCCAATGTCGATGTGCTGCTCGGCCTGAGCCCCAAACGCAATCTGTCGCACGTGCTGCAGGGGGAATGCGACCTGAAGGATATCGTGCTGGAGGGACCACAGGGCGTCAAAGTGGTGCCGGCTTCCTCCGGCATCCAGAGAATGGCCGAGCTCACCAGAACCGAATCCAGCGGCATCATTCATGCCTTCTCCGAAATGGCGACAGACATCGATGTGCTGATCGTCGATACCGCCGCCGGCATCAGCAGTTCGGTGTCCATGTTTGCCGCCGCCGCGCATCAGGTGCTGGTTGTGGTGTGCAACGAGCCGGCGTCCATCACCGACGCCTATGCCATGGTGAAAGTGCTGTCGCGCGACCACGGCATACGTGAGGTCCAGGTGTTGTCGAATATGGTGCGCAGCCAGCTGGAGGGACGGGATCTCTACCAGAAGATTGCACGGGTGACCGATCGCTACCTCGATGTCACAGCGCGCTACGCCGGCTTTGTTCCCCACGACGATTTCCTGCGCCGCGCCCTGCAGCGGCAGGAGCCGGTGGTGACAGCCTATCCTGCCTGCCGGGCGACAGAAGCATTCAAGAAACTGGCCGGCGTGGCCGATACATGGATAGGAGCCCCGGGAGGCAACGGGCAGGTGGAGTTCTTCCTTGAGCGGGCGCTGGGTATCGCGCAATGAGTGTAGACTCCCGAGCCTCATCCCGGGCGGCGGAGTACACGGCGGTTCGCGAGCTGTCGGCGGACGCGCTGGTGGAAAAGTACGCCCAGCTGGTCAGGCGCATTGCCTACCACCTGGGTGGACGTCTGCCCGACAGTGTGGATGTCAATGACCTGATGCAGGCAGGCATGCTGGGCCTGATGGAGGCAGCGAAAAAATATGCGGGTGATCGGGGAGCCAATTTCGAGACCTATGCGGGTATCCGCATCCGCGGCGCCATGCTCGACGAATTGCGGCGCATGGACTGGATTCCCCGCTCGGTACACCGCAGGGTACGGAGCATGATAGAGGCCATGCGCATTGTAGAGGGACGCAACGGTGGCAAGGCGAGCGATGCCGAAGTGGCCGCTGAAATGAACGTGTCACTGGCGGAGTATCACGACATTGCCCGCGAGGCATCGCACTCCAGAATGTTCAGCGTAGAGGAGCTTTCGGGGGACGATAACGACCTGCGTGGGGTCAACGAGAATATCGCGTCTCCCGAGGAGGCGCTGGAGCAGGACTCGATCACCGCGTTGATCGCCAGCAGCGTAGAGAGCCTGCCGGAACGCGAGCGTCTCATTATCAGCCTGTATTATACGGATGAACTGAACATGCGGGAAATTGGAGAGGTGCTGGGCGTCAGCGAATCGCGCGTCTGCCAGCTGCACGGTCAGGCCCTTGCGAGAATACGGGCGCGATCGTCGTTTTAATCAACCCGAGGCTGCGGTGTCGGGCGTGGACTGAATCATGGAGTAACGCTTTTGAACAAGGATATGCAGATTCTGGTGGTGGATGATTTCTCCACGATGCGGCGAATTGTCAAGAACCAGCTCAGAGAGCTGGGCTTCAGCAACATGCGCGAGGCCGATGATGGCTCTGCGGCGCTGGACGTCCTGAAATCCACGCACATCGATTTCGTCGTGACAGACTGGAACATGCCCGGCATGGCGGGCATCGATCTGCTCAAGGCGATTCGCGCGGACGACAGGTTCAAGCACCTGCCGGTTCTCATGGTGACCGCAGAAGCGAAGCGGGAGCAGATCATTGAAGCCGCACAGTCCGGTGTCAATGGGTATGTCGTGAAACCGTTTACCGCGGCGGCGCTCAAGGAAAAGATCGACCGTATCTTCGAACGCATAGAGCAGGGCTCATGACCGACTCCAGCAAGGCCGCCAGCGGCCACGATGATGGGGCCGCGCAGAAGGCGCCGGCAGACTATATCGAGGCGCTTGAGGCCCTGCTCGACGCGGCCAGGCGCGATGACGCGCCCCGTTTCACTGCCCTGCTCGATGACCTGGCGGCGGCGCGTGAGCAGACACTGTTCCAGGATGTCGGCAGGCTCACGCGACAGCTGCACGAGGCCCTGACCAGCTTCCAGGTCGACTCGCGGGTTGCGGATTTTGCGAGTGATGAATTTCCGGACGCGCGGCACCGGCTGGATCAGGTCATTACCATTACCGAGCAGTCGGCGCACAAGACCATGGATCTGGTCGAGGACATGCTGCCCCGGGCAGAGGCGCTGATTGACCGCGCCACGTCACTGGGTGGGTCGTTCGATAACGCCGGCGTTGCCAGTGGCAGCGCCGCTCCCGAGCTCGCGACTTTCGTCAACGATGTCGGCGAGCAGGTTTCCAGTATCCGCTCCGGCTTGTCGGAAGTGATCATTTCGCAGAACTATCAGGACCTCGCCGGACAGGAAATCCGCAAAGTGATCCGGCTGGTGACGGAAGTGGAAGAAACTCTGATCAACATGATCCGGGTTGCCGGCAAGGGGGACATGCTGACCGAGCGCAGGCGAGCGGGAGCGTCCGCAACCCTGCCGGAAGGCGAGCAGCGGATTACCAGTCAGGACGAGGCTGACGAACTGCTATCCAGCTTGGGATTCTGACGGAGACAGCTATGAGCTTTGAACTGGACGATAGTATTCGCGAAGACTTTCTGGTCGAAGCCAATGAAATTGTGGAAACGCTTGGCTCCGAACTGGTGCAGCTTGAGCGGGCGCCGAATGACCGGGAATTGCTCAACAGCATTTTCCGCGGTTTCCACACTATCAAGGGTGGCGCGGGATTCCTGAATGTCGAGCCGCTGGTGCTGATATGCCACGGTGCGGAAGAGGTTTTCGACTGCCTGCGCAACGGCAAGCTGGCGGTCGACAATGCGATCATGGATACGGTTCTGCAGGTGGCGGACGTGGTATCCGGCATTCTGGCCCAGGTGTCAGCAGGCCAGACCCCGGACCCGGCGCCCCCGGAACTGGTCGCGAGGCTGCAGGACTACGTTCGCGCTGCCAATGGCTCCGGTGCGGTGGCAGTTGAGGCGACGGAGACAGCGTCTACGCAGGAAGAAACCTCGGAGGACGCCGCCGATCGTGAGTTTGACGCGATCATCGACGGCGTTCGCGCAGGTCTTTTCGAGGACGACCCGGGCGACGAGCACGCGGCAGAAACGCAGGGTGCTGGTGGGCCTGCACCAGGCAGCGACGAAATTACCGATGACGAGTTCGAGGCGCTGCTTGACCAGATGCAGCAGGGTGCCGCCAAGCCGGCGGCGGCTGCCCCTGCGGAGGCGCCTGCCCCGGCGGTGACGCCGGCACCGGCAGCGCGTGACGAGAAGCCCGCCGTTAGCGGCTCTCCAGCAGCGCCCGCCGCAGTCGACGGCAAAGGGGAACCCGGTCCTTCGGCGGCGGCCGAGGCCACCATTCGCGTCAGTGTTTCGCGGCTGGATACCGTCATGAATCTCGTGGGTGAGCTTGTGCTCGTGCGCAATCGACTGACCAATCTCGGTGCTGACCTCGAGAACGAAGAGCTGAAAAAAACCGTTGCCAATCTCGATCTGGTGACGGCGGACCTGCAGAACGGCGTGATGCAGACCCGCATGCAGCCAATAGGCAAGGTCTTCTCCCGATTCCCGCGGCTGGCCCGGGACGTGGCCCGCAGTCTGCGCAAGGAAATAGAGCTGACCATGCGCGGGGAAGACACCGACCTCGACAAGAATCTGGTCCAGGCGCTCTCCGATCCACTGGTGCACCTGGTGCGCAACGCCATGGATCACGGCATTGAAGACCCCGATGTCCGTGAGGCGAACGGCAAGCCTCGCACCGGCAAGGTGGAGCTGTCGGCGGAACAGGAAGGCAACAATATCGTCATCCTCATCCGCGACGACGGTGCAGGCATTGACCCCGAGGTGCTGCGCGAGAAGGCGGTCAGGAAAGGGCTGTTCACGGCAGAAGCCGCAGCCAGGCTGAGCGACCCCGAATGCTTCGACCTGGTGTTTCTGGCGGGCTTCTCGACCAAAGAAGTCGTATCAGACCTGTCGGGTCGCGGTGTCGGCATGGACGTGGTCAAGACGCGCATTGCCGAGCTGAATGGCAATGTCGAGATCCAGTCGGAGCTCGGCAAGGGGACCTCCGTGCGGGTTCGAGTGCCGCTCACGCTGGCGATCATGCCGACGTTGATGGTGCGCCTGCAGCAGCGCACCTATGCCTTCCCGCTGTCGCAGGTTCTCGAGGTATTTTCCCTGGATAACGATAACGTGCATCAGGTTGCGGGTCGCCCCGTGGTCATGGTGCGCGGCAAGCCGCTGCCTCTGGTTTTCCTGCGCAGCTGTCTGGCGGCCGAGGGTGACGAGGGCGGTACCCGCGCATCCTATGTGGTCGTGCTGCAGGTTGGCAGCGGCATGGTGGGATTTGTTACCGACGATGTGCTTGGCCAGGAGGAAGTGGTGATCAAGCCGCTGGGGGCCATGCTGCACGATGTCCCCGGGTTTGCGGGCGCAACGATCACGGGGGATGGAAACATCGCCCTGATTTTTGATGTCAATGGCTTGATGAAGCGGGTCAGCAAAGCTGCAGCCTGACGGGAGCCTTGGTGGACAAGTTAAGCATTATCGGCGTTATCCTGGCCCTCGTCTCCGTGTTGCTCGGCTCCACGCTGAAGGGGGCGGGAATAGCGGCGCTGGTCTCTGGCGCTGCCTTTGTCATCGTCATCTGCGGCACCCTGGCGGCGACGCTGCTGCAGACATCCGTCCCGGTCATGAAGCGTTCCATGAAGATCGTGGGCTGGATATTCCGCCCCCCGGGTGTGGACGCCGACAGCATGATCGAAAAAATTGTCGGCTGGAGCCAGCTGGCACGCAAGGAAGGTCTGCTGGGGCTGGAGTCGGTAGTGGAGAACGAGACTGATCCCTTCGTGCAGAAACTGCTGCAGCTGCTGGTGGATGGCAGTGAGCCCGAGGTCATACAGAGCATTATGGACGTGGAAATCGGTACCCGGGAAGAGATTGATACCGCGGCGGCCAAAGTGTTTGAGGCCATGGGTATCTATGCGCCGACGATGGGCATCGTCGGGGCGGTGCTGGGGCTAATGGCGGTCATGCAGAATCTGGCGGACCCCTCAAAACTGGGTACCGGTATTGCCGCCGCGTTTGTTGCCACGATTTACGGGATTGGCTCCGCCAATCTTTTTTTCCTGCCCATGGCGGGGAAGCTGAAGGGAATCATCCACGGGCAGACGACCGCCCGCGAGATGGTGGTGGAGGGCGTTGTGTCGATTGCCCAGGGTGAGAACCCGCGCAATATCGAGACAAAGCTGAAAGGTTACCTGGCCTAGGGCGGAAGGGAATGGGACGCAAAAAACGCCATGAGGACCATATCAACCACGAAGCCTGGGCGATCCCTTACGGGGATCTCGTGACGCTTCTACTGGCATTCTTTGTGGTGATGTACGCCATCTCCTCGGTCAACGAGGGCAAGTACCGCGTCCTCTCGGACTCTCTGGTGGCGGCGTTCCGTGGCACGCCAAAAACCACCCGGCCGATCCAGATCGGGGACAATCCGCCCTCGGGCGGAGCCGAGCAGGGCAGGGACGACGCGCTGCCCCAGGGCTCGGTCGACAGAAGCACCCTGTCGCTGCCCCTGGACAACCCCCCGGGCGGCATTGCAGGTATCACCAGCGTGGGGGACGACGGCACGCGCGCGGGGCTTGCGCGCATGGCCGAAGAGATTCGCGAGGCGCTGTCCGAGCTTATCGATCAGGACCAGGTACGCGTTCGGGAAACCCCGCTGTGGCTCGAAGTCGAGATCAAGACCGATCTGCTGTTTCCGGTCGGGATAGCGGAGGTAGCCGATCCGGCGCTGCCGACGCTTCAGAAAGTCGGCGATATCCTGGAACCGATGCCCAATGCGCTGCGCGTGGAGGGACATACCGATGACGTTCCCATCAGCACGACACGCTTCCCCTCCAACTGGGAACTCTCATCGGCGCGCGCCAGCAGCGTCATTCGTCTGTTCCAGGCCAGGGGAGTAACGCCGCAGCGCATGGTTGCCGTCGGGCTTGGTGAATATCAGCCGGCGGCCAGCAACGACAGCGCCGAGGGGCGCAACCGCAACCGGCGAGTGACTATCGTGATACTGGCAAACGATGAGATGCCGGAGCCACTCCCCGGCTCCCTAACAGAGGCCGAGGTCGGAACATGAAAATCTGGACGGTTGCGAATCAGAAAGGCGGGGTTGGTAAAACCACCGCCGTCGTCACGCTTGCGGGCTGGCTGCAGGCGAGAGGACATCGGGTATTGCTGGTGGATCTCGACCCGCAGGCCTCACTCACCAGCTATTTTTCCCAGGATGCGGAGGCGGCCTCGCGCAGTGTCTACAACCTGTTCGACGACCGGCGAACCCGCGCGGCCGATCTTCTGCTGCCTACCGCGGGCGATGGTCCGGCGTTGCTGGCAGCGGTGCCGGCACTGGCGACACTGGATCGGCAGCTGGGCAGTCAGAAGGGGCAGGGGCTGATTCTGCGTCAGGCGCTGGCGCCACTGGCGGGACAGTTCGATAACGTGTTGCTGGACTGCCCGCCCACGCTGGGGATACTCATGATCAATGCCCTTGCCGCTGCGGATCGCGTCGTGGTGCCAACCCAGACCGAGCACCTGGCGCTGAAGGGGCTTGAACGCATGACGCGCACACTGGAAATGGTCAACCGTTCGCGGCCACATCGCCTCCAGCACCTTATCGTTCCTACCATGTTTGATCGCAGGACGCGGGCCTCGAACCACGCGCTGGAGGAACTGCGCAGCCGCTATCAGGGTACCGAGCTGTGGTCCGGCGTTGTGCCGGTCGATACGCGCTTCCGCGAAGCGAGTGAGCAGGGCAAGTCGCTGTCGCAGCTGGCGCCGGGCAGCCGCGGCGCCGAGGCCTTTCTCCGCCTGCTGGATGATCTGCTGGCGCTGGATCACAACGAGGCCGACCAGCGTGTGGTGGCATGAGCCCGGCAAGCGACCCTCTTACCGCCTCGGAGCGGGCGATAGACAGCTACCTGGAGGCCTTGCTGGAAGAGCCGGGTGGAGAGAGCGATGGCGCGCAGGCATCCACGTCGGAGCGGTACTGCATCTTCGATGTGTCCGGACTGGCGATAGCGGTTCCCGAGGGCAGTGTCCGCGGGGAAATGTCCTGCCCGCCACTGCAGGCTTCACCGTCAACGCCGCCGTGGCTGCGGCGGACCGCGGGCGGCGAGCCCGGGCAATGGATAGTCGATCTAGCGCTGCTGACGCTCCCCCACGATCTGTCGCCAGATCAAATACCGCTCGAGGAGCGCTGCGACAGGGTGCTTGTCCTGGGAGACGGCGACTGGGGTGTTGCCGTGGAGGGGGCGACGCGGCCCACGGTTATCACCACCGACGAGGTTTGCTGGCGTGGCCCCCTGGGCATACGCCCCTGGCTGGCGGGAACGGTGGTCGAGAAGCGCTGTGTACTGCTCGACCTTGACAGTATCAGACAGCTGGGCCGGTTCGGTGGCAAGTAAGTCCGGCGACATCGTCGGGCGTGACAGTTAATCAGGGAGTCAGACACAATGGATCTGGATAGACAGGAATACCAAGACCGCAACAGTCTGCGTGACGACGCGCTGGATGACCTCAACGAGCGCGTGAGCGAAAACCGCAATGAATGGTTGCGCTTCGTGGTGGATCATCAGGACTACGGTGTCAGCGTGCTGCAGGTGCAGGAGATCCTGTGCGCAGGCGATATCACGCCTGTCTCCGGCGCAGCGCATTTCGTGCTCGGCGTTATTAACGTCCGCGGTAACATCGTCACCGTCGTGGATGCCAGACGGCGCCTGCGCCTGAAGCCGAGGGAGCCGGGAGACAGTATCGACTGGATCGTGATTCTGGATGTCAATGACGAGCACGTTGGTCTGGTGGTGGATGAGGTGCTGGAGGTTCAGGTCCTCAACAATAATCGACTGGAAAAACTTCAGGGAGAAACCTCCTTCGATGTCGAAGGCGTGATCGAGACAGAAACCGGCATGATGATCCTGGTGGATGCATCCACGATGTCCGGTATCAACGAGCCCGCCGCGCAGCATGGCGCAGCCGCTTGATCCGGTAAGCCCCACGGTCCCTGCGCGACCTCCGCGACGTCACCGGGTGCCGGGGCAGGGCTCGCAACCGCGCCGCGGCGGGGACGACGGAGGGGACAACTCGCGAGATGACAGTGACGTCACGCGTGAGCAGCGTGAGGACGGGTCGGTGCCGGAGATGCCGTACAGTCCTGATGACCCGGACGATCATGAGCCCCTGGTGGACGACTACGCCTGACATGACGCATGGACGCCGGTGCTACCGTTACCGCGCCTGCTCGAACGCGTCAGAACAGATCGACCGAGCCCTGGTCCAGATTCTTCTGCAGCACTGCCTTGCGCCGCATCTTTGACCAGATGCGGTGCTGTTCACTGATGCGGGTTGCCAGCTCACCCGCGTCGTGAACGGTCTCTACCTGATCTGCCACGCCGCGCAGGTAGGATACGCTTCGCAGCGCTTCCGCAAGGGCCTGGGTTGCAATGTCCTCGAATTGAAGCGCGCGTATTGCCGTCGATATTGCCAGCTCCAGTTCCTCGGCTGCGGCGCTCTGCGGTTCATGTCGCTCGTGACTGGCCAGCCTGTGCAGCTGGTCGAAACTGGTCGACAGCGCCGTCGCCCCCTCGGAGATGATGCCGGTAACACGCTCGATCTCCTGCTCGACCTCGGCAAGTTCGTTAGCAAGCAGGGCGCCGAGCTCATTGCAGGCGCGGATCTCCGGAGCGATGCCTACGTCCGTGGCTCGCGCTCGCGCCGGTTCACCGCTGTCCGGAGCCGCGCCTGGGGATGTGTCGCTGGTGCGGCCGGAGTCACTCATATTGGGGTGTCATCCTGACGCCGCGCGCGGCTCTTTCCACACGGCTCTCAGCAGGTGCCTGGCGATGGCCTGCAGAGGAAGCACCTCGCAGGCGCCGCCGCGCTTGAAGGCTTCGCCAGGCATGCCCCACACCACGCTGGTCCCCTCATCCTGGGCGATCGTATGCAGACCGGCTTCGCGCATCTCCCGCAGCCCCTCTGCACCATCCGCGCCCATGCCTGTCAGAATGGCGCTGACGGCGTTGATACCCGCGGCCTGCAGAACAGAGCGGAACAGCACGTCGACACTGGGTCGGTGACGGTTTACCGGCTCGCCATCATTCAGTCGGCAAACATAGCGCGCGCCGTTGCGAACCAGCAGTAGATGCCTGTCTCCCGGTGCGACAAAGGCATGCCCGGGAATGACCACATCGCCATCCTCGGCTTCCTTGACATTGAGCGGCGTCAATCGGTCCATGCGGTCGGCAAAGGCCGCGCTGAAGCCGGGGGGAATGTGCTGGGCAATGACAATGCCGGGAGCATCGCGAGGCATGCCCATGAGAACGCTTTTGATCGCCTCGGTGCCGCCGGTGGATGCGCCAATGGCGATAATCTGGTCGGTGGTGCGCAGATGATGCGCCGGCCGCCGGGGAATCACCGCATCCGATGACTGCATCGGCTGGGGTGATTCGAGACTCGCCAGTCGCCTTACCTTGGCGACCGAGGCGGCCCTCACCTTCGTCACCAGTTCCTCGACATAGTCGTTGAGCGCGCGGGAGACGTCCAGCTTGGGTTTGGTCACGAAATCCACAGCGCCGATTTCCAGTGCCTGCAGCGTCACGTCGGCGCCCTGCTCGGTCAGGGTCGATACCATGACCACGGGCATCGGTCGCAGGCGCATGAGATTGCGCAAAAAGGTAATGCCGTCCATCCTTGGCATTTCGATATCGAGCGTGAGGACATCCGGCTTCAGGCTCTTGATCTTGTCTCTGGCTATCAGGGGATCGGCTGCGGTGCCCACGACCTCGATGTCGGGGGCGCTGTTCAGCATGTCTGTCAGCAGACGGCGGATCAGTGCCGAATCGTCCACTACCAGAACGCGAATCTTGCCTGCCATCAACCTCGATTCCTGTGTTCAGAAAAGTTCGACATTGCCTTGCACCGGCGCCTCGACCAGCTCCTCCATATAGCGGCTCTCGCGCTGTACGATGGTGTCGTTGTGCATGGAGCGCAGCTTCTTGACCTGGACCCTGCCGCTGTCGGGGAAAAAATTGACCTTGCGTGGATGTAGGCTTCCCATATCCTCCGCCGTGAGCCTCAGGCCCTCAATTTGCAAAAACTCGTGCAGAAAAGCAATGTTTTTACGCCCAACGTCGGTCATGCCCGACACGATTCTGCCACCGCCGAAGGCCTTCACCTCAAGGTTTTCGCGGCGCCCCCCGGCTTTCAGGATCTCGTTGATCAGCTTCTCCATGGCGTAGCTGCCGTAGCGTGCCGAGCTTGAGCTTCCCCCCCAGTCGTCCAGCCTGGCGCTGTGCGGCAGCATGAAATGATTCATGCCCCCGATACCCAGCTTGCGATCCCGGATGCACGCAGAGATGCAGGAGCCGAGAACCGTGGTGATCATTTCGCCGCGCATGGAAATGTAATACTCGCCCGGCAGCAGCTTGGCCACGTGCAGATTGCGCGAGGGATCCCAGTAGCGCTTGATATGCTCAAACCCCGGGATGACTGGCGGCGAATCGGGAGTGCCCGGGCGTTTGGCGAAGAGATTTGCCATATCGCAGCGCTGGCCTAGTTCACGCGCTGGTAAACGGTACTTCCCAGCAGCTTGAAGCGGTCGCTGACCCGGTAAAGGGTTTCAGAATGTCCGATAAAAAGATGGCCGCCGGGCGTCAGCTGCTCGGCAAAGCGATCGAACAAAACGCGCTGGGTATCCTTGTTGAAGTAGATCACGACATTGCGACAGAAGATGAAGTCAAACTTGTGCCGCAGCGGCCACGGATCCTGCAGGTTGAGGCGCCTGAAGGTAATCATGTCCCTGAGCTCCTGACGCACACGGACCTGGCCATCATGGGCGCCCTTGCCGCGCAAAAACCAGCGCTTCCGGCGGGCCTCGGTAATGCCGGTAATGCGCTCGAGGGTGTACTGCCCCGCGGTGCCGGTCGCGACAACGGAACTGTCGAGGTCGGTGGCGAGAATGCGCACGTTCCAGCTCTCAGGCACGCGCTCGGCCAGAACCATGGCCAGAGAATACGGCTCTTCACCGGTAGAGCAGCCCGCCGACCATACGCGCAGTTCCCTGTCGCGCTTCTGTTTCAAGAGCGTGGGAAGCAACTCGCGCTCGAGAAAATCAAAGTGATGGGACTCACGAAAGAACGAGGTGAGATTGGTCGTCAGCGCATTGACGCAGTGTTCGAGCTCCGTCTCGTCTCCGCTTTCCAGATGGCTGCAGTAGGCGCTGAAGGTCGGCAGGTTCAGAACGCGAAGGCGGCGTACCAGACGGCTGTAGACCAGGTTGCGCTTGGCATCGCTCAGCTCGATGCCCGCCGCCTTGGCGATGAATGCCTTGATGAAGTTGAAATCCCGGTCCGTGAGCTGAAACTCACTGTCCCGGGGTGCGGCGGTGGCTTTCGGTTTCTCGTTTGGCTTCATAGTCTCTTCTGTCGTTAACGGCCATCTGGATACTGTGTCGCCACCGGGTTACTCCGTTGCAACGCGTCGCAGCAACTGCGAACGCGTTGCTTGCCCAGCCTGCCGGGCCTTAGAACTCCTCCCAGTCCTCGTTATCGGCGCTGCTGGCACGGGGGGCGGGACGCCGCTGTGCCGCCGGAGCCGGGACGGCTCGTGGGCCATTGCTGCGGCGGTTGTCACTGGCGTGAGCCGGCGCCTGTGGCCTGACGCGGGGTGCCGGCGCCATCGCGGCCTGGTCTCCGACGTTGAAGATGGCCACCAGCTCCTGCAGCGAATTCGACTGGTCATCCATCGACTTGGACGCGGCCGCCGCCTCTTCCACCAGGGCTGCGTTCTGTTGCGTCACCTCATCCAGCTGCGTGATGGCCTTGTTCACCTCTTCGATACCGGAGGACTGCTCCTGGGCTGCCGCGGCGATTTCGGCAATGATGTCGCTGACTTTCTTCACGGCGGTGACAATTTCGGCCAGCGTGGTGCCGGAATCATCCACCAGCTTGCTGCCGTCTTCTACCTTGGCCACGCTGTCCTTGATCAGGGTCTTGATTTCCTTCGCGGCCTGGGCGCTTCGCTGCGCCAGGTTACGCACCTCGGCGGCCACCACGGCAAAGCCACGACCCTGTTCGCCGGCTCTCGCAGCCTCTACCGCTGCATTCAGTGCCAGCAGGTTGGTCTGGAAGGCGATTTCGTCGATGACGCCGATGATCTCGGAAATCTTGCCCGACGACTTGTTGATCTCTGCCATGGCGGCGACGGCCTCGCTGACCACGTCGCCACCTTTCTCAGCCTGTTCCCGGGCCGTGGTAGAGAGCTGGTTAGCCTGTCGAGCATTGTCGGCGCTGGACTTCACGGCAGAGGTCATCTGCTCCATGCTGGAGGCGGTTTCCTCAAGGGACGAGGCTTGTTCCTCGGTGCGCTGGGACAGATCGATATTGCCCTGGGAAATCTCCGAGGCAGACGAACCGATGCTCATGGCACCCTCACGTATCTGGCCGATCATGTCGCGAAGATTGAGGACGGTGGTATTGACGTCGTCCTTCAGCTTGCCGAACAGGCCTTTGTAGTCGTCGTCGATGGTGCTTGTGAGATCGCCCTCGGCCAGCTTCTGGGCGACGCCAGCCACCTCCGTGAGGCTCTTCTCGCTGACGACCATCAGGCTGTTGACCAGATCGCCGACGTCCTTGAACAGGCTCTCGGCTTCGCTGGTGTCTATTCTTTGGGAGAAGTCACCCTCAGTGGCTGCGAAAATGACGTTGCGGATATCGCGCATATCGGTGATGTCTTTCCACTCGACCACGTTCCCCATGTCTTCGCCCTTGGGGCCCTTGATCATGTTCGCGTTCACTTCGAGCTCGATCCCCGTGATATCCATCGTCGCTCGCGCGGGCATGCGACTCGCGTCGCGCAGCATGGAGCGCTGATGGGCCGGGTTCTTGTGGAACTGGTCAATGTTCTGTCCAACAAGGTTCATGGGATCAAAACCGGGGAAGCGCTGGCGCATTTCGGCGGCCCGGTTCTTGAACATGTTGGTGACGGCCGGGTTGGCGTAGACAATGTTCAGGTCGGCATCACACATCATGATGTTGGTGGTGACGCTTTCCACAGCTGACTTGAGGCGGCTTACCTCCACCTGAGTTTTATGCTCGAGGGTGGCATCGGTGGCGAGCTTCAGCACCTTGTACAACCTGCCGTCGCTGTCCACGACTGGATTGTAGGTAGCACGAATCCAGAACTCTTCACCTTGCTTGTTTCTGCGCGGGAAGATGCCTGAGTGGAAGTCTCCGCTGTTGAGGATGCGCCAGAATTCCTTGTACTCACTGCTGCGTGCGTACTCCGGGTCGCACAGCTTGCTATGGTGCATGCCCTGTAGTTCGCCTAGCGTGTAGCCGACGATGTCAAGAAAGTTCTCGTTAGCCGTGATAATAGTGCCGTCGAGATTGAATTCGATGCGTCCTTGCGATCGGTCCAGGGCATCAATCTCGGCTCGCAGCGCCTCCAGTTGCTGTGCCATGGCAGACTCTGCTGCCCCTGCGCCCAGAGCCTTGCCGCCGATGTGGACATTTTCCTGTGCACCCGGGGCTGCTTTCATTACGTTGGTACTGTCCGTCATCGGGGTCTCCTCCACGGGTTTGTAAGCACTTAACATCACGTCGCCGACCAGATTCAGCGCATCGCGCCAGGCGTTTTCATACTGTGTATTCCAGGCGCCGCCGGCGGTTTCTGCCATGGCATCCAGTAGGGTCGAGGCAACCGCCTCGTAATGCGCCGGCTCCGCGCCGTAGGCCTGGTGCCGGGCGCCCATCTCGACCAGTGCCTGCTCGAGCTGCTCCGGCTTGCGCAGGCTGTTGACCACGAGCTTCAGTGCCGCCAGCAGCTTGGTCTGCTGCTTTGCGGTGGTCGTGTTCTGGAAGAGGGGTTTCACCGAGGGGTAGTCGGTGAACAATTTGTCGTAGAATCGGCCGACGACCTGCTCTCCGAAGGGCTCCAGAATTGCAAAGCTTTCCTCGAGAAGACTGAGCTGCAGCGTGTCGTCGGCTTCCCCGGCGGGCACCGTGGCTTCTATATTCATGCCTTTGCCTCTTGTTTTATTGTTCTGGCGATGTCGGACCCCGGCGTGAGTATTCCCTCCCGCAGTCTGTCCATGTCAAGCAGCACGATCATCTTGTCATTGATCATGGCGATCCCTTCAATCAGCTGTTCGTCTATCGCGCTGCCGACATTGGGAGCGGATTTGACGGACTTCGGCGCTACGCTGTAAACCTCGGAGACGGCGTCGACAACGATCCCCAGATCGCGCTGGTCCCGGTTCTTTTCGTCGTGAAAGCGCACAACAATGACGACCGTGTTCGGGCCGTACTCCAGCGGCGCAATGTGAAAGCGTTCCCGCAGGTCGATGATCGGGACAATACTGCCTCTCAGATCAATGATCCCTTTCAGCCAGGATGGCGAGTTGGGAATTGGTCGGGTCTTGCTCCAGCCGCGGATTTCCTGCACCTGCAGGATGTCGATACCGTACTCCTCATCGTCGAGGATGAATGTCAGGTACTGGTTGGTGCTGTCGCGGCTGCTGCCGATGCCGTACGCCTCCACTGAATTCATGACGGATCCCTCACGCTGGACTGGTCCTGCCCAGGACTTTCTCCACGATCCCCAGAAGTTGCTCCGGGCTGAAGGGCTTGACGATCCAGCCGGTGGCACCGGCCTGTCGACCTTCCTGCTTTTTCTCGTCGCTCGACTCGGTGGTCAGCATGAGAATCGGGGTTTTCGCATATTCTGGCAGCTTGCGCATCTCCGTCACCATTTCGATACCCCCCATTGATGGCATGTTCACATCCACCAGGGCCAGGTCGATTTTCTGTTCCCGGATTTTTACCAGGCCGTCGCTGCCGTCAACCGCCTGCACCACCTCGTGTCCGGCCTGCTTGAGGGTGAAGGCCACCATGCGCCTGAGAGAGTTGGAGTCGTCTACCGTGAGTATTCGCGCCAAGGGTCAATTCCTTACTGTCTGGTCTGCCTGATGTTGTCTACCCGGTAGTATCAGTCTGCAGCCGCCGGAGAAGCAATCAAAAATCCTGCTGGGTTCTTTATCGGCACGAGCGACGATACCTTGAGGATTTCAAGGGGGGAGCCGGAAATTATTGTTGCCCCGTCGCGCCCCCCGAAACCCCGTTCCTGCAAGAGGCGCCTGGACGGGCGGTCCGGGCTCGCGGCTGGAAAGGCGAGCCGCCGCGGTTCTCTGGTATCAGTTCAATACATCCAGGATATGGCTGTACTTGAGCACGAATTCGCGTCGGGGCTTGCGAAAGCCCATTTCATCGACCTCGTTGTAGACCACGAACAGCCCGGCGTTGGCCTGCTGCAGGACCGAGAAACGCACGTTCATGCCCACGCGATCACTCCTGTTGTCATACTGGAACAGCGCCTGCAGCAGCACCTTGGGGGTGAAGGAGTAGGTCAGGCGCAGCTGACCGGCGTTGATGCTGAAGGCGCCGTCTTCCGTCGGCAGGTCAATGCGGTTGTAGTTCCAGGCCAGCTCCGTGGAGAAGGTCTCGCCGACGCGGTAGCGCAGCGTGGGCTGCAGGGTGTCGCGCTCGCCATTGAAGAAGCCGCCGTGAAAGCTGCGCAGCTCGCCGTAGAGGGCTTTGCCCTCGTCGGACATGAACACCAGCTGCACCTCCGAGTTGTCGTATTCACCCACCGGCACCTCGACACCGTCGACCAGCTCGAAGGGTTCCTTGACGCGCTCATAGGTGAAGTTCATGCCAGTGTGGATTTCGGCGCTGGTGCGCCACTCGAAGTGGTTGTCCACGTGCAGAAAACCGGACTCCTGCTCACCTTCGAGGTCCCACCAGCCGCGGTAGGACACGTGTGGCCGCAGCTCCAGCAGTCCCGCAACGTCACGCGGCCGGTAGCGATAGAGAATGCGGCCCTCCACCTTGCGGTAGTCGTCGCGGCTCAGGAAGCCTACTTCCGGGTTGAAGTCCTCCGAGACCTCGGTGAAGGCGAAGTTGTTCGACCACTCCGGCGAGTCGTAGTCCACCCGTATGTTGTAGGCGTGCTCGTCACCGTCGAGCCCCGGTGTGTCGGTCATCCCGGCCCAGCCGCTCACGGTGCCGTAGTCGCCGAACCCCCAGCGGCCGTCAACGCCGTAGGTACGGTTGTAGTCGTCCTGGTCCGCCGGCAGCAGGCTGCCATCGCCTTCGCGATTGATGAAGACGGCACCGAAGGACGAGCGGTTGTCCAGCTCGCGATTCATCCGCACCACCGAGAAGTCATTCTGTGGCGCCTCGCCCGGCACGTCTTCCGTGCGCATGTGCAGGAGCCCGACATTCGTCGACTGTCCGATCTTGCCGGACAGGCGCGCGCCACCGACGATAGGCGTGGGCAGTCCATTGGCGTCGATGCCGATGTTGCGGCTGAAGAAGAACTCCACTTCCTGCGGTGTGCCCACTGTGTACTGGCCGGCATTTTCCAGGAAGAAGGGGCGTTTTTCCGGGAAGAACAGGTTGAATCGGTTCAGGTTGACCTGTTGGTCGTCCACTTCCACCTGCGCGAAGTCGGTGTTGTAGGTCAGGTCCAGCGTCAGGCTGGGTGTGAGGGTGTACTTCACATCGACGCCGAATTCCTCCTCCTGAATCGTGCCATCAAAGCCCTCGCCCTTGCCGGCGCGCCCCAGCGCGTAGGGGGTTACCAGCAGGCTGCGCTGGGGCGGTGGCTCGATACCGGCCAGATTGCCCGCGTCGTACACGCGCAGGATTGAGAACTGCCGGTCCAGCGGTGCCCAGAACACGATTTCATTGTTGTTGCGGCGGATATTGCGCTGAAAGTTGATGCCCCAGTCCTGCACCTCACCGCCACCGTAGCGCAACGAGCGAAAGGGAATCTCGAACTCCGCGGACCAGCCGTAGGTGCCGGTCGTGGCCGCCACTTCCCAGGGGGCGTCCCAGTTCAGATTGAAGCCCGAACCGCTGGCGCTGGTGAAACCGGTCGATTCCTTCACCAGCTGGCCATCGTACTGGATGCCGGCGGGATTGGTGCCGAAGACCAGTCCATTCTGGCGGTCCTGGAAGCCGTCGATGATCATGCGGAAGCTGTCCGAATCATCCAGGGAGGCGTCGCGGCGACTGTCCGACGCAACGATGGCCGCCGGATCCGTATCGTAGGCGATAACCGCAACGTAGAGCGTGTCGTCGGTGTAGCCCACGAACACTTCCGTGCGCTGGGACGCCGGCGCTCCCTCGTCGGGCTGGGTCTGGCGGAACCCGGTTGCCGGCTGCAGGCCGCGCCAGGCCGCGTCTTCGAGAACGTTGCCGTCAAGGGTTGGCACGCTGCTCAGTCGCTCCGCGCCCAGGGTGGGGCGGTCGCCCCGGGCGGCGTCGGCGTCCGGGGCCAACAGGTGCAGGGCAGCGATCAGCGCGATGGGGAGGACGCGCCTTGGGCGGAAATAGACGCCAGGCGACGCCTCATGGCGTCGCATCAGGAGGTTCATCACGGACGGGGATATCCTTTTGTTGTTATTGTCAGTGTCATCGGGCCTGTCGCGGCCCGGCCTGTCGCGGCCCGGCCTTTCGCGGCCCGGCCGTTCAAGGAACCGGGAGAACCTCGATATTCTGCTGTTTCATCATCCGGTTGATCTCGGGCAGCGAATCAGTCAGCAGTGTCTCCAGCGTGGCCAGCTCCTCATCGATCTGCGCTGACACCTCTGCCTTGTACTCGACCGCCTGGTCGGTCGGGCGGAAGTCGCCGGCGGACTCGTGCATCGCCAGGTACGCCAGGCGGTTGTTGAGCTTGATGCCGAAGTTCAGCGGATCCTGCTGTGCCTCATTGCGGGTTTCGTGGATATTGTTCTCTATGACCCCGAGTTCTTCCTTCAGGGCCGCAATCGCCTCGATGATCGCCGCTGCCCCGGCGTTGCCTTCAGACCTGTCATCCAGCTTGCCCTGCAGGTAGTCCAGATCTGTCCGCAGGCTGCGGATGTCGATCACGGCCTGGTGCGCTTCCGAGAGCTTGTCGCGAACCTCTATCAGGAAGTCGAACTGCGCCTGCAGGTCCGCCAGTGAGCTGTTGACCCGGGGGTCTTTCAGAATCTCGAAGTCCTGCTCCACGCTGTTGCCACCGGCCGTCAGTCGTGCCCGGTAGGTGCCCGGTACGGCGGTGGGTCCCCGGGTGTTGGAGGAATAGAGAATCAGTCCATCGAAGGCGACGGCATCCGGGTAGCGCATGTCCCAGACGAAAAGATTCGTCCCCGGCTGTGCCTCCAGCTTGCGGTCTTTCTCATCATCGCCGGCATCGCTGGTGAAGGCTTTCACCAGCGTGCCATCTTCCTCCAGAATCTCCAGGCGAACCGGGTCGGACGCCGTGGGCGCCTCCTTCAGGCGGAAATAGAGCATGACGCCCTGTGGGTGGTTTTCGCCCTCCAGCAGGGGATCGCGCTCGCCGCGGCCACCCTGGCGGAGGCGGTAGCTGGGCTTGGGCTGATACAGGTGCACGTCGGCACTGGCCACGGCGTCGTTCAACTGGTGCAACGGTGACAGATCATCGATGATCCAGAAGCTGCGCCCCTGGGTGGCGACAATCAGGTTGCGGTCGCGAACCTGCAGGTCGGTGATGGGCACCTCGGGCAGATTCAGCTGGAAGGTCTGCCAGCTGTCGCCGTCGTCAAAGGACACGTACATGCCGTATTCGGTGCCGGCATAGAGCAATCCCGCCCGTTCCGGATCGGCGCGCACGACCCGCGTGAAGTGCAGCGGATCGATACCGGCGGTGATTTTTGTCCAGGTCTTTCCATAGTCGGTGGTCTTGTACAGGTAAGGCGCAAAATCACCGGTCTTGTACAGGGTTCCCGCCAGGTAGACGCCGCCCTTCTCGGTGGGGTGGATATCTATCGAGTTCCACATCAGCAGTTCCGGCGCTCCAGGCGGCGTGACGTCCTGCCAGCTTTCGCCGCCATCGCGGGTAAGGTGCACAAGCCCGTCGTCGGAGCCGGTCCACAGCACGCCCTCCTCATGGTGGCTCTCATTGGCGGTGAGAATGGTGGCGTAGAACTCCACCCCTGTGTTGTCCTGCGTGATGGGACCGCCCGATGACACCAGCGTTTCGGGTATGGCGCGGGTGAGGTCCGGACTGATGGTGTCCCAGTTCTGCCCTTCGGTGGTGGAAACGTGCACCTGGTTCGAAAAAGCGTACAGCCTGTCGTCATCGTGGTGCGAGAAGAAGGTCGGGAAGTTCCAGTTGAAGCGATACTTCATGACTTCCACGCCGGAGCCCGCCGGGTTCAGCGGCCACACGTTGATGGATCGGCGTTGGCTGTTCTCATGGTTGTAGCGGTAGAGGTAGCCCTTGTAGTTGCCGCCATAGATGATGTCGTTGTTGTCGGGGTCGATGGCGTGATACGCGCTTTCACCGCCGGCCGTCACCTCCCAGTCGCTTTCCGTAATGGCGACGCCGTCGCTGCGATGGGGGATGCGAATGGAGGAGTTGTCCTGCTGAGCCCCGTAGATGCGGTAGGGGAAGTGATCATCGGTGGCGATGCGGTAGAACTGAGCCGTGGGCTGGTTGTGATAGGTGGTCCAGCTGTCGCCGCCGTCTGTGGAAACCTGGGCGCCGCCGTCATCGGCAATGATCATGCGGCGGTTGTTCTCGGGGTCTATCCACAGGTCGTGATGGTCACCGTGGGGAGCGCGGTGCAGGCTGAACGTCTTGCCGCCATCGGTGGACTTGCCGTACGAGACATTCATGACGTAGACGGTGTTCTCGTTCTGTGAGTCGGCAATGATGCGCGTGTAGTACCAGGCCCGCGAGCGCAGCGCCCGGTCGCTGTTGATTTTCTCCCAGCTTTCTCCGGCATCGTCCGAGCGGAAGACGCCGCCGTCCTCGGCCTCGATAATGGCCCAGACCCGGTCGGAATTCACCGGCGAGACGGTGACCCCGATGATGCCGCGCGGCTCTTCGGGCATGTTTGGCAGTGCCGTGAGGTTTTCCCAGGTCTCCCCCGAGTCGGTGCTCTTCCACAGGTCCGATCCGGGGCCGCCGCTGGAGAGGCTGTGCGGCGTGCGGCGCACATTCCAGGTGCTGGCGTAAAGAATGCGCGGGTTGCCGGGATCGAAGGTGAGGTCAACCGCGCCTGCATCTTCGTTCGCATACAGGATTTTTTCCCAGGTCTCGCCGCCGTTGGTGCTCTTGTAGACGCCGCGTGCCTCACTGGGCTGCCAGAGGTCGCCCATTGCGGCCACGTACACGATGTCGGGGTTGGTGGGGTGAACGCGGATGCGGCCGATGTGGCGGGTGTCCTCAAGGCCAATGAACGACCAGCTCTTGCCGGCATCGGTAGACTTCCAGACGCCGAAGTTGGAGGAGACGTTACCGCGGATGGTTTTTTCGCCGAGGCCGACGTAAATCACGTTGGGATCCGACTCGGACACGGCAACCGATCCCACGGAGCCGCCGAAATAGCCATCCGTAATGTTCTCCCACTTGCTGCCGCCGTCATGGGTTTTCCAGACACCACCGCCGACCGCGCCGAAGTAATAGGTATTGCGATCGCCGGGGACGCCGGTCACGGTGGCGGAGCGGCCACCGCGGTAGGGGCCGACAAGACGATATTCCATCGCGTCGTACAGCGCTTCATCGTAGGAATAAGCCGGCTGTGCAGTCGCCAGCAGCAGGGAAACAGGAACCAGTAAGGCGACAAAAAAACTGCGTAGGTATGTCATGATGCTCCGCCGTTTTGTTGGGTGATTGGGCTGTGGGAAAAACAGAGCCCGTTGGCCGGGCGTGTCCCGAGTATAGACAGGGTTTTTTTTCATGACCAGCGGCCGCATTGCGCGCCTTCAATGCAGCCGGTCAGGGCGCGCTGCAGGCGGGCAGGGCCGAACGATCCCGCGTTCCGTCGTTAGCGGTAAACGCGCAGCCGTAGTCAGCGTCAGCCACGACCTCCGCGTCCAGCACCTCATCGCCAGCCGGCGTGGGGCCGCCGTTTACCCAGCGCAGCCAGTCGCTGAGTGCAGTGACGATCTCAGTCCCGGTAAAGTCGCAGTGTCCGGGTGCCCGGATAGCGCGCTGTACCAGCAGATCCTCGGCACCACTATCGATCGCGCGCTCGCGGTAAAGCTGCTGGTGGCGGAATGGCACGTAGAAATCCCCGAGCGTGTGCAACGTCAGTACCGGCACATCGAACTCACCGTTGACCAGGGGCAGCCAGCGAACGCCGTCCTCGCGCGGCGCGTTGACGTTATCATCTGCAGCCACGCGCTCAATGCGGTCGTTCAGTTCCTGCTCATCAGCCTGCGGTTCCCCGCCGCGGCGAAAGCGGTACTGACGCTGCTGGTTGTTGTAGATGTTGCCCGCGAGGATACCGTCAATCGTTCCGTCGGCCCCACCGGTAGAAAGCACGGCCTCCTGCCACGTGTTCTGCACGAAGCCGAAGTCGGCGAAGATCGGGCGCTCGCCGCCGGTCAGCTGTATGGCGGCCTGCCGCAGGCGTTCGCCCTCGGCATTCGCCGGGACCCAGGTCGGATTGCCGTTGTCGTCAAGCTCGAACAGTGTGCCAATGATCTGTGGCGCCAGTGCCGGAAAGTCTTCGCGTGGCCGGTCGCCGAGCCCGGCAAGGGTCTGTGCCAGCAACGGGTAGTCACCCAGCCACTGAAACTGATTCTGTTCGGACTGACAGAAAGGTGCGGCACCGGCGTAGTCTACCCTGAAGCGGGCGCTGTCCCGCGCCTCGCGCTCAACCGCGGCGGCCGCGATGTGTCCGCCCATGGAGTAGCCGGAAATCAGCCGCTGGCCGGGCTCGTCAAAGCGCTGGCCAAAATCGCGCTCAATGTAGTCCATGACCTCGGTGGCCAGCCGGTTGGTGTCTTCCACGCCGGCTCGCACATCATAGTAGTTGGCAGAGAACGACGAGGCTGCCCAGGCATACCCGGCACCGAGCACAGTGCCACGCCAGGCGGGGTCGGGAATCGATACGGTCAGTGTCTCGCCGTTTCCGCGGAAGCCGTGCGTGTACATCACCAGGCCGCCGTTCCAGGTATCGGGAATTTCCGCCGAATAGACCGCGTCGCCCTGAATGCCCTCGTAAACGCCAAAAAAGGCCTGCGCGCCAGCCTGGGGCTCGAACGACACATCCTCGGCGGGTGTAAACACGCGGTCATCGTGGACGCGCGTGATTTCCGGGGTTTCTTCGGGGGGTGGTTCCGGTGGCTGGGGGGCTGCCGGTGGCGTCACCGATGGCAGCGGTGCCGTACTCTCGCTACCCGAGCAGGCGATCAGTGTTGAGGTGACTGCAATGAGAATCAGGGCACGCCCCAGGGTGGTGTGTTGACGCATAATCAGGCCTCTTGGTTTTTATTCTGCATTTTTATCGATGACCGGCAGGTCACGGGACGAGTATATCGGCTGCCACTGTCGTGACCAAGTCTGCATCGGATACGTTCATACCGCGCACGAGCGAGGTGGTCGAATCAGTGGCAGTCGATCACGACACCCCTCGCAATGGCGTGCTGTCTCGATGCGCTGGTCTCGTCAATCTTCGCGAATCTTGCTCAGCATCGCGACAGGCTCGCCCTGGCTTACAGGTGGCGTGCTGATCACGTAATTGACGACGCCGGAAAACGGGGCGCGTATTTCCGCGATCTCATCGCCGAAGAAATCCACGAGAACGCCCAGCAGCGCGCCCTCCGACACGACATAGCCATCCTTCGTTACCGCCCGGAAGATGCCAGACTGCGGGCTGGCAATGACCTGGTAATCCCCAAGCCAGGTGACGCCTTCGTTGATGTACTCATCGCCGGGCAGCATGTTCAGGTGTCGCAGCACGTTCTGCACCCCGTTTTCCGCAAGTCCAACCCAGTACGGATCATTGGAGCCTGACTGACCGGTCTCGGTGGTGATTGCCGGGATACCGCGGACCAGCGCGGTCTGGTCAGTGAAGCGGGCGGGCCCGGAGGTATCCGCCGCGCGCTCGTCAATGACAATATGGTCAAGGCCGAAAGCCAGGGCCAGGCCCTTTGTTTGTGCGTCCAGCTCGGCGTCACCGATCACTGGCATATAGACATAAGGACGCAGCGCCTCGTTGCCATCGCCTGCGTGCAGATCAATCAGGTAGTCCGACGCGTCGATGACTTTCGTCGTTATCTCGTGAGCGATGCGCTGACTGAGGGTTCCGGTTGGATCGCCGGGGTACATCCGATTGAGGTTCTGGCCATCCACCGGACTGTAGTAAATGGTGCGCCCCAGGAAGGATGGCAGGTTGGCAACATGCACCATGATGATGGTGCCGCTCAGCGCTGCCGGGTCTATCTCGTCGCGCAGGGACTGCAGCGCCGTAATCGGCGGGTATTCGTAGCCGTGGGTTCCGGCAATCAGGGCAAGGACCGGACCGTCCTCGGCCCCGTGCAGGATGGTTACGGGAATCTGGCTGCCCTCGTCGACACCTTCGGGCACGGGAAGGAAGCCCGAGACACGCTGGCCTCGCGGCGCCTCCAGCTCGCCGACCCTGAAGGTCTCGGCGCCTGTGGCGAACGCCGGCAGCGCGGCCAGCAAAAACATGCAAATAGTCCGGTTTATTGTCATAGTGCATCCGTCCCTGAAGCCGGGCCCGTCTGGCGCGGCAGAGTGAGAGTATCGCCCGATGTCGTGCTTTTCCCGAGTCATCGCTATTCAACCATGAAATTGCGCAAAGGGGAGAGTCGAGCAGGACACTGGATCAGTAAGCGATGTCAACAAGGACTCCTATGATGCGAATTCCCGTTTTCTTCATGACGCTGTTCCTCGCCGCCGCTGCGGTTCACTCGCAGACGGCGCTGCGGGATGTTTCGCTGGACGTTTCATTGGACTACGAGGCAATGGCCGGGCGCATGGTCGAGCAGCTGGACCTGCAGCCCGGTGAAACCTTCCTTGCGGTGGCGCACCCCGGTGAGTTTGAGGGCCTGATTCCGCATTTGCGCTATGCCGTCATGGAAGCCGGCGCGGTCGACCTGGGGGTTATCCATGTGCTTGGCGAACCGATACCTGAAAGCTGGCGGTCGGATGTGATAGAGAGTGCGGACGCCGCGGCAAGGCCCGCGCTGGCTGAGCTGCTGAAGGACGTGGATGCCTCAGTCATGCTGCCTGGCTCCACGCCTGATCACCCCGCGTACGCGGCCATACAGGACAACCTGCGTGCCGGCCGGGGGCGCACGGTGCATTTCCACTGGCTTGGCAATAACAGCGCGGTTCCCCTGCCCGGGCACCCCCTTCCGCCTGTCCACGTGCTCGAGGCGACCTACGAGCGTGCTGTTCTGGAAACGGATTACGCCGCCCTTGCCCGCACACTGCAGGGCTTCGAGGCGGCCATGCGCGGCAGCGAAATCCGCGTGACCAGCCCTGCCGGCACCGATATCCGCTTTCGTATCGGCGATCGACCGGTGAACCTTCAGGATGGCGATGCCTCCGGTGCGCGCACCGACGCTGGCCGCGTGCTCGTCGATCGCGAAATCGAGCTGCCCGCCGGCGTCATGCGTGTGGCACCGATAGAAGATAGCGTCAACGGCACCATCGCCTTTCCGCCGTCCCAGTGGTCCGGCGAGCCGGTCTCGGGCCTCGTGCTGACCTTCGACAAGGGCCAGGTGATCGACGTGACCGCCGGGGAAGGCGAGGACGCCGTCAAGGCTGAGATGGCCGCTGCCGGTGGCGCTGGGCGCGCCTTCCGCGAGTTCGCCCTCGGCTTCAATCCGCTGCTCGCCGTGCCCGAGGAGCAGCCATGGATTCCCTACTACGGCTATGGCGCGGGCGTGGTTCGCCTGTCACTCGGTGACAACACGGAACTGGGTGGTGAGGTGGGAGGCGGTTACGTGCGCTGGAACTTCTTTGCGGATACGACCGTGACGGTGGATGGAGATGTCTGGGTGCGCGGTGGCAGGCTGATTGGTGGCGGTCTCGACGACACGGAGTAGCGCAATTGGGAATCGTGAGCTTATGCGCCCTTTTGGGCAGAGATTGCCTGACCCACCGCGAAGCTCGCACCGGCCGCCAGGCGCCTGCGCCGGTCGAGGGCGAGAGCAGGCTCCAGGCAAACCATGTTGCGGTAGCCACCGTCGTCGAAATCACCCAGAGCCCGCGCGATGTCCGGCCCCGGATTCCAGACCACCAGGTCCGTATGCCCCCAGGCCTGAATACGCAGGCGGCTGGGGTGGCCGGGATCGTGAAGCTCAATCATAGAGGGTGGGTCGATGTACACCCGGTCAACCTCGCCGTCGATCCGCAGCGGAGCGGTCTGCGTCCTGCGCGCGAAATCCGCAGTCTTGTCCTGGTAGTCGAGACCAGTGACAGCCGGCAGGACAGCGGCAAGGCAATCAGCGACCCGGAAATAGCCGTGCAGGCCGACGCCGACGGCCAGCTCTCGATCCGATACATTGGTCGTGCGCAGTTCCATCCACAGGTGACCAGAGAGGCGGATCTCCACCTCGAGTCGCGCGGCGCCGTCCCACTCTGGAAACTCCGACGACGCATCAAGACCCAGAATCACGGACGCCTGCTGCGTATCGACCTGTTGCGAGAGAACCTCGAAGCGTCTCGTTCTGGCAAAGCCGTGCTGCGGGCGCACCGGCAGGTCCGGGTTGGCGCCGAACCAGGGCCAGCACAGGGGTATGCCGCCGCGGATCGCAGTACCCGGCTGATAGCGTGCGGAGTTGCTGACCCACAGGAGGTTGTCCTGACCCGCAGGTGAGTAATTGGTGATATGGGCGCCCTGGAGAGAGAGGCGAAGGTACGCGTCGCCGTGACGGAGGATAAGCTCGGGCAGACCGGGGCGATCTTCAATCCGTGTGATCGATGCAGGCATCATGCGTTCCAATTTAGATTGTTATCGTTGGCCCCTCGGGGTTTTTATCACGCAACAGGGTCAGCGGTTACCCTATTGCGTCCTGCACGCTTGCCCAGGTACAGGCGCTCGTCAGCGGTGCGTAAAAGCCGACTGCGGTCGTATCCCGGATGCATTTCTCGTGATTGAAGGTGTCATTCACGAGTTTGAAGTGATCGAGATCCACCAGTGCTATCGAGAAGTTGCGCTGCTGCTCGATGAAATCGGTTATTCCCTCCTCCAGGAAACGCTCGGCGAATCGCCGGTTGAACAGCCCGGTGAGCTGGTCATGCGTTGCCTGCTGCTCGAGCTCAGTGGCCTGCTCGCGCAGGAGACGCGTTCGCTCATTGACGATTTCCTCAAGACGGTTACGCATGCGCGCAAACTGGCTGATCACCAGCATGCCAGTCGCGAACAACGCCAGCATCAACAGCACCACGGGAAATTCCATCCGGTTTATCACAATTGCGACGAAGATGGCGCACAGGCCTGCAGCGCCCTCCACGAACCCAGGGAAAAAGCAGCGACGCACAACCGTTGACCCAGGCGGCAGGGAGGGGACCCAGCACAAGGATGCCAGACACCTGCGCAATGCGAGCGAACGACAGATAACCGGCATCCGCGTGGCGGTAGCCAGTAAGAATGGTAAATATGCCGAACACCACGAAGAAAAGAATCGCGCCCGGCGATGCATGCGCCCAGGCTTCGGGGTCACTCTGAAAGGTCGCCACACCCAGGGCTGTGAGCGCAAACCCGAAAAGCGCGGCGGCGTAACCGAGTTCCCGGGTGTGCCATGATGGTTCGGTGATCTCCTGGCCGGTCATGGTGACGCCGTCGAGAGGGTTGGCTGAGACGGCGACAACGGTATTACCTCAGGCATCACGTGTAGGCAAAATAGACATAAAGTCGAAAGCCGTTGTCTCGGGCCGCCAGGCTGAGCGGAATGCGTGGTCCCTTTATCCATGCGGCTTCCCGGTCTTCTGACCTAGACCGCTAACCCCGGTCAAGTGACGCCCGCAGGCGTGCGGTGACCATACGTCTTACTCTTTTGCTGGCATGACTCTCGGCAGCCTGTCGCAGCATCGCATCCGCGGCGGGACTCCCAATTCCGAGTAGGCCCGAAATCGCCGCGTAGTTCAGGCGCAAGTCGTCATCTCTCAGCAGCGTCTCCAGCAGCGGTTCGACCCCTGCATAAGTGGGATGAGCCAGCGCTCGCGCCGCGGCCCCTGAGAGCACGAGGGAATCGCTGCCGAGAGCTCGTACGAGATAGGGCTGGAAGTGCTTGTGTTCGCGTCCACGCGTTGCCCTGACGAGAGCCAGCAGGTTGTCTCCGTCCTCTGACTCAAAGAGGGGGTCCCAGGCCGTCTGCGCCACAAGCTTCTGGGCCGTGAGCGTTTTCAGAATCGACAGTCGCAGATGAATCGGACATTCCGCACTCCGTGTCAGTCCGGTTAGCGCATCAATCTGCGTTTCGCTGAAATCGACAGCAGCACCGAGATTCTGCCAGTCAATGAGAGCCGACTGCGCAAGGCTGATCGAACCAGAAGCGAGCATATAAAGCAGTGTTTCAGATACCGCCGGTTTGGTCTGCTTCCCTCCCCAGCGAGGTGTTGCGTAGGTGCCGAGCACCCTGCGATAGTCTTCGACTTCATCAACGGTTAATCGATGCTCTGTGTTTCGCACCTGACGGGAAACGAACACCTCTGGCCCCTCGGGGCTCAGTTGATGAAGAGGATCCGCAGGGTCTGTTGCCTCGAGAAAGAGCGCCGCGAGGTCGCCCGCCCGGTAGTCCGCGGGGCCATGAGCGTCCAGAAAAAAATGTACGTGCTGTCGTGGCTCGCCCTTGTACTGATGCAGCATCGTCGCGCTCAAAACCTCCCGCAGGGCCGGCGGCCCTCCATGGGAGAAATCATGGTCTTCGACGGAGTCGATACGCACGATACCCGCGACCTCGGCTCCCAGATAGAGCTGAGCAAGCGATATTCTCACCACATCGATATGGGCAGCGCTCGATGCACTGATCAGCACGGCGCCAAGAAGTGCGGCGACCTGCATAGCGAGTTTTGTAGCAATTCTGTGCATTCAGGGCTTGACTTTGTTGATGTCTCCGATGCTCTCCATAAGAGCGTCGCTGATCAGAGGATCGAGCTGGCTGCCAATGTTGTTCTGAAACACCGTGCCGCAATCCGGGTTCACGACGGGGCAGAATTCCGGTACCCCAGCCAGAATGAAAGGTGCGCATTGATTGCAACTGGGATCAAACTTCTCACTGGGAACCTGGTAGCCGATCTCATCGTTTCCGAGCCCGACAATAAGCTTGTGCTCGACGCTTTCAAGCGCCGCCCGGTATCGCCTCCCGATCTGCGGATCGAGCTCTGTCGGCACGACAATCAGACCCACATCACCGATGCGGGCCACGCCCACCTCAGTCTCAAGGCCTTCTCCCAGGGCCTGTGGGATAACGTCAAAGGGAGGTGGGAATGGAAACCCTATCGACGTATCGGGCTGACCGTCGGTGACGAGTGTTCGTCCGTTGCCGAGTACGCCGGTCGCAAAAAAGAACCGGAAGTACGGATTCTCCAGCGGCACGGCAACCGGCTTCTGCTGCGAATAGGCGATTACGGGAGCCGGATGCCCGGGCTTCCTGTCGAGCGCGGCTATCGCACGTTCAGCGAGCTGGTTGCCGTGAACGCGTGCAAAATCGAAGGACCGCTCAATCACGGGATTGATCCCATCCTCGGAAACGTCTATGCGATCCGGCCCCTGCAGTGCGCCCAGCGCACCGCTGACCCAGATCGCCGTTCCTCCGTACTCCTGCTCGAGTCGCTCGCGGACATAGTGCGGAAAATCCGACGTCAGCACGGTGTTGGCAGACCACAGCACTTCCGGATGACTGGCAAAGTTCACCACAGTGGCTATCACATTTTTTTTGCGTGCGCGTTCTGTGAACTGCAGCACAACGAGGTTGGGATCAACGATGCGGCCGTTGGTGTCCGGCGCGAGAAGGTGGTCGTCCTTCAAGACCACCTGATCGGCCACCCCAAATCCATCATCGTCGACACTGATGCCCAGGCTGAGACCTTCTGTGGTGATCGTGCCGGCTTTGACTCGGGCGGCCACAAGCGACGCGGATGCCTCGGTGATGCAGTCTGCGATGGCATCGTTGACAAAGTCGAGGTACAGCGGGTCAACCCCCGACGTTGTCGGATCGGGGCCCCAGATACCCAGCGTGTCCGGACCTTCATGCTGATGGGAGCTGTGCACCACGAGATAATCGATGCCTTCGACCATCTCCCGCACAATATCCACTTGATTATTGAAGTACCCTATCAGGTCAAGCGAGACCAGTGCGAGCGTGCCCCCGCGCCCTTTGACCACGACGCCACGCGCCCAGAGACGGTCGTTGTAATCCGTTGCTTCACGCCCTGTGCCGAAACCCGCCATGTAGATCGGGTCGCTATGATTCAGAGCCGGCGTTTCGCCAAACCTGTCCTCGTAGGCTTCGGCAAGCCCTTCGCTGACCGGTGTGATATCGCGCGCGCACGCGGCAACAGAGAGGTTGCCCGGCGGTTTTGCGTGTGTTGCGTGTGTAAAGGCTGCTGCTGACAAGAGCAGCGCGGCGAGGAATGCGCGACGCATTCCCCCATTATTGACCGTTATTGTTTTCAGCATGAAGAAAACCCCGAGTGTGGCATCATCCGTAAAGGTAGTAGAGGTATAGCCGTTGTTCAAACCTCACAGCAGTCCCGGCAGCGTGGCAGTGTCTGCCAGCGCATCCTGATCCCGCAGGCTTATATGACCACGTCCGCCCGCACGAGGTTTTGATTTCCCCGCAGCCCTCGTCAAACAAACGGTTCTGCATTAGCCTGAGGAGATGAGTACCCGCGTGACAGGAAAAGCCGGGGTGAAAAGCGCTTTACGGCGGCAGCAGGACACATGCAAAGCACCACCGGACCCGCCAAGACACGTGCCTGCCGATACTGGTATGACGCTCGTGATCGCGCAGATCCGCGACTGCTCGCAGGTTGAGCCGGGGCCTGCCCGATCGAGGTGTGCTGCTGTGAAAACCCTGTCTGCGGGAAGATCTGTCACACAGGCTGCAGGAAGCGCTGGATGGAACCCGTCTGTGGACGCCGTTACGCGATGACAGGCGTGTCCGCAGCCACTAACGTCATCTGGCTTGGCTTTCTCGGCAGCCTTGGCGCCGGGCTCGCCACCGGCATCGGTGCCGCCGGTGTGTTTTTTATCCGTCGCCTGTCGGACTGGCTGGAAGATATGATGCTGAGCTTCGCCGCCGGTATCATGCTGGCGGCGACCTTCTTTTCGCTTCTTTTGCCGGCTATTGATCACGGCGAAGCGCAGTTCGGTGGTCGCGTTATCGCGGTATCCGTGGTGACTGCAGGCCTGCTGCTGGGAGCGATTACGCTGCAGCTGGTCCACCGATGGGCTCCCCATGAGCACTTTATTACCGGCCGCGAGGGGCCGGAGGTGGCTGCCGTGGCGCGCATCTGGCTGTTCATTGTCGCCATCACCCTGCACAACTTTCCCGAGGGCATGGCCGTGGGGGTAGGCTTCGCCGACGGCGATGTCTCCAACGGCATCAGCCTCGCCACCGGTATAGGCATGCAGAACATCCCCGAGGGCCTGGCGGTCGCAGTGTCACTGCTGGCGGTCGGCTACACGCGCATGCAGTCGTTCCTGGTGGCCTTTCTTACCGGGCTCGCCGAGCCTTTGGGCGGCCTTTTCGGCAGCGCGGCAGTGTCGCTGGCCGCGCCTCTGATGCCCTGGACACTGGGCTTCGCGGCGGGGGCCATGCTGTTTATTATCAGTGATGAGATCATTCCGGAAACCCACCGCGGCGGTTTTCAGACGGTGGCGACCTTCTCCCTGATGGTGGGTTTCGCGGTAATGATGTTTCTCGATGCGACCCTTGGCTAACGGGCCCGGGGGGTAGCCTGGTCAGCGCCGCCGTGGAACAGACCGCTTTTGTTTGCCGACGTCGCTCTGTGAGATGATACGAGCCTTTGGGTGTGGACTGGCGGTTCTCTGCATCCTTTCTGTCTGAGCGCGTCCACACGCCATGTCAGGGTGATTGTTCTGTATGTCTACTGCGCTGCCGGTCTTGCAAAATTTTGTGCACGGACGTTTTCTTGCCAACGATACCGGTGAGCGCTTTCCGGTAGTCAATCCTGGCACCGGTGAAACCATCTACACGGTAGAGGTCGCTGATGCCCTTGTGCAGCAGGCCGCAATCGACAGCGCCCGGGCAGGTTTTGCGGCGTGGTCTGCGATGACGGCCACAGAGCGCAGCCGCATCCTGCTCCGCGCCGTGGCCCTATTGCGCGATCGTAATAGCGCGCTGGCGGCGGTGGAGGTGCGCGATACCGGAAAGCCCCTGCAGGAAGCAGAAGCGGTCGATGTGGTTACCGGCGCCGATGTGATCGAGTTCTTTGCGGGGCTGGCGCCGTCCATCGAGGGTGTTCAGCAGGACCTGGGCCCTGATTTTTATTACACGCGCCGGGAGCCGCTTGGGATCTGCGCCGGCATTGGTGCCTGGAATTATCCACTGCAGATCGCCTGCTGGAAGGCGGGTCCGGCACTGGCTTGCGGCAACGCGATGATCTTCAAGCCGTCGGAGGAAACGCCGCTGGGTGCGGTCAGGCTGGCGGAGATCTTCATCGAGGCCGGCGTCCCGGCCGGTGTCTTCAACGTGGTGCAGGGTGCCGCAGACGTCGGCCAATGGCTGACTGGCCATCCGGACATCGCCAAGGTATCCTTTACCGGCGAGGTGGCGACCGGTCGCTCAGTGATGGGGGCTGCCGCCAATACGGTCAAGGATGTCACCATGGAGCTGGGTGGCAAGTCCCCCCTGATCATTTTTGATGATGCCGATCTGGAAAATGCCGTTTCCGCGGCGATGCTGGCCAATTTCTACACCCAGGGCGAAATCTGCACCAACGGCACCCGGGTATTCGTGCATGCGTCGATCCACGCCGCCTTCATGGCACGTCTGCTTGAGCGTACACGCGATAACATCCGGGTGGGTGACCCGATGCACCCGGACACTAATTTCGGCGCATTGATTTCCGCCGGGCACCGGGCGCGGGTGCTGGATTACATCGCCGCCGGCATTGCCGAAGGCGCCACGCTGAGTTACGGGGGTCGGGCGCTGGCGCCGGCCGGCGCCGCGGGCGGGTTTTTTCTCGAGCCCACCATTTTCTCCAACTGCAGTGATGACATGACAATCGTCAGGGAGGAGATCTTCGGGCCCGTCATGTCCGTGCTGGTTTTCCACGAGGAGGATGAGGTGATCGCCCGCGCCAATAACATCGACACCGGTCTGGCCGCCGGGGTGTTCTGTCAGGATATTCGCCGTGCCCATCGGGTGATCCATCAGCTGCAGGCAGGCATCTGCTGGATCAACAGCTACGGCATCTCGCCGGCGCAGGTGCCGGTTGGCGGCTACAAGCTGTCCGGTATCGGGCGGGAAAATGGGCGGGAGACGCTGGCCCACTACACGCAGATCAAGTCGGTATACGTCGGCATGCAGGATCTGGAATCGCCCTTTTGACCAAGGCCAACAGCCCGGTGGGCAGGCCCAGACCACACGCTGCCAGAGCCTGAGTCATCCGTTATGCAGACACAGAACTACGACTACATCATTGTCGGCGCCGGTTCCGCCGGCTGCGTGCTTGCCAACCGGCTGACCGAGACTGGCGGGCACAGGGTGCTGCTGCTGGAGACGGGCGGCAGCGACCGCAGCCCCTTCATCCAGATGCCATCGGCACTGTCCATTCCGATGAACACCCGCAAGTACGCCTGGCAGTTTCAGTCGGAGCCCGAGCCGTATCTGGATAATCGCCGGATGCATTGCCCGCGCGGCAAAGTTCTGGGCGGCTCCTCCTCCATCAATGGCATGGTCTATGTGCGCGGTCACGCGCGCGATTTTGACGAATGGGACTCAGGTGGCGCGACCGGCTGGCACTATCGGAACGTTTTGCCCTACTTCAGGCGGGCCGAGTGCTGGGCTTTTGGTGGTGATGACTATCGCGGTGATGCCGGGCCGTTGGGCGTGAACAACGGCAACAACATGCAGAATCCACTTTACGAGGCCTTTATACGCGCCGGCGCGCAGGCGGGCTATTTCGAGACGGACGATTACAACGGCGCCCGACAGGAAGGCTTTGGCGGAATGCACATGACGGTGAAGCACGGACGCCGCTGGTCCACCGCCAACGCCTATCTGCGCCCCGCCCTCGGGCGCGAGTCGCTGCGCCTGGTCACGCACGCGCTGGTGCAAAACGTGCTGCTGACAGGCAATACGGCAACGGGTGTGCGCTATCAGCGCCGCGGTAAAGTGTACACGGCGCACGCAGCACGTGAGGTCATCCTCGCGGCGGGTTCCATCGGTTCACCGCACCTGCTGCAGCTTTCCGGCATCGGCTGTCCTGAAACACTGGCCGGTGCCGGCATTGAGGTAAAGCACGCGCTGCCCGGCGTAGGTGCCAACCTGCAGGATCATCTGGAGTTCTACTTCCAGTATCGCTGCCTGAAGCCGGTGTCATTGAACGGCAGGCTGGACTGGTGGAACAAGCTCGGCATCGGCCTGCGCTGGTTGCTGTTCAAGGATGGCCTGGGTGCCACCAATCATTTCGAGTCCTGCGGGTTCATCCGTTCCGGCGCGGGCGTTGAGTGGCCGGACCTGCAGTATCACTTTCTGCCGGCGGCGATGCGCTATGACGGCAGAGAGGCATTCAACGGCGACGGTTTTCAGCTGCACGTCGGGCACAACAAGCCACAGAGCCGGGGCTCCGTGCACGTGCGCTCCGCGGACCCGCGGCAGCCCCCGGCAATCCGTTTCAATTACCTGCAGCACGAGGCTGACCGTCAGGGCTTTCGCGACTGCGTGCGCTTTACCCGGGAAATTATCCAGCAGGCAGCCATGGACGAGTACCGGGGTGAAGAAATCCAGCCCGGTGCACAGATCCAGTCGGACGAGGCCATCGATGCCTTTGTGCGGCAGGCGGTAGAGAGCGCCTACCATCCTTCCTGCAGCTGCAAGATGGGTACTGACGCGCTCTCCGTGGTAGATCCTGAGACCCGCGTACACGGCCTGCAGGGTCTGCGGGTGGTGGATTCGTCGATTTTCCCGACGATACCGAACGGCAACCTCAATGCGCCGACCATCATGGTGGCAGAGCGCGCGGCTGACATGATTCTTGGCCGGGAGCTGCTGCCGGCCGCGGATGTGCCGGTGCTGATGGATGCGCAGTGGCGCGAGCGCCAGCGTCCCGGGTCGGCGCAGCGCAGGCCTGCGTGATGCCCCTCGGGCGAGACAGCGCGTGACGCTCTGGCTCTCCGGTGGACTGATATTCACCTTCAGTGCCATTGTGCTGATTCTGTGCAAATGGTGGCATGTGCGCTGCATTGGCGTGATGCCGGTTTCGACCGCAACCTTCCTGGCGATCCTGTTCACATCCGGTCTGGATGTGGGCCTGATCATGTTCCCGCTGACCGAGTTTCGCGGCTATGCAGACCTGGTGCAGAATCCCGAGTACGGGTTTGCCAACCCGCTGGCCATCGAGTTCGGCTTCTGGGCCTTCCTGATCTGGAGCTTCTATTTCCTGACCTGTTTCTACTTTGCCATGATTGAGCCCCGGGTCGGCTTTTTTGCGCTGCCCATCGTCCGTGTGATCAACAACGCCGTTATCATCGGCACCTGCGCCTTCACCGCCTATCTGTTGCTGGTGAATCTGCCCTGGTACCTGCCGCAGTTGGGTGACGGGGAGACGGTGCAGCCGGGGTTTTATGCGCTGGTATTCACGGCAATCGGTCTGGCTGTCTATTCCAGTTCACAAATCCGCTATCTGCGGCTGCTGAGCGTGGGCTCCAGCCTGCTGTTTATCGGGCTGATTGCCGGCATGTGGCTGCGCGCGTTCGCTCTGGGTGATGGCGCACCGGCGGACTTTATCGATACGGCGCGGCTGCTGGGCGATTACTTCAGGCATATTCAGCAGTTCATGCTGCCGATCAACGATTACCACGCGTTCTATCTGTTCTGGTGGTTCTCCTGGAGCATCATGATCGGTCAGTTCACCGCGCGCTTCGTCAGCGGTCTGCGCACCTGGCAGCTGCTGGTCAGCATGCTGGCTGTGCCGTCCATCGCCATCGGTGTCTGGTTCGCAGTACTGTACCGCTATCACACCGAGGGGCTTGAGATTACCGCATGGAACAGCATGGCGATGATCAGCGTCGGCGTGCTGATGGTGATCAACTCGCTCGACTCGCTGATTCGCCTGTACACGGATAACCTGAGGCTCACGGCCAGCCGGCTGGGTATGCCGCGCTATCTGGCGCTCAACGTGCTGGCGCTGGTGGGGCTGACCCTGCTGTTCAAACTCGACTTCCTGCGCATTGAGTGGGTGGGAGCGCTGGTGATTGGCCTGTATTTCGCGTGCTTTCTTTATATTGTCGTCAGGAAGTGGTCTGCGGTAAGGGCCATACAGGCAGCGCCGGATCGGGCTGCAGGCGCGCTGGCCGCGCCTGAGCCTGTCAGCCAGCGCTGACTGCGCGATCAGCCGACGCCAGCGGCATGTGTCCCCGAGGCACCGCGTGCGATAGCACCCCGTTACGCAGTATTGCGTTCCATCATGTCCCGGCGCAGTCGTTCCACCGTGTACTGGCGCTCACGCACAGTGCTGACGCCGATAAAATCCGCGGTGGCCTGCGTGCGCGTGAGCACAAGACGCAGATAGCCGTTGTGCGAGCCGCTGGTCCAGAGCACTCAGGGAGAATGCGGCGCTCCTTTACAGAATATTTGCCCATTTAACCGTCGAGTCTTTCTGTCCGGCAAACCAGAGGAAAACCTGTTCAATCTCCTCGCGACCAATCACCGGCTGTTCCTGCATATCTGCCTGAAAAATCGCCTTCAGGTAGGTCTCGCCCTCGGGATAGGCGCTCGATCTGGCCGCGGGTAAAGATCCCATCGACCACTTCTTAAACAGACGCGAATCCACCGCATGAAAAAGCACAAGTCGGACATCGTAGTGGCGGTGGTCTTTATAGATTTTTTCGAACAGGCCGGATAGTACGGCTAACCTGCCTTCCAGTATCTGAAGGAAATACTCTTCGTCAGATATCAACAAACCGGTTACTGCCCTGCGCATATTCCGATCCGAAGCTTCCTGCAAAATTTCCTTGAGCACATTATGCCCCTGCAGGGTGCGCCTTCGGCTCAAATACATTGCTCGATATAATGACATATCCAGATATCCAAATAGTCACGGTAGTCTAAAAGAATCAGCTCTGGCTAACGCTTGTACCCGCGCAACTCACGTATGTTTGCGTTGTGTTTTCATCTCACTAGCATAAGAAGACAGGCTTGGATCGGGCTCTGGCGGGCACGTCTCGAGCAGAATACCACTCGAAGAATGGCAAAAACCAGCTTGTGGATTCGCCATCGGCATGGTCGGGTTGGGACCGGTTTTGATTGGACTGGCGGAAAAGCATGTGGACGCAGACTTTCTCAAAGCGGTGTGCTGGCTCGCCTTGCAGCGACCACTGAGCGCTGGTACCAGAGCTACTCCCGGCAGCGGCTCTTGATTACCGAGCGATGTTATCGAATACTGGTCCATCCCCATCGGGTGGGAGAAGCACCTCAGGGAATGAGTCAGACAGCCGCCCGCAATTGCAATTGAAGCTCCTCGCCCCGAAAGCCAATAACATCACCGTCGACCATCTGGCGCCGCCGACGGGTCTCGGTTTCACCATTCACAGTGACCTGACCGTCACCGATGAGGAGCTTCGCTTCGCCGCCGGTAGTGGTCAGTCCTTCAAACTTCAGAATTTTGTAGAGCTCAACGGGCTCCCTGGTTATTTCGACTTTTCTCATTTACTGCCTCGGGAGATGTGTTTTGTGCCAGGCTGATCCAGAGCCCACCCGGCCCCTTCCGTTCAGGGGCCAAGCGCCATCATCGCATGCTCTCAGCGCTTTCATGACATTGAAATACAAACAATGGCAGGAGCATGTCAACGGCAACATAAAACTGACCCTCGGGACCGTCTGTCCGGCCTGGTTAAATCGTTCATGGATCATTGCTCAATTCGATGCTGACGGGTCAGTTATCCAGGTTCTCCGGGACAGCGACGGTGAACTGGGAATCACCAGAGGTGCACGAATGGTGGGGAGCTATCTATATCGGCTTGCTGGAAGGTGGTTTTGCCGCCAGATTGCAACTAGACCAGAGCAACCGATTTAACGTCTGTGTTGCCTCGACCCGTTGAATTCGCAGCCGATTGGTCAAACCGATAGAAAAGCTAATAAACCTGAGCTGGCCAAGACATCGTGCGTCGCATAGGCCTCTCAAGCGGGGCCCGGTGCCCGTCAAAGGTTATTTTATTGGACCGCGAATTCCGGCGAAACGAGTATTAAAAAAACCGCTTCTCGAACACGTCGTTGTTGCCAGATTTCTACTTGCTCGCTGTCGGCGTCGGGGCTCGGCCCTGGGCCGTAAGCGTCCATGAGCCGTCGAATTCCGTCACGTAATTGCGGGCTTAGTTGATCCGAATCCCCAAAGAGTGTTTCTGATAAGGCATTCATCAAGGCATCTGGCTCACCGGCCATGTCGATATACGGACTGAAGTCGAGGTGCAGAAGGTCGCCTGCACCGGAGTGGAACTTGTCGTCGGGTAGGAGTTCGTCGCTGGAGTTTGGCCTGGAGCGCCAGATTGACTGCACGGCGTAATATGAAAGTTGCTGGCCCAGCAAGCTTTCTAGCGCAAGCTGCATCTCCGGGGACACCAGGCCCTGTTGCGCTATCTCGCCTCCAGGCGAATAAAATGGACTGTAAAAGTTGAAAACCGAAGGCGATTGATTAGGGCTTTGCCCCAGTACGGATCTGGGGTCCCCTGCGCCGGGGCAGCAGAAGGCCTGGGTTGTAAACCTGCCATTCGCTGTCCTTCCGTTAAAGGCACGCCAGGTCTGCAAAACCTTTAACAATGGCTCTTTTAGCTTGCCTGCCTTTTCAGCGCCAGGTTGAGGTCTCGCCTCAGGATCCAGGAGAATGGCTCTTGCTACGGCAAACAGATTCCCACGCACGCCTGTTCCGTCATCCTTGAACATGTCCGCGACCCGCTGAACATAGCCAGGTGAGGGGTTGCTCGTGACTAGTCGCTGAATGAGTTGCCTCGAGATGAAAGGGGGAACGTTAGGATGATAGAAGAGATTATCAAGAGCCATGCCAAGAGCCCTGGGCCCGTCAGTGCCGGCGGGTATCACACCCCCGATGGGAGTTACTCCGCTGTACGTGAGCAACTGCTTTTCGTCCGAGTCATGGTAATTTTCATAATGCGCCATCGGCTTGACTTGATTGCTCGTGCCACCGTTTTGATCAGCGCCGTCGTAATTTTCGCCCGATACTTCCTCGAAGTTGCAGCTTCCTTCTGTCGCGTACCACCAACACGCCCAATTCCATCCGGTAAATGTACGTGCAAAGGAGGAAACCTCGGCCTGTCCATATGTCGGAATCTCAGCTCCGGTTGCGTCCTCGACCCTGGTGCCATCCTGGTTCAGTAGAGAAAGACCAATGCTGAACAACTGCATGGATTCTCGCGCATAATTTTCATCCGGGCGCAGCGTTGTGCCAGGGAGTGACTTCCTGTTGCCCATCATGGAAAGGTACAAGCCCATTGCAGGATGAAGCGTTACCGCTTCAAAAAGGTCACGATAATTTCCGAGTGCGTGGGCGATAAGCGTGTCATAGAAGTCGGCTACCATTAGCGGATATTTGCTCGGTGCACCTTGATCTGAAATTACGAAAATTTGTGAAAGCGCGAAAGCCATTCTTTGCCGCAGCTGATCTTCGGCTGTCATCGCAATTTGCATCCAGACATCCGTCCGAATGCCATGTACCTCAGCTGTGGCGGACGCAACTCCTTGCCGCCTGATTTCATCAATTACCAGCTTCAGCGAGAGGGTGGGAGGGAGTTTCGCTTGTTCTTTCAGCCATCGATCATAGGCGAGCTGTCCGGTTCCATTGCGCAAGAGGGCATCGATATCTCCCGGGCGCACGCCATATGTTGATTGAGATAGAAAGCGGAACGCGTCCAGTGCTACCGCGGGACAGCCAGTCGAGTCGACCCCAATGCCAGTGGACGTGCTCGGGCAAAGGTCATACACATCCACGACGTTATCACTATCGCCGTCATTGTAGATTGAAGATATGGCGTTAGTGAGACTGTCAGGATCCATTGTTACCGTGCTAAGAATAGAACTGAGCGCACTTGCCTGTTCATCACCCTCGTAGGTCAGTAGCCCATCGCTCACCGCCCGCACAAATGTGCCGGCAAATTCCAGCCTATTATCGATTAAACTGTCGTCGGCGCTTCCTCTGGGAACGCCGTCAATAATTCGCAACGCAATTGATGCAAGAGACCAGCCAGGCTCATTCGACTGGAGTTTACCAACGTAAAAATTCAATCCCTCGGGGTCGGCAGATCGTCCGAGTAGCTGAAGATAAATGTTATCCACCAGCTCTGAGTCACTAAGGGAGCCAAATCTATCGGTGAACTCTTTTGAGTTTCCGAAATTTTCAGCGATAAGCGTCAGGTCCCCATTCGCCTCGCGGATTTTGGATGACCAAAATGTTAAACCACCTGGATCGCCTGGACGGCCGTAGTAGGCGATATACATTTTCTGTACGTCTTCGATGAAGTCCTGCGCCAGAGATGGAGCGGGTCCGAGCGCAGATAGCATAGATAGGACAAAAAATAGAATAATTTGCGAGCCGCACTGTTTCAAAGATGCACGTGCTCTGTCTCCGTTATGGCGGTCGGAGTCGTCAATGCCGTCATGAGCTGCTGAGGCTGCCTCGAGCGCCAAGGCATTGGGCATATTGCCAGTGTGATCCTGGCCGCCCGGTCGAGAACGCCGGCTTCCCCATGTGGCTTGCGAACAAAAAAACCGAGTATTCTTGTTGATCCTGCGGCTTGCAGCGTTCACGCGAGGAACTCAAGATTTCGGACAGAAAAATTCTCAAGGTTTGGAGCAATACTAGGTAAGAGATCGTTCGGGACCCCAAACCATCGCGCGAGAGTTGCCGCGTACTGATCAGCTGAAAACCCAGGTATGAATATTCCGCTCCCAATTTCAGATTCGGAATCTAGCTCAAGTATCGGATAGGACCCGTACATTCGTCGGCCGCGAACAGATCCGCCCATCACGAACTGAAGGCCAGCCCATCCGTGATCCGAACCATCACCATTGGAGGTCAGTGTTCGCCCAAAATCCGAACTGGTAAACAGGGTGACGCTCTTGGCAACGTCCAATTCCTCCATAGCGCCCTGAAAAGACTGCATTGCGTCACCAAGCTGCTGGAGTAGCAAGGGATGATCCGTCATTAGCGCATCATGATTGTCAAAGCCGCCCATCGAAACGAAAAAAAGTTGCCGCGTCATACCGAGCTGCTCGCGCATCGCAATAAGTTTCGCTACTGAGCGCAGCTGTTGCTTTAATCCGGCGCCCGCTGGCAGGAAATCAGGTAGTGATGGGATATTTGGCGCGCTCTGAAGTGTTCGACCAAGCACCTCGGTGTATCGAAGCGTGCGCATATTCGCACCGCCGTATGCTCTTCCGTAGATTGACGACAGTTCAGAAGACGAAGTGAAAATATCCTTAAGAATTTGCCCGCGCACTGAAGACTTTGCTCCCCAGGTTATTAACGGCAGTTCTCCTTCGCCAGAATAACCGAGTACTAGTGGGACGCTTCGGTTGCCGGTGATCAGTAACGATTGGGTGCCGACTGCCAGCGCCGTTGGCAAGGAGCCTACAGGGTTTGCGGACTCGTACTGGTCGACCATTCGACCGCCCCACCCCGTTCGACCGTCAGTTCCGTCATTCAGCGATTGCCATTGATCCTGCTGATTGTTGTGGGAGAAGAGTTGTACAGGTAGCCGGTGTCCAGTCCGCTTGGCGTCGACGTACTGTTCTTTTGTGGTCGGTTCAAGAAGTGGCCCCACAGAAGGAATAATTGCCAGTCGCCCACTGTCGTACAATGGTTGGAGGGCGCGAAGATTCGGATTAAGTGCGTACGTGGCGCCATCGCTTCCCCCTGCGTCAGACGTGATGGGTAATAGCTGCGATCGCTCTAACGCCAACCCCCAGGTCTCACCCAGACCACGAGATCGTGCATATGCGCTGTATTCTGCCTGGCTGTAAGGTACGAGTGTATTCCAGGAGTCGTTGCCGCCGTAAAGAAAAACGCACACCAGTGATTTATAGTCGGCAAGTGCCGGCATTTGCGCGTAGGCGTAAGGGCTGAATGATGTTGAGCCTGCGGCCATTGAGCCAAACCCAAGGGTCGATAATCCATGCAGGAAGCCTCGTCGATTCAGCATGAGCGCGTGCCGCTGAATACCTCGCCAATCCCTTGGAGAGACCGGATTGTCGGCAACGAGGGCAGTCCGATAAGGCGTGCTGCCGACTTTAGGGAGACACTGAATTTCATTTATTTACCATTAAAGAGCGTGATCGTCATGAGTCTATTGTCAGGACGGAGCCTTGTCCAACATGAGGTGAGTCTGGAGCGGGTACAAGGTCCGTTCATCACGGGGAGATGAAAACCGTCGGGAAAGCGCAAGACCCCAGCATCGTTGATTGGCTGCAGGAACTTCTCTCAGGAGCGCGATCCGTGTGCCTCTCCGTGATCAGCGGCAAGGATGAATGGGGTGTTACCCTCGTGGATTTACACCAATTCTCGGGACACTAACTATTCATGACAAATCGTAGGCTGGCGTACTGCCCGTTTAATGATCGGCGATATCCCGCCTTCGGAATACGAAGCATCGTATTATCAACAGGAAACCGAGCTGGCCATGGCGGCCTGACTCAAACCAATGAGCATCCGGAATTGCCAGTGTGATTCACTACCGAACCCCGTTGCTAATTCGCAGGCGGCCATTGCTGTGCATCGTGAAGTACGCGGATAACCTGCAACCGGTCAGAGCCGACTTGTCTGTAGATGACGATGAAGGGCATGCTTTCAATTACGAACTCACGGGTACCGGTAACTCGACCTATTCGGCCTGCCCGCGGATGAGCTGGCAATACGATTTCTATTGTCTCGATAACTCCTAGTACGACGTCGGTCGCAACTATTGGACTATTCTCTCTGGAAATATATTCCTCTATTTTATCGAGATCTTGCGTCGCCGGCTCAGTCCATTGAAGCTGCACGTTTGGCCTCCCATTTGGCCTTTACGTCAGCATGTTCCTCTAGTTGTTCCTTATCGGCGGCTTCGATACCAAGCTCCACTTCCCGGATAAACCACTCTTCCTGTTCAACAAACTTTTTGATGGCGTGTGCCATGAGCCAGGCACGGGGCCTATCCATGGCCTCCGCCATACGACCGACCCGTTCGAGAGTTTCATCATCCAGCCGAACTGAGGTTGCTTTCATTGACACGGAGAACCTCCAAGATGTTTTAAGAACCTTGTAGAGTTTAACTATAGCGACGATGGTTAGATCTGACAATCATGGTCTGGTGTATGAGTGGTCAATACCCGGCAGAAACGATGAAACAGGTGAGGCGCAGGTATGATGGCACTGATGTGTAGAGCGACAATTAACGTTACCGGTTAGCGACAACTAAGATGGCCGGTTCGGGGTAACCGTTCATTCTGAGGCGTTCTATTCTATCCGCTAAGCCAGCGGTACCGTTCTCCTGGTCGACCACAGGAGAACACGCATGACAGCTTCCAT